>CAWHZU010000006.1:0-269358 GCA_963833885.1 uncultured Actinomycetota bacterium | reverse complement strand
GCCTTGCTGGAACTGCCGCGTGGGCTGACGGCATCACAATTGGCGGGCGGTTTCGGGCTGCTGGGTGCTCAGGCTCTGTCGGGGCGCATCGAGGAGAGCTTCGCTCGGCGGCTCGAGGCCTTGCCGGAAGAGGCGCAGCGCTTGCTGCTGGTAGCGGCCGCCGAGCCGACGGGCGATCCGCTGCTGGTGTGGCGCGCGGCCGAGCGGCTCGGGATCTCCGCCGCGGCGACGGTCGACCCCCGGAGGGGCGGACTGCTGACTTTCGGAGAGCAGGTCACATTCCGCCATCCGCTGGTTCGCTCGGCGGTGTACCGGTCAGCGACAGCGAAGGAACGCCAGGCGGTGCATTTGGCGCTCGCGGATGTGACCGATCGGCAGATCGATCCGGACCGCCGTGCCTGGCACCTTGCCGTGGCGGCAAGTGGACCCGATGAGGAGATCGCGTCGGAGCTTGAGCATTCCGCGGGGCGGGCGCAGGCGCGCGGTGGGCTGGCTGCGGCGGCGGCATTTCTGCAACGGTCCGTCGCCTTGACGGGTGATTCCGGGCGCAGGGTGGACCGCGCGCTTGCCGCCGCCCGAGCGAATCTCTATGCCGGGGCGTTCGACACTGCGCTGACGATGCTGTCGATCGCGGAGGCTGGTTCGGCGGACGAGCTCCAGCGTGCTCGGACAGAGTTGCTGCGTGCGCAGATCGCGTTCTCCTCGAATATCGGAAGTGACGCGCCGCCGCTGCTGGTCAGCGCCGCCCGGCGACTGGAAAGGCTCGATCCCGAACTGGCGCGAGAAACCTACCTGGATGCTTGGGGGGCGGCGATGTTCGCTGGACGTCTGGCCGCGGCGGCCGGTCTGGTCGAGGTCTCCCGTGCCGCCAGAGCAGCTCCTGCGCCGGCGCATACTCCTCATCCGTCGGATCTGCTCTTGGACGCGCTGGCGCTGCTGATCACCGACGGACGCACCGCAGCGGCAGCAGCGCTGAGGCGTGCATCGGAGGCCTTCGCCGCGACGGATGATCCGGCCGAGAACCAGTTTCGATGGACCTGGCTGCCGCCTGTTCCGTCCTACGTGTTGTGGGACGACGAGGGCTGGTACGTGATCAACGCGCGTCAGCTGCAACTCGCCCGCGATGCGGGAGCGCTCGCCCGGGTGCCAATGGGACTGATCACGCAGGCTGTAATCGACGCATGGTCGGGCGAGTTCACAAGCGCTGCGGCCGCAACTGCACAGGCCGAAGCGATCACCGAGGCGACCGGGATCGGTATCGCGCCCTACGGAGCGATGCTGCTCGCCGCTCTCCAGGGTCGGGAAGCCGACGGCTCGCATCTGCTCGAGTCTGCGATCAACGCCGCCGCTGCGGTGGGCCAAGGATTCGGGGTGCAGTGGGGGGAGTTCGTAAAGGCGATCCTGTTCAACGGACTCGGACGTTACGAGCAGGCGCTAGCTGCCGCTCAGCGGGCAAGCGACGACACACCCCAGCTGTTCATAGCCAGTTGGGCGCTAGCCGAGCTGATCGAGGCAGCCAGCCGGAGCGGTGAACCCCAACTCGGCGCCGATGCCCTAGAGCGTCTCATGGAGGATGCGGGCGCAGCCGGTACCGATTGGGGGGCAGGAGTAGCGGCCCGCTCGCGAGCGCTGCTTTCGGAGGGTGGAAAGGCCGAGCGCCTCTACCGCGAGGCGATCGAGCGGCTAGGACGCACGCGGTTGCGTCCAGAGCTCGCCCGTGCATACCTGCTGTACGGCGAATGGTTGCGTCGGGAGCACCGACGTGTGGACGCCCGCGCGCAGCTTCGCACTGCACACGAAATGTTCAGTGCGATCGGCATGGAGGCATTTGAGGAGCGTGCCCGCCGCGAGCTGGTCGCGACGGGTGAGACGGTCCGCAAGCGGACGGTCGAGACGTCCAATGATCTAACGCCCCATGAGACGCAGATCGCGCAGCTCGTCTGTGAAGGGCTGTCGAATGCGGAGATCGGAGCGCGACTGTTTATAAGTCCACGCACAGTCGAATGGCACCTGCACAAGGTGTTCGAGAAGCTCGGCATCAACTCCCGCACACAGCTTGCGAGGGCACTGGCGCCTGCCTGAGCAGCCGCCAGTGATCGCGGGATATCGGCTGCTGCGCGCTTAGGCGCGCTGACCAGCGGAATGCTTGCGCAGCATCATGCTGCTCGCCGCCGCCGCGAGCGCAGCGATCACGCCCAGATACACAAGGGCCGTGTGGTGCAGGCCGAAGTGCGTGACGGCCACCCCGGCGATCAATGCGGGTATGCCGAACGCAAGGTAGTTAACGGTGAAGATCGCCGCGATGAGGGCAGCGCGCTCGCTGGGGTCGGACAACACGCTGAGCGTGCGAAAGGCGCCGAGGAATGCCAGCCCGAAGCCGACGCCTGCCACAGCGGTGCCGGCCAGGAACGCCGCAGGCGACATGGTGGCGATGGCGGCCAAGGTAACCGCGACGCCGGAGAGCAGGACTAGGCATCCAGCCATCATCGCCGTGGGTGGGGCGAGGCCGCGGAACAAGACAGTGGCCGCAGCCCCGATCCCGGCGAGCAGGAAGACCACCAGGCCGCCCCATAGCCGGTTCGGCGAGGCAAACACCTGCGCGGCCAGCGACGGCCCAAGCGACAGGTACAGGCCAGCCAGAGCCCACGCGGCCTGCAAGCATGGCACGGCCACTGCGAAGGTCCTGCGCGCTCGGGGCGGCACCTTCACCGTCGGCCGTAGTGAGGCCAGCACGCCGGGGCGCCGTGCCGCTGACTCGGGCATCACCAGTACTCCGGCGATGGCCACGAAGAAGGCGCCGAGCAGCAGCCACCAGACCAGATGAGTCGGCGCGGGCCCGTACTGGACCAGCCCGCTGGCGCCGAGCGCGCCCGCGGCCAGGCCAAAGATGGTGGCGCCGGTGTTGACGACGGGCGCGAGCCCGCTGCCGTGGGGTTGCAGGTCGATCAGCGCCGCGCCAAGCGCCCCCGTCGCTGCGCCGACGGCGATGCCCTGCAGCACGCGGGCAGTGAACAGCTGACCGACCCCGTGGGCCGTCAGGAACAACGCGCACGCGCCGATGTTGACGGCCAGGGTAGCTATGATCACGGGCCGGCGACCCAGGTAGTCCGACAGCGACCCGAACACCAGCAACGTTATGAGAACGACAAAGGCGTAGACCGCGAAGATCGCGGTCAGCGTAGCCGCCGAGAACCGGAACTGAGCCTGGTAGACACCATAAAGTGGCGCCGGAGCGCTGGCCGCGACCAAGGATAGGAACAACACCCCGGCCACCAGCCAGAACGCCGCTGCCCGCGGCGACGCTGCAGGCTGCGATTGATCCCCGGCAGCTCCGGCCGCAGACCGGCGGTATAGTCCCGCAGCGCTGCTTGCCCGTTCGCGGCCGGTCTTAAGGTCGAGGATGCTCATCGTAGGCTCCTGCTCGAGTCATGCAGCTCGGACTTGAGGGCTTGCGCTGGCGGCCTGTCCACCTCGAGCGGGACGGCCTCAGCGCTGATCGCCGCGAACGAAGTCGTTTCCGGAGGCGTGGCTGCGTTCAGGACCCAGTCGGCGAGGACCCGGGCCCGGTTACCTGACATAGCGGACAGGTGGTAGCCACGGGTGACGGCGCTGGCGGCCGGTCCGGACAACGGTAGGTGCAGCGGGTTCGCCGCAGCAGCGAGCCCGCCCAGGTCGACCAGGAAGCCCTCGTCGTGGTGCTTGTATGGGCGGGCCTTGCCGGTACCCAGTGAGGCCGCGACGTTCCTGGCGACTTGCCTGCCCTGCCGCTGTGCGTGCTGGGCGGTCATGCCGCAGACCTGTCCCGGGCGGGTCAGGTCGGGCACCGCCGCGCAGTCCCCACAGGCGTATATCTCCGGGGCGCCGGGTACCGTCATGAACTCATCGACCACCAGCCGGCCTCGGCTGGTGGCTAGGTCTAGGCCGTCCACCAGCGGGTCGGCGCGGACCCCGACACACCAGATGAGCGAGTGGGTCGGCACCTTCTCCCCGTTAGAGAGCAGGACGCAACCGGGCACGGCTTCAGTGACCGACTGGCCGGTGCGGACCTCGACACCGCGTCGCCGCAACACCCGATCGGCGGTCTTCGATAGGCGCTGATCCAGTTCGGGCAGCAGCCGCGGTGCAGTGTCCAGCAACATCCACCGGATCGGCTGCCCGGCCAGGCCCGGCAGCCTCCGAACCAGCCGGTTGGTCAGCAACTGCCCCTGCGCGGCGACCTCCGTGCCGGTGTAGCCAGCACCGACAACCACGAAGGTGCAGCGTGCCGCCCGGTCGGCCGCGTCGGTGGCCACTGCGGCCAGTTCGAGCTGGCGGACAATGTGATCACGCAGGTAGATCGCCTCGGTGATGTTGCGGAACCCGTGCGCGTACTCGGCCACCCCCGGGATCGGCAGCAGTTTGTTCACGCTGCCCGCGGTCAGGATGAGCCGGTCATAGCCGACCTGCCCGGACCCATCCTCGGGGTTGGCCCAGCTGACCACCTTCCGCGCACCATCCACCCGCTGCACCGTGCCCAGCACGAACTGGACTTCGTGCAGCCGCCGGGGCAGCGAGACGCATACGTGCCGCGGCTCGACCAGCCCCCCGGCCACCTGCGGCATCAACGGCAGGTACAGGAAGTAGTCCGCTGAGTTGATCACCACGATGTCGGTCGTGGTGCCGACCCGCCGGGACAGCTCCCGCGCAGCGTTGAAGCCCGCGAAACCCGCTCCCACGATTACTACACGCTGCCGAATCCGGGAGTTCACCATCTTCGCTCCTTCCGCCATGTGAGAGGGAGCCGACCATGACGGCCTTTCCCCCGTTCCGCCGAGGCCGTCGGCTGCGCTGGTCGTGCCGATCTCGTTCGGCGCTGGGCTAGTCATGCCAGCAGGATCGCGTTCCGGGCGGTTCCCTCGCGTCTGTGGAATCCCTGGCGGCACCCGGGCGGCTCCACATCGTCGACACAGGCAGCTTCACCCGGTAGGACGGCGCGGCGGAGGACGCGCGGCGCTCCTCACAACCTGGTGGAGCGGAGGCTGCGCGGCCACTGATCAGCGTCCGTAATCGCCGATCAGGGCCACCCGCCCGGGCTTCCACGGGTGCGACGGACCGGGCAGAGCGCGGTCGTGATGCCGGTACCAAGCCCGCGGAGCAAGGGAACCGCCCAGAAGGGCGCGCTGCGATCGCACTCCAGCAGCCCATCAACCAAATCGTCTTCGGCACGCGCGTGAAGGGATAAAGATTACGAACTCTGATATTGCTGTTACAAATGCGGATATCGCCGTCCGGCCGTTTCAAGCCGGATTGAGGAGCTATCCCACTGATCGAAAGTGCGCTCGACTGATTGCGAAGGGCCCGTCAGTCTGAGGCGGGCACAAGCCGTCGCTTTTGACGGCGTGTGCTGCCATGGTGATGACAACTGGGCGCCCAAATTAGATCATCCTGAGGCAGCGTGGTCGGCCGGCTCATGCCAAAAGTAGTGCGTCTCCCGCGGCGCATAAGGATGCCGGTAAGCGCATAGGCCTGCATGGCTGCTTTGATCGTTTCGCCGAATCTGGAGTCGGGACACTCGCATTCAAACTCAGTTGGAAAATTATCAGCCCTACCGGATCGCCGAGTCTGCGCGGTGGGTTGACGGTGAGTGCGCCGTGACCCGGTGGCGCATAATGGTCGGATATGCCGGTGCGCGAGTGGCCGCTGGCCGGCCACGAAGTGATCGCGCGGACTATCGCGGCCTCGACGGGGCGCACCGGACTGACCGTCAGTGCCGAGGTCGGCGGAGGCGAGAGCACTCCAAGGGTATCAAGATCTCGAGCTGCTAGGCGGGCAGCCATGGGCCTGGCTGGTGCGCCAGCCAGTGCAGCACCTGCCCGCGGGTGACGGCACCGCGGGGCACCCACGGTGCGGGCAGCTCACCCTCGGCGGCGAGCACGCGCGCGACGGGGCCGCTGCGCTCCAGCATGTCCGCCGCCAGCTCGCACCGGGTGGCGTCTGGGTCAACGCCCCACAGCTGGGCCGCGTTCAGGCCGAGTACCTTGGCCTTGATGGCATCGGTCAGCGCTGGGTAGCCGTACCGTTCCTGGAATTCGGCGGAGATCTGGAACGCGCGGAACGCCATGATCTGGGTCTGCGGCGGCCCGTACCAGACGCTGTCGGTGCCCCACAGCAGCCGGTCCTCGCCCAGCCGGGACAGCAGCTTGCCCAGGGCGTGCGCGGCCTGCACTGGGTGGGGCAGCAGATACCGCCACATGGCGGCCACATCGGCCCAGACGTTGCTGTTCGGCGGCACGTCATACTTATCCAGCGCGGAGATCAGCGAGTCCACGCCGACCGGGTCAGCCGGGTTGTACGGGCCCTCGGCGTGATACGGGGTCCAGGCCGAGTGGTAGACCACGAACTGCATGGCGGGGAACTGGCGGGACACCGCGACCACGTCGCGGGGATGGTTCCACGCGGTCTGCAGGTTCAGGTAGGGCAGCGGCAGCCCCTTGTGCGCGCAGAGCACGTTGACGCCCAGATCATGGGCGTGCTGCACCACCGGCAAACCCACCTTCGGGTCGTCCAGGTCGTAGCCGTGCCCGCCCGGCCCCCAGGCGGTGTACACCTTGAACGCCGACAGCCGCCGGGTGGCCGCCGTCTGGGTCATGCCCTCCAGCCGGGCCGGCAGCGAGCCGAAGTTCGGGGTCACCACGTTCTGCAGCAGCAGCCGGCTGGCCCCGCCGCGGGTCAGCGAGGCGGCCAGCTGCCAGGTCTCGTCCGCGTCGCTGAACGGCAGCGGGTCGTTGTCGGCGTCCGTGCTCGGCAGGTCGCTCAGCACCGCCATCGTGGTGTCGCTGGCCAGGAACATGTCATGCAGGTAGGCGGCCCGGTCCACGCAGGTCAGCGGGTTGGCGGCAGTGCAGTCGGCCGGCACCAGCTCAAGCACCAGCTTCAGCGTGTCCGGGGCGGTCTGCCGCCACGGCAGCGACGGCATCACGTGATGGGTATGCACGTCGAAAATGAACTCGCCCCTGCTGCCCAGCGCTGCCTCACAGCCGTGCAGTTCCTCCGGCGGCGGTGTCTGATAACGACCCCCCAGGCCTGCCACCGGGCCGCCGCTGCACGCCGCCAGGTTCACCGTCGCCAGTAACGCGGCCATGCCCCCGGCGGTCTGCAGGAACAACCGCCGGTCCATGCCCAGCGCATCCGCGGCACTAGCCGCCCGGCCGATCACCGCGCGGGCCAGGCCGATATCAGCCGCGCTGGCCGCGCCCGGCATAAACTCGCCGTTCGACACCGGCCCCAGCACCAGCGGCAGCCGGATGTCCTCCTCGCCGCCCACGTTCGGATTTTCTCACTTCGCGCCCGCGGTGCGCCCCCCGTGCGCACAGCCCGGAAGGCTGCCGGCTGGCGGCCAGCCGCTCGATGACTTCTTCGCGAGATTCCCGAGATCACCGGGTACAGCAGCGGCCAGATGATCCCGCCAGTAGGCAGAAAACCAGAATCCCCTGATCTGCGCCTAGCGGCTGACGCCCGTCGACCGACCAGCATGCGCACCGAACGGCTCGGCGAGCAGTTATCAAGAGCACTTTGCGCTGTGGCGGCAGTCACGATTACCCCGCCCGGCGGCCGGCGGCCGGCGGTATGTTCATGCATCTGCACGCTTCGGGCGACCGTCCTCATTTGCCGCGATGACGCTCGTTGAACTCGCTGATCTCGCGGCCGGTAGCGGTGCCATCCCGGACATAACCCAGAGCGCCGGCCGTGTATCCGTACCACCACGGCAAAGGGTGAGCGGCACGTTCCCCGCAGGCACGAAGGCGCGCGATCACTTGGTCGTGTCGTGCACGTCGTGGTAGTTCCACCACTGGTACGGCGGTGTTTGCGGGTAGCCGTCCGGCGAGTCCTCCCACGTCTCCTGACGGCCGAGAGCGGTGATGTCGAGGTAGTTCCAGGTGTTGCCCATCTGCTCGTCGCCGCGATCATTGATGAAGTAGGTCCGGAAGATCCGGTCGCCCTCACGGATAAACGCGTTGGTGCCGTGCCACTCATCGACGTCGAAGTCCTTGTCGAAGTCGTCGGTGATCGTGTACCAGGGGATGTGATTCCACCCGTGGCGCTCCTTCAGGCGCTGGATCTCGGCCTGGGGGGCGCGGGAGGCGAAGGCGAGCGCGGTATTCCGCGCGTGCAGGTGCCCAGGGTGCGCCACCTGGTCCGCCCCGAAGGAGCAGCCCACACAGGCCCGCTGCGGATACGAGCCACCCTCGGCCAACGTCGTCACCTCGGGTCCGTAGAAAGCGCGGTAGACGATCAGCTGGCGACGTCCCTCGAACAGGTCAGCGAGGCTCACCCGGCCGGCCGGTCCCTCGAACCAGTACTCCTTGTCAACCGCTACCCAGGGCATCCGCCGGCGTTCAGCCGCCAGCGCGTCGCGGGCGCGGGTCAGCTCCTTTTCCTTGATGAGGAGCTGCTCGCGCGCGGCGCGCCAGTCCTCCGGCGAGACAACAGGTGGTGTCTTCATTCGATCGCCCTCCTTCGTGGTCAGGACGTCGGTGGCGGCCATCACGAATACTGACGCCGGGGCAGCGCCAGACTCATCGGTCCTGGACCGAACAAACGCGAAGTCCCGCGCCCAGCTCACCCAGGTCCAGGAACTGGCAGACTTCTACCCCCCACATCTGGCGCTGCAGCGGCCGGCGCGGCCGCGCTGCCCTGGTCGTTGACCGGCGCCAAGAGAAGGTTCCGGGCAGACGGCCAAGGTTGGGGATCTTGACTATGCCGATCTCCCCGCCTCTTCATCCCTCAGCGGCCCGGAACGTGCCTCGTCGAATGAGCGACAGGGCGCTGTTCGCTGACAGCGCCTCGAATGCGCGAGATCAATCGTTGCGGAGCGCCCGGTGAATACGATCAAGCTAGTCGATGGTCCAGAGCTTGCGCACGTCCTTGCCGAAAGCGGAATTGGAGTCAAGAACACGACGATTTCCATACCTCGGCTGGGACGCCGGAGCTCTAATAGAGCGCCTCGAAGCTGAACAAGGCTGAGCACTGATCCAGAGCGACCTGGAACTCGATGTGCCCGGATGGCCGTCATCGAGGCGGCGACCCTACCGCGGCAAGGGACCCTGATTTCGCCTAGCCTTACGGAATTATGTGTGGTTAACCCAGCTCTTGCGAAACAGGCGGACACTCACCGCATGGTGCGCGCCTGGTCGAGCGGACATCTTGCCGTCACGCCCGCGGCGTTCGCGTGCAGCATTCACGGGCACTTCGCGCAAGACGGCCTTCCGGCCAGACCGCCCGTACTGGTGCTTCGTCAAGAGAAGTGCTGAGTGACGGAAGAGGTCAGTGAGAACGGGCGCTGAGTCGGTTAATTTCGTGACCGTTCACGATCGTGTGGCTCGAATAGCGCCGGAGTGGATGTTATGCGTTGAAGCATCAGCTTGTTCCATGGGTATCGCGGAGGATTTTTGCCGTGACCATGGAGTTCCTGGTCGGTAACGGAGCGGGTCACGCTGCTTCGGTGCCGGGTTCGGTGAAGGCGAGTCGCTGGTCGCCGAAGTCGGCGATGATCTCCAGGTGGCCGCCGAGGGCTTCGACGTAGGCGGCCAGGGTGCGCAGTTCGGTGGTGCCTGGCTTGGCGTGCTCGATGGCGGACACGCGGCCTTGGGTGATGCCCATCCGGGCAGCGACCTGGGCCTGGGTGATACCGAGGCGGCGGCGCATCTCGGCGAGCCGGAAGGCGCGCTGCTCGGCGCGTAGCTGCTTCATCCCGGCGGCGATGGCGGCCTTGTCGGCAGGATCGGGATAGAACTCGGCGAGGAACTCATCCCGGGTGTAGTGGTGGAACTCACTGCTGCTCACCGGATGTCCTCTTGTTTCAGGTAGTCCTCGTAACGCTGCTCGGCCAGCGGGATCGCCTGCCGGTACCAGGCCTCCCATTTACCAGCCTTGTCTCCGGCTACCAGCAGGACCGCATTTCGCCGGGATCGAATATGTATAGGATGCGGATCTCGCTGCGCCCGGCGGAGCCTGGCCGCAGTTCCTTCAGGTTGCTCAGCCGGGAGTGGTGGACGCGGTCGGCGAGCGGACGGCCGAGTTCCGGCCCGGCTTCGAGCAGCATGCCGATGGCCTGGCCGACCTGGATGGCGCTCGCCCGATCACGTTTGCGTAAGTCGTGCAGCCATGCCCGGACCTCCGGTGTTATGACCAGGGCGTAGGCCACGTCAGCCGCCTCCCTAGCAGCGATGGCATTACATAGACATAATATCATGCGGACGTAATATTATCCGGCTTCCGGAGCCCGTTAGCTGTCCGTGCCGGCGCTTGGAGTGGGTGCGAGCCTGCGCGGGTCGGGGAAGCCGAGACCGGCGTAGCCGGGCGCGCGTTTGGCGAGCATGGCGGCGAGGACGCCAGTGCGTTCATCGAGGTAGTCGTGGACTTCGGCTGTGGTCTTGTTCTCATGCGTGCGCAGGATCCGGCCTACGTACTGGGTCAGGCTGCCCTTGTTGGCGACCGGCGCGGCGAGGAACAAGGTATCCAGGGCCGGGCAGTCGAAGCCTTCGCCAGCGTACGGGCCGGTCGCCACGGCCAGGAGCGGCGGGCCGCCGGGCTGCGGCCGCAGGCGGGCCAGCGCCGCCGCGCGGCTCTTGGCACCCATCCCGCCGCGAAGGATAACCGGGTCGTGCCCGGCGTCGCGCAGCAAGCCGGCGAGTTTTTCCAGGTGGCTGGTCCGGTTGGTGAGGACCAGGCAGTTGCGGTCCTTGCTGAGCGCGGCGAGGACGTCCGCGATGACCTGCCGGGTGCGCTGCTCATCAGCGGCCAGGTGCCGGTAGATGGCCGTCATGCCGCCGGGACGGGACGGGTCGGCGTCGCCGTCGTACCGGTACGCAGTCGGGTGAACGTACAGCACAGGGGCGGGCCGGCCTGTGCCCGGGAGCGTGTCCTGGCCGGCTGGGTCGCGGGAGAGTGCGATAGTGTGCCGGACCGGTCCGAGTTGCATGGCGATCAGGTCGTCGAGCTTGTCGCGGCGGTACGGGGTGGCGGTTAGCCCGAGCCAGCACCGTGCCGGGATCTGCTTGACCGCGTGCTCGAACGCGGCGGCCGGGACGTGATGGCATTCGTCGGCGACAATAAAGCCATACCCGGCGGTCAGCTCCGCGACGTCGTCGCGGCGGGTCAGTGTCTGCAAGGTGACGACATCGATGGAGCCGCGCAGCTTGGCCCGGCCGCCGCCGAGCTGCCCGGCTTTGACGCCGAGGAACTCGGCGATCCTGGCCCGCCACTGGTCCGCGAGCGTCTTCCGGTCCACCAGGACGAGAGCGGAGACCTGATGCGCTGCGATGACCGCGCACGCCATCACGGTCTTGCCCGTTCCGGGCGGCGCGACCAGGACCCCCAGATCGTGCCCGGCCAGGACCTGGACGGCCGCCTGCTGCGGCCCGGTCAGCACGGCCGAGCAGATGAATGCCTGCGTCGTGCCGGCCGCGCGCTCATCGGCCAGGTCAAGCTTGCTGCCTGCCTGCGCGGCGAGTTCGGTCACGGTGGTGAGCATGCCGCGCGGCACGATCAGCCCGCCGTCGATGGTCTCGTCGAAGAACTGCAGGAACCGGGGGATGTCCCAGGTGGAGGCGCGCATCCGCTGCTTCTCGTAGAACTGCGGGTTGTGCATCGAGGCAGCGTGGCGCAGCGACGCGGCGAGCGCAGGCGTCAGGTCGGCCAGCTCGACCCGGATGCCCGCCCCGAGCCGGGCCCGGACCACGGTCGCCGCCTCCGGCCGGATCTTCGTGGAGACGGGCGCAGCAAGCCGCGTGACCTCGGGGCCCGCCGGGACCCGCCCGGCCTGGTCCGCGGCCCGGCTCACTTCCTTGGGCGTCATGCGGCCAAGCGTTGACAGGTACGACCACTGATCCTGGTGCGGTTCCAGATTCTCCGGGTTCAGGAACACCGTCGCATTGCGGTCCCGGGCCGACCGGAACAGCGGCAGCGCAATCAGGTTTCCGACACCGCCGGCCGGGAGCAGATCCTGGGACGGGAACAGCCGGTCATAACTGGCCAGGTTCACCCTCCCGCGAATCGCCATCGCCTCACGCAGCAGGCCGGTACCCAGTCGCCGCGCAGTCCCCGCCGCTACCGGCGCGGTGAAGAAGGTCCACGCGTGCATACCGACCCCGGAGCGCGACACCTCCAGCGCCACCGGCACCCCGAACGCCCGCCCCGCCTTGACGTACATCAGCGCCTCAGTCAGCGCATCCTGCCCGTCAAAGTCAGCGGCCAGCCACCAGCACCTGTCGCCGTCCAGCAGCGGATAAACACCGACGTGCGCATCGCCCTTCAGATGGGCAGCCAGCACATCTGTGGTCAGCGGCAGGTAGTCCCGCTTCTCATGCGGGATCCCGCGCTGCCACCCGCCGCGCACCGCCGGGAGCCAGCCCTTCCAGCCAGTACGGGAATTCTCGATCCGGGTGGCGTAAATGTCGGTGCGCGCTGCGAACAGCGCCCGGAAGAACGCCACCTTCGCGTCATTGGGCGAGTCCTTATGGACCGGTCCCGGCGGCGCATCAAAGAAGCCAGCCTGCGCCGGACCGGGCGGCGCGGCCTGGCGCCGGCTCAGCTCCAGCATCCTCAGCAGACGCGCGTTCTCCACTCGCAGGCGCGCCAGCTCCGCGGCTACAGCCGCGGGAATCTCCGTCACGCCCACACCATATGAACGTAGCGACGACCTCGCGAGCCGTAGGTGCTGGACACCCGGCGGTGTTTGAGCTCGGCCTTCCGTAGCTCCACTGCTGTGGTAAGCGGCCTTCGAAATCCAGCCAGCATTTCCCCAGGTGAACGCCACAATGGGCGACGTGAGGCTACATCAGGCGACTGGCTGGAGCTGATTTGGGAGCAGGAGGCCGCGGGTTCGAATCCCGCCATCCCGACCAAGCCAAACACACAGGTCGTAGGCCTACCGTCTGCCGTCGGAACGACTCCCAAGATCGTCTGACCGTGATCTGGCCGTGGAGCTGAACGCCAACTAGCGGCAGCGACTGTCACGGACTGGACCTGAAGGACAGGGTCGGCGGATGTGGCCGTGGCTCGTGTTGAACAGACTTTCGCCCGCCGGGGAGATTCTGAAAGTCGGGCGAAAGATGTATCCGGATGCCCATGGTGGGACTGCGGTCGGCGGTGTTTGCTGGACGGCAGAGCATGCGTTGCATGGCTCCTTCGGGCAAAGGTGGCTCCCCATGCGAACCCAACACAACTGGCTGGCGGCTGGCGGCCTGGCCCTGGCGCTCGCCACTACGGTGATGGCGATGGCGATGGCGATGGCGATGGCGACGGCACCAGCCGGGCGGCTGCTGCCGGCGGCCACGCGGCGGTCCGGGTGACTGCCATCGGTTCTGTCGAGCTGGCGGCCCTGTCACCGCAGCAGCTCGCCGGCCAGCGGGTGATCTACAGTTACTCGGGCCTGACTCCGCCGGCGAGCCTCATCTCGCTGATCCAGCACGGCGAAGCCGCCGGGGTCATCTTCTTCGGGCAGAACATCTCCAGCGAGGCGCAGATCGCGGGCGTCATCAAGCAGCTTGACCAAGCTGACGCCAACCCGCTCAACCCGGTCCAGGCGCCGCTGCTGCTGATGACTGACCAGGAGGGCGGGCAGGTCCGCCGCCTGCCCGGCCGTCCCTTCCTGTCGGAGAAGCAGATCGGCGCCAATCCGCTGCCGCAGGCGGAAACCCTGGCCACCGAAGCGGGCCAGGGCGCCGCGGCCAACCTGCGCTCAGTGGGCATGAACGTCAACCTGGCCCCGGTGCTGGACGTGTACCGGCAGGCCGGAGACTTCGACGACCAATATGGCCGCTCCTACAGCATGGACCCAGATGTCGTGTCGGTCCTGGGCAGCAACATGATCAAAGCGCAGCAGGGCGGCGGGGTGGCGGCCACCGCCAAGCACTTCCCCGGCCTGGGGGCCGCCGCAGCGGATCAGAACACTGACGAAGGGCCGGTCACCCTCTCTCTGCCGCTGGCCACCATCCGCAGCATCGACGAGGTTCCATTCGCCGCCGCGATCGCGGCCGGGGTCAAGCTGGTCATGGTGTCCTGGGCGGTCTACCCGGCGATCGGGGCCCGGCCCGCCGGGCTGTCACCCAACGTCGTGCAAGGCGAGCTGCGGGACCGGCTCCACTTCACCGGAGTCACGATCACCGACGCCCTGGAAGCCGGAGCACTCGAAGCCTACGGCTCAACCCAGCACCGCACGATGCTCGCCGCGCTGGCCGGCATGGACCTGATACTCTGCTCGGCGCAAAACGTCACCCAAGGACAGCAGACCAGCGGCGAGCTGGCGGCCGGCTACAGCAACGGAACTCTCAACGGCCCGGCGTTCCTGGCCAGCGTCAATCGGGTGATCGCGCTCCGCCAGTCGCTGAAATAGGCGACCATTCACCGCCCTGGCCAGACATGCTCAAGCGAGCGCAGAGGGGTTTTGAAAGGAGCGGACGGTGAGGGCTGCGGGCGTGCGCCGATTCGGTGACGTTGTAGAGATCCTGGAGTTGCCCAGGCCCCGCAGGCTGCGCCCGGATGAGGTCATGATCGACCTGCGGGTATGCGGGGTCGGCAACTGGGACGAGTTCGCCCGTACCGGAAACTGGGACCTCGGGACCCGGCCGCCAATGGCACTAGGCGTAGAGGCGGCCGGGCTCGTCGCCGCAGTCGGCGACCAGGTGGCGGGGATCACGACAGGTGACCGGGTGACCGTGCACTCGGCTCCGTTGCGCGACCAGGGCACCTGGGCCGAGCAGCACATCGCCGCCGCTGAGCACGTGGCCGTCCTGCCGCCGGGCGTACCGTTCGAGGCCGCCGCGGCGCTGCCGGTCCCGGCGCTGACCGCCGACCAGGTGATCGGCGACGCGCTCCAGATTCGTGCCGGGCAGACCGTGCTGGTGCACGGGGCTGGCGGCGTGACGGGGGGCATGCTCGTCCAGTTGGCCGTGCACCGTGGAGCGACGGTCATCGCCACTGCGGGCGCGGACAGCGCGGCCCGGGTGGCTGCGATGGGGGCCAGCACCGTTGTGGACTATCACGAGCCGGACTGGCCCGAACGGGCGCGCGCGCTGGCCGGCGGCGGCGCCGATGCGGCAGCCAACGCGGCGCGCGCCGGCTCGGTCGAGGCTGTGCGGGCAGTGCGGGATGGCGGTCGGCTGGCCACAATCACCGCGGATCTGCCAGCGGCTGACAGGGACATTACGATGCGGGCGGTGCAGGTCGCCCCGGACGGCAGACGGCTCGGCAGTCTCGTCCAGCTCCTCGCTCAGGGCTTGCTCACGGTCTCGGTAGACGACATGTTCCCGCTCGAGCGGGCCGGCGACGCACTGGCGCGCGCCAGGCACGGTGCCCACGGCTCAGCCATCGTGCTGCGGTCCGGCGCCCCCGGGTGAGGATCATGTATCCGCCTTTGAGTCCCTCCCATTGATCAGCTGGGCATCAGGTTGTTAGGAGCGGAGCCTGGTGATGAACGCTTCCTGGTCGACGGTTTCGACCGCCTTCGGGCAGTAGTTAGCGCGGACCCAGGCGACCGCGTCGGCTGCGGGATGCCCGGTGAGGATGGCGAGAATGGCCAGCGCTGTACCGGTGCGCCCGTGGCCGCCGATGCAGCCGACTTCCACCCGTTCCCCGGTGCGGGCAGCCGGTGCTGGTGATCGGGGTCGGTGCACTTGGCTGGCTCGGCGCCCAGATACCAGTGCACCTGCCGTTCGGTGCATGCCACGATCACGCGGGTCTCGGTCATCTCTACCCCAGCTGAGTCATTAGATAGGGACTGACTCGCTGATCTCCACGAGGTGACCGTCGGGATCTCGAAGGAAGCAGCGGATCTCGCCGCCCCAATCATGCGGCGGGGTGAGGAAGACCGCGCCCCGGGCTGTCAGTGCCGCATGGGCTGCACGGCAGTCGGCGACCCGCAGCGTCATGGCGTGACTGACTTGATCTGGGTCGGTCGGCGGTGCAAAGGTGACCCCGGGCTTGTCGGCGGTCGGGCCTCCTCCGCTCACCAGCAGAAGCCAGGTCCCAGCGAACTTGAGCACGACGCTCGTGCCGCCGTACTCCCGGTACAGCACCGCGCCCAGGACATTCACCCAGAAGTCACGAGAGGCCGCCGGATCAGCGACCACAAGAATGTGCGTGACCGCGACGTCGGCGCCGAGCGGACCTGGCTCCTGGCCCATCCTGCCCTCCCGTCCAGCCGTCTGCCCCGTGGCGCTGACGCGCCGCAGGATCGCCGGTGTCATCATCGCGGTTCGACGCGGGGGACGGCTACGCCTGGCTGGATGCCGCACCTCCCGTGCCTTCGCCGAAGGGCCGGTCAGCACAGCCCGCGCCGGCAAGTCCTCCAGTGCGATGGGCCGACGGGTGCATAGCATTTGGTCCATGACTGGCCTGACGCCCTACGTCCACTTCCCCGGCACTGCTCGCGAGGCCTTGACGTTCTACGGTGACGTCTTTGGCTGTGGGGTTCAGCTGCACACCTTCACGGAGTTCAGCCGGGCCGATGGTCCAGGCGACGCGATTGCCCACGGCTATCTCGCCGAGGGGCCAGTCGCGCTGTTTGGTTCCGACGTGGCCGGGGACGAGGTGCCGTTCCGATCCGAAGGCCTGATGCTGGCCCTGCTCGGCACTGCCGCTCCCTCGACCCTGCGCGACTGGTTCTCCCGCCTGTCCGAAGGTGGCCGGGTCGTGGATGATTTGCAGACTCGGCCATGGGGCGCATCCGATGGGCAAGTCATCGACCGGTACGGTCTCCACTGGCTGATCGGATTCGAGGGCGACGAGGCGACTGAATGCCTGGCCGGACGTCCTCCCACAGCAGGTCAAGGCAGGAGCCACGATGATCGAGCACACCACGGCAGGCCAGATGTCCCTCGCTGAGCTGGCCGACGGGCACAAATGCCCACCGTCCACCATCTTGCGCCTCACCGCAGAACACAGTCCCGGTGGTGCCTATCCCGGGAACGTCGCCGCCTACATCAACGGAGTCTTCCGCGGCACTATCGCCGCCACCGACCACATGCCCGCTGGGCTACACCTCTACCTCCCGTAGCAGGCAGCCAGGATAACTTCGGCGATATCGCCGGTCGGCGCCGCCGGGCGCGCCGGCCGAGAATGTGCTGCGCGACGTCCGGTTGCAGTGCTAGGACGGGCGGCGTGCGAAAAGGACCGCTCCAGGGAGGCTTGCGTCCGGGTCAACCAGCATGTGGGCCTCGACCGCGAATCCCGCATCGCGCAGCGCGGCTGCCACGAAAGCGGGCTGACGGCGGTGCACGTAGACCTTCATGGGGTGGCCGCCGTAGCCCTCAGTCTTCAGCCTCGATGTCTCTCCGGCATGAAAGCCCAGCAGGAGCGGCCCGCCGGGGCGCAGCGCCTTTCGGAAGTGCCCGAACACTCCGGGCAGGGCGTGGTCGGGTAGATGGATCAACGACCAGAACGCGACCAGTCCTGCGACCGAGGCGTCGGCGAGGGGCAGATCTGTCATGGAGCCAACCTCGAACCGCAGCCCGGGGTGCTCTCGCCGGGCTACGTCGATCATCACCGGCGACAGGTCGATGCCAAAGGCATCGAGGCCCGAATCGTGCAGGTGCGCAGTGACGTGTCCTGGTCCGCAGCCCACGTCCGCAACGGGCCCTCCGCCGCCGGCGCTGACCAGATCGGCGAACAATGCCAGCGCTGCCCGAACATACGGCGTCCCGTCCAATGCCGCACGCGTCTGGTCGGCGTAACTGTCTGCGACGGTGTCGTAGGAGGTCCGGATGTCGGTCAGCCAGTCGCCGGTGTCCACCAGCGACACGGTAACGCTCA
The DNA here is from genome assembly GCA_963833885.1 of uncultured Actinomycetota bacterium. Taxonomy (GTDB): domain Bacteria; phylum Actinomycetota; class Actinomycetes; order Streptosporangiales; family Streptosporangiaceae; genus JASHPR01. Next base: position 251,568 of record CAWHZU010000006.1, on the reverse strand, counting down.
CCTCCGACATGCTGGTCCTTGTCCGGGACGCGCCCTGCCTATAGGAGTGGGCGGGTACGGTGATCTACCGGTCAGCGCGGACGCGAAGGAGTGCACGGGTGGGCGGCGCAAGAGGTGGCGAGGAAGCCGGACATCCCGCGCCTGCCGACGTCGGCCCTGACGCTCGCACGGGGCACTGGCCCGGGGTGGGGGACTTCGACGACTTGGTCCGCCGGTACCGGCGTGAGCTGCATGTGTACTGCTACCGGATGCTCGGGTCCTTTGACGAGGCCGAAGACCATGTGCAGGAGGTGCTGCTGCGTGCCTGGCGATCCCGGGAACGCTTCGAGGGCCGGTCCAGCCCGCGGACCTGGCTGTACCGGGTCGCCGCCAACGCCTGCCTGGACACGCTGCGCCGCAACCGCCGGGCCGTGCCCTCGGCGTCCAGCGCGTCGGCCGGCCCGGGGCCATCGGTCGCCACGATGCCGTGGGTGCAGCCGTACCCCGACGCGCTGCTGGACGAGTTGGCCAGCGACGCGCCAGGCCCGGAAGCGACGGCGGTAAGCCGGGAGACCATGTCGCTGGCCTTCCTGGCGGCGATCCAGCTACTGCCACCGCGCCAGCGGGCTGTGCTGATCCTGCGCGACGTGATCAGCTTCCCCGCCGCCAAGGTCGCCGAGATACTCGACATGAGCGTCCCGGCGGTCAACAGCGCGCTCCAGCGCGGCCACGCAACGCTGCGCGATCGGTGGCCCGGCGGGCGACTGAACTGGTCACCGGCCGCCGAACCCGATCCCGCGCAGCGCCGCCTGCTCCAGGGCTTCATCGCCGCGCACGAACAAGCCGACCCCGAGGCGCTGATCGCCTTGCTGCGCCACGACGTACGGCTGGCCATCTCCCCCCAGGTCGGGGAGTGGAACGGCGACCAGGACGTGGGCGACGCGCTCCGCGATGGCATGACCGCGCTCGGCCAGTGGCGGCTGCTGCCGATCATGGCCAACGGGCAGCCGGGCGCAGCCGGGTACCTCCGCCGTCCCGGCGACAGCGCGTTCTACCCGTTCGTGCTCACCGTGCTGCGTCTGGAACACGGCCAGCTGACCGACATCGCAGCCTTCGAGCAGCCAGCGATGTTCGCCGCGTTCGGCCTCCCCGCCGCACTGACCAGGCCGCACTGACCAGGCGTGGCGCCTGAGACCGGCGGTCCCAGGCGCCACGATGACGGAGCGGTTCAGGCGATGCGGCCCGCGTAGCGGCGGCGGAAGCCGCCGGCGGTGCTGGCGGTGATCACCACGTCGTAGTAGCCGTACTGATCGGTCGGCCACTTGACGGTCCTGGCGCTGCCGGACTTCACGGTGACCGTCTGGGTGCGGCCCTCGTAGTCGTTCGGGGTCAGGGTGTAGACGACGGGCTGGTGGCCCTCATTGGCCAGCGTGAGCTCGAGCGTCTTGACCCCGCCGGGCTGCACGGCTGCGGTGACGACCGGGACGGGGCCGGCGCTGAGGTTAGCGGGCACAACCTCGCCGGCGAAGCTGGTCAGGAATCCGTCCGGGCCGTAGACCGAGAACGCGTACTTCCCGGCCGTCAGCGTCGCGTCCCAGACGTAGGAGCGCGGCGACCCCTGGAGGACTGTGAACGGCGCGGGGGTGGCGGGCAGATAGTCGTCGGGGTAGACGGCGAAGGAGACGCCGACCTTGCCGGTGTTGGTGAGGGCGGCCGTGACCTGGCTGGTCTTACGGTCCACTGTCACATCGGCGAAGGGCTGGTGGACGGTTGGGCGGTGCGGCCGGGTTCCCGGCTCCTGGGCCGGCATCTTCTGGTCGCCCTCAGCCGGAGGCGTCGTCGATCCGCCGGTCAGCTGGGTCAGGGCCCAGGTCTGGTCCAGGGTCGGGATGTTGCGCGGGACCGAGAAGTCCGGGTGCTGGAAGTCGAACGCAGCGGTCAGGTCGCCGGTCACCGACGCCCGCCACGGGGTGACGTTGACCGGCTGCACCCCGGTCCAGGCGGCAAGGAACCGGAGCATCGAGGTGTGGTCGTAGACGTTGGAGTCCACGTAGCCGCCCCGGGTCCACGGCGAGCAGATGAGCATCGGGACCCGGGTCCCGGGGCCGATCGGCAGACCCGCGATGTGCTCGTCGGTGACGCTCGCCTCGGGGAATGGCGGGAGCTGGTGGTCGAAGAACCCGTCGTGCTCGTCGTAGGTGATGAACAGCGCCGTGTTCCGCCACAGTTCGGGGTTTGAGAACAGCGTCTGGAGCACGGTGTTCACGTAGTGGGCGCCGTAGTCGGGGGTGTAGGAGGGATGCTCGCAGTAGCCGGCGGGGGCGACGATCCACGACACCTGGGGGAGTGCGTTGCTGCTGACGGCCTTGATGAACGAGGACAGCACGTACGCGGCGTGGGTCTTGCTCAGCGCCGGCGCCCCCGCGTCGGTCTGCCAGGGCGTGACCGCCCCGCGGACCGCGAGCTGGCTGGTCCCGCCGTTGCGGCTGTTGCTGCTGTTGTACTGCTGATAGAACCAGAGCGGGTTGTCGCCGTAGTCGCCCAGGAAGTAATCGGGGAAGCTGCCGCTGTCTCCCACCTGGTCGTTGGTGTAGACCTGCCAGTCGATCCCGGCGGCCTGCAGCAGTTCGGGGTAGGTCGTGACCTTGGGCGTCCCGGCGTCGGGCCCGAAGTCGACCTCGTAGTCGTTGGGGTTGCTGGTCCAGCCCGACGACGTCCCGGTCCAGAAGTACATCCGGTTGGGACTGGTGGGCGCCATGATCGCCTGGTGGTAGCCATCGCAGACGGTGAAGGCGTCGGCGACCGCGTACTGGAACGGGATCTCGTCGCGGGTGAAGTAGCCCATCGTCTCTTCGGTCTTGGCCGGAACCCAGTTGTTCCACAGCCCGCCGCTCCGGGCCGCGTGGTCGCCGTCCCAGCTGTGGTCGAGGTCACCGTCGACCTGGTCGGTGAGGTTGTAGGGCAGCAGGTACCCGAGGTCGGTCCGAGCCGCGTCGGGCTGCTGGAAGATCTTGTTCCCGTTCTGCCAGGTGAGGGCCTGCTTGTCGGCGAAGCCCCGGACTCCCCGCAGGGTCCCGAAGTAGTGGTCGAAGGACCGGTTCTCCTGCATGAGGATCACCACGTGCTTCAGGTCGGCGATGGTCCCGCTCCAGCCCTTGGGCAGCACCCGGGCCGCCGTCGAACTGCGGGCCACACTGGCGGCCGATGGCCCGCAGGCGCCGACGGCCGCGGCAGCTGCCGCCGCGCTGCCGAGCGCCGTGTACTGCAGGAAGCGGCGCCGGCTGACGCCCGGCACGACCGGTTGACCGGGCTGCCACACTGACCCTGTCGCGCCGTGGGCATGCTCACGTGGATTATCCGAGCTGGTCATGCGACTCCGTCCTCATGGTGCAGGGGGCGTGGCTCTGCGACCCGGCCCGCGCTGGCAGCGCCATTACATGTTGTGACAAGTCGTCATCTCACACAATGGCCAAGTGTGCGCGCCGCAGGCCGCTTTGCGGTGAACGCGCCGTGTCAATCTCCGGACGGGATCGCGGCGCACTGGGGACGGTGATGCCGGCCAATTCCCGGCGGCATTCCCCGTGATGCCAGGAAAGGACACACAGCCGGAACGCGAGGCCCGGGGCGGGCCTGGCTACGATGGCGAACCCGGCTGGGTCACCGGACCGCTGGACGAGATCGACGCCGGACGGCGGGCCTGAACGCCGCGGCGATGCAGACCGTCATCGACGCGGCGCCGGGGGCGATCATCCCGGCGGTTTCGGCCGGGAGCTATTGTGCGGGCCATGCAGGCCACCGATCCCGCATCGACCAGCCCCGGAGCGCCGGGCGCCCCGGCCGCCTGGCCGGTGACGCTTGCGGCCGACACCGGCCGGCTGCCTCCCTACGACGGCGTGGCGGCTGAAGCGCTCGCCAGTGCGGGCCAGTTGCTCGCCCGGCACCCGGCCATCTCCCTGCACGACCATCCCGTGCGGCTGCCCGACCCGCTGACCCCGCAGACCTGGCAGGCCTGGCGCGCCGACGGCCGGGAACCGCTCGGGTATGCCGGCCTGGCCGGCTCGGGCTGGGCCGCGGTCGTGGCCAGCGCGCTGTCCACCGATGACCTCGGCCTGCTGCTGCGCTGGGCCAGGTTCCTGCGTGACGACATGCAACTTCATCCCCGGGAGACCGTCTTCGCCGCCGGGCCCGGCGATATCCCCGCGGCCGGCGGCGGGCCGGTCGGGGTCCTGCTCGGCCTGGAGGACCTCGATGCCGTCGGTACCGACCTCGGCGTGCTGCCGCAGCTCTTCGATGCCGGTATCCGGTGCGCCGGCCTGACCTACAACAACGGCAACCCGCTCGGCGGCGGCCTGGCCAGCAACCCCGACGACGGCCTGACCAAGCTGGGTGAGCAGGCGGTCAGCCTCATGAACGACCTGGGCATCACCGTCGACGTCGCGCACGTTGGCGACCGCACCGCGCTGGACGCCTGCCGGGTCAGCCGGGCGCCGGTGGTGGTCAGCCACGCCGGAGCACGCGCGGTCTGGGGCACGCCGCGGATGAAGCCCGACGCGGTCCTGGACGCCGTCGCCGGCACCGGCGGCGTCGTCGCCGTGTCCGCCGCGCCCAACTCGACGCTGTCCGCCGCGCATCCCCGGCACAGCCTGGACTCGGCCATGGATCACCTGACCTATCTCGCGGAACGGCTCGGGGCCGAGCACGTGGCGCTCGGCCCCGACGCGTTCTTCGGCGATCACATCGGCCTCTACGAAGCGACCGGCCACCGGACCGCGTGGGCGACGCCGCCGCACGAGGAGGTGCGCTATGTGGCCGGGCTGGAGAACCCGGGCGAGGCCGCCAGGAACGTGACGGCATGGCTGCTGGACCGCGGCTGGCCGGAGGCCGACATCGCCCGGGTCATCGGCGGCAACGTGCTGGAGGTGCTGCGCGCAACCGCGGCCGCCGCGGCACCCGGCAGCTAGGCCGCCGGCCCGCAAACCCCGCCGTAGTCACGACAGAGAGGACGAAGACTGGTGCCCGAACCAGAAGTACGATCCCGGGACCTGGGTGTTGTGCACAGCGCCATCGACGTCGCGATCGCGGAACTCGATGGTGCGCTCCGCGAGCTCAGCCTGGACCTGCACGGCCACCCGGAACTGGCCCTCGCCGAGCACCGCTCGGCAAAGCTGCTGCGTGATTGGCTGACGGATCACGGCTTCCGCGTCCAAGCCCCCGTGGCCGGGCTGGACACGGCGTTCGTCGGGGAGTACGGCCAGGGCTCTCCGGTCATCGCGTACCTGGTGGAATACGACGCGCTTCCGGGCGTGGGCCACGGCTGCGGGCACAACCTGATCGCCTCCGGCGGGATCGGCGCGGCGACCGCGCTGATGCAGGCGCTGCCCGAGCCGCCCGGCACGCTGCGGGTCATCGGCACCCCTGGCGAGGAGGGCGCAGGCGGCAAGGTCATCGAGCTGGAAGCCGGCGTCTTTGACGATGTCGATGCGGCCCTGATGTTCCACCCCGGCGACCGGACCATGCCGATCCGGCACGCCCTGGCCTCGATGCCGCTGGTCTTCGAGTTCCACGGCGTCGCGACGCACGCCGCCGGCAGCCCGGCGGAGGGCCGCAGTGCCCTGGCAGCGATGATCCAGCTGTTCGTATCCGTCGACGCGCTGCGGCAGTTCGTCCCCGAGACCTCCCGGATGCACGGCGTCATCCTGGACGGCGGCCGTGCGTCCAACGTAATCCCGGACTACACGCGTGCCTCGTTCCAGGTCCGGGCCGTCACCAGCGAGGAGCTGACCGGCCTCGTCGAGCGGGTGGTGGCCTGTGCGGAGGCGGCTGCCCTGGCCACTGGAACCACTATGGAGGTCACCCGCGGCCACGTCTACGCCGAGCGGAAGAACAACCACGCGATCGCCTACCGCGTCGCCCAGCACCTCACCGAACTCGGCGAGGAGGTCGAAGAGCCCGTGCTGCGTGGCGGCACCGGGTCCTCGGACATCGGGAACGTGAGCCTGCGCCTGCCCGCCATTCACCCGTACATCAAGGTCATGCCGCGCGGCACGCCCGGCCACTCGCACGCGATGACCGAGGCGGTCGCCGGCATGGACGCGCACCGGGCCATGCTGCGGATGGCAGCCGCGCTGGCCAAGACCGGCGCCGACCTGTTCTGCGACGGCGGGTTGCTGGACAAGGCCCGCAAGGAGTTCGCCGTGTCCGGCCCGGACCTGCCCACCTAGCCTCGCCAGCCCCATCCGCCCCAGTCAAGGCCGCTCAGTTATTCGAACAACCGCCCGCTCGATGCTTACTCCTCGCCGATGTCGGCGAGGCTCTCGCGCAGCTCCGTGATCAGCGGATCGTCCTTGGGCAGCGTGCGCTCCAGGCGGTCGACCGTGCCGCGCAGCAGCGCGCGTTCGTCGCCATACCGTCCCAGCCGGCCGTATACCCGGGCGAGCTCCACGCGGCAGCGCAGCGTGTCGGGGTGGCGGGGGCCGAGAACTCGCTCGAAGCCGGCCCGGGCCTGCTCGTAGGCCTGTTCCGCTGCCGCCGTCTTGCCCATCTTCTGATAGGCGGCACCGAGACTGTTCCGCGCCTTGATCGTGTCCAGGTGGTCGGGCCCAAGGACGCGCTCCCGGCCGGCCAGCATCCGCTTGTAGACGGATACCGCGTCTTTCGAGCGGCCGCCGGCCAGGTAGGAGTCGCCCAGGCCCTGACGCGTGGTCATCGTCTGCGGGTGGTTGGCTCCCTGGCCACGCTCCCGGTCGGCGAGCGTGCGCTGGTACAGGGTGATGGCGTCTGAGTACCGGCCCGCAGCCAGGTAGGCGGCCGCCAGCTCGTCCTGTGCGCCGAGCGTGTCGGTGTGCCCCGGTCCGCAGATCCGCTCGAAATCGGCAACCACGCGCTCGAGGATCGTGATCGCGTCCTTGAACTGCAGCGACGCCACGAGCGCGTGGCCAAGGCGGCGCCGCGCCTCGAGCACGTCGCGGTGATCCGGCGCGAGCCTGCGGACCTGGGTGTCGAGCACCCACTGAAACCACGGAACGGCCTCGTTCGCGCGGTCGGCCGCCAGGTACGCGCCGGCCAGCCGCTGGCAGACCAGCATTGTGTCCGGGTGCCCTGCACCGAGCAGCCGGTCGCAGGTCGTCGCCAGGTCGCGCCAGTGGCCCACCGCGGCCTCGGTCAGGCGGGCACTGTCCAGGCTCTCCCCGGCCCGGAGCAGCACCGGATGGCAGCCACCAGCCCACAGCAGGTCTCCGGAGATCTGCCGCAGGGCCGCCGCGCAGGCTCGCAGGCCGGAAGCAGGCCAGCCCGGAGGGTCGCGTTCCGGCCAGGCCTGGAGCAGCGCATCCGCGGCCGCCCGGGCCGTGCGATCGTGCATGCCTTCCGGCATGGCGGCTCGCAGTGCCACCTGCAGCACCGGGCTGATCTGGACCGTCGGCGGTGCCGTCACCGATTCGACAGTCAGCAGGCCGGCCCGTTCCAGCGCCTCCAGCGCCGCGCTGGTGCCTTCGCCGCCCGCCGCGGTCCCGGCGCCACCCGCCTGGTAATCGCCTGCGGCCGGCGTGGCGAGGACGTTTCGGGGAATTCCGTGCCCGTCCAGCACCGCGGCCAGGGCCAGCAGCAATTTGGCCGATCGGCCAGCCGGGAGCTGGCCGGCGTGCTCGAACGAGCACATCCACGTCACCGCGGCCGGCGGCGGCGCTGCGCCGGACGAATCCGTCAGCTGATCCCGCCTGCGGATGAAGTAGTCGCGGTAGTTGTGGCACGACACGCCAGAACTGACGATCACGGCGCTGGCCTGGGCCAGCGCGGCCGGCGCGAAGCCCAGCTCGTTGATGAGCTCAACCGCGCCGAGCCGCTGGCTCGGGTCGCTCGCCAGCCGTGCCATCAGGTAGCCGAGCGCCTCGCGCGAGTTGAACGGGCCAACCGGCAGGACCTGCATACCGCTGGGGAGGACCGCGGCGTCGTTGGCGGTCACCAGGATCCGGCCGGATGGCCCGGCCGGCCACAGGTCGTGCATGGCCGCCGGGTCGGCCAGGTCATCGAGCACCACCAGCCACGAACAGCTGGTCTCGCTCAGCCAGTCGGCGAACTGGGCGGCTACCGACTCGCAGCTGCTGGCCTGATTCCGGCCGGTGGCTTCGGCGGTCGCCGCCGCGTAGCCGGCCAGCACCGATGCCCGGCTCGTGGCGTCGATCCAGACCAGCAGGTCCACTTCGCCCGACTGCCACAGCGACTCGGCGGACGCCACCGCGAGCTGGGTCTTGCCCGAGGACCTCAGCCAGTCCTGGGCTGCTGGGACCGACGCCAGGCCGGGATCCGGCGCCCGGTCTGGGACCAGCGCAACCGCGGCCCCTGCCCGCAGCAGCGCCGTCAGGCCGGGAGCTGTCTCCGGCCGGGCGAAGAAGCCCTCGGCCAGCGGCGGGACCGTTCCGATTCGGACAGGCCGGAACGGACTGCCGGGCACCGCGCCCGTCACAGCAGCGGGCTGCGCTGCGCTGGTCATGTCACGCTGCCCGGGACAGGCGACAGGAGGCCTGCGCGGTCCGGGCCGCCGCAACGGCTACCTGAGCAGGTCATACTGGCCTTCACTGAACGTTCAGTCTGCACCATACTTGGCCCCAGAGTGCCAGGTAACGCCCCGGATGAGCAAGCCCCCATCCGGTGCCCGGGCCGATCCCCTCCGAGGTCAGCCGGGTCGCGACGCGCCACAGTGCCCGCCCAGCTCACAGGTCTGGGTAAGGGACGAGCACGGGAGTAGTCCGGCTAAGAGTCTGCCTGCGGAAGAAGGAGGGGCCGGTCACGCGCATGAAGACAAAGGCGATGACGCCGGTGAGCGCGGCCAGCGCGGCGATGATGAAGGTCCCGCCGATCTCCCAGTTCAGGCCGGGTACCGTCCAGGTGGTGTAGCTGTTGGACGCCACCCAGTCGCTCTGCAGGCTGTAGATGCCGGCCGCGTACATGATCAGCCCGCCGAGCACCGGAAGGATGCCGCGCATCCACAGATCGCGGGCACTGCTGGTCAGCGCCTTGCGGTAGTACCAGGCGCAGGCGAAGGCGGTCAGGCCGTAGTAGAAGGCGATGTACAGCCCGATCGCGGTCACCGCGTCGGCGATCGGGTTGCCTCCGGCGATGAAGTTCAGCGGAATGTACAGGGCGATCGAGGCGGCCCCCATCACGACCGTCGACACCGTAGGGGTCAGGTACCTGGGGTGGATCTTGGCAAACGACGAGGGGAGCGCCCCGTAGGCGGCCATCGACAGCGTGGTGCGGGCGGTCGGCAGGATCGTCGTCTGGGTCGAGGCCGCGGCCGAGCTGAGCACCATGAGGATCAGCAGCCGGGACAAGAAGGTGCCGAACCCAGAGGTTCCGAAGATCGCGCCCCCGATAACCGACAGCACGTCGAACTGGTGCGCCTGGTTCGTCAGCCCGACGCCCTTGCTGCCTATCCCGGCGAACGCCTGCACCGCAACGATCACGATCAGGTAGGTGACCAGCAGCAGGACCGTTGAGATGATTCCCGCCCGGCCTGGCGTCCGGGACTTGTCCGCGGTCTCCTCGTTCACCGACAAGGCGGTGTCCCAGCCCCAGTAGATGAACAGCATCAGGATGATCCCGAACACGAAGGACGAGAGGGACAGGTGCGACGTCGACAGCCAGCCGAGGCTGGGGTGCAGCGACCCGGCCGTCGCGTGACCGCTGTACACCCGGACCAGCGCCGTGAGCGACATCACGATCAGCATGACGAGCTCGATGGACAGCAGCACCTTCTGGAAGTTGGCCGACACCTCGATGCCGCGGTAGCAGATGTAGGTCATCGCGACGATCCACAAGACGCCGACGAGCAGCACCCAGCCGCCGGAGGCGTCGGTCCCGATCGCGCTGTTCGGCCCCTGGAACAGGAAAAACAGGTACTGCCCGGCCACCTGGGCCAGGCTGGCCATGACCAGGATGTCGGCAGCCACGACGCCCCAGCCGCAGGCCCAGCCAACCCTCGGCCCGAACGCCCGGGTGGCCCAGATGAACGTGGTCCCGCAGTCGGGGTCGGCCTTGTTCAGCTCGCTGAAGCCGATCGAGCACAGCAGCATGGGGACGAACGCGAGCACCGCGACCAGGGGTGACTTCAGCGCGACGGCCCCCACGACGAAGAACAGCGTCGCGGCCAGGCTGTAGGCGGGTGCCGTCGAGGCGACCCCCATGACGACGCTGGACACCAGGCCGAGAGCACCCGTCTTGAGGCCCTTGTCTCTGGACTCCTCAACAGGCTGACGACTGGGAGCAAACGTAGCCATGACCCACCCCCTAACTAGCGGTCACCTGGTCGTCCTGGGGGACACGCTAATGCGGAATCGTCGCCGACGACGGATTTTCCCGGTTATTCCGGATAGCTATAAGTGCGCGGGAATCGGGCTCTGCCGGGCGGCGCCGCCGGGCCTGCGGGCGGCCGGATCCGCTGCTGTGGCGACCTGGTTTGCCCTGGTGAGGGTCGTGCGATGGTGCGAAGACGGCTGTCGCGTTGAGCTCAAGGATTTCCGTCTAATGATCACGATAAGAGGGAGTCAGGCGGTAGTTGCGGGGCGCCTGTCTAGACATCCACGACTGGCCAGTAATAAGTACGTACCGACTACTGGAATATCACCATAATGCGCGAAATTAACCGCAAATATTCAACGATCGGGCAGAGGTAGTGGGTGACGGCGACGGGCGGCGCTGTAGGGCGGTGGCGGGGCTGTCCGGTTGCGGTGTCGCTAGCGATCAAGGCGGGAGCGCCAGCCGCCCGGCAGAGTGGTCTCGCCGACCTCGATCAGATAGCCATCCGGGTCGCGGACGTAGCAGCGGATCTCGGTCGTGTGCCGTTTCGGCGGCGTGAGGAACTCGGCACCCCGTGCGCTCCAGTCGGCGTAAACCGCCTCGATGTCCGAGACCCGGATGTTCATGAAGCTGGTGGCCCGGTCCGGATCCCGCGGCGTTTCGAGCGTGACGGCGGGTTTGTCGTCGGTCGGACCACCGCCAACGTTGATGATGATCCAGGTGTTGGCGAGCGCGACATACGACGGTTCGCCCGATATGACGGTCTTGCCGCCGAGTACCTCGGTGTAGAAGCGACGGGACCGTTCGACGTCGGCAACGGTGATGAACTGTGCGACGGCGATCTCATAGGCTGGCGGGTCGGCCTCAGGCGTCGTGCTCATGATTCGGACGTCACCGCCTGTCGCCGCCAGAGAAGATCTCCAGGAAGAACAGGAAGACGTTCAGGATGTCCAGGAAGATCGAGGCGGCTATCAGCGGCGCTTGGGTGACGTCGGCGTTTCTCCGCACCCGCTGGAAGTCGAACATGGTGAACAAGGCGAAGATCACCAGGCCCAGCACGGAATAGGCCAGGTCACCGCCGGGAATGTGGACGAAGATCAGCACGATGCCGAACACGATCAGCGCGAGCAGCGCCCAGAAGCCCACCCGCGCGATCGCGGTCAGATCGCGCCGGGTGGCGTAGCCCGCCGCGCCGAAGCCCGCGATGAACAGCGCGGTCGCCCCGCCGGCCTCCCACAGCGCCCGCGGGTCCATGGCCCCGTAGTAGGCGATCGTTGGCGCCACGGCGAGCCCGAGCAGCAGGCCCACCGCGCACAGCAGCGCGACGGTCAGCTCCGTGGATCGCTTCGCCGCGAACCGCATGCCGATCAGCGCCGCGAAGGCGGCGATGAAGGCGATGATGCCCACGCCTCCGCTGAGGTTGTGGCCCGCCCAGGCCCCGAGCGCGAATAGACCGGCGGTGAGGGCGACGTAGCCCATGGTCTGCGAGAACAGCGCGTGCGCCTGGGAGCGGTCGTCCGTTCCCATCTGCCGGTAGGTCATGGTTTGGCTCATGGTGCCAATCGTGGCCTACGGAGGAGCACTTTGCACCCAGGTAACACCCTGGGCTGTGCCCTGGTTCAGGGGATCAGTGACCGGCGGTCAGGCCGCCGTCGACATGCACGATCTCGCCGGTGACGTACGGCGAGGATTCCAGGAACAACACCGCGTCGACCACGTCGCTGACCTGGCCGACGCGCCCGAGCGGGGGAAGCTGGCTGCCAAGATGCTCGTAGCTGTCCGGCGAGTGCATCGGTGTCTGGATGATGCCGGGCGAGACGGCGTTGACCCGGATGCCGCGCGAGGCGTACTCGACGGCCAGCGACCTGGTCGCCGCGGCCAGGCCGCCCTTCGTCAGAGCGGTCAGCACCGACGGCGCTTCGGTGTTCGCGACCTCGGCCACGCTGGCGGTGATGTTGACCACGTGCCCGCCATCCCGCGCGGCCATCTCGGCGACGGCCCGCTGGGTCAGCCAGAAGAAGCCGCCCAGGTTGAGCGCGGTGATCAGGGCGTAGTCCTGCGCGGTGTACTCGGTGAACGGCTTGGAGAGGAACACTCCGGCGTTGTTGACCAGGGTGTCGATGCGCCCGAATCGTTCCAGCGCGGCGTCGGCGATCCGGCCGGCGGTGGCCGGATCAGTGATGTCGCCCTCGACGGTGAGCAGGTCCGGGTCCCCCGACGCCTTGATCGTGCGGGCGCTGGCCACCACCGCCCAGCCCCGTCCGCGGTATCCGGCGACCAGGCCTGCGCCGATGCCCTGGGAGCCTCCGGTGACGATGGCCACCTTGCGGTTTGTCTCCACGGTCGGCTTCTCCCTCCTGGTAGCCAGCGCCCTCAAACCGATGGCTACCTGCAGAAATAGCGGCGGCCGGCGCGTGGTTGTACCTGTTGTGTACGATGCGCCCGCATCCAGCGGGCGGCACTCCGCAAAGGATCTGACGTGTCAGACAACAACTACAGCAAGAACCCCGAGGCCGTCTCTCAGCTGACGCCCGATCAGTATCAGGTCACCCAGTGCAGCGCCACCGAGCCGGCGTTCCGCAACGAGTACTGGGACAACCACGAGCCCGGCATCTACGTCGACGTCGTGTCGGGCGAGCCGCTGTTCGCTTCGGTGAACAAGTTCGACAGCGGCACCGGCTGGCCAAGCTTCACCGTGCCAATCGACCCGGAGAACGTCGTCGAGAAGCGCGGCCTCGGCCGCCTGATATTCGGGACCGAGGTCCGCTCCGCCCACGGCGACAGCCACCTGGGCCACGTCTTCCGGGACGGGCCGAGGGACGCCGGTGGCCTGCGTTACTGCATCAACTCGGCCTCTCTCCGCTTCATCCCGCTCGATGACCTCGAGCGTGAGGGGTATGGCGAGTACCGGAAGCTGTTCGACAGTGTTACCGACACCAAGGCAACCGACACCAGGAGCGCATCATGACGACCGAAAAGGCAATCCTCGCCGGCGGCTGTTTCTGGGGCGTGCAGGATCTGATCCGCAAGCTCCCCGGCGTGATCTCGACCAGGGTCGGCTACACCGGCGGCGACGTAGCGAACGCGACGTACCGGAACCACCACGGCCACGCCGAGGCGATCGAGATCACGTTCGATCCGGACAAGATCTCCTACCGGGACCTGCTGGAGTTCTTCTTCCAGATCCACGACCCGTCGACGCTGAACCGGCAGGGCAACGACATGGGGTCCAGCTACCGGTCGGCCATCTTCTACGTCAGCGACGAGCAGAAGCAGGTCGCCGAGGACACGATCGCCGACGTCGACGCCTCCGGCCTGTGGCCGGGCAAGGTCGTCACCGAGGTGACGCCGGCCGGGCCGTTCTGGGAGGCCGAGCCCGAGCACCAGGACTACCTGGAACGCTATCCGGCCGGGTACACCTGCCACTATGTCCGCCCTGGCTGGAAGCTGCCGCACCGGGCGGATCGGGTTACATCCTGAACCCTGGCGCCTGACCAAAGGCCGAGGAGGCCAAGCCGCCTCCTCGGCCTTTGTGTTTGCCTCCGGAGCCGGGAGGACTGGACGATCGTTAGCCGCTCTAATGATCCGGCCGTAGAATACGGCGAGTGTGTGCTGCGTGCGGTGTCCCGACTCATGTCCCGGTCCTTGGACCTGAGCCGGGCGGCCCGCAGTCCGAGGTAGCGCCCGGCCCGCCGAGTTCGCAGCCGGCCAAGTTCGCCGCGCTTCGCAACCCCACCTGCAGGGTCTATCTGGCCGGCGGCGCCCTGTCCATGATGGCCGACAACATCGAGCACGTGATCACGTACTGGGTGATCTGGGAGAGGTTCCATTCCCCGGCGCTGACCGGCTTCGAGGTCATCAGCCACTGGCTGCCGTTCCTGCTGCTCTCGCCGTATTTCGGCGCGCTGGCCGACCGTCACGACTGCCGCAAGCTCATCCAGGGCTCGCAGGCGCTGTTCATGGCCGTATCGCTGAGCTGGGGCATCCTGTTCCTCACCGGCACGCTCACGGTCTGGGACGCGTGCATCCTGCTCGTCTTGCATGGCATGGCCGGGGCGCTGTGGTCGCCGCCGGAACAGCTGCTGCTCGAGGACTTCGTGGGCACGGCCGACCTGCCGAGCGCGATCAGGCTCAACTCGACGGCCCGGTCTCTCGGCATCCTGCTGGGCCCGGTGGTCGGCTCCGTGCTGCTGCTCGGGCTCGGCCCCGTGCACGGTATCTGGGTCAACATCGCGTTCTATCTGCCGCTGACGATCACGATGGCGCGGACGAAGTTCACCGGCCACACCCGGCACGGCGTCGTCGCCAGGGAGCGCGTCGGCGCGCTGGCCGCGGTACGGGTGTTCCGGGACGTCAGCAAGGACCGGGTGCTCGCCGTCATGATCGTCCTTGCGGGGCTGGGCTCGTTCTTCATCGGCGCGGCCATGCAGACGGTGATGCCCACGATCGCGAGCACCACGACCGGCATCTCGAGCGGCACGGCCTACGGCGTGCTGCTGTTCGCCAACGGCCTGGGCGGCGTGCTCGGCGGGCTGCTGCTGGAGGGCACCGGGTGGATCAGGCTCTCGGTCCGCGCGGCGCTGTGGTCCACGCTCGTCTACGGCGCATCGACGGTGTTTTTCGCGGTCAGCCACGACTACCTGGTGGCGGCCCCGTTGCTCGTCATCGGCGGCATCGCGAACCTCGCGGCGCTGTCGATCACCCAGACGGTTGCGCAGCTTCGCGCGCCGCGCGAGAAGAGGGGCCAGGTAATCGGCCTCTACAGCACGGGCGCCAATGGGATGCGGATCGGCAGCGGGTTCACCGTCGGCCTGTTCGGCGTGGTGGTGGGGCTGCGCCCGGCGCTCGCCCTGTCCGCGGCCACGCTGTGCGCCTGCGTGCTGTTGCTCGCCGGCTACCTTGCGGTCGTCGCCCGCCGCGGCTCCAAGGCCGAAGCCAGCAGGGCAATAGCCTGATGGCTCACGGTGCCCGCTCTGTGAGGAACACGCAGCTATGACCGCCATCCTTGATCACTTCGCCATTGCCACCCCGGCGCTGACCGACGGCTGGGACCTGTTCGGCGGGGTCCTCGGTGGCACCTGGGCCTTCGGCGACGACTCTCCGGGCTTCTGGTGGGGCGAGCTCGAGTTCGCCGCCGGCCCGAAAGTTGAGCTGCTGACGCCTACGGGAGGTCCGGACGCGGCCTTCCTGGAGCGCTTCCTCGCCGCGCACGGCGCAGGTCCGCACCACCTGACCTTTCTGGTTTCCGACATTGAAGCCGTGCTCGCCCGGATCCGGGCGTTCGGCATCGAGCCTGTCGGGGTCAGCCTGGCCAACCCGGACTGGCGGGAGGCCTTTCTGCACCCGCGCGCCGCTCATGGCATCGTGATCCAGATCGCCGAGCAGCACGGTCCGCCGCCGGCGGCCCCGCCGCCGCGGGAGCTGGCCGAGCCGGGACCGCCAGCGACGGTTCGACCTGATCGAGCATCACGTCAGCGACCTTGACCGCGCGGTGCGGCTGTTCGGTGACGTCCTCGGCGGTCAGCCCGGCGCGGCCAGCGCCGGGAGCGCCGAGCTGACCTGGCCCGGGGGCAAGCGGATCCGGCTGGTGCGCCAGGATGGCCCGCCGCTCGGCGGCGCGCTGCACCACGTTCGCTTCACCCGCACGTCGGGCGCTTTCAGCGCTCAGGAGGGCGACCGCGCGCAGCTGCTGGCCAAGCGCCTCGGCCTGAGCCTGGAACTGGCGGGTTAGCGCCTACCCGCGCGGCTGCTTTCTGGTGCGGTTGACGAGGCGGGCGGCCAGGCCGGCGATGACCGCGTCCTCGAAGTGCTCGGGAGACTGCCCGATGAGCTCCTCTATCCGCTGGATCCGCTGGCGCAGCGTGTTGCGGTGGATGAACAGCTCGGATGACGTCCTGGTAACCGAGCCGCTGTTGGCCAGCAGCGCGTCGAGCGTCTGGGCCAGGTCGGTCCCGTTGTCGAGGTCGTACCGTACGACCGCGCCCAGCGCGTCGAGGAGCGTCTTGAGGGGCGCCGACATCTCCAGCGCTGTGCCCGGCAGCTGGCGGAGGTGGGCCACGTCCTCGTATCGCACGACCGCGCTGCCGCCCGAGGCGGCCAGTTCTGCCCACCGCGAGGCGAAGAGGGCCTGCTGGATGGCGGCGTGCGCCTGCTCGGGAGCGCTGGCCGCAGGGCCGATGCCCGCCGTCAGCCTCATCCGGGGCCGCCGTCCCAGGTCACCGATGCGCTGGATGAGCGGTTCCCGGGATGCTGGCTCGCCCTCCGCCAGCGCGAGGTAGTGGCCCTGTCCCCCGAGGAGCAAGAAGTTCCGGTTGTCCGCGCCGAACACATCCACGAGGGCGGCTCGCATCCGGTCGTCGTCCTGATCTACTGCTTCGCCGGCGGAGGCTGGGTGGATGCGGAGCACGATGGCCGATGCGGGCTGCCGCTGCCACCCGTGCCGGCGGAGCAGCCGCTGCGTCGTCGCCAGGTTGGGGGCCGACAGCAGCTCGCTCACGGCAGGCCGGGTGCGCTCGGTCCCGGACAGTGACAGCACTCCCGCGGCCGCCTGGGTTCCGATCGCCTCGAGGAGCAGCTCGTCTTCTGGCGTGAACTGGCGCAGCCGGTAGCACGTCACGGCGCCGATCGGTGCCGCGGCGGCCAGCGGGATGCGAAGCCGCCGCATGCTGAGCGGCTCGAGCAGCTGTGCCAGACAGCCCCGGTCCAGGTCCTCATCCGGTACTCCCGCGCCGCGGGAGTCACGGAATCGCTGGGTCGTGACGATGGCGGTCGTCGCGCCGTGCGGGTGCGCCCGGTCGGTGGCCAGCTCGATCATGCAGACGTCGGCTTCCAGGTGCAGGGCGCACTGGCGGGCCATGCTGTGCAGGCACTGGCGCAGGGAGCCCCACGCTTCGTCGGGCAGGTCCCGGAGGAAACGGGCGGCGGCCGACTGGATCCGCAGCTGGTTGACGGTCTCGGCCTGGATCAGGCCGCTGGCCAGCAGTGAGCCGACCTCACTGGCGAGGTTCACGTCTGGGCTGGTGAAGGCGTCCTCGGTGGGTGCGTAGAGAGAGAACACTCCCAGGATCTCTTCGCCCGGTGCCACGATCGGGACGGCGATCATCGACTTGAACGAGGATTCGTGGAGCTCTGGGAACGGCCGTGACCGCGGGTCTTTGAGATGGTCCTTGGGGATGACGACGGTCTGCCGCATGAGAGCGGACCAGCCGGTGATCCCCTCTCCCATGCGGAGCTGGATCCTGCCCAGCTGGGCGCGCTGCCAGCCTTCGGTTCCCACCTGCAGGACGAGGCGTTCGGCGTCCCGGTCCCAGAGATAGACGAAGGCGCCGGCCGCCCTGGTCGCCCGGGCGGTGAGTTCGACCGACCGCTGAGCCAGGGCGAGCGGGTCCCTTCCCTCGCTCATCAGCGCCGTCAGCTCGGCCAGCGTGGCTGCTCGCCGTTCCGCGAACACCAGCGACTCCCGCAGGGTGGCGAGGTCGCTGCTCGCCCGTTCCTCCGGCTGCCACATGCTCGATACGTTAGACGGCGGTGCAGGTCGGAGCTATCGGACGGTCAGCTCCTGGCCAGCTGCAGCGTGAGCCGGCCGATCCCGTGCCACTTCTCGTCGGGCTGGGCGTGGCTGAACGCGGGCACGCCGGAGATGAATTCCTGGAGCGCCACGACGAGCTCCCGGCGGCCGAGATGGGAGCCGAGGCAGCGGTGGATCCCGGCGCCGAACGCGAGGTGACGGTTGGACTCCCGGCCGATCTGGACGTCGTCCGGGCTCTCGAAGCTGTCCGGGTCGCGGTTTCCGGCGCCGAACACCAGGACGACCCGGTCGCCGGCTTTGATCTGCTGTCCGCGGACCTCGGTATCCGCCCGGCAGGTCCTGGCCATGGCCTGCACCGGCGACATCGTCCGCAGGAACTCTTCGGCGGCCACCGGGATGAGATCTGGCTGACGCCGCAGCCGTTCCTGATCTTCGGGATTGCGGGCCAGATACCACAGGCTGGACCGGATCGCCCACGCGGTCGTGTCGAGACCGGCGGCGAACAGGAGGTAGCAATAGGAGACGAGCTCGCTGCGGGTCAGCGGCCTGCCGTCGAACCGGGCCCGGTAGAGCTGGCTGATCAGGTCATCTCGGTCCGTGTCGCCGCGGCGCTCCTCGAGCAGCCGGTCGAAGTAGTCGACTACCTCCCCGGCGGCCGCGTGTGCCCGCGCCGGGTCGATGGTCCGCTCGTAGATGATGTCGTCGACCCACGCGTCGAACTTTGGCCAGTCCTTCTCGGGGAAGCCCGCGAGCCTGCTGAACACGATCGTGGGCATCGGCCGCGCGTACAGGGCCGATACGTCGGCGACCTCCTGCTCGGTCACCTGCCGCAGGAGTTCGCGGGAGGTGCGCCGCATCCCGTCCTCGAGCTGGGCGACCGCCCTGGGCGAGAACAGCGGGAGCAGGATCCGCCGGTACCGGGCGTGTTCTGGCGGGTCGATGTCGATCGGGATCAGCGGGAAGTCTGTCCCCAGGTCCGGCAGCAGCATCGACGGGGCAACCCCGAACGTGCCCGGGTCCTGCTCGGCGGCGAAGATGTCCTGGTTCCTGGTGAGGTACCAGAACCCGTCGTGCTTCTCGCTGTGCCCCACCGGGCACGTGCCGCGAAGCCGCGAGTACGTCGAGAAGATGTCGTCGAGGGCGTCGCCGTGGAAGTCGAACCCGGTCTCCACTGCGCGGTCGTCTGTCATGGGTCCCGCCTCAGATGTGCTCGAGGTAACGTGCGATCTCCCAGTCCGTGACCGCCGCGCGGGACTGGTTCACTTCCCACCTCCGGGTGGCCGCGAAGTGGTCGGCGAAGGCGTCGCCGAGGAGCGTCCGTGCGGTCGTGCTGGCCGCCAGTGCCGCCGCGGCCGCCTCGAGGCTGGCGGGCAGCGCGACGGCGTCGTCAACCTGCTCGTAAGCGTTCCCGGTGACCGGCGGCGGCGGGGCAAGGCCCTTGCGGATGCCGTGCAGGCCGGCGGCGAGGTTGCCCGCGATGACCAGGTACGGGTTCGCGTCGGCGCCGGCTACCCGGTTCTCGATCCGCGCGGCCGGCCCGGAGCCTGGAATCGCGCGCACCGCGACGGTCCGGTTGTCGGTGCCCCAGGTCACGCTCGACCCCGCCCAGGAGCCGCCCTCGGTCCGCTTGTAGGAGTTGATCGTCGGCAGGTAGAGCGCGGTGAAGTCCTTGGCCAGGTCGAGAACGCCGGCCAGGTAGGCCTCGCCGGTGGCGCTGAGCCTGGCCGGATCGGTGGGGTTCGCAAAGGCCGCAGACCCGTCCAGGCCGTGCAGGCTCTGGTGCAGGTGCGCCGAGGACCCGGCCCACTCGGGGGACAGCTTCGCGATGAACGAGGCGGTGCAGCCGTGGCTCGCGGCGATCTCCTTGACCGAGTGCTTGAGCATCATCGCCTGGTCCGCCGCCTGCAGCGCGGCGGCGTAGCGGAAGTTGACCTCGAACTGGCCGGGTCCGTGCTCGCTGTTGCTGGCTTCGATGTCGATGCCGTAGGCCGCGAGGTGCTTGCGGATGTCGCCGATGATGTACTCCGACCCGGCGTCCCGGTACAGGCTGTACGTGTGGTTGCCGTGGGTGAGCGGGGCAAGGTCGCGGAAGCCGCGGGAGGCGAGTTCCTCGGCGGTGCCGCGGAGCACGTAGAACTCGAACTCATAGCCGCACATCGCCTGGTAGCCGGCCTCGGCCGCCTGCTCGGCGACCCGGCGAAGCAGAGCGCGGGGCGACAGCGGCAGCGGTGCCCCGTCGAGTTCGTGCACGTCGCAGATCACCGACGCGGTGCCGGGTTCCCACGGGACGACGGCCAGGGTCGACAGGTCGGGGACCAGCACGACGTCGGGATAGGCGGTCTGCCAGCCGGTGTAGGTCAGCCCGGGGATCGGGACGTCGTGCAGGTCCCAGCCGAACAGGATGTTGCAGATGTTCGTGCCCTTGCGCCATACGGCGTCGGCGAAGTACGGCGCCGCGATGCGCTTGCCCCGCCAGACGCCGTCGATGTCCACGGCACCGGCCTTGAACGTCGTGATGCCGTGCTGCTCGATGAAGCGCCGCAGGTCTTCGGCATCCGCAACAACGGGCTGGCTGGAACGGGCCACGGGCTGCCTCGCATCGGGTCAAAGATGTCCCTCGATGCTAGGCGCGGGGCCAGCAGACGTCTGTGGCCCCGGTGCACACCATGTCCGGCCTTCCTGTGCACGGCGAACATTGCCGCGGCCAGAGGCGGCGGCCGAGCATAGCGAAGCAGATCGCGCACGTGTTGACGGGGAGGCTGGGTGCGGACACCGATCACGGCGGCGTTGCTGCACGAGCCCGGCCGGCCCCTCGAGCTTGCCGAGGTTCTGCTCGACGAGCCCGCCGCGCACGAGGTCGTCGTGCGCACCGAGCGAGTGGGCCTTTGCCACAGTGACCTGCACTACGTCAACGGTGCCCTGTCCATCACCACGCCCGCCGTCCTCGGCCACGAGGTCGCCGGGGTCGTGCAGACGGTGGGCGCGGCGGTCACGAATGTGGCCCCGGGCGACCGGGTGGTGGCCACGATCACGCCCTCGTGCGGTCTGTGCCCCGCCTGCCTGCGCGGCCGGCCCACCCAGTGCGCGCGCGTGGAGCAGACCCGTCGCAGGGAGCGGCCGAAGCTGCTCACCAGCCAGGGCGACGAGGTGGCCGTGCTCGGTGACCTCGGCGGGTTCGCCGAAGCCTTCCTGGCCAGCGAGCGCTCGCTCGCGAGGATCCCCCCGGGTCTCGCTCCGGCCGTGGCGTGCCTGCTCGGCTGCTGTGTCAGCACGGGCGTCGGCGCGGCACTGCACGGTGCGAAGATCACTGCCGAGGACACCGTCGCGGTCATCGGCTGCGGCGGTGTTGGGATAGCCGCGATCCAGGGCGCCCGGCTCGCGGGTGCCCGCAGGATCGTGGCCGTGGACGCCGCCGCGGCCAAGCTCCCCATCGCCCGCAGGTTCGGCGCCTCCGACGCCGTGCTGGCCGACGCAGACCCGGCGACGACGCTGGGCAGGCTGCGTGAGCTCCTCCCCGGCGGGTGCAGCCACTCGATCGAGGCCGTCGGCCGGGCAGCAACCGCGGAGCTGGCCTTCGACGTCCTCGCGCCGGGCGGCACGGCCACCATCCTGGGGCTCATGCCCGAGGGCGAGTCGCTCAGCATCTCCGCAGACGCCCTGGTCTACGGCGATCGTGTGCTGCGGGGCGCCTACATGGGTGCCAGCAGGTTCCTCAGCGACGTTGAGGTGTACACCGACCACTACCTGGCGGGCCGCCTCGACCTCGATGCCATGATCACCGCCGAACTGCCGTTCGCGCGCATCAACGACGGCTTCGCGCGGATGCCCGACCCGGGCACGATCCGGATCGTCCTCGCGTTCTAGGGGAGCCTGCGGCTGGCGTGAGAAACTGGCGGCCGAGTCGGCAAGCCCGTTCAGCAAATCAGCGATGGAGCGCTCCATGGCGACGAAAGCAGTGGTCGCGACCGCGTTCGGCGGCCCCGAGGTCCTGTCGGTGATCGATATGCCAGTCCGCCAGCCGCACCCCGGCGAGGTGCTGATCGAGGTGCGGGCGGCCGGCACGAATCCGATCGACTACAAGCAGTACAGCGGGATGATGGGCCGCAATCCGGACAACCTGCCGATTCACCCGGGCCGGGAAGTCGCCGGCGTCGTGACCGAGGTGGCCGACAGCGCGGAAGGGCCGGCCGGGGCCATCAGGGTAGGCGACGAGGTCGTCGCGTTCCGGGTCGCCGGCGGATACGTGGGCGAGATCGTGGTGCCCGCCTCGACCGTGGTCCCCAAGCCGACGACGCTGTCGTTCGAGCAGGCGAGCGGGATGATGCTGACTGGCGCGACCGCCGTGCACGGCCTCGCCGTCATCCGGGCCGGCGCCGGCGACACGGTCCTGATCCACGGCGCCGCTGGCGGCGTCGGCCTGATGGCCGTTCAGCTGGCGGCCGACGCGGGCGCGCGGGTCATCGGAACGGCGAGTGAAGGCGGCCACGCCTTGCTGCGCGAGTTCGGCACCGAGCCCGTGACCTACGGTCCCGGCCTCGAAGAACGCATCCGCGCCCTGGCGCCCGGGGGAGTCGACGCAGCCTTCGACGCGGTCGGCGGCGACGAGGCCCTCGACACATCCCTGGCCGTCGTTCCGGACCGCGACCGGATCGTCACCGCCGTCGCAAGCCCGCGGGCCTTCGACGCGGGCATCAAGGTCATCGGCGGCGCCCCGGGCGCCGACCCGGGAACCGAGATCCGGGACGCAGCCCGCCTGCAACTAGTCCGGCTCGCCGAGGACGGGAAGCTGAGTGTGGTGGTCGCGGCGACCTACCCGCTGGCCGAGGCCGCCGCCGCGAACCGCGCGCTGGCCACCGGCCACACCCACGGCAAGATCATCCTCATCCCGTAGCCCAGCCGCCCCATTTAAGTTCCGCTCAGATATGTGATTTCCATGATCTGGGTGGATAACGACCAAATAGACGTCTTTTTCCACCCAGATCATGGAAGAACCCGCCCGTTCGGCCGTTTAGGCTGCCACGAAGGTACGTGCGCTGTGCGAGATTTTCTTGACGTCGATGACCGAGCTTTCCGACAGTCGGCGGCCAGCCGCTCCGCCGCCGCGGTGCGGCACGGCCCGCCGAACGCGCTGGACGCCAGGAACCCCACGTCATCGAGCAGGATCAGCAAGACGTTGGGCGCCCCGGCACGGGGCCGGACCGGCTGCACCGGCGGGAAGGAGCTGTCCGGGTCATGCCCTGCCGTGAGCCCAGGTATTCCGCGATTGTGGGTCAGCTGATGCGCTGGGTGCTGCTCCTGCCACACTCAGCCCGCATCGACTCGATCCGCCGGCCAGTCGTGGTTTCGATCAATTCGGCGAGGATCTCCTGGGTCTGCGGATCGGTGGCATAGATCACTGTGCCGGCCATGCCGCGAGTGAGCAGTACCTTGTAGATGTTGCGGATATGCCGGTCGTACTGCAGGTCGGTGACCGACCGTTTCTTGAAGTCCGGGTCTTTGTTGGCCTCCCGTACGGTGACGACACGGCCGTGGCGGGCGACCAGGTCGGGGCCGAGGATGACGCCAGACCAGTCGTACTCGAATCCTTGGGCCGTGTAGACGCAGCCGACCTGGTCGAAGCCGCCGTTCATGGTGGCCCAGAGGGCGCTGGGCGGGGCGGTGCCGACGGACCGCTCGCCCTTTACGTTCCAAGGCCTGGCCCAATCGCCGACGCGTACGTCGCTGATAAGCGTGCCGTCGGGGCGAGGATCGCTCCACGGCCAGCAGTATCCGGCGGATATCCGCGCCGAATAGCCTTCTCCAAGTTTACCGCGCAGGATGTTTTCCATTTCCCACGGCGACTCAGCGAGCGTGACTTCGAAATGTTCGTCGCCAGTCCAGGTTTCGGGAGCACCCGGTTCGAGGCCGAGGAGCCGCAACACCCAATTTTCGTACTTCCGGCTGCCGCCGCACCGGAACTGCTCGTCGAGCGGAACGTGATGGACGCGAAACCCCAGAGACGACGCGTGTGACTTGATGGCCTCCACCGTTCCGATCTCGCCGGGTTTCACCACCTGGTGTTCGTCGAGCAGGAAGACGGGCACCCTGGCCGCTTCGATGAGTTCGTCAACCTGCAGGCGGCCGGTTCGCTGCGCGGCCCTGGTGTAGCGGTTAGCGGACGTTTCCCGGATACGGTGTGCCTCATCGCAGATGAGCACTTCAATGTCATTCTGCCTTGCGTCCATAAAACTGTTGAAGTACTTGAACAGGGTTTTGATTCGGGGAGCACCATGACCCACATACCGCCGCATCGTCTGCGTAAATGACCGGGAGCCGGTCGCATGCAAGGCCGAATAGCCTTGCCGGTGCAGCTCGCCCAGCAGCGACAGCGCGATGACGCTCTTCCCGCTTCCCGGGCCGCCGGTAACGATGACGACCTCCTTGGCATCCGAACGCTGGGCCTTCCCGACCACATGCAGGACAAGGTCGTACGCTACCTGCTGCTCGCCGAGCAGGATGAACTGCTCACGGTCCTTGATCTCGGCAGCCGCCAGCTTGAGCAACTGCTTGGACGGGCGTATGGCGCTCGTCATCAGCCGGTCGGCGGCGTCGGCCCCCTGGTCCGGCGCGAACTGATCGCGCAGATATTCGAGAAAGGCGCCTCGTCTGCTCTTGGTAAAAAGCCTGGTTCTTTCGGTCGTTGCCAATTCGAAGAGGTCGTCCACATCAAGGTCGGCCGCATTGTGGAGGTACGCGACGCCGCGTACCGCGTTATTGTTCCCGTTCAGGGAGGCCACGAAGTCGGCGATGTAGTCGCAGTAGCCCTTCACTTGCAGCAGCGGATGCTCCAGCAGGCGGTGCATCCCCGCGACCGTGACCAGCCGTTCGTTGTCTTCGTAAAGCTCGGCCTGGCTCCACTGCTTGAGCTCGACAACGACGTATGCATCGCCGCCGGTGCGCCGGTCGACGCCTGCGAGTACGACGTCGGCCCGCTTGCTGGTGAGCGGAAGCTGGTACTCGATCAGCATCTCGATCTCGCCGAGACCGGCCTCCACGAGGTCGTGAGCCAATACCGGGAGGCTGCGCCGCCAGGATTTGCGCTCTGACTCCGATGGCGACCGCCCCGTCGTCGCCCGCAGGTGGTCGGCGATAATTCCGGCGATCTGTCGTTCCATGACCGAGCCCGCCAGGCTCGCAGCAGAGACCCGTAAGCCCGTCACGGACTTCCCCCAGGCAGCACGAAGAACTCGCGCGGGTGGGGGCGTATCCGCGATCGGAGAGGATCGGCGGAAGCCCGTCGGGCCGCATTTTCCTTGCGGGAAGTAGATTACCGGTGATCGCCGCTGCCTTCAGGGCATCGGCGGAGCCGTGTGCGCTACGACGGCGGGCTCAGTACCCACATCTTGGCCCCGGCTGGCACGACCGAAGTGGCGGCGAGCGTCCCGTTAAAGACACTGTCCAGATGGTCCCTTGTGACCGGGTCGTAGAACCCGTAATGGCAGGCAGTCGCCCTGAGCATGGCCGATACGTCATCGAGTTCGCGGTCGCGATCTGCGCAAGCGATTTGTCGCCGGTTGCGGCCACCTCGTGCCAGGTGCTCTGGTCCGGGAGCTTGCCCGTCGTCACGACCGACTTGAACTCGTCAACCAGCGTCGCGGTGTCTGTTGTGCCGGACCCGAGGAAGACATTGAAGTCGACGGACGCGCTGTGCAGCGAGACGGCGTCGCTGTACTGCCAGATCGCGGGGGACCAGCCGCCGTAGGAGGCCCAGCCCGCGTTCGTCGAGTAGCCGGAATAGTTGCTCGACACAAGCACCATGTCAAGGTTCTTCAGCGGCGCCAGATCCGCCGAGCCCCAGACCGAGCTCCAGTACCACTGCGGCAGCTAGTTGACGTGGATGATCCCGCCGAGATTGCGGAAAGCCTGGATGAACTCGACGTTCTGCTCCAGCGTCGGCTTGCTGCCGGTCTGCGTCTGGGTCTCCACGTCCGCCATCACGGCAACCTTGGAGCCCACGTTGTCGAAGCAGTACTTGGCCTGGGCGGTCAGGTCCTCGTTGGTGAGGAAGTGGTAGGCGAAGTAGGACGCGTTCGCGGCCTCGGCCTTCGCGACCTGGGCGGCGTAGTCGGGATTCACGTAGTAGGTCCCTTCGGTGTGCTTGATGCACACCGCGTGGACGCCGCTGAGGTCCATGGCGCCCTGGACGCTCGAGAGTGTCACTGTGGGCATATCAGGATAACTAGCCTCACAAGCCGCAGTTCCGTATCTCCTGCTAACAGGGTCTGACCTGCGGGGGAGTATGTTTGCGGCGATGGAAATAATGCGTAAAGACGTAGTCGTGGTAGGTCTGGGGGGTTTCGGCTCGGCCGCGCTGTGGCGGCTCGCCCAGCGAGGGGCCGACGTTGCCGGGATAGAGCGTCACGGCATCGGGCATCACCTGGGCTCCTCGCACGGTGCGACCCGGCTGTTCCGGATTGCCTGCCAGGAACATCCCGGGCTGGCGGCCGTCGCGCTGAAATCCCTGGAGCTGTGGACCGGGCTGGGGGAGCAGACCGGGCAGCAGCTCGTCCGCCAGAGTGGCTGCCTTAGCACGGGGTCGGCGGTCAGCCGTCCGGTGCGCGGCGCGATCGCCGCCGCTGCCGCGGCCGGCCTGCCGGTCGTGGAGCTCAGCCATGAGGAGCTTGTCGCGCGTCAGCCGCAGTACGCGGGCCTGGCCGCGGATGACGTCGCGGTCTGGGACCCGGGTGCGGGGATCTGCTATCCCGAGCGCAACGTGCGGGCGCAGACGGAAGCGGCCCGGCGGCTGGGCGCCGAGATCTACCCGCACACGATGGTCACCGGCATCGAGGCCGGCCCGGGCGGGGTTACCGTGCGCACCCCGACCGCCGAGTGGCAGGCCGAGCAGGTCGTCGTCGCGGGTGGGGCGTGGCTCGGGACGCTGGTTCCCGGACTGCCGCTGGCTCCGCGCCGGGCACCGCTGTACTGGTTCCGCCCCCGCGACCCGCTCTCCGACGACTTCACCCTGGACAAATTCCCCTCGTTCATCTGGGAACGCCCCGACGGTGAGCACCTGTGGGGGCACGGCTCCGCCGACGACTTCGGCGTCAAGATCGGCCTGCATCCCGGGCTGTCGACGGCCAGCACCGCCATCGACCCGGAGGAGATGGACCGCTACATCCACCTGGATACCGACATCGACGAGCTGACCTCGTCCGTCGCGCGTGCCTTTCCCGGTCTCGAGCCCAGGCCCGCGAAGGTCATCCCGTGCATGGTCACCGACTCGCCCGACGAGCAGTTCCTCGTCGGGCGTCTCGCCGGCGAGCCACGCGTGGTCGTGGCGGGCGGAGACAGCGGGCACGGCTTCAAGCACGCCGCCGGCATCGGCGAATTGCTGGCGCAGATCGTCACCGGCGAGCACCCGTACTGTGCGGCCGAGTTCATGGACCCGGCGCGCTTCTCCTGACCCCCGCCGCGGCCGGGTCAGCGTCACACCGTGACCCTGACCAGTCGCTTGAAGAAGTAGCTATACTTATAGCCATGTCAGTGTCGGAGCAGATGCCCTTGGCCGATGTGAAGAACCGGCTCTCCGAGGTCGTGGACCGCTTGGAACGGGAGCACGGCCGGGTAGTCATCACCAAGCATGGCCATCCTGCTGCCGTTGTGATCAGCGTTGACGACCTGGAGTCCCTGGAAGAAACGCTCGACATTATGGACAGCGCTGCGCTACTCGCCGACATCAGAGAGAGCCTGGCCGAGCTAAGCGCCACCGACGCTGCCGTGCTGAGCAAGGAAGATGCCCTCCGCCTGATCTCTGGCCAGTGAGCGAGAACACTTTCGCGATTGCGTGGACCGCCGCGTCTCGCCAGGCACTAAGCAGACTCCCTGAGAAAGTAGCGACGGCGGTCGTCGAGTTCCTATACGGCTCGCTCGCGTCAAACCCGCATCGCGTCGGGAAGCCGCTGAAGCTGGGCCTTGAGGGGTTGCACAGCGCTCGCCGTGGTGATTACCGCGTGATCTACCGCATCGACGACGACCGGCGCGTGGTTACTGTCGTAGCCATCGAACACCGATCCGACGCTTACCGGCCTCGACCCCTCTGAACTCGGAGCGGCAGAAGCCACGTCAATCGTCGAGCAGGCCTGCGGCCGCGAAGGCCCGGTTGTAGATCTCCCGGATGACCTGCTGCTTGTGGGCGTTGTACTGCATGACGTGCTCTCCGGCCGCGTTGGCCATGGACGCCGCCTCGCGCTTGGCGGCGGCGTAGCGGTCGCGCTCTTCGGGATTGCCGCGCAGCCAGTCCCGCAAGATCCGCTGCCTTATGGGCTCGGGGCTGTCGAAGCCGAAGACGTGCAGATTGCAGGACGGCTCGTCCGCGCGCAGACAACGGTGGCCGTACCACCAGGGCTCGCGGATCGTCAGCCGGAACCCGATCTTCTCCAGTGCCGGCACATAGTCATGCTCGCGGCCGGGGTCGGCGACCGTCAGGTCGATGTCAATGATGGGCTTGGCCGCCAGCCCCGGGACGGAGGTCGAGCCCACATGCTCGAGCTGTATCGCCCGCCAGCCCAGGGCCTCCCGGATCCGGCCGGCGAGGTAGTCATACCGCCGCGGCCACGAGGGATCCGGATCGGTTACCTCAATGCCGGCGGCCGGGGTCGCGCCGGTCACCCACGGACTCGCCCCCGGCGGCGGCGGGGAGTCGTCAAACAGCACGATCTCGGCTCGGCTGGGCATCGGCGCAGTCTATTCTCCCCGGTCTGTCCGGTGCGTTCCGCGAACGGGCCGGGGGATGAGCTAGCTATGCCGCGCCTCTGACCGCTATCCCAGCATCGCGAGGTCAGACGGATGGCCGAGGCCGTCGATCACCCCGTTGCGGGTCACGCAGAACGCTCCCGCCCGGCAGCCGTGATCGATCGCCGACTCCATGGATTCACCCCGGACCAGGGCGGCGGCCAGGCCCGCGTTGAACGCATCCCCGGCCCCGGTCGTGTCGATGGCGTTTACCGGATAAGCGTCGAAGTGCTGCAGGCCCGCCGCCGACGCCCACAGCGCGCCGTGTTCCGCCAGCGTGACCACAACGTCGCGGACTCCGGACTCGACCAGCTGCTGCGCCAGCACATCGGTCGCGCCGCGGGCAAGGCCGAGTGACGCCGCAATCATCTGCAGCTCGCCCTCGTTGGGGGTGATGATGTCGAACGATGCGAGTGCTTCGGGCGAAAGCGGCCGGGCCGGCGCGGGGTTGAGAATAGATCGGGTGCCCGGGCCGCATGCCTGTGACGCGAGGTCGACCGCGAGTTCTGCCGTGCACTCGAGCTGCATCAGTAGGCACTTGCAGCCGCGCAGATCAGCACCGAAGCTGGCTCGAACATCCGGCCCGCTGAGCTTGAGGTTCGCGCCCGGCGCCACCGAGATCGCGTTCTGGCCGGAGTCTTCGACGAAGATCAGGGCTATTCCGGTCGGGCTGTGGTCGTCGGTCGTGATGCCGTGGTCCGGCAGTCCCTCGGCGACCAGGATGGAGCGCGCCTCATCGCCGAACGCGTCGGCCCCGAGCCTGGTGACGAAGAGGACGTCGGCACCGAGCCGCCGTGCGCCGATGGCCTGGTTCGCGCCCTTCCCTCCGGGCCCCCGCTCGAAGCGGTCGCCGACAACTGTCTCGCCGGGTGCCGGCAGCTTGGTGCTGTAGATGCTCATGGCGGCGTTGTATGACCCGGCCACAACGAGATCAGCCATCTCGACCCCCTCCGGCCAGGCCGCTGTGCATCAGGCCCGCCTGGACATGCGCTGCGAGCTCGCCCGCTCGATGAGCTCGGCCCGCAGAACCACGTGGCGCGGCGGGAACTTCTCCCCGTCGATGCGGCGGAGCAGGAGCTTTGCCGCCTGGCACCCGATCTGGTAGGTCGGCTGGGCGACCACTGTGAGCGGCGGGTTGAGCGCGGTGGCCCAGCTGCTGTCGTCGAAACCCACGATCGCGATGTCACCGGGGATGCCGAGGCCAGCCTCGGCGATTGCCTGCAGACCGCCGACGGTCATGAGGTTATTGGAGATGAGCAGGCCGTCTGGCAGCTCACGCTGCCGGAGGAGCTGCTGGGTGGCCGCGTAGCCGCCGTCGGTCCGGAAGTTCCCGTACGCAACGAGCGAGGGATCAAGCACGCGCCCGGCGTCGCGCAGCGCCGCCCGGTATCCCGCCAGCCGGCTGGCGCCGGTCGTGGTCTGGACCGGGCCGGCGACCAGCCCGACCCGGCGGCAACCCTGGCCGATTAGGTGCTGCACCGCGTCATGCGCGGCGCGCTGGTTGTTGACCACGATGCTGTCGACCGGTGTTGCGGCCAGCCGGCGGTCGATGGTCACCACCGGGATGCCGCGCTCGGACAGCACGTCGATGCTGGTCTGCTTCGGCGAGGCTGGCGAGAGCAGGGCTCCGGCCATCTGCTCTGCCGCGGCCACCTCGAGGTAGCGGGCCTCTTTAGTCAGGTCCTCATCCGCGTTGGCGAGCACGACGGAGTATCCCGCGAGCTGCGCCTGGTCTTCGGCGCCCCGCACGACGGCAGTGAAGAACGGGTTGGTGATGTCCGAGATGATGACGCCGAGGACCATCGCCGCCCGGGTGCGGAGGCTACGGGCCGGGCCGTTCCGGCGATAGCCGAGCTCGGTCACCGCCCCGAGTACCCTGCGTCGCAGGTCAGAGCCGACATCCTGCTTCCCGTTCAGGACCCGCGACACGGTCGCCGGGGACACCAGCGCCATCGCGGCAACGTCGCGAATGGTCGTCGGCACCCTTCACCTCACCTTCCTGGGCGCGGACCGCCAGGCCGGGTGATTGCCGCGCCGCAGACGCCCGCGGTGGCCAGGCCGTCACCGGGCGAGGGCTTGACTCCCTTTGCTTATGGTCCCACAGTTATAGAAATCGTTCTATGAAACGATTTCTCACCGCTGAGCTGGAACGTTCATGAGGAGGAATCGTGACCACTGACCAGGGCGGCGCTCAGGGCGGCCTGCGCGCCAATGCCATCGGGCTCGGCGGCGACATCATCGTCGCCGTCGCCAACGTAGCCCCGTCCAGCGCGGTGGCCTTCACACTTGCGCTGCTGCTGACGCTCACGGGCCTCGCGTCGCCCTTGGTGGTTCTGGTTGTCGGCCTGCTGATGCTGTGCGTGACCCTGGGCTATGCCGCCATGAATCGCTGGCGTCCCAGCGCTGGTGCGCCGTACGTGTGGGTCGGGGAAGCCACAACGCCGTCGCTCGGCATCGGAACCGGCCTGCTGTCCGCAGTGGGAGCCACGCTGTTCAATATCGGGAACATCACCCTCGCGGGTGCGTACCTGCTTTTCGTCGTATCCCCCAGTTCGACATTCCCGAAAGTGGTCACCTGGCTCATTGCCGCCGCCATTATGGCGATCCTGCTCTGGCTCTCGATCCGCGGGCTGCGCCCATCTGTCGTCGTCCAGACGACCCTCATCGTCATCGAGTACGTGTCGGTCATTACGTTCGTGATCCTGGCTCTCATCCACGAGGCTGGCGGGTCGGGCGGTGCCACGCTTCCGTCGTGGTCCGACTTCTCCCTCAGCAGCAACATCGGCGGCATCCACGGCCTGGCCAATGCCGGCGTCACCTGCGCGGTCCTCTACGCGGGCTGGGAGGCGGTCTCGGTAGTGGGGGAGGAGTCGACCAAACCACGGCAGAACCCCGGACGCGCCATGATCGGTTCCGTAGCGTTCCTGATCGTCTGGTTCACCGGGCTGATCATGGTCTTTCAGGGCATCTCCAGCCAGAAGACCGTCCTTGCGCACGGCGGCGATGTGCTGGCCTACGCCGGCGGCCTGCTCGCTCCGGGCATCTGGGGACGGATCCTGCCGCTGGCGGTGCTCATCGCGGTGATCGGCACGACCCAGCTGCAGATGACGGAGGCGAGCCGCCTTCTCTACGCGTTCGCTCGTGACCGGCTGCTGCCGAGCTTCCTGGGCAAGATCAGCGAGAAGCACCAGACGCCGTGGGCGGCGCTGACCGTCCTCGGGCTGATTCCCCCGCTGTTCCTGATTCCCTATCTGGCGAGCTCGTCGTTCTTCGACGTCATCACGCACATCATCAGCTCCGGCGGCGAGCTGTACCTGTTCATGTACTTCGTGGTCGCTGCGAGCAGCGTGTGGTTCTACCGCAGCCAGCTCACGAGGAGCGGGCGGTCGATGCTGCTCGGCGGCATCCTCCCGCTGTTCGGCGGCGGCCTGATGCTCATCCTGTGCATCTACGGGATGACGACGGAGGCGGGCATCGTGACCGGAGTGGCGCTTGGGATAATAATCGCGAGCTATATCGCCGCGTTCATCATGGTGCGCGTCGCCAAGTCCTCTCCGTTCCTGGAGGAGCTGCAGCGGCGCCGGGCGGCCGGCATCAGCGGGCCAGAAGATGAGCCCGGGCGGGTCCCCGATGCATCGGGGATGGCCGATGGGTGATCGCCGGGCACGGTCAAGGATCAGAACCAGTGCAGGTCGGGGTGGCCGTTGTGCCACCACAACAGCACCACCTTGCCGACGATGCTCGAGCCCTTGATCGGGCCCCAGTACCGGCTGTCGCACGAGATGGCCCGGTTGTCGCCCAGCAGGTAGAAGTCGCCGGGCGGCACGCGATAGGGGCGCTGCCTGCTCGCGATCGCCGGCCCGAGCGGGTCGTATGGCGGCAGGTAGGGCTCGGCCAGCAGCCGCCCGTTGATGTAGATGCTGTTGCCTGACGAGTAGATCGTCTGCCCCGGCAGCGCGATGACGCGCTTGACCAGGTCGCCTTGCTGTGGCCCGGGGCAGTGGTCGCGAGGTGGGTGGGTGAACACCACGATCTCGCCTGCGCGCACGTCATGCCAGTTGAAGAACGCTTTCTGCACCAGGATCCGGTCGTACACGCTGAGCGTCGGCACCATGGACGATGAGGGGATCCAGAAGGTCTGGAACACATATGCCCGCACCACGAAGGCCAGCAGCACCGCCAAGAGGATGATGATGGCCGTCTCGGCCAGCGACCGCATCCTCCGCCGACGCCGCGGGCTGATCTTGGCAGGGCCGGCGTCAGCGGAGCCAACGTCGGCGGGGTCTGCGGCGGCAGGGCCGGCGTCAGCAGGGCCGGCCATACCCGCCTACCCGGACGATCATCTGCGGGCGGCCCGTGGCAGGGAGCACGCCCAGTACGGGCTCAGGCGAGCCAGGCCAGCAGTGAGCGCGTGGGTGCGGCTGGCTCGTGCTGGCCGCCCTGGCCGGCCGCGCCGAGGCCAGCAGCCCCGCCGACACGCCCAGCGAACAAGCCGCGACGAGCAGCGCGCAGGCCACCGCGCTCGAGCGCCGACCGGAGCGTGGCGTCAGCCACTCCCGCGCTGCACCGGCCAGGTAGCTCCAGGCAATCGAGCCCGCCGGGGTCCCGTCCCCGATGAGCAGCGAGGCCAGTTCGGCGGCCTCGTCGCCGTGCCGTTGGCGCCAGCGGAGTGGGTAGCACCGCAGCACGGTCCCGACCAGCCGGGCTGTCCGGGGTCCATTCATCAGATGCCGCCAACCTGCAGCCGCAGCCGCCCGGCCGCGCTGATTCGCTCAACCGAATCGAGGTGCACGCGAAGCGCCGCCGCCCCCGGCGCGGTAATGCGGTAGGGATGGCGCCGGTCGTCGGCGGGCAGCGGCTCGATCAAGGCGAGCCGCTCGAGCCGGTCCAGCGCCCCGTAGAGCGTGCCCGGACCGAGCTCGACGCCGGCCAGCTCCTTTATGTCCTGGATGAGCGCGTAACCGTGCTTGGGGCCGTCGGCGAGGCTGATCAGGATCAGCACCGACGCCTCGCCGGCCCTCCGCAGCATGTCCTGCCCGGCACGGTTGTCTCGCCTGCCCACGGCCATCCCGCCCTCCTAATACGTCGGCCAATATATCAGTCAACGTAGTAGTCGCGGCGGCCGGCGCCGGAAACAGCGCGGGCCCCAGGCCCCGACCGGGTGCCTGGCCGCGACCGGGTGCCCGCCGCGACTGCCAACTACCTCCGCCAGCCATAAAGGCACAGCGCCCGGAACCGGGCGGCAGCGCCAGCAGTAACCAGACCTCAGAAGCCCGCAGCGATTGAACGGTAACGACCAGCATCATTATTCGCGGTGAAGACCAGGAACGCCCGGCCCTGCGCTGCCAAGGCGGCTGGCGAACCGGATTCCGGCTAAAACCTCATTGAGGTGGACATGCCTCAGAAATGGCTTCACACTCGTCTCTCGTGAGCGGATCAGCTAACAGCCCGCAGGGTTTGAGTCTGGCCATTTCCTACTGGCTAGCGCTTGTTGTCCTAATAGTTCTTCTTGTCCTGCTCGCGTTTGCGGCGCGCGCGGCGCAGAAACAACAGCCCCCGGACGGGCAGGCCGGCGAGCCATCTCCCGGCGGCGAAGCGGCCACCGGGACGGCGACCTCGGCCGCAGCGACCCCTGCCGCCGGGCCGAAGTCCCAGAAGGCGAACCCGTTCTGGTACGTAATCCTTGGGCAGGACAATCGAGTATCCACGTCCAAGGTCCAGTTCGCGCTCTGGACGGTGGCACTGGCTTACGCGCTGCTCGTAATGGCCTTCCATGATGCGGTCTATCCGCCGGAGAGCCTCGATCCGCGCTATCTGCTGCTGATCGGGTTCCCGGCGGGCGCTGCGGTCAGCGCCAAGGCCATCACCACAGGGCAGATAAACAACGGCACCTCGTCGAAGACCACCATTTCCGCCAAGGGAAAGAGCCTGGGCACGGCGATCAGCGAAATTGTCTCGAATGACCAAGGCGATCTCGACCTGGGCGACGCCCAGTACTTCGTGTTCAACCTCGTCGCGCTGACCGCCTTCTTCATCGCTTTCTTCCACAGCCCGGTGTCGCTCCCGGTCCTGCCGGACACCCTGGTGGGGCTGACCTCGGCATCCGCGGCCGCCTACGTGGCGAAGAAGGCCACATCCGGCGCAGCGCCCGCCCCTCCGCTGACGCTCACGGCCATAAGCCCCCAGAAGGGGACGGCTGGAACGCCGGTCAGCGTCTTCGGGTCAGGGCTCATGAACACCGCTTCCGCTGACGCGCGCCGGCCTGAGGTGACGATCGGCGGCATCACCGCACCTCCGCGATCCGACAGCACCGCCGCGATAGTGCCGGTCATGGTGCCAGAAGGCCTGCCCCCAGGGATCGTTGACGTGCGGGTCGCCACCTCAGACGGGCAGGCGGCCATCCTGCCGGCCGCCTTCGAGGTCACCGCCGTTAACGCCGACGCCTCTGCCCACGCCTAGTCAATCCAAGATCTCGAAGCGGTTGTTCGTGGTTGTGGCGCTGCTGGCATTCTGGAAACCACGGCGATCACGAGGAGATCAGCAATGACCCAGCCTCCTGGCGCGCAGCCCGGGCAGCAGAGCACCCCTCTCAGCGCGGATGAGAAAGCCCGGGCTGAGGCGAACTTCTCGCCTTATGTCGCCCAGGCACTCGTCGCCAGGGGGCGGTTCCGGGTAAGCGCCGACACCCCGGAGATGGTGGAGTTGTTCCAGAAGGTCGCCCGGAGGGTGAGTGACATGCTCCGGCGGCCTGTGGTCAGCTATGCCAACGGCAGGGAGATCGTGATCGCCTTTGGCCAGGATGAGCCGTCTGGCATCACCGGCCAAGGCGCCCTTTCCGGTCAGGAGTGACTGCCGGGCGTCTGGACCTGCCCTGTTCGCGTGGCTGGTGCTAGGCATTAGCCCGGCGGAGGCGTTCGGCTGCCTGTGCCCGGAGCGCATCGGCGCACACCGGGGCGTCGCCGTTCAGTGCTTGCTCCCGGGCGTTGTACGCCGCCATCCACAAGCTGGCCGCCCACGCGATCTCCAGCTCTAGGGCCGTGAACAAGCGCCCCCGAATGTCCTGGTAAGCCACCAGGAACGCCTCGGAGCTTTCGATCGGCGCCAGCATGGGCGGCCCGGAACTGGCGAACGACCCACTCGCCGCTCCCGCCAGCGCCGCCTCCGGCTGCCACGCCAGGCTGTCCCAGTCGTGCACCGCCCACACCTGCTGACCGTGCCAGCGCAGGTTCTGCGCCTCGAAGTCGGCGTGGCCCAGCACGTACGGCAAGCTGGCGGCCAGTAGCCGCCGACGGGCCCGCTGGGCGGTGTCAGCGACGTACGCGGGCACGGCGCTCTGGTCCCGGTTGTCGAGGAAGTCGATCGCCGGCCACAGCCCGGAATCGGCGTGATCCCAGCGCACCCAGGGCGGATTCGGCAGCGGCGGCGCGACACTTACGTCGGCCAGTTCGGCCATCAGCCGGGCGAACACCTGTGCGTAGCGCACAGCCACGTCCGGCGAGCCCCCGCCCAGCACCTCGCCGCCGGGCCGGAACTCCTCGGCGTGCACAGCCAGCGAACCGGCCCCGGTCACCGGCGTGAGCGGCCGGGCACACGGGAACCCGCGTTCGGCCAGCCGGGCCTGCGCCGCGACACACGACACGGCCCGGCCGTCATCGGCGCGCGCCTTCACCACCACGTCCGTGCCACCAGCCAGCCGCAGGCCGAACACCATCGAGACCTGCTGCAGCTGGAACAGGATGCCGACGGGTTCGCCACCCAGGTGGTCCAGGCACCACGCCGGCAACCAGTCCGGCAGATCGCCCAACGGCACAATCAGGACTGTGCCACAGGCACCAAACGCCCCGGAGCGAGATCCGTCTGTTGCACGACCCTGGCTCAACCATCTGTTCGGGATCAGCGACCCTACCGCCATCGTCTGCTGTGCCGAGTTCGGCCGGCGTGGATACGATGGCCACTAGGCGCGGGAGGGCGCCGCCGGGTCCGCGGGCAGGACAGAGTCCACCTCCGCTAGCAGGTTGCAGGCCGTTGTAGATGACGCTCTCTTCGGGCCCGGCCGCGGACCACCGGGTGACGAGGGAGACGTCATGCCTGACCTGCCTGCCCGGCCCGACCTCGACCAGCTCCGTCACCAAGCCAGGGATCTGCTGCGCGCCGCCCAGCGCGGCGACCCTGAGGCCACCGCGCGCATCCGCGCGGTCGCCGGCCGGATCGTCTTGTCGTCGGCGCAGCTGGCGCTGGCCCGCGAGTACGGGTTCGCCAGCTGGGCCAAGCTTAAACTCGAAGTCGAACGCCGCGACGCGCTCAACAGCCGCGATCTGTCCCGGCTGACCAGCCTGCTGGCCGAGCACCCGGAGCTGGCTACCGCGAAGATGGAGCACTGGTGCGATCACCAGCTCGGAGCTGACCCGCTCAGCTACATGGCCATGCTGCGGTTCGACCACGACCGGCTCGGGCTGCCACCCGAGCTGCCCGGCACCGGCGCCATCGCCAGATTCCTGATCGACGCCGGTGCGCCCGTAAACGGCCGCCCCGGGGACACGGAAACCCCGCTGATCACCGCGGCCAGCTACGGCGACGCCGA
Organism: uncultured Actinomycetota bacterium; assembly: GCA_963833885.1. GTDB lineage: Bacteria > Actinomycetota > Actinomycetes > Streptosporangiales > Streptosporangiaceae > JASHPR01. Next base: position 214,417 of record CAWHZU010000006.1, on the reverse strand, counting down.
GGTCGCCCAGGTGCTGATCGACGCCGAGGCCGACATCGACGCCATCTCCGCGCCCGGCTCAGGCGGCGTGCCCAGCGGCACCGCGCTGCAGCATGCTGCGGTGTTCGGCATGACCGAGGTCGTGGACGTCCTGGTGGCCGCAGGAGCGCGCATTAGCAGCCTGGAGATGGCCGCCGCCGCAGGAGATGTCACCGGCTGGCCGCTGGCCCGGTTCACGCGGCAAAGCCGGATCCGCGCGCTGGTATTCGCCGCCGACCACCAGCGGCTGGAAGCCATCGACCAGCTCGTCGAAACCGGGACCCCGGTCAACGAGGCCGACGCGGAGTGGGGACGGCTGCCGCTGCACACCGCGGCGGGCAACGGCCGGGCCGCCAGCGTACGGCGGCTGCTCGCCCGTGGCGCCGACCCGAACCTGCGCGACCCCCGCCACCACACCACCCCGCTGGAGGAATGCCAGCAAGAAGACAGCCCCGGACACCGCGAGGCCGAGGCCATCCTCCGGCCCCTCACACGCGACGGCGGCACGCAACCACACCAGACGGCCGGTTCCTGAATCCGGGCATCCAAATCCGCTCGGCAGGGGAGGGTCCCTGAGCCCGCTGCCGGTACAGACAAAAGATAACTGGTCATCGATGCCGGGAGAGGATCCGGGACGAGCGCGGCTGATGTGGTTGATGCGCGTTGGCGCCAACCCGAAGGTCGTGGAGCTGGTTCGGCTTGGCCAGGCCCGGCTGGCGGGCCTGGCGGGCCTGGACTTGGTGCCCCGGGAATGGCTGCACATAACCACGCTGATTGCGGGGTTTGCCGACGAGATCAGTTTTAGCCAGACCGAAGCGATGGCCAGTCAGGCGCGTCGGCTGCTCGCGGGCACGTCGCCGATAACGGTCACAATGGGCCGGGCCCTGTACCACCCGCGGGCTGTCATGCTGGCTGCCCAGCCACCTGGTGCGCTGGAGCCCGTAGTGCATGCGGTCCAGGAGGCCACACGCAATGCTGCAGGGCGCGAAGGGGAGTTGCACTACGAACCTTGGACTCCGCACGTCACCCTTGCCTACTCCAACACCGCATGCCCTGCAGCCCCGGTGATCGAGGCCCTCGGACGTGGGGTGCCGCCGCAGCCGGTCGCTATTTCATCGGTCAGCCTGGTGTCCCAGGCGCCTGAGCAAATGTGGAGATGGCGTCTGGTAGCCGAAGTGCCTTTCGGTGCCGGATCACCCGTGCGGACATGAGACGCACCCGCCATGATCTGTGGACCGGCCCCGGGTTTACGGGACGGCGCGGGCGCCGAGGGCGCGGGAGATGGTCAGCGCGGCGGTGCGCACCGCCGGGCCTGCCCGGTCCGGCTTCATCCGCGCCGACCAGCCAGAAACCGACAGCGCCCCGGCTACCTGGCCACCTGGGCCGTGCACCGGGCTGGCCACGCAGACCAGGCCCGGCCGGGATTCCTCGGAGTCGTAGGCGAGGCCGGACTCGCGGACCCGGTCGAGCTCCTGGCGCAGCAGCTCCGGTGAGGTGATCGTCCGCTCGCTGACCCGGGCCAGCCCGGCGTCGAGCACGCCCTGGACGATGGCCGCGTCGGAGAACGCCAGGATCGCCTTGCCGATCGCGGTGGCGTGAGCGGGCCAGCGCCCCCCGACCCGGGTCGGCAGCCGCGGCGAGTCCGGCCCGGCCAGGATGTCGACGTAGACGACGTCGGAACCTTCCAGGATGCCGAGGTTCACCGAGTGCCTGGTCGCCTCGCGCAAGTCGGCCATGACCGGCCGAGCGGCGTCACCCAGGCTGCGCTGCTGCGGCACGAGCTGGCCGAGCTCGAACAGCTTCAGCCCGAGGCGCAGCTCGCCGTCCGCGCGCTCCAGCAGCCCGCAGCGGATCAGCTCGGCGGTCAGCCGGTGCGTGGTGGTCTTCGGCAGCGACGCCCGCCGGGCCAGCTCGGAGACGGTCATCGCCTCGCGGTCATCGCGGAACGCGTCGAGCACCGATGTGATCCGGCCAGCGGCCGAGGTCTCGCCGTTGCTGCCGTGGGCTGGGCACATGAGTCGATGATGGCCCCCGGTCCCGGCGCCCGTCCACGAGGTGTTCCGATCACCGGGACGCATCTCTTGCCCTCCAGTCCCGGCGCACTGCACCGTGCAGGGGAGATCGTACGGAGGCACACATGCTCTTTCGACCGCCCGGAACGAGGCGATGACCGCCACCCTGGCCGCCATCGTCGGCCCTGGCAACATCGGCACCGACCTGCTGGCCAAGCTGCGGCGGCTGGACGGGATCGACGTCGGCTACATGGTCGGCGTGGTGGAGTCCGAGGGCCTGGCCCGGGCCAGGAAGCTCGGCCTGGCCGCATCCGCCGAGGGCGTCGACTGGCTGCTGCGCCAGGACCCGCTGCCGGACATCGTGTTTGAGGCGACGTCCGCGCGGGCGCACCTGGCCAACGCACCCCGCTACGCGGAGGCCGGGATCCAGGCGATTGACCTGACCCCGGCGCACATCGGCCCGATGGTCTGCCCGCCCGTCAACCTGCCCGAGCACCTGGACGCGCCGAACGTCAGCATGATCAGCTGCGGCGGCCAGGCCACGATCCCGATCGTGCACGCGGTGGCGCGCGTGGTGCCGGTCCCGTACGCCGAGATCGTGGCGTCGGTCGCGTCCCGGTCGGCGGGACCGGGGACGCGCGCGAACATCGACGAGTTCACCCACACCACCGCCGGGGCGCTGGAGTCGGTCGGCGGCGCCGCCCGCGGCAAGGCGATCATCATCCTCAACCCGGTCGAGCCGCCGATGATCATGCGGGACACGATCTTCTGCGCGATCCCGGACGGCGCTGACACCGACGCGATCGCCGCCTCGGTGCACGACATGGTCGAGGAGGTACAGCAGTACGTGCCCGGCTACGCGCTGCGGGCCGAGCCGCAGTTCGACCCGCCGCAGGCGTCCTGGCAGGGCAACGGCCGGGTCGCGGTGTTCCTCGAGGTCCGCGGCAACGGCGACTACCTGCCCGAGTACGCGGGCAACCTGGACATCATGACCGCGGCCGCCGCCCGCGTCGGCGAGCTGGTGGCCAAGGCGACGGCGGTGACCTCATGAGCAGCGAGAACGGGGCAGGCGGCACCAGCCGGCCGGTACGGATCACCGACACGACGCTGCGCGATGGCAGCCACGCGATGTCGCACCAGTTCACCGAGGAGCAGGTCCGGGCAACGGTGCACGCGCTGGACGCGGCCGGGGTCGAAGTCATCGAGGTGACGCACGGCGACGGTCTGGGCGGGTCCTCGTTCAACTACGGCTTCTCGCTCACCGACGACATCCAGCTGATCAGCGCGGCGGTGCAGGAGGCCAGCCGGGCGAAGATCGCTGTGCTGCTGCTTCCGGGCCTCGGCACCGTGGAGGACCTGCGGCGTGCGCGGGAGGCGGGCGCGTCTGTCGCGCGGATCGCGACCCACTGCACCGAGGCCGACGTGTCCATCCAGCACTTCGGGATCGCCAGGGACCTGGGCATGGAGACGGTCGGGTTCCTGATGATGGCGCACCGCACCAGCCCCGCCGAGCTGGCCCGCCAGGCCCGGATCATGGTCGATGCCGGGGCGCAGTGCGTCTACTGCGTCGACTCGGCCGGGGCGCTGCTGATCGGCGACGCGCAAGAACGCATCCTGGCGCTGATCGCCGAGATCGGGGGAGAGGCGCAGGTCGGCTTCCACGGGCACCAGAACCTCGCGCTCGGCGTCGCCAACTCGGTGCTCGCGTTCCAGAACGGGGCGCTGCAGATTGACGGGTCGCTGTGCGGGCTCGGTGCCGGCGCCGGGAACGCCCCGACCGAGGTGCTGGCCGCGACGTTCGACCGGCTGGGCATCGAGACAGGCGTGGATGTGCATGCCGCGCTGGCCGCCGCCGACGAGATCGTGAAGCCGTTCCTGCCCAGGCTGCCGTGGACCGACCGGTCCTCGATCGTGCAGGGATACGCCGGTGTCTATTCCAGCTTCCTGCTCCACGCCGAGCACGCGGCTGAGCGTTACGGCATACCTGTCCATGACATCCTGCAGCGCGTGGCGGAGCACGGATACGTGGGCGGGCAGGAAGACATGCTGATCGACGTCGCGCTGCAACTGGTCCGCGAGCGAGAGTCGGCGGGCGCGGCCGTATGACGTGCCCGGGGCCGGACGCCACCCGGCCCCGGGCGCCGCGCCTCACTAACCGGGCTCATCGATGTACCGCTGGGCTTGAAAGATGCAGCCCATCGGTACATCCATCCGCTTAGGGCCGGCGGTAGAACTCGGACAGCATGGCGATGGCCGCGTGCGTCGAGGGATGCGGGTCGTGCCGCCGCCAGATCACCCGCACGGAGATCGGCGGGGCGTCCCTCAGCGGCCGGAACACGACCCCCTCGCGCTGGTACTGGGTCGTGGTGCCCTCGGCTGTGACACCGACCGCTCCGCCGGCCGCAATCACTGCGAGCCAGTCGTCCACTTCTCGCGTTTCGCGGATCTCGGGCCGCGCGTCCGCGGGCCATAGCTCGGGCGTCGTGGTCCCGGTACGCCGGTCCACCAGCACGGTCCGGTTGGCCAGCTCGCTGAGCCGGACCGAACGCCGGCGGGCCCAGGGGTCATCGGCGGCAAGCGCGCAGTAGCGCCGTTCGTCGCCCACGACGGCGCTCTCGAAGCGCCGGGCGTCGGCCGGAATGCGCATGACCGCGATGTCGCATAGGCCCTCGGCCAGCCCGCCGGTCGCCGAGTTGGAGCGGATGAGCTGCAGCTCGACGTCCGGGTACCGGGCGGCCCAGCGGCGCTGGAACTCGCGAGTGTGCCGGCCCATGGCCGCCCACGCGTGCCCGATCCGCAGCCGGGTGTGGCCGGTGGTCGCTTCGGTGACCAGATTGTCCGCGGCGGCGAGCACCTGCCGCGCCTGGGCGAGGGCGTGCACCCCGGCGGTCGTCGGGGTGACGCTCCGGCTGGTGCGGTGCAGCAGCCGGACCCCCAGGACCTGCTCCAGCGCGATCAGATTCCGGGACACCGCCGCCTGCGAGATGCCGAGTTCGATCGCCGCGTCGGTGAAGCTGCCCGAGTCGACAATCGCGACCAGGCAGCGCAGGTGCCGCAGCTCGAGATCCATAACCAAAGCGTATAGCTGCAGCCATCTATGCATTTTGCGCATGTGATCTCAGGGTCCAGACTCAGTTCCCATGACCACGACGACATGCGAGCGGCAGGCGAGTGCCGCCCCGCCCGCGCGGCAGCCCGGCCAGCTCACCGGGATCGCGCTGATGACGGGCAGTGCCCTGTCCAGCCAGCTCGGCGCCGCAACGGCCGCGCTGGCGTTCCCGGTGCTCGGCCCGGCCGGGGTGGTCGCGATCCGCCAGTGGGTGGCCGGCGCCGTGCTGCTGACTTCGGTGCGGCCGAAGTTCCGCTCGTTCACCGGGCGGCAGTGGCGCCCCGTTCTGGCCCTCGCCCTGATCTTTGCCACCATGAACCTGTCCCTGTACGCAGCGATCAACACGATCGGGCTGGGACTGGCGGTGACCCTGGAGTTCCTCGGCCCGCTCGCTGTGGCGCTGCTCGCGTCGCGCCGTGCCATCGACCTCGGCTGCGCGCTGGCCGCCGCGGCCGCCGTGGTCGTGCTGGCCAGGCCGCAGCCGACCACCGACTACGCCGGCATTGGCCTCGCCCTGCTCGCCGCCGCCTGCTGGGCCGGCTACATCCTGGTCAACCGCGTCGTGGGGGAGCGACTGCCCGGCTCCCAGGGGCCGGCGGCCGCGGCCACCCTGTCGGCGCTGCTGTACGTGCCGGTCGGCATTTGGGTGCTGGCCAGCCATCCGGTGACCGCGGTCGCGCTGGGCCGCGCGGCCACCGCGGGTGTGCTGTGCTCGGCGGTCCCGATGGTCACCGACCTGCTCGCGCTGCGCCGGGTCCCGGCCAGGTTCTACGGCGTGTTCATGAGCGTCAACCCGGTGTTCGCCGCGCTGGTCGGGCTCGTCGTCCTCCGCCAGTCGCTGCAGCCAGCCGACTGGCTCGCGATCACGGCGATCGTCGCCGCCAACACGCTTGCCCTCAGCGCAGGCGGCCGCGACGGTGCCACCTCGCACCAGCCGCGCCGGGTCAAAGTCCCGGCGGGCGGTCCGTGACTTGGCGCATGAAATCCTCGATCGCCGGGAAGGCGAGGTCTGGCCGGTCGCGGAAGATGTCGTGCCGGGCATTGGGCAGACGCACCAGGCGGGTCGTGTCAGCAGGGAGCTGGCTGGCCAGGTCCTCGACGAGGGGAAGCGGGCACATCGGGTCGTCTTCGCCCGCGAGGATGAGCGCCGGGCTCGTGATCAGCTCCAGCATGCTCCAGGGGCTGAAGCGCGGCACCTCGTTACGGAAGTAATGCAGGCTGACATCGGTCGTCTGGATTGACCTGGCCCGCCGCTCCCGGACCTCTTCGGCGGACATCGGCCTGCTGCTGTACAGCGGGAGGCAGACACGGCGGAACTCGGCCAGCGATTCCGCGCTCAGCTCCGCGAAGTCGCGTTCGGCGACGGCAGCCGCTTCGTCGCCGCCCAGGCGGCGGAATATCTCGACGCTGCGCCGGTAATCTGGCCGCCCTCCCGTCGTGTTGGCCAGAATGATGCCTGCCGCGTGGCCGGGGAAGGTCGCGGCGTAGGTCAGGACCACGTGCCCGCCGAAGCTGCTGCCCAGGATCACGGGCTTCACCAGGCCAAGCGCGTCGCAGAGCCGCCTGAGGTCACTGGCCCAGGTCCGCAGGTTCCAGGACGCTGAGCCGCTGCGGTCGCTGCGGCCGTGCCCCCGCTGGTCGTAGTACAGAACCTGAAAATGATCGGCCAGCGGCGCCAGGACCGCCTTCAGGTTGATGTGGTCCGAGCCCGGCCCACCATGAACGGCCACGAGGGTCGGCCGTTCGACCACCGCGTCTCCGCGGGGAATGGCGGATGGTCCGGAAACGTCGAACCACAGGCTCACGTCGCCTAGGTCTATCCGCATCTCGGGTTGCCTCGCCTCTCACCTTCGCCGGCGTCGGGCCCGGACGCTACCAACGCGGCGACCGCAAGCGCAACGCTCGGCAGCGCCGCCCGGGTCGGGCCTCCTGGCCGGGATATCCCCCCGAGAGGGTGATGCGCCCTGGCGGCCGGGACGGCACCTTGGGTCCAACTGACATCTGCCTGATCGGGGGACAGGCCATGGCAAAGCCGGAATCGGTCTTCATCTACGTCGGTACCTATCCAGGTCAGGCTCAAGCCCGCGAGGACTACCGGGTGGTCAAAGACCTGCACTCTGCCGGGGCGGTTGGGAGCTACGACGCCGCCGTGGTGACCAAGGACGACCAGGGCAAGGTGCACGTCAATAAGGATGAGATGGCCACACGGCACGGTGCCTGGGGTGGCGCGGCCGCCGGAGCGGCTGTCGGCCTCTTCTTCCCGCCCGCCATCATCGGCACAGCCATAGTGGGCGCGGCCGTCGGTGGGATCAGCGGCCATCTGTGGCGCGGCATGTCCCGTGCCGACGTCAAGGAACTCGGTGAGGTACTTGATGCCGGGCAGGCCGCCCTCGTGGTGGTCGGGGAAAGCAATGTCGAGCAGGCCCTGGACAAGGCCGCTCTGAAGGCCGAGAGGCACGCCGCCAGGCAGCTGCACGTTGACCCGAAGGACATCGACCAGGCCGTCCGCGAATCCGCCGGTGCAATGAGCTGACCGGCCGCACGGCCTGGTGCCAGCCGTGACCTTCGCGGAGGTCATGGAGCATGTCGCGCAGGCGTTCGAGGGACTCGGCGTCCTCGTCCTTGCCGCAGGGACGCTGTGGTCCTTCCTGCTGGCCGGGCTGAGCTGGCGCCGGTCCGGTCAGGCAGGACAGGCTTACGCCGTCATACGCCGGGCGCTCGGCGGCACCTTGCTGCTCGGTGTAGAGGTCTTGGTGGCGGCCGATCTGGTCAGGACGATCGCGGTTGCGCCCACCGTGGACAACGTGCTGACTCTCGGACTTATCGTCCTGATCAGGACCTTCCTGAGCTTCTCACTCGAAATCGAGATCAGTGGGGCGCCGCCATGGCGCCGTGGCCTGGCGACCGGGGCCGATGCGCTTCGTCAGGCATCGGCAAGCGTGCCGAAAGCCAGGCACTCTGATCAGCCGGCCGACCATGAAGGCTGACCGCCCGCACGGCTAGGTGTGCCGACGGTCGCCAGATCTGGCGGCGAGGCACCGGTCAGGTCAAATTCTGGCTCGGCGTGGGGTTCGGGCAGCGATACGGCGCTCGCGGCCGGCGCGGGTTTCGGCCTGCGCGGGTTGCGCGCATCCGCTCCGCCGCCCCGGCCGCGGTAGACGAGCAGGCCGTTGACGGGGTCCGGCACGCCGTCCAGGGCCGCCCGCACGGCCGGCAGGTTGCGGAAGGCCTGCCATTGTTCTTCGGTCTCGAAGAGAACCTCGAAGATCACGCCCCAGGTGCCCGCGTGCCAGGCCCCGTCGCGGGCGCCGTTGGTCAGCGCGGCCTCGATCAGCGCGGAGTCGTGCTGCTCCTGCCACCCGTAAGCCGAGAGCTCACCGTGCAGCACCTCGATCGACCACCACTCGGCCATGGTCAAGATAGTACGTCTTTTACGGAAAAACGTCCCCGTCTGATTCTCGGCGCCGATCCGTGGTTTGTTCCGCGGCTCCGATGCCGACGTGGATGGGCTGTTCGGCGCCTGAGTCCCCGCCCCCAGGGTGAGTTGCACTCCGGGAACCTAACGGTTATGTTTGATCCTAACCGTTAGGTTTGGAGGAATCGGTGCAGCAGGAAGTCGTGCTGGCGATGCTGGCCAAGGAGCCGTCGTCGGGCTCACGGCTGCGCGCCCGGCTGAACGACGCGCTCGGCCCCCTCGGCGAGGACGTGAACGACGGGCAGATCTACGTCACCCTCTCCCGGCTGGAGAAGGCCGGGCTCATCGCTCGTCAGGGGACAGAGGCGCCGGAAGCGGGCCGCAAGGTCTACGAGCTCACCGCGGCCGGCCAGGAGCGGGTCGCCGAATGGCTCTCCGAGGTCAGCTGGCCAAAGCCCGACCTGGCCGAGTTCCACCTGAAGCTCGTCGCCGCGGCCCAGGCCGGGCTCGCGGATCCGATCGGCATCGTCGACGCCCAGCGCCGGGAACTTATCCGGCGCCTTTGGGATGTGCAGCGGGCGGCGATGGCCGAACCCGATGGCTCACAGGCCGGGCTGCTGCTCGAAGGAATCGTGCTGCGCCTGCAGGCCGACCTGCGCTGGCTGGAAGCGTGCGAACGCGCCTGGATTGATCGGAGAACTCGGTGAACGAGAACAGTTCGGACGGGCCCATCGTGCGTGCCCGAGGGTTGCGTAAGGAGTATGGGAGCGGTTCGGGGCTGGTGCGCGCGGTCGACGACGTCGACCTCGAGGTCGCCCAGGGCGAGGCGCTAGCGATCATGGGGCCGAGCGGCTGCGGGAAGTCCACCCTGCTGCATCTCCTCGGCGGCCTCGACCGGCCGAGCGCCGGTGAGATATGGCTGGAAGGCCGGCAGATCGACCGGCTGTCCGAGCGCGGCCTTGCCCAGTTCCGGCGCCACGACGTGGGGTTCGTTTTCCAGGCCTTCCACCTGATGGACGAGCTGACCGCCCAGGAGAATGTCGAGCTGCCGGCGCTTCTCGGTGGACGCTCACCCCGGGAAGCGCGCCGGCGGGCCCGCCAGCTGCTCGACCAGGTCGGGCTCTCCGACCGGGCCGGGCATCTCCCGTCGGCACTCTCCGGTGGCCAGCGCCAGCGTGTCGCGATCGCCCGGTCGCTCGCTAACGACCCGCGGATCGTGCTGGCCGACGAGCCGACCGGCAACCTGGACAGCGCGGCGACCTTGGAAGTGCTCCGGCTCTTCGAAGGTCTGCACACCGCCGGTCTCACGCTCATCGCGGTGACCCACGACGAGCGGATCGCGGCAACGGCGAACCGGATGATCTCGATGCGCGACGGCACCTTTGTCGACGAGATGCGCCTGACCGGCGGCACCGGCGGCACCGGCGGCACGAGGCGCAACCTCGCCGACTTCGCCGGATTGGGTGGCTGAGCAATGGGCACCGCTCTGCTCGTCTTCCGGCTCGCGGCGCGCGACGTGCGCCGCCACGCTGCCCAGGCCATCCTGCTCGTCGTCGCCATCGCGGCGGCGGCGGCGACGCTCACGATGGCGATCGCCCTGAACGGCGTGACCAGCCGGTCGCCGTACCTGACGACCCGTGCCGCGACGAAGGGCCCGGACGTCGTCGCGTACCTTACGTCCGCCGCCCAGGCGAGCAACCTCAGCCATGCACCCGGAGTGGCGCGCCACAGCGGCCCCTTCCCGGTCGCCTCCGCCACGATCCGCTTCGACGGGCGCCAGGCCGACGTGTTCGCGGAGGGGCGCAGCGAGGCGCCGTCCGCGGTCGACCAGCCGCTGCTCACGGCCGGGAGCTGGGTGCGACCGGGCGGCGTGGTGATCGAGCGCACCTTCGCCGACGCGCTCGGCGTCTCTGTAGGCGACCGGGTCAGCCTGAACGGCAAGTCGTTCGCGGTCGCGGGCATCGCGGTAACCGCCGCGCAGTCGCCTTACCCGAACCTGTGCAACGGCACGCTGGTGGCGCCCACCCCGGCGGAGTCGAAGTTCTCCAACGCCTGCCCGACTTGGTTCAACATCCCGTTCCTGTCGCTCCCGGACGGGCAGAAACTCTCAAGTAGTGATGAAGTAGGCCAGATCTGGACGACCGGGGCGGATGCGATCGCGCTGACCTCATCGGCAAACCCCCTGACGACCTACGCCGTGAATCTGAAGCTCTCGAACCCCGACGATGCACAGGCATTCGCCTACGACCGCTTCGCCCGTACCAACAGCGCCACTGCTCCCGTGTTCTCGACCTGGCAGGGGCTGGCGTCGGAAGACGGGAAGCTGGTCCAGGACGGGCAGGGCGTGCTTCAGCCGGGGGCATTCCTCCTCGCGCTGCTCGCGATCGCCAGCGTGGCCGTGCTCGTCGGACGGCGGCTGTCGGAGTACGCACGCCGGGTCGGGCTGCTGAAGGCGGTCGGTGGTACGCCGAGCGTGGTCGCGGCGACCTTCCTCGCCGAAAACCTGGTGCTCGCGCTTTTCGCCGCGGTGGTCGGCCTGGCGGCCGGCTGGCTCGCGGCGCCGCTGATCACCAAGCCGGGCGCGGCCCTCATCGGGACCGCGGGCGCGGCCCCGCTCTCGCTAGGCACCGTGGCGCAGGTCATCGGGCTGGCGATCGTGGTGTCGCTCGCGGCGACGCTCGTCCCCGCCATCCGCGCGTCGCGCGGCAGCACGGTCGCGGCGCTCAACGACGTCGGCCGCCCCCCGAAGCGCCGGGGCGCCCTGGTGCGCATCTCGAGCAGGCTGCCGATCCCGGCGCTGTTCGGGCTCCGGCTGGTCGCGCGCCGCCCCCGCCGTTCGATCCTCAGTGCGGCAAACGTCGCCGTCACCACAACCGGCATCGTGGCGGTGATCGCATTCCACGCCTTTGCGGACAACAAGCTGTCCGGAGCCGTCGCTTTGACTGGGGGCGGGCTGTCTAATCCCGTGGTCAACCGCGACGAGCAGATGCTCACGGTCATCACGGTCATGCTGGTCGCCCTCGCCGCGCTGAACACGCTGTTCACGACCTGGGCGACCGTGCTCGACGCACGTCACGCCGCTGCGCTGATGCAGGCGCTCGGCGCACGATCCCGGCAGGTCAGCTCCGGGCTCGTCGTCGCCCAGGTGCTCTGCGCGCTGCCGGGCGCCATTGTCGGCATCCCCCTCGGCATCGGGCTCTTCGAAGTCGCCGTCAAACATGGGACCCTGCCGCCCGTGACCTGGCTCGTCGCCGCGGCCATCGGGACGCTCGTGGCGATGGCCGCGCTCACCATCATCCCGGCCCGAATCGGCGCCCGGCAGCCCATCGCCGAGGTACTCAGCGCCGAGGCAGCATGATCTGCTCGGTGCTGCCGGGATGGGCCGCCGGTCAGATAGCGGGGAATCCTCCCAGTGCAGCGAGCGCATCAGCTGATGCTGGGAGGACGCTAGTCGACGCCCTGGGCCTCAGGCGTGGCGGGCATCTCGGTGGCGGTCACGATGAACGCGAGGACCTCGGCCTCGTAGCGCAGCTTGTCGTACCGGCCGGTCGGCCCCATGTGCGCCTCGGTGCCCAGCTCGGCGCGGAACAGCACCCGGCTGCCCGCGGTGCCCGGGCCGGTGCCAGCGGTGCCCGGGCCGGTGCCAGCGGTGCCCGTACTGGCTGCGGTGCCCGTGCTGGCGGCGGCGGTGGCGCGGAGGCGGGCCACCCACTTGGCGGGCTCGCGGATCAGCACGCGGGTGTCATGCGCGTTCCCGGTGACCAGCAGGTCCGGCCAGGGCGGCGGCGGCACGTTGTCGTATGGGCTGTATGAGCGCAGGTAGGCCCGCATGACCGGGTCGTTCCGCGGGTCGCCCCATTCGTCCCATTCGTTGATCGTCAGCGGGATCGTCGGGTCCGACATCGTGGTCACGCAGTCCACGAACGGGACCTCGGCGACCACGGCCCGCCAGCGCTGCGGCGCCATCGAGAACACGGCCCCCTGCAGCAGGCCGCCGGCCGATCGCCCGCGGGAGACGATCCGGTCCGGCGCCACCCAGCCCTGCGCGGCCAGCATGTCGGCGGCGGCGATGAAATCGGTGAACGTGTTGCGCTTGCGGTCCAGCCGTCCCTGCAGCCACCAGCGCCGGCCGCCTTCGCCGCCGCCGCGGATGTGCGCCACCGCGTACACCGCGCCCCGGTCCAGCAGGCTGGGCGTGGCCACGCTGAACTCCGGCCAGTAGCAGTCCTCGTAGGCGCCGTACCCGTCCAGCAGGCACGCCGCGGACCCGTCCTGGCGCAGGCCGCGGCGGCAGGCCACCGTCACCGGGATGACCGTGCCGTCGGCAGCGGTCGCGGTCACCCGCTGCGTGACGTACCCCGCTGGGTCGTATCCCGGCACGTCCTTGCGCTTGCGCAGCTCCCAGCGCCCGCTGGCGAGATCCACGTCGTGCCACGAGGGCGGGTCGATCAGCGACTCGGTCCGCACGGTGACCGCGTCCGCCGCGTAGTCCTCGTTGGTCCCGAGGACGAGGGAGTACTGCGGGCCGCCGGCCTCGATGAGCCGCTGCTCGCCCGACGGGCGGTGCACGACGCGCAGCTGCGGCGCTGCCGCGTGCCGCTGCTCCACCACCAGGTAGGGCCCGAACACGTGGCATGACGCCAGGCGGGTGTCCGGCGATCCCGCGATGACCTCGGTCCAGTTCCCCCGTCCGGGCGCCCGCGCGGGGGCCCGGACCAGCCGGAACTCCTCGGCGCCGTCGTTGGTGACGAGGTAGAACTCGCCGCCGTCCGGCCCGTCCGCGTGGTCGGCGCGGTACTCGGTGCCGCGGGTCCTCGGCTCCAGCACGGCAGGCGGCGTCAGCGGGGCTGCCGTGGGGATGACCAGGGTCTCCGTGGTGTTCCTGGACTCGGTCTCGATCAGCACGTAGCCGCCGCTGCGGGTGGCCCGGACGATGAGTGCGAAGCGCTCGTCGTCCTCGCGGAACACCCGGACGTCGCTCGCGGGGTCCGTCCCGAGTTCGTGCCGCCACACTTCGTGCGGCCGGTACTGCTGGTCGGTGAGCACGTAGAACAGCGACCGGGAGTCCGCCGCCCAGGCAAGCCCGTAGTAGGTGGCATCGATGCGGTCGGGCTGGTCTTCGCCGGTGGCCAGGTCACGGATGCGGAGCTGGAACAGCTCGTCGCCGGTGAAGTCCACCGAGTACGCCAGCAGCCGGCCGTCCGGGCTGACCTCGCGAACCCCGAGGTCCACATAGCCGCCGGTGCAGGCCGGGTCGCCGAGCAGCAGGTTCGCGTCGAGCAGCACCTGGGCCGGCTCTGCGGGCGCGGTCATGCGGCAGAACTGCTCGAGTTCCTGCCCCTCGGCCACCCGGGTGAAGTAGCTGAACCCGCCCCGGCGCCAGGTCACCGAGTCCTCCGCGGGAGCCACCCGCGCGATCATCTCGGCAAGCAGCCGGTCCTGCAGCGGGCGGGTTGATGCGGTCTCCCGCTCGTAGTACGCGCGTTCCGCGGCCAGGTAGTCGCGCATCGCGGGCAGGTCATGGTCGCGCATCCACGCGTACGCGTCGCTCGTTGCTGGCGCGCCCGGCTCTACGTCTGCCGCTACCGGCGCGGCTGGCGGCGCCGATTCCTGGGCTTGATCGGTCATGATCGGCTCCTCGCCGGATACCCGGCAACTAGGCTGCGCAGCTCCTCGACGGGGATCTGGCAGGAGGTGTTCCCGTCCCGGCCGGTGACGGTCACCGACTGCAGCAGGCTGTTGATCACGGCTTCCTCGGTGGCTTCGGCGACGGCGGCGAAATAGTCGTCGAGCGCCCGGCCGGTGACCGGGGCCCGCGGCGGCGCGGCGCCGCGCGGCGCGCGCAGCCCGGTGGCCAGCGCCAGGAAGATCTCGCCGCTGCCGTGGTGGGCGGTGCTGCCGCACCGGGCCAGGCCCAGGCCGGCCCGGCGGGCCGCCCGCTGGCAGGCGGCACCGTCCAGCGGGCCATCGGTGATCGCGACGACGATGCACGACCCGGCGGGGCGTGGCACCCGTGGCACCCCGGGCCGCCCCGGAGCCGGAGCGCGGGCCCGGCCGCCGACCGGAGCGCCGGCCTGGCCGCCGACCGGAGCTTCGGCCTGGCCGCCGACCGGCCCGTCGGCGTCACGTTCCGGCAAAAGCTGGCCCGCGGGCACCCCCGCGACGGTGAGCCGCCCCGCCTCGCCGAAATTGGTCAGGGTGAGGACGCCCACGACCGAGCCGTCGGGCAGAACCCGGGACGCGGTGCCGATCCCGCCCTTGTAGCCGAGGCAGCTCATCCCGGTCCCGGCGCCGACGGCGCCCTCCACGGCCGCCACTCCGCCGGCCGAGGCGCGCGCGGCGGCCAGCGCGTCCCGCACGTCGCCGCGCTCCACCTGCATCCGCCGGGTGTCGTTGAGGAAGCTGTCGTCGCACTCGGCGACGATCGGGATGATCACGTCGTCGGCGATCGCGGGCTGTTCCTCGAGCAGCAGCTCGCACGCGGCGTCGTAGACCCGCCCGACCTGCATGGTCGAGGTGAGGAACACCGGCGTCTCGGCCAGGCCCCACTCCTGCGCGGTCAGCAGCCCGGTGCACTCGCCGGCCCCGTTGAGCACCGCGCCCCCGGCCGGGACCGGCGCGGCGAACACGTCGCCGCCCGGGTCGAGCACGGTGACCCCGGTCCGGGCGATGCCTCGGCCGGCCGGGGGCGGCTCGTCCCGCCAGACCGTGGCGTGCCCCAGGCCGACGCCGGGGACGTCGAGCACCGACCCGGTCGGGCCGGATGGCAGCAGGCCGATGGCGATGCCAAGATCAGACGCGCGAGGCATTCCGTGATCGTAACCGTGGGGAGGGGCGTGTGAGCCTGCCGGTCCCGGTGGTCTGGAGCGAGGACTGCCTGCGGCACGAGCCGGCGTGGGAGGTGTGGCTCGGCGTCCGGGATCCGGGCACCGAGGTGCCGGCCAGGGCGCTGGCGCTGCGCGACGCGCTGTCGGCGGCCGGGGCGCCGGTGGTCCCCGCCCGCGGGCACGACGACACCGTGCTGCGGGCGGTGCACGACCCGGCGCTGGTCGACCACCTGGCACAGGTCTGGGCCGAGTGGTCGGCGGCCGGGCTGTCCGGCGAGTACGGCCGGGACCGGGTGGTGCCGTACGTGTTCCCCACGCCGG
Organism: uncultured Actinomycetota bacterium; assembly: GCA_963833885.1. Taxonomy (GTDB): domain Bacteria; phylum Actinomycetota; class Actinomycetes; order Streptosporangiales; family Streptosporangiaceae; genus JASHPR01. The sequence goes on along the minus strand of CAWHZU010000006.1, from coordinate 198,715 downwards.
GACTGCTGGGCGGGCTGCCGCTGCGGACGCCGCCCGCGGTCCACGGCCGGGCCGGGCTGTTCTGCTACGACACGATGACGCTGGTCGGCCCGGGAAGCTGGGCCGCGATCCGGGGCGCGGTGGATACGGCGCTGACCGCGGCCGACCTGGTCAGCGGCGGTGAGCGGCTGGCCTACGCGCTGTGCAGGCCGCCGGGCCACCACGTGACCAGGAGCGCGTACGGCGGCTCGTGCTACCTGAACAACGCCGCGGTCGCCGCGCAGGCGCTCCGGGACGCCGGGGCGGGGCGGGTCGCCGTGCTGGACATCGACGCCCATCACGGCAACGGCACACAGGCGATCTTCTATGAGCGGGCCGACGTCTGGTACGGCTCGCTGCACGTCGACCCGGGGGCCGGCTGGTTCCCGCACTACGCCGGGTACGCCGACGAGCGGGGGAGCGGGCCGGGCGCCGGCGCCAACCGGAACCTCCCCCTGGCGCCCGGAACCGGGGACGACGGCTGGCTCGCCGCGCTGGAGGTGCTCTGCGATGAGATCCGGGAACGGGACGCCGACGCGCTGGTCGTGTCGCTCGGCGTCGATGCCGCCGTCGGCGACCCGGAGAGCCCGCTGCGCGTCACCGAGGACGGCTACCGCGAGGCGGGCCGCCGGATCGGTGCGCTAGGCCCGGCCGTGTTCATCCAGGAAGGCGGCTACGACCTGGCGTCGCTCGGCCCGCTGGTCGTGGCCACCCTAGACGGCGCCGCACATAGGGGCACGGCCACGACACGTGGGTAAGTTGAGACGTATGAGCAGGTCGTGGCCCTGGCAGGACAGCCTGGGCGCGGATAAGACCGACACGACGGATACGACCGACTTTGCGGAGGCGTTCCGTGCGGCCGGCATCGGCGCCTGGGACTGGTTCCTGGACTCAGGCGTGCTGAAGCTCGATGAGAACGCGATGGCCGTGATGGGCATTGACCCAGACAGGTATGACGGCCTTATCAATGCCTGGACCAGCCTGGTGCATCCCGACGATTACCCCTGGGTGGCCGAAGATACGCGGCGGGCCGTGTACACCAGCGGGTCGTTCGACCAGGAGTTCAGGATCTGCCGCCACGGGACCACGCTGTGGGTCCGGTCCCGGGGCCGGGCACTGGCCGACGCGGGCGGGCGCCCGTACCGTCTGGTGGGCGTGATCTGGGAGACCGCGCGGTCGCGGGGTAGCAGCGGCGAGCCGGAGACCGAGCCCGACGCCGAGGCGGCAGGTACCGAGCGGGCGGCCCGGATCCAGGACCTGGCCTCGGCCCTGGCCGAGGCTGTCACCTCGCAGGATGTGGTGACCGCGGTCGCCGACCGGGTGATGCCGCCGTTCGGGGCGTCGGGCCTGATCATTCAGGTGCCGGACGGCGCCATCATGCGGGTGATCGGGGCTGTCGGCTACTCCCAGTCGTTCATCGACGCGATCAACGCACCCGCGGGAGAACTCGGCCCGGTAGAGGAGGCGATGAGCACTCACCGGCCCTGGTTCGTCTCCTCCGCGGAGGAGTTCGTGCAGCGCTACCCGAGAATGCCGGGCATACCGGCGTTGGGCGGCAAGCAGGCGTGGGCGTTCCTGCCGCTGGTCGTTTCGGGAGATGTGGCCGGCCTGTGCGTGATCTCGTTCGCTTACCCCCGCCACCTGACCGGCGCCGAGCGAGCGCTGCTGATCGCGCTCAGCGGCCTGATCGCCCAGGCGCTGGAGCGTGCCCGGCTCTTCGACGCCGAGCACGCCCGGGCGCAGGCGCTGCAGCGGGCGCTGCTCCCCCAGGAACTGCCCGTCCTCCCTGCCGTTACCGCGGCCGCCCAGTATCACCCCGCGGGACGGGGCATGGATGTCGGCGGCGACTGGTACGACGTCATCCCGCTGTCAGCCGACCGGGTTGCCCTGGTGATTGGCGACGTCATGGGCCACGGCTTGCCGGAAGCGGTCATCATGGGCCGGCTGCGCACCGCGGTGCAGACCCTGACCGACCTCGAGCTGCCGCCCGACGAGATCCTGGGCAGCCTCAACGACCTGGTCAACGGCCTCGGTGACGATACGTTCGCCACCTGCCTGTACGCGATTTACGACCCGACGACCGCGACCTGCTCCGTCGCGCGGGCCGGGCACCCGCCGCTTGCCATCGTCTGCCCGGACGGCCGGGTGTCCTTCGCTAAAGGGCATGGCGACCCGCCGCTGGGCGTCGCTGATCCCCCGTTTGAGGTCGTGGACCTGCCGGTTCCTGAGGACGGGTTGATCGTCCTGTACACCGATGGCCTGATTGAGTCGGCCGAACGCGACGTCGACAGCGGGATGAGCCGCCTGGCCGAGCTGCTGCGCAGCCACCATTCGGAGGACCTGGACCAGCTCTGCGATAGCCTCTCCGACGCGCTCATGCCTGCCGACCGGCAGCGCCCCGACGATGCCGCCCTGCTGGTCGCCCAGGTTCATGCCACGGCGCCGGACGCCATCGCCACCTGGTCGCTGCCGGAGAACGCGCAGGCCGCCAGCGCCGCCCGTGAGCACGTGCGCGACACGCTCGGCGCCTGGCACCTGGACGACCTGGCGCTCACCACCGAGATGCTTGCCAGCGAACTGGTCGCCAACGTCGTCCGGCATGCCGGGGGACCGGCTCGCCTCCGGTTGATGCGCAGCCGGTCGCTGGTCTGCGAGGTCTTCGACGGCAGCCTGACCACCCCGCGTATCCGCCGGACATCCTGGACTGATGAGGGCGGCAGGGGACTGCAGCTGATTTCCGCGCTCAGTGACCGCTGGGGTACCCGGTACATGGCCACGGGAAAGTGCATCTGGACCGAGCAATCCCTGCCGGCCGAGGGCTAACCACGCCGCTCACCCGGCTCGTTCGAAGCCCCACTTATGCAGGAACCGGCCCGGGCGGAGCGCAGCGGGTGAGGTGGCTGCCGATCAATCATTCACCCGATTCTTTCTCACCGTGCCATCGTTCGGGGGAGGGCTCGTCGGCGAGGTGACGCAGGACTCGCTCGTTGAGGGCGGCGAGCGTGTCGAGTTCGGCGGGGGTGAGCAGGTCGATGAAGTGCCGGCGTCGCGATCGGCATCTCCGACCAGGGATCGATGTCCACGCCGATCTACACCAACCACGGCTGAAGGACCCGGCACTGCCGGCCCTGCCGCAAGCTGCACGGACTCGACGACCGACACCCGCCCGCCCCCGAAGCGGGGCACGCCTGTGTCAGGACGTGATCGTGATGGTCTCGGCGGCGGAGGTCTGGCCGTCTACGGTCACGGTGATCGTGGCTGTCCCGGGTTCGAGCGGGTAGCTTCCGCTGTCTGGCGGCAGGGCGAACGTGATGGAGGTGTCACTCCAGCTGGTGATCGTGAGCTTGGCGCCGTCGTAGGGTGCGCCCCAGCTGGTGCCGCCCTGAGCCAGGGTGAGGTAGCTGGAGCCCTGGCTGGACCCGAAGTTCTGGCCGGTCAACGTCACCGACGTGCCAGCCGCTGTGGTCGCGGGCGACACCTGGCTGATCACCGGGGCTGGCGGCGGGGCCTGGGCGGGAGGCGGCTGCTCGGCGGCGGACACCTGCTGCTGCAGCCCGGCGCTCGTGTAGCTGGCCTGCGCCTGCAGCGACGCGGTCTCCGGTGACGTCGACGAGCTGGCGGGTGCCTGCACCTTCCATGACTGTGTGGCCGACGAGCCCGGCGCGATCGTGCCCGCCGACGCCCCGGTGGACGGGGTTACCGTCCACCCGGATGGCGCGGTCAGCCGAACCGTCGTGCCGCTGGCGTCACCGGGACCAGCGTTGCGTTCCGTCGTGGTCACGGTGACGGTCTGCCCAGGGGACAGGCTCAGCGGCGTGGCCGGGTCGATGCTCAGGTCCACAGCGGCCGGCTCGGCCTGGGTAACGGCAGTGCCGCCCACCTCGGTGATCTGGGCGCTTGCCTTGTTTGCCAGACCGGTGACGGCCGTCGCCACGGTGTGGGTGGCGGGATCGTAGGTCCAGTCGCTCGCGGCTAGCGGCTGCCCGTCGAGCAGGACCGCCTGCGGCCGGCTGACGCCGACGACGTCGACGTCGAAGCTGCGCGTGCCGGCCTGGCCTGGATAGCTGCCGCGCGCCGGGCCGATGTCCACGGTGCTGGCCGCTGCGTTAGCGGACTGCGCGGTGTTGATCGACGTCAGGCTGGACTGGCCCTTCGCGTATCCGGTGCCGCTGCCAGCGTCCTGGTAGAGGGTGAAGCTGGCGGCCGCACCCGGGTACACCCGCAGGGTGAGCGGAGCGCTCGGATCGGCGCCGACGTGACCTTTCGGCGCCTGCTCGGGGATGATGCCGCCTGCCTTGACGAACACCGGCATCCGGTCGAGCGGAACCGTGAGCGTCTGGGTGGCCGGTCCCTGGAACGTGGCGCCGGTGAACCAGTCCGTCCACTTGCCGGGCGGGAACCATACCCGCTCGGTGGTGACGTTGCCCGGTGTTGTCGCCGGGGCGATGAGCATGTCGGGACCGTACAGGTATTCGCCCGGGTTGGCGTACGCCGCTGCCTCGCCGGGGTAGTCGAGGTACAGCGGGCTCGTGATCGGCAGGCCGGTGTTCACTCCAGTGTCGGCCAGGGTGTAGGTGTACGGGACGAGTGCCTCGCGCAGCCGCAGGAAGCCGGCAGCGACCGAGTCGGCCGGCCCCGGGTAATCCCAGGGCAGCCGGTTGCCCGCGCTGGAATGCAGCCGCAGCACCGGCTGGAACGTGCCGAGCTGCACCCATCGGGCGTACAGGTCGGAGTCGTCCTGCGGGTTCCCGGGCGGCGGCCCGAGGAAGCTGCCAATGTCGTTGCTCACATACGGCTCGTCGATGCTGGCCTCGTCGGCGGCAAGCTGCGCCTGGAAGGTGAGCGTGTTCCAGGTACCCCAGGTGTCGCCGGTGAAGGCGAGCGTGGAGGTGTGGCCCGACCATGGGCCGGCCGGGTATACCTCGTCGGGATCCTGGTAAGAGCTGCCGGTCCGGGAGAGCACGAAGCCGCGCTGGTCCTTGTTCGCCAGATCCATCGCGTACAGGTGGTTGATCCAGTCGTCGGGGGTGAGCCCGGCCATGGAAACGGTCGAGGCGTCGCAGCACCAGTCCAGCCACCAGAAGTCGACGCCTTCGGACTCATACGGCTGGTGCAGGGCGAAGTAGGACTCAGCCTGGCCGACCTGGCTCCAGTCCCATATCTTGCACGCGCCGCTGTAGCAGGTGCTGTCGGCGAGCGAGCCGCCCGCCAGGGCCTCGGTCGCGGCGAGCTGCGGATCGTTGTCGGCGATGCTGGCGTGCACGTTCAGCGTGACGTGGATGCCCTGGGATTTGGCCCAGGCGAGGAACGACTGCGGGTCGGGGAACAGCGCCGGGTTCCACTCCCAGCCGTCCCACTCGTTGGGGGACTTCCAGTCCGTGTCGACGGACAGGTCATCGAGCGGGACGTTGTTGGCGCGGAAGTCGGGGATGAGCGTGTTCTCGTAATCGGACGTGGTATACGGGTAGTAATCGGAGTACCACACGCCGAAGTTGGACTCGTCGAGGAGCGGCGACGGGCCGGTGAGCTTGTTCAGGTCCTCCAGCGCCTGGGTGTAGTCGTTGCCGTAGACGAACAGGTAGCCGTCCTCGACGTCCCCGCCCGCCGGCCGCGGCTGCACCCAGCCGTCGTGGGTCCATACTGCGCTCTGGCTGTCGTCGAGGAGCCGGTACCCGGCCCGGTCGAGGATGCCGGGATGCATCTCCGGAAGCGCGGCTGTGCACTGGCTGGCCGTTGGCGTGCCTGCCGGGCAGCTGTAACCGGAGTCGTAAGTGGCCATGTCGAATCCCCGGGTGTACCCGCCCAGGTAGTCCATGTCCGGCTCGGTCGGCGCCGCCGATCCGGGGGCCGACACCGACAGCGTGTCGACGTTGACGTTGCAGCTATCGGTGGCTGCGCACAGGACTCCGACCGTGTTGGCCCCAGCCTTGAGCGAAACGTCGGCGGTGACCGTGGACCAGTCGTCCCAGCTGGTCGTCGGGGGCAGCGTCAGCGGCCCGGTATCTGTTCCGTTGACGATTAGCTCGATGGTGCGGGGCGCGGGCCCGCCGAGCGCTCCGATGTAGTTGGAGTAACGCAGAGCCACCCGAGCCTGTCCAGCCGGGGCGCCCAGCACGGTCCAGGTTGCCCCGGCCTGATTGCCCTGGGCCAGGCCGGCGACGAACCCGGCGACGCTTTGGTAGTTCGCGTGGTTGGTCTCGATGTTGGCCGGACCTGAGAGCGCGGCGGCGCCGGCGTCGCAAACCTGCCCGTAAGGGCACTCGTTCTGCCACACCGGGCTGACCGTCGCTGGCTGGCCCGCGTCACGGAAGCTCACTGAAACGTTGGACGGCCCGAACGGGCCCGATCCCAGCCGGTACCGGAGAATCGCCTCGGAGGTGGCGATGGTGAGCCATCCGTTGCTGACCTGGGTCCGATAATGCGGCACGGGGAAGCGCCGGTTCAGCACGTTGACGGTGGGCAGATTCTCGAAGTTCCCGGCCGACGAGTACTCCATCCTGATCAGGCCGTCGCCGAGGACCTCGAACCGTGCGTCGCCGGCCGTCACTGTCGCGCCGCGAGCTGCGACTGCTGAGCCGAAGTCGATCGGCGTCGACAGGTCGACGGGAGAATCCGGTGAGCTGGCCGACGACGCAGCAGCCTTGGCTAACCCTTGGGGCGCGGCGGCTGCGGCCGTTCCAACACCTGCGAGCGGGACGGCCAACGCCAGCGAACCTATGGCAGCCAGCAGACGGGGCACACGACGAGACCAGACCATGTTCGCTCCCGGGATGGTTACGTTGAAAAGGCGCTTTCCACCAATCTGCCTGCTATTCCATTAACGAGTTGCGAATTTAAAACGTCTAGCGACAACAATTCATAAACAGGACCTCGCGCCCGGTGGGGTGAACGCGTGCGGCAAAATCTCGCTGCCCGCGCCGGGAGCCGGGAGATGTAACCGCCGCGCAACCGCCAGCGCGGCATCGTGGCACCTGGCGGCCCGGAACAGGCCGCTTGCAGAAGCAGTCACGACCGCAATGGAGAGTTGGATCATGTCATCGCAATCTCCTTTCGATCCCACGGCTCCCGGTGACGCGCACCGGCCGGGCGAGGGCAGGGACGATTCTGGTGACGACGTGATCCCAGGCCTGCCCATTGCTGGCCCACCGAGCTCCGGCTCACCGAGCTACGGTCTGCCCGGGCCGGGGCAGGCCGGTTACGGCCCCGTCCCGCAGCCACCGCGCCGGCGTTGGGCACCGCTCATCTCCTATGTCGCTGTCGCGGCGGTGGCGGCCTGTTGCGGGGGCCTGGCCGTCGCCCTGACCTCCTCCAGCGGCAGCCCGCCAAGCGCGAGCGCGGGCCTGCGCCCCGGCAGCGGCGCCAGCACCGAGCCCGGGACGGGAACCACACCTGGCGCCGACATCAGCAGCGCGACCCTGCAGCGGGTGGAGAGCGCCGTGCAGCCCGGCCTCGTCGTGATCAACAGCAAGCTCCAGGACGACGGCGCCGACGTCTCCGGCGCGGCCGGCACCGGCATGATCATCAGCAGTTCCGGTCTGGTGCTGACCAACAACCACGTGATCAACGCGACCAACGGCCTCACCGCGACGGTCGTCGCCACGCACAAGACCTATCCGGCCATGTGGCTCGGCTACGACAAGGGCTCGGACATCGCGGTCATCAAGCTGGAGGGAGCGTCCGGGCTCACCCCAGTCCCGCTGGGCGACTCCTCGGCCGTCAAGGCCGGCGATGGCGTTATCGCCATGGGCAACGCCAACGGGACCGGCAGGATTGCGACGGTGACCGGCGCTATCACCGGCCTGAACGAGGCAATCACGGCCAGTGACGAGGGCAGCGGTGAGTCTGCCGAGCATCTGACCGGCATGCTCCAGACCGACGCCGACATCATCCAGGGCGACTCCGGCGGGCCGCTCGTGAGCACCGCCGGCCAGGTCATTGGCATGGACACCGCCTCGAGCAGTGACGTCATGGCCAGCCAGGAGAACGTGGGCTTCGCCATCCCGATCAACAAGGCCATGACGATCGCCCGGGAGATCATCGCCGGCAGGCCTGGCGCGGGCGTGCGCGTCGGCGCGACCGGCTTTGTGGGCGTGCTCGTGGCGAGCGCGCCAGATGGCCGGCAGAGCACGCAGAGCAGTCCGCGGGCGCAGCTGCAGCAAATGAAGGAAAGCGAAGAGCAGCAGGGGCTCGGCCCCGGCGGCAGCTTCTACAACTCGCCGAGCGGATGCCTGTCCAACGCGGCGGCCGCGGGAATCCCCGGCCACATCGCACCCGCCTCATCCGGGGCGCTCGTGCTCGGCGCGCTCTGCCAGAGCCCTGCCGCGGCGGCGGGCCTGGCCGCAGGCGATGTGATCACCGCCGCGGCGGGCGAGCAGGTGTCCTCACCCGCGTCGCTGACCGGCATCCTGGCGAAGGTGCCGGCCGGGAAGACCGTCACCATCGTGTGGGTCACCCCGGACGGCCAGACGGTCACCCACGAGATCACCCTCGCCCAGATCCCGCCCCAGTAGCCAGGGCCCGACCTGTCCGTCGGTGTTATTGCTCGGTGCGCACGGTCCACTCGAAGACCGCGAAGATCGCGCACCCGACGCTGGCGACCGCGAGAGCCACTACGTACGTATGCGCGGGATGCGGGAACGCCGAGAGCAGCGCCACTCCGGCGACCGTTGCGGCCATGTTGCCGGGCGAGATCAGGCGGCACACGTTTACCGCCTCGCCGCGAGCGGTGGCGTATAGCAGAAACGCCGAGGCAGCGAGGCATACCGCGCCCAGCGCGACCGGCAACGGCCACGGCCGCAACGGCTCGGCACCTAGGGGCCGGGTGATGGCGCTGACCGTCGCGAGAATGAGCCCCACCCCCAGCAGAAGATCCCAAACCGAGTCGGCGATCAGAATCGTCCGGGCAGGGCTCCCGGGCTGGCTTCCGGGAAGTTCTGGAACCGGTGAGCGAGCGTGTTGCACGAGCCTGCCTCTCTGCGTACTGGCCATACGGCCGTATTATTGACACACTCGTTTCATAAACTGCCAGTGGTACCCGGCAGTGTCAAGAAGGGCAGTGGAACATGGCACGACCGGCTGATCCCCAGCGGCGGGCTAGGACACTCGCAGCCGCCGCTGACTACGTGCTCGAACACGGGCTAACCGGGCTGAGCCTGCGGCCACTCGCCGCCGCCCTGGGCACCAGTCCTCGCATGCTGCTGTACGACTTCAGCAGCAAGGAGGAACTGATCATGGCGGTGCTCAGCGAGGTGCGCGGCCGTCTGTCCGGGATGCTGGCCGACTACGTGCGAGAAACCGGCGCGTCGGGAGCAGACCTGGTCCGGGCCGTCTGGGACTGGGCTAGCTCTGCCGAGCGTGCACCGTTCATGCGGCTGTCCTTCGAGGTCTATGTGGAAGCGATGACCAATCCCGGAGCCTATTCGGAGCGCGGCCGGGCCATGGTGACCGAGTGGCTGGACCAGTTCGGCGTCGCCTTCGTGGATGCCTCCGTCACTCCCGATACCACCTCGGCGACTCTTTTGATAGCCGTGCTGCGCGGGCTCCTTCTCGACCGGTTCGCCACCGGCGATGAGCGGCGCACTGACCTGGCACTCGAACGTTTCGCGGAATTGCTCGACCGGCCAGGCCCGTAATGCACCTACCTGGACAGGACGGCTGCAAGGGCCGTGGGCCGACCCGATTGCGCAAAGCTTCCTGCGCGACGGTACCCCCACAGGGTGACGCATGGGTCCGCATGCGGACACCCGCCTGAAGCGGCACGCGCGCGCTCACCTAGCGTCCGGAGGCATCTACATCGCCCCGGCCGACACGTTGATGCTGTGCGATGCATGCATGAAAGTGCTGGATCTTGTATTGGAGGGGTAGTCATGCGGTCGCGGCAGCGGGCTCTGACTTCGCGGTCTGGAGCGGGAAATGGCAGGCGGCTATGTGCCCGGGCCCGAACGCGCGCAGGGGAGGCTCCTCGCTGGCGCACAGATCCTGGGCGTACGGGCAGCGGGTGCGGAACCGGCAGCCGGACGGCGGGGTGACCGGGCTCGGCAGCTCACCCTTGATCACCGCGCCCTTGCCCGCCCTGGCCACTTCGGGATCGGGAACCGGGATGGTGCCGATCAGGCCGGCCGTGTAGGGGTGCGCGGCGCGCTCGTAGATGTCGTCCGCCGTGCCCATCTCGACCAACTTGCCGAGGTACATGACGCCGATGCGGTCGGCCATGTACTTGACGACCGCCAGGTCGTGCGAGATCACGATGTAGGTCAGGCCGTGGTCGGCCTGCAGCCGCTTCATCAGGTTGAGCACCTGCGCCCGGATGGATACATCGAGCGCGCTGACCGGCTCGTCCGCAACGATGACTTTCGGGCTGAGGGTGAGCGCCCGGGCGAGGCCGATCCGCTGCCGCTGGCCGCCGGAGAACTCGTGCGGGTAGCGCTCGACCGCGTTGCGCGGCAGGCCAACCTCGTCGAGCAGCTCGAACACGCGCTGTTGCTGCTGGTGGTGGCTGCCGACGTGCTGGATGGTGAGCGGCTCGCGGATGATCGAGCCGACCCGCATCCTGGGGTCGAGCGATGAGTACGGGTCCTGGAACATCAGCTGCAGGTCGCGGCGCTGCCTGCGCAGCTCGCCGCGGCTGAGCGCGGAGATGTCCTGCCCGGCCAGCAGCACCGAGCCCGAGCTCGGCTGCTCCAGCGCCACAACGACCCGGCCGATCGTGGTCTTGCCGCAGCCCGACTCGCCCACCAGGCCGAACGTCTCCCCTGCGGTCACGGTGAACGAGACGTTGGACACCGCGTGCACGGCGGCGACCTTGCGCTGCAGGATCGCCCCGGCGGTCACCGGGAACTCCTTGACCAGCTCGCGCACCTCGAGCAGCGGTGCTCCCGCCGCGACGCCGTCCGGGCTGTCCGGGAGGCCGGGCGGCGCGGGAGGCCGGTCGGCGACCGCCTGCGCGCGAGGAGCCGTACCGTCCGTGGCCCCGGCACCCGCGGGGCCGTCGACCGGGTGCCAGCAGGAGAACAGGTGCGCCAAGGTCTCACCGGTGAGCGGCGGCTCGTCGGTGCGGCACCGGTCGGTGGCGCGGCTGCACCGCGGCGCGAACCGGCACCCCGGCGGCGGGTCCGACAGGTCCGGCGGCAGCCCGCCGATGCTCAGCAGCCGCTGCTTGCTGTCCTGGTCCAGCCGCGGAATCGACGCGAGCAGGGCGTGGGTGTACGGGTGGCGCATGTGCCGGAACAGGGTGCCGGTGTCGGTGGCCTCTACCATCCGGCCCGCGTACATGACCTGGACCCGGTCCGCGTGCCCGGCGATCACGCCCATGTCGTGCGTGATCAGCAGCATCGCCATGCCGAGCCGGTCCTTCAGGTCGTGCAGCAGGGCCAGGATCTGCGCCTGGATCGTGACGTCCAGCGCCGTGGTCGGCTCGTCGGCGATCAGCAGCTTGGGCTCGCAGGTCAGCGCCATCGCGATCATCACGCGCTGGCGCAGCCCGCCGGAGAGCTGGTGCGGGTAGTCGCCGAGCCGTTCGGCCGGCCGGGGCAGGCCAACGAGCGCGAGCACCTCCTTCGCCCGGTCAATGGCCGCCGACTTGCTGGCGCCCTTGTGCAGCCGGACCGGCTCGGCGACCTGGTAGCCGATGGTCTTGGTGGGATCCAGCGAGGTGAGCGGGTCCTGGAAGATCATGGCGACGTCGTTGCCGCGGATCTTGCGGAGCTCGGTGTCGGGGAGGCCGACGAGTTCCCGGTCGGCCAGCTTGATCGAGCCGCCGACGATCTCGCCGCCCGCCGGCAGCAGGCCCATGATGGACAGGCCGGTCATCGACTTGCCGCAGCCCGACTCGCCCACCAGGCCGAGGGTCTCGCCCGCGTCGATCGCGAGGTCGACGTTGCCGACCGCCTGCACGACCGACTTGGTGAGCTGGATGTGGGTCGACAGGTTGGTGATCTCCAGCACCGGGCTCATCGGCGGCGCAGCCTTACGTCGAGCGCGTCGCGCAGTGCGTCGCCGAGCAGGTTGCAGGCCATCACGACCGCGATGATGCAGATCCCCACCGGGTAGACCTGCCACCAGTAGCCGTCCTGCAGGTACGAGATCCCGTTGTTGAGCATGTCCCCCCAGTCGAACGTCGGGAACTGCAGGCCGAACCCGAGGAACCCGAGGGTGGCGACGGCCAGGATCGCGTCGGCCACGCTGAACGTCGCAGTCACGATGATGACGCCCAGCGAGTTCGGCAGCAGGTGCCGGTTCGTCAGCCGGAACCAGCCGGCGCCGGCGGCGCGGGCCGCGGAGACGAAGTCCCGCACCCGCAGCGTCAGCACCTCGCCCCGGACCAGCCGGGCCGGGACCTGCCAGGTGAAGATCCCGATGATGATGCTGAGCCCGAGCACGGACGCGCCGTACCGGACCGCGACGATCAGCACGACGAACAGGAACGGGATCGACAGCAGCACGTCCACGATCCGCATCAGGAAGCCGTCGAGCAGCCCGCCCGCCAGGCCGGACACCGCCCCCCAGACCGCCCCCCAGACCATCCCGATGACGGCGGAAAGGAAGCCGATCTCGAGCGCGGCGCGGCCGCCTATCATCAGCTCCTCGAGAACGTCGAATCCCTGGTTGTCGGTGCCGAGCGGATGCCCGGCCCCCGGCGGCAGGTTCGTGGACTCCAGGTTCGAGCTCAGCGGGCCGTGGTACACAAGCGGTCCGAGGTAGCAGAACACGACGAAGAAGACAAGCACGACCAGGCCGACGACGGCGAGCTTGTTCCGCGCGAACTCGCGGGCCGCCAGCCGCCAGCCGCTCTGGATCGGGCCGATAACGCCGCCCTCGGGCATGCGGGCCAGCTCGGGCGGTATCGGCGACGTACCGAGGTTGGTCATCGGTGGCCTCCGGGCTGCGGGCTGCGGTCAGACAAGCCGGATCCTCGGGTCGGCGACGGTCAGCGCGATGTCAGCCACGAAGTTCCCCACGACGACCAGCACGGCGCCCACCAGCGTGTAGGCGAGCAGGATCGGGTAGTCGGCGTTGCCCAGGCTGTTGTAGAACAGCAGCCCGAGGCCGGGGAAGTTGAACACCGCCTCGCAGATCAGGTTGCCGGCCAGCAGATCCGGGATGGACAGCCCAATCAAAGTGATCATAGGCAGGAACGCGTTGCGGACCAGGTGCCTGAGCAGGACCAGCCGCTCTGGCAGGCCCTTCGCCCGTGCCGCCTTGATGTAGTCCTGCGCCAGCGTGTCGATGGCCGCCGACCGCATGTATCGGGAGTACCCGGCCAGGTTCAGCAGGGTCAGGCAGACAATCGGCAGCGTCATCGCGCGGAAGTCGAAGATGATCGAGATCATCGACGTGGTCTGCGGGCCCTCAAAGCTGAAGATCGGGAACGAGATCGCCAGCAGGTCAATCGCGATCAGGTACAGGAAGAAGTCTGGCATCGCGTACGTGACGAACGCGCCGGTGGTCAGGATGCCGTCGCCGAGCGTGTTCCGCCGGATCGCCTGGTAGATGCCGAGCGGGACCGCGATCACGACCGACAGCACCAGCGTGACGCCGGACAGCCACGCGCTGCGCTCCCAGCGCTCGTGGAAGAGCGACGCCACACTCTGGTTCAGCTTGTAGGAGTAGCCGAGGTTCCCGTGCAGCACCTGGTTGATGTACCGCAGGTACTGCACGACCCACGGATCATCGAAGCCGTGCTGGCGGTTCCACTGCGCGATCGAGAACTTGTTGGCGTGCGGGCCGAGCACGTCGATGGCGGGCGTCGGGTAGATCACGTGCAGCATCAGGAAGATGAACACCGAGACCCCGAACAGCACCACGATCGCCGTTGCCGCCCGGCGGATCAGGTAAGCCGACACGTCCCGTACCTCTGCTCAGCAGACGTCCCACCCTGACCCCGTCACTTCGTCAGGTACATCAGCTCGGTGTTCAGGTAGTACTGCGTCATGGCCTGGATCGCGGCCGGCTGGCCGGAGACGTTGTCCTTCCACACGATGATGAGGTCGTTGTTGGGCTGGAACAGGCTCGGCTGCTGCTCGGTGATGTAGGACGCCTCGGCCTTGACCGCGTCCGGGTTCCCGCCATTCACCGACGCGCTGATCAGCTTGTTCGCCTCTGCGTCGTTGTAGAAGCCGCCGTTGTCCGAGCCGCCAGTGTTGAAGATTCCGAACGTGGTCGGGTACGGCTCGTCGGTGAAGCCACCGTAGTCCGACATCGCCCACTGGTTGATGGTCTTCGGCGAGCCGGGGTCGTCGGCCACGTCGACGACATGGTTGAACGTGCCGGCCTGCAGCGTGACCGCGATGCCGACCTTCTTCGCGTCGGATGCCCAGTCGGTGAGCATCTCGCCGGTGATCGCGGGGTCGTTGACGTACAGCACGTTGAACGTGAGCTTGGTCCCGGCCGGGATGCCGCTGCCGCACTCGCCGGACCCGGTACCGGGCTTGGCGCAGGTGCTGACGCCGCCCGGGACGACGGTCCAGCCGTGCGACTTCAGCAGGTTGCCGGCCGCGGTGATGCTGAACGGGTACGGGTTCTGCACGGCGTTGGCCGGGCTGTACGGCGATGTCGGCACCGCGGGAACCGGCCCGTACGCGAGCCCGCCCGCTCCGTGGAAGAAGGCCTTCACATAGCCGGCCTCGTCTTCCAGGTGCGCCAGCGCCTGCCGGACGTACAGCTGGTTGATGATGTTGTTGAAGTCGCCGGTCTTGTCGGCGAAGTTGTAGTTCACGTAGTCGAAGCCCCAGTCGGGGTAGCCGAACACGTGGTACCCGGAGGACTTGACCCGGGAGATCTGCGGCACGTCGGTCTGCGGTATGTAGCCGATGTCGACGCTCTTGGACAGCACGGCGTTGAACTCGGAGGTGTCGGACGTGTACGGCACCGCCTGCAGGGTCGGGACCACTTTCGACTTCGGGCCGTCGTAGCTCGGGTTCGGCGCCATTGTGTAAGCGCCGGTGGTGTTGTTGAACGCGGTCAGCCGGTACGGCCCGTTTACCACCTGCCAGAGCGGGTTCGTCGCGTAGGTGCCGGTCGAGCCCGACGCCTTGGCCAGGAAGTCGTAGATCGCCTTAGCGTTCGCCGGGTTGGTGAAGTCCAGGACCGGCCCGGTCGCCGAGGACTTGGCCCAGGCGTACACCGGCATCGGCTGGATCTGCGCGAGGTTGTTCTCGGTGAACCAGGTGGGGTTGACCGACTTGTTCAGGTTCACCACCAGCGTGGTCGCATTCGGCGCGCTGGCGCTGACCACCTGGTCGGGTATGCCGACGCCCGGAGAATACTCGCCCCAGTTGGAGCCGCTCTCCTTGACGGCAGCCTTCAGCTCGTCGAGGAAGAACAGCGAGTCGCTCGCTGTCACCGGCTGGCCGTCGTTCCACTTGTAGTTGGTCTTCATGCGAATCGTGACGGTCTTGTCACCGTTGGAGTACGTCGGCAGGTAGGCCAGGCTCAGGGCCTGGTCGATCTTGGGGCTTGTCCCGCTCTGGGTCCAGTACAGCGGCCGCCACGACTCGTAGGAGAAGTCGTCGGTGCTGTAGACGGTGAAATCGGCTCCCGGGGTGATCGGGAAGATCCAGGTCGGCGCCGAGCCCGGCGGCTCCGCCCAGGTGATCGTGCCGGCCGTCGGCGTTCCGCTGGCCGTGGGCACCGTGCCGAACGCGCCACTCGACGAGTTGATAGATCCGCCGGACTTGCCGGTTGAGCAGGCGGCTAGGCCCATGGCCGCTACTGTGGCTGCTGCGGCGACGCACACCACCAGCGTTCTCGGCCGACGCGAGCTGGTCATCGGCTTTCCTCGCAATCATCCCGGGGACCGCCGGTTTCCATAGATCCTGGCTAGTTAGCGGCCCGACGCGAGCATATGGACGGCCATGGTTCGATCTGGGGCGAATATTGTCACAAGTTGCCATCGATGTGAAGACAGATCAGATTGAGCCGGGCGCATTCGGACATCCCGAATAACTCGCAGGTCGGCGCCTGTTCAGTGCATAGAAAGATAATTTGCAGCTATTTGTCGGGCAGCGGCCCAGCACAGCACGGCAAACCCTGAGCCTGGCCCTATCCGCCGCTGACGGCTGGCAGCACACGGCGGCCGAGCAGCTCGATGCCGCGGGCCGCGGTCAGGCCGTGCGGCGTGCCGAACTCCACGCGGGTGGCCCCGGCCTGCAGCAGCGTCTGCACCTGCGCGGCAACCTGGTCAGGCGTCCCGGAGAACGCGAACCGGTCAAGCACCGCGTCCGGGACGAGCAGGCCCGCCGCGTCGTCGTCGCCCGCGCGGACCAGCCGCTGCATGGTTTCCAGCTCCGCCGCGCCGAGACCGGCCGAACCGAGGTCGGCCGTGCCGTCGAGCGCGGCGACGACCGGCAGGTACGTGGCCACCTCGGCCCTGGCCAGGCGGCGGGCGCTGGCGCCGTCGTCGTCGACCACCGTGACCGCGCCGCACACCAGGCCGACGTCGGCGGCCGGGCGCCCCGCCCGCGCCGCGCCGCGTTCGAGCGCCTGCCGGGCCCGGGGCAGCAGCGCCGGGTTCGCCGTGCCACCGATCTTGACCTCGGCGGCGAGCTCGCCCGCCAGGGCGAGCCCGAGCGGGCCCCACGCCCCGAGCAGCAGATCCACGTCCGGCCGGAGCGCCCGGTACGCCAGCCGGAAACCGGGTGCGACTTGAAAGATCTCGCCCTCGTAGCCGGTGTCGTCGCCGCGCATCAGTCGGCGGACCACGTCCACGGCCTCGCGCAGCCGGCGCACCGGCCGGTCCTGGCTGACCCCGACGGCGTCCAGCCACGCCCCGCGGGCCAGCCCGAGATAGGCCCGCCCGCCGGAGATGCTGTCCAGCATGTGCAGCTGGTTCGCAATCTCCACCGGATGCAGCAGATACGGGTTCAGGCACGCGGGGCCGAGCCGGATCCGCCGCGTGGCCTGGGCGGCGATGATCAGTGGCAGCACCGGCGACGGGTAGCCCAGGTCGGCGTACACCGAGATGGCGGCGAACCCGAGTTCCTCGATCCGCGGTGCCAGGCTGGCGTAGGTCGCCGGGTCCTCATCGGATTGCAGCGCGATGCTGAGCTCGCGGCTCATGTGACGTCGTTGAGCACGACCTCGCTCCGGCCGCTGCGCTCGATCCGCATGATCAGCCGCTCGTCCGGGTCCGGGCAGGCGACCAGGCTGTCGCTTTCCAGCCAGTCACCGGGGCTGAGCTCGCGCTGCTTCGCGGCGAGCAGCGGCAGCACCGCGGCGAGCGCGTACACGCAGAAGAACCGGCCCGGGCAGGTGCGAAGGTGGCTGCTCTCGGTGAGCTCGAACCAGTCGCCGACCCGCATGCCGCACACCGAGCGCCCCTCGATCCGCTCCACGACCACCCGCAGGTCGTAAAGGGTGGTCTGGGGTGGGCGGGGAGGGGTCTGGGGTGGGCGGGGAGAGGTCTGGGGCGGGCGGGGAACGGCCTGGGGCGGGCGGGGGAGGGCGGAGTCTCCGCCGTCAGTCGTCTCGTCCATGCCGTCCGTCAACTCACCCATGAATCATCTCGGTAGACGCGCCCGTCCTTCATCACCCAGTGCAGCGTCCGCAGCGCGGACACGGTTGCCGTCGGGTCTTCCCTCATCGCGATCAGATCCGCCCGCTTTCCCGGTTCCACCGAACCTACCTGCTCATCGATGCCGAGCCAGGCGGCCGGCACCCGGGTGGCGGCCAGCAGCGCGTCACCCGGCGGCAGGCCGAACGCCTCCATGTGCTCCAGCTCGCGCACAGTGGCCGAGGTGCCGTCGGTCGGCCAGAACGGCGGCACGTCGCTGCCCAGCATCACCGAAACCCCCGCCGCCAGGGCCAGGCGGTACGACTGCTCGTGCTCGGATGCCGCGCCGAGGGAACGCTCCTGCATCCAGGCCTGGCACGCCCAGCGAGTCGAAGAAGTCCTTGCACCTGGTCACCGACAGCGTCGGCACCAGCGCGACCCCGCGGTCGGACATCTGCTGCGCCACCGAGTCGGTGAGCTGGTACCCGTGCTCGACGCAGTCGAGGCCCTGCTCCACCGCCGGGCCGATGATGCGGGCCGGGCCGGCGTGCGCGGTCACCTTGCGCCCCCAGGCGTGCGCGGTGAAGATCACGGCCGACAGCTCGTCCGGGGCGAGCGGGACCGTTTCCATGGTCTCGTGCAGCCCGGCGATGCCGCCGGAGATCATGACCTTGATGAGGTCGGCACCGGCCTTGATCTGCGCGCGGGTGCCGCGCACGAACCCGTCCGGCCCGTCGCACTCGAGCGTGTTCGACGACTCGTGCCCGTGCCCGCCGGTGCACACCAGCGCGCGCCCGGCGGTCAGGATGCGCGGCCCCTCGGCGCGCCCGGCCGCGATGGCCGAGCGCAGCGCGAAGTCCGCGTGGTCCATTTCCCCGACGCAGCGGACCGTGGTCACCCCGCACAGCAGGGTCCGCCGCGCGCCGTCGGCGACGTAGAACGCCAGCTCGTGCGGTGACATGGCCCGGACCGACTCGGCCAGCGGTCCCGGCAAGGCGAGCGAGAAATGCGTGTGCATGTTGAACAGCCCGGCCATCAGGTACGAGCCCTGCAGGTCGACCGTTGCCGCGCCGTCCGGCGCCGGGGCCGATCCCGCCGGCCCGATCTCGGCGATCTCGCCGTCCCGCACCAGCACGTAGCGATCCGGCTGCACCTGCGGGCTGGAGCCGTCGAACACGTTGCAGTTGATCAGGACTTTGGTATCAGGCACCGCCGATCCCCTCCATCAGCCGACCCGGGTCGTGGACCGGCTTCCCGCCCAGCATGGTGGCCAGGACCTCGACATCCGGCAATTCCGCGGCCGGGCAGGACATCGGATCCGCCGAGAACACGGCCAGGTCGGCGTCCATGCCCGGCCGAAGCCGTCCGCGGCGCGTTCCAGCCCCAAGAAGGGCCGCTCCGCAGCGAGTGTAGAGATCCAGCGCAACGCCCTGGTCCACGGCCTGGCTCTCGCCGATCGGCCCGCCGGACCTCGGTGACCTGGTCGCCATGAACGAGACGCCGCGCAGCGGGTCGAACGGCGGCACGTCCCCGTCGCTGCCCGCAGCGACCCGGACGCCTGCCGCCACCATGTCCCGAACCGGGACAGCGCGCGCCGTCCTTTCCGCGCCCCAGTACCGCCGCACGTCGTCGGCGAACTCATACACGATGGCCGGGTGCACCGACACGCCGACGCCGGATGCGGCCAGGCGGGCGATCGTCTCCGGGGTACAGCTCAGCGCGTGCTCCACCACCAGGCGGCGCGGGTCCGTCACCAGCCCGGCGGCCAGCGCCTGCTGGTAGGCATCTAGGACCATCCGCACCGCGGCGTCGCCCACCGCGTGGCAGCCCACTCCCGCCGACCGGCTCAGCGCGCCCTCGACGATCATCTGCAGGCCCGGGGGAGTGATCCTCAGGTGATCCGGGTCGTGGCCGTCGCCGATCGCGGCGTCGGCGATCCGCCCGTCCACAAACGCCTTCACGCCGGTCAGCCGCAGCCACGGATCGTCCGCCGGGCCGGGCTGCGGCATCGCGGCGATGGCCTGGCGCGCCGTGTCGGCGTCGCTGCCCTCCGGGATGCGCCACAGCAGGTCGCACCGCATCGGCAGCCGGCCCTGGTCGCGCACCGCCTGGAACAGCCCGAGTTCGGCGCCGTCGACGCCGGCCTCCCTGATCGTCGTGATGCCGCGGGCGGCGAACCGCGCCAGGACCAGCGCGAGGTCGTCGCGGCGCTGCCGGGCGGTGGGCTCCCCGGCGAGGTCGAGCGCCCGCGCGATCAGCGCGTCGGCGTGAATCTGCCCGGTCTCCACGACGCCGCCCGGCAGTGACGCCGCCCCCAGCAGTGCGATCGCGTGGGAGTTCGCGACGGCGAGGTGGCTGCCGCGCCGTACCAGGACCGGCCCTGGAAGGCCGAGCGCGTCGAGGTCGGCCCTGGTTGGCAGGCGGCCCTCGGGTAGCCGTGATTCGTGCCAGTTGCGGCCGGTCACCGTCCACGCGTCCGCTGTGCGGCCGAGGCCTGCCTGGCGTACCGCCGAGAGCAGCCCGTCCAGGGTGGTCGCCTCGCGCAGGCTGACCAGGCGCACGTCGGCGGCCGCCTGCAACGAATGAATGTGGGTGTCGATGAACCCCGGCCCGACGCACACGTCACCCAGGTCGGCCCAGCGCGGCAAAGGCCCGGCCGCCCGAGCCGCCTCATCCGCCGTTTTCGCCAGGGCCGTCACCTTGCCGTCGCTGATGACCAGGTACCTGAACGAATCGCCCGAGACGTAGTCTGGCCGGACCGTCTTGGCCGCGAGCACAGTCGCGACCGGGCGCTCACTAGCCAATAAACCCTCCCCCTCGGGGCCCACGGCGCTCTGCTGGGCGCGCGCCCCTGCATGATCACTATGCCCTCGCCGGGGCGGTCTCGGCATCCCAGGCCGCCGTCGGCTGCCGTGCTACGGTGCCGGCATGAATGGCTCACGGGGCGTGATTAGTTCAATACGCAGGGTTGCAGTTGGCGCCTGCGCGGTGATTCTCCCATTGGCTGTTAGCGGGGGAGTCGCGTCAGCCAACCCGGCAGTGGGCGGGACGATCAAGCACTGGGGGGCATTCATCGGCGGGCTGCGCCCGCCCTTTCCCTATGACCTGCACCGGTCGCCGGTCCCACTGAGCCTTCCCGGCCGGATCGCCGAGATCGCGACATCAAACTCGAGCCAGTACGCGCTGCTGGCCAACGGCAGCGTGTACGCCTGGGGCCTGGGGAAGTACGGGCAGCTCGGCGACGGCAGCACCGAGAACTCGTTCACCAGGCCGGTGCGGGTGCGCTTCCCGGCCGGGGTGAAGATCGCCTCGATTCCGATCGACGTCATGCCCTTCGACACCGCGCTCGCCGTAGACACCACCGGGCACGTCTGGGGCTGGGGCTACAACGCGTTCGGGCAGCTGTGCCTCGGCAACCGCACCGAGTACAACACCCCGGTGCGGCTGCCGCTGCGCCACGTGACGCTGCTCTCCGGCGCGGGCGGCCACTCGCTGTTCTACTCACGCGGAAAGGTCTACGCCTGCGGCAACAACACCTATGGCGAGCTGGGGAACGGCAGCAGGAGGTCCAGCAAGGTCCCGGTTCAGGTCACCGGGCTCGGCACCGGCCAGGTCACCTCGCTGGTCTCCGCGTTCGCGGACTCCGGCGCCGTGATGGCCAACGGGACGTACTACGACTGGGGCTACAACGGCCAAGGCCAGGTGGGCAACGGGGTTCTCGGCCAGTCTGCCCTCGTGCCGTACCGGGTGCCGCTGCCGGCCGCGGTAAGCCAGGTCGCGCAAGGCGGCTCGGCGCAGGGCAACGGGCAGACGATCGCCCTGCTCGCCAGCGGCGCGCTGTACGCGTGGGGTGCCGGCGGCGACTACCAGCTCGGCACCGGGGCGACGCTGAACCAGCCGTCCCCCGTGCCGATCTTCGCGCCGGCTGGCGTGCGGTACCGGCTGCTGGCGACCGGCGGCAGCACCTCCTACGCGGTAGCGGCGAACGGGGACGTCTACGCCTGGGGCGGCAACGCGGTTGGTGAGGTCGGCAACGGCGGCATACGAAACGTCCGCTACCCGGTTCGGGTCGCCTCCCGGGCAACGTCGATCTCGGCGACCTCTACCGACGTGATGATCAGCGTGCGCCCGCGCCCGTGTGCCGCCTGGGTCTGCTAGCTCAGCAGCCCAGGATGTCGGCTAGGGCGGTCAGGCTGTCGGCCTCGACCAGGCCGTCGAGGGCCGGCGGTTGCTCTGCTGGCCCGTCCGGGCCCCATTCGAGCGGGCGGCGGATGAACAGCGGGCGCAGGCCAACCAGCGCCGCGGCCTGCAGGTCGCCCGCGTGCGCCGCGACCATCCCGGCGTCGCCGGGTTCGCACTCCAGCAGGTCCAGCGCCGTCAGGTACACCGCGGGGTCGGGCTTGTAGCTGGCGGCGAGCTGCGCGGACAGCACCGCGTCGAACCGCAGGTCGCCGACCTTGAGCAGGTCGGCGAGCAGCGCGACGTGGCCGTTCGACAGCGTCGTCGTGATGTAACTGGCGCGAAGCCGTTCGAGGCCGTCGCGGCTGTCCGGCCAGGGCCGCAGCTGTCGCCAGCCGCGCACCAGAGTCTCCCTTTGCTCACCCGGCGAGGGGGATGGCGTGGCGTTCAAGGCATTCATCGAGGGTGTCCCGCTGCACGGCATCGAGATCCCGCCAGGCGGAGTCCTCGCGGGCCTTCTCGAGCGCGGGCTGGTAGGCGCGGCGCCAGTCGTCGATGATCGTCGGCCAGTCGCCCTGGGCGCCGGTTGCCTCGGCGATGTCGATCAGGCTGGACCGCCAGTCGACGACCGTCCCAAAGATGTCGAAGAGCAGAACGCGTGGCGGGCTCATGAACGGTCAGTATCCCAGCGTTGCCAGGCATTGATTTTCGCGGCGCGCTTAGCGATGCTGTGGCGGGAATCACAGCAGGGGAGGACGAGATGACCGATCGGCCTGCGACTGCCTTAACCGGAACCGCCGACGCCCCCCCGGCCGGTCTCGAACCCGACGCGATCGGGCCCGCGCAGGACACGATCATCGGGATGGCCAACGCCGCCCCGGCGGTGTCGGTCGGGTTAACGCTAGCGGCGCTCGCGGCGGCGGCCGCGTACGCGGTCGGGCCGATCATCGTGCTGACCGCGATACCGATGCTGATCATCGCCAACGCTTACCGCCGGCTGAACCTGTGGAAGGCGCAATGCGGCGCGTCGTTTGAGTGGGTGGGCCGGTCGATTAACCCGTACCTCGGCTTCATGACCGGGTGGCTGATGATCACCGGGACGCTGGTCGGGGTGGTTTCCGGCGTCGTGGTCCTGGCCCCGTCGGTGCTCGCGGTGTTCGGCTCGACGTCCACCAGCACGTGGCCGGACATCCTGATCAGCACCGCCATCCTCCTGATCATGGTGGTGATCGCGATCGTCGGCATCCGTATCACCGCGCGGATCCAGGTCGGCATGGGGGATCTCGGCTTCGCGATCACGGCCTGGGGCTGGTGCTCAGCCACCACCACGGCACGTTCCCGATCACCAAGGGGGGGTTCACGGTAAGCGGGACGGCGGCAAGGGCAGCCTCGCGGCGGGGTTCCTCATCGCGGTGTTATGTACACCGGCTGGGATGCGAGTATTTACGTCAACGAGGAGACAACCCGGCGAACCGTCAACCCGGGCCGGGCAGCCGTCCTCGCCGTCCTGTTCCTGGCCATCATCTTCACGATCTCTGAGGTGGGCCTGCAGGGCGTGGTGTCGCCGGCCAAGCTCCAGGCGAACTCGTCGTCGGCCCTGGTCTACGTGGCGCAGGCGATGGGCGGCGGGAGCTGGGCCAAGGTGATGGCGCTCGCCCTGGCGCTGTCGGTGATCGCCGGGGGGGGGGGGGGGGGGGGGGGGGGGGGGGGGGGGGGGGGGGGGGGGGGGGCGCCCCCCCCCCCCCCCCCCCCGGGGGGGGGGCGGGGGGGGGGGGGGGGGGGGGGGGGGGGGGGGGGGGGGGGGGGGGGCGGGGGGCGGCGCGGGGGGGGGGGGGGGGGGGGGGGGGGGGGGGGGGGGGGCGGGGGGCGCGCGGGGGGGGGGGGGGGGGGCGGTGGGGGGGGGGGGGGGGGGGGGGGGGGGGGGGGGGGGGGGGGGGGGGGGGCCGGGCCGGGTTTTTGGGTGGGGGGGGGGGGGGGGGGGGGGGGGGGGGCGGGGGGGGGGGGGGGGGGGGGGGGGGGGGGGGGGGGGGGGGGGGGGGGGGGGGGGGGGGGGGGGGGGGGGGGGGGGGGGGGGGGGGGGGGGGGGGGGGGGGGGGGGGGGGGGGGGGGGGGGGGGGGGGGGGGGGGGGGGGGGGGGGGGGGGGGGGGTGGGGGGGGGGGGGGGGGGGGGGGGGGGGGGGGGGGGGGGGGGGGGGGGGGGGGGGGGGGGGGGGGGGGGGGGGGGGGGGGGGGGGGGGGGGGGGGGGGGGGGGGGGGGGGGGGGGGGGGGGGGGGGGGGGGGGGGGGGGGGGGGTGTTTTGGGGGGGGGGGGGGGGGGGGGGGGGGGGGGGGGGGGGGGGGGGGGGGGGGGGGGGGGGGGGGGGGGGGGGGGGGGGGGGGGGGGGGGGGGGGGGGGGGGGGGGGGGGCCCCCCGGGGGGGGGGGAGAGAGGGGGGGGGGGGGGGGGGGGGGGGGGGGGGGGGGGGGGGGGGGGGGGGGGGGGGGGGGGGGGGGGGGGGGGGGGGGGGGGGGGGGGGGGGCGGGGGCTCGGGGGCCAGAGGCGAGAGGGGGGGGTGGGGAGGGGGGGGGGAGGAAAGGGGGGGGGTGAGAGGGGGCGGGCGTCGGGGAGGGGGTTGGGGGAGAATGGAAGTTGAGCCCGAAAAGTCTGCATAGTTCACGGGGAAGTCGGACTCTGATCGCGGTAACGTGTGCCGGTACCTGCAAGGGGGGATAGTCCGTGGCTGACCAGGTTTATCTCCATGCCTCCGTCTTATTCGACGGCAGAAGTCTGACTGCACGTTTAGCCAAGGGGGACAGTCGACAGCCGTCGGCGGCCCCGGCGGTCGCTTCGATGGGGCTGGCGCCACGGGGTGGCCGGTGCTGGAGGCGCGATGGGTGACGGGGACACCGGCGCTGTCGGGTTCGTGCACGGATTCTTTCCCGGTTCGCGGATCGCCGGATACCGCCTCGGTGAGCAGATCGGCCGGGGCGGAATGGCGGTCGTATTCCGGGCCCAGGACGAGCGGCTCGAGCGGCAGGTAGCTCTGAAGATCCTTTCGCCTGCCCTGGCGGCGGACGAGACGTTCCGGCACCGCTTCATCCTCGAATCGCGGTCCGCGGCCGCGGTGGACGATCCGTACATCATCCCGGTGTTCGAGGCTGGTGAGGCGGATGGAGTGCTGTTCATCGCGATGCGCTACGTGCCAGGCGGCGACGTGGACGCGCTCCTGAAACAGACGGGACCGCTGCCCGCCGAGCGCGTCGCCGCGATTATCTCCGGGGTCGCGTCGGCTCTCGACACGGCGCACGCCGCGGGACTGGTGCACCGCGATGTCAAGCCGACCAACATGCTCCTCGATACCCGGGTTGGCCGGCCCGACCACGTGTATCTGTCGGACTTCGGCCTGAGCAAGGGCGCGCTCTCGTCGGCCGACCTGACCGGAGTGGACCGCTTCATGGGCACGCTCCACTACTGCGCGCCCGAACAGATCCAGGGGCGGCGGGTCGACGCGCGCACGGATGAGTACGCGCTCGCGTGCACGGCCTTCGAATTGCTGTCCGGCAGGCCGCCATTTTCTCAGGAGGAGGCCTCGGCGGTGCTGTACGCGCAGCTGAAGGAGCCACCGCCGCGGCTCGCGCCGCGGCGGGCCGATCTCCCGGCCGCCGTGGATGATGTCCTGCTGCGGGCTCTGGCGAAGGCTCCCGAAGAGCGCTATGCGAGCTGCGGAGAGTTCGCTGACGCGCTCCGCATGGCGCTCGGGCTGCAGCGGTACGCGCCCGACGTGGCCACCGTGCTGCACCAGCGGACCCTGGCCGATCAGCACCACGGGCTGAGGACAGACGCCCCGGCCGCGCCCTCGACCCTCTCCGGAACCGGCGAGGAGGCCGGGAGCCCGGATCACACGCCCCTGCTGCCCGAGCAGATCGTGGCCGATCAGCCGGATGCGCTCGAGCCGGAGCGCCCGGATGCGCTCGAGCCGGATCGCCCGGATCAGCCGGATGGGCTCGAGCCGGATCACCCGGATGCGCTGGCAGCCCGGTTCAGCCTGGCTCAGGAGATGGCCGCGCAGGGGGATCATGCCGAGGCGGAGGAGGAGTTCCGGTACGTGTACCGCGCCCGGCAGCGGGCGCTGGGGCCGAACCATCCGGAGACGCTGATCGCCCGGTTCGGCGCCGCTCAGGAGATCGCGGCGCGCGGCGACCATGCCCGGGCGGAGGAAGAATTCCGCGGCATGCTGCCCCATCAGCGGCGCAGCCTGGGCCGGTACCACCCGGACACGCTGGCTACCGGGTGCAGCATCGCCAGGGAGATGGCGGCGCGCGGCGATCATGCCGGGGCGGAGCAGGAGTTCCGCGACGTCCTGGCGTATCTGCAGCGGAAGCCGGGCCTCGATCACCCGGTAACGGTGATCCTCTGGCTCAACATCGCCAAGGAGATGGTGGCGCGCGGCGATCATGCCGGGGCGGAGGAAGAGTTCCGGGATCTGCTGCCGCACCTCAAGCTGACGCTGGGCCGGGATCACCCAGACACGCTGGCGGCACTCGAATGGATCGATTACCTGGAGCGCAAGAGGAAAGACCGGCCCGCTGAACCCCGCCGGCACCCTCGCGCCGACGGCCCAGCGGCCATGCCCGCGGCTCACCCGGGCGGAGCACGTCCGGGTCGTGGCGGTGTGCTTTCCGCTCACCACGAAGTCATCGGTCGGCATGAGCATGGCTCTGCCCAGCCGGGCGCGGCTGGCCGCTGATAGCGTTGCTGGTGCGGTGGTGGCCGCATCGGAGGAACCGTGGCAAACCCGATCGCGCCGGGCCGTGTTCCGGCCGGGGCGACAGCCGAGGGCGACGGGATCGTCGCGGGCGACGGCCCGACGCGGGTTGATGCGTACATCGACTTCCTGTGCCCGTACTGCAAGCGGTTCGAGCTCTCGGCCGGCCCAACGCTGGCGAGCATGGCAGGCGACGGGCTGGTGAGCATCGCCTACCACCCGATGAACTTCCTCGACCAGGCGTCGACCACGAACTACTCGACCCGCGCTGCCGCGGCGTCCGGCTGCGCTGCCGACCAGGGCCGGTTCCTGGACTTTGCCAATGCGCTGTTCGAGTACCAGCCGCCCGAGGGTGGCCCGGGGCTGAGCGATGCCGAGCTGGCTAGCCTCGGCCGGGTCGCGGGCCTGGCCGAGGCGCCGTTTGCCGCCTGCCTGTCCGAGGCTCCGTACCTCGACTGGCCCTCCTACGTGACCGCCCGCGCCACCGAGGCGGGGGTCGGCGCGACGCCGACTGTTCTGGTCGCGGGCGCGCAGGTGGAGCCAGACGCGAAGGCGATCAGCGCCGCCGTCGCCCAGGCAGGCCGCGGGCGGTAAGCCCGCAGGCGCCCTGACCTGCTCGGCGAGATCGGCAACTAACAGGCCCTGGTGGCGCTGCCGGCGTCAGCCCCGTGGTGCTGCCGCGTCAGCCCGGGTGGTGCTGCCGACGTCAGCCGGACAGGGCTTCGCGGGCGGCCCGGATCGAGGAGCGCTTCCCGGAGTCCAGGTACTCCTCGATCCGGGTGACGTGCCCGTCCTTCACCCGCAGGTACATGGCCGCATGCAGCTCGACCTCGGTCCCGTCCGGCAGCGAGCCGCGCAGCACATGCTGCTGCAGCACGCCATCGGGGGCCGGAACCCGCCGGACGATGTCATAGCGCAGGCCGGACACCGCCCGGTGCAGGCCCTGCAGCACCTTCAGGTTCTCGTCCACAGGCTGCTCGACCAGGTCATCGTTGTGCCAGATCAGCGCGTCCGGGGCGTAGATCTCGCGCACCGTGTCGATGTCGCCAGCCTCGAGCGCGGCGAAGAAGCGGATCACAAGTTCCTCGCTGATGGCACTGCCTCCTTGCTTGGTCCATTTGGTCCGGCTGGCTCGGCTCCGCTCGGCGCGAAGAAGGCGATGGTCTCCTCGTAGCCCCAGTCACCGCCGACGGGCATCGGGAACAGCACCGGCAGGTCGACGCCCGCGGCCCGGTACTCCGCCAGCCGCCGACCGCACGCGGCCACGTCCCCATACGCCACGAAGCGGTCGGCCACCGGCTGCGGCACCCGCGCGGTCGCGCCGGCCCGGTCCCCGGCCAGCAGCAACTCGCGGACCGGCCGCAGGTCGGTGCCGAGGCCGTCCTCGCCGAACAGCGAGGACACCGCGGGATGCAGTACATAACGGGGCACGACGTCGCGGGCGGCGGCTGCGGCGCCGGCCGCGTCACCGGACAGGCAGCAGTGCACCACGCAGACGATCTCGACGGCGGCCGGGTCGCGCCCGGCAGCGGCAGCGGCGGCGCGCACCAGCCCCGCCGCCTCCCCGGCCTGGGCCGGTGACATCAGGTTCAGCACCACGCCGTCGGCGATCCGGCCGGCCAGCTCGAGCATCCGCGGCCCGAGCGCGCCCAGGTAGATCGGCAGGTCGGCGCGGACCGGCGGGCTGTCCAGCGGAATCATGCCGGTGCGGAAAAGCCCGCCCGCGTGCCCGGCCGGACTGCCGGCCAGGACCGCGCGGACCACGGCCACGTACTCCTCGACCATCTGCAGCGGCCGGAACGGCGCGATGCCGAACCTGCCGTTCATGACCGGGTTGCCGACACCTATGCCGAGGACGAACCGGCCGTCCGCCGCCTGGTCCAGCTGCGCGGCGGTCTTGGCGGCCAGCGCCGGCGGCCGCAGTGCTGCGTTCGCGACCGCGGTGCCGACCCGGACCCGGCGGGTCGCGGCGGCCACCGGATGGCACAGCGCGAGTGCGTCGCCGTGCCCCTCGGCCACGAACACCGCGCCGAACCCGGCCCGCTCGGCCGCCGCAGCGAGCTCGCCAACCCTGGCCGGCGCCAGCCCGCTATGCGACGCGATCGACAGCCCGATCGGGCCGCTCTCGCCAGCTGGCGCCGGTTCGGCCGTCATCGATGTACCTCCGGGCTCCTTCTTTGCGGCCCGTCGGTACATCCATACGTCCGCTCGCGGCGGCTGCCGCTCTCCGCGCCACTCGCGTCACTCGCGTCGTGCTCGCCGCGCTCGGCCTGCCCGCCTCGCGCCGCTTCGAGTTGCGCCCGCAGTTCGCGCTTGAGGACCTTGCCGGTGGTCGTGCGCGGCAGCGAGCGGGCGAACTCCACGGTCTTGGGGCACTTGAAGTGGGCCAGCCGCTCCCGGGACCAGGAAATGATCTCCTCGGCCGATGCCGATGCCGATGCCGATGCGATGCCGAGGCGGGGCCCGAGCCCGGCGCACCGGCCCCGGCCGCGGGGATGATCACGGCGTGCACGGCCTCGCCCCACACCGGGTCCGGCCGCCCGACGACCGCGACCTCGGCCACGGCCGGATGATCGGCGAGCACCGCCTCCACCTCCGCCGGGTAGATGTTCTCGCCGCCGCTGATGATCATGTCCTTGGCCCGGTCCATGATGTAGAGGTAGCCGTCCGGGGTCAGCCGGCCGATGTCCCCGGTCCGGTACCAGCCGCCCGGGGCGAACGCGGCCGCGGTGGCCTCCGGGTCGCGCCAGTACCCGGAGAACAGGCACTCGCCGCGGATGAGCAGTTCGCCTGCAGTGTCCGCCGGCAGGTCGCGGCCGTCGGGGTCGACGATCCGCACCTCCCAGCCGAACGAGATCCGGCCCGCGCTGGCCAGCCGCGGGTGACCGGGCTGGTGATCCTCGGGCGCGAGCAGGCTGATCATGCTCTGGCTCTCGGTGTTGCCGTAGATCTGCCGGAACCGGCAGCCGAACGCCTCGAGCGCGGCCGCCAGCGACGACGGGGTGATCGGCGCCGTGCCGTACGCGATTTCCCGCAGGCTGCCGAGGTCGGCACCGTCGCGGCGGCGGATCTCGGCCACCAGCATGTCGATCAGCGAAGGCCCGGCGGTGAAGAACTCGATCCGGTCCCGCTCGATAGCGTCGATGACCGCGGCCGGGTCGAAGCCGGTGTGGATGTAGACCGTGCCCGCGGTCAGCAGCGCCTGCATGCACTGGCCGAAGCCGCCGAGGTGAAACAGCGGCAGGATCTGCAGGTGATGCGAGCCAGCGACCTGATCGCCGATCTCGATCGCGAAGTCGGCGACGCTCATCATCAGCGCGCCGTGCCGCAGCGGGATCGCCTTGGCCTTGCCCGTGGTGCCGCTGGTGTGCACCAAGGCGAGCACCGTGTCGCCGCGCAGCGCGGGCCGCGGCGGGACCGCCCCCGTAAGGGCCCCGCCGTCCAGCCACCCGGGGGGCACCGGCCCGCCCCCTCCGATGGCCACCCGCAGCCGCGGCCGGCCTGGCACCGCGTCGACCAGAGTGGTGAACTCGGCGTCGGCGGCGACCGCCGCCGGCTCGACCAGTGCCAGCACCTCGGCCAGCTCGCGCGGCGACAGCCGCCAGTTCACGAACGCTGGCCTAACCCCGGCCCGCATCAGCGCGAAGGCGTGCACCAGGAAGTCCGCACTGTTCTTCGCCATGATCGCGACCGTGTCACCGTCGCCCACGCCGAGGGCGGCCCAGCCGCCGGCCCTGCGCTCGAACTCGGCGCGCAGCTGCGCGTAGCTGAATTGCGCACCCCGGTCGTCGACCAGCGCGGTCACCTCGGGCCGCACGGTGGCGCGCCACTCGAGGACGTGAATCCAGCTCTGCATCGGCTGCGTCCCTTTCGTCCGCAGGTCGTTATCGTTGCAGAAACGACTTCTGGAAGACAGAGTCCGCGGCGGGGAATTTGCCTACCGGCAGGTATCAGGCGGCGCGCAGCAGGGCCGCCAGCCGGGCTGCCTCGTCGCGCAGCCGCCCGCCGATCGCGCACGCGTTCTCGTCGGTCATCCGCGACACCGGCGCCGACACCACCAGCGCGGCCACCGGCACGCCGCGGGGACCTGGCACCGGTACCGCGACCGACGCGACGCCCTCCTCGCTCTCCTCGCGGTTGAGCGCGAACCCCCGCTCCCGTATGGCACGCAGCTCTTTCAGGAGCCCGGAACGTGTCGTGATCGACTTGGCCGTCAGGGTCACCAGACTCGCGTCGTCGGGGAACAACGCGGCGACCTCGCCGTCCGGCAGCGCGGCGAGCAGGGCCTTCCCCGACGCGGTGCAGGTCGCAGCCAGCACCGAGCCGGTCCGGGCGGCCACCCGCAGCGCGTGCGAGCTCTCCACGGCGTCGAGGTACCGGATGTTGCCGCGCTCGAGCACCGCCAGGTGCACGGTTTCGCCCAGGTCGGCGGCGAGGCGTTCGAGCACGGGCCGTGCGTGCGTCCGTATGTCGAGCTGGCGAACCGCGGCCAGGCCGATCTCCACCAGCGCCGGGCCCGCGACGTAGACGCGCGTGTCCTGGTCCTGCCGGACAAACCCGTGGTAGGCGAGCATGGCCATCAGCCGGTGCGCGGTGGATAGCGCGACCCCGAGGTGCTCGCTGGCCGCGGACAGCCGGACCCGCGGCTGGCCGCGGAACAGCATCAGCAGCCGCAGCGCGTTGTCCACCGACGTGATCGGGTAGGCGGGCCGTTGCCCCTCGGGCTCGTCGTCAGCCTTCTGCACAGCAGAAGGCTAGGGGGGGGGGGGGGGGGGGGGGGGGGGGGGGGCCGCGGGGGGGGGGCGCGGGGTAGCACCCGGCGAACTTAGGAGAGGTGCACTAATAGGTTCTCGCCAAAAGTGCGCAGCCTGCCGGTTTGAGCGCGGCCTCAGTGGCTGGCCACCCAGGCCGCAATCAGGTCGGCGGCCTGCTCCCGAGCGCCTTCGGGCTCTTGCAGGTAGTGGTCGGCCTTGATGAACTCCAGCGTCTTGTCCGGGGCGGCGAGCGCATCGTAGAGCGCGCGGGCGTCGCTCTCGTAGACGCACGCGTCCGCGGTGGCGTGCACGACCAGCGCGGGTACGGTGATCCGGGCCAGGTGCGGTGCGGCGATGCACTGCGAGGTGCGCAGGCTCCACATCGACAGCCAGCTGCGCAGCGTGCTGACCGTGCCCACGCCGAACACCCCGTAGTTGGCCCGCATCGGGTCGCCGAGGTAGCACCAGTTCGGCCGGCGGTCCGACGGCTCGATCGACGGGTCGATCATCCGCAGGTCGGCCCAGCTGCGGAAGATCGTGAACAGCCGGTCCCTGGCCCGGGTCTCGCTCAGCGCGTCGATCTGGGCCAGCGCCCAGTCGGTGATCCGCTCGTTGCGGGCCCACTGCGCGGCGCGGTAGCGGCGCTTGAACTCCTCGCTGTAGGGCGGCCCGTTGTCGGTGTTGAACGGGTCCAGCGCGGGATCGGCCGCCACCGGGTCGCTCTCGTCGGTCACCGACGGGTCGAGCCAGTTGGTGAACACCTCGGGCCGGCCGGAGTGCGCGGCGAGCGCGATGAACACGTCGCCAGCCGGCAGGTCCTCGATCGCCGCCAGTGGCCGCATCCCGGCCACCGGCCGGACGTTGGGCTCGACGGCCTGGGACTGATAGGCCGCCATCAGTGAGCCGCCGCCCGAGTTGCCCAGCAGCACCACGCGCTCGACACCGGCCTGCTCGCGCAGCCAGCGCACACCCACGCCGATCTCGGCCAGCGCGTGGTCGAGCAGGAAGTGCGCCTCGTTGCCGCGGAAGCGGGTGTTCCAGCCGAGGAACCCGAAGCCGCGCTCGGCCATGAAACTGGCCAGGTAGTGCTCGGAGAAGTCCACGTTGTAGTGGGTGGCGATGAACGCGGTGGCCGGCCGCGCGCCGTCAGGCCGATGGTAGATGCCCTGGCACGGATGCCCGCCCGCGCCCGCCCGGCCGACCACCGGGGACGGCAGCCCGACGAACTCTCGCACGATCTCGGTCAACGTCTGCTCCGATCCTCCCGAGCCCTCTCGCCGGGAATGTTCTGCCCCGCGCCGCCCCCGCCAGCGCTGCCTGCCCTGGCGCGTGAGTGAAGACGCCCACAGGGCCAGGGCTGGTGCATAAGTGAAACTGAGTTTAGGTTTAGTTCTGACGGGCGCGCCAGACTGGAGGAGGCTCTATGGAGTGGCGGAACGAGGAGTTCGACCTCGGCGGTGTCAACCACCTGGCCCTGGTCTGCTCGGACATGAAGCGGACCGTCGAGTTCTACACCGAGGTACTCGGCATGCGGCTGATCAAGACGCTCAACCTGCCGGGCAACTCCGGCCAGCACTTCTTCTTCGACATGGGCGGCGGCAACGCGCTGGCGTTCTTCTGGTTCCCCGACGCGCCGGATCCGGTTCCCGGGGTGTCCGCGCCGGTGACCGTGCCCGGCATCGGCGAGTGGACCAGCGCCGTCGGCTCGATGAACCACGTCGCGTTCAACGTGCCGGAGGAGCGCTTCCTGGAGTACCGGGCCAAGCTCAAGGCCAAGGGCGTGCGGTGCAGCCCGATCCTGGACCACGACGACAGCGAGTTCGGCGTGGCCAGGGAACTGCACGACGGCGTGTTCGTCCGCTCGTTCTACTTCCAGGACCCAGACGGGATCCTGCTGGAGTTCGCGTGCTGGCGGCGGGTCATGGGGCAGCCGGGCGACGTGAGGCACGAGCCAAAGACCGCCGCCGACCGCACCGGCGTGCCAGCCTGAGCACGTGCTGTCCTGGGTCCACGTCCTGGAATGGCGGGCGGCGGTCACCCCAGACGCGGTGGCCCTCACCGACGACCGCGGCAGCGAGCTGACCTACGCCGGCCTGGCGGCCGCGATGGAGCGGGAGGCGGCGGGTTACGCCGCCGCGGGTGTCCGGCCGGGCGACGTCGTCCCGGTCATCGCCCGCAACCAGGTCGGCTGGGTGACCGCGATGTTCGGGCTGGTCCGGGCCGGTGCGCTGCCCGCCGCGGTGAACTGGCGGCTGGCCGCTCCCGAGGTGACGGCGCTGCTCGAGCTGATGCGCCCGTCCGCCGTGGTCAGCGACGCCGACTGCGCCGGGCTGGCCAAGCAGGCGCTGGCGGGTTTGGCCGGCCCGAGCCGGCCCTGCTCGGCCTGGGCGAGCCAGTGGCACCAGGCGAGTCGGCGGTACCGGGCGAATCGGTAGCACCGGGCGAGTCGGCAGTGCCGCCCGAAGCGGCAGAGCGGGTTCCGGCGCGGCCGGTGGAGCGGCTGCGCGGCCCCGAGCCGCTGATCCTGCTGCACACCAGCGGCACGACCGGACGGCCCAAGCTGGTGCCGCTCACCCACCAGATGCTGGTCGCCGCTGACGTGTTCATGAAGCTGGAGGTGCCCGAGGCGACGGTCGGCGCCAGGCACCTGAGCGCGCTGCCGCTGTTCCACGTGGCCGGGCTGGCCAACCTGGGCTACGTGCTGTTCACCGGGGGGCACCTGCACGTGCTCGGCGGGTTCGAGCCGGCCGGTTTCGTCGACGAGCTCGCCTCCCGGCGAATCCAGCTGACCCAGCTCGTGCCCACGCTCATCCAGGCGGTCACCGACGAGGTGAGCTCCCGTGCGCAGCCGCCGGACCTGTCGCACCTGATCGAGATCGTCTACGGCGCCTCGCCGATCCGGCCCGACCTGCTGGAGCGCGCGGTCCGCACGCTCGGCTGCCGGTTCCGGCAGAACTACGCCAGCAGCGAGACCGGCCCGCTGCCGATCAGCTCGCTGTCGCCGGACGACCACGATCCAGCCCGCGGCCGCCTCGCTACGGCAGGCCGGCCGTCGCTCGGCTGGGAGGTGCGGCTCGGCGACCGCGGTGAGATCCAGGTGCGCGGCGCCGCGCCGCTGCCGGGCTACTGGAACGACGCCGGGGCCACCAGCCGGGCGATGACCGCGGACGGCTTCTACCGGACCGGCGACGTCGGCGCCATCGACGACGACGGCTACCTGACCATCGTCGACCGGCTCAACGACGTGGTGATCACCGGCGGCGAGAACGTCTACCCGGCCGAGGTCGAGGCCGTGCTGGCGAGCCACCCGCAGGTCGCCGACGTCGCGGTCATCGCCGTGCCCGACGACCGTTGGGGGGAGACCGTGCACGCGGTCGTCGTGGCCGGCCCCGGGCTGGACCCGGCCGGGCTCATCGACTGGGCACACCAGCGGCTGGCCGGGTTCAAGTGCCCGACCGGGGTCAGCGTCGTGGCGCAACTGCCCCGCAACGCCACCGGCAAGGTGCTCAGGTCCGCGCTGCGCGAGCCGTTCTGGGCCGGACGAGACCGGCGGGTCTCGTGACGCCAGCTAGCACGCGTGGGCGTAAAGGGCGGGAGACCGATGAGGCGTTCCGCCAGGCCGCGCGCCACGTGTTCGCCCGTGAGGGGTATCTGAACGCGAAGATCAGCGACATCGCCGCGGAGGCGGGCCGGTCGGTCGCGTCGTTCTACAACTACTACGACACCAAGGCCGACCTGCTGATCGCGCTGGCCGAGGAGTTCCACGCCGAGGCCACCCAGATGGCGGCGCTGCCGTACCGCAGCGGGCTAACCCGCGAGGAGGCGCTGCGCCAGGCCGTGGCCGGGTTCTGGCGGACCTACGCCAAGCGCCGCGGCGAGCTCATCGGCATCTTCCAGGCCGCGATGCTCGAGGGGGAGTTCCGGGACCGGTGGCTCAAGATGCGCGCCGAGGCGATCACGCGGATCGCGGCGGAGATCCGGCGGGCGCAGGCCGAGGGCTACTGCCCCGGGGTGGATCCGGTGCTGACCGCGTCGGCGCTGTCGGCGATGCTGGAGCACTTCTGCTACATCTGGCTCGGCCAGGGCGGCGAGCTGGGCGACATCCAGTTTGACGACGAGCGGGCCCTGGACGCGCTGGCCACGATCTGGGTGAAGGCCGTCTACTGGCGGCCCTGACCGCGGACCGGCGTGCCGGGCCGCGCCGGTCACTTGGTGGTGCACTCGATGATCAGGTTGCGTTCGGTGATGTCGTGTACCGCGGTGACCCGCAGGCCGGCGTCGGCGGCGAGGGCCGCGTAATCGTCGAGGGTGCGCTCGCGGCCGCCGGCCAGCACGAGCATGCGCAGGTTCATCTCGGCGAACGCGGCGGGGTCGCCGCCGGGGCTGGCGTGCGATTCGATCACGAGCACGCGGCCGGTACTGCCCGCCGCCT
The DNA here is from genome assembly GCA_963833885.1 of uncultured Actinomycetota bacterium. GTDB lineage: Bacteria > Actinomycetota > Actinomycetes > Streptosporangiales > Streptosporangiaceae > JASHPR01. The sequence continues at coordinate 163,100 of CAWHZU010000006.1, read as the reverse complement.
CCGCGCACCGGCGCAAGATCGCGGTCGCGGCCGCGTCGTCCCAGTCGTGGATGACGCGGTTGAGCAGGTAGGCGTCCGCACCGGGGGGCAGCGGGTCGAAGAAGCTCTGGCCGACGACCTCGCACCGGCCGTCCAGGCCGAGCCCGGCCAGGTACTGCCGGGCGCGGGCCGCGGTTTCCGGCAGGTCGGCCAGCGTGCCGCGCAGCCCCGGGTTGCGCTGCAGCACCTCGGCTATGAGCGTCCCGGTCCCGCCGCCGATGTCGGCCACGTGCCGCACCGCTGCCCAGTCGTAACGTTCCGCCACATCGATGTTCCCGCCGTCCACCGCCATGGTCGCGTCGAAGGAGGCGCTGATCGCTGGGTTGGCGTCGAGGTAGTCCCAGAACGGCAGGCCGAAGACCTGCTCCCAGGCCGGCTCGCCGGTGCGCACCGTGTGCGCCAGGCCGGTGAACGCCAGATCCATCCGGCCGCCGAAGCCGTCCAGGTCCAGCCACACCGCGCCCGGCTGGCCGGTGCGCAGCATCGCAGCGGTCTGGTTGGCCGCGAACCGTCCCGGGCGCGGCTCGGCGAACACTCCGTGCGCCACCAGGTGGCGCAGCATGCGGGCCAGCGCCTCCGGGTCGGCCCCGGCACGTTCGGCCAGGTCGCTAATTGCGGCTCCATCGCCGGTGCCGTCATCGGGCATGAAGTCGGCGAGCCGCAGCGTCGCGGCGACCCGAAGCGCCATGGGGGTCACCAGGTCCATCAGCGGTCCGAGCACATGCCATGCCGACACCACCGGCTGGCCCGTTCCCGCGTCCCCGCCCGCCGCGGGCGCCACCGGCTGGCCCGTTCCCGAGTCCGCGCCTGCCGCCGACGGCCGGCCGCTGTCGGTTCCTGCTGTCTGGTCGCCCGAAGTCATCGGCATCCCTCCCGGGGCCTATTGTCGCCGTCCGGCTCGGACACCGGCTTGTACAAACCGGAACGCCTGGCCGGCGGGACGACCGCGAGGGCTTGCCATCAGCTTATTCAAGTATTAGCTTTATCAAGAAATCACTTGAATACTGGACCGCAGGGAGACCGCTGGCATGGCGCGAACGCACGAGGAGCATGACCGGCTGGACCGGGCGTTCGCCGCGCTTGCCGACCCGGTGCGCCGGGCGATCATCGCCAGGCTCAGTGCCGGGCCGGCCACGGTCAACGAGCTCGCCGAGCCGTTCCCGATCACCGTGCAGGCGGTCTCCCAGCACGTGCAGGTGCTCGAGCAGGCCGGGCTGGTGACCCGGACCCGGCAGGCTCAGCGCCGCCCGGTCCACCTGGACCCGGCCGCACTGGAAGCGGTGACCGCGTGGATCGACACCTACCGGCTGCAGGCCGAGCGCAGCTACCGGCGGCTGGACGCGGTCCTGGAGAAACTCAAGGAGGAACAGTGAGCACCAACCCGACGCATATCACCGCGCCGGACGGCACCCCGTTCATCGAGGTGGTCCGCGAATTCGACGCCCCCGTCGGCCTGGTCTTCCGGGCCTCGACCGACCCCGACCTGGTCGCGCAGTGGCTGGGCCCCCGTGAGCTGACGATGCGCGTCGTCGAGTTCGACGCGCAGGCGGGCGGCCGCTATCGCTACGTCCACACCGCGCCCGACGGAGCCGAGTACACCTTCCGCGGCGTCTTTCACACCGTCACCGACGCGCTGATCATCCAGACCTTCGAGTTCGAGGGCGCCCCCGGGTCGGTCAGCCTCGAGACCAGGACTCTTGACGACCTCGGCGGCCGCACCCGGATGCAGCAGAACGCGGTGTTCCCCAGCGTCGCCGCGCGCGACGAGGCCCTGGCCGCGGGGATGGAGCACGGCATCACCGACTCCATGGACCGCCTCGCCGAACTGCTCGGCTCCGGCGCCGTCCGGCAGGGGAGGTGACCCACCTGCACTACCGCGTGAGCAAGTGAGAACGGAGTGATCGCCATGACCGGGAACAGAGCGGACGCGCTGGCACGCCTGGACGTCTTCATCGGCGAGTGGGTCATCGAGGCCCGCTTCCCCGGCGATCAGCCGGCACCGCCCGCCGCCACAGAGGAAGGCCCCCGCGGGCGCAGCCGGTTCGAGTGGGATCTGGACCGGCAGTACCTGCTGCAGCGCACCGAGGTACCTGTCCCGGAGGCGCCCGACAGCCTGACGATCGTCAGCGCCGACCCGGAGACCGGTGCATACACGCAGCATTACTACGACTCCCGCGGCGTGACGCGCCTGTACGCGATGAGCTTCGACAGCCGGGTGTGGACGCTCACGCGGGAGTCGCCCGACTTCAGTCCCCTGGATTTCGCGCAGCGTTTCACCGGCACCTTCAGCACGGACGGGGACAGCATCAGCGGTGCCTGGGAGAAGCGTCTCGACGGCAACCGTGACTGGCGGCACGACTTCGCCCTCACCTACCGCAGGGTCCGCTGACATGAGCGCCGCCCCGCATTCCAGTGCCGCTCAGCTGACGTCGCGCTCCCGGAACCTGGGACATTGCCCGGAACGCTACGCGACCGCCAACTCGACCGACCCGAGCCGGTCGATGCTGGCCACGACCACGTCGCGGGGCCGGACCGGCACCGCGTCGGTCAGTCCGCCGGACAGCACGACCTGGCCTGCCAGCAGGCCCTCGCCCGCCGCGGCCAGCGACCGGACCAGCCAGGCCACGGCGGCCGCCGGGTGGCCGAGTGCGACCGCTCCGGCCGCGGTGCCCGCCACCTGGCCGTTGTGCTCGAGCACCACGCCGACCAGCCGCAGGTCGATTCCGTCGAGCGGCACCGGCGACCCGACCAGGAACCGCCCGGCCGAGGCGTTGTCGGCGATGAGGTCCGGCACCGTCACTTGCCCGCCCAAGCGGGAGTCCAGGATCTCGATCCCGGTGGCGACGCTGGCCGTCGCGGCCAGCACGTCGGCGGCGGTGACGGCCGGGCCGGACAGGTCCTTGCCGATGATGAACACGATCTGCGGCTCAGCCCGGGGCTGGATCAGCTCGTCACTCGCCAGCGGCCTGCCGAGGTCGAGCGCGTTCGAGCTGGCCAGGAAGCCGCGCACCGGCCAGTCGGCTCCGGCGCGGGCCTGCTCGGCCCGCGAGGTCAGGCCGAGCTTCCAGCCGGCCAGCGGGCCCGCCGCCTCGCGCGCCAGCCCCTGGATCGCGTAGCCGGTGTCCACGTCGAGCCCGGGTGCCTGGCCCGAGAGCGGGGCGATCGCGGCCCGGCCGAAGGTCGCCTTGGCCAGCCGGTCGGCCAGCACGCTGTTGTCCTCGGTCATCAAGCCTCCGTCACCCGCACCGTGACCGGGCCGAGCCGGTCGAAGTCCGCCCGGAACACGTCGCCGGCGACCATCGGCACCGCCGCGTGCATGGATCCGGTCATCACCAGGTGACCGGGCTCCAGCGCGATGCCGTGCTCGCCCAGCGTGTTCGCCAGCCAGGCGACCACGGCCAGCGGGTCGCCGAGCGCCGCGGCGCCGGCGCCGGTGTCGACCAGTTCGCCGTTGCGGGTGAGCACCATCCCGATCAGCCTGGTGTCCAGGCCGGCCAGCGGCACGATCCGGCTCGAGATCGCGACCGCGCCGTTGGAGGCCAGGTCGGCGACCGTGTCCGCGAGCTTGATCCGCCAGCCCACGATCCGGGAGTCGATGATCTCCATCGACGCTGCCACCCCGGCCGTGGCCCGGCTCGCGTCGGCGACGCTCACGCCGGGGCCGGCCAGCCGCTCGCCGAGCACGAACACGATCTCGGCCTCGAGCCTTGGCTGGATGAACCTGGTCAGCGGCAGCTCGGCGCCGCTGGCGTACACCGTCGACGCCAGCACCGGACCGTAGTCGGGCGAGCTGACGCCCACCATCTGCTGCATCGGCTTGGACGTCAGCCCGACCTTGTAGCCGGCGATCCGCTCGCCGTCCTCGAGCAGCATCCGGACCAGGTGCTCCTGCACCGCGTAGCCGTCGTCCATGCCCAGGCTCGGGTCGCTGTCGGTGAAGGGCTCGACCGGCACGCCGGTCCGGCGCGCCTCGTAAAGGATCGAAGCCGCGGCGTGCGGGTCGGCGATCGGCATGAGCCATCCCTTCTGTCGCCCGCTGGCGGCTGCGGATTCCAGCCGAGCTTACGGGACACGGACGGAGCGGCGGGCTGGTGCATATCCCGCTCTCGGGAGAGGTGCCAGACTGGTCCTGAGCCGGTCGGGGGTTAAGGAGGCCGCAGTGCCGCTTGGGGAAGTCCGGTGACGGCGCGGCTGACCCGCCGCCCGGGAGCGGCAGCCCGGCTGCGCGCGCTGCTCGAGTCCGGCCAGACGATCGTGGCGCCGGGGGCGTTCGACCCGCTGGCCGCGCGGCTGGTGGAGGAGGCCGGGTTCCCCGCCGTGTACATGACCGGGTTCGGCACATCGGCCGCGCTGATCGGGCGACCCGACGTCGGGCTGCTCACGATGACCGAGATGGCGGGCAACGCGGGCCGGATCGCCGCGTGCGTGGACATCCCGGTGATCGCGGACGCCGACACCGGCTACGGCAACCCGCTCAACGTGATCCGCACCGTCGGCGCCTACGAGGCCGCCGGCGTCGCCGGGATCCACATCGAGGACCAGGTAGCGCCGAAGAAGTGCGGCCACATGGAGGGCAAGCAGGTCATCGGTGCACAGGAGATGGCCGAGAAGGTGCGCGCCGCCGTCGAGGCACGCGCCCAGCCCGAGTTCGTGATCATCGCCAGGACCGACGCGCGCGCGGTCGAGGGCCTCGAGGCCGCGATCGAGCGAGGCAGGCTGTACCGCGGCGCCGGGGCCGACGTCCTGTTCATCGAGGCGGTGGTGTCCGAGGCGGAGGCCGAGGAAGTGGCCAGGGCCTTTCCCGGCGTCCCGCTGCTGTTCAACTGGGCCGAGGGAGGCAAGACCCCGCCGATCGGCCTGGACCGGCTGACTGAGCTCGGCTACCGGATCGTCATCTTCCCGATCGGCACGCTGCTCGCGGCCACCGCCGCCATGCGCCGGATCCTGCGGGAAATCGCCACGGCCGGAACCCCGGCTGCGGTCATGGGCGAGCTTCCGTCGTTCGGCGAGTTCCTTGATTTCATCGGGCTGCCCGAGGTGCGTGACGTCGAGCAGCGCTACATCGCGAAGGACTGAGAACCGGGAGGGTACGGATGGCAGCAACGTTCGAGCGGCCCAGCGTGACCACGGAACTGGCGAAGGCGATGATCGAGGCGGCCGAGCACAAGGCCACCGAGATGGGCCACCCGTTCGTGATCGCGGTGGTGGACGACAGCGGAGTGCTCAAGGCGTTCAGCCGGATGGACGGCGCGGCCCTGCTGTCGGTGCAGGTGGCCCAGGACAAGGCGTACACCGCGGTCGGTTTCGGCATGGCCACCGACGCGTGGCACGACTTCGTCAAGGACGACCCGCCGCTGGCCATGGGCGCGGCGCCCGGCATCGACCGGCTCGTCGTCTTCGGCGGCGGGTACCCGATCAAGGTCGGGGGAGCCGTGGTCGGCGGGATCGGCGTCAGCGGCGGCCACTACAGCCAGGACATGGATGTAGCCCAGGCCGGCCTGTCCGCCGTCCCCTCCGCCTGACGCCAGCCGCCGGGGTCAGCGCCCCGCGCGCCTTCTGGGCGAGCACCGGCGCTCCCGCGGCACCCGCCCGCGACGCGGCGGCGATACTTGCCTGGTGAGCCAGGAAACCGTCGGCGACGTTCCGCTGCCGAGCGGCCGCATGACCGTCGGCATCGTGCGGCGCGGTGACCGGGTGCTGCGCCCGTCCGGCCCGTGGTCGCCAGCGGTCCATGAGTACCTGCGGCATCTGGAATCGGCCGGGTTCGACGGCTCGCCGCGCGTGCTCGGCGTCGAAGGCACGTCCGAGGTGCTCAGCTACCTGGACGGGGATGTGGCCGCCGACCCGTCGTGGCAACCCGGGCACGGGCACCGGCTGCCGGCGTTTGCCCGGACCGAGCTCGCCCTGCGCGGCGCGGCCACGCTATTGCGCAGGCTGCACGCCACCTCGGCCGGGTTCCGGCCGAGGTGTACCGAATACCGGTACCACCCCTACCCGCCCCGGGCCGGTGAGGTCGTCTCGCATGGTGATCTCGGGCCGTGGAACACGGTGTACCGCGACGGGATCCCGGCCGGTTTCATCGACTGGGACGGCGCCCAGCCCGTCGACCCCGTGGTCGATCTCGCCGGCGCGGCGTGGGCGTTCGTCCCGCTCGCGCCGCCCGGTCAGCTGTCCGAGGCCGGCTTCGGCCCGGTTCCGGATATCGGGGCCAGGCTGCGCCTGTTCCTCGACGCGTACGGGCTGGCCGACCGCCGCGCGATCCTGCCCGCGCTGCAGCGGTCTCAGCTCGACCTCGAGCACGTGACGTACTGGCCGCTGACCCCATCGGAGGCCGCGGACAAGCTGGAGCTGCAGGCGAAGCGGCTGCGGTGGCTCGACGGCGTGCTCCCGGAGCTTGCCCGCGCGCTGTGACCCAGCCTCCTGGCCTTCAGGTCACGTGGCCAGCTCGCTGCCCTGAGCGTCGCTGCCGGGAATCCTGGGCCTGCGCCAGGAGACCTGGAACGACGCGCCGCCAAGCGGCGAGCCGCCGATGCGCCACTGGCCGGCGGTGGACTTCACGATCGAGTCGGCGATGGCCAGGCCGAGTCCGGCACCGCCGCCATGCTCGGTAGCACGGTGAAACCGGTCGAACAGCCGTTCCCGGTCCTCTGCCTGGATTCCCGGGCCACTGTCCTCGACGGTCAGGGTGACCCGGCCGGCCCGCCGGCCGACGCCTATCCGCACCGTGCCGTCGCGCCCGGCGTGTCTGCAGGCGTTGTCAACCAGCACCCCGGCGAGCCGGTCGATCCACTCCGGTGGCGCGCTGATCCAGGCTGGGCCGGGCCCGTCACCGGTCACCACGAGGTCGGTGGCTTTCGCGCCCGCCACCGCGCGGAACCGTTCCGCGCAGTCGGCCGCGATCGTCGCCAGGTCAAGGGGCTCTTCTCGTGGCTGGGGTGGCTTGGAGTCGAACCTGGCCAGCCACAGCAGGTCCTCCACGATGCTTCGCAGCCGCTCGGCCTCGCCCTCGATACGGACGAGCGCCGAGCGGTAGTCGGCTGCCTTCCGCGGCGCGCTGAGGGCGAGGCTGGTCTCGGCGCCGATGACGCTGAGCGGCGTCCGGAGTTCGTGCGAAGCGTCCGCGGTGAACTCGAGCTGGCGCCGCCGCGACTGTTCGACCGGCGCCAGCGCTCGCAATCCGATGACCAGCGCCCCGATGAAGGCCGCCAGCAGGAGCACCGGCGCCGCGAGCGCTTCGCCGACGCCGAGCACGGCCTCGATGTGGTCCTGCTCGCCGAGGCTCTGGCCTGCCACCAGCACGGAGCCGTCGTAGCGCATGCTGTCCAGCCGGAACGTGCCATGCGCCACCTGGGCCGTCAGCGCCGACCTGACCACCGCGTCGCTCGAGGTGGGGAGGCGCGGGGCGCCGGCGCTCAGCCGCGCGACAGCGCCGTCCGTGCTCATGCGCCACAGGTACAGCGGAGGTGCGTCGCTGTCGTCGTCGTCATCGGTCGCGGCTGGCCCGTTCTCGAGCACGTCGGCCAGGCGCTCCTGCAGCCTCGCGTCGACCCCCGCCACCAGGCGCGCGGTCACCGCCCGGTCGAGTACCGTGACGCAGCCCGCGTACACCAGGCCGATGAGCAGGCTCGCGGCCAGCGCGATCCGCGCGGCGTGCGCGGATCCCGGCGGCAGCAACCACGGCCGCCGGGTCATGCGCCGACCATCCGGTACCCGACGCCGCGCACGGTCTCGATTCTGACCATCCCGCCCGCCAGCTTGGAGCGGAGCCTGGCCAGGTGCACGTCGATCGTGTTCGATCCCATCGCGTCGGCCTCGTGCTCCCATACGTGCAGCGCGATCACGCGCCGATGCACCACCGCTGGTGACCGCCGCATCAGCATCTCCAGGATGCCGAGCTCGGTCGTGGTCAGCGCGGGTCGGCGCGTGCCCACCCGCACGTCCCGCGTCGCGGGATCGAAACGCAGGTCGCCGACCACCAGCTGGGGCGCCTGCAGGGCGCGGGGCCTGCGCTGCAGCGCCCGCATCCGGGCGAGCAGTTCGCCGAAGTCGAACGGCTTGACCAGGTAGTCGTCGGCGCCATGGTCAAGGCCTGTGACCCGGTCCGCTGGCGCGTCGCGCGCGGTCAGCATCAGCACCGCAGCCTCCGACTCGCGCCGCCGCAACCAGTGCAGCACCTCGAGCCCGGACATCCGCGGCATCCGCCAGTCCAGGACTACGACCGCATACTCGTAGCTGCGCAGGAACCGGACGGCGGCCTCGCCGTCGGCCACGGTGTCCACCACGTAACCGTTCTCCCGCAGCCCCCGGGCGAGCGCATCCCGCAACCCGCTGTCGTCCTCGGCGACTAGCACCCTCATCCGTCACCCCGTTCTCATCTGCGCAGCCGGCGCCAGATCGGCCTTGGTATCAGCCGGAGCACGACCGCGAATACCCGCAGCACCGGCGGAACCCAGACCACGGTCGCGTCGCGAGCCAGCCCCGCGGCGACCGCTCTGCCCACGGCGGCAGGCGTGGTCGCCAACGGCGCAGGCCGCAGGCCGCGCGTCATCCTGCCGATCACGAAGCCAGGCCGGACGAGCAGTAGCCGCACGCCGCTGCCGTGCAGCGAGTCGGCAAGCCCCCGCGCGAACGCGTCAAGCCCGGCCTTGGTTGCCCCGTAGACGAAGTTAGCCCGCCGCGGCCGGATCGCGGCAACCGACGACAGGACCACGATCGTGCCGTGGCCCTGGGTGCGCAGCCGCGCCGTAGCGGCAAGCAGGGTGGTGACCTGCCCGGTGAAGTTCGTCTGCACGAGCAGGCCAGCCCGGTCCGGGTCACCGTCCAGCACGTCCTGGCCGGCCAGAATGCCGGCCGCGGAGATGACCAGGTCGACGTCCCCGTCCGCGAAGGCCTTTTCTATTGCTACCTGGTGGGTGCCCATGGCGGCGGCGTCGTACTGCAGCGTCCGCACCCGGCAGGCCAGCCGCTCCGCCGTCGCGGCCATCCGCTGCTCGTCGCGCCCAGCCAGCAGCACCTCGGCGTCCGGCGGCAGGTGCAGCGCGGCCAGGACTTGCTGGCCGATCTCGCTGGCGCCGCCGAACACGAGTACCCGGTGATAGGGGCAGCTCTTGGTCATCCCGCGCACAGGCCCAGCCTCCGGCCGAGATCGGACTGGAACACGCCGTCTGGGTCGAGCCGCGCTCGCGCCGCCCGCCACGCGGTCTGAGGACCGTACATCACGTCGAAGGACGCGCGGCCGAGCCGCGCGTCCTTGGCCAGGTAGACGCGGCCACCCACCGCAGTGACCGCATAGTCCAGTTTGGCGAGCGCGTGACGGAGGCCGGGCCTGCCAGCGGGCATGTCGATCGCCAGCGACCAGCCGCGCATCGGGAAGGACAGTGGCCCCTTGCTGGCCTCGCCGAAGCGTTTGAGCGTTCCGAGGAACGGGGCGCAGCGGTGCCGCTGCACGGTTTCCAGGGCACGGGCGATGACGTTCTCTGCGCCGTCCGGCACCACGAACTGATACTGGATCAGGCCGCGCGGGCCGATAGCGCGGTTCCAGCCGTCCACCGCGTCCAGCCGGTGATAGAACGTCGGCAGGTCGGTGACGGCTATCCGGTAACTGGTTGCCTGGGAGAACCACAGGCTGTTGAACCAGCGCGCCGACACGGGCGTGACCGGGCAGAACGGCATGGTGGGTGCCCAGCGGGCATGGGGCGGGCGGTAGGTCAGGCCGTCGGGCTCTCGCAGCGGGTCCGGCCCGGCCAGATGATCGCCGGTGTCCACGATGCCGCGGCCCAGCGACCTGCCGGACGCGGTCATGTCGACCCACGCCACCGAGTACCTTTCGCGCGTGCCGTCCAGCGCGGCCAGCAGCCCGTCGAGGTCCGCGTGTCGGCAGGACGTGACCTTCATCATCGCGCTGCGCACGGTCATCATCCTGATCTTTACCGTCAGGATGATGCCGGTCAGCCCCATGCCCCCGACCGTGGCGTGGAACGCCTCCGGGTCGCTGTCCGGCGTCAGCGTGCGCAGCGTTCCGGTGCCGTCGATGAGCTCGATCTCATCGATCCAGGCGGCGATGCTGCCGTCGGCGTGCTGGTTCTTGCCGTGCACGTCGGCGGCGACCGCGCCGCCGATGGTGAGGTGGCCGGTCCCCGGCAGCACCGGCAGGATCAGGCCGTCCGGCACGGCCTTGGCCAGCACCTCGGCGAAGGTCGCCGACGCCGAGGCCCGCACCGTGCCCGCTGCCACGTCGAGTTCCACCGTCGGCTGGGTCACCGGCATGACCACATGCCCGTCCAGGTTCTGCGCTGCGTCGCCGTAGCTCCGGCCGGCTCCGCGGGCCAGCACACCCCTAGCCGGACGGCTGGCAACGAGTTCTTGCAGCGCGCAGGTGTCCATCGGGCCGGAGACGATCGCCCGCGACGGTCTCGTCCGGCCCCAGCCGGTCAGTACCTGATTCGCGTCCATTTACAGCCCCGCTGCGAACATCGTCAGCCAGGCCAGCTCACAGTAGACCATCACACCGTCCCTAGCGATAAGGTCTTCGACCGGCTTGCCCGACGTGCGGGCGGTGAGCCTGTCGAAGCGGGTAATTGCCACCGCCAGCGCGATGGCGCTGGCCAGGTGCCAGCCGCTCATCCAGGGGTTTTGCTCCCCCAGCGCCCACAGCACGTAGGCGACGGTCATGGCGCAGGCGACGGCCCGCTGGCCGAGCCGCAGCACCTGCCGGCTGTACCAGCGCATCACCGGGCGGTGCCTGGCCGCCGCGTTGTCCAGCATGGTGAGCTCGGTGTAGCGCTTGGCGATCGCGACCATCAGCGCTCCGAGGCTGCACACGACCAGGAACCAGCCGGACGGCGGCACGTGCGTGGCGATCGCGCCGCCGACGGCGCGCAGCACGAAGCCCGACGCCACGAACACGAGCTCGACGATGGGGATGTGCTTGAGGACCATCGTGTACAGCACCGAGAACGCGAGGTAGATGCCGATGGTGGCGGACAGCCGTGGCTCGCCGATCGCCAGGCCGGCGGTGAGCCCGGCGATGATCGCCAGCCCGGCCACCACGAGCGCATGTGCCTTGGGCAGCCGGCCGGAGGCCACCGCGCGGTGGCGCTTGACCGGATGCCGCAGGTCGCGCTCGGCGTCGGCCACGTCGTTGACGAAGTACACCGCGGCGGACGCCGCGACGAAGGCACCCGCGGCCACCAGCCCGTATCCGAGGCCGTCATCCCGCCCGAACGAGGCGCCCGCCAGCGGGGCGGCGAACACCAGGAGGTTCTTCGGCCACTGCCGTGGCCGCGACGTCTCCACCACCGTCGCGAGCCACGCCAGCGGCGCCGGGTAGTGGGCGGCCGCGGCGGGCGCCCCGGCTCCTGATAGTCGGGTGCTCATCGCGAGTACACCGCCGTGAAGTCGCGCCCCGAGACCGAGTAGTACCGGTCGGCCGGCTGCACTTGGCCGGGGAGCAGCGCGACCGGGGTGGGGTCGGCCGGACGGCTCGGGACGTAGTACATGAAGGACGTCCAGTCCGGGTTGATGTCCAGCTGCATGGCCGTCACCGCCCCGGCCCGCTTCAGCAGCTCGGCCAGTTCCCGGACGTTCAGGGCCGGGCCGTAGGCGAACACGACCTGTCCGCTGGCGGTGACGCCGATGCCGGACCGCCATACGTAGTAGCCGCCGCCCAGCGTCGCTCCCCAGCTGGTCTCGACGTTGCTGTCGACCGAGCCCGGAATGTCGCCGTGGGAGACGATCAGGTGCAGGTTCTGCCGCACCCCGACAACCTCGGGTGTCATCCGCACCGTCGCGCCCCACACCCCGATCGCGATGTGGCCGTCCCGGTAGTACACGACGGAGGCGGTGCCGTTGGTCAGCCGCCCCGTGGTGGCGCCGTTGAGGTAAAAGCCGCCGTCAGACTGGGCGATCTTGAAGCCGTTGTTGAACGTGGCCAGCAGGCCTTCGCGGGTGCCCGCGGGGATGTCTGGTGCCGCGTTCCAGTTGCCCGGGCCGGGATCCTCGGCGCCGGGCCGCAGCTCGAACCTGAGCAGGTTCTGGTTCAGCAGCACGATGCCGGCTACGTACGAGGAGTACACGCTGCTCGCTCGCAGGTAGGTGCCGTAGATCGCGGGCTGGCCCTTGACCGTCCCCAGGTCCCGCCACCGGCCCTCGCCGGGGAGTGGCCGGGCGAGTGACCTCAACGGGGCCGGCGGGGCGGACGGCGCAGGGGTCGCCTTCCCGCGCGGTGCCGCAGCCGCGCGGATACCCGGCCCGGCGAGCGAGAACGAGGGCTTTCCGCCAACCTTGGGTGACTGGTAGCTGAGCCATTCGCCGAAGGTGACCAGCGGCCCGAGGTAGTGGTCGCGAGCCCATTCCGCGAGGCGCTCCGACACCGTGCCGCCGCCGGGAACGGTGAGTGCGTTCCCCACCGACCAGGACACCAAGAGCAGGAATACGGCAAGCACCGCGAGCACCGTGCACGCCGCCGGCCGCTGCCGCAGCGGCCGGCGTTTCCTTGCCCGCCGCCGGTGAGCCGGTGTCTCGACCGGACCGGGCCGGGTGCCCCCCGTTCCGGCCCGGACATCAGACCCGGATGTGAGCGATCTGCGCACACGTCCTCCTGTCGTGCTGTCGTACCGCCGCACGCAGGTCTACCCAGGGAACATGAAGGGAGCATTACGCCGCGCAACCGGGTGCTGATGCGTGGTAATCGTGAACCCATGCGATCGCAGCCGACGGGCAGCCGGGCAGAGACCGCCACTGTCAACGTGGCCGGGCTGGTCCAGGGCATCGCCCTGGTGACCTTTCCAGCCGCCAGCACGATCTTCACCGCCAAGGGTTCCTACGACCTGTCCAGCAGCCAGTACGGGCTGATGTTCGTCCCGCAGATGATCACGGCGGTGACCGCGGCGCTGCTCAGCGCCGGCCTGATAGGGCCCGGCCTGGCCACCAGGCTCGGTGAGCGGACGGTCTACCTGGCAGGCCTGGTAGCCGACCTTGCCGCGATGCTGCTGCTGATCGTGAGCTGGCTGGTGGTGCACGAGCACGCCGCGGCCTACGGGCTGCTGCTGGCCGCGACCGCTTGCTTGGGCGCGGGCTTCGGCCTCGCCGTCCCGGCGCTTAACACGCTTGCGGCCGCATTCCACCCGCAGGCCGTCGACCGGTCGGTGCTAGTGCTGAACGCCCTGCTCGGGCTCGGTACCGCGCTCGCCCCCGTCTTCGTCGCGATATTCGTCAGCCTAGGGTTCTGGACCGGCCTGCCGATCCTCGCCGCCGTCCTGCTCGTGGGCCTGCTCCTGGTCAGCATGCGGCTGCCGCTGCGCCCCGCAGTTCAGCCGGGTGCCGCGTCGCAGTCGGCCGTCGGATCCCCGGGCTCGGGCGGGCGGATCCCCGCCGGGCTCTGGCTGTTCGGCGCGTTCGCGATCCTGTACGGGTTCTGCGAGACCATGAACGGCAACTGGTCCCAGCTCGACATCACCTCGCTGGGCGTCGCGTCGTCGACCGCAGCGGTCGCGCTGACGGCGTTCTGGGCCGTTGTCACCGCCGGGCGGGTGCTGTTCGCCGCGATCCAGCGCTGGCTGCCGAGCCGGGCGACCTACCACATCCTGCCGTTCCTGCTGGCCGGGGCGTTCCTGGTGATCGCGGTGCTGCCCAAGCACGCCCCGCTGGCGTCAGTCGGGGCCTTTGCCCTGGCCGGGCTCGGCTGCTCGGCGCTGCTGCCGCTGACGATCAGCATCGGGCAGGAGAAGCTCACGCGGTACCAGGTGGCCGTGGCTGGCGGGGTGATCGCCTGCTACCAGCTCGGCTACGGGTTAGCCGCCTTCGGTGTCGGCCCCCTGGTGGACGCGGGTGTCCGGCTGCCGGTGATCTTCGGCTTCAGCGCGGCGGTAGCGGCCGGCATGGGCCTGCTATCGCTCGCCGTCGCCCACGGCCGCCCTTCCCCCCAGTCACTGCACCCCCGCCCGTCCCCTCCGGCCCAACACCCCCACCCGTCACCGTCATCGGCCACCTAAACCGCCGGTCGCAGGCGATGGATGTACCAAAAGGCGGGCAAGAGGCCGCCCAACGGTACATCCATGAAGATCGCCCGGCGGTTTGCACCGTGCGTCGGGGTCGGCGGCGTGTCGTGGCGGCCGGGCCGGCATGATGGCGGTGTGACCGAACACTATGACGTCATCATCATCGGCACCGGGGCCGGCGGCGGCACGCTGGCGCACACGCTGGCCCCGTCGGGCAAGCGGATCCTGCTGCTGGAGCGCGGCGACTACCTGCCGCGGGAGAAGGACAACTGGGATCCGTCGTCGGTGTTCATCGACGGCCGGTACATCTCGAAGGACACCTGGTACGACGCTGACGGAAAGCCGTTCCAGCCGCAGGTGCACTACTTCGTGGGTGGCGCGACCAAGATGTACGGCGCCGCGCTGTACCGGCTGCGGCCCGAGGACTTCGGCGAGATCCAGCACGTCGACGGGCTGTCACCGGCGTGGCCGCTGAGCTACGACGACTTCGAGCCCTGGTACACCAAGGCCGAGTGGCTCTATCAGGTGCGCGGCGCGCACGGCGAGGACCCGACCGAGGGGCACTGGTCGAAGCAGTACCCGTGGCCGGCGGTCTCGCACGAGCCGCGGATCAAGGAGATCGCCGATGCGCTGAGTGACGGCGGCTACCACCCATTCTCCGCGCCGTGCGGGGTTCTGCTGGACGAGGCCAACCGGCCCAAGAGCACGTGCATCCGGTGCAACACCTGCGACGGCTTTCCCTGCCTGGTGCACGCGAAGTCCGACGCCGAGACCATCGCCGTCCGCCCGATCATTGACCGCGACAACGTGACTCTGCTGGTGAACGCGGAGGTGGAACGGCTGGAGACCGACCCGGGCGGCGGCGCCGTGACCGGTGTGGTGGTGTCCCGCGGCGGCCAGCGCGAGGTGTACGCCGGCGACGTCGTGGTGGTCGCGGCCGGTGCGGCCAACAGCGCCCGGATCCTGCTCCGGTCGGCGTCCGACCGGCACCCGGCGGGCCTGGCCAACGGCTCCGACCAGGTGGGCCGCAACTACATGTTCCATAACAGCAACGCCGTCGTAGCGCTGGACAAGCAGCGCAACGACACGGTGTTCCAGAAGACGCTCGGGCTGAACGACTTCTACTTCGCTGGTGACGGGCGCGAGTGGCCGCTGGGGAATATCCAGATGATCGGCAAGTCGAACTGGGCCGCGATGAAGGGCGAGGAGCCCAAGCTGACCAAGCTGGCGCCGCGCTTCGCCCTGGAGGAGGTCGCCCGGCACGCGGTGGACTTCTGGCTGACCACCGAGGACGTGCCCAAGCCGGGCAACCGGGTCACGGTCGACGAAGACGGGAACATCCGCCTGGCCTACAAGCAGACCAACGACGAGGAAGCCAAGGGCCTGTACGGCGAGCTGCGGAAGATCATCAACCACGTCGGGCTGGCCGCGCACCACCTGCTCGAGAAGAACTTCTACATGAACATGAGCATCGCGATCGCGGGCTGCGCGCACCAGGCGGGCACGTGCCGGTTCGGCACCGACCCGGCGACGTCGGTGCTCGACGAGAACTGCAAGGCGCACGAACTGGACAACCTGTACGTCGTCGACACCAGCTTCATGCCGAGCATCGGCGCGGTGAACCCGGCCCTGACCGCGATGGCCAACGCGATCAGGGTCGGCGAGCACCTGCAGCAGCGCCTCGGCTGACGCCAAGACCCGCTTTCTCCATGATTGTGGTAGAAAACCCGCGCTATAAGCGGTTCAGCTACCACGATCATGGAAAGCGGGCCTACCTCGGGCGGGTGGGCAGTTTGGCGAGTGGGTGCAGGGCTGACGTCGGCGGGCGGCCAGGCGAACGGGAGCTGGGGCTTGAGGGTGGTCAGGTGGGGGCTGCGGAGCGGGAGCGCCAGATACGCCGTTGCAGGCGCATGACGAGGGCGCCGACCACGATCAGCACGACCACGTTCAGCAGCAGCTGGTAGGCGGAGCCCAGGGCCCGGTCCCAGTCCGCGTACGCGATCGACAGGCCGATGTTGGCCGCGGCCGGGATCGTGGTGACCGAGATGAACACGCCGATCAGCGCGCCCGCCCGGGACTCGGTCAGCGAGACCACGCCGGCGATGCCGGCCAGCACCGCGACCACGACCGAGAACACGTCGGGGCTGCTGATCAGCGCCGAGATCGGGCGGACGCCCTGGTAGAACGCCTGGGGCGTCTCGCCGGACCCGCGGATCACCAGGCCGAAGAGCAGGGTCAGCACGATCGCGGCCAGGAACCCGGCCGCCAGCGCCATCAGGCCGCGGGTCACCTGCCGGCGGTTGCGCCGGTCGATGCCGAGCGCGACGCCCATGATCGCGTTGTACTCCGGCCCGACGACCATGGCGCCGACGAGGAGGATCTGCGAGTTGATCAGGATGGCGACGGCGCCGATCAGCCCGGCGATCGCCAGCAGGGTGTAGAAGCTGGGCGCGTAGACGGCGTCGGAGCGGATCTTCGCGTCCACCACGTCCCAGACCGGGGCGATGTCCCGCTGCACGACGCCGAACTTCGCTGCCGGGGACGGCCGCTCCCCGACGACCGCGTCCACGACCTCGATCGCGACCGGGCCGGCACCGGGGTCACAGCAGGCCTTGAGCCGGGTGAGCACCGAGTTGGCGGCCGACGACCGGACGTCGCACTGCACGGCGTCGCCCGCTGGCCGACGGGCCGCGCCGGGAAGAACCACCAGGTTCGACACGCCGGGCTCGGCGGCCAGCAGGGCGACGACCCGTTCCGTCACCTCACCAGTTGTCACGACGCGCAGGTGAAAGGTCACCGCGCGGCTCAGGCCGGGAGGGGGCCCTCCTGCAGGGAGCCGAAGCCGTGATCCATCTGGTAGTCGAGGTTGATCGCGGCGTTGATCAGGGACAGGTGGCTGAACGCCTGCGGGAAGTTGCCGAGCTGCTCGCCTGTGGCGCTGATCTCCTCGGAGTACAGACTCAGGTGGTTGGTGTAGGTGTGCATCTTCTCGAAGGTCAGCCGGGCGTCGTCGAGCCTGCCCGCCCTGGCCAGCGCGTCGACGTACCAGAACGTGCACAGCGAGAACGTGCCCTCGTTGCCGGCCAGGCCGTCGGGCGAGGCGGACGGGTTGTACCGGTAGACCAGGCTGTCCGAGACCAGCTCGCGGTCCATGGCGTCCAGCGTGGACAGCCACATCGGGTCGCGCGGCGCGATGAAGCCCATCAGCGGCATCATCAGCAGCGAGGAGTCGAGCACCTCGGTGTCGTAGTGCTGGGTGAACGCGCCGATCTTGGCGTTCCAGCCGCGCTCCATGATCTGGTTGTAGATCTTGTCGCGCTCGGTGGTCCACTTGGCCAGGTTGGCCGGCTTGCCGCGGCGCTCGGCCAGCCGGATCGCGCGGTCGAGCGCGACCCAGGACTGGAACCGGCCGTAGGTGAAGTTCTTGCGGCCGCCGCGGGTCTCCCAGATCCCCTCGTCCGGCTGGTCCCAGTGGTCGCAGAGCCACTCGGTGATGTTCGCGATCGACATCCAGCCCTGATGCGCCATCTCCCCGGTGCGGGCATCGGCGAGCGCGATGGCGTCCATGGATTCGCCGTAGATGTCGAGCTGCAGCTGGTCGGAGGCGCCGTTGCCGACGCGCACCGGCTTCGAGCCGCGCCAGCCCTCGAAGTGGTCGAGCGTCTCCTCGGTGAGATCCGACGTGCCGTCGACCCGGTACATGATCTTCATTGGCCCGGAGCCGTTGCCGGACTGCTCGGTCGCGCGGTCCCGCAGCCACTGCATGAACTGGCCCGCTTCCTCCAGATAGCCCAGGCCGAGCAGGGCGTAGATGGAGAACGAGGCGTCCCGGATCCAGGTGTACCGGTAGTCCCAGTTGCGCTCGCCGCCGATCTGCTCCGGGAGCCCGGTGGTCGGCGCGGCGACCAGCGCACCGCTGGGCGCGTACGTCATCAGCTTGAGCGTCATCGCCGAGCGGGCCACCATCTCCCGCCAGCGGCCGGTGTAGGTGGAGCGGTGCAGCCAGTCGCTCCAGAAGCGCGCGGTCTCGTCGGAGAGCGCCTGCGCCTCCTCGGGCGGGACCAGCCGTTGCGGCAGGCCGCCGTTGGACTCCAGCACGACGCCGCCGATCTCGCCCTCGCGCAGCGTCCGGGTCCACTGCAGGCCGCCGCCGTCCGGCTCGATCGCGAGCTCCAGGTCGCGCAGGGTCACCCCGACCGGCGCGATGCCGCTCACCGACAGATCCATGTCGTCGGTGTGGAACACCGCTCCGTGCTCGGAGTAGTCGAGCTTGTGCGGCGTCCGGCCATAGTTGAAGCGCGGCTTGATCTGGATCCGGAACTTCATGGTCCCGCGCACGACCTTGATGTTGCGCACCAGCTTGTGCCGGTCGGTGGCCTTGGCGCCGGCGATCGGCATGAAGTCGTGCACCTCGCCGACCCCGTCCGGGGTCATGAACCGGGTGACCAGGATCGCGGTGTCCGGCAGGTAGAGCTGCTTGCTGACGTAGTCGTCCCGGTCCGGCGCGATCCTGCAGAAGCCGCCCTTGTCGGCGTCGAGCAGCGATGCGAACACGCTGGGGGAGTCGAACCGGGGAACGCAGAACCAGTCGACGCAGCCGTCGGTGGTCACCAGGGCGGCCGTCTGCAGGTCGCCGATCAGCCCGTGGTCGCCGATGTTGGGGTAGCGGTCCAAGATCCTCACCTCGCGGTTAGCGGTTGGTTGGGCGGTTTCAGGCAGGCCGGTCCGTCATCCGGTCAGCCGGCCGGTCAGGTGCTCGCCGACGCGGATCGCGTTGGCCATGGCGGTCAGGGCGGGGTTCACCGCGCCGATGCTCGGGAAGAAGCTGGTGTCCACGACGTACAGGTTGTCCAGCTCGTGGGCCTTGCAGTTCACGTCGAGCACCGACGTGGCCGGGTCGGTGCCGAACCGGCACGTGCCGGCCTGGTGCGCGACCGCGGCCACCGGGATGTCCATGCTCATGTAGAAGTTCTTGTGCAGCACGTGGTGCTCGGCCAGGCCCACGTGGTTGAGGATCTTCCGCAGCTCGTGGTACAGGCCGTCGGCTTCCTCGTCGTTGGTCTGCTTGTAGGCCAGGTGAATGTTCCCGTCGCTGTCGACGGTGACCCGGTTGTCCGGCTCAGCGATGTCCTCGGTGGTCAGCCAGAAGTCGACCGCATGCCGGGCGACCTCGGCCATGCTCCACCGCGGGGCGAGCTTGGTCAGCGTGGGCTCCTCGCCCTTCATCGCCATCGCGTTGGACTTGCCGAGCATCTGGATGTTGCCGAGCGGCCACTGCCGGCCGTTGCCGGGGAGGTAGAAGTCGTTCAGGCCGAGCGTCTTCTGGAAGACCGTGTCGTTGTCCTCGGCGCCCAGCGCCACGATGGCCTTGCTGTTGTGGCACATGTAGTTGCGGCCGACCTGGTCCGAGCCGTTGGCCAGCCCATTCGGGTGCCGGTCGGAGTCGGAGCGGAGCAGGATCCTGGCGCTGTTCGCCGCCCCGGCACAGACCGCGACGACGTCGGCGTCGTAGATCTCGCGCTCGCCGCCCCGGCTGACCACCACGCCGGTCACCGCACCGCCGCCGGGGTCGGTCTGCAGCCGCTCCACCTCGGCGTTTACCAGCAGGGTGACGTTCGGCCGGTCCAGCAGCGGGCGCACCGCGATGGCCTCGGCGTCGGACTTGGCGTGCACCAGGCACGGGTAGCCATCGCACCAGGCACAGCGGATGCACGTGCTGGCCGGCCGCCTCGCCTCGTCGAGGAGGATGCCGCACGGCGCGTGGAACGGGTGGTACCCGCCCGCCGCCAGCGATTCGGAGATCTGCTGCACCCGCCGCTCGTGCGACACCGGCGGCCACGGGTACTGCCGGGACCAGTGGCCCTCCGTCGGGTCCTCGCCGTGCACGCCGCGGACCTGGTACAGCCACTCTGCCCTGCTGTACCAGGGCTCGAAGTCGTCGTAGCCAAGCGGCCAGGCCTGGGACACGCCGTCGGCGTGCTTCAGCTCGCCGAAGTCCTCGGGCCGCAGCCGGTACAGCGCGGCGCCGTACATCTTCGTGGCGCCGCCGACAAAATAGTGCGATTGAGGCTGGAACGGCTTGCCGTCCGCGTCATACCAGGTGTCCGGCGAGATGTACCTGCCGTCGACGAACACCGCGCCCGGGTCCCAGTTCTCGGTCTCCCTGGGCAGGAAGTCGCCCCGCTCCAGCAGCAGGATCCGCTTGCCCGTCGGGGCCAGCGTGTATGCCAGCGTGCCGCCGCCCGCGCCGCTGCCCACGATGATGACGTCATAGTGATCGGTCACGCGCCCACGATGGCTGGCGCCCGCGCGTGGTGCATCACACCCTTGGGGTGAGGCGTCTCGGCGGGCGCGCGCGCCCGGGCACCAGGCCGGCGCCGGTTTCTACGGCTGCGCGCCCGGCGGGCCCGGCCCGCCGCGCTGTACTCGCGCGCCCGGCCCCGGCGCGGCGCCGGTAATCACCCGGCCCGGATGATGCCCGGCGCCCCCCGGCTGGCAACAGTGACCACCGACGACCACTCGCTGAACGCTCAGGGATGGAGCCATGGCTAACAACGGTGTTAACAGCACGTCAGGACTGCCGCAGGTACGGCCTGCCCCGCTGGTGACCGGCGGAGCGCTGATCGCCGCCGGCGGCGTGATCGCCCTGGCGGGCCTCGTCGTCGGCGGCGCCCACCTGTTCGCCGCCACCCGGCGGTGGATCAGGGAGATGGAGATCCCGCCGAGCGAGATTGCCAAGCTGAAGCTGGCCCAGGCGCGTGCGGCCGCCTCCGCCGGCGCCGACGCCTGGCAGAACGGGCCTGCGGCCGCAGGTACCCGCAGCTCATAGCCAGATGCTGAACGTCGATCTTGCACGCTGGCAGTTCGCGTTCACGTCCATCAACCACTTCCTGTTCGTCCCGGTCACGATCGGGCTGGCGTTCCTGACCGCGCTGCTGCAGACCGCGTGGCACCGCAGCGGACGCGGTGAGTACCTGCGGCTGACCCGGTTCTTCGGCACGCTGCTGGTGATCAACGTGGCGATCGGCGTGGTCACCGGGCTGGTGCAAGAGTTCGAGTTCGGGATGAACTGGTCGGCCTACTCCCGGCTGGTCGGCAACATCTTCGGCGCCCCGCTGGCGATCGAGGGGCTGGGCGCGTTCTTCCTCGAGTCGACGTTCCTCGGGCTGTGGCTGTTCGGCTGGGACAAGCTGCCCCGCCGGATCCACCTGCTCACGATCTGGGCGGTCGCGGCAGGATCGGTACTGTCCGCGGCGTTCATCATGGCCGCCAATTCCTGGATGCAGCACCCAGTCGGCTACGTGATGACCCGCGGCCAGCCGCAGCTGACCGACATCTGGGCGCTGCTGACCAACCCGGTGTTCGTCTGGGGCTACGCGAAGGTGCTGCTGGCGTCGCTGGTCACCGGCGCGGCGGTGATGCTGGCGGTGTCGGCCTGGCAGCTCCGGCACGGCGGCGACGCCGGCGTGTTCACCCGGTCGACGCGGCTGGCGCTGGTGGTGCTGGTCCCGGCGATCCTGTTCGCGATGCTCGTGGGCGACGAGCTCGGGGTGATCGAGGCGCAATACCAGCCGATGAAGATCGCCGCGGCGGAGGCGCAGTGGACCACCTGCCAGCCGTGCTCGTTCTCGCTGTTCCAGATCGGCGGCGGCAACCGGGACCAGAACCCGACCCAGATCCTCGCCATCCCGCACCTGCTGTCGCTGCTGGCCACCAACCACTGGAACGGCAAGGTGATCGGGCTGAACCCGTTGCAGGCGCAGTACAGCAAGGCCTTCGGCCCCGGCTACTACGTGCCGAACGTGTTCATCCAGTACTGGTCGATGCGGGTCATGGCCTACATCGGGGTGCTGGTGCTGCTGATCGGGCTGTGGGGGCTGTGGCTGATCCGGCGCAGGAAGCTGGCCACCTCCCGCCGGTTCCTGTGGGTGGCGATCTGGGGCAGCGCGCTGCCGTTCCTGATGAACACCGCTGGCTGGCTGCTGACCGAGAGCGGCCGCCAGCCGTGGATCATCCAGGGGATCATGCTCACCAAGAACGCGGTGTCGCCGTCGGTCTCGACGACCGACGTGGCGATCAGCCTGGGCGCGTTCGTGCTGCTGTACGCGGTGCTCGGCGTCGTCGACTTCCTGCTGATGCTGAAGTACTCCCGCGAGCAGCTTCCGCCCGCGCCCGCCCAGACCGAGGCGGACGCGCCCGTTCCGGCTGTCCAGTATTGAGGCGCCGATGATCACCTTCTGGTTCATCGCGATCACGGTCCTGTGGATGGGGTTTTTCATCCTGGAGGGCTTCGACTTCGGGGTCGGCATGCTGCACGACTTCGTCGGCGCCGACGAGCCGGGCCGGCGGGCCGCGATCAACACGATCGGCCCGTTGTGGGACGGCAACGAGGTCTGGCTGATCGTGGCCGGGGCCGCGACGTTCGCCGCGTTCCCGGGCTGGTACGCGACCTGGTTCTCCGGGTTCTACCTGGCGTTGGTATTGCTCCTGGCAGCTCTGATCGTGCGCGGCGTCGCGTTCGAGTACCGCGGCAAACGGGACGCGGCGCGCTGGCGGCGCACCTGGGATGCGGCGCTGACCGTGGGCAGCCTGCTGGCCCCGCTGCTGCTCGGCGTGGCCCTCGGCGACCTGCTGCACGGGCTGCCGATCAACGCCAG
This sequence comes from uncultured Actinomycetota bacterium, assembly GCA_963833885.1. Lineage (GTDB taxonomy): Bacteria > Actinomycetota > Actinomycetes > Streptosporangiales > Streptosporangiaceae > JASHPR01. Next base: position 140,407 of record CAWHZU010000006.1, on the reverse strand, counting down.
CCACGAGTACACCGGGTCGTTCTGGACGCTGCTGCAGCCGTACGGCGTGTTCACCGGGATCACGTTCGTCGCGATCTGCCTGCTGCACGGCGCGACGTTCCTGTCCCTGAAGACGACCGGCGACATGCGCCAGCGGGCCCGGCGGCTGGCCCAGCGGATAGCGCCGGTGACCGGCCTGCTGGTGCTGGCCTTCGTGTCCTGGACGCACGCGATCGCCGGCAAGGGAGCCCTGCTCAACCCCGTCGAGTTCGGCGCCGTGCTGGTCGCGTTCGCCGCGATCTGGCTGGTCTACACGCGCAGCGAGGGCTGGGCGTTCGCGGCGACAACGGTCACGATGGCGGCCTGCGTGCTGGCGATCTTCACCGACCTGTACCCCAGGGTCATGGTGTCCAGCACCAGCCCGGCGTTCAGCCTGACCGTCCACAACACCGCGTCCGGCCGGTACGCGCTCACCGTGATGACCGTGGTCGTGGTGATCTTCCTGCCGTTCGTGCTCGCGTACCAGGCCTGGAGCTACTACATATTCCGCCGCCGGGTCAGCCGGCACGAGTTCCTGCCCCGGTCGGGGCAGGACGCGCAGGCCCGGTCGGCCGCGGCGGTGCCGCCGCAGCCGGGTCCGTCCCAGCCGGGCGCTACAAGATCGCGATCGGGTTGACCGGGGAACCGGTGCCGTGCTCCAGCCGCAGCGGCGCGATCACGCAGCAGAACGACCAGCGGCCGAGTTCGGCACAGAGCGGGACGAGGCCGTCGAATTGCAGCCAGTCGAGCAGGTGCAGGCCCATCGCGTTGAGGGCCAGCACGTGCACGGGGAAGTCGACGCCCTTGGCCGCGCTCGGCGAGGTGTCGTTGTTGCTGTCGCTGCCCAGCACCGCGACCTTCCGCTCGGCCACGAACTCCATCGCCGTGGGATGCAGGCCGGCCGCGTGGCCGCCGAGTCCCACGGGCCGAGCGCGTTCCGGCGCTGCCGGTGGCCGACCCGGACGAACAGCAGGTCACCCTCACCGACCCGGACCCGCTGGGCCTGTTCGGCCCGGGCCAGGTCGTCGGCGGTCACGTGATCCCCGGGCTCGAGCCAGGGGACGCCGTGCAGCCGCGGGATGTCCAGCACCACGCCGCGGCCCACGATCCCGTTGCTGGCCACTTCGATGGACAGCTCGGCGGCCCCCTGCGCGGTGACCGTGCCGGCGGGCACCCCGTTGTAGAGCCTGGCGTGGTACATGACGTGGCACAGGGCGTCGATGTGGCTGTCGGCGTTCCCGTGCACGTTCATGGTCAGCCGGTCCCGGGCAAAGGTCAGCCCGGCCGGGTCGGCCTGGTCCCCGGTGCCCGTCATCTCGTCCATGGCCGGCTCGGGGTTGTCCGGCGCCGCCTGGGTCTCGATCGGGGCCTCGAGCGTGACCGTCCGGCCCAGGCGCACCTCGGCAGCGGCGGCCAGCACCCGATCGGGCGTGAGGTAGTTCAGCCCGCCGCGCCGGTCATCGGGTCCCCAGGGCGTGGCGTCCCGGAGCCGCTGGTAGAGGGCGCTGAAGGCGGCGCTGTCCAGGGGCGGCGGGCGCTCGGAGTTTCCCGGTGTGGTCATGCCCGCATATTGCCATCACCCGATTGGAATGATGAAAGAAGCGCGCGGTAGCGATCCCATGGATGACGCGCGACCAACCCAGGAGGAGCTCGCAAATGGCGACTGACCAAGTTGACGCACTGGTGATCTTCGGGGCCACCGGTGACCTGGCGAAGCTGGAGACGTTCCCGGCGCTGGTCGGCCTCGTGGACCGCGGCGTGCTGGACGTCCCGGTGATCGGCGTGGCGATGAACGGGTGGGGTCTGGAGCAGTTCCGGAACTACGCCACCGACTCGCTGAAGCTGAACAAGATGGACCCGAGCACCCCGGCGGCGCAGAAGATGCTCGGCCTGCTGCGGTACGTCGACGGCGACCTGGGCGACGACGCCACCTACAAGGCGATGTCGGATGCGGTGGGCGACGGCAAGAAGATCCTCTTCTACCTGGAGGTCCCGCCGGTCCTGTTCGGCCGGATCGCCGAGGGAATCGCCACGGCCGGGCGCACCAAGGACGCCCGGATCATGGTGGAGAAGCCGTTCGGCACCGACCTGGCCAGCTCGCGGCAGCTCAACGACACCATGCACAAATTCTTCCCGGAGAACGCGATCTTCCGGGTCGACGACTGGCTGGCCTTCGATCCGGTGGAGAACGTCCTGTTCGTCCGGTTCGCGAACTCGATGCTCGAACCGCTGCTGAACCGCAACTACGTGGAGCGGGTCCAGATCACGATGGCGGAGGCGTTCGACGTGTCCGACCGGGGCCGGTTTTACGACCGGACCGGCGCGATCCGGGACGTGGTGCAGAACCACATGCTGCAGGTGCTGGCCACGGTGCTGGCTGAGCCGCCGCAGGGGCAGGGCCTGGCGTCGTGGCCGGACGCCAAGCGGCGGGTGATCTCGGCGCTGCGGCCGCTCGCCGCCGAAGACTGCGTCCGTGGCCAGTACGACGGCTACCTGCAGGTCGACGGCGTGGAGCCGAAGTCGACGACCGAGACGTACGTGGCGGTCCGCCTGGCCGCCGACACCTGGCGGTGGGCCGGGGTGCCGATCCTGATCCGGGCCGGCAAGTGCCTGCCGGTGACCGCGACCGAGGTGGAGATCAAGTTCCGGCGGCCGCCGCAGGATGTGTTCGGGATCGAGCCTTTCGCGGTCGGCAACTCGCTGCGGTTCCGGGTCTGGCCGGAGACCGCGGTCGGGGTGCAGCTGGCCGGCAAGAAGCCGGGGGCGGGACTGGAGCCGGTCGCGGAGGACCTGAACTTCTCGGGGCAGGCGGGGTCGGATATGCGGCCGTATGACCGGCTGATCGGGGCGGCCCTGGCCGGTGACCGCTGGCTGTTCGCCGATCAGGACACGGTGGAGGCGGCCTGGGAGGTCGTGGACCCGGTGCTCGGCGACGTCACCCCGGTGCATCCGTACGCCAAGGGCACCTGGGGGCCGAAGGAGGCCGACCGGCTGCTGGAGGGCCGCGACACCTGGTACGACCCGGCGGGCTGAGCCGCCGGGACTCGGAGCGACTGGGAGCAAGGCGATGACGGACGAAGTGGCGAGCCCGGCCGGCGCGGCGAGCCCGGCGAGCCCGGCCGAGGCGGCAAGCCCGGCGGGCCCGGCCGCGCATCGAGCCCGGCCGGCGCCGGGTCGTGATCATCGGCGGCGGCTTCGGCGGATTGTTCGCGGCGCGCGCGCTGCGGCGGGCCAACGTCTCGGTGACGCTGATCGACCGCGCCCAGCACCACCTGTTCCAGCCGCTGCTCTACCAGTGCGCCACCGGGATCCTGTCCGAGGGGGAGATCGCCGTCCCGCTACGCGACCTGCTGGAGAAGCACAAGAACGTCGACTGCGTGATGGCCGAGGTCGTGGACTTCGACGCCGAGGGCCACCGGGTCATCGCGCAGCGGGTCGGCGGCGGCCGCCTCGAGTACGGCTACGACGACCTGATCGTGGCCGCCGGGGTCCAGCAGTCCTATTTCGGGCATCCCGAGTACGCGGGCTGGGCTCCCGGCATGAAGACGCTCGAGGACGCGCTGGCCATCCGGCGCCGGGTGTACGGCGCGTTCGAGATGGCCGACACCGCCGCCGACCCGGCCGAGCGCCGCAGCTGGCTGACGTTCGCGCTGGTCGGCGCAGGACCGACGGGCGTGGAGCTCGCCGGGCAGATCCGGGAGCTCGCGACCAAGACCCTGCGGTCGGAGTTCCGCAGCATCGAGCCCGGCGACGCCCGGGTGCTGCTGTTCGACGGCGGCGGCGCGCCGCTGGCGAGCTTCGGGCCGAAGCTGTCGGGCAGGGCCGCCGAGATCCTGCAGGGGCTCGGGGTCGAGCAGCACATGGGCACGCTGGTCACGCACGTCGACCGGGGCTGGCTGGAGGTGCGCGACCACGCCGGGCAGCAGACCCGCTACGACGCCTCCACCGTGCTGTGGACCGCAGGCGTGGAGGCGCCGCCGGTGGCCGAGGCGCTGGCCCGCGCCACCGGCGCCGAGCGCGACAGGTCCGGGCGGATCGCGGTTGAGAAGGACCTCACGATCCCCGGCCACCCGGAGATCTCGGTGATCGGCGACGTCATGAGCCTGGACAAGCTGCCCGGCGTTGCCGAGGTGGCGATGCAGTCCGGGCTCTACGCCGGGCACCGGGTCAAGCTCCGGGCCTCGGGCCGCACGCCGGACAAGCCATTCCGCTACCGGGACCTCGGCTCGGCCGCGTACATATCCCGCGGCCGGGCCGTCGTGACCGCCGGGCCGCTGCGCACCGGCGGGTTCATCGCCTGGTGGATCTGGCTGTTCATCCACATCGCGTTCCTGACCGGCTACCGGAACCGGGTCGGCGCGGTGCTCACCTGGTGGCTGGCGTTCACCAGGGACGACCGCAAGGAGCGGGCCTTCACCGTCCAGGAGGTCAAGACGTTCCGGGACGCCTACACCCATCCGCTGACCCCGGGCATGCCCGAGGAGGCGAAGCTGCCGGGGGAGGAGGGACAGCCCGGGCAGCAGGCGCCGGCAGCGCATGAGGCGCAGGCCGGGCAGCAGGCGCCGGCAGGGCAGCCCGGGAAGCCGGTCAGCGCCCCGCCGCCACCTCGGCAAGCTCGCTGATCGTCGAGTCGGAGAGCAGCCGCACCGTCCGCGCGGCCCGGGACGGCGCCGCGGCGCGGCGCGGCAGCCGGACCCGCAGCGCGCCGGGCAGCGACTCGAACACCAGCGGCGGATCCAGCAGCAGCGCCTCGCCGTCGATCCCGATCTCCACCGGGGCGCCCGAGCTGACCTCGAACCGTGGCGTGGCCCACTCCTGCCAGCCGGGGAAACGGCGGACCTGGCCGGCCGCCTCGAGCGCCATGAACCGGCTGGCCTGAGCGGCGTCAGCGATCCTGGCCACGACGATCCCGAGCACGCCGAGGTCGAGCCGCTCCCGCGTGCCCATGCCGCCGATCGTGTCGAGCCGGTAAGGGTCGTTGGACACCAGGATCAGGTGAGCGTCCGGGTGGTCGCCGTCCGGCCCACGGAAGCGCAGGTCCAGCGGCCTGGCGTCCGGCCCGAGCACCTCCGGCAGCACCGAGGCGGCGGTCGAGAGCTTCGCGTCCCGGTATTCGGGCGACTGGATCACCTTCGCGTACAGCCCGAGCGACGCGTTGTTCACGAAGACCCGGCCGTTGACGGCGGCCAGATCGACCTGGCGCTCGACCCCGTCGGTGTACGCGTCGAGCGCGCCGACGACGTCATCCCGGTCCAGGCCCAGGTCGAGCGCGAAGTGGTTCCTGGTCCCGGCGGGCACGCACACGTGCGGGATCCCGCGGCGGCTGGCCACGGTCGCGACCAGCGCCTGTGATCCGTCGCCGCCGGCCATCCCGATCACGTCGGCGCCCCGGCTGACCGCGTCGTCGGCCAGCCGCTGCAGGTCGTCTCCTGGCCGCAGCACGACCGGCTCGATGCCCCGCCGTTCACACTCCTCGGCGAGCCGGAAGCGCTCGGCCTTGCCACCCCCGGACTTCAGATTCATTACCAGAACGGGGCGCCGGGGCCGAGCCGCCGCGCTCAGGCGGGCCCGGTCAGCGGCCGACCCGGCGGACCCGGCCGGTCTGGCCCGGAGCGCATAGCGCGCCGACACCACCGACATCGCGGACACGACGATGACCAGGACCAGCGCGAGCAGGTTGAGGTTGGCGAACACCAGGCCGGTGGCCAGCCCGCCCAGCGCCGCGACCATGACCAGGGCCGCAACGGCCCGGGCGAACCCGCGCCGCGACACCACATACCAGCCCGCGATCACGCAGATGAGCAGGCAGGCGAGCGCGAGCAGCACCGCCCCGAGGTGGACCACCACGCCGATCAGCAGCAGCCCGGCGGCGGCCGCCAGGGCGAGCAGGGACACGGCGGCGGCTACCCGCCGGCCCGCCGGAGGGCGGTCCGCCCTGTGCTTCCCCACCCCATCCACCTGCCTATGCCGCTCGTACGTTCTGCTGCCTATGCCGCTCGTACGTTCTGCTGGCCCATGCCGCTCGCACGTCTGCTGCGCGCCATCGTGCTCCACCTGGCCGCGGCGCCCATCCCCCGCTGCGGGTGAGGGGGCGGAGAGCTGCCCCCCAGACGCCCGGCCCGGCCCGGTTCACCGCAGGTCAGGGCCGGGGTCGTATCACCCGACGAGGGTGGGGCGCGGCCGGCAACGGGCTGATGAACTTGGCCGGACCGTTCAGCTCACTTCAGAAAAAGGGGACCCAATGGCTGACCTGATCGCCATCGGCTATCCGAACGAGACCACCGCCGAGGCGGCAGCGGACGAGGCGCGGCGGCTGGCCCGCGACCTCATCATCGAGCCCGAGGCGATCGCAGTGATCGTCCGGGACAGCGATGGCAAATACCACGTGCACACCAGCCACAACCCGGTCGGCACGGGCGCGACCTGGGGCATGTTCTGGGGTCTGCTGTTCGGCCTGCTGTTCTTCATCCCGGTCTTTGGCATCGCCATCGGCGCCGGGCTTGGCGCCCTCATGGGCAAGATCACGAAGTCGGGCATCGACCGCGAGTTCCAGGACCAGGTCCGCGGCATGCTGCGACCGGGCACCTCGGCGCTATTCCTGATGGTGGACAAGGTGACCCCGGACAAGGCCGTCGACGCGATGTCGAAGTATGGCGGCACCGTCCTGAAGACCTCCCTGTCCAAGGAGGGCGAGCAGGAGCTGCAGCAGGCGCTGCACGGCCGCGCGGCCTAGCGCCGCCGTCAGCCGCCGCCGGCCCGCCGCTCGACCCTAGCGTGACCAGAAGGAGGTCATGATGCGGGCGCCGCGGGCCTTGTTGGCTGCCTGGGCCGGCCGCCGCGCGCCCGGGGAACCAGCCGGCCGCCGGCCGCCCCAGGAGCGCACCGCGCGGTACGGCGTGCTGCTGCTGTTGCTGATCGTGACCTACCTGCTCTCCGCGTCCGGGTTCAGCACGCTGGTCGCGGAGCTGCAGACCCTGCTGTTCTTCGGCGTGCTGCTGCTCGCGCTCCGTACCGGGCAGGCCAGCCGCCGGGTCATCAGGCTGATCGGTCTCGTGGCGCTGCTCGGCTCGGCCGCCGCCGCCGTGGCCGCGTCCACCCATACCAGCGGTGGTGACGGTGCGGCGGACATCTGGAAGGGCTTGATGCTGCTCCTCACCGCGGTGCTGATCGTGCGCCGCGTGCTGGCCAGGCCCACGGTCACCGTGCAGAGCATCTACGGTGCCCTCAGCGCCTATCTGATCCTCGGGCTGATGTACGCCGCCTTTTACGCGGCGATCGAGCGTCTCGGCGGCGGGTCATTCTTCGCCCACCAGCAGCCGGCCAATACGCAGACGTTCCAGTACTTCAGCTTCACCACCCTGACCACGCTCGGCTACGGCGACTTCACCGCCGCGGGCAACAGCGGCCGGTCCCTCGCCGTCATCGAGGCGCTGACCGGCCAGGTATTCCTGGCCACGCTGGTGGCGCGGCTGGTCACGGCGTTCCGGTCGCCAGCCGAGCGGGCCGGCGCGGACGCCCCTCCAGCCGCCAGACCGGCCAGGCGGCGGCCACCGGGTCACGCAGCGCACGGCTCCCGGATGTCGTACCACCGCAAGCCGCCCCCAGGTGGCGGGCGGCCGCGGCCCGCAGGTGGCGGGCGGCCGCGGCCCGCAGGTGGCCCGCGGCCGTCGCCCGGCCCTCGGCCGTCACCGGGCTCGACGGGCTCGCCGGGGCCATCCACCCCGCCGGATCCGCCGGGCCCGCCGGGCCCTCCGCGGTCAGCCGGCGACCCGTGAGCTGCCGGCGCCCACGACCGGCAGGCCTCGGGCGGGCGCGAGCTCGCGCTGCCGCGGGAGCTCGCTTCCTGCCGTCTGCCATAGCGCGGTGAGCTCGGCAAGCTTCTCCGGATGGCTCGCTGCCACGTTGCGGGTCTCGGCCCGGTCGGTGGCCACGCGGTAGAGCTCCCACCGGCTGGCCCCGGTCGCCGCCTTCCAGCCGTCGTGGTAGACCGCTCGCCCGCCCGGCGCCTGGTAAAGCTGGGTTCGCCGGGCGCTGGGCGCGTCCGGTGCCGTGAACGTGTAGCGCATGCTCACGCCGGGCAGCGGGGCCTGCAGATGCCCGTTGACGAGCTGCGGCGGCTCGATGCCCGCGCAGTCCAGGATCGTCGGCACGATGTCGGCCGCGTGGTGATACTGATCGCGCACGCCGCCGGCCATGTCCGCCATCCCCGGCAGCCAGCTGATGATCAGCGGGCTGGCGGCGGCGCCGCCGTGCGCGTGCTGCCTGGCCATGTTGTACGGCGTCCCGAACGCCCAGGCCCATCCGGCGGGCAGGCCGTCGCCGCCGGCCAGGCCGTTACCGTCGGCACCCGGCCAGCCGGCCAGGACGGCGCCTCCCCCGCCCCCTCCGCCCTCGCCGGGCCCGCCGGGCGCGGCCCCCGCCGAGCACGCCACCACGATCGTGTCGTCCAGCTGCCCGGACTCTTCCAGGAAGCTGAGCAGCCGCCCGATCTGATGGTCGGTGTAGGACCAGAGCGCGGCGTAGGACTCGGCGCTGTGGCTGCTGAGCCGCTTCTCCGCCTCGCCCAGCGAGTGCCACGGCGGGGCCAGGGCCAGGCCCCCGCCGGCGAGCTCGCCGCGAGAGGGGTGCCCGTCGGCCTGGGCCAGCGTGGTGCCCTCGGGCACCACGCCAAGGCGCTTCATGTTGCCGAGCACGGCCTCGCGGTAGCGGTCGTAACCCATCTCGAACCTGCCGCGGTAGGCGTCGGCCCACTCTCGCGGGGCCGCCTGCGGGTCGCCGCCGCCGAAGGACAGGTAACAGAGCCACGGCTGGGCGGGGGCGGCCTGCTGGCCGTCGCGGATGAACTCCATGGCCATGTTGGCAAGGTCGGCGGTCAGGTGGTAGCCCTCGGCCGGGGAGTACGCGGGGTCGACGTTCTGGTTGTCGAAGACCAGATCGGGGTACCAGTGGCTGGTCCGGCAGCCCAGAAAACCGTAAAAGCGGTCAAAGCCGCGGCCGAGCGGCCAGGCCCTGCGCGATCCGGTCATCGCGCCCGCCTCCGCCGGGCCCAGATCCCACTTGCCCACGCAGTACGTGCGGTAGCCACCGCGGCGCATGATCTCCGCCAGGGTGGCGGAACCCGGCGGGCTGATCATGTTCGGGCCACCTGGGCCGGGGTCACCGGCCGCGACCCGGGCCCCGCGGCCGGCCGTCCCGTCGCGGCCGGTCAGCAGGGAACCCCGGGTCGGTTCCGACCGGGCGGGCGTGTGCCACTGCGAATACCGCAGCCCTCGCCCGGCGAGCCATTTCAGGTACGGGGCGTCAATGAGCCCGCCGAAGGCATTCCAGGTCGCGATGCCGGCGTCATCCCAGACCAGATACAGCACGTTAGGCACAGCGTTGATCATCGGCACTGGCCGGGCCGGACGCATCGCACTTCGCGGGTGAACTTCCGGTGAATTGGCGGGCAACTCCCGGTAGGCGTCTGGGACCGGGATCAGCCCTGCCCTCCGGACCGGGCGGCAGGCGCGGTCCGCGGGGCCGGAACCGGCGCTTGCCCGTCCCCGCCGCCCGGTGCCGCCTGCGCGGCCGGGTGCGGAGCCGGCGCGAGCCTGGCGGAGACCACGTACGCCACGACCACGGCGACGATGATCAGCGGCGTCACGGCCAGGCCGTCGGTGGACAGCAGCAGGGCGGGCAGCAGCGCCGAGGTCAGCGGGAGCCTGAGCATCACCGTGCTCATCGCGCCGATGCCCATGGCCACGGCGGGCACCAGGGGCAGGCCCGGCAGGTGCGAGAGCGCCACGCCGCCGGCCGCGCCGAGGAACATCGAAGGGAAGATCGGGCCGCCGCGAAAGCTGCTCAGCGAAGCGCCGTAGGCGAGTCCCTTGCACGCGAGGAGCAGCACCACCGCGCCGGCGGTGTACCCGGCGCTGTGCAGGATGAACGGGCCGAGCTGGTTCTGGCCGGAGAACAGCACCTCGGACGTGGACTTCCCGCTGCCCTCGGCGAACGCTATCGCCAGTCCGGCGACGGCGAGGCCGACCACCGGCATGAGCAGCAGCATCCGCCGCTCGACGTGCGGGCGCAGCAGCAGCGCGAGCCGGTGGATTCCCACCCCGAGCGGCGCGGCGGCCGCCCCGATCACCAGCGCCCAGCCGAACTCGGCGAGGTCGGGCGTGCCGAAGTGGGGAAGGTGGGGCAGCGCCAGCGAGAACGTTCCGAGCCCGGTCCAGTGGCCCAGGCCAATGAAGATCAGCGATCCGATGCCGGCCGCCAGCAGCCCGGGCAGCATCACCAGCTCCAGTGCCGCCCCGCCGATCCCGGACACCTCCATCAGCAGGAACGCGCCGATAATCGGCGAACCGAGCAGCGTGCTGATCGCGGCGAAGCTGCCCGCCGACGCCACCACGACCTTCGCCCTGTCTGGCGCGTCCCGCTTGGCCAGCCGCACCGCGCAGACGCCCAGCCCGCCGCCGAGGGCGATCAGCGGCGCCTCGGGCCCGAGCACGATCCCGAGGCACAGGCCGGCCAGGGCAGCGAGCACGATGCCGGGCAGCTCGCTCGGCGACGGAGCGCCGCCCGCCTTGAACCCGTCGGCCGGCGAGTGCCCGCCGGTGCCGGGCAGGTACCGGATCGCGAGCGCGACCAGCACGCCGGAGATGACCAGCAGCGGTATCGGCCACCACACCGGCGTGGCGTGCAGGCCGAGACCCCGCGGCAGGCTCGTGTAGATCCATCCCTGCAGCTTGTTGACCAGCGCGAGGAACCCGAACGCCGCCGCCGACACGGGCACGCCGATGATCGCGGCAAGCGCCAGCAGCGCCAGGTAGCTCCGGGATCGCAGCGGAGCCAGCGGATCGGCCGGCTTGGTCACCGCAGCAGCCGGGTCCCGTCCCTGCCGGGTGTCACAAGTCGCTTTCCGCGACGATCCGGCCCGATGCCACGGCGGCCAGGAGCGCCTCGTGGTCCTTTTCGTTCTGGTCGGCGTAGGCGCCGGCGAACTTCGTGATCGCCTGGTCGAACGTGTCCGAGGCGCCGAGGTAGGCGGCGATCGCAATCCGGTCGCCGGAGCGGGCGTGCGCCCTGGCCAGGGTCCAGCCGCACAGCTGGCCGTACAGTCGCATGCCGCGCGGCACCATGGCCGCGTAGTCAAGCGAGAACTTCCAGTCCCGCAGCTGGCGGACGTAGAAGTCGCGGTGCCCGTTGTTTTCGGCCCCTATCGCCACGCGCTGCCAGCCAAGGAAGATGTCGCTCGAGGCCTGCATCAGCCGCTGGCCCGCGACCACACGCTGGCCCTGGTTGGAGTACTTGCTGGAGCCGACGTACCGGCACAGCACAGAGTCCTGGGCCTCCTTGACCTGAAGGAACAGCGGGTCGCCGGTGTCGCGGCCGAGCATCAGCACGATCCAGCAGCGGGTACCGACGCTGCCGACGCCGACCACCTTGTGCGCCATGTCGCAGAACTCATACTGCTCGAGCAGGTACCGGCGGTCGGTCTCCATCGTCCGCCGGTAGCCGGCCACCAGGTCGCTGATCAGCCCCTCGAAGCGCTTGCGGTCGATCTCGTCGGGGATCAGCTGGTCGGCGGGGACGATCAGCGGCGGGTCGGCGATGATCCGCGGCTTGCCGTCGACCAGGTGAGTAAGCTTGCCCACTTCCTGCATGCTGTCCCTGGTCCGCGCCTTGACCAGGCCCTTGTCAATGGCCTTGCGCTGGCGCCCCTTCAGCTGCCCCCCGGCCTGCTGCCGCAGCTGATCCAGGTCGGCGTGGGCGTACCAGACCTCCAGGTTGGTCATGTCCGCAAAGCCGCGCATCGCGTCCCGGTAGCTGGCCACCGCGTCCGCGACGATCGCGCGGCGCTTCTTTCCGGGGAAGCCGTTGTCGCGGGCGGCGACTTCCAGGCTGGCGGCCAGCCGCTTGACATCCCATTCCCAGGGGCCAGGCGTGGTCTCGTCGAAGTCGTTGACGTCGAAGACCAGGCGGCGCTCGGCAGACCCGAACACCCCGAAGTTGGACAGGTGGGCGTCGCCGCAGGCCTGCACGGCCAGGCCGGTGACCGGGGTGGTGGCCAGGTCGGCGGCCATGGGCAGGGCGGCGCCGCGGTAGTAGCTGAACGGCGAGGCCATCATCCGGCCGTAGCGGACCGGGACCAGGTTGGGGACCCGGCTGGCGCCCTGCTCCTCGAGCAGCGCGATCGGGTCCGGCCGGTCTGGCGCCGGATCGAACTCGGCGTGGCTCTCCAGCGGCACCTCGGCCCGCGCCGACTTGCCGCGTGCCGCGCGCTCGGCCGGGGTCAGATGCCCCAGCGCCGTATCCAGCTGATACCGCTGCACGGGCCGGGTCGGCCTCGCTGCCGTGGTGACGCTCATTCTCGGCTCCTCTCTGGCCACTGCCCGGCCCCCCGCCGGGTAGTCATGCCGAAACGCGGCCGCGCGTCCTCTGGCTGCGGCAGCCGTGCCAGTCACGATGCCCGGGCACGGTGCCGGCTGCGTCACCCAGGCGGGGTGATCGGCTCGCCGCGGCCGGCAATGAGGACATCGATGCTCAGCGCGAGGATCCAGGCGGGGAACAGCAACTCCACCCAGGCCGAGATGCCGGTGCCGATGAGCAGCACCAGCGCGACCACGATCCCCGCGTACGTGAGCCAGCGGGAGACGATCTGGGTCCGCCGCGCGATCGTCACTGTGGTGATCGTGAACACGGCCGCCATCCGCACCGCGTAGATGTTCACCAGGGCCGAGGTGACGTCGCGGCCGAGCACCAGCGTGCCCGACGCCGACGAGCCGAACGACTTGGCCGATTCCCCGGCGATGATCCCGCCCTCGATGCCCGCTGCCACGAAGAACATGCCGACGAACAGCAGGCCGCTGCCGATGAAGATCGTGGCGAAGAAGCGGTCCTCGTGCCGGCCGACCCGATCCCTGATCACCCCGAGGAACCACAGGAAGGCGATCCCGGCGAACGGCACCAGGTTCAGCGCGACATCCACGGTGGTCCGCCGCGCCGAGTCGTTCAGCCAGGCGCCCGCCTGGCCGGGATTAGCCGGAGTGGACAGCTTGATCAGCACCAGTGACGCGATCGTCAGCACCGAGAACGCGATGCCGGCCACCGCAGCGGCGCGCGGAGTCTTCAGCGGGCTGACGATCTGCAGCTCGTCGGCATCTACCGTCTGGTTGGTCATCAGCCTCTCCTCCGCACAGGGGGATCGGCTCCAGGGCCCAAGCTGCTCAGCCGCTGCCGAGCAGCTTCGCCTTGGCGGCCGTGAACTCGGAGTCGGACAGGGCGCCCTGCTTGTGCAGCTGGTTCAGCTGATTGAGCTGGTCGAGCATGGACGGCTTGGGCACTGCGGCCGGCGCCTGGCGTGCCTGATCCCCCTGGCCTGCCTGGCCGCCGCCCTTGTCGTGTGCCTGCTGATGCTCCAGGCTGGCGATGCGCTCGTTCTGCTCGTCCTCGCTGCGCTGTGTCTGCTGCTGTTCCTGCGCCTGCTGGTCCGATCGCTGAGCGGACTTCTTCCCCGCCACGTACGCGCCACCGCCGATCACGGCCGCGCGCAGCAACGGGCGTCGCCGCATGAACATGTCTTCCTCCTCGCCGGTGACGTCCGGGTCACGCGCCGTCGGGCAGCTCGAGACCGAGCGCGACCATGATCTCCGGCGCTGCCGCCATCGCCCGCGGCCCGCCGACCTGCGGGGCAACGGCGCGCAGCACGCCGACCATGTCCTGCGGCGTGGCGCCGGAGTCCAGCGCGTTGGCCACCTGCCAGAGGTACGAGACCGGGGGAGCGTCGACCGCGATCAGCGCAGCGATCTTGACGAGAGAGAAGGTACGGGCGTCCAGGCCGGTGCTCTCCTGCTCGGCCGTGCGGAATTCCACCATCTCGTCCAGCACCCGCTGGTCCCCCTTGGACATGCCGACCAGCGCGTCCCTGGTCGCATCGTCGACATCAGCCTGTACGGGCACAGTCATGTCCGCGGTCCTTTCACTCGGCCTCGGTTCCACGTGCGGTAACAGTCGCGCCTCGGCGGCGAGGTTGCGTCACCCGCAGCGGGTGGTCGGCTCACGCTGGGTTACGCCCGGTCACTTGCCGGTGATCAGCCCGTAGCTCCCGTCGAAGACCATGAGCGCACCGGCCACGACGATCGCCGCGACGAGCAGCGCGGCGCCGTGGGCCCGCAGCCAGCCGTTGAAGGCCTTCAGGCGCTGCGCGGTGAGGCCGGGCGCGAGCAGGAAGAACACCAGCGGCAGCCAGACCAGGGTCACGTCGATCAGCACGCTGATCACCACGGCCAGCGTGGTCAGCTCGATGTCGGCCCGCGCGGTCGCGATGACCTGCGCCGCGGCCAGGAACGTGACGCCCGGTGCGAACAGCAGCACGCCGACGGCGAACGCGCTCAGCGGTGACGGGCTGGCGATCATCCTGGACACCAGCCCGGGCTTCTTTTTCTTCTTGACCTGATCCGCCGGCCCGCGCCTGCGGCGGCGCACCACGAGCACGGCGCCGACGGCCAGCAGCAGCAGGCCGAGGCCGAGCCGCAGGCCGTACCGGGGCGTGTGCTCGTGGGGACGGCTCAGGCCGACGTTGCGCAGCAGCACCACAACGGCCACGGCGATGACCGTGCTCATCAGCATGGCGCCGAGCAGGTAGAACAGGGTGGTCTGCCTGGGCCGGGCCGAGCCCAAATAGACAGCCGCCGCCAGGAGGGCCGTTGGAGACAGCGCCGCCAGCACGGCCAGGCCGGCCGCCTGCTCGATCACCGGGGGTTCCGCATGCGTCTGCGGTCCCCGGGCCGGGCCGGCCCACCTCACCCGGCGCGGGTGAACTGCCGTTCCGGCCGCCGGGGAAACATGGCTTCGTGGTCTGGATCATGCTGGCTGGCCGTGCGCCCGGTTGACCCCCGGCTGCTGCGTTACGCCCGGGCCGCCCGCCGCCAGCTGGTCACCACCGTCGTCCTCGGGATGGTCGCCACCGCCGCGATCCTCGCCCAGGCGAGCCTGCTGGCGCACGCGCTCGCCACCGCGGCTCGCGGTCAGGCCGTCGCCGCGGCGCTGTGGGGCACCCTGGCGGCGCTGCTCGGCGTCGTGGCCGTGCGGGTCGCGGTGACCTACGGCGGCGAGGTCTGCGCGCTGCGCGCGGCCGCCACCGTGAAGTCGCAGCTGCGGCGCGCGCTCGCGGGCCGGGCGGTCGGGCTCGGCCCGGCCTGGTCGGGCGGCCCGGGCGGGCAGGGCGCAGAGGTCGCCGCGCTGGCCACCAGGGGCCTTGACGGACTCGATCCGTATTTCGCCCGTTACCTTCCGCAGCTGGTGCTCGCGGTCGCGGTCCCGGTCGCGGTTCTGGCGCGGGTGGCAGCGGCCGACTGGATCTCCGCCGTCCTGATCGCGGCGACGCTGCCGCTGATCCCGCTGTTCGCGGTGCTGGTCGGCTGGCACACCAAGGCGCAGACGCGACGGCAGTGGCGGCTGCTCGCCACGCTCGCCGGTCACTTCCTCGACGTGGTCGAGGGCCTGCCCACGCTCAAGCTGTTCGGCAGGGCCAAGCCGCAGCAGAAGGTGATCGGCGAGGTCACCGGCGCCTACCGGTCGGCGACCATGTCCGCGCTGCGGGTCGCGTTCTTGTCCGCGCTGGTGCTTGAGCTCACCGCCGCCGTTGCCACGGCCCTGGTCGCGGTCGAGGTCGGGCTGCGGCTGCTCTACGGGCACATGGGGTACGAGACCGCGCTGCTCGTGCTGCTGCTGACACCCGAGGCGTTCCTGCCGCTGCGCGCGGTCGCCGCCCAGTTCCACGCGAGCATGGAGGGCGCGGCGGCGGCCGGGCGGGTGCTGGAGATCCTGGAGACCGAGCCGGCCCTCGGCCCGCGCCCGATACCGCGTACCCGGGCTGCCGACCTGCACACCGATGAGATTGCCCTGAACGCGGTGACCGCGGCTTATCCGGGACGCGACCGGCCGGCCTTGCGGGAGCTGAGCCTGGCGATCCGGCCGGGCGAGCGGGTCGCGGTGACCGGGCCGAGCGGGGCAGGCAAGAGCACGCTGCTGGCGCTGCTGCTCGGGTTCGTCCAGCCCGCCGCCGGAACGATCCAGGCCGGCGGCACCGACCTGGCCGCGATCGACCTGGGCCGGTGGCGCGCCCAGATCGCCTGGGTGCCGCAGCAGCCGCACCTGTTCGTGGGCACCGCGGCCGGCAACATCGCGCTGGGCAGCCCCGGCGCCGGCCTGGACGCGATCCGGCGGGCGGCCGAGCTGGCCGGTGCCGCCGAGTTCATCGAGGAACTGCCCCGCGGCTACCGGGAGGAACTCGGCGAGCGCGGACTGCGGCTTTCGGCGGGTCAGCGGCAGAAGATCGCGCTGGCTCGCGCGTTCCTGCGGGACGCACGGCTGCTGCTGCTCGACGAGCCAGCCGCCCACCTGGACCCGGCCAGCGCCCGTCAACTCTGGGAGACCGTCGAGACCATGGCAGCCGGCCGAACCGTCGTGCTGGTCAGCCACGGCCGCGGCTGGGAAGGCCTGGCCAGCCGCGTGATCACCCTGGACCACGGCCAGCTCCGGCAGCCCAACGACGCCGCGCGCCCACCCACCACGGCCATCCTCCGTCCCCAACCCATGCCCACCGAGGTGGCCCGGTGAGCTGGAGCGGGGCGGCCGCCGGACGCCGGCCCTTGCTGCGGCTGCTGTGGCTGGCCCGGCCGATGCGCTCCCAGTTGCTCGTCGCGGTGCTTGCGGGAGCGGCCGCTATCGGCTGCGGCGTGGCGCTGCTGGCCACCAGCGGCTTCCTGCTGGCCCGCGCGTCCGAGCACCCGAGCATCGTCGCGATCTCGGTCGCCGTGGTCGCGGTACGCGGGCTGTCGGTCGGGCGTGCCGTATCGCGCTATGTCGAACGGCTGTCCTCCCACGACGTCGCGTTCCGGGTCCTCGCCGACATCCGGGTGGCGATCTACCGGCGCCTCGAGAGACTTGCCCCGGCGGGCCTGGCCGCGTTCCGGTCCGGCGACCTGCTGGCCCGCCTGATCAGCGACGTGGACGCCACCCAGGACCTGTTCATCCGAGGCATCGCACCGCCGCTGGCCGCCGCGCTCGTCGGCGCCGGCGCGGTGACCGCCTGCCTGCTGATCTTCGCGCCAGCAGCGGGCGTGCTGGCGATCGGCCTGCTCGCGGCCGGGCTCGTGGTGCCCGCGCTGGCCGTCGCGGCGTCACGCCGGGCGGCCAGGGCGACCGCCGAGGCCCGCGGGGCGCTCGGCGCGACGCTGACCGACCTGCTGGCCGGCGTCGCCGAGCTGCACGCGTTCGGCGCCCAGGACGCCGCTCTGGCCGCCGCGGACGCAGCGGACCGGCGGCTGACGGCCCTGGCCAGGCGCTCGGCCGCGGCGTCCGGTCTTGGCGACGGGCTGATGGCCGCGGCCGCCGGGCTCACCCTGTGGGGCGTCCTGCTGCTCGGCGTGCAAGCGGTGGCAGGCGGAACGCTGACCCGGGTGCCGCTCGCGGTGCTCACGCTGACCGCGCTGGCTTCCTTCGAGGCGGTCACCGCGCTGCCGGCGGCGGCGCTGCAGCTCGGCGCAGCCCGCGGATCGGCGGCCAGGATCGGCGCGGTGCTGGACGCGCCGGACCCGGTGACCGAGCCGCAGGCGCCGCTCCCGCTGCCGGCCCGGCCGGTGCGGGTGCGGATGGTCGGCGTGCGGGTTCGCTACGCGCCGGACGCGCCGCCGGCGCTGGACGGGTTCGATCTTGACCTATCGCCGGGCCGGCGGATCGCCCTGGTCGGCCCGAACGGCGCCGGGAAGTCCACCGTGGCCGCGATGCTGCTGCGGTTCTGGGACCCGGCCGTCGGGCGGGTCACGCTGGGCGTTCCCGGCGAGGCCGGCCGGGACCTCGCCGCGTTCGCCGCCGACGACGTGCGGACCGTGATCGGCGGCTGCCCGCAGGACCCGCACATCTTCGACACGACGATCAGGGACAACCTGCTCCTGGCCCGGCCGGGCGCGAGCGGCGAGGAACTGGAGGCCGCGGCGGCGGGCGCCCGGCTGCTGCCCTGGATCGAGTCGCTGCCCCAGGGCCTGGACACCCGGGTCGGCGCCCGCGGCGCCGCCATGTCCGGCGGCGAGCGGCAGCGGCTCGCCCTGGCCAGGGCGCTGCTGGCCAACCCGGACCTGCTGATCCTGGACGAGCCGACCGCCCACCTCGATCCGGAGGCCGCGGCGGCCCTGACCGCCGACCTGCTCGCCGTCACCGCGGGCCGGTCCACCCTGCTGATCACCCACGACCTCGCCAGTCTTGAGCAGGTCGACGAGATCATCGTCCTGGACCGGGGGAGGGTCGTGCAGCGCGGCACCCACCGCGAGCTCATGGCCGCCGAAGGCCCCTACCGCAGCCTGCACCCGGCAGTCTGAGCCCACTCACCTGCCAGGGATGACGACACCGGCTGGCGGGCCCAGCAGACTGCCGCGATGGCAGCAGTAGCGGGCTGACCGGGCGCACCTGCTGCCAGCGGGGGGCTTGCCGATGTCGCTACCGATCCAGGACTACGCGCTGATCGGCGACCTGCACACGGCGGCGCTGGTGGGCAGGGACGGATCGATCGACTGGCTCTGCCTGCCCAGGTTCGACTCCGAGGCCTGCTTTGCCGGGCTGCTGGGGGAGGACCGGCACGGGCACTGGCGGATCGCGCCGCCCGGCGGCAACAGCCGGGTACAGCGCCGTTACCGGCCGGACACGCTGGTGCTCGAGACCGAGTTCACCGTGGACTCGGGCACCGCCCGCCTGGTCGACTGCATGCCGCCGCGGGAGTCCGACCCGGTGCTGGTCCGGATGATCGAGGGTGTCAGCGGCACCGTGGACCTTCGGATGACGCTCGCCGCTGCGTTTGAGTACGGTTCTGCGGAACCACGGGTGCTGCGGCACGCCGGGGCCCACCGCATCGTCGCCGGCTCGGAGACCCTGTGGCTGTTCGGCCCGGCGCACGTGCGCCGGGCCCGGGGCTCCGCGATCGCCGAGCTCACGGTCAGCCAGGGTGACAGGGTGCCGTTCGCCGTGGTCTGGCGCAGTTCCCGCGACGACCCGCCGGACCCGCCGCTGGTCCCCGCGCTGATCGACCGGACCGAGCGCTGGTGGCGGGACTGGGTGGCGGGCCTGGCTTACGAGGGCGAGTGGCGCGAGGCGGTGATCCGGTCCCTGATCACGGTCAAGGCCCTCACCTACGCGCCGACCGGCGGGGTCGTGGCCGCGCCCACCACCTCGCTGCCGCAGCGGGCGTCCGGCTCGCGGAACTGGGACTACCGGTACTGCTGGCTGCGGGACGCCGCCGCGGCGATCCGGGTGCTGCTGCGCGCTGGTGCGCTCGGCGAGGCCGTCGGCCTGCTCGACTGGATGAGCCACGCGGTGGCCGGCAAGCCCTCCTGCGTGCAGGAACTCTACGGCCTGGCCGGAGAGCGCCGGCTGCCGGAGATCGAGCTCGAATGGCTGCCCGGCTACGACGGGGCGCAGCCGGTGCGGATCGGCAACGCGGCGACCGCCATGCCGCCGCCCGACGTCTTCGCCGAGGTGCTCGCCGCCCGGCTGGCGATCCGGATGGCCGGCCTGAACGGGTCGCACGACCCCTGGGACGCCGACGAGCTGCTCGCCCACCTGGAGGCGACGTGGCGCCAGCCGGACACCGGGATCTGGGAGGTGCGTGGCCCGGCGCGCCAGTTCGTGCACTCCAAGGCCATGGTCTGGGCGGCCGCCGACGCCGCCGTCAAGATGATCGAGCGGTTCGGCGACCCCGGGCCGGCCGACCGGTGGCGCGGGCTGCGCGCCGCGGTCAAGGCCGACGTGCTCGAGCGTGGCTACGACACCGGCGCCGCGACGTTCGTTCAGGCCTATGAACACCCTGGGGCGGACGCCAGCTTGCTCCGCCTGGGCCCGCTGGGATTCCTGCCGCCCAGCGACGAGCGGCTGCGCGGCACGGTCTCCGCCGTCGAGCACGCGCTGGACCGTGGCGGTGTGCTGCTGCGGTACGAGCGGGATCCGGGGGACAGCGTGGACGGGATGCCGCCGGCCGACGGCGGCTACCTGCCTGCTGCGTTCTGGCTGGTGCAGTGCGCCGCGATGATGGGGCGTGGCGCGGAGGCGCGAAAGGTGTTCACCCGGCTGCTCGAGCTGCGCAACGATGTCGGCCTGCTGGCCGAGGAGTACGACCCGCTGCGGACCCGGCTGGCCGGCAACTACCCGCTGACCGCCAGCCACGTGGCGCTGGCCGAGGCCGCCGCGGCCCTTGACGCGCTGAGCGCCAGGCAGCTCAGCGCCAGCTGACCGGCGACCCCGGCGACCCCTGGTGGGCCCTGATGAGCCCCGGCGGCGAGCCCCGGCATGGCGAGGCCCCGGCCGAGATGACCGGGGCCTCGCTTCGCGCGCGGCTGCGCCGCCCGTCAGGCGACCCGATGCCTGCCCATCGTCGCCAGCGCCCAGATGATGAACACGTTCAGCGCGATCAGGATCAGGGACCAGAACGGGTACCACGGCAGGAACAGGAAGCTCGCTACGCCGTACAGAACGGCGAGCACGATCCCCACCGCCCTGGCCCACGCCATCCCGAGGAGCAGGCACGCGCCTGCCGCGAAGATCACCGCGCCCAGGATCAGCTGCGTGAGCCCCCGGCCCCACGAGCCGACGGTGAAGATGTAGTTCGGGTGCACGGTGTAGAAGGAACCGTGGATGAGCCCCACGAGTCCCTGGAAGAACCCCACGAGGCCCGTGAAGATCATCAGGACGGCGGCCAGGGTTGCGCCGCCGAGCGAGGCCGCGGCACCGCCCTCGCGCCCGTCGTAGTCGGCCGACTCCCGGTATCCTTCTTGGTAGCCGGTGTTTCGGTGCGCGCCGGCCCGCTGGCCAGGCACGCCGCTGCCGGTCGGTTCGGTCTGGCCCGTGGTGTCGGTGCCGGCCGTCCCGGTTGGTCGCTCCTGTGCACTGCTCATGAGCAGCCCCCTTTCTCGCCGGCCGCTAGTAGCGGCTCCGGCCCCGCGAGCGCCGTGTGCCGTTCCCCGGGCGGCGTGCGGGTTGCCTGCTGTCCCAGTGCATAACCGGATGTGCCCGGTGTCCTACTGCATGTGACGCTACGGAGGGCAAGGGGCGGCGGCATCATCCGAACGGGGTGATCACGATTGCCCGGGCTGTTCCGGGGGCAAGCGGGGGCTGCCATGCCGCCGCGCTGGCGTGGTCCGCCCGGTGCGCCGACGATCTTCGCGCGCCCGCGCCGCCTGCTGAACCTGCCGCGGCGCAGCCGGCCCGTTCCGGCCGCAGTGGCGCCACGCTAGAGGCATTTGGGCTGGTCCGCGTCACCCTGGCGGGGTGACACGATCCGGCTGCCCGGCGGTTGGTTGTGGTCAAGTCCGGGTACGGCGGTCAGAGGGTTGCGAATCGCACATACGGCCTGCAGGCAAGGACTCGACCTTCCGCTCATCACTGCAGGCAGGCCGGTCGCCCGACGGGGGAAGGGCATGTCGACAACGCGACGGGGGAGGGCATGTCGACAACGACCAGCGGGGCTGCTGCCGCGCGCCGGGTAAAGCCGGCGGCCGGGGGACCGGTGCGGCCTGAGCGGCCAATGCGGCTGGAGGGACCGGTACGGCCGGAGCTTCTCGCTGACAAGCTGCGGATACCGCGGCTGAGCCTGGCCATTCTGCGCCGCGGCCGCGTGATCGACCTGGTCGAGCGCGCGGCGGGGCACCGGGTGACCATGGTGTCCGGGCCAGCCGGGGCGGGGAAGACCGTTGCCTGCGGGTCGTGGGCATCCGCGGCACCGGCGGGACGCCGGGTCGCCTGGCTGACACTCGACGCCGACGACCAGGATCCGGCGCGGTTCTGGGGCTACGTCCAGGCCGCGCTGGCGGGCGCGGGCGCCATTCCCGGCGACGCCGCCCAGGCGCTGCGGGATGCCGCCGCGGGCGGTCTCCCGCTGCGGGTGGCCGAGGCCGCACAGCAGCTGACCGAGCCGGCCACGCTCGTGCTCGACGATGTGCACGAGCTCGCGGACGGCCCGGTGCTGGCCGGCCTCGACCTGCTGATCCGGCATGCCCCGCCGACCCTGCGGCTGATCCTCAGCGGGCGCTGCGCACCCCGGCTCCAGCTGGCCCGGCTGCGCGTGGCCGGCGACCTGGCCGACGTGAACGCGGCGGACCTGGCCTGCACGGCCGACGAGGCGGACGCCTACTTCGCGATGCTCGGCCTCGACGTGGACGCGTTCGCGCGGGATGAGCTGCTCCGGCGCACCGAGGGCTGGATGGCCGGGCTCCGGCTGGCGGCCATGGGCGCCCGCAGCCAGATGCGCGAGAACGGCCGGATCACCGACATCGCGGGGGACGAGCCGCTGGTCACCGACTATCTCTGGGACGAGGTGCTGGGCAGGCAGCCGCCGGAGATCCGGCTGTTCATGCTCCGCACCAGCGTCACCGAGCAGATGTCGGGTGACCTTGCCGACGCACTGACCGGGGAGCCGGGCGGCGGCCGCACGCTGGAGCGGCTGAGCAGGGAAAACAGCTTTGTCGAGGCGCTCGGCAACGACCACGCCGGGTACCGCTACCACCCGCTGCTGCGCGACGTGCTCGCCGCCGAGCGGGCCCGGGAGATTCCGCACGAAGTCCCGATCCTGCTGCGCCGCGCGGCGCGCTGGCACGCAGCGCACGACCAGGCCATCGACGCGCTGCGCAGCGCCGCCGAGGCGGGGGACTGGGACTACGCCGCGCACATGCTGGCCGAAGCCGGGATCGCCGCGCTGGTGCGCAGCGGGGCGGCGACGCTGGAGCAGGTGCTGGCGCTGTTCCCGGCGGAGCAGCGCGCGGACGACGCCGCCGTGGCTGCCGCGCTGGCCGCGGCCAGGTTGTGGTCCGGCGACCCGGACGGCGCCGGCCATCACCTGGAGGCCGCGCAGCGGGCAATTGGTAGGTGCAGCCAGGCGGCGCGCCGGAGCGTCGAGCCCTGGCTGGCGGCGCTGCGGGTGATGCGGGCGGCAAGCCGGTCGGCCGCCGATCCCGGCCTGCTCGCGCAGGGCTGGTCCATGGCCGAGCAGGCGCAGGCCACTGCCGGCACCCAGCCCGAGCACCGGGCCCTCGGGTTGCTCTGGTTCGCGCTCGGTGCCGCGCGGCTGCGCCGCTGGGAGATCCTCGAGGCGCGATACGCCCTGAACCACGCAGCCCGTCAGCTCACCGCGGGCGGCCTCGGTGAGCTGTGCGCCCGGGCCCGCGGCTGGCAGGCGCTGGCCGAGGCCTGGCACGGTGACCTGACCGCCGCGGAGAAGGCCCTCGGCGAGCCCGCAAGCGCGGGCACGGCCCGCGACCCGGGCTCGGCGTGCCTGGCCGTGCTCGCCGCGGCGCAGCTTGGCCTGGCCCGTGACGACCTTGCGGGCGCCCGCAAGCTCCTGGACGACGCGGACGAGTACGTGGCGGGAAGGCACCAGCTTCCCGGCGAACCGCAATTCAGCATCGTGGCCGGGGTGATCCGCACCCGCACGGCGCTGGCCGACGGTGATACCACCGGAGCCCGCGCGCTGGTGCTGCGGCTGCGCGACACCAGTGCGTCCGGCGACCCCGAGCTGGACTGGCTGCTGACGATGCTGGACTGCGAGATCGCGCTGCGGGCCGGTGACACCGAGCGGGCCAGGATGACGATCGACGCCGCCGCCGACGGGCCGCAGCACGGCCGGGCCGAGAGCCTGCTGATGCTGAGCAGGGTGCGGCTGGCCGAAGGGGACTTCAAGGGCGCGCTCGAGGCCGCGGGTCCGGTGCTCGACGGGTCGGCCGACGAGGTGACGTTGCAGGTCAAGCTCGCCGCGTTGCTCGCGGCCGCGGTGGCGAACCGGCGCATGGGGCTGACCGGGACGGCCGCCGAGCTGCTCGAGCAGGCGCTGGCTCTGGCCGAGCCGGACGACGCGAGCCGGGTATTCCTCGACGCCGGGCAGCCGGTCCGGTCGGCGATCACCGTGCTGGTGCCGCCGACCAGCCGCTGCGCCGGTTTCGCCGGCCGGATCCTGGAGCGGTTCGATACCCAGCTGCCGCATGCCGAGGGAGCGCACGAACAGGCCGAGGTGCTGCTGACCGACAGCGAGCTCGCGGTACTGCGGTTCCTGCCATCGCACCTGACCAACCAGGAGATCGCCGAGGCGCTGTTCCTGTCGATCAACACGGTCAAAACGCACCTGCGCTCGGCCTACCGCAAGCTCGGCGTGGACTCGCGCCGCGCCGCCATCGCCCGCGCCCGCCGCCTGGACCTCCTCTAGCCCCGCAACCGGCCACCTGCCCGTTCGGTCATCCGCCCGTTCGGCCACCTGCCCGTTCGGCCACCCGGGCGTTCGGCCCTCGGCTTGGCCGACGGCCCTGTGCGCCCGGTTTTGGCGCGGTGGAGGGAAGCCTGCTGTTGCTGTTTCAACAGCGTGGGTCCCACGACACTGTTGCTTCGCCGGGCATCCCGGGGGTCGGCCCAGTCCGGGGCCGCCAGCCCGGGTTCGATGCGCAGCGCCGGCCCGCCGCTGACCGGCGCGGGGCGGCGGGAGGGGTCAGGCCGGGGCGGGGGCGGAGCGGCGGGCGCGGCCAGAGGACTTGGTCTGACGGCGGAGGCGGAAGGCCAGGGCGCCGAGGATCACGGCGTAGAAGATCAGCCAGGCGCCGAGCACCGTGAGCATCAGGACCAGCGAGATCCCGGGCCAGAACAGCACGACCGCCCCGGCGGCGATGCTGAACAGGCCGGCGACCACCCGGAATCCCCGGCCCGGCACGGGGCCGGAGGTCAGGGCCGAGGCGAGGTCGGCCACGCCGTGCACGATCCAGAATGCGCCCACGAGCAACGCGAGCAGGAAGATGGTCACGTCGTGGTGCCGCAGGCAGTACAGGCCAACGAGGATGGCAACGAGGCCGATCAGCACGTAGGCGGCCCGGGTCCCGCCGCTGGCGTCGCTGGTGGTAAAGCCCTCGACGAGCCGGAACAGCCCGCTGATCACCAGTCCGGCGCCGAGCAGGATCGCGACGACCGCCAGCGTGGCCTTGGGCCAGGCGAGGAGCAGGACGCCGACCGCCAGGGTCAGCACCGCGACGGTGAGCACGGCCAGCCATGCCTGGCTGCCCAGCGGCCCTAGGGCGCCGGTCACGAAGCGCTCCTCCGCCGTGCCGCCTGCTGCTTCTGGCCCGCCCGGCTGCTCCGGTCCGCCGGGCTGGCGCTGGCCGGGGACGCCGGCCCGCTGATCGGCGGATGACGCGGAATGCGGTGCGGTCATGTCGGCTCCCCTCGGCCGGTGTCGCACGGCGGCGGGCCAGGTGGCGGGCACCGGGCACGTCCGGTCACAAAGAATGGACCGGTCATCGTTTTCGATCACCACCCGCGCCGGGTGAACAACCCCGCGCCTGCCCTAGACTTGGCGCCCTAAGGCGTGCGTGACCAGTAGCCGTGCGTGACCACCTGTGCCCAGGGTTCGGCATGATGCCTGCCCGGGCGGGGAGCCGAGGAGTGACCCCGTCGTGAAGACCGACGTCGAAGAGCTCAGCCCGACCCGGGTCAAGCTCACCATCGAGGTTCCGTTCGAAGAACTGAAGCCGAACGTGGACCGTGCCTACCGCGAGGTCGCCCGCCAGGTCCGGATTCCTGGTTTCCGCCCTGGGCGCGTTCCGCCGCGGGTCATCGACCAGCGGATCGGCCGCGGCGCCGTGCTCGAGCAGGCGGTGCAGGAGGCCGTGCCGCAGCTGTACGGCAAGGCGCTGGAGGAGAACGACGTCTTCGCCCTCGGCCAGCCTGCCGTGGAGATCACCAAGCTGGACGACGGCAAGGAACTCGCGTTCACGGCTGAGGTCGATGTCCGGCCGAAGTTCGACGTCCCCGACATCGACGGCATGCCGGTCACGGTGGAGAACGCCGACGTGGACCCGGACCAGGTCGAGGAGTACATCGGCTCGCTGCGGGAGCGGTTCGCGTCGCTGAAGGGCGCCGACCGGCCCGTCGAGACCGGCGACTTCGTCTCCATCGACCTGTCCGCCGAGGCGGACGGGAAGGCGGTCGAGGACGCGCAGGCCAGCGGCATCTCCTACGAGGTCGGCAGCGGCCGGATGCTGGACGGGCTTGACGAGGCGCTGGTCGGGATGTCGGCGGGCGAGAGCAAGACGTTCACCGCCGAGCTGGCCGGCGGCGAGCTGGCCGGCACCCAGGCCGACGTGACCGTGAAGGTCGACACCGTCAAGGTCAAGGAGCTGCCCGAGCTCGACGACGACTTTGCCCAGTCCGCCAGCGAGTTCGACACGCTCGGCGAGCTGCGCGCCGGGACCAGGAAGCAGCTGGAAAACATGCGCCGGGCCGGCCAGGCGGGACAGGCCAGGGAGCGGGCCCTCGACGCGCTGCTGGCCAGGGTCGACATCCCGCTGCCCGAGGACCTCGTGGACCGCGAGATCGCGTCGCGCAGGCGGTCCCTGGCTGACCGGTTGGAACGCTCCGGCAACACGATGGACGAGTACCTCGAGGCCACCAACCAGTCGGCCGAGGAGCTCGACACGCAGTTCGCCGAGGACGCGCGGCGCAGCGTCAAGGCCGGGTTCATTCTGGACAAGCTGGCGACCCAGGAAGAGCTCGGCGTCGACCAGGACGAACTGGCCGCTTACGTGACCGAGCAGGCGTACCGGATGGGCGTCTCCCCGGATCGCCTGGCCCAGGAGCTGTCCGAGCGTGGCCAGCTCGCCTCGGTCGCCGCCGACGTGCTGCGCGGCAAGGCGCTCACGCTGATCGCCGAGCGCGCCTCGGTCACCGACGAGGCAGGCCGCCCGGTGGACGTCAAGGCAGCGGTCGCCGCCGCGGATGCCGAGGCCGACGACGAAGCCGACGACGAAGCCGACGAGGTCGGGGAAGACGCGGGGGAAGCCGAGTAACGGCCCCCGGCTCGCCCGGCAGTGGTGACGGGCTGGAACCCTGCGCCTACAGCGAACAGCCCTCGGCGGCGGACTTTCGGGCCCTGGCAGCGGGTTATGGTCACTGACAACGACATTGCACCGACGACCGAGCACATAGAGAGCGAGGAGGGCATCGTGACCACGCCCGCCCCTGACGAGTGGCTGGCGCCAATGGTGGCGCGGGTCGCTGAGGCTCCGGCACTACCCTTTGGCGACCAGCTGTTCCAGCGGCTGCTGCGGCATCGGATCGTCGTCCTCGGCCAGCAGGTCGACGACGACCTGGCCAACCGCGTCTGCGCCGAGCTCATCATGCTCGCCGCGGAAGACAACAAGCGGGACATCCACATCTACATCAACTCCCCCGGGGGCTCGGTCACGGCCGGCATGGCCATCTACGATGTGATGCAGTACGTGCCGAACGACGTCGCCACGTACGCGATGGGCATGGCGGCCTCCATGGGCCAGTTCCTGCTCTGCGCGGGCGCCCACGGCAAGCGCTACGCGATGCCGCACGCGTCGATCCTGATGCACCAGCCGCACGGCGGGATCGGCGGCACCGCCACCGACATCAGGATCCAGGCGGAGCAGATCCTCTACCTGAAGCGCACCTTGGCCGAGCGCATCGCCATGCACACCGGCCAGACCGTCGAGCAGATCGAAATCGACTCCGATCGCGACCGCTGGTTCACCGCGGACCAGGCCAAGGACTACGGCTTCGTGGACCAGGTGATTCGCAACGCCACCGAGGTCCCGACGGAAAGCCCGGTCTCTTGAACACCGGGCCGGGAGCTGAGGAGCTGACAGTGAACGCAGGCAAGGGCAGCGCAGCAGGACTGTGGCGGCCGGCCGAATCCAGGTACGTGCTGCCGTCGTTCGTCGAGCGCACGTCGTACGGGATCAAGGAGATGAACCCGTACAACAAGCTCTTCGAGGAGCGGATCATCTTCCTCGGGGTGCAGATCGACGACGCGTCGGCCAACGACGTGATGGCGCAGCTGATCACGCTGGAGTCGATCGACCCCGACCGCGACATCCTGGTGTACATCAACTCGCCCGGTGGGTCGATGACGTCGATGATGGCGATCTACGACACGATGCAGTACATCCAGCCTGACATCCAGACGTTCTGCCTGGGCCAGGCGGCGTCAGCGGCGGCGGTGCTGCTAGCCGCCGGCACGAAGGGCAAGCGGATGGCGCTGCCCAACTCGCGGATCCTGATCCACCAGCCGGCCGTGGAAAGCGGGTACGGTCAGTCGAGTGACCTGGAGATTCAGGCCAGGGAGATCCTCCGGATGCGCACCGCGATGGAGCGGGTGATTGCGCAGCACACCGGGAAGGACGAGGATCAGGTACGCCGGGACGTCGAGCGCGACAAGTTCTTCACAGCGGAGGAAGCCAAGGAATACGGGCTGGTAGATGAGGTTCTGACGACCCTCAAGCGCCGGACCGAGGTAGGGTCTTCCTAACCGGATAGGACGATGTCGCCAGCGGGGATCGTGGCGACACCGTTCCATAAGCCACAACGACAGGCGCCAAGGCGGTACCGTCTAAGGTCTACGGCATTACGACTGGGCAGGATGCCCGCCGCCGGTCGGCGCAGAGGCCGCTGGTGGCGGCCCCGGGCGAAGGAGTAGCTGGGTGGCACGTATGGGCGACGGCGGTGATCTGCTGAAGTGCTCGTTCTGCGGAAAGAGCCAGAAGCAAGTCAAAAAGCTCATAGCCGGCCCAGGCGTGTACATCTGCGATGAATGCATCGATCTCTGCAACGAGATCATCGAGGAAGAGCTGGCCGAGCCCGCCGAGCTCAAATGGGACAGCCTGCCGAAACCGCGCGAGATCTATGAATTCCTCGACTCCTACGTGATCGGGCAGGAGAAGGCCAAGAAGGGCCTTTCGGTAGCGGTCTACAACCACTACAAGCGGATCCAGTCCGGTGGCGAGCGCTCCGGCGAGGACGGGGTCGAGCTCGCCAAGTCGAACATCCTGCTGCTCGGGCCGACCGGATCCGGCAAGACCCTGCTCGCGCAGACCCTGGCCCGGCTGCTCAACGTGCCGTTCGCGATCGCCGACGCCACCGCGCTGACCGAGGCCGGGTACGTGGGCGAGGACGTCGAGAACATCCTGCTCAAGCTCATCCAGGCGGCCGACTACGACGTCAAGAAGGCCGAGACCGGGATCATCTATATCGATGAGATCGACAAGATTGCTCGTAAGAGCGAGAACCCGTCGATCACCAGGGACGTCTCTGGCGAGGGCGTCCAGCAGGCGCTGCTGAAGATCCTCGAGGGCACCACGGCCTCGGTGCCGCCGCAGGGCGGCCGCAAGCACCCGCACCAGGAATTCATCCAGATCGACACGACCAACGTGCTGTTCATCTGCGGTGGCGCGTTCGCCGGGCTCGAGAAGATTATCGAGCAGCGGATCGGCCGCAGCGGGATGGGCTTCGGCGCCGTGCTCCGGGTGAAGACCGAGCGGATCGCGGCCGACCCGTTCGCCGACGTGATGCCGGAGGACCTGCTCAAGTTCGGCATGATCCCCGAGTTCGTCGGCCGGCTGCCGGTCATCACCAGCGTGCACAACCTGGACCGCGAGGCGCTCATCGAGATCCTGACCAAACCGCGCAACGCGCTGGTCCGCCAGTACCGCCGGCTGTTCGAGCTGGACGGCGTCGACTTGGAGTTCACCGACGACGCCCTCGAGGCCGTGGCCGACCAGGCGATCCTGCGCGGGACCGGGGCCAGGGGACTGCGGGCGATCCTGGAAGAAGTCCTGATGTCGGTCATGTACGAGGTGCCGAGCCGCAAGGACGTCGAGGGCGTCGTGATCACCAGCGAATCGGTGCTCGAGAACGTGAACCCGACGCTCGTGCCGCGTGACGTCGCCCGGCGCACCCCACGCGAAAAGTCCGCGTAATCTCCTCGGGGGGACGACGCTGTGTTGCCCTCGGGGGGACGACCCCCCCAGACCCCCCCGCGTGACATCCGCTCGGGCCTGTCGGCCGGCCGTCGCGGCTGTCCCGGCTGGCGCCGCCCCACACATTCATGCTTGCAAGCTCACTTGACCCACACACGCAGCAGGCAAGCCTACGTTCCGTCGTCCTGCTCCACCAATTCGCCGTCTTTGAGGCTGAGGACGCGGTCGGCTAGGCCTATCAGGACCGGGTCGTGGGTGGCGACGATTGCGGTGATGCCTTCGGCGTGCACGATGCTGCGCAGCAGCCGCATGATCTGTCCGCCGGTGTCGGAGTCGAGCTGACCGGTCGGCTCGTCCGCCAGCAGCAGCTGCGGTTCGTTGGCCAGCGCCCGGGCGATCGCCACCCGCTGCTGCTCACCGCCGGACAGCTCATAGGGGCGCAGGCCGACCCTCCCGCCGAGGCCGACGAGATCGAGCAAGGCCGCGGCCCGCTGCTCCCGTACCGCAGGGTCGGTCCTGGCCAGCCGCATCGGCAGGCCCACGTTCTCGGCCGCTGACAGGATCGGGATCAGGCCGAACGCCTGGAAGATGAACGCCACGGTGTCCCGCAGCAGCCGCGCCCGGCCGTCGGCGTCCATCGCGGTGACGTCCTGGCCGGCCACCTCGACCCGGCCGCTCGTCGGCTGGTCCAGGCCGCCGATGATGCTGAGCAGCGTGGACTTTCCCGAGCCCGACCTGCCCCGGAGCGCGACCAGCTCGCCCCGGCTGACCGAGAGCGTCACCCCGCGCAGCGCGCGCACCTCGGTCCGCCCGCCGCCGAACGTGCGGGTCACCGACTCGGTCCTGGCGATCACCAGATCCGTTCCCGTTTGGGTACCCGCCGCGGTCATGGCTGGTCACCCTCAGAGCCTTGTACGCGGTGCCGCCCTCGGGTGTGGCCACCCTCACCACCCTGGCCGTGGGCTGTGTGGGGAGCACTGGGCCGGGCGGGTGGGCTCGCGGTGTCCGGCCAGACGCCTAGGTGGTCGGGCTCGAGGGCCAGCAGCACCCGGTCGCGCATGCCGAGCGTGTCGATGAAGTCGCGCGGGATCTGCAGGCCAGGCCCGGTCGAGCACCGAGTACTCCTGCGCTACGTCGGCCGCCTCGCCCTGGTCGTCGACCGTGGTGCGGCGCAGCACCTCGGTGCTGATCCTGCCGTCCCTGATCGCGATCGTCCTGCGGACCTGGGCCGACACCAGCGGATCGTGCGTGACCACCAGGATCGTCACGCCGAGCTCCGTGTTGGCCGTGCGCATCGCGCCGAACACCTGGTCGGCGCTGTCGCTGTCCAGCTCGCCGGTGGGCTCGTCGGCCAGCAGCACCGCCGGCTGGTTGGCGAGCGCGATGCCGATCGCGACCCGCTGCTGCTCCCCGCCGGACATCTGGGCGGGCATCCTGTCGGCGCAGTATGCGACGCCGACCAGGTCCAGCAGCTCCATCGCCCGGGAGCGCCGCTTGCCCCGGCGCAGCCCGGCCAGCCGCATCGGCAGGGCCACGTTCTCGGTCGCTGTCAGGTGCGAGAAGAGGTTTCTGGCGGTCTGCTGCCACAGGAAGCCGACGACCGAACGCCGGTAGCCGAGCCGGTCCTTCGAGCGCATCGTCAGCAGGTCATGGCCTGCCACCCGGGCCTGGCCGGCGGTCGGCGTGTCCAGGCCCGCCAGGATGTTCAGCAGCGTGGACTTGCCGCTTCCCGACGCGCCGACGAGCGCGGTGAGCTCCCCGGGATCGACGACCAGGTCCAGGCTCTGCAGCGCCTGGACCTCGATCCCCGCGGTCGAGTAGATGCGCACCAGCCGGTCACACGCGATCACGGCATCCCCGGCCCCCGGCGCCCGACCCTCCCCGTGGCGCCCCACTGCCGTGGCGTCCCCGCGTTCACCCGGCCCACGTGCGTCACTGGTCAGCTGGTCGATCGAGGTGCGTCCTTCACTCACCCGCATCCACCCCTCATCTACGCCTCATCTACCCTCGTCCAAGCGGATCACCGTGCTGGTGCGCCGGCGGATCAGCGCGTTCTGGACCGCCGCGGCCACCATGATCAGGATCAGGGCGCCGGCCGCTGGCGCGATCAGCGCCACCAGGTCCGGCCGCAGCGGCACCGGGGTGCTGGACCCGGTGAACGCGGACAGATCGAGCCCGGGCCCGATCAGCGGGCCGAGGGCCAGGCTGGCCAGCTCGCCGCCCAGGATGGCGACGATCAGCAGCGGCAGCGCGTCGAGCAGGGCAAGGCGCCGGGCCTGACGGGCGGTCATGCCCATCGCGGTGAGCCACACGCCGATCCTGGTCCGGTCGCGCCCGGTCAGCAGCACCCCCAGCAGCACCGCGGCTGCCGCGCAGGCCGCGGAGGCGGCCGCGGCCTCTTCGAGGGCCACGTCCGACGCGTGCACCGTGGGCGAGCCGGCCGCGGCCTGCAGTGCCGCGGTCCTGGAGGTGACCTGGCCGCCGGGAAGCTTGTGCGCTACCACCGCTCGCAGCGCTCCGAGGTCGATGTGCGCGCCGGCGAGCAGCATGGTGTTCGGCGTGGTGTTGTCGATCAGCCGGAAACTGGCCCAGGCCGGGATGATCACAAACGAGCCGCCACCGGGAACGGCCGGGGTGCTGCTCGCGGTCGCGGCCACCCGGAGGGGCAGGGTCGCGCCCTCGAATGCGAGCTGCCGCGATCCGCCTCTGATGTCGGCCGCCACGCTGGGGGAGGCGATGACCGGGATGATGCCGCCGCGCTGGCCCGCCGGCGGCGCGGCGAGCAGCCGGGCCGGGAACGCTGGCCACGGCGTATCCGCCACCAGCGCCGCGTACCGCGCCGGGTTGACGATGACCACGCCGACCGACTTCGAGCCGGTCGACCCGACGAGCAGGTTGGCGGCCTCCGTCGAGTCCGTGGCCATCAGGAACACGGCGGACGAGCGCCGCACCCCGGGCACGGCGGCCACCGCCGCCTGGTCCGCCGGGGTGATTGACGTGCTCGCCCCGGCGGCGCTGACCAGGGCGTCCGCGCCGACCTGCTGCCACGAGACGCTGATCTGGCCGCTGGTCACCGCGGCGCGGACCATGCCGCCCAGCGCGATCACGGCCATGGCGACCACCAGCGCGAGCGCGGGCAGCAGCGGAACCGACCGGGCCCGTGCCGAGCGGGCGATTCCGAGGAACCCAACGGTTCCGCGGCGCGCCGCCGTGACCCGCGCCACGGCGCGCAGCGGTACCGGGTACACGCGCGCCGCGATCAGCACTGCCGCGATCGCGATGAGAACCGGGGCGGCGACCAGGTACGGGTCGACGCCGGCACCGGGCGCCAGGCCACGCACCCGCAGCGCGACCACGCCGCCGACGATCACCACGATCGCTGT
Source organism: uncultured Actinomycetota bacterium (assembly GCA_963833885.1). GTDB lineage: Bacteria > Actinomycetota > Actinomycetes > Streptosporangiales > Streptosporangiaceae > JASHPR01. The sequence continues at coordinate 107,232 of CAWHZU010000006.1, read as the reverse complement.
CGACTCGATCACCAGCCTGCGGGCGGACCGGCGCGGCACGGTCAGCTCGGTGCGGCCGGTCCCGGCCAGCGACCGCAGCCCGCGGTGTTCCCACGCGGCGAGCAGAGCCGGAGCGGTCAGCGCGATCACCGCGGCGATCGCGGCCAGGACCCAGCTTGTCGTGTTGCCTCCGTCCGGCACCGCCACGAGGCCCAGGGCGACGCCCACGGCCAGGGCGGGCACGACCGCCCCCGCCGTCGCGCCGAGCACCCGCCACGCGATCTGGGCGGTGCTCCCGCCGCGGGCCCTGCTCAGAGCCAGCTCGCCGCGGAACGCGTCGGTGCGCGTGACGGCGCCGATCAGCAGCAGGATCGTGGTGGCCGCGGCAACCCCGGCGAGCAGCAGCGCGTCGGTGGTGCCGACGGCCGCCTGCGCGGCGATGAACGCGGAGAGGACGCCGGTGCCGTTGGCCGACAGCGACGGCGGGTTCTGCAGCGACTGCCCGATCGCCTGCACTGCCGCTTCCCCGGCGTTTCCGCTGGCCATGCTCGTCATCGCGGCCAGCATCCCGGGCGCCTGTGACGCGGAGAGGCCGCCGGCCAGCAGCGGGTATTCCCACGACATCGTGACGATCGCGCCGCTGAGCGCGGTCTGCAGCTCGGAGAGCTCATTCGGCCCGATGAGCACTGCGCCGAGCCAGACCGGCTTGGTTGTGGGGTTTTCCAGGTAGGGCGCGGCAACCAGCGGATCGGTGGTCCAGAACGTCGACGCGGCATGGGTCGGCTTGAGCACCCCGGTGACCTTAAGCACGATCGGCGGGTCGCTCGATGGCATGGTGCTGCCCCGGCCAAGGCTGACCAGCGATCCGAGCCGCAGCCCGAATCTTTTGGCCGTCGGCTCGGTGACCGCGGCCTGCAGTGTGATCGCGTGGGTGCCGGTGCTGCTGGCCGTGGCCGACTGCGGCATCGTTCCCGAGACCAGCCGGGCGTTGCCGGACAGCGCGGCGCGGTAGACGATCTCGAGCTGGGGCGGCTCGAAGGCAACCGCTTGCGGCGCCGGGTTGAGCACGCCGAGCAGCGGTCCGGCCAGCCCGGACCACTGCTGGCTGGCCGGGGAGACGAGCGGCGGGTGGATGTAGGAGGCCATCACGCTGGACATGGTCTGGATCTGGGTCGCCGTCAGCCCCTGGCCCTGCCCGATGATCTGCGCGGATGACGTGGCGGACACGCTGAAGCCGCCGGCGTGCGTCAGGGTCTGCCGCAGCGTCTTGTTCTGCAGTGACGTGATCTCCCGTGGCCCGGCCGTCGCGAGGAAGGCAGCCAGCAGGGCGATCACGGCCAGCGCCACCCACGGCCCCGGGCCGGCGTCGCCGGCCAGGAACCGCCGGATGCGGGACGCCACGCCCGCGCCGCCGGCCGGCGGCGCGGGGGAGACGGGAGGGTTGCCTCCCATGGGAGGTGCGCTCACGTCTCGGCCTCCAGCCGGGTGCGCGCCGCCAGCCCGGCCCGCCGGGCCGGGCCGAGCGCGGCGATCGCGACCGGCACGGCCGCGGTCACCAGGGCCACGGCAATGGGCACGGCCAGCGGAACCTGCACCAGGACGGCGGGCTGCGGATGGGCCCCGGTGGCGGTGAGGGTGACCGCGGGGACCACCAGCCTGGCCAGCACGCCGCCGAGGACCAGGCCAGCCACGGCCGCGGGGATGCCGAGGGCGGCCTGCTCGAGGCAGAGCAGCCGGGTGAGCTGACGCCGGGTGGCGCCAAGCGCCGCCAGCAGCGCGAGGTCGCGGGCCCGTTCGCCGGCCGTGGCCGCGGCCACGGCGAAGCCGGCCGCGGCCAGGATCACGGCGGCGGCCGCGATCGCGAGCATCGCGAGCTGGGGTGCCGCCCCCAGCGGGTTGGCTAGCAGCGAGGCGGCCAGGGACGCCCGGTCGGTCAGCGTGGCGCCGCCAGGCAGCCTGGTCGGCGCGGCACCCGCGGTGCGCAGCCACCACTCGGTCACCGGCTCCGGCAGAGCGCCGTCGGCCGCCAGAGTCTGCTGCAGCAGGCTCTGGTCCACCACGATCCCTCCGGATCCGCTGATGGTGGGGAAGCTGGCGATCACGCTGACGATCGTCACCCGCACCGCCGAGTTGCCCACCTGGACCGGGAAGGTGGAGCCGCGTTTTTGCCCGGTGGCGGCCGTGAACGCGCTGGTAGCCGCGACCGGCAGGGTGCGAGCAGGCTGTGGCGGGGCAACCGAGATCGACGCGGGCAGCGTGGTAGCCGGCTGCTTGAACTGCGCCGGGAAGATGCCGTACCCCGGCTGGAACGACACCGTCAGGCTGGTGCCACGCGCTGTCGTTTTGGTCACCGACGGCCGCATGGTGACCAGGCCGGAGCCGGCGGCGGTCGACGAGGCCATGCGACCGCCGGCCGTGGCGGCGGCGAACGGTGCACCGAAGCCACCGGTCGAGCTCGCGGCCCCGCGCACCGACTCGATCGACAGCGTCGCCCCGGACACGTGCGCTGTCGGCATGAGGTATTGCAGGGTGAACCCAGTGATGCGCAGCGGGTACGCCGCCTTGTTGCCCGGGGCGACCGGAACGACCAGTGTGGTCGCCGCCCCGTTGGTATGCAGCACGCCTGCCTGCAGCTGATACGGGATCCCAAATGCATCCGTGACCTCGAGGAACAGCACCGGCTGGCCGACCGATTTGGCGTGCAGGCTCACGGTGACCTCCAGACGGGCGGGCCGGCCGGGCACCGGCGCGCCCTGGGACGCCGCCGGGCGGTCCGCGGCCGGCGAGAGCCGGTCGAACAGTGCCGTCGGCGACCCGCCCACCAGGTCCGGCCGGATCGCGGCGACCGACGCGGCGGGCCTTGCGTCCAGCGCCAGCAGCGTCGCCGTGGTCGAGTTCGGCATCATGGCCGATACCCGGATGACCGGCGTGCTCCCGGTCACCCCGTGCGCGCCGGTCAGGGTGGCAACCTGACCCAGCGTGAGCGGTGCCTGCGGTGACAGGTCGACGCGCTCGTCGGCGCCGGCGGTGAAGCTGGCCTGGTCCTGCGCCGAGCGCTGCCAGCTGCTCCACTGCGCCACCGCGAGCACGCTGGTGGCCACGGCGAGCACCGCGAGCAGCACCGGGCCGGCCTGGCGCAGCGGCCGCCGGCTGATCTGCCATGCCGCCACGGCGGTGGTCATGTCGCGGCCACGGCTGGCCGCGCGGTCGCCGAGCCTGACCACGAGCGGCAGCAGCCGCAGCAGGATGACCGCTCCGGCGGCCAGGGCCAGCACCGGCGCGCTGACCAGCACCGGGTCGATGCCGATCGAGCCGCTCAGGCCCGTCGATACCGGGGCGGCATAGTGCACGAGCTGCCAGCCGGCCAGCCCTGCGAGCACCAGCAGGCCGAGGTCAGCCCCGGCCCGGGTGGCCGCGCCGAGCGCGCCACGCCGCCCGCGCTGGGCGCGTTCCCGCACTGGCGAGCCAGCGGTGCGCAGCCACGGCAGGGCGATGACCACCAGGCACCCGGCGGCCACCGCGGCGGCCGCCACCCACGCGGCGGCCGGGAACGCGACCGGCAGCCGCAGCCCGCTGCGGCTGAGCGGGCCGTGGCGGGCCAGCGGCGGCAGCAGCAGGCCGGCCAGCAGCGGGCTCACGATCAGGGCCGGCAGGACCAGCAGCGCCGCCTCGGCAACGCCGGACCCGGCCAGCTGCCAGCGGGAGGCTCCCCGCGACCGCAGCAGCGCCGCCTCGGCCTGGCGCTGGCTGCTCAGCATCACCGTGGCGAGCGCCAGCGTCGCCCCGGCGATCACGAGCAGGATCGCCGCGCCGATGGCCAGCTGGGACCTGGTCACGACCAGCGCCGTCCCCAGGCCGGACAGCAGCCCGGGCAGCCCGGTGGACACGGTCTCGTTCTGCACCTTGCCCATGCGGCCGACCTTGTTCACGGCCGACTGCAGCCGGCCGGAAGCGGCCTGCAGGTCCCCGGCGCCGATCCTGGCCACGTCGGGCACGGCCGCCCAGGCGGCAGCGTCCACGGCGACGTGCCCGGAGGCCATCGCCGCCGGCGTGGTCACGAGCGGCCCGTAGTCGGCGAACCCGCCCGATTGCTGCACGCCGGCGGTTGCGGAGCCGAGCAGCCAGTACGGGCTGCCGGGCTGCAGCGGGCGGAAGATCCCGGTGATGCGCACGTCGACGGGGGCGCCGGTGACGCTCTCGTGCAGCCGGATCGTCTGGCCGGCCGCCAGGTGCAGGTTCCTGGCCAGGCCAGCCGGCACCGCGGCGGGCACCGCCGCCGAGCCGCTCACCACGGTGGGCCAGGAGCCGGCGACCAGCGCGGCGTGCGCGTTCAGGGCGGTCAACGAGATCAGGTGCGTCTGCGCGTTCGCCAGGCCGGTGCCGCGGGGGAGGTCGAGATAGTCGGAACTGGCCGCGCCCCAGACCGCGACCGGCACGCCGCCGAGCGCGCTGGACAGCGATGTTCGCAGCTTGCCGCCGACCGCCGGCACCGTGGCGGCCGAGCTCACGGTCGCGTTCACCGAGATCGTGGTGCCGGGGTTGCCGGTCAGCGAGGTGCGCACCGCGTGACTGCTGACGGTGGCCGAGAACGCGGCGAGCGCGGCGAGCAGGGTCGCCGCGAGCACCACGGTCAGCGCGGCGGCGGCGAGCGCGAGTCGATGCGGCAGCAGGCGCCGGACGATGGCGGGCGCTCTACGCACGACCCCCGGTCACCTCGCCTTCCGCCCGCATGCAGGACGGCTGCCCCGAGCCGCCCGGCAGCGCCGCCTGAGATCACCCTGGCACGAGCCGGCCGGGCAGATCCACAGCCGATACCAGGCGGAAACCGTTTTGCGCGCCGACCCGTAATCAGGAGCAACCAGAGTATCGGCCACCATTCGTGGTCATAGCGACCGCTGCGCGCGATCGGTACCGGGGTCGCCGCCCTACTAGACTCACCTGGCGTGACCGCACCAAATTCCGCCGAGCTTTCCCCCCAGTACTCGCCCGCGGACGTCGAAGGCCGCCGGTACCGGCTGTGGGAGGAACGCGGCCTGTTCACCCCCGACGCGGAGTCCCCGGCGCCCGCGTTCTCGATCGTCATCCCGCCGCCGAACGTGACCGGCTCGCTGCACATCGGCCACGCGCTCGACCACACGCTGATCGACGCGCTGGTCCGGCGGCGCCGGATGCAGGGCTACAACACGCTGTGGCTGCCGGGCATGGATCACGCGGGCATCGCCACCCAGAACGTGGTCGAGCGCGAGCTGGCCAAGGAGGGCCTGAGCCGGCACGACCTGGGCAGGGAGGCGTTCGTCGAGCGGGTCTGGCAGTGGAAGGCCGCATCCGGCGGCGCCATCCTCGGCCAGATGCGGCGGCTCGGCGACAGCGTGGACTGGTCCAGGGAGCGGTTCACGATGGACGAGGGCCTGTCCCGCGCGGTGCGGACCATCTTCAAGCGGCTGTTCGACGACGGGCTCATCTACCGGGCGCAGCGGATCATCAACTGGTGCCCGCGCTGCCTGACCGCGCTGTCCGACATCGAGGTTGACCACACCGACGACGACGGCGAGCTGGTCACGATCAGGTACGGCGACGGCGCGGACTCGGTCGACGTCGCCACCACCCGGGTGGAAACGATGCTTGGCGACACCGCCGTGGCCGTGCATCCCGACGATCCCCGGTACAGCCGGCTGGTCGGCACCGACGTCGAGCTGCCGCTGTCCGGGCGCCGGATTCCCGTGGTGGCCGACCCGCACGTCGACCCGGCGTTCGGCACCGGCGCGGTCAAGGTGACGCCAGCGCACGACCCGGATGACTTCGAGATCGGCCGCCGTCACGACCTGCCCAGCCTGGTGATCATGGACGAGCGCGGGGTGATCACCGCGCACGGCCCGTTCCAGGGCCTGGACCGGTTCGAGGCCCGGCCCACCGTGCTCGCCGCGCTGCGCGAGCAGGGCCGGGTGGTCGCGGAGCGGCGGCCGTACGTGCACGCGGTCGGGCACTGCCAGCGATGTGGGACGACCGTGGAGCCACGGCTGTCGCTGCAGTGGTTCGTCAAGGTCGGCCCGCTGGCCAAGGCGGCCGGGGACGCGGTGCGCGACGGCCGGGTGCGGATCCACCCGCAGCAGATGGCGGCCCGGTACTTCGACTGGGTGGACGACATGCACGACTGGTGCATCAGCCGCCAGCTGTGGTGGGGCCACCGGATCCCGGTCTGGTACGGACCGGACGGTGAGGTCGTCTGCGTGGGGCCCGGCGAGGAGCCGCCGTCCGGCGCGGGCTGGCAGCAGGATGCCGACGTGCTCGACACCTGGTTCTCATCCGCGCTGTGGCCGTTCTCCACGCTCGGGTGGCCGGACGACACGGCGGACCTGCGCACGTTCTACCCGACGAGCGTCCTGGTCACCGGCTACGACATCCTGTTCTTCTGGGTCGCCCGGATGATGATGTTCGGGCTTTACGCGATGTCTGGTGCCGAACCGGAGGCCGCCGTGCCGTTCCGCGCGGTCGCCCTGCACGGCCTGGTCCGTGACCAGTACGGCAAGAAGATGTCCAAGTCGCGCGGGAACACCGTGGACCCGCTGGACTGGATCGACCGCTTCGGCGCCGACGCCACCCGGTTCACCTTGGCCCGCAGCGCCAGCCCGGGCAGCGACGTCGCGGTCAGCGAGGAGTGGGCGGCCGGAGCCAGGAACTTCTGCAACAAGCTGTGGAATGCTGCCAGGTTCGCGCTGCTGAACGGCGCCGACGCCGGCGCGGCATTGCCCGTCCCCGGCGAGCCCGAGCACTCGGCGCTATCGACCGCGGACCGCTGGATTCTGTCCCGGCTCGCCGCGGTCACCGTCGAGGTGGACGGGCTTTTCGAGCAGTTTGAGTTCGGCAAGGCATGCGATGCGCTGTACCACTTCGCCTGGGACGAGTTCTGTGACTGGTACCTGGAGCTGGCGAAGGTACCGCTGGCCGGCGACGACGCCGCGGCCGCGGCGAGGACCAGGGCGGTGCTCGGGCACGCGCTCGACCGGCTGCTGCGGCTGATCCACCCGGTGATGCCGTTCGTCACCGACGAGCTGTGGACCCATCTGACCGGCGGTGACTCGGTGATGGTGGCCCCCTGGCCCGGCGTCGCCGCGCCCGGCATTCGCGAGGCCCGGGGTGCTACAGCCGGCGACCTGGAGCGCGACCTGGAGGCCGAAGCGGAGATCGAGGCGCTGATGCGCCTGGTGACCCAGGTGCGCAGGTTCCGGTCGGACCAGGGGCTGCGGCCGACGCAGCCGGTGCCCGCGATCCTGTCCGGCATCGAGGCGACGCCGCTGGCCCGGCACGAGGCCGGGATCCGCTCGCTGCTGCGGCTCGCCGAGCCCGGCGCGGACTTCGCACCCACGGCCTCGGTGCAGGCCGAGGCGATCACGGTGCAGCTGGACACCGCCGCGGCGATCGATATCGGTGCGGAGCGGCGCCGGCTGGAGAAGGACCTGTCCGCCGCCAGGGCGGATGCGGCAGCCACCGAGCGCAGGCTGGCCAACCCGTCGTTTGTCGAGAAAGCGCCCGAGGAAGTGGTGGCCCGCAGCCGCGACCGGCTGGCGGCCGCGCAAGAGGAGATTGCCAGTCTGGAAGAACGGCTGGCCGCCCTGCCGCAATCCGACTGAACTGCAGATGCATTTGCCGGATAACCGGTCTGTCACGGTTTCGCTTTCCTTTAGCACCATTCATACGAAGCGCGGTGATTAGCGGCTACCGTCGGGTAAATGCGGGCTCGTTCCAGATTCAGGATCCGTGGCGGGATCGCCGCCCTGGCTGCTGCAGCGCTCGCGGCAGCGGCCACGGGCTGCGCGAGCAGCCCAGCGAGCACGGCCTCGACCGGCGCGCCGGTCAGCGGGGGGACCGCGGTCCTGGCCGAGCCGCCGTCGACCACGCCGAACTACATCTGGCCGTATACACCCAGCGCGGACTTCAGCGATATCAACACCGATAACCTGCAGTATCTGATGTACCGGCCGCTGTACTGGTTCGGCCTGAACGGGCAGCCGGTGGCGAACAACTCGCTGAGCGTGGCCAATCCGCCGATGTTCAACGGCGACAAGGTCACGATCACGCTGAAGCACTACGTATGGTCCAACGGCACGCAGGTGACCGCTTCGGACGTGATGTTCTGGCTGAACATGGAGCTGGCCGAGCCAGCGAACTTCGGCGGTTACACCGGATTCCCCGGCAACGTGAAAGACATCACGGTGGTCAGCCCCACCGAGCTGACCATGGTGATGGACCAGGCGTATTCGCCCACCTGGTTCCAGTACAACGAGCTGAGCCAGATCACCCCGATGCCTGCGGCCTGGGACCGGACCGCGTCAGGGCCGAGCGACTGCGCCAGCAAGGTCAGCGACTGCGCCGCGGTGTTCAACTACCTGAACACCCAGTCCAAGGACCTGAGCACGTACGCGACGTCGCCGATCTGGAGCGTCGTGGACGGGCCGTGGAAGCTGAGCTCCTTCAACGCGGACGGGCACGTATCGTTCGTGCCGAACAAGAAGTACTCGGGCCCGGTGAAGCCGAAACTGTCGGCCTTCGACGAGGTGCCGTTCACCACCGACGCGGCCGAGTACGACGTGCTGCAGTCGCCGAGTTCCAGCACCAAGATCGACGTCGGCTACCTGCCCTACCAGGACGCGCCGGCCAAGCCGGCCAACGCCGCGGTGGGGCGCAACCCGCTGTCCGCCAGGGGCTACACGCTGGACCCCTGGAAGATCTGGGGCATCAACTACTACGTGCTGAACTACCAGTCGACCACGGGCGACGGCCCGATCTTCAAGCAGCTCTACTTCCGCGAGGCGCTCGCTTACCTGATGAACCAGGCCGCGGTGATCGCCGGGCCGCTGCGCGGCTACGGAACGGCCACGGTCGGCCCGGTCCCCAACACCCCGGTGACCTCGTTCCTGTCCCCGAAGGGCAAGCAGGGCACCCAGTTCCCGTACGACCCAGCCAAGGCGAAGGCCCTGCTGACCAGCCACGGCTGGACGGTGGTGCCGAACGGCGTGACCACCTGCGCGGACCCGGCCGAGTGCGGGCCAGGCATCAAGAAGGGCCAGGGGCTCAGCTTCAACTTCCCCTATGCGACCGGGATCTCCTGGCTCCAGTCGGAGATGACCCAGCTGCAGTCCAACGCGGCCACGCTCGGGATCAAGCTGAACATCGAGGCGCAACCCTTCGACGAGGTAACCGCGACCGCCGGAGGCAACTGCGTGGTCACCAAGGCCCCGTGCAGCTGGGACATGGGGAACTGGGGCGGGGGCTGGTCGTTCGCTCCCAACTTCCTGCCGACCGGCGAGGAGCTTTTCAAGTGCGGTGCCGTCGCGAACTCGGGCGGCTACTGCGACACGACCAACGACGGGCTGATCGGCAAAACGCTCACCAGCAACAACCTGGGCTACATGTACCAGTGGCAGGACTACCTGGCGACGCAGCTTCCGGTTGAGTGGGAGCCGAACGCCGACTACCAGCTGACCGAGGTCGCCAGCAACCTCAAGGGCATCACCCCGCAGAGCCCCACACTCGATATAACCCCCGAGAACTGGTACTACGTGAGGTAACGGACAACTCCACCGCAGCCGATAACCACGCGGTAGCAGGCGGATAACTGATCCGTCACGATTCCCGGGCTACGACTGCTGGCGGCACACCGGGGGAGCCCGGGTCCATAGGTTGGCAGGAGCACGCATTCGGCTGTGGCCAGCGCCTTTTTGTTGCGGCGCTCAGGCGGGAGCAAGTCGTGGTTGTTGGAGCGCGCTTGGGGGACGACGACGTCTGCTCTGGCGGGCTCCCAGTGTCTAGGAGCCGCCGTCATGGGGACATCCCCGCATAAGCAAGACAGATTCAGGTTGAGGCTTCGGAGCAAGATCCTGGCCGTGGGCGCGGCAGCCGCCGCGTGCGCTTTCGTCGCGGCCGGCTGTTCGAGCAGCACCGGGTCCACCGCGACCGGGACGACGCCGGTTTCCGGCGGGACCGCGGTGTTCGCCGAGCCGCCGTCGACGCCGCCGACGTACATCTTCCCGTACATGAGCAGCACCTTCGCCAGCGACGTCAACCTCTTCAACTTCCAGTACCTGATGTACCGGCCGCTGTACTGGTTCGGCCAGGGTGCGCAGCCGACGTTCAACTCGTCGATCAGCCTGGCCGACCAGCCCACGTTCAACGGCACCAAGGTCACCATCAACCTGAAGCACTACATGTGGTCCAACGGCACCCAGGTGACCGCGCAGGACGTGATGTTCTGGCTGAACATGGAGACGGCGCTGCCCAGCGACTATCTCGCGTACACCAACTTCCCGGCCGACGTGAAGGACATCAAGGTGGTCAGCCCGACCCAGCTGACCATGGTGATGGACAAGGCCTACAGCCCGGCCTGGTTCCTGTACAACCAGCTCAGCCAGATCACCCCGATGCCCGCCGCCTGGGACCGGACCGCGTCCGGGCCGAGCCACTGTGATACCACGGTGAGCGATTGCGCTGCGGTGTACAACTACCTGAACACGCAGGCCAAGGACGTGACCGGCTATGTCGGGTCGCCGCTGTGGTCGATTGTCGACGGGCCGTGGACCCTAAGCGCGTTCAACGCCGACGGGCACGTCACGTTCGTGCCGAACAAGAAGTACTCGGGCCCGGTCAAGCCGAAACTGTCCGCGTTCCAGCTGGTGCCGTTCACCACCGACGCGGCCGAGTACGACGTGCTGAAGTCGCCGAGCTCCAGCACCAAGATCGACGTTGGCTACCTGCCGCAGCAGGACGCGCCGGCCAAGCCGGTCGGCGCCACGGTGGGCACCAACCCGGTGACCGGGTACACGCTGGCGCCCTGGCAGACCTGGGGCATCAACTACTTCGTGCTGAACTACCAGTCGACGACGGGCAACGGCCCGATCTTCAAGCAGCTGTACTTCCGGCAGGCGCTCGAGAGTTCCGTCAACCAGGAAGCGGTGATCACCGGACCGCTGCGGGGCTACGGGAACGTCACGGTCGGTCCGGTCGGATCGGTCCCGACGACCCAGTGGCTGTCGCCGAAGGGCAAGCAGGGCAACCCGTTCCCGTTCAACCCCAGCAAGGCCAAGTCGCTGCTGACCAGCCATGGCTGGAAGGTGGTGCCAAACGGCGTCAGCACCTGCGCCAAGCCGGGCTCGGGCGCAGACGAGTGCGGCGCGGGGATCAAGAGCGGGCAGGGGCTCAGCTTCACCCTTCCGTACGCGACCGGGCTCTCCTGGATCGAGTCGGAAATGACGCAGCTGCAGTCGAACGCGGCGGCGCTGGGGATCAAGCTGAACCTGCAGCCGAAGCCGTTCGCACAGGTGATCTCGACGGCCGGGGGTAACTGCAAGGCCGCCAAGCTGCCGTGCAACTGGGACATGGCGAACTGGGGCGGCGGCTGGTCCTTCTCGCCCGACTATGCCCCGACCGGGGAGCAGCTGTTCCAGTCCGGCGTGGTCGCGAACTCGGGCGGCTACAGCAACCCGACCAACGACTCGCTGATCGGCAAGACGCTGACTAGCAGCAACCTGCAGGACATATACAGCTGGCAGGACTACCTGTCGCCGCAGCTGCCGGTGATCTGGCAGCCCAATGCGGACTACCAGCTCACCGAGATCGTCAGCAACCTGAAGGGCGTCACTCCGCAGAGCACGACGCTCAGCATCCTCCCGGAGAACTGGTACTTCACGAAGTAAGCCATGAGGCGGGCGGCCCCTGGGCCGCCCGCCTCACGGCAAACCCCGCGTAATCGGGCAGAGCCGTGCCCGAGCCTCGGGCTGTTCGGGTTCTGGGGGTACGCGGGGGGAGCCCCTGCGGGTGGGGGTGCGCGGGGGGCGGAGCCCCCCGCGGGGGTTAGTAGGCTGCCAAGGTGACTGTCACCGAGGTTGAGCAGCCGTGACCGACTACGAGGCCCGGCTGCGGGAGGTCGAGCGGGAGATCATTGCCCGGCGGCCCGAGCATTCGATCGAGCCGTCCCTGGACCGGATCAAGGCGCTGACCAGCCTGCTCGGTGACCCGCAGCGGGCCTACCCGGTCATCCACATCACCGGGACCAACGGCAAGACCTCCACCGCCCGGATGACCGAGACGCTGCTGCGCGCCCGCGGGCTGCGAACCGGCCTGTTCACCAGCCCGCACCTGACCTCGATCAGGGAGCGGATCTGCGTGGACGGCGAGCCGCTCAGCGCCGAGCGCTTCGTCGACGCCTACGAGGAGGTGCTGCCGTACCTGGCCCTGGTGGACGAGAGCCAGCCGGCCTCGCTGTCCTTCTTCGAGGTGCTCACCGCGATGGCGTTCGCCGTGTTCGCCGACGCGCCGGTGGACGTCGCTGTGATCGAGGTTGGCGTCGGCGGCACGTGGGACTGCACGAACGTCGCCGACGGCGCAGTGGCGGTGATCACCCCCATATCCATTGATCACGTTCGCTACCTGGGCAACACCGTGACGGCCATCGCAACGGACAAGGCGGGCATCATCAAGCCGGAGGCGGTCGCCGTGCTGGCACAGCAGCCGGTCGAGGCCGCCGAGGTGCTGCTGCGCCGGGTCGCCGAGGTCGGCGCCACCGTGGCCAGGGAAGGCATCGAGTTCGGCGTGACCAGCAGGCAGCTCGCGGTCGGCGGGCAGCTGCTCAGCGTCCGTGGCCTGCTCGGCTACTACGAGGACCTGTTCCTGCCGCTGTTCGGCGCGTATCAGGCTGGCAACGCCGCCTGCGCCCTCGCCGCGGTCGAAGCCTTTGCCGGAGCGTCAGCGACCGGGGAGCAGGACGGCTCCCCGGACGAGCCCGCCGCGCTCGACGACGCGCTGGTACGCGGCGCGTTCCGGATCATGTCGTCACCGGGTCGGCTCGAGATAGTCCGCCGCAGCCCGGTGACGATCGTGGACGCCGCCCACAATCCCGCCGGGATGGCGGCCACCGTCGCCGCCCTGGACGAGGCGTTCGCCGCGACCGACCTGATCGCCATCCTCGCGGTCAGCGAGGACAAGGACGTGCCGGCGATCCTCGACGAGCTCGAGCCGGTCGTCTCCGAGCTCGTGGTGACGGCCAACTCCTCGCCACGGTCCGCCGATCCGGCCAAGCTCGCCGAGCTGGCCAGCGCGGTGTTCGGCCCGGACCGGGTCAGGGCAGTGGCCAGGCTGGACGACGCGATCGAGCTCGGGGTGGGGCTGGCCGACGAGGCGGACGCGGGTTCGGCCGAGGGTGGTCCGCCCGGAACGGCGGTTCTGCTGATCACCGGATCGGTGATCACCGCGGGTGACGCTCGGCTGCTGCTCACCCGCGCCACGCCGGGTGAGCCGGCCCAGGGCCGGCGGGCACGGCCCATGATGACCTCAGCGATGACCTCGGCGATGACCTCAGCGATGACCTCGGTGACGAGGCATGACCGCCATGGCGCCCAGCGGCGAGCACGACACCGGCCCCGGCGATCAGGCCGTCGGCGAGCACGGTTCTACGGAGCACGCTTCTGCGGAGCATGGTTCTACTGAGCATGGTTTGGGTGAGCAGGGTCCTGGCGAGCAGGGTCCTGGCGCCCGCGGCCGCGGCGACGCGCCAGCGACGAAACGGCTGCTCTCTACCGTGCTGATCATGGAGACGGTCGTGATCTGGCTCGCGATCCCGGTTGCCCTGGCCGTCGACCACGCGTCTGTGCACAAGGCCGGCGTGGCGGGCGTGGTGCTGGCCGTGGCGGCGGTCGTGCTCGCCGCTCTTGCGCGGCGCCGGCTGCGCTGGACAATCGTCGGCGGAAGCGTGCTGCAGGCGCTGGTTATTGCGGCCGGCGCGATTGTCCCGGTCATGTACTTCCTCGGCGCCATTTTCGCAGCTTTTTGGGTTATCGGCCTACGCCTGGGCCATCGCTTGGATGTCGCCTCCTAGTTAGGCCTTCGTGGTAATAGCCCGCCACCTGCGCGTTCCGGCGTGCCACGCCGGCCGACCGCTGCAACGGCCTGTAGGCTTTCGGTAACGGGCTCAGCTTGCGCACGCACCGTAACAATTTGCTAACGAGCAGTAGCTGTTGGTCGCAGGCTGATCCGTTGCCCGAACGGGCATCCAAGGACGCGGGCACCATCGACGCGATCCGCGCGTTGCACGTTTAGGCAGCCCGGCGCTGGTAGATGAAAGAAGAAGGACCGTGGGCCGAAGTCTCGGCGAGCAGGTCCTGGAGCAGTATTCAAAGCATCCGGCATGACCATCTGGAAGGTCTTCGTTCCACATGAGCAACGCGCTGGCGTTCCTCGGCCGCGATATGGCGGTCGATCTCGGCACTGCGAACACACTGGTCTACGTCCGCGGACGTGGAATCGTGCTCAATGAGCCATCTGTGGTGGCTCTGAACACGAACACGGGGCAGATCGTCGCCGTCGGGGTGGAAGCCAAACGCATGATCGGCAGAACGCCCGGCAACATCATTGCGGTCAGGCCCTTGAAAGACGGCGTGATAGCGGATTTCGACGTCACCGAGCGAATGCTCAGATACTTCATCCAGAAGGTGCACAAACGCAGCCACCTGGCTAAGCCGCGCATCGTCGTCGCGGTGCCCAGCGGCATCACCGGCGTCGAGCAGAGCGCGGTCAAGGAAGCCGGTCACCAGGCCGGCGCGCGGCGCGTGTACATCATCGAGGAGCCGATGGCCGCGGCGATCGGTGCCGGGCTGCCGGTGAACGAGCCAACCGGCAACATGGTGGTAGACATCGGCGGCGGCACCACCGAGGTGGCGGTCATCTCTCTCGGCGGGATCGTGACCTCGCAGTCGATCCGGGTCGGCGGTGACGAACTGGACCAGGCCATCATCACCTTCGGCAAGAAGGAGTACTCGCTCATGCTGGGCGAGCGGACCGCCGAGGAGATCAAGATGGCGCTTGGGTCCGCGTTCCCGGCGGCGGACGAGCCGAACGCCGAGATCCGCGGCCGGGACCTGGTGAGCGGGCTGCCGAAGACGATCGTCATCTCCGCCGAGGAGATCCGGCGCGCGATTGAGGAACCACTCGCCGTGATCATCGACGCCGTGAAGACCACGCTGGACAAGTGCCCGCCCGAGCTCGCCGGTGACGTTATGGACCGCGGCATCGCGCTGACCGGTGGCGGCGCGCTGCTGCGTGGGCTTGACGAGCGGCTGAGGGAAGAGACGGGCATGCCGATCCACATGGCCGACAACCCGCTCGACTCGGTGGCGCTGGGGACCGGCAAGTGTGTCGAGGACTTCGAGACGCTGCGCCAGGTCCTAGTGCCGGAGTCCAGGCGCTAAGCGGCTGGCTGCCCAGCTGGCCAGCATCGATTGGTCGGCGGCCGGTCCGCGGTATCCCGCGCTCCCGCGGGCAGGTCGGCCGTCGGCCCACAAGCCGCCGCCGGAAGGGCGGCGGGGACGAGGTGATCTCTAGGTGCACGACACCCGACGGACCCGGGTGGTTCTCGCCGTGCTGCTGGTGCTCGCGCTGGCCCTGATCACCTTGGACTACCGGGACGGCTCGTCGGGCCCGGTACGCGACCTGAGGCAGGCGGGCGGCGCGGTCTTCGGCACGGTGGAGAGCGTGGCAAGCGCCGTGACCGGCCCCTTCGTCGATTTCTTCAATCATTCCAGCGGGTCGAGCAGCAGCAGCCAGGTGGCTTCGCTGCAGCGGCAGGTCATTCGGCTGCGATCCCAGCTCAGCCAGGAGCAGCTGAGCAAGGCGGAGTACCGGCAGCTCAGCTCGATGCTGCAGCTCGCGGGCCGGGGCGGCTACCGGATGGTGGCCGCGACCGTGATCGCGATGGGGCAGGGATACTCGCAGACGGTGACGCTCGACGCCGGGACCGCCGACGGCATCAAGACCGGGGACACGGTGCTCAACGGCCAGGGTCTCATCGGCACTGTGACTGCCGTTAACGCGCAGACGTGCTCGGTGCTGCTGGCGACCGACGCCACGTCGGTGGTGGGCGTGACGCTGGCCACCAGCGGCCAGATCGGCTGGGTGACCGGGCCAGGCAGGAGCGGGCTGCTGAAGCTGCAGGTGCTGGACGAGAACGCCGACCTGTCCGTCGGCCAGCAGCTGGTGACGTCGGCCTCGATCCACGACCGGCCGTACGTGCCCGGCGTCCCGGTCGGTGTGATCAAGAAGGTGGAGAACCGGGGAGGCTCGCTGACCGCGCTCGCGCTGGTCGAGCCCTACGTCGACTTCACGTCGCTCGGCGTGGTCGGCATCGTGGTCGCGCCGCCGAGCCACAATCCGAGGTTCTCCGTGCTGCCTCCGGCACCGCATGTCAAGCCGGTGCCCACGGTGACCGTCACGGTGACACCTGGTGCCTCGGCCAGTCCGTCGCCTACGCCATCCGGGGGCGGCTGACGTGAGGCGCGCCGCCCTGTCCGTGGTCCTGCTTGCCGTTGCGCTGACGGTTCAGCTGACCGTGGTGAACAGGCTCTCGCTGCCCGGTGCCGGCGCGCCTGACCTCGTATTGCTCACCGTCGTGGCGTTCGGGATGTGCTCCAGGCCGGCCACGGCGGCGGTGATTGGCTTCTGCGCCGGGCTGTGCCTGGACATCGCGCCGCCGGGCAGCTACCTGATCGGTGAGTACGCCCTCGTGTTCTGCCTCGTCGGCTACCTGTGCGGGCGGATACGCGGCCTGCTCAACCAGTCGGCCATGCTGATGATCGCGGGCGCGATGGCGGCGGCAGCCGCGGGTGAGGCCCTGGTCGCGCTGCTGGGCCTGGCAATCAGCGACCCGCAGGTCAGCTGGACTGCGGTGCAGCAGGTGCTCCCGGCCTCCATCATCTACGACGTCGTGGTGAGCCCGTTCCTGCTGTACCTGGTGATGCGCGCGGTGCGCTGGGCCGACAGCCTGGGCCGGGACGGCGTCGCCGCCGGTCAGCCGGCCGATGGCTCCTCGCTTCTGGCCAGGTCTCTGGGCATGGGCGGCGCGCGGTCCGGGTCTGCGCTGCCAGGCGCCACGGTGCTCGGTGGGGCTGGGCTGCTCGGTGGGGCCGGCTGGCTGGCTGGCCCGGTAGGCTCGCGCGGTTCCGGTGGCTCGCGGCCCTCCCGCGGCCGCGGGAAGCCGCACACCCCGCGTACGCCCCGGCTTCGTGAGGCCGCGGCGCGCAGCGGCGACGGGTGGGTCGGCGGCGGCCCGCGGCCCCGGCTGGCGGCCTCGGCCGGGCTGAGGACGGGTCGGCCACCGGTCGCCGGCCGCCGAGGCCGGCCACCCCGGCTGCGGCCAGCGGCCGGAACTCCGGGCTCAGCGCACGCCCGGCCGCAGCGGGCGCTGCCGCGCTCGCCGGCCAACCTCCGGATCGGCGCCGGCCGCCGCCGTGACGGCAGCCTCGGTCGCGCACTCGGCGGCGGCGCGGCGGGCACGGGCGGCTCGGCCCTGCGTGGCCGCCCCGGCAGCGGCCCGCCTGGCTCGGCGTTCCGGGGCCGGCGGCCTGCTGCCGGAAGGCCGGCCGCCGCCCGGCCCGGCGCAGCTGGCCGCGGCGGCTCCTACGGCGCCCCCAGGTTCCGGCCGGATACCCGGCTGCCGGGCGGGTCGTCAAACGACGCGACCATGCGCAGCGCCGCGCTCCGCCGTTCACTGCCGGGCCGCCGGGCGAGCCTCCGGCTGGGAACCGGCCGGCGGCACGACGGGATCGTCGGCGGCAGCGCGCTGCGCGGCGGCGCCCTCACCGGCCGGAGACTCGGGGCACGGCCGGTCAGCCTGCGGCTGGGTTCCGGCCGGCGCGGTGACGGCGCCCTGGGCGGCCTCTCCGGCAG
Organism: uncultured Actinomycetota bacterium; assembly: GCA_963833885.1. GTDB lineage: Bacteria > Actinomycetota > Actinomycetes > Streptosporangiales > Streptosporangiaceae > JASHPR01. The sequence continues at coordinate 89,547 of CAWHZU010000006.1, read as the reverse complement.
CCGCCCGCCGTGGGCGCGCACCAGGCGAGCGGCGCCGCGGTTCCGGTCGGGTCCCACCGTCGGCGGGCACTCCCTGATCGGGAAGGGGGTCAGGCTGCGGGCTGGGAAGCGGGCGAGGTTCGGCTCGGGCCGGTCGTCGTTCCTGACGACCTGGACCGGCGGCAGGCTGGGCGGCCGGTCGACCGTCTGGCGGATCGGCAGCAAGCGGACAGGAGGATTTCGATGATCCCGGCGTCACGGCGGCGCCTCGCGGTACTGCATCTGGTGGTGGCTGCGCTGCTGATCGGACTCGGTGCACGGCTGTGGTTCGTGCAGGTGATGTCGGGCGCCGCCTATGCCGACCAGGCCAAACAGGAACTGACCGAGCACGTGATCGTGCCGTCGGTGCGCGGGGAGGTCCTGGACGACACCGGCAGTCCGATGGTGGACAACCAGTCCGCGCTCGTGGTCTCCGTCAACTTGGCCGAACTGGAGCAGCAGAGCGACGGCGGAGTGGCCGTGCTGCACCGGCTCGCGACGCTGCTCGGCATGCCGTACACGAAGCTCACCGAGGAGACCCGGACCTGCACGGCGAAGGTGCGCCAGCCGTGCTGGGCGGGCTCGCCCTACCAGCCGATCCCGGTGGCCCAGAACGTCTCGGACCAGGTGGCGCTCCAGGTGCTGGAGAGCCCGAAGGAGTACCCAGGGGTCACGGCCCAGGTGCAGCCGGTCACCAACTATGTCGAGCCGGTCGGCACCGACGCCGCCCAGGTGCTCGGGTACCTGCAGCCGATCACTTCGCAGGAGATGAAGCAGCGCGGCCTGCCGGAGACCGGGTTCTCCGGGGTGGACCTGGTCGGCCAGTCTGGCCTCGAGGCGCAGTACGACCAGCAGCTGCGCGGCACCACCGGCGACAAGACGGTATCGGTCAACGCGGCGGGGCAGGTGACCGGCACGGTCAGCCAGATCCAGGCCAAGTCCGGTGACGACCTGGTGACCAGCATCAACGGCACCCTGCAGAAGGACGTGTACAACGACCTTGCGAACGCGATCCACAAGACCGAGCAGGAGGGCAACAGCGGGGCCACCAGCGGTGCCGCGGTGGTGCTGACCACCACCGGACGGGTCGTCGCGATGGCCAGCTACCCGGGCTACAACCCGACCGTGTGGACCAAGGGCATCTCCCAGAAGCAGTTCGAGCAGCTCGTCGGCACCCCCGAGAACGCCGGGCCGATCCTGAACCGCGCCACCCAGGGCCAGTACTCTCCCGGTTCGACGTGGAAGGTGACGTCCACCGCGGCCGCGGTCGCGGACGGCTACTCGCTGAACGGCGAGTACAACTGCCCGGCCTCGGTGAGCATCGGCGGGCGCACGTTCAGCAACGACGGCGAGCCGAGCATGGGTGAGATGAGCCTGTCCGAGGCGCTCATCCAGTCCTGCGACACCGTGTTCTACGAGCTGGCCAACGGCATCTACCAGCGCGACGACCTCAAGGCCGACGACGTGACAAGCCCCAAGGCTCCGGTCCAGGAGATGCAGAAGATGGAGCTCAGGTGGGGCTTCGGCAAGCAGACCGGCATCGACCTGCCGGAAGAGAACTTGGGCACGGTGCCCACCCGCGAGTGGCTGTACTACTTCTGGAAGGACAACGCCCACACCGGCCAGGACTGGTGCAAGAACGGCAAGCAAAATGGCACGTACGTCCAGCAGATCGAGTACGACGACTGCCTGTCCGGTAACGACTGGACGCCCGGCCAGTCGGTTATCGCGGCCATCGGCCAGGGCTACGTCGAGGTCACCCCGCTGCAGCTGGCCGACGCGTACGTCGCGCTCGCCAACGGCGGCACGCTGTACAGCCCGCGGGTGGGCGAGGCTCTGCTCAGCCCGAGCGGCAAGGTGCTGGAGAAGATCAATCCGCAGGTGACGGGCCACCTGCCGGTCGCCAAGTCCACCCTCGCGTACATCAGGACCGCGCTGCAGGGAGTGGTGACGTCGGGGACCGCCGCCGCCACATTCGGCGGCTTCCCGCTGAACAAAGTGTGCGTGGCCGGCAAGACGGGTACCGCGCAGGCGTACGGCAAGCAGGCCACCTCGGTGTTCGCGTCGTTCGCGCCGTGCAACAACCCTAAGTACGTGGTGGTGATGATGATCCCCAACTCCGGTTACGGCGCCGACGTCTCCGGGCCGGCCGTCAAGAACATCTGGGACGATCTCTACGGCCTGCAGGGAAATAAGGCGGCGCTGGCCGGTGGCCGGCTCCCGAAGCTGCCGCACATCAACGCGAGCGGCGAGATCGTCCCGTCGACCGCGTCCATCACGTCGCCCGCGCCGCTGCAGTCGCCCGCGTCACTGGCGGCATTCGTGGCGTTGCCGGCGAGTACGTCATCCAAGGCCAGGAGGCGGAGGCGATGAGCTGGGCTCGCAGCTCCACCGGCCTGGGCACCAAGGGGACAGGCACATCCGGCCCCTACGGCAGGCTCGCGCCACTGCGCCCCGATGGACGCTGGAACGGCGCCGCCGCGCTGCCGAAGTCCCTGCTGCAGCGTTCCTTTGCCAGGAACTCGGTGCTGCGCCGCATGGACGGGGTGCTGCTCGCGACCGTTCTGGCGCTCAGTCTGATCGGAATGCTGCTCATCTGGTCCGCGACCTCGGCGACCCTGCGCGAGCAGGGCAGCGACCCGCGCACCTACCTGTACAAGCAGCTCATCAACATCGTCATCGGGCTCCTGCTGATGCTCGGCGTGACCGTCCTTGACTACCGCCAGCTGCGCACGTACGCGCCCGTGCTCTACGGCGTGTCCCTGCTCGGCCTCGTCGCCGTGCTCGCGGTGGGCACGCCGGTGAACGGCTCCAAGTCCTGGATCACCGTGCCCGGCGGCAACCAGATCGAGCCGTCTGAGTTCGGCAAGCTCGCCCTCATCCTGATGGCCGCGGCATTCCTCAGCGAGATGCGCAACGCCAACGGCAGGCCCACACGGCGTGCCATCATCATGACGCTCGGCATGGCCATCGTGCCCCTCGCGCTCGTGGCGAAGGAGCCCGACCTCGGCGTCGCGATCGTGATGCTGCTCACGGTGCTGGGGCTGATCGCGCTCTCCGGGATCAAGCTGCGCTGGCTGGGGGTGGGCGTGGCGGGCGGGGCGCTCGGCGTCCTGGCGGTGTTCAAGCTGCATCTGCTCAAGGCCTACCAGCTGGGACGGCTGACCGCGTTTCTGCACCCGGACGCGGACCCGCAGGGCAGCGGGTACAGCGCCGCGCAGGCGAAGGTCGCCATCGGGTCCGGCGGCGTGTTCGGCCAGGGGCTGTTCCACGGCAGCCTGATCTCAGGGAACTTCATCCCGGAGCAGCACACCGACTTCATCTTCGCGGTCGCAGGGAACGAACTCGGCTTCGCCGGCGCGGCCGCGATCATCGCGCTGCTCGCGCTGCTCATGCTCCGCGCGCTGCGCATCGCGGCGCGTGCCGATGACACGTTCGGCATGCTCGTGGCGTCGGGGGTCGTCATCTGGTTCGCGGTGCAGTCCTTCATCAACATCGGGATGACGATCGGGATCATGCCGGTGACTGGCCTGCCGCTGCCGTTCGTCTCCTATGGCGGCTCCGCGATCTTCGCCGACATGATGGCGATCGGCGCGCTGCAGAGCGTGCACCGCCACCACGCCGTGTTCGGCTAGTCCTACGGCGCCGAGGCGACTGTAGTGCGATCGCAACGGGAACCCTCGCCGAGCTGTACCGGGGGGCGGGGCGCAACCAGTCGCTGGACGCCGTCCTCGCTCGTGAGTCAGGGGACGGGCTGTTGCTCCACGATACCGATTGCGGGTTGGCCCGCCTGATCGGGGCTCTTCTTGCCGAGGCAGGCGCGGGTTCTGGGCTTTTCGCGGACGCGCATCCGGTCGCGGTGGCCGTGGAAGATGGCGGCGGTGTGATTCAGACGGCCGATCCCGATGACCTCACCCGGCTGGCGGCGCCGTACCGCACGGTTGTCATCGAACCGCTGGCACGAAGCAAGAACTCGCCGAACTAAAGCTCGCGGGTCACCGCCAGGTCGCGGCCGGTTAGGGGGTCTTGACGTCGGCCGGGTGGCAGCGGAGCCGGTAGCTCTCGTCGTCCGTGGACAGGCAGGTGCCGGTCTCCAGGTCGAACTGCCAGGCGTGCACGGTGCAGGTCAGCGTCGTGCCCGAGATCTGGCCGAACCGGCTCAGGTCCCCGCGCAGGTGCGGGCACCGGCGCTGCATGATCCAGTCGCCGAGCTTGATGTCTTCCTCGTCGTTGCCCTTGTCGGCGTACCAGCCCTCGGCGTACATCAGCCGGTCGGGCGCCAGGCACTTGAAGAACGTGTACAGGTACTCGTTGTACGGGCCGATCCGGCGGGCCCGGAACCGCATGGACAGGAACAGGCTGTTGACCCAGTCGACCTCGTGGTCTGCGATCAGCCGCTCGACCAGCGGCCGGGCGATCGTGAACTGGTACCGGCAGGTCTCTCCGGCGTACGGCCGGACCTCGCCAGCGGGGAAGTCGATTACGATCGGCCCCCCGTCGCCCAGCCGCAGTAGCACCGGGCCGCCCACCCCGGCCTTGATGTGCCCGGCCAGCTCCAGCAGCGGCTCGAACCACGCCTTGAGCTCGGCCAGCACGTCCATCCCGTCCACCGGCCAGCCGCGCTTGTCAGCGGCGATCCGGTCCCGCACCCGCGCGGCGTAGTCGCGCAGGTAGCGCTCCTTGTCGGTGAACGGCTCCATGGCCTTCTCGGCCGTGGTGGGCCAGTGCACCTCGCAGTGATCGTGGTCGACCTCCAGCACCGCGCCGGGCGTCACCGGGCGGCCGCCCTCGATGCCGATGTCGCGCAGGTAGTCGAGGAACACCGTCTGGTCCGGAAACGTGTTCGCGGGGTCGTTCCCGGTCAGGTCGTTGAAGCCGAACAGCTCGTCGTCAAGGAAGCACGGCGGGCCCGCGGACGGGATCACGTACGTGGCATCGATGGCCTTGACGTACCGCGCCGCGCGGTCCAGGCCGTTGGCGCGCTTGGCCGCGCCGAACGAGCGCTTCGCTGACTCGGGCAGCTCGTAGGTCCACGGCCACCAGATCGCCCCGGAGAACTGCAGGAAGTGCGCGTCGTAAGGGCCGAACGCAGCAATAGCGTCGAGGTCGATCGGGCGGGCGTCGTTCTGGTTGAGGATCGTGGCGGTCTCGTCGCTCACCGACAGCGACGAGTCGCCGAGCGGCCCGTCGACAGGGGCCTGCAGCGCCTGCACCATCGCCCGCATGCCGTTCAGCTCGACTTCCTTGCCGTTCGGCATCACGACGAACTTGGTGAAGCCGAGCTTCTCTAGTTCCACCCTTAGATCAAGGACTGGGTAGTCGGGCAGCAGCACGGTCGTCTCACGGGACACGTGCTCGCGCAGGTTCTGCGGGTCGAAGTGGTCCTTGTGCAGGTGGGACACGTAGAGGTAGTCAGCCTTGCCGTACCGCTCCCAGTCCAGGCCGCTGTTGTCAGGGAACACGAACCACGAGTCGAAGTACGCGGGGTTCTTCCATGGGTCGCACAGGATCGTCCCGCCGCGGGTTTCGATATGCAGGCCAGCATGGCCCAGGCACGTGATCTGCATTCCACCCTCTCATTGACGCGGCGCAGCGTGTCCCTGTCCGGAGGAAGCGAGCGTCATCACCGTAGATGGACCGCGGGCTCCCCCCGGTGCGGCTGCGGTCACCTATGCCCTATGACGCAGTTCTAGCATGGCCGGTTGGAAACCCGGCGGCAGCGACACGGCCACCCACGGTCCCGCGGGACGGGCCGCTCGGGCCGGCCGCCGAGGTCATGCTACTGGCGTTCCGGGCCAATTGTGGTCATGGCGGTCCAGGCTACCCGTCCGGCTGCTAGCCGGGCGGGCCGGGCGGCCCCGCCAGGCTCTGCTCCTGCTCCGCGGCGGCCGGCTGGTCCGGCCCGGCTCGCCGTTCAGCGCCGCGCCACGGCCGTGCCCAGCAGAGCCACACTGCCGCGGCGGCGAGCACGGCCGCCAGCGTCCAGCCGAGCGCGGTGGTCGGGACGCCGACGTACTTCAGGCCCGACGCGAAGATCACGAACGTGATGACCGGCCGAATGTAGCGGTCCGGCGCCCACGCCGACAGCAGCGAGCCGATCAGCACCGCGGGCACGCTGCCGATCACGATCGACGCGGTCACACCGAACTCGACGTGGCCGAAGGCCAGCGCGCCCAGCGCCGCCGCCAGAGTCAGCGGCACCGCCTGGGTCAGGTCGGTCCCGACCAGCTGGCCAGCGCTGAGCATCGGGTACAGGAACAGCAGCAGGACGATCATCAGCGAGCCCGAGCCGACCGAGGTCATCCCGACGATCAGGCCGCCGACCAGGCCGATGCACACGGTGGGCAGCGGTCGGCAGGTGACGTCGGCCACGGCGCCGCGGCGCTCGTTGCCCGCCCGCCGGTCCAGGACGTAGCGCAGCACCATGGCGGCGGCGCCGACAAGCAGCGCGGAGCCAAGGGCGATCTCCACGTGGCCCTGCGCGGCGGACCCGCCGAACAAGTGCAGCAGATAGGCCCCGGCAAAGGCGGCCGGGACGGAGCCCAGCACCATCCAGCCGACCAGGCGCAGGTTCACGGTGCCCTTGCGCAGGTGCACGGCGGCCCCGACCGGCCGCATCAGCACCGCTGCGACCAGGTCGCTGGAGATCGCCGCCGATGGCTGCACGCCAAACAGCAGGATCAGCATCGGCGTCATGAGCGCGCCGCCACCGGCCCCGGTCAGCCCGACCAGCAGCCCGACAACGGCGCTGCCGATGATGATGTACGGGTCTACGTGCATGGCCCCCCTCCCGGTCGGCAGGCGCGTTGCCTGCCCGGCTGACGGCCCGCGCGAAACCGCCGGGCGTTCAGAAGTTTGCCCGCTACCCGGCATGCAATCTCTGAATCGTAGGAATTGCTGCTGCCCGGCGCATTCCGCCGCTTCGTACGGCCGTTCCGGCCGGCGCCCTGATCCGGTCCTCGGCAGGCGCCGGTAGGCTGTGACGATGCCTGTGCCGTCGGTGTACTCCAGTCTGGAGCCGCTGCTCCCGCTGGTGAGCAAGCCGATCCAGTACGTCGGCGGCGAGCTGAACTCCGTGGCCAAGGACTGGGATGCCACGGATGTCCGGTGGGCCCTGATGTACCCCGATGCCTACGAGGTGGGGCTGCCCAACCAGGGCATCCAGATTTTGTACGAGATCCTGAACGCCGACGCCCGCACGCTGGCCGAGCGAACCTACAGCGTCTGGCCGGACCTCGAAGAGCTAATGCGGTCCCACGGAGTGCCCCAGTTCACGGTCGAGTCGCACCGGCCGGTCCGCGCCTTTGATGTGCTCGGAGTCAGCTTCTCTACCGAGCTCGGCTACACGAACCTGCTGACCGCGCTCGATCTCGCGGGGATGCCGCTGTCCGCCGGGGAGCGCGGCCCGGACGATCCGCTGGTGCTCGCCGGCGGGCACGCCGCGTTCAACCCGGAGCCGATCGCCGAGTTCATCGACGGCGCGGTGCTCGGCGACGGCGAGCAGGCGGTGCTGGCGATCACCGCGCTGATCAGGGACTGGAAGGCCGCCGGGCGCCCGGGCGGCCGGGACGGCCTGCTGCTGCGGCTGGCCACGGCCGGCGTGTACGTGCCGCGGTTCTACGACGTCGAGTACCTGCCCGACGGCCGGATCGCCCGGGTGGTGCCGAACCGGCCCGGGGTGCCCCGAGCCGTGGGCAAGCACACCCTGATGGACCTGGACTCCTGGCCGTACCCGAGCAAGCCGCTGGTCCCGGTGCACGAGGCCGTGCACGAGCGGCTGAGCGTGGAGATCTTCCGCGGCTGCACCAGGGGCTGCCGGTTCTGCCAGGCCGGGATGATCACCCGTCCGGTCCGGGAGCGCACCCTGGCCACGATCGGCGACATGGTGGACGCGGGCCTGAAGGCCAGTGGCTTCAGCGAGGTGGGTCTGCTGTCGCTGTCCAGCGCCGACCACAGCGAGATCAACGAGATCGCGACCGGCCTCGCCGACCGGTACGAGGGGACGAACACCGGCCTGTCGCTGCCGTCCACCCGGGTCGACGCGTTCAACGTGACGCTCGCAGACGAGCTCAGCCGGGGTGGGCGCCGGTCCGGGCTCACGTTCGCGCCCGAGGGCGGCTCCGACCGGATCCGCAGGGTGATCAACAAGATGGTCACCGAAGAAGACCTGATCAAGACCGTAACGACGGCCTACTCCAGCGGCTGGCGGCAGGTGAAGCTGTACTTCATGTGCGGGCTCCCGACCGAGACCGACGAGGATGTGCTCGCCATCGCCCGGCTGGCCCGCCGGGTCATTGAGGCGGGCCGTGCGGCCAGCGGGCGCCGGGACATCCGCTGCACCGTGTCCATTGGCGCCTTCGTGCCCAAGCCGCACACCCCGTTCCAGTGGGCGGCCCAGTGCGACCACGAGACCGTGGACGCGCGCCTCCGGGCGCTAGGCAGCACTCTGCGATCTGACCGCAGCTACGGCAAGGCGATCGGGTTCCGGTACCACGACGGCAAGCCGTCGATCGTTGAGGGGCTGCTGTCTCGCGGAGACCGCAGGGTCGCGAAGGTGATCAGGGCGGCGTGGGCCGACGGTGCGCGCTTCGACGGCTGGGGCGAGCACTTCTCGTATGACCGCTGGGAACGCAGCGCCGCCGAGGCTCTGGCCGACGATGGCGTGGACCTGGCCTGGTACACCACGCGTGAGCGCGGCTACGCGGAGGTGCTGCCCTGGGACCACCTCGACGCCGGGCTCGACCGGGACTGGCTGTGGCAGGACTGGCTCGCGGCGATCGACCCTGCGGGGGCCGAGGAGGTAGAGGACTGCCGCTGGACCCCGTGCTTCGAATGCGGCGCCTGCTCGGCGATGGGCACCGAGATCCAGGTCGGCCCCAGCGGGACCAAGCTGCTGCCGCTGACGGTCGCAAGCGGGCATGACGAGGGCGGGCATGACGAGGGCGGGCATAGTACGGCCAAAGTGAGCGTTAACATTTCAAAGCAGGCGACAAACGACGCTGGGAGCGGGGCTTAGATGGCACGGCCCATGCCCGCTGGCCCGCCGCCTCCGCCCGTCGCTCAGTACCTGGTGATCAGGTACGCTAAGAGAGGCAGGATGCGTTTCGCGAGCCATAGGGACGTCGCGCGTGCGGTCGAGCGGGGAGTGCGAAAGGCCGGCTTGCCCATCGCGTACTCCGCGGGATTCACGCCGCACCCGAAGATCTCGTACGCGGGGGCAGCGCCGACTGGCACTGCGAGCGAGGCCGAGTACTTGGAGATCGCGCTCACCAGCGCGTGTACCGCACCGGATGTACGGGACCGGCTCGACGCCGCCCTGCCGGACGGGATTGACGTGATTGAGGTTCTGGAGCTGGCCGATAGGCCAGGCGGCATCGCCGCCCTGCGGCTGGAGGCGTCGCAGTGGCAGGTGATCCTGCCCGGCGTCGCCCCGGACGAGGCTGCCAGGGCCGTGCAGGCGTTTCTGGCCTCGGAAAGTGCCGTGGTGGAACGCCGCACCAGCAAGGGAACCCGGCAGCTCGACGCCCGAGCCGCCGTGGTCACGCTTGAGCTTGACCGGCGTGCCGCGCAGGATGCGGACGCCGGATGTGTGATACTTCGAATGGTTGTTCGGCACTTGACACCGGCCGTACGACCCGATGACGTTTTGACCGCGCTCAGCGCCATGACAGGCTTGGCGCCGTCGTCACCCCCCGTGGTGACCCGGCTGGCGCAAGGGGCGCTCGGCATGGAGGCCGTTATCGGGGGGACTCGCACCGGCGTTGCCGCCGGAAGAGGCGAGCTCGTATTGCCACGGCCCTCAGGGCTGACGGCGGGGTCCGCAGGGCTGGCGGCAGTCGGCCCGACCCCCCTGTCGCCCGGCCGGGCTGCGGCTAACAGACAGGAATCCGAATCACGCCTGACAGACGCGGGCACCGCAGCTGAACCTGATGCAGCGGCTGCTACTGCGCTGGCCAGCGCGTACGAACAACTCCCGCGTGGCGCGACAGGGCCTACTCTCGGCCCGCGCGCCCGGGAGTACGACGGGAGATTGCCCGGATGCTCGAAACCGAGCGATTCGATAGAGAATCAGATAACGATGACAGGCCGGCCCAAGCTGGCCACTCCGCTGAGGTAACTCAGGACCCGGCCGAGGCCGGGCAGGGACAGGACGCGGCCGACCCCGGCAGCAAGGAAGCCGGGGGACGCAGTCGCGGGCTGTTCCGGCGCGGCCGCCGCACGGCGACCAGGCCGGCCCGCCAGTCGACGACCAGGCCGGCGGCTCCGCTCAGTCGTCTGGTGATCAGGCCGGCGGCTCGGCTCAGTCGTCTGGCAACAAGGCCAGCGGCTCGGCCCAGTCGTCTGGCAACAAGGCCAGCGGCTCGGCCCAGTCGTCTGGTGATCAGGCGGGCGGCTCGGCTCAGTCGGCTGGCAACAAGGCCAGCGGCTCGGCCCAGTCGTCTGGTGATCAGGCCAGCGGGCGCGGAAGCGCAGCCAGCGCACCTAGCGCAGCCAGCGAGCCAGTCGGCCCGAAGGCCAGGCAAGCACGCGGGGCTAAGGCCAAGCCGGCCCGCGCAGCCAGCGCGGCGGCGGATGCGCCATCCGCGGCGCCAGCCGTCTGGCAGCCGCCTCAGGTGCCCCCGGTGCCACAGACACCGCAGCCCGCCCAGACAGCACCGGCTGCCGCGTTCCAGCCACCGCTGGTGATTTTCCAGCCGCCGGACATTATGTCCTCGGCCGGGCGCAAGCCAGCAGCCGGCGACGGTGGCGCGGACGCGCAGGGGTCAGGGGAGGATCGGCCCTCCGGTGCTGGCGAGCAGGATGAGGACGCCGCGGCGGGCGGTTCCTCCAGCCGGCGCAGGCGCCGCGGCGGCCGCGGCAAGGGCCGCAGCGGCGAGGACACGGCCGAGCAGACCGCTGACGCATCCGCCGATGGCGGGGACAAGCCCGCAGCCGCCGAAGCAGACGCCGATGCGTCCGCGAAAGGCGGCGCCGAAGCTGACGAGGACGAGGAAGCTGGCGAGGGCCAGGGGACCGGTGCCAGGCGGCGCCGGCGCAGGCGCCGTAGCGGCCACTCCGGCGACGGCGAGGCCCCGGCGTCCGACGACCCGCCGAACACCGTCGTGCACGTGCGGTCTCCCCGGGCTGCGTCCGGGGATGACGGCCCGGACGTCAAGGGCGTCAAGGGCTCCACGCGGCTCGAGGCGAAGCGGCAGCGGCGGCGCGAGGGCCGCGAATCGGGCCGGCGCAGGCCGCCGATCATCACCGAGTCGGAGTTCCTGGCCCGGCGCGAGGCGGTCGAGCGGGTCATGGTGGTCCGGCAGCGTGGCGACCGGACCCAGATCGCGGTGCTCGAGGACGGGATCCTGGTCGAGCACTACGTGGACAAGGCCAGCCACCAGTCCTACGTGGGCAACGTCTATCTCGGCCGGGTGCAGAACGTGCTGCCCTCGATGGAGGCTGCGTTCGTCGACATCGGCAAGGGCAGGAACGCGGTCCTGTACGCCGGAGAGGTCAACTTCGACGCCAGCGGGCTCGAGGGCGAGTCCAAGCGGATCGAGTCGGCGCTCAAGTCCGGCCAGTCGATCCTGGTCCAGGCGACCAAGGACCCTATCGGCCACAAGGGTGCCCGGCTGACCAGCCAGGTGAGCCTGCCGGGCCGGTACCTGGTCTACGTTCCCGGCGCGTCCATGACCGGGATCAGCCGAAAGCTGCCCGACACCGAGCGCACCCGGCTCAAGCAGATCCTGAAGAAGGTGATGCCGGAGGACGCGGGCGTGATCGTGCGGACGGCGGCTGAGGGCGCCACCGAGGAGGAGCTCTCCCACGACGTCGCGAGGCTCGCCGCGCAGTGGGAGGCGATCGAGCGCAAGGCCAAGTCGGCCACCGCGCCGGAGTTGCTCTACAGCGAGCCCGACCTGACCATCCGCGTGGTCAGGGACATCTTCAACGAGGACTTCACCAAGCTGGTCATCGCCAGCGACGGTGACTGGGACATGGTGGGCGAGTACATCCGCTACGTGGCGCCGAACCTGGCGGAACGGATGGAGCGGTGGAGCGAGGACCGGGACGTGTTCGCCGCGTACCGGGTCGATGAGCAGATCGCCAAGGCGCTGGAGCGCAAGGTGTGGCTGCCGAGCGGCGGGTCGCTGGTGATCGACAACACCGAGGCGATGACGGTCATCGACGTCAACACCGGCAAGTTCACCGGCCAGGGGGGCAACCTGGAGCAGACGGTCACCCGGAACAACCTGGAGGCCGCAGAGGAGATCGTCAGGCAGCTTCGGGTCCGGGACGTCGGCGGCATCATTGTGATCGACTTCATCGACATGGTCCTGGAGAGCAACCGCGACCTGGTGTTGCGGCGGCTGCTCGAGTGCCTGGCCCGGGACCGGACCAAGCACCAGGTGGCCGAGGTCACCTCGCTCGGCCTGGTTCAGATGACCCGCAAGCGGGTCGGTTCTGGCCTGCTCGAGGCGTTCTCCGTGCCCTGCGAGCACTGCAACGGGCGTGGCGTGATGGTCTCGCTCGAGCCCGTCGACCACGTGCCTGCCGGTGACCGCCAGAGCTCTGGCGGCAACGGCAAGGGCGGCTCCCGGGGCGGCGGGAAGGGCCGCGGCTCGTCGGGCGCGCATCCTAGCCACGTGGCAGCGGCGGACCAGCCCAAGAGCGCCGAAGACGGTGCGGCAGCAGCCGACGGCGCGGCGGACGGTTCCCGGCCGGCGGCGAGCGGCGGGCAGGGCAACGGCACGGCCGATGGCGCGGCGACCGGCTCCCGGCAGGGGTCGGGTGGCCGCCGCAGGCGCAGGTCGTCGGGAGCCCAGGCCGCTCAGGCTGAGCAGGCAGTCCAGGCCGAGCAGGCGGTTCAGGCAGAGCAAGCCGCTCAGGCCGAGCAGCCCGTTCAGGCCGAGCCAGCGGCGGTCAGGCAGAGCAGCCCGTTCAGGCCGAGCCAGCCTGTTCAGACCGAGCAGCCCGTTCAGGCCGAGCCAGCAGTTCAGGCAGAGCAGGCGGTTCAGGCTGATGGGGCTGCTGATGGCCAGTTCTCCTTCGGCGGCGACCACGAATCGGCTGCCCCGGACGGCGTCGGCACCCCCGCTGGCCCGGACGTGAGCGCGCCGGTCGCCGGTCACGAGTCGCAGCCGGACGTGAGCGCCCAGGCCGTGGGCGGCCGCGAGCCGCAGCCGGATGGCACGCGGCAGGACGAAACGGCCCAACACGGCGTCTGGCAGGACGGCGACGAGCGGCGTGGCGGCGGCGACCAGGGCGGCGAGCAGGAGGCTCAGACGGCAGCAGGCTTCGGCCCGGACGTCTGATATTCTTTGTGGTCGGCGCGTCGGACAAGCCGGCGGTAGCACGCTCGGATCAAGGCCGTGCGCTACGCAGGCGGGCCAGTTCGCATCGATGCTGGACGAAGCCGCGGATCTCGCGGCGGGCCCGCACAAGGGAGAGAGAGTTCTCGGTGTACGCGATCGTGCGCTGCGGTGGCAGGCAGGAGAAGGCATCGGTCGACGATGTCCTGACGGTTGACAAGCTCGCCGGTGAGGTCGGCTCCAGCGTGACGCTGCCCGCCGTGCTGGTCATAGACGACGACAAGGTCATCAGCGACCCCGCGGAGGTAGGCAGCTACCAGGTCACCGCGGAGATCGTGGGGGCGGCAGCCGGCCCCAAGATCAACATGATCCACTACAAGAACAAGACCGGATACCGTCGGCGCCTTGGCCATCGCCAGAAGTACACCCAGGTGAAGATCACCAGCATCGCAACGGCCAAGTCCGGCACGAAGGCGAGCGCCAGCAAGGCCAGCACGGCGAAGGCAAGCTCGGCCAAGGCCGGCGCATCATCGGCGCGCAGCGGCTCAGCCAGCTCGAGGAAGAAGGACTGAGATGGCACACAAGAAGGGCGCGTCATCCAGCCGGAACGGGCGCGACTCCAACGCCCAGCGACTCGGGGTCAAGCGGTTCGGTGGCCAGTTCGTGGGCGCGGGCGAGATCATCGTCCGCCAGCACGGAACGCACTTCCACCCCGGGCTCGGTGTCGGCCGCGGCGGGGATGACACCCTGTTCGCCCTGGTCAGCGGGAAGGTCGAGTTCGGCACGCGGCGCGGGCGCCGCGCCGTGAGCGTGATCCCCGAGGCGGTCGCGGCGACCGAGGCCCGCTAGACCGCTCGTCGGGTAGACGTCCGACTGCCGGACGGGATTTTCATGATCGTGGTAGATAGCGACCAAATGAGCGACTTTTTCCACCCAGATCATGGAAATGCCCCTGTCGCGGAGCCAGCGATCGGTCCTTCGAAGGAGCAGAAGGCTGCGGGGCCGTCGCCGGCGGGCCTCAAAGATCTAGGAGCCTTGAGTGCATATGCCGCACCAAACGCTCCTATGGATCTTGAACGCGACTGGCGGGGCGGCGGAGTACGGAGCCGGGCTGGTTGCGAGAGCGCTGATTCCGCGATGAAGGCTGGATCGCGCCGGGGGAGCGCTGCCGGGATGGAGTGGGGGAGTGGCTGAATTCGCAGACCGGGCCGAGCTTCGCGTTAGCGCGGGCAACGGCGGGAACGGCTGTGCCTCGATCCACCGGGAGAAGTTCAAGCCGCTCGGCGGCCCGGACGGAGGCAACGGCGGCCGGGGTGGCGACGTGATCATCGAAGTCGACCCCAATGCCTCGACGCTGCTCGACTTTCACCGGCGGCCGATCCGCCGGGCCGACAATGGGAAGCAGGGCGCAGGCTCCAACCGCAGCGGCGCCGAGGGCGCCGACCTGGTGATCCGCGTGCCCGACGGGACGGTGGTGAAGACCAGCGACGGTGAGGTGCTCGCCGACCTGGTCGGGGCCGGAACCAGGTTCATCGCCGCTCAGGGCGGCCGGGGCGGGCTGGGGAACGCCGCGCTCGCTTCGGCCCGGCGGAAGGCGCCAGGCTTCGCGCTGCGCGGAGAGCCCGGCGTGGAACACCGCCTGGTGCTCGAGCTGAAAACGGTCGCCGACGTCGGTCTCGTCGGGTTTCCGAATGCAGGCAAGTCGTCGCTGGTCGCGGCGATGTCCGCGGCGCGGCCCAAGATCGCAAATTACCCGTTCACGACGCTGACCCCCCATCTAGGCGTGGTCGAAGCGGGTGACACGCAGTTCGTGGTCGCCGACGTGCCCGGGCTGATACCGGGGGCGAGCCGCGGCAAGGGCCTCGGGCTCGACTTCCTCAGGCACGTAGAGCGCTGCCTGGCGCTGCTGCACGTGATCGACTGCACGGTCGAGGAACCCGGCCGCGACCCCATCGCCGACCTGGACGTGATCGAGGACGAGCTCGCCGCCTACGAGGCGGCGACCGGCGCGAGCCTGCGGGACCGGCCACGGGCCGTGGCGTTCAATAAAATCGACGTGCCCGCCGGACGGGAGATGGCCGAGTTGGCCGCCCCGGAAATTGAAGCGCGGGGCTATCAGGTCTGCATGGTGTCGGCGGCGACGCACGAGGGACTGCGGGAGCTTTCGTTCGTGCTGGCCGGCCTCGTCGACGAGGCTCGGAAGGCGCTGCCGACGCCGGAGCCGACCCGGCTGGTGATCCGGCCCGCGCCGGTCGCCGGCCGGGACTTCGAGGTGGTCAGGTCGGGGGAGAACAGGTTCTTCATCCGTGGCGAGAAGCCGCGCCGGTGGATCCTGCAGACCGACTTCAGCAACGACGAGGCCGTCGGTTACCTCGCCGACCGGCTGGCGCGGCTCGGGATCGAGGACGCGCTGGCCGAGGTTGGAGCGCTGCCCGGTGCCGAGGTGCTGATCGGCGACGAGGACAACTCGGTCGTGTTCGACTGGGATCCGAACCTGCCCGACGAGGCCGGCTTCGGCCCGCGCGGGACCGACCCGAGACTGTCGAGATAGCGGCGTCCCGAGCATTTAAAAAAGCGCGCTACGCTTGATAGCACGCCTTCTTAGTGAATCACGAACCTATTAAGCATAGCCAACGAAATAACGTTACCGAAAGGAAGCATGATTGTCAAGGGATGACACCGGGGGCGAGCAGGGGTACGTCTCCATGCTCTACGGTCGGCTTGACGACATGCGGAAGCGCGCCTCGGACCGGCTGGCACAGGTGCTGAAGCAGAGCGGCGGGACGCACCAGGCCCGGACCGAGCGCGAGGCGTTTAGCGCCATGTACCTCCAGCAGATTTCCCAGTTCGACGCAGCCGAGCACGGGTTGTGCTTCGGCAGGCTGGATTTCCACGAAGGAAAGCGTTTCTACATCGGGCGGATCGGTATTCACGACGATTCCGATGACTACGAGCAGTTGCTCATGGACTGGCGCGCCGATGCCGCGCGGCCGTTCTATCTGGCTACTGCCGCGTCGCCCGCCGGCGTCCGGCGGCGCCGGCACATCAAGACTCGCGGCCGGACCGTGGTGAGCCTGGACGATGAGATCCTCGACCTGGCGGCCGCCGATCCGGGAAAGCACGAGGGGCTGACCGGCGAGTCGGCGCTGCTGGCCGCGCTCGGCGCCAGCCGGACCGGGCGGATGCGCGACATCGTTGAGACAATCCAGGCCGAGCAGGACTGGATCATCCGCTCCGAGCTGGCCGGGGTGCTCGTGGTCCAGGGTGGCCCGGGTACCGGCAAGACCGCCGTGGCCCTGCACCGGGCCGCGTACCTGCTCTATACCTACCGCCGGCAGCTGCTGAAGCGCGGCGTACTCGTCGTCGGCCCGAACGCCACGTTCCTGCGCTATATCGACCAGGTGCTGCCGTCGCTCGGCGAGACCAGCGTGCTGCTGTCGACCGTGGCCGATCTGTTTCCCGGCATCAGCGCCCAGGGCAGCGATCCGCCGGAGACGGCCGAGATCAAGGGCAGGCTGGCCATGACCGACGTCATCGCAGCCGCGGTCCGGAACCGGCAGCGGGTGCCGGACCGCCCGGTCGAGGTCCTGATCGACCGGGAGACGCTGCGCCTGACCCCGTCCGTCGCCGTCAAGGCCAGGGAGCGGGCCCGGCGCTCGCGCCGGCCGCACAACCAGGCGCGGCAGGTGTTTGCCCGCGAGCTGGCCGACGCCCTCACCAGGCAACTCGCCGCGCGGATCGGCGCCAACGTACTGGGTGAGGAGAATTTGCTCGGTAAGGCCGATGTGAACGAGCTCCGGCACGAGGTGCGCAACGACCCCGGCGTGCGGGCGCTCATCGAGCGGCTGTGGCCGATCCTCACGCCGCAGCGGCTGGTGGACGAGCTGCTGTCGTCGGACGACCTGCTCGCCGCCGCGGCGCCCCGGCTGACCTCGGCCGAGCGCTCTGCCCTGCTGCGCCCGGCCGGGAGCGAGTGGACGCCCGCTGACGTGCCGCTGCTCGACGAGGCGGCTGAGCTGCTGGGCGAGGACGACCGCGCGGCGAGGATCGCGGCCGAGCGCCGCCGCCGGGCGCATATCGACTACGCGCGTGGCGTGCTCGACATCATCTCCCGCGACCTGGAAGACGACCCGGAGATCCTGATGGGATCCGACCTGGTGGATGCGGGCCGACTGGCCATGCGGCAGGAGGAAGACGAGGGCCTGACCGCCGCCGAGCGGGCGGCCGGCGACCGGACCTGGGCGTTCGGCCACATCATCGTCGACGAGGCCCAGGAGCTTTCGGAAATGGCGTGGCGGATGCTGATGCGGCGGTGCCCAAGCCGGTCGATGACGATCGTCGGCGACATCGCGCAGACCGGCAGCCTGGCCGGGGCCTTGTCCTGGTCGAGTGTGCTCGAGCGGTACCAGGGGGAGCGGTGGCGGCTGACCGGGCTGACCATCAACTACCGGACCCCGGCCGAAATCATGGAGGTCGCCGCGGACGTGCTGGCGGCCATCGACCCGGCCCTGGAGCTGCCGCACTCCGTGCGGGACACCGGCGCCGTGCCCTGGCGGCTGGCCGCCCCATCCTCGGATCTGGCGGGCGCCCTGGCCGACGCCGCCAGCCGGGCCGCCTCGTCGAACGGTGATGGCCGGCTCGGGGTGATCGTGCCCGCCGCCCGGCTCGACGAGTTCGGGGCGGCGATCCAGGCTGTGATGCCCGACGCGGCCATAGGGGAGGACTCGGACCTGGAGCGCCCGGTCGTGGTGCTGACCGTGGCCCAGGCCAAGGGCCTGGAGTTCGATTCGGTGCTGATCGGCGACCCAGCCGGGATCGTGGTGGAATCGCGGCACGGCCTCAACGATCTGTATGTCGCGCTGACCAGGGCCACGCAGCGACTCGGTGTCGTGTACTCCGGCGAGCTGCCGAAGGTCCTGGATGGCCTGCAGCCGGTCGGTGACCTCACGCTCGTTCCGTAGGCGGCGCTCTCAGCCGACAACCCTGGGCTGGTCGATTACCCAGAGCCAGGTGCCGTCCGGCTGGCGCCTGGCGACCTCGGCGGTTGCGCCGCCCGCGAACCTCGTGGAGGTGAGCGCCAGGTTCCCGAACCGCAGCGCGGGCTGGCTGTCGCCGGCGACCGTTGGCCGCCCGTCAAGGAACCGCTGCAGCGCCTGCCGGATCGCCTCCGTGCCCGCCGCCTGAGCACCACCGGGGACGGCGAGCACAGCGCTGGGTTCGTACAGCTCCACCAGCCCCTCAACGTCCCCCGCGTTGGCGCGCTCCACAAAGAACCGGCCCAGGTCCTCCGGCTGCGTCGCTCGCTGGTGTCCCCGGTCTCCGCTCATTGTCTGAACCTCCTCCACGCCAGCTCGGCTCGCCCGCCCCGATCCCGCACCTCCGGCGGCTCGCGGCAGGCATAACGCTCGGCAGGTCGCCATGTTGCCAGGAGCCACCGACAGCCGGCCGCCACCCGCCGAACGGCGGAATCACCGGGCGAGGTCGGCCGGCTCGTCCAGCCGCGTCAGCTTCAGCGGGTTTCGGAACAGGTAGACCCGGGCGACGCGCCCGTCCTCCACCACGAGGTTCACCGCGCTGGGCTCGCCTGCGACCTCGATCCGGCCCGCGGGCGCGCCATTGAGCAACACGATCGTCGACCAGAACGAGGACCGGCTCGCGCGCGCGAGCACCCTTGCCACCAGTTCGGCGCCATGGACCGGGGCCAGCGTGGCGGCCGCGAGCCCGCCGCCGTCGGCGATCAGGACCACGTCCGGCGCCATGACCTCCATCAGCTCCTGCAACTGCCCGGTTCGCAACGCCGCCAGGAACCGCTCCACCACGGCCTGCTGCTCCCCCCGGCTCACCCGCATCCTCGGCTGCCGGGCCGCCACATGGTCGCGGGCCCGCAGCGCGATCTGCCGCACCGTGGCCGCGGACTTTCCGATGGCCCCGGCGATTTCGCCGTATGACATGTCGAAGACCTCGCGGAGCACGAACACCGCCCGCTCCGTCGGCGCCAGAGTCTCCAGTACGGTCAGCATCGCGATCGAGACGCTTTCCGCCAGTTCGACGTCCTCGGCGACGTCAGGGCTGGTCAGCAGCGGTTCCGGCAGCCACTCGCCAACGTAGTCCTCGCGGCTGCGCGACAACGTCCGCAAGTGGTTGAGCGCTTGGCGGGTGACGATCTGGACGAGGTACGCCCGCGGGTTGCGCACCTGCGCTCGGTCGACGTCGGCCCACCGCAGCCAGGACTCCTGCAGCACGTCCTCCGCGTCGGCTGCCGACCCGAGCATCTCGTAAGCGACCGTGAACAGCAGGCTGCGGTGGGCGACGAACGGGTCCTCGGTCATGCCGACGACACGGCTGGCTTCTCGGAGCCACTGGCCAGCGGAATCTCGCAGGCATCCGAGTAGCCCTGCGATGTGATGCCGTGCGCCGTGTTGACGCGAGTCCCCATGTTGGCAACGCCGATGAAGACGGTGAGCTCGACCAGCGCCGCGGGGCCAAGCCGCTCCAGCAGAATCGCAGACAGCTCGTCGGTGACGGTCGTCGGCGTCCTGGTCATAGCCTCGGCGTACTCCAGCACGTCCCGCTCCAGCGGCGTGAACACCGCCGACTCCCGCCAGCGCGGCACCTGACTCGCCTTGGCCAGGTCCAGGTTATGGTTCATCGCCAGGAAGTAGTTGACGTCGAGGCACCAGCTGCAGCCGACCTGCGCAGCGACGGCCATGTGCGCGAACGTCTTGAGGCTGGCGTCCGCCGCGTCCCACGTGGCCATCTTGGCCGAGAACTCCTGGCTGGACAGGGCCACACTGGGGTTGTTGTACGTCACCTCGACGGGTTCGGGCACGGCGCCCAGCTGCTTGATCATGTTCTCTCGGAGCTCGGCGGGCAGCTGAGCCTTCGGGATGCGTAGCGCCATGGTGTCCTCCTTGGGCGTTTGCCTGTTCGGCATGAAGACACCGCCGGGCCAGCGAACGTTACAGTCACGCCCAGCTCATCCGAGAATGCGACGAGGCCCCTACATGTATGAGATGCAGGGGCCTCGCCCGGCCCTGCCGCGCTTAGCGAACCGATTGCTCGGCTGCTCTGCGCTGCCTGGCCGCCCACCGCCGCCGGGCGCCCGCCCTCGGTGCCGGTTACCCGGCTCCTCGGCCGTTTCCTGGAGTTGCCCCCGGGATCGGCACCCGTTTTGGTGGTGAGTGAATTTCTACAACCTCAGCCTGACCTGGCACAAGGGGTTTCCCGAAGCTATTTCAAGATTCTTTGGCCATCCACAGGACACCTTTAGTTATCCCCTGCGCTTACCGGCATTTCCACCGCGCTATCCACAGATCCGTCCACAGTCCGTGGAATTCGCAATGCGCCGGTGCCGGTTCGGTTAGTTGCTGCTGCTGCTGTCGTCGTCGTCCCGGCGGCCGCCGAGGCCGCCGAACAGACGCTGCCCGGCACCGGCCGCGGTCTCGGCCACCCCGCGGACCGCGCCGATGAGCGGGTCCGCCGACCGGCTCCACGAGTCCTGGTATGACTTGGCGGCCGCCTTGAACTCGTCACCCACCGAGGCGTCGGGATCGTCCTCCCGGCGCGGGTAGTTGCCCGCCAGGATGTTGGGGTAATCCCCGGTGTCGGCCCAGCGGTCCAGCTCCGCGAACCGGATCACCGCGAACGGGTGCGTGGTGCCCTGCAGCTGCAGCAGCTTGAGCAGGCCGTCACGGACGTCGGGAACGGCGTCGTACTCGCGAGCCTGCTGGTGGAACGCGTCCGAGTTGAATTCGACCAGCCGGGACCCGCCCGCCGTCTTCATCAGCGCGCGGCGCGCGGCATCGATGTCCTGGCCGGCCAGCAGGCCAGCGCGGTCGCAGGACAGCTCGGACTTGCGGTACCACTCCTCGAGGGCCCAGATCACTCCCCGGGCCGGGAGCACGATGGGCAGCCAGGCGATCCGCGTGACCAGGTTGAGGAGGTGGTAGAGCATCGTCCGGTACACGGCGTGCCCGGACAGCACGTGACCGAGCTCATGCCCGATCACGAACCGGATCTCCTCGGCGTCCATCAGGTCGACCATGCCGGTCGTGATCACGATGAACGGCTTGTCCGCGCCCAGGGCCATCGCGTTGACCATCGGGTCCTGGGAGATGAACAGCTCCGGGACCGTCGGCAGGTCAAGGATGTAGCAGCCATCCAGCAGCGACTGGTACAGCTGCGGGAACTGCTGCTCGGACGCGCGCACCGAGCTGGCGAGGAACATGAGCCGCAGGCTGCGGTCGTTGAACAGCCCAGCCAGGCGGCGGAGCAGGGTGTCGAATCCGGACAGCTTGCGCAGCGCCACCAGGGCGGAGCGGTCTGCCGGATGTTCGTAGGCGCGGGAGCTGATACCGGGCAGACGAACCCGGGAGCGGTCAGGCACAGAAGTCATGCAGCCATGGTATGGCCAAACGCGCAATATCTCGATCCGCTTGGCCCCGCGCCCGTTCTGGATCGCCTACCGGGGAGGATTTTCAGCTCTATCGACTGACAATCCTCCCCCAAAAAAGATCATGCAGGGGAAGCCCCGCGGGCGGCGCCTGGGTGCGCGGACGGCGGGCGGGGCGCGAGAATGCAGCACATGACCGAGGAAGTAGCGGTGCGCATGTTTGAGCCTGATGCCGAGTCGATGCCCGCGGAGCAGCTCGCCGGGCTGCAGCAGAGCCGGCTGCGCGGCCTGATCGGCCGGCTGCTCGCCGCCGACGGGGTCCAGGCGGGGAGGCTCACGGACGCGGGCGTCACCGGCGGCGCGGACGTCACGCTGGCGGACCTGGCGCGGCTCCCGATGACCGGCAAGGACGACCTGTGGCGCGGCTATCCGTTCGGGATGTTCGCGGTCCCGCGGGAGGAGGTCGTCGCGCTGCACGGCTCGAGCGGGACCGGCGGGCGGCCCACGCTGGTCGGCTACACCCTGGCCGACCTGAAGCTGTGGGCGCGGATGTGCGCCAGAGCCCTGGCCGCGGCCGGCGCCGGGCCGGGCAGCCTGGTGCACAACGCATATGGTTACGGCCTGTTCACCGGCGGCCTCGGCATCCATCAGGGCGCGATCGAGCTCGGCGCCACGGTGCTGCCGGTATCCGGCGGGATGACCGCGCGCCAGGTGACCCTGCTGCGCGACCTGCAGCCGGACATCCTGACCTGCACGCCCTCTTACGCCATCCGGCTCGGCGAGGCGCTGGCCGAGGCGGGCTACGGGCCCGGCGAAGGGCTGCGGCTGTCCGCGGGCCTCTTTGGCGCGGAGCCCTGGACCGACGCCATGCGCGGCAGGATCGAGGAACTGCTCGGCCTGCGGGCCCTGGACATCTACGGCCTGTCCGAGGTGATCGGGCCCGGCGTCGCGGCGGAGTGCGTGGTGGCCGCCGACGGGCTGCACGTCAACGAGGATCACTTCCTGGTCGAGGCCGTCGATCCGGCCAACGGCCAGCCGGTGCCGGACGGGACGCCGGGGGAGCTCGTGTTCACCACGGTTACCAAGGAGGCGCTGCCGCTGCTGCGGTACCGGACCGCCGACATCGCCACGCTGCGCCGCGGCATCTGCGCCTGCGGCCGGACACTGGTGAAGATGAGCAAGATCGCCGGCCGCCGCGACGACATGCTGGTGCTCAGGGGGGTGAACGTCTACCCGAGCGAGGTGGAGCGGGTGCTGCTCGCCGATCCCGCCATAGCCCCCGACTACCTTCTCGTCCTCGACGAGCGCGAGATCCCGTCGCGCCTGCTGGCCTGTATAGAACCTGGAACGCGTGGCTCCGCGCCGATGCCGTCGGCAGCGGAACTCGAGTCGCGGCTGCGAGAGCAGCTTGGCGTTGGTGTCGCCGTCCGGGTGCTCGCCGCGGGGACCGTGCCGCGCAGCGAGGTCGGCAAGGCGGTCCGGCTGCGCCGGTGGGCGGATGGCGAGCCGCCGCTGCCCGGCCTCGTGTGATCCGTTCTTCGGTGGCCTTCTAGATCCGGCATCTGGGGAGCTAGCGACGGGCTGACGGGGCTTGCCTTTAGAGTCGCTTTATGGACGACGGGCACACCGCCAGGCGCATCGGAGTGATGGGCGGCACCTTCGATCCCATCCATCACGGGCACCTGGTGGCGGCGAGCGAGGTCGGGCACTTCTTCGCGCTGGACGAAGTGATCTTCGTGCCCACGGGGCAGCCCTGGCAGAAAGAGGGCCGCCAGGTCTCCGCGTCGGAGGACCGCTACCTGATGACCGTGATCGCGACGGCCTCGAACCCGCGGTTCTCGGTCAGCCGGGTGGACATCGACCGGCCCGGGCCGACGTACACCATTGACACCCTGCGCGACCTGCGGGCGACACGCAGGCCGGACGCGGAGTTCTTCTTCATCACCGGCGCGGACGCGCTGCAGCAGATCATGACGTGGCAGGATGCGGACGAACTCTTCAAGCTGGCACATTTCGTCGGCTGCACCCGGCCCGGCCACCACCTGAGCGGGGCCGGCCTGCCCGACGACCGGGTCAGCCTGATCGAGATCCCCGCGCTGGCGATCTCGTCGACCACGTGCCGGCAGCGCGTCGAGGCGGGGGAGCCGATCTGGTACCTGGTGCCGGACGGAATCGTGCAGTACATCTCCAAACGGACGCTCTACCGGAAAGCGGACGTGGCCCCGCGGCGCGGCTGAGCCGGATCATGCACCAATGCGGGATACCCTGAACTGCGCAGTGCCACGTCGCCTGCTGATGTGCGATGGTAGAGACAAGAGCTGAGTTCGAGGAGGACGAGCAGCACACGTGACAGCCACCCCAAGGGCCGTCGAGCTCGTGGAGATCGCCGCTGCGGCAGCGGCGGACAAGCTCGCAACAGACATCATCGCCTACGACGTCAGCGACCAGCTCGTAATCACGGACGCGTTTCTGCTCTGCTCCGCATCGAATGACCGCCAGGTCAGGTCGGTCGTGGACGAGATCGAGGAGAAGCTGCGCCGGGTCGGCGCCAAGCCGGTCCGCCGCGAGGGCGAGCGTGAAGGACGCTGGGTGCTGCTCGACTACATCGACGTAGTCATCCATGTGCAGCACGCCGAGGAGCGCGTGTTCTACGCGCTCGAACGGCTGTGGAAGGACTGCCCGCAGATACCGCTGCCCGAGCCCGCCATCGCCGGGGCGCGCCGACCGGGTTCGCCCGGTAACAGGCAGCGCTGAGCATGGCGGGAGATAAGCCCGCCGCGCCCGGTCAGCCTGCGGTGGGCGTCGGGCCGGACCGCGCCGCGGGGCCAATGCTGAGGCTTGTGCTCTGGCGGCACGGGCAGACGGCGTGGAACGCGGAGCGCCGGTTCCAGGGCCACAGCGACATCTCGCTGGACGAGACCGGGCGCGAGCAGGCGCGCCACGCCGCCCGCTATCTGGCTGCCATGCACCCGGATGCGGTTTTTTCCTCCGACCTCGTCCGCGCCGCCGAGACCGCCGGGTACCTGGGTGAGCTCACCGGGCTGCCCGTGCAGCTCGACAAGGACCTGCGAGAGCGTGGCGGCGGTGCCTGGGAAGGGCTGACCGACCGGGAGATCCGGGAGAATTACCCGGATGCATACGCGGAGTGGGCCCCTCCGGACGGCGAGCCGATCAGCGCCGTCGCCGACCGGGTGTCCGCCGTGTTCGAGCGGGTCACCGACAGCGTGGACGGGTCGCTGGCGGTGCTCGTCAGCCACGGGGCAGCGATCGGCCTCGGCATCGCGCGGCTGCTCGGCCTGCCCGAGCGCAACCGGGTCCTCGGCCCGCTGGGCAACTGCTCGTGGTCCGTTCTGGGCACCCGATGGGGGAACTGGCGGCTGCTCGAGCACAACGTCGGCCGGCTGCCGGACCTCGATCCCGAGCCGGTGCCGGTGCTCGCGGCCGGACCTGAAGAAGAGACGGCGCTGGCGGGTTCGGCGGGAGCGGCACCCGGAAGCGGCGACTGACGGTTTCCTATACACTGGCGTGGCGCTGCGGGCGGTTCCCGTCCCGGCTGCCGAGGGGCTATAGCTCAGCTGGTAGAGCGCTTGCATGGCATGCAAGAGGTCAGGAGTTCGAATCTCCTTAGCTCCACCCCAGGTCAAGGGCCGCTGCCCGTGAGAGTGCGACACCCGTACTCGTCCACGAGGGGCAGTTTGAGGGGCAAGATCGCTCGTGTCTCTTTCTGGCGGTCGGCGGCGTCCGCGCCCAAAAACGGCAGGTGTATGAAGTGGCTGCCGGTGCAGCGCCTTTCGGAGAGATGACCTCCAACCAGGAGATCTTGCGGCGGGTCAGCGCGCTGTTCCCTGACGCTAGGCAGAACGAGCCGGATCAGCATGTCGTCTCCAACGTGACCCTGAAGCAATTCACCGAGCCGTGGAAGAAGAAGGGCGAACTGCTTCTGGCCAGCCTCAGCGTCCGACATCCAGAGCGGAGGCTTGTCCGCGGCGGGCCGACCAATTCGGCAAGATCCCTAACTATCTGCGCTTCGCCTCCAGTTCTGCCGAGGATCTGTGGGCGCGACGGAGACCAGACTCCACGAGCCGCTAGAGGCGGTCAAACGAGACGGCCGCATCGCAGACCCATCTCATGAAGAGATCATCCGCGATGCCGTCGCCCTGCACTTCATCCGCAGCATCCCGACCGCGGCCCTGCACCAGGCGACGTGGCGGGAGCGTAGGGAGGCGGCCCGGCAGAAGTGGCGGGACAATCCCCAGATGCTCGAGTGGATTCACGTCAACTCTTTCGGCTGGTGGGCGGACGATCCGGCACGGCCCGAGTCTGGCACTGGATGAGTTCTACAGGCCGGTCGAGGAACTGATTGCCAGCGACGCCGTCCTCCGGGTCAGTCTCGAGGACCGGTTCCAGCGTGCTCGGGTCGGCTTTCAGTCCTTTGACCTGAAGATTCTCGCAGCGCCCGATCGCGAGTTTCTAATCGGCGATGTCCCGGTTCTCGCGATGCGCGAAGGGCACGGAGGCCTCGGGATCTTCGATGGCGTCGGCCTGGCTAACGCTGACGAGATCGCCCTGCCCCTGACGCCACATCACGTAGTCGTCCTCGGGCAAGGCAGTAAGTCCCGGGAGGCGACTGCCGACGAAGTCGCGCGATACAACACCTTGGCGGTAAGGCTCGCCTACCGACACGTTTACATGCGGCCATCTGGTGAGCTCGCTCCGTTGGCCCGCTCGCTGCTCAGCGTAGAACCTGCTTGGCCGACGACATGCGCTCGCCGGGAAGCCGCAATCATCACCACCTCGTCCTGAGGCCGTTCATCTCCTGATCGATGACAATTTTCTCGGTTGCCTCCCTACGGTTCATCCGGCAAGGCGTGCGTCCGTGGTCGCGGTGGTTGCTGGCATGGGAGATGCCAGCGACAGGGCGATCCGGTAGGCGATGTAGCGAGGATGGCGCGCCTGAACCCTGGAAAGGCTGCGCGGGGTCGGCTCGGCCTGATGCTGCTGGATCCGCCTGGCCGCCGTTCAATGGCTCAGCGGCGTTCAGCTTGACCGGCCATCCGGCGGTCCGGTGACGTTCCAGCCGGCCACCTCTATAGCCCTGACAAGCTTGCGTATCGTACCGGGGCGGGTGCGTCCCCAGGCCGCCTCTTCTTGCTGGGAGGTCGCCCGGTTCAGGCGGACCATGTGGTCAAGGTCACCGATAATTCCCATTGCCTCCTTAATGGTGAGGCTGACCGTTACCGACGTGTTCTCGTCAGGTGCCATGCCGTTTATCTAATCGCAGGGAAAGGGCTACGCCGCGCTGCCCGCACCGGCCGGCCCCAGGCTGGGCAGTTCGGTGACGGTGGCGAGTACCAAGACCCGGCGGGGGTGTAGACCAGTTCGCGATCGTTCATGCGATCTCCGGCGTCCGGGGACGACATCACCGCCGGACCGGCCGGGCGCCTCGGGCGGCTCCTTTCCCTCTTCGGGCCGGCTCTACACCGGGAAGCCCGGCCTGCTGCTGCGGCTGATGCTCCCGTCTGCCTCTGCGCCCCGACCTGTCGCGTCGCCCGGCCTGAAGGGCATCGTGGGGTGGTGGCCCCGGCGGTGGCCAGCAGGTCCAGGAACGGGCCGGCCCAGTGTCCTTCCCGGGCCGGATGGCGGAACAGTCGCTGTTCACGGTGTGCCGGGTGCGCTCCCGGTCCGGGTGCGGGTGATGTACTCGGCGGCCTCCTGGCCGGTGACGATGACCTGGCCGGCGCGCTCGGTGATGTCGGCCGATGATCGCCAGCACCCCGGCCAGCGCGGCGGGCATCAGCTTCTGATTCGATCCAGTACGTCCGTTCGCGTGGATCCCTAGCCAGCGAGATGGCCCATTATGTCGCAATACTGACAGTTTTAATGAGGTTCGCGAAGCTAACGGCTGTGATTTGAGAATTGAGCAGAGTGGGCCTTACTGTGCATGAAGGTGTGCATGAGGCGGCCCGTTCGGGTGCGTAACGCAGCGCACGGCCGCAGCTAACGGCCGACGGCAATGTTCCCGGGGCGGGGTCTCGGCGAAGGGATGGCGGGCGAGACGGGCACGGGAGACGGGCACGGCCGCGGGCTTGACCCAGGGCTGCTGCTGGACCGGGCGTTCGCGCAGTCGGCTGTGCGCATTTCTCTTTATGACAATGATATCCGTTATGTTCGCATGAACCAGGCTGATCTGCGTGCCTTGGGCCTGAAGGACGAATCGGCGGTGATTGGCCTTAGGCCTGCTGAGCTGTCGCCGGACCCCGGATTCGGGCCGGCGCACGCCGCGTCATTCGAGGCGGCGGCACGGCGGGCGATAGCGACGGGTGAGCATGTCACGTGGCAGACCTCCGGGGAAGCGGGGAGTAGCGGCCAGGAGCGGGCCTGGCTGGTCAGCATCACGCCGGTACGCGATGGCGGGGGCGTCGTGTGCGGCGCGCTGGCGGTGACGTTCGAGGTGACCGAGCGTGATCTGGCGCGCCAGCGGCTGGCGCTGGTGAACGAGGCCAGTAAGCGGATCGGCAGCACTCTTGAGCTGGCCCGCACAGCCGCGGAACTGGCGGAGGTGGCCGTCCCGGGGCTAGCGGACGTGGCAATGATCGACATCCAGGAATCGGTACTTCGCGGAGATGAGCCGGTGACCGGCCCGGCCGGGGATGCGGTTCTTCTCAGGCGGATGGCCTTCCGGTCGGTGCTGGCTGGCGCGCCCGAGATTGTCGTCGGCCTGGGGCAGGTGGCTGCCTACCCGCCCGGCTCGTCGGCCGCGCGGGCGCTGGCGTCGGGTATGACCGTGATCGAGAACCCGGCCAGGGATGACTTCCGGCGATGGGAGGCGGGCGACCCGGCCCGCAGCCGCATCGCCCGCCAGTTCGGGTTCCATTCGTTCATGGCGGTCCCGCTGCGCGCGCGGGGGGCGATGTTCGGCGTCGCGGTGTTCATCCGGCACCAGCGCCCCGGCCGGTTCACCGACGATGACCTGGCCCTGGCCGAAGAGATCGTGGCCCGGGCAGCGGTGTGCATCGACAACGCCCGGCGGTACACCCGTGAGCATGCCACCGCGCTCGCCCTGCAGCACAGCCTGCTGCAAAACGGCCAGCCGGCCCAGGGCGCCGTCGCAGTCGCTACCCGGTACCTGCCGGGGCAGGCCGGCGTGACGGTGGGCGGTGACTGGCTGGATGTGATCGAGCTGTCCGGCAGCCGGGTCGGACTGGTCGCCGGGGACGTCGCCGGCCATGGCATCCACGCCGCCGCCACCATGGGCCAGCTGCGCACCGCAGTCCGCACCCTGGCCGACCTTGACCTGGAGCCCGAGGAACTGCTGACCCGTCTCGACGACGTGGTGACCCGGATGGCCGACGAGCACTCCGACACCAGAGACCTGACCGCGACGTGCCTGTTCGCCGTCTACGATCCGGTCACCCGCTGCTGCACCCTGGCCCGCGCCGGCCACCCGGCCCCTGCCGTCATGACCCCTGGCAGCGACCCGGAATACCTGGACCTGCCAGCCGGCCCCCGCTCGGCGTGGGCGGGGTCCCGTTCGAGGAACGCCAGATCGAGCTACCCGAGGGCAGCCTGCTGGCCATGTTCACCGACGGGCTGGTCGAATCCCGTGACCGCGACATCGACGCCGGGCTGACGGCCCTGCTCAACGCACTGAGCCAGAACAGCGGCCAGCTGTCCCTGGAAACGGTGTGCGACAGGCTGACCCAGAGGCTGATTCCCGGCCCGGCCGCAGACGACGATGCGGCCCTGCTCATCGCCCGCACGGCCGCGCTGCCACCCGACAGGGTCGTGTCCTGGGACCTGCCCGCAGACCCAGCCGTCGTGGCCGAATCCCGCGCCCGGGCTGCCTGCCAGCTGGCGGCATGGAACCTGCAGGAACTCACTCCCACCACCGAACTGCTCGTCAGCGAGCTGGTGACCAACGCCATCCGGCACGCCCAGCCTCCCATCCAGCTGCGGATGATCCTCGACACCGCCTTGCACTGCGAGGTGTCCGACGCCAGCGTGACCGCACCACGCCAGCGCCGGGCCGACCGCTACGACGAGGACGGCCGCGGCCTGATGCTGGTCGCCCGGCTGGCCAAGCGATGGGGAACCAGATACACCCAAACCGGCAAGACCATCTGGGCCCAGCAGCCGCTCACAAACGACACCAGCAAATTCACCTGACCCCCCTTGTGACGATGACGCGGTCAGGTGGAGATGCCGGTGCCTTCGGGCAGCCATGGTGGTGGCCGGTAGCGGAAGGTGGATTGCAGCAGGCCCTCCGTTGTGGTCAGGCCCGACTCGATCCAGTTCTGTGCCGGTGACCAGCAGTCGCCGCAGATGGACAGCCTGGTGCCGTCGAGCGGCTGCCGCAGGTAGGGGATGATCTGCCAGCTTCGGGCGTGCACCTGCCAGGCGTGGAACGCGTTGCCGTACGGCAGGTTTTGCCAGTCGATGAAGCCGCTCCAGTACGGAGTCGGCACCCTGACCCCGTGCAGGTCGCTGAGCTGCGCGACGGCGCTGTCGACCAGCGCGCGGGGGGACGTACGCGGGGCAGGCGGCCCGTTGAAAGCACTGGCCGACTGATATCCGTTCCAGTAACCGGCCTGGCTCAGATCGTTGTAGCACATGAGCAGGGAATGCTGGTTGGCTGGGTTAGCGCCCGGCTGCTGGCCTTCGGTGCCGAAGTACCAGCAGCGTTTGATCGGCAGGTCCGTGATC
The DNA here is from genome assembly GCA_963833885.1 of uncultured Actinomycetota bacterium. Taxonomy (GTDB): domain Bacteria; phylum Actinomycetota; class Actinomycetes; order Streptosporangiales; family Streptosporangiaceae; genus JASHPR01. The sequence goes on along the minus strand of CAWHZU010000006.1, from coordinate 59,145 downwards.
GAGCTGCCGCCGGTGATACCCAGAGCCGACCACCAGGGGCTTTTGAAGGCGAGGAACATCTTGCTGGCCGGGGAAGTACCCACGGTGGCCAGAGCCGCAGTGAGCGTGGCGTCCTGCAGGAACGGGCTCCGCTCGGCCAGCCGGGACAGCGGGTCGGCAGGAATGGCCATGATCACGTGGCGGGCAGTGACGCGGCTGGTGGCCCCGCCGGGCCCGGCGACCGTGAGGGAGACTCCGCCGCCGGTGGATGGCTCGACGCGGACGACTGGATGCTGCAAATGAATCGCGGCGCCCGCGTGCCGGGCCATGGCCCCAAGAGTCAGCGGAAGCCGCTGGTAGCCGCCAGCTGTGGTGAAGTACGCGGCGCCGGGGGCAAAGTCGCCGGCAACGGCCTGCATCTGCTCGACCGCGTTCCAGTTCTCGAACAGGGTCGGATAGCCGATGCCGTCAGCAACAAGGTCGAAGCCTTCCGGGCCGAGTACCTGCTGGGCGAGATTCCAGAAGCCCTGGTCAGCCAGCAGCTCCCCGTCATAGCTCGCCGTCTTCTTGACCTGTTCCCACTCAGGCGGCGAGAGCGTGGCCGCGCGCGGGACGTAGGCGTCGATCGCGCGGAGCATCAACTGGGCGGGCGTCCGGCCCGCCTCGCTCGCCGGCAGCGGGTACGGAACCACCGCCGGATCCGCGTATTGCTCCTGGCGGAACCGTACCCCCCGCAGGTAGGCCAGATTCCGCCCGTCGCCGTGACTGAACGGAACCGAGCGCAACCGCAGGGCGCGAACCAGCCTCGGGACGATCTCCTGGGTCTTCAGGAACCGCATCCCCCCAAATTCTGCGATGAGATGCGGTGCGCCCGGCGGGACAGCCGACCAGATCCGGCCGCCCAGGCGATCCGCCGCCTCGAATACGGCCACCGATGGCCTGCCCCCTGGCCCTGACCCCCTCGCGACCGGCGAACCGGACGCAGGCGTGCCGGTGAGCAGCCTGTAGGCGGCATAAAGGCCGGACGGACCCCCGCCGACGATAGCCACGTCCACCTCGCCGGCAGCACGCGCCGCCGCGGGCGCGCAGCCGCTCGCGAGCAGCGCCGGCGTGAGCGCAGCCGCCACCGCCGCGCCGCTGCCCCAGCGCAAGGCCTCGCGGCGGCTGTAGCGGTCCGCGGGAACCGCCACCGGCGTGTCCTTTTCGAATTCCTCGCCAGCTCCCATGGCGACACAATGTCAGCAGATCACGTATCTGCTTCTTATCGCCACGCCGGAAACAGCACGTCTGGGACCTCAGAACGCAACGGCGCCCAGGCGCTCTCAGCCGTTTGAGCACCATTTCAGGAAATGCTTGATTGTCCATTGTGCACTCATGCCACAAAGAACCCAGGATCATGAATGGTGTTCGCGTTGACCGGCCGAGCAGAGTCTTAGTAAAGGTGTCATCTGCTGGCGCCCGGCCCAATATCACCTCAAGTCGGCGGTTTCCACTTTGAAATACTGGGCGCTCGCATATTACGTTTGTTCCAAGTGTCATGAATGTCGTCTTAAGTTTAACGCTTAACTGTAAACGGCACCTTCCCAACGACGTACTCTTTGCCAGAGAAAGGAAGCAACGCGACGCAAGGAATTATGCGATGTGCGAACAAATGGTGCACTTCGTCGGCGGGCCTGCCGACGGTCTTATGGAGATAATGGACGAGAAGGACCATCCCTTCGCTGTGTCAATGAGTACGGACACGGACGGCTACTACGGACTGGATTATCAAGTAGCCGGACAGCATATTGGTGATCTGGAGCTGACCAGCGACGATGTCATCGCACGGTGGCACCAGCGGTCCAGCGCGATCGACTTCATGACGGGGGACACCGTCATTGTCATAGCTACTGGAGCCCGCGCGAACGTCTTCGCGTCTGCCGCTCGCATCAATCCCGACGGCACCACCGACGAAGGATGGATGATCACCGTCGAGTCCAACCTCATTTTCGTCGCGGCCGCCGAGATCCGTATCGCCACCGCTGACGAACTAAGCGGAGGTGGGTCACCAACGTGACCGTGCCTGTACGACCCGGCTGTGCGCGCTCCACAAGGCATGATCCGGAACATACGCGGAACGATCTTGGGTGCGGGTGTTCGACCACGCCCCATCCCACGACATCAGTGGCATAAATTGGCCGGGCGGCAACGGCGGTCCCGGTCACCAGCGTGCTGATGGACCTGGCGATGTACGAGCGGTATGAGCGGTTCGGCACGTCGACCGACGCCCGCGGCAACCCGCTGACCGCGACGGCCTGTCGGCCGCTCTTGCACCTCACCGCCGCCGAGCGGCAGCTGTATGAGCGCCTGCTCGATCCGTCGTGGACCCGCTCCGCGTCGAGCAGGAGAGGATCCCTCTTAGCGTCGCGGCCGAAGCCGTGAAAGCCCAACTTGCGGCGCACCCGCACCCACCACGTGAACTCCCGATCTGCATGAGCGGGTTCGAGGAGCTGTGGTACCGGTGCGCGCCTAAGACGCGATGTCGCTGGCGGCCGATGGTCTCGGATTCGGGGCATCCCGGCCGTCTGGTCAGGACCAGCGCGACGTGGAAGTAGAGCTCTTCCTCGTTTCGCTCCAGCGTCCCTGAGAAGTCGTCCAGCAGTTCGACTGCCTGGTCGGTGCCCAGGCGTACGGCCGCTGGTAGTTGGCGGAAGTGTTCTACGCGATCCCCTTGCAGGTGACTAGATCGGCCCAGCAGGTTACCGTTGAAGGCAGGGTCTCCTTAAGGGAGCTATGTCATGATTCGTCCGCGCGCTTGCGGTTCCCTGGCCGCCTAGCGGAGGGAGGACGTGGCCGCTCAGCCGGGATGCTGGCCCGTGTTTCTCCGGGGAGTAGTCTCGTTGGCATGAGCGAGGGTTCCCTGTCTTTCGATGCCGAGATCACCGATCATCAGGTGATCTTCAGGGCAGGCCAGGTCGAGGCGGTCGTGGTCCCGCTGGAGGAGTATCGCGCGCTCAAGGCGCTGGAGCAGCGTGAGGCTGAGCTGTACTGGGTCGCTCACGAGAGCCGGTACCCGTCCCGGCCCGGTGATGATGTCCCTGACGGCAAGGTGTACGACTCGATGGAAGCGCTGGTGGCCGATCTCGGCGCAGGCGAATGAAGTATGTTCGCACGCCTGGTTTCCTGGTTGACCTGCGCCGCCTGCCTGACGAGCACCGCAAGTTGTTCGTGCAGGCCGTGCATGAGATTCTCCGTCCCGCGCTGGACGCTGGCGCTCACAAGGGGGCGGTGCCGTGGCCGAGGGCGCTGCGCGTCCACCGGATCGGCGTGGACTACTCGATGACATGGAGATTCGCGGGACCCGATGGCCGGGCACTGTTCCGGCTGGCAGAGGTCGCGAAACGGTCGTGGTGTGGCTACGCGTCGGCAACCACGGTATCTACGACTCCTGAAGCAGCGCGGAGCGGATCCGGGACGCGGCAGCGCGAGCCCGCTCCTGCTGCGGGTGGCTGATTTTCTGCGCTTCAGTCCGGGGCGAGGACGAACTCGTGTTCGGCCCTGTCACCCCCGGGCCGCTGGGCGGGTCATCGGAGATCATGTTGAGGGGCAGTTTGAGGGGCAAATCCCGCCATGGAGGGCTCGCCTGAGCCGGTCGCAGCTCGCGTGAGCTTGTGCTGGCCCTGGTCAGGCCACATATGGCCTGGTCGGGGAACTCGTTAGTGATTCATGGCATGCAAGAGGTCAGGAGTTCGAATCTCCTTAGCTCCACTCAAAGCGCCAGGTCAAGGCCATCGACTTGGACTCTGTGCCGTGCCAAAACTCATCCATAGCCGCTGATCTGGCATTTCGCGCTCGCTACGCTGCTCTTCGGTACTCGCTGATCAGGCCACCCACAGCACGCCGACGCTCGATCCGGGCGGTGATATCGACGGCGTGGCCGGGCTGGTGCAGCGGAGGCGCATGCTGCAGCCCCTGGTGCGGACGGTGCCCGTTATAGTGTCGAGCGTAGTCGGCCAGCACCTTGCGGAGATGCCGCTCACCGAGGATCAGCACATGATCCAGGCACTCACGGCGAAGCGTTCCCACGAACCGCTCCGCGTAGGAGTTCGCCCGCGGTGACCGGACCGGCGTCTTGATCACCCGCGTGCCGTTACCGGCGAAAACGTCGTCGACCGTAGCGGTGAACTTGCTGTCCCGGTCACGGATGAGGAACTTGAACCTGCTGGCGCGCTCGCCGAGGTCCATCAGGAGGTTGCGGGCCTGCTGGGCCGTCCAGGCCCCGGCCGGATGGGCGGTCACGCCTAGGGCGCGCACAGCGCGGGTCTGGATCTCCATCACGAACAAGACATAAAGGCGCTGTGGCAGCACGGTGTCCAACGTGCATGAAGTCGCACGCCAGGATGCCGCCGGCCGGGCAGGCTGAGGACATCGTCGCCGTGGCAGAGGACTGCGTTGCCCTGGAGACCGCAATGGCCAGGCGGATCCGCGCCGGGGAACCCGCGTCGAGGGTGCTGTCGGCAAGCCATGAGGAGATGCTGAACCGGAGGAAAGACAGCTTCTGACCGACTCACCGCGCGACCGTGGTCGTCAGCTCCGAACTGTGATAGGCGGCCCTGGCGGCAAGGTCTCTGTTGTAGCGGCCGATGATCTGCTGGACGCGGTGCGCGGCCAGCGGCCCCAGCAGATCGTAGGTCGTGATGAACAGCTCGCGAGCGGCCGCCCGCGGCCATTCCGCCGGGAGCAATTCGACCGGAAGATCGGGATCCAAGCCAGGAAACGTGCGCCACTCGTCCATGGCGCGAGTCCTGGCGACGAGCGCCTCGACCGGGGAGATGAGCCCGGCCAGCGCGCGCGCCTGCAACTGCCCGGCAACAGTGATGAACGCGTCGTACCGGGCGCGCAGATCGTCCAAGTCCCACGCTCGCTGCGGAAGCCCGTCGGGCTCTATGCCAGGGACCGCCGTGGCGCGAAACGCGGTTGCGGTGCTGATGCCAAGCTCGCCAAGCAAGCCGATCACGTCCGTGACCTGGTCGCGCGGTGCTACCCACAGTCCGTCATACAGCGGAGCGAAGCCGAGCCACCGGAGTTGCCTGCGCAGCGCATCGCGCACGGCGCGGTTTTCCTCCGGAATCGAGAACGCCAGCAGGCTCCACATCCCATCCCACGGCTCGCAACCGCGGCCGAACGAGAATATGTGCCGGGCACCTTCATCGAGTATCTGGGCCGCGCGCTCGCTGAGCCGGACGTAGGTCCGCCTGCCGTTCCTGGACGTTACCAGCAGCCGGTTACGGGTCAGCCGGCTGAGTGCCGCCCGGGCAGCCGAGTCGCTAACTCCGAATTCTGCCAGCAGCGCGACGAGCGCCGCCGAGGGCAGCGACTCCGTTCGCTGCCACCAGTAGTCCCCGAGCAGCGTCAGCAGCAGCCGGGGCGGCCGCTGCGCCACGCCCGAGGGGCGCATCTCGCGGGCACCGTCCGCAGCGAAGATCGCAACGTCGGCGGGTGAGTGAGATACAGCCACGTTAGAAGCCTAGCGAACTACGGTACGGCCAGGTCTGTCCATATTGCCAGTGATCGTTCTGACGATGGCCATGGATAAAGACAGCTGATTTCTTCGTTGCATGACGGTGCGAATGTCATATCAGTTTTATCTGGTTGCCCGCCATCCCCCGGGCCTACGGACGGAACCTAATCGCGGCCACGTGCAGGTGATGCGGGACATCGAGACTCGCTGATATCGTCATATCTGACACCATCCATCACGAGTGACGATCAGACTGGCGAGCCATCGGGCGCTGATGATTGCGTGACCCGCAACAGCCTGCGGTGTCAGAGGAGTGACGAGTGGGAGTTGACGAGTCCGCGCTGGAGAAAATCCGGCGGAGCCTTCTTGCCGAGGACTACCAGCTGCACGTGACGCTGCAGGAGGCCGGCGCACGGGTGGCCATCGCGGCCGGGCCGTCAGCGTGCGCAGAGTGCCTGGTGCCGAAGGATCTGCTGCGCGCCATGCTCGCCCCCGCGCTGGGCATGCGACCCGACATGATCGAGCTGACCTACCCGAAGGAGCGCTGATCGTGGAGATCTCACTCGACGGCAAGGTCGCGCTCGTCACCGGCGTAGGACCCAACATCGGCAGCGGCGTCGCGCTGGCCTTGTCCAAGTACGGCGCCAGGGTTGCCTGCAACGACGTGGACGAGTCGGCGATCAAGGCGTGCATTGCCCGCATCGAGCGCAACGGCGGCGAGGCGATGGCGGCGCCCGGCGACGTTACCGACGAGAAGGCAGTCCAGGGCTACCTCAAGGCGGTGCTCGAGCGGTGGGGCCACATCGACATACTGGTCAACAACGCGGCACTGCTCGGCGGCCGGGGCGTGCTCGACGAGACCGCGGCTGACTTCGAGCAGGCGGTGCGCGTGTCGTCGCTGGGATACTTCCTCAACACCAAGCACGTAGGCCGCGCGATGGCCGAGCGCGGGATCAAGGGCTCGATTGTCTGCATCTCCTCGTCCAACGCCTGGTCCGGGACCGCCGGCATCATCGCGTACGCGTTCCACAAGGGCGGTGTGAACAACTTCGTCCGCGCTGCCGCCATGGACCTCGCGCCGTACGGCATCCGGGTGAACAGCTTCACTCCGACCGCCCCGAACCCGGACAACCCCGAGTTGCTCGCCGAGCGGGCCAGGGCTGGCCTCGGTCCCGGCGGAGTGCTGACGCACGGCCCGGCCGGGCTCGGCGGGCCCACCGGCGACGAGGCATGGCGCCGTCCTAGCCGATGGGCCGGGCAGCGGCCGCCGATGGTTCCGATGGGGACGACGGGGACGCCAACCGACATCGGCCACGCAGTCGCGTGGCTGTGCTCGGACTATGCCAGGCTGATTACGGGCACTGACCTGGTCGTCGACGGCGGCGCCAGGGCGAAGAACTTCGCCTACGCTCCGGCCGCGACCGAGGATCTGGCCGGACCGCTGCCGCTGATCGTGCTGGACGAGACGCCCGCTTAGGCGCCGGTCAAGCCGAACAGGCGGGCGGCGTTTTCCTTCATGATCAGCGGCCGGGCCTCGGGCTTGATGGCGCTGCCCTCGAAGTCAGCGATCCAGCGTTCCGGCGTGATGACCGGGAAGTCGGTGCCGAAGAGCACCTTGTGCCGCAGCAGGGTGCCGGCGTACTGCACGAGCTGGGGGGAGAAGTACTTCGGCGACCAGCCGGACAGGTCGATGTAGACCCGCGGCTTGTGGGTCGCGATGGACAGCGCCTCGTCCTGCCACGGGAAGGACGGATGGGCCAGGATGATGTCCAGGTCCGGGAAGTCGGCGGCCACGTCGTCGAGGCAGAGCGGATTGGAGTACTTCAGCCGGATCCCGCCGCCGCCGCGGGTGCCCGCGCCGACGCCGGTCTGCCCGGTGTGGAACAGCGCCACCAGGCCGTGCTCGGCGATGACCTCATACAGCGGGTAGGCGATCCGGTCGTTCGGGTAGAACGCCTGGGTGCCGGGATGGAACTTGAACCCGCGCACGCCGTACTCGGTGATCAGGCGCCGGGCCTGCCGGACGCCCGCCGCGCCGCGGGCCGGGTCGATGCTGGCAAACGGGATCACCACGTCGGCGTGCTGGGCGGCGAGCTCGGCCACCTCGAAGTTGTCCGGGACCGGCTCGTCGCCGGTCTGCGAGATGCTGTCCACGGTGAACGTGACGCAGGCCATGTTCCGCTCGCGGTAGTAGTTCGCCAGCTCGGGCACCGTGTACCGGGGCATGGTGCCGATGCCGAAGTACTTGCCCATGTCCTCGCCGCGGCCGGGTACCGGATCCGCGTCCCCGTGGACCGAGCGGTGCACGTGCGTGTGCACGTCGATCGCGGTGATGCCGGCGAGGTCTATCGTGGACACACGTCACCTGTCCTGTCGGTCGTCGGTGTCGAGGTCTTCGATATACGGCGCGGCGGTCCGTTCGCGGATGGCCGCAGGTCCGATGCCCGGCGCGCACTCGGTCAGCCGCAGCCGCCCGTCCGTGATGTGGAAGATAGCGAGATCGGTATAGACGCGGGTGACCACCTGACGCCCGGTCAGCGGGAACGTGCACTGCTCGACGATCTTCGGCCGCCCGCCGCGGTCGACGTGTTCCATCACGGCCCAGACCTCGCGGGCGCCCGCGACCAGGTCCATGGCGCCGCCGACCGCGGGATTCCGGCCTGGCACATACCAGTTCGCCAGGTCGCCGCGGGCCGAAACCTGGAGCGCGCCGAGCACCGTCACGTCCAGATGACCGCCGCGGACGATGGCGAACGACATCGCCGAGTCGACGATCGCGGCGCCGGCAATCAGCGTGGCCGGCTGCTTGCCTGCGTCGGTGAGGTCCGGGTCCTCGTGCCCCGCCGGGGCCGGCGGCCCGAGTCCGAGCACACCGTTCTCAGCGTGCAGGATCACTTCGACGTCGGCCGGGATGTACCGCGGTATCAGCAGCGGGATGCCCACCCCCAGGTTGACCACGTAGCCGTCCCGCAGGTCCCTGGCCAGCCGTACCGCTATGCCTTCCCGCTTGCGGCCGCCGATCGCAGCCGCCGTCGCCTCCGTCATGACGAGAGCCGCGCGATCGTCGGCTGACGTGGTGACCGCTCAGATGCCAGCAGCACCTCGTCGACGAACACGCCGGGCAGGTGAATGTCGTCCGGCTGCAGCTCGCCGGTGCCGACCAAATGCTCGACCTCAGCGAATGTGTGCCGTCCCGCCATCGCGGCCAGCGGATTGAAATTCCGCGCCGACAGCCGGAAGCGCAGGTTGCCCTTCGGGTCGCCGAGGTAGGCCTTGACCAGGGCGTAGTCCGCGACGATGCCGTATTCCAGGATATGCTCGCGGCCGCCGAACTCCCGCCGCTCTCGTACTGACATGCGCACCGCGACGTCGCCGTCAGCGTCGTAGCCGAGCGGGAATTCGCCGTCGGACAGCATGGTGCCGGCTCCGGACGGCGTATAGAAGGCGGCGATACCCGCACCGCCAGCCCGCAGGCGCTCCGCCAGGGTGCCTTGCGGGATCAACTCCAGCTCTACCCGGCCAGCGAAGTACTCATCATAAAATTCAGGCAGGACCGGGAACGAGGCCGTCAGGCGCCTGATCCGGCCCTCTGCCAGCAGCCGTCCGATGCCGGTGAAATCGCTGCCGACATTGTTGACGATGACGTGCAGGTCGCGGCGATCCAGGTCGCACAGTGCATCGAGCAGCGTGTCTGGCCGTCCCGAGCTGCCGAATCCGCCGACAGCCACCGAGGCGCCCGATGGGATCGGCGCCAGCGCGTCCACCGGATCGGCGCGGAACTTGTCGATCACTCAATGTCCTTCACTCAGTGTCCCCCCGAAAGGACGGGGCAGCCGATGGGATGTCGCGGAAGATAGCACGGCCGTGAGCAGGCGGGAACCTGGCTTTCCGCGGAGCAGAAGCGCCCGCAGGCGGCAGCCGGCGGACCGGAAGCCGCGCCGCCGGTCCTTTGTCTTCCGTGAAGTGAAAAGGGGTGTGGCGCGGGCCGTCGCGCTAGCTCCATCGTGGACTGGCGATGGGCGATCGCCGTTACTACGAAGCCGCTATCTGCGCCCGCCGTCCGCACAACCAGGGAAGGGATCGAAATGAGCATGACCACCTGGGCGGCGGTCTGCCGCGCGCCCGGTCTGCCCTGGGAAATTACCGAGCTCGAGCTGGACGAGCCGAAGGCGAATGAGGTCAGGATCAAGTTTTACGCGGCCGGGCTCTGCCACTCCGACGACCACATCCAGAAGGGCGACGCGCCGATGCGCATGCCCGTTGTCGGCGGGCACGAGGGCGCCGGAATCGTCGACGCCATCGGCGAGGGCGTGACCAGGGTCGCCGTGGGGGACCACGTGGTCTGCTCGTTCATCCCCGCGTGCGGCTCCTGCCGATACTGCTCGACCGGGCGGCAGAACCTGTGTGACGCGGGGAAGAACGCAGGCACCGGCATGTTTGCGGACGGCACGTTCCGGTTCCACCAGAACGGTGAGGACTTCGGCGGCCTCTGCGTGCTCGGCACCTTCTCGCAGTACGCGGTGGTCTCGGAGTTCTCCTGCATCCCAATCGGCGCGGACATACCGTTCGACGTTGCCTCGCTGGTCGCCTGCGGCGTGCCCACTGGCTGGGGGTCGGCGGTGCACGCCGCCGGGGTGCGGGCCGGACAGACCGTGGTGATCTTCGGCTGCGGGGGCGTGGGCAGCAATGCGGTGCAGGGCGCCAGCCTCGCCGGGGCGAAGAACGTGATCGTGGTGGACCCCGTGAGCTTCAAGCGGGAGATGGCTGCGGTGTTCGGGGCCACCCATACGTTCGCTACCGCCAAGGAGGCGCACGAGTTCATCGTGGCAACCACCTGGGGCGAGCTGGCCGACCACGCGATCATCACCGTCGGGGTGCTGGACGACGAGGTTATTCACAACGCCATCCAGGCGGTGGGCAAGGCCGGTCAGGTCACGATCACGGCCGTGGGGAAGGGTTGGATCGACGAGAACCCCGGCATGCTGATCGGCTACCAGCGCCGGATACAGGGCACTCTCTACGGCGGCTGCAATCCGCTGTTTGACGTCCCGAGGCTGCTCGGGCTCTACCAGGCCGGCGAGCTGAAGCTGGACGAGTTGATCAGCCGCCGGTATCGGCTGGAGGACGTCAACCTGGGCTACCAGGACATGCTGGACGGCAAGAACATCCGTGGCGTCATCATGCACGAGCACTAGTCACATCGTCGCAACCTGCCTGTCGAGGAGCTGGCCATGACAATCACCTCAGCCGACCCGGCGAGCCCGCTCATCATCGATGACAAGCAGCTGATCGGCGGCCAGTGGGTACCTGCCTGCAGTGGCGGCACCATAGACGTGATCAACCCCGCCACGGCGCAGAGACTCGGCCGGGTCCCTCGGGCCGGGAACGCCGACGTGGACCTCGCAGTGTCGGCGGCGTGGGAAGCGTTCCCCGGCTGGCGGGACACTGACGCGACCACCCGCGGCGGCCTGCTCAGCAAGTGGGCGGAGCTCGTCGACGCCAACGCTGCCGAGATCGGCAGGCTCGAGTGCCTGGAGGTCGGTCATCCGTCCTGGGGCCCGCCGCCGATGGCCAGGATCCTGCGGTTCGTCGCCGGGCAGGCTGACAAGGTAAGCGGCCTGTCCCTGCCCACCTACTCGGCGGACGTCATCGCCCTCACCCTGCGCGAACCATACGGCGTGGTGGGAGCCATCATCCCGTGGAATGCGCCTGGCCCGATGTTCGTCACCGACGTCGGGCCCGCTATAGCGGCCGGAAACACCATTGTGATCAAGCCGGCCGAAGACGCGCCACTCACCGCGCTAGCGCTGGCGAAGCTCGCACTGGAGGCAGGCATCCCGCCCGGCGTCATCAACGTGATCACCGGATACGGCGCGGAGGCCGGCGCCGCGATTCCCGCGCATCCGCGCATCCGCCGGATGAGCTTCACCGGCTCGCCAGCCACCGGGGCGTCGGTGATGGCGGCCTGCGCCAGGAACCTCACCCCGCTGCACCTGGAGCTCGGTGACAAGTCCCCGCAGGTCGTCTTCGCTGACGCGGATATAGTCGCGGCAGTACCGGCCATGGTGGCCGGTATCACGCTCAACACCGGGCAGATCTGCGCCGCTGGCTCCCGGGTGGTCGTCGACCGGCGAGTGCACACCGAGCTGGTCGACCGGCTGGCGGCGCAGATGGAAAAGGTGCGAATCGGCTCGTGGCACGAGCAGGTCCAGATGGGCCCGCTCATCAACGCCAAGCAGCACGCCCGCGTGCTCGACTACGTGCGGCTCGGCCGCGCGGAAGGCTCCGACGTGGTGACCGGCGGCGGGACTCCGGCCGGCCCGCAGTACGAAGCCGGGTACTTCGTGGAGGCGACGCTGTTCGACCGGGTCGAGCCGAGCATGCGCATCGCCCAGGAGGAGATATTCGGCCCGGTCTTGTCAGTGCTGACGGTCGATGACGAGGACGAGGCCGTCGAGGTGGCCAACGGAACCGAGTACGGACTTGTCGCCTCGGTGTGGACCAGGGACGTGGGGCGGGCCGTCCGGTTGAGCCGGCGGCTGGCGGCCGGGCAGGTCGCGGTCAATGCCGCGGTAGGCGCGGGCGTCATCGGCGGGCCATTCGGCGGTTACAAGCACAGTGGCTTCGGCCGGACCATGGGTGCGGACGCAGTGCTCGACTACACGCAGGTCAAGACGGTGTCGATGCGCGGCACCGAGGTCGCAGGATGACAGCGGCGGAGCGTGACAGCGGCGGGATCCGGCTCCGGATCCTGCTGGAGCCCCGGCACGGCGCGCGCTACGAGGAGATCCTGGCCCTGGCCCTCGCCGCCGAGCGGGCGGGCTTTGACGCCTTCTTCCGATCCGACCACCTCCTGGGCGTCGACCCGGACGATCCCGATTACCGGCCGACCGACTGCTGGACCACGCTGGCCGGGCTCGCGCGCGACACCGGCCGGATCCGGCTCGGCTCGCTGATGAGCGCTGCGACCTTCCGGGCACCCGGGCTGCTCGCGGCCATCGTGGCGTCGGTCGATGAGATGAGCGGCGGCCGGATCGAGCTGGGTCTTGGCACGGGGTGGTACGAGCGCGAGCATGCCGCGTTCGGCCTGCCGTTCCCGCCGATGAAGGAGCGCTTTGACCGGCTGGAAGAGCAGCTGGAGATCATCACCGGGCTCTGGCTCGCCGGATCGGCGGGCGGGGCAGGCTTCTCGTTCACCGGCCAGCATTACCGGGCCGACAACAATCGCACGCCGCCGCAGGTCACCCAGCGCCCGCACCCGCCGGTCATCGTGGGCGGCGGCGGGCCCAGGCGAACGCCAGCCATCGCGGCCAGGTTCGCCACCGAGTTCAACTCCGCGCTCAGCAGCGTGGACGAGGCCAGGGCGCGCTTCGCGGTCTTCGGCGCTGCCTGCGAGGCGATCGGGCGCGATCCCGCCGATGCCCGCCGCTCTGGTTTCATCCCCGTGGCCATCGGGTCTACCCAGGCCGAGGCCGAGCGGCGGGCGGCGATCGTTGCTGCCTCGCCCCGCATCCGTGAGTCGATGGTCATCGGGCCGCCTGGACTGCTGGCTGATCGCATCGCCGGCCTCGCCGGGGTCGGCGCCGACACCGTCTACCTGCACATCTTTGACATCCACGATCTTGATCACATCGCGCTCATCGGCGCGGAGGTACTGCCCCAGCTCGAGACGATGTCCCGGGCCAGCTAGGAAGGGACGTAACCAGATGAGGATCACCACCCGGGCCGCCATCGCGCGGGGGCCGCACATCGGCTGGGAGCTGGCCGAGCTGCAGCTCGACGACCCGAAGGCGCATGAGGTCCGGGTCCGGCTGCACGCGTCCGGGCTGTGCCACTCTGACGACCACATCACCCAGGGCGACGCGCCGGTGCGCTTCCCGATGGTCGGCGGGCACGAGGGCGCCGGGGTGGTCGAGTCCGTCGGGCCGGGTGTGCGCCGGGTCAAGCCAGGCGATCGGATCGTGTGCTCGTACATACCAGCCTGCGGTGCCTGCAGGCCGTGCTCCACCGGCCATCAGAACATGTGCGTCAAAGGGCTCAACGCCGGGACCGGCATGTTCCTGGACGACACCTTCCGCTTTCATCTGGGCGCGGAAGACCTTGGCGGGTTCTGCTCGCTTGGCACCTTCTCGCAGTACGCGGTGGTGTCGGAATGGGCGTGCGTGCCGGTGACCGACGATATTCCGTTCGAGGTCCTGTGCCTTGTCGGCTGCGGTGTCCCGACCGGCTGGGGGTCGGCGGTCTACGCAGCCGGAGTGCGGGCCGGTGACACCGTGGTCATCTATGGCGCAGGCGGAGTCGGCAGCAACGCGGTGCAGGGAGCCAGGTACGCCGGGGCGAAGAACGTGATCGTCGTGGACCCGGTGGAGTTCAAGCGGGACATGGCGAAGGTCTTCGGCGCGACGCATACCTTCGCCGACGCGCGCGCGGCGCACGAGTTTGTGGCCGAGACGACCTGGGGCCAGCTCGCCGACCACGCGATCTGCACGCCCGGCGTGGTCACCGAGGAGATCGTGAACAGTGCGGTGCAGGTGGTCGGGAAGGGCGGCAAGGTTACGATCACGGCCGTCGGCCATATCGACGAGCACGCCGTGCATGTGCCCGCTGGCCTGCTGATCGGCTACATGCGTCAGATCAGGGGCGCGTTGTTCGGTGACAGCAATCCGCTCTATGACATTCCCAGGCTGCTGCGCCTGTACCGGGACGGCCAACTCAAACTGGACGAGCTCGTCAGCCGAACGTACCGGCTTGACCAGGTGAACGAGGCCTACCGCGACATGAGTGAGGGCAAGAACATCCGCGGGGTGATCTTGCACGAGCACTAAGCCCGGCGGCGCGAGCCCGCGCGAGCCGAGCATCGCACCGAAGATCTGGAAAGGAAGTCCTGCCATGCCGAACGCTATCCTCGACCCGACCGGGCGGGCCGACTTCGCACCGGCCGCGCGGTCGCGCGGCCTGGTACTCGCGCCCCGCCCGCCCGGCCTGGCCGGGCTGCGGGTGGGCCTGATGAACAACACCAAGCACAACGCCGCGCTGCTGCTGGCCGAGATCGGCAAGCTGCTGGCCGCCGAGCACGCCGAGGCGTCCGTCACGGTCGCGGAGACCAAGCCGAACTTTGCCGCGCCGGCGCCAGCCGACCTGATCGAGCTGTACCGGCGCGAATGCGACGTCGTGCTCACCGGCGTCGGCGACTGCGGGTCATGCAGCGCGTCCGCGGTCGCCGACGGCATCCTGTTCGAGCAGGCCGGCCTGCCCGCTGCGGTGATCTGCAGTGATGCCTTCGCGGTTACCGCCACCGCAATGGCGGAACTGCGCGGCGCGCCTGACTATCGGTACATCGTCACCGAGCACCCGGTCGCAGTGCTCGACGCGGAGCAGGTGCGCGAGCGAGCCAAGCGACTGGCGCCTGAGGTCGTCGCACTACTGACGGCGCGAGTCGGCCAGTGACAACCGCCGCCCGCTCGGCACCCCCGGCGCCGCCGGCCGGGCTCGACCCGGACGCCGCCCAGGCGGCCATCGAGCATTGCTACGAGCAGGGCTGGTCCGACGGCCTGCCGCTCGTCCCGGCCACCCAGCCGCTGGTGGACAAGTTCGTGGCGGCGGCTGGCCGCAGTCCGCACGAAGTGATCGGGCGCCTGCCCCAGCTGGACCGCGTCGTCACGGTCAGGCTCGCGGCCATCAACGCTGTGCTGGCCGGCTGCCGGCCTGAGTACTTCCCGGTCGTCCTGGCCGCGTGGGAAGCGCTGATGCGGGAGCGGGCCACCGGCGGCGGCGGCTGGCAGTCGACCAGCGGGCCAGCTCCATTGATCGTGGTGAACGGCCCGGTCCGCGCCGAGCTGGGTTTTAACGCCGCTGGCGGGGCCTTCGGGCCGGGGTTCCGGCCGAACGCGACCGTGCCCCGGGCGATCGGGCTGATCGTGCGCAATGTCTATGGCATCCACCCGCACGAGCTCGAGCAGGCCACCCAGGGGCTGCCCGGCCGCTGGTCGATCTGCCTGGCGGAGAACGAGGAGGAGAGCCCCTGGCCGCCGCTCGCCAGCGAGGCCGGGCTTCCGGACGGCACCTCGGCGGTGTCGGCAACACTGCTGCGCACGTGCGAGTTCGTCGACAACCGGCACACCAGTAGCGCCGAGCAGTTGCTCGGGGACTTTGCCGACACCATTGGCCGGTCCGGCTCGTGGATCTTCCAGTACGCGGCGGCCGGGGTCGTGTTCTGCCCGGAGCACGCCCAGCTGCTGGCGGGCGCCGGGTTTGACCGGACGCAGGTGCGGGCCTGGCTGGCGGAACGCTGCGGCCGCAGTACCGCAGAGCTGGCCCGCGCGGGCAAAGACGGCCTCGATGGCCGCGTGCGGCTGCCTGGCGACGGCGAGCCGGCTGCGCACTTCCAGCGCATGCTGTCGAGCGATAACCGGGAGAACCTGCTGATCGCCGTAGCCGGGGCGCGCAACGCGGGCATCTCGATGGTGGTCCGGCTGTTCGCCGACTGGTCCGGCGCTGCCGTTCCGGTTGCCAGGCCCGACGCGGCCAGCCGGACAACGGACAAGAACGAGGAGAGCTAATGGCTGACATGGTGCGGGCGGCGGTCCAGGTGGGCCCGGGAAAGATCGAGCTGCGCGAGTTCCCGCGCCCTCGGGTAGGTCCCGACGACGGACTGCTGCGAGTGGAGGCCAACGGCATCTGCGGCAGCGACGTCGAGACCTATCGGGGCCATCTAGGCGGGCCCAGGCCGGCTTTCATCCCTGGCCACGAGCCCCTCGGAATCATCGACGAGATCGGTGAGCGCGCCGCGCAGCGCTGGGGCGTACAGCCCGGCGACCGGGTGGCGCTGGAAGTGATCGTGCCCTGCCGGTCCTGTCAGGACTGCCTGACCGGCCGGTACCAGTTCTGCCGCAACCGGAAGTACGGCCACGGGGTGACCGGCGTCGACACCGACCGGCCCTGTGGGGCGGGCTGGCCGAGTACATGTATTTGTCCCCCACGTCCGTGCTGCACAAGATGGATAACAGCCTGCCCGCCGAACTGGCCGCGATGTACAACGCGCTGGGCGCGGGCGTGCGCTGGACCTGTCACCTCGGCGAGGTGCAGCTCGGCGACACCGTGCTCGTCCTGGGCGCCGGACAGCGCGGCATAGCCGCGGTCGTCGCGGCGCGCGCGGCCGGGGCCGGCACGATCATCATCACCGGGCTGGCCGCCGACGCGCACAAGCTAGCGGTGGCGCGCGAGTTCGGCGCCGACCACACCGTGGTAGTGGACGGCGACGCCGGGGCCAGCACCACGGGAGACGACATCGTCGAGCGGGTCCGGGAGATCACCGACGGGAAGATGGCCGACCTGGTGCTCGAGCTAACGCCGCTGGCCGCCGGGCCGGTTTCCGACGCGCTGCTGGCCGTCCGGCCAGGCGGCCGGGTGGTGCTGGCCGGGCTCAAGGGCAACCGCGAGATACCGCTGCGCACCGACCTGATCATCAACCGAGCGCTCACGATCCGCGGCGCCTTCGGCGTAGATGCCAGGGGGATGGCGGACGCGATCGCGCTGATCGAGTCCCGCCGCTTCCCGCTGGAGAAGATGCACACGCACACGTTCGGACTAGACGAGGCAGAGCTGGCCATCCAGACGCTCGGCGGCGACGTGCCGGGCGAGTCGGCGATCCACGTCTCGGTCCACCCGGCCACCTAGCGCCCGATTACCCGGAGGCTGTTCCGTGCTCGTCGACGCCCACTGCCACCTGCTGCCGCGCGATTATCCGCCCGGCGCGCCCGCGTGCTTCCCGCAGATGGAGCCGGTCGAGCAGAGCACCGACCGCATGCTGGTGTTCGGCGCCATGCGGTTCCGGGCCAGGGATGTGTTCTTCGAGGCAGAGCGCCGGCTGGCGGCGCAGACGGCTTCCGGGGTTGACGTTGAGGTGCTCACGCCCATGCCGCCGCTCCTGCGCTACGACCTGCCGGCCCCCGATGGCATGGCGCTGGCCAGGCACGTCAACGAGGTCACCGCGCAGTTCTGCTCCGTCGATCCGACCCGCCTGGTCGGACTCGGCATGGTGCCCATGCAGGATCCGGACGCCGCCGCCGCGGAGCTGGCTGCGATCGGTGATCTGGGGCTGGCCGGCGTGGAGATTGCCTCGAACGTGCTCGGTGCCTCGATCGGCGCCGAGCGGTTCCTGCCGTTCTTCACCGAGGCTGCCCGGCTGGGCCTGGCGGTCTTCGTGCACGCCATGCCGTCCGCGACCGACCGGCTGCCGCCCAAGGCGGCGGGGACGTACGTGGTGGGGATCGAGGGCGCGCTGGCGGCCGCATCGCTCATCGCCGGCGGCACGGCGGCCAAGTGCCCGGAGCTGCGGATCGCCTTCAGCCACGCGGCCGGCGGCTTCCCGCTCATGCTGCCGCGCGCCCAGTACTTCTGGAGCGGCAGCTGGAACGAGGAGCCCAGGGTGCCGGAGCGGGCACCCATGCCGGACGACGGCCCGTCGCCGCTGGAGTTCGCCCGCCGTTTCTATTACGACACGCTGGTGTTCGATCGCCGGGCGCTGCGCTTCCTCGTCGACTATCTCGGCCCGGGCCGGCTGCTCGTCGGCTCGGACTTCCCGGCGATGCCGCGCGAGGATCCGGCTGGGCGGACGCTTCGCTCGCTGGAACTGCCGCCGGCCGCGCTGGACGACATCACCTGGAACAACGCGTTCCGCTGGCTGGGGATCAAACCGGTGCGCTGACGCGACCAGACGTCGCCGGTGCTACCGGCGCGAATCCGGTATGCCGGTGCGCTCCGCTGGCCAGCCGCTGCTCGGACTGCGTCGCCAGCCTGCGGGTGATCTCCGTGGACGCATCGGTCAGCATCCTGGCCAGGGCTTGAGGCCTGGCTCGCGCGGCCTCGACCACCACGCTGATGGCTGCGGCCAGGCCGCCGAACGGGTCATGCACGGGCACCGCCACGACCAGATCCGGCAGCGTGATCTGGCCGACCGCGACGGCATAACCCGACTGCCTGACCTGGGCAAGCTTTCGTCGCAGCTGCGCCGGGTCGGTGACGGTCAGCCGCGTGTACCGCTCCAGCGGGCGCCGCATTGCCGCCTCCTGCAGCTCGCGGTCGGCAAACGCCAGCAGGACCAGGCCGGTGCCGGTGGCGTGCAGTGGCCAGCGGTCGCCCGCCTTGCCGTTGGTCGGGTGAGTGGCACAGGCGCGGATCGCCTCGACATAGACAACCTCCATGCCGTCGCGCACGCCGAGATGCACATTGCCGCGGGTGCGGTGATGCAGCTGGTCCAGGCAGGGGAACGCCGCCTCCCGCAGGTCAAGCCCGCGTGGCGCCAGGGCCGCCAGTTCCAGCAGACGCACGCCGATCGAGTAGCACCCGTTCGGATCCCGCTCCAGCGCACCCCAGCTAACCAGCTCGTGGACCAGCCGGTGAGCAGTGGAGAGGCTCAGCCCCGAGCGCCGCGATATCTCGCTCAGTGAGAGCGCGCGGTTTCGCGGCCCGAAAGCGTCAAGCACCGCCAGCAGTCGGCCGGCCGCGTTGGTGCGAGGAGTCTGCGCGTTCGCCTCCGCTGAGGCATCGAGCAGTTCCGGCATGCTGCACCTTCGCCCTTAGCGCCATGTGCCCAGGCCGACAGCTCGCCAGCGTCCAGCCAGGCAGCGCTGAGAGCAGTTAACACGGCTGAAATTATGCTGGCACGCGATGCCCGGTTCTGCAAGAACTATGTGATTTGGACCAAAGCCCGCCGAAACCATGAGGCGAGCTTTCGGTGCACCACGCAGGTGCGGCTATGGCAGGACACGGCCGCGGCCAGGTATCCACCGAGGGGCACCCGCGAGCCGGCATCTCCCTTTCGCCCGGCGGAAGCGTTGTGGACGCACGTGGGGCGAGTCGCCGAAGCTGGGCGCGTCATCACTGAGGCAAGGCACTGCACTGAAGTCTGCCGAGCCGTGCCGCCTGGGCCAGGCGGCGCTGGCCTGCGCAGCCGCCGGTCCGTAACGGGAGTATCTCTATGGCGGGAGCATCGACGTGAGACCACATGCGTATCCGAGACGCAACGTCAGGCTGTCTGCCTTGCGAGTGTCGTCTGTCATCATCGCGACGGTAGTGGCGGTCATCCTGGCCGGCTGCGGGGCGTCGACGAGCCCAGCATCGCCCGCAGCCTCGGGGCCGAAGCACGGCGGCTCGCTCACCGTGCTGGAGGGCTCCGGCTACGCGGGCAACTGGCCAGGCCTGGACCCAGCCACCGACACCGACGGCGCGGCGAACCAGAGCTACATGGACGCCATCTATGGTGAGCTGTTCCAGCTGGAGGCCGGCGGCAAGACGGTGGGGGACCTAGCCACCGGCTACAGCTTCGCCAACGGGGGCAAGACTGTGAACATCACGCTCCGCCAGGGCGTGAAGTTCTCCGACGGGACCCCGTTCAACGCGGCCGCGGTTGTCTACAACTGGAAGCGCGACCTGGCGGCGACCTGCACCTGCAAGCCGGTCTTCCTCAGCCCCCCCACAATCACCATGACGGGGCCCTACAGCGTCTCCCTCACGCTGTCCTACGTCGACGCGCCGTTCATCAACGCCCTGCAGGGCAACGTGTTCAACTGGATCGCCTCGCCGACCGCGATCAAGAAGCTCGGTGCGAAGGCGTTCGCCCTGAAGCCCGTCGGGGCCGGTCCGTTCACCGTGGTCAGCGACACGCCGGACTCCGAGCTGGTGCTGGCGAAGAACCCGGCCTACTGGCAGAACGGCCTGCCCTACCTGCACAACCTGACCTTCAAGTCGGTGGCGGGCGACCAGCAAGCGCTGACGGCTATGGAAGCTGGCTCGGGCCAGGCCTACGAGGGAATGTCGACGCCACAGCTGGTGAGCGCTTTCAAGGCGAAGTTCCAGACGACGGCGGAGCCATCCACGTCTCCCTACGACATCCAGCTCAACACGAAGATTGCCCCGTTCAACAACAAGCTGGCGCGGGAGGCGATCTACTATGCGACCGACGCGGCGCTGCTGGACAAGGGCCTGTTCCAGGACACCTACCCGCCCGGTGAGTCGTTTACGGCACCGGCTGGCCTGTTCTACCAGCAAACCGTGACCGGCTACATCGGCTACGACCTGGCGAAGGCCAAGGCGCTGGTCAAGCAGCTCGGCGGTCTGAGCTTCAATCTCGGCACCATCAACGTGCCTACTGCCATCTCGCTGAACGAGGCCGTCCAGACCGAGTGGCAGGCAGCCGGCATGAAGGTCAATCTCAGCGACTTCGACCTGACCGGCCTTATCGGCGCCTTCACCCAGGGCAAGTGGCAGGCGATGCTGCAGACCGCGGGCGCCTACGACCCGGGCACCGGCGTGGGCGTCGCATTCCGGTTCGCATCCACCTCGCCGTTCAGCGGCGTGCACGACCCGAAGCTCGACGGGTTGCTGAACGCCGCGGCGGCGACGATCAACAGCGCCACGCGGAAGACTGACTACGCCGCGGTGGCCGCCTACATTGCCCAGAACGCCTACGGACCGTTCCTGTTCCCGATCGCCAGCTACAACATCGCCGTCAAGGGCGTAGGCGGACCCGGCCTGACGACGCCCATCCCCGTGACCGACGTCAACCCGGAGGTGCTGTGGCAATACGCGTACAACAACGGATGAGGGTGAGATCGCTGCCGATATGAACGCACCGGTTACCGTTCAGCCGACTCGCTGGCCAGGCGGCGCGCGGGCGCGCCGCCTGGCCAGCTCTCCGGCACTGCGGTTGAGCGGCCGCCGGCTGCTGTCGGCCATTCCCGTCCTGTGGGGCGTGACATTCCTGACGTTCCTTACCCTCAACGCGCTGCCCGGCGACGCCGCCTCGGCCCTCCTCGGTATCAACGCCACCCCCGCCGAGATCCGGGCCTTCAGCATCAAGCTGCACCTCAATCAACCGCTGTGGGTCCGTTACGGGCACTGGCTCGGCGGTGTGGTGCACGGCAACCTGGGCAGCTCGCTCGCCAGCCCGCAGACGGTCGCGTCGGTCCTGGAGCAGCGCCTCCCGGTCACCCTCGAGCTGGTGGCCTACGCACTGGTCATCACCTTCGTAGTGTCGATCCCGCTCGCGGTGCTGTGTGCGCACCGGCCGCGGGGCCTGACCGACCGGCTTGGCATGGTGCTCAGCATGTGCGGCATCTCGATCGCGCCGTACGTGCTGGGCCTGCTGCTTGTCCTGTTCTTCGCCGTCGACATACCGATCTTCCCCGCGATCGGCTACCAGTCGATCGGCGCCGGGATAGCGGGAAATCTCAAGGACCTGACCCTGCCGGCGATCGTCGTCGCGCTGCCGCTGGCGGCCTTCTACACCAGGTTCCTGCGGGCAGACCTGCTCGAGCAGATGCAGTCCGAGGACTACATAGTGACGGCCAGGGCCAAGGGCCTCGGGCCCTGGCGGGTACTGACCCAGCACGCCCTGCGGAATTCCTTTATCGGACTGCTTACGGTCATCGGCCTGAACCTCGCCACGCTCATCGGGTCGACGGTCATCGTGGAGCAGATCTTCTCGCTGCCCGGCATCGGTTACGAGCTACTCCAGGCGATCAGCAACAGGGACGTCCCGGTCGTCGAGGGAATCGTGCTCGTGTTCGGCGCTGTCGTCGTCCTGGCCAACCTTGCCACCGACCTGCTCTACGGTGTGCTCGACCCAAGGATCCGCCATGTCCGTTCCCGCAGCTGAGATCCTGACCACGCCAGTACCGGCGGGGCCGGAGTCCGAGGCGGCCGGACGGGCGTCGCGCGGCTGGCTCCGCTCGGCAGAGATCACGATTCCCGGCGCCGTGCTGGCGGCACTCCTTTTCTTCTGCTTCATCTGGCCGCTGGTCTACCCGGTGCCCAAGCCGATCGGCGGGTCGCTGCTCACTACCAACCTGCCGCTGTGGTCACCGGGTCACATCCTCGGTACGGACACGGTCGGCGACGATGTCATGTCGAGGATCCTGTACGGCGGCCGGGTCTCATTCGAGGTCGCCGCCGCCGTCCAGGTCATTGGCCTGGTGATCGGCGGGCTGTTCGGGATGCTCGCCGCGTACCGCGGCGGCTGGCTCGAGGCGGTCCTGATGCGGATCCTCGACGTGTTCATCGCCTTTCCCTCGCTCGTCCTCGTCCTCGCGATCTCCGACAGCCTCGGCCCCAGCGAGACGCACGTGATCTGGGCGCTGTCCGCCTTCAGCATCCCGGCCTTCGGCAGGGTTGCCAGGGCCGCGACGCTGCGCCTGCGCGACCAGCCGTTCGTCGTCGCGGCCCGGCTGTCCGGCAGCCGGGCCTGGCGCATCCAGCTCCTGCACCTCGTCCCCAACATGCTGCCGCAGCTGCTGACGTTCAGCCTGCTCGGCGCCGGAATCACGATAATCCTGGAGGGCGCGCTCGACTTCCTCGGCTACGGCATCCCGCCGCCGGGCCCGAGCTGGGGCAACATGATCGCAGCCGGCCAGTCGTTCATGTCGGTCTACCCGCGCTTCGTGCTAGTGCCGAGCATCTTCCTGCTGGTAAGCGTGCTCTGCCTGAACCTGCTCGGAGACGGGCTGCGAGCGCGCTGGGGAGTGCGCTGATGGCCGGGCTGCTGCGCGACCGAGGTCGCCGGCCAGCCGCAGCAGGGGCGACGGCCGACTCGGCCGCGCTGGCCAGTGCCGTCGGGCTGCCTGAAACCCGGACGGACTCCAGCCCGCTGCTCGACGTCTCGGACTTGCATGTCACCTTCCACGGCCGCCGCGGCAGGGTATATGCGGTGCAGGGCATCAGCTTCAGCATCGGGCGAGGCCAGACGCTGGCCATCATCGGAGAATCCGGCTCGGGCAAGACCGTCAGCGCTCTGGCGGTGATGGGCCTGCTGCCGGATTCTGCGCGCGTTTCTGGCTCGATCCGGTTCAAGGGGGAGCAACTGGTCGGCCGCAGTGAGAATGACTTGCGTGCTTACCGGGGCCGCAATGTGGCGATGGTCTTCCAGAATCCGGAACGGTCGCTGAACCCGACGATGCGGGTCGGCACCCAGATCACCGAGGCCGTCCGGTGCCACCTGCCGCTGGACCGCGAGCAGGCGCATGAGCGCGCCGTCGAGCTGCTCCGGATGGTGCGCGTACCCGCGCCGGAGCGGCGTTTTCTCGAGTATCCGCACCAGCTCTCCGGCGGGATGCGCCAGCGCGTCGTCATTGCCATCGCGCTGGCCTGCGGGCCGGACTTGCTGATCGCGGACGAGGCGACCACTGCGCTCGACGTGACGACTCAGGCACAGATAATGGATCTCCTCCTTGACCTGCAAAGCCAGACTGGTACCGCGCTGGTGATGATCAGCCATGACCTCGGACTGGCCGCTAGCTACGCTGAGGACATCATCGTGATGTACGCCGGCCAGGTGGTCGAGCGGGCGCCTGCGGGGGAGCTCTTCGCCGACGTCCGGATGCCCTATACGCAGGCACTGCTCGACGCCATGCCGCGGATCGAGCTAGAGCCGCACGTGCTGCTCCCGGTCGTCGGCGGACGTCCGCCAGACTTGTCCGCGATCCCGCTCGGATGCCCGTTCGCGCCGCGCTGCCCTGGCGCACAGCAGGACTGCCGGGAGCAGCCGCCTCGCCTCGCGGAACACGAGCCGGGCCGCTGGTGGGCATGCTGGCATCCGTGCGGGAGGGGGGCTCCCCGATGACAGCGATAGTGAACGGGGCCGGCGTTCCCTCGCCGGCCGGCGATGACGTCCTGCTCGAGGTCCGTCACCTGGTCCAGGAGTTCGTGCTGCGCGACTATGGCGGGGCGAAGGGCGGCGTGCTTCAGGCCGTATCCGACGTGTCCTTCAAGCTGCACGCCGGCGAGACGCTCGGGATCGTCGGCGAGACAGGATCGGGGAAGTCCACCCTGGCCCGATCAGTGATCCAGGCGCCGCGCCCGAAGCACGGTGAAGTGATCTTCGACGGACAGGATCTCGTGCGCCTGCCCTACCGTGCCCTGAAGTCGGTGCGGCGCAACCTGCAGATGGTGTTCCAGGATCCGTTCTCGTCCCTGGACCCGAGATGGACGGCGTCCCGGATCGTCGAGGAGCCGCTCATCGCCTACGGGGTTGGCACCCGCTCCGAACGCCGCGAGAAGGTGGGCTCGCTGCTCGAGCGGGTGGGGCTCGACGCCGCCCGCTACGGCAGCGCACGCCCGCGCGAGCTCTCCGGCGGTCAGTGCCAGCGAGTGGCGGTCGCCAGGGCACTAGCGCTGGAGCCCAAGCTAATCCTGTGCGACGAGCCCGTCTCGTCGCTCGACGTGCTGGTGCAGGCGCAGGTACTCAACCTGTTCGAGAAGCTGCGCACTGACCTGGGCCTGTCGTATCTCTTCATCGCTCACGACCTGGCGCTGGTCAAGCAGGTGAGCGACCGGGTGGCGGTCATGTACCTCGGGAAGCTGTGCGAGATCGGCCCGGTCCGGGATATCTATCGCCAGCCGTTGCATCCCTACACCCTGGCGTTGCTGGACTCCATTCCGACTCCCGTCCCGCCAGCCGGGAAGCGGGACTCCCGCAGCGTCATCAGCGGGGAGTTGCCGTCGCCGCTGGACCCGCCGAGCGGCTGCCGGTTCCGCACCCGATGCCCGCGGGCGCAGGAGCTATGTGCGGCGGAGGTGCCGGAGTTGCGCGCGCTCGGTGACGGGCACCTGGTCGCCTGTCATTTCCCGCTGTCGAGCGGCCGGCCGCCGGCCGCAGCCAGCGAGCAGCCGGATGCAGCTGGCACGCCCGTGGTGGCCAGCAAGGTGGCGGAAACCTCATGAGGAGAAGGTCGGTATGACAGAGACGCACAGCATCGGGCCGCACGCCGCAGCCAGCCCTGCACAGTCCGCCGGACGGCCGCCCTTCCGCGCCGACCACGTCGGTAGCCTGCTGCGGCCGCCTGAGCTGCTGCGCACCAGGGACGACTTCGCGGCCGGCCGGATCGGCGCAGGCGAGCTCCGGGCGGTCGAGGACGCCGCCATCCGCGAGGTTGTCCGGATGCAGCAGGAGGTCGGGCTCCGCGCGGCAACCGACGGCGAGCTGCGCCGCGAGTCCTGGCATATGGACTTCATTTACCAGCTTGGCGGCATCAAGAAGGTCCAGGACGACACCATCAGGGTGGCCTTCCACAACGAGCAGCGGAACTATGACTGGGCGCCGCCGTCGGCGCATGTCGTGGCGCCGGTCACACTCGAGCAGACGATCTTCGGCGAGGCCTTCGGCTTCCTGCGCGACACGGCCGCCACCGCGGTACCGAAGCTGACCATTCCCTCGCTGAGCATGGTGCACTACCGCGGCGGACGGTCGGCCATCGATGCGTCGGTGTACCCCGACCTGGACCAATTCTGGGTCGACCTGGCCGCTGCTTATGCGGAAGAGGTGCGGCGGCTCTACGATCTCGGCTGCCGTTATCTCCAGCTGGACGACACCAGCCTGGCCTACATGAACGACCCGGCGCAGCGCCAGCATGTCGCTGAGATCGGCGGCGACCCGGACCACCAGCACGAGCGCTACATCGAGAACATCAACTTCGCGCTGGCCGGACGGCCGGCTGACCTCGCGGTCACGACACACATGTGCCGCGGCAACAATCAGAGCATGTGGGCGGCCGAGGGCGGCTACGAGTTCGTGGCGGATGCGCTGTTCAACCGTCTCGAGGTGGACGGGTTCTTCTGTGAGTGGGACGACGAGCGGTCCGGTGGCTTCGAGCCGCTGCGGTTCGTGCCGAAGGGCAAGCGGGTCGTGCTCGGGCTGGTCACGAGCAAGCGCGGCGAGCTGGAGAGCAAGGACGACCTGAAGCGGCGGATCGACGAAGCCTGCCGGTTCGTCGACGTCGGTCAGCTTTGCCTGTCACCACAGTGCGGCTTCTCCTCCACCAAGGAAGGCAACGACCTGACGCCACAGCAGCAGTGGGACAAGCTCGCCCTGATCGTCCAGACCGCGGAGGAGGTCTGGGGCTCGCTATGATTCCGCGCCTCTCGCCCGAAGGATTTCTCCGCGCAGCGCCGCTGGTGGCGGCGCACAACTGACGCGCAGCAGCTTTGTGGCTGGTGCGGATGAGCCGCCGGCACCGCCGCGAGACAATGATGATCATGCCAGCCGAGATCGCGCCGGTGCACTCGCCGGCTGCCCGGCAGCCCGCCGAGACCGACGATCCGAAAGCCAACATCGGCCGACTGCTGGTCACCTGCCCGGACCGGCCGGGCATCGTGGCCGGAGTGTCCCGCTGCCTTTACGACCATGGCGCGAACATCGTGGAGTCGCAGCAGTACTCGACGAATCCGGTCGGCGGCAGCTTCTTCCTGCTGGTGGAGTTTCACCTGGCCTGCCTGGCCGGACGCATGGCCCAGCTTGAGCAGGACCTGTCCGCCCTCGGCGAGAAGTTTGCCATGACCTGGCGGATGACCCGCGCCGCGGACCGCAAGCGGATGGCGATATTCGTCTCCAGGTCCGATCACGCGCTGCGGGAGCTGCGCTGGCGCGTCGAGTCCGGAGAGCTCAACGCAGACATCACGATGGTGATCTCGAATCACCGGGCCACGGCCGAGCTGGTGACGAGCTGGGGCATCCCCTTCTGCTACGTCCCGATCTCGGCGGACACGAGAGCCGAAGCGGAGGCGGCACAGCTCAAGCTGCTGGACGGCGAGGTCGACTTCGTGGTGCTGGCACGATACATGCAGATCCTCTCGCCTGCATTCCTCGCCGCCTGCCCGCATCCGATCATCAACATTCATCACAGCTTCCTGCCGGCGTTCGCCGGAGGCAATCCGCACCAGGAGGCCGCCGACCGCGGCGTGAAGCTGATCGGCGCCACCGCGCACTATGTGACCGCCGACCTGGATGCCGGCCCGATCATCGAGCAGGACATCGTGCGGGTAGATCACCGCTGCTCGGTGGATGACCTGAGACGAATGGGCCGGCACGTGGAACGCTCGGTGCTTGCCCGCGCGGTCGGGTGGCACCTGGACGACCGGATCATCGTGCACCGGAACAGGACGATTGTTTTCGCCTGATTCGCGGGGGTCGTGCGGGCCGCGTCAACCTCGCGGTACTGAGCACTTTCACCCAGTGAAAGTGTCATTGCCCGGCGGCGCTGGCCTATGCGACCGTCAGCCATGTAATGCAACGATGCGTCCGGGGAACTGGATCAGGCTTCTGCGGCCGAAGGCCACGTGCAGAGAGGGCCGGGGCATGACCGTGCCAGTTCGCGAGGGCAGCCTGCTATGGACGCCAAGCGCCGCGCAGGTGGCAGACGCTAACCTGACCGCCTTCCGGACCTGGCTCGCTGACCGCGGCCACGCCTTCGACAGCTATGACGCGCTCTGGCGGTGGTCGGTCACCGATCTCGACGGCTTCTGGCAGGCAATCTGGGACTATACCGGCATCACCTGCTCGGCGCCGTCAGAGCGCGTGCTCGGCCGCCGCCAGATGCCGGGTGCCGAGTGGTTCCCCGGCACCCGGCTCAACTATGCGCAGCACATTCTGCGGCGCGAGCGTCCAGGCGAGACCGCCCTGCTGTCGGTGAGCGAGTCCGCGCCAGCGGTCAGCATGGACTGGGCCGAGCTGGCCGGTCAGGTACGGATTCTCGGCACCCAGCTGCGCGCCATGGGCGTGCGGCCAGGCGACCGGGTCGCGTCCTGCCTGCCCAACATCCCGCACGCCGTCATCGCGATGCTGGCCACCACGAGCATCGGCGCGATCTGGGCGAGCTGCTCGCCGGACTTCGGCTGGCGGGGAGTGCTCGACCGGTTCCGCCAGCTCACACCAAAGGTTCTGTTCTGCGCCGACGGCTATAAGTACGGCGGCAAGCGGTTCGACCGCAGCGACGAGCTACGGCAGATCATCGGCGGCCTGGACAGCCTGGAGCGGGTGATCTGGCTGCCCTACCTCGATCCGTCTGCTGGTACCGCACCGCCGGTCGGCGCGCTGACCTGGGTTCAGGCGCTCGACCACCTGCCAGTGCCCGCCGCGCAGTTCGAGTTCGAGCAGGTTCCGTTCGGTCACCCGCTGTGGATCTTGTTCTCGTCGGGTACGACCGGGCTGCCCAAGGCGATCGTGCACGGCCACGGCGGGATCTTGATTGAGCAGCTGAAGCTGCAGACCCTGCACATGGACCTCCGGCTCGGCGACCGGATGTTCTTCTTCACCACCACTGGTTGGATGATGTGGAACTTCCTGGTCAGCTCACTGCTGCTGGGCGTGTGCCCGGTGCTGTATGACGGCAGCCCAACCTACCCGGGGCCGGAAACGCTGTGGCGGCTGGCGCAGGACTGCCGGGTGGCATTCTTCGGCGCCAGCCCTGCCTTCGTGGAGATGATGGCTCAGGCGGGCTTCGTGCCGAGGCAGCAGTACGAGTTTCCCGCCCTGCGCGCGATCATGCCGTCCGGCTCGCCGGTGTCGGCCGAGTGCACAGCCTGGTTCTACCGCAATGTCAAGCAGGACGTCTGGGTGTGCACGGGCAGCGGCGGCACCGACGTGTGCACCGGCTTCGTCGGCGGTATGCCGACCGCGCCGGTCTATGCCGGCGAGATCCAGGCCCGCCACCTGGGCGTCGACGCGCGTGCGTTCAGCGAGCGCGGCGAGAGTGTCGTGGACGAGGTGGGCGAGCTCGTCGTCACCGCGCCGATGCCGTCGATGCCGGTCGGCCTGTGGGGCGACGCCGACGGGTCGCGATACCAGGAGTCCTACTTCGCGGAGTTCCCCGGAGTCTGGCGGCACGGCGACTTCTTCCGGGTCAACTCCCGCGGCGGCTGCTTCGTGCTCGGCCGCTCCGACGCCACGCTGAACCGGCAAGGCGTGCGGATCGGCACCGCTGAGATATACCGCACGCTCGCCACGATCGGGGAAGTAGAAGACGCGATCATCGTGAACCTCGACCTGGACGGCGGGAAGTTCTTCATGCCGCTCTTCGTCAAGCTCGCCGACGAACTCGTCCTCGACGCGGCACTTGAGCAGAAGATCTCCGAGCGGCTGCGGCGCGAGTGCACGCCCCGGCACGTGCCGGACCTGATCGTTCAGGTTCCGGCGATCCCGGTCACGCTGACCGGCAAGAAGATGGAGGTACCAGTGCGAAGGATTTTGCTAGGCGTGCCGGCCGACGAAGCCGCCAACCGCAACGCGATGGCAAATCCTGGCTCGCTCGACTTCTACGTCAGGTATGCGGCCACGCAGCAGAAATTTCCGATCGGCTGACCGCTCTGTCGCGGCTGCGGACATCCCCTCACCTGGAGGCTCCCATGGACGGAAACGGCTTCGGCTTCCCGCTCCCCTCGCAGATTGCCGACGTGCCGGGCGCCGAGGGATGGCGGTCGATGTACCAGTACTTCACCAGGTTCCAGCCGGAGGACGACGGGCGGTTCTGGTTCCACAACGCGATGCACTTTCCCGAGCCGCTGCCCGCATTCGACACGGTGACCTGTGAGATCCCGTACGGCGCGATTGGTGCGAACACCGCAAGGGTGTTCTCGTTCCCGACCACGCTCGGAATCGAGCACCGGATACTCAACGGGCGCGTTTATATCACCGCGATCCCCGTCACCGATCCGGCCGAGATCGAGCGCAGGCTCGCGGTCTTCCAGGAGCGGGCTGGCTATTACTACGAGAACTGGGATCATCTCTTCGCCGCCTGGAAAGCCAAGATGACCGCCCTCATCGGCGAGATCGATGCCATCAAGGTGCCTGAGCTGCCCGAGATCGACGACGCTGAGGTGGTGACCAGCGCGACCGGGATCGCGCAGAACCACTACGTGCGCGAGAACTACCACCGGTGCCTGGACCTGTACTCGAAGATGTGGCACTACCACACCGAGTTCCTGATGCTCGGGTACGGCGCTTACGTGGTCTTCTTCGAGTTCTGCAAGAAGGCATTCCCCGAGATCGGCGACCAGGCCGTGGCCCGGATGGTCGCGGGCATCGACGTGGTCATGTACCGGCCAGACGACGAGCTCAGGCAGCTGGCCAGGCTCGCCGTCGAGACCGCGGTCGACGATGAGTTCGCGGACGGCCGCGCGCCGGCGGAGGTGCTGACGGCGCTGGCGCGGCGCGGCGCGGCCGGCCAGCGCTGGCTTGCCGCTTTCGAGGGAGCCCGCGATCCGTGGTTCAACGTGTCGACCGGCGACGGTTTCTACCATCACCACCGCAGCTGGAACGAGGACCTCACCGTGCCGTTCGCGGCGCTGCCCCGCTATATGCGGCTGGTACGCGAAGGGGTCCCGCTGAGCCGGCCGACCGAGCAACTCAGGACCGAGCGCGAGCAGATCGTCGGCGAGTACCGCGGTCTGCTGTCCAGCGACGAAGAACGCGCGGCCTTTGACCAGATGCTCGGCCTGGCCCGGCTCGTCTTCCCGTACGTGGAAGACCACAAGTTCTACTGCGAGCACTGGTTCACCACGCGGTTCTTCGCCAAGATCCGCGACTTCGGCGAACTGCTGGTACGGCAGGGCGTGCTGGCCGACGTCGAGGACATCTTCCACCTGCACCACACCGAGGTCGACCAGGCGTTGTCGGATGTGATGCTGGCCTGGGCCGCGGGCGCACCGACCCTCGGCGCGGCCCACTTCGGCCCGATCATCGCCGAGCGCAGGCGAATGCTTGAGGTGCTCAAAGGCTGGCCGCCGCCGCCGGCCATCGGCCCGGTACCCGAGGCGCTGAACGACCCGGCGGTCCGGATGCTGTGGGGAGTGACAGCGGAGACCCTGGCGATGTGGGCCGCGGCTGAAGACAGCGACGGCCAGGTGATACACGGCTATGCGGCGTCGCCGGGCGTCGTCGAGGGCGTCGCCAGGGTGCTGCGCAGCGTCAACGAGATCGGCCTGATGCAGGATGGCGAGATCCTGGTCTGCGCGGTGACGGCGCCGAGCTGGGCGCCCATATTCGGCAAGATCAAGGCGGCCGTGTCCGACATCGGCGGGACGATGTCGCACGCCGCCATCGTGGCCCGCGAGTACGGCATGCCGGCCGTCGTCGGCACCGGGCATGCCAGCAAGCTCATCAAGACCGGCCAGATCGTGCGGGTCGACGGAGACCGCGGAGTCGTCACTGTCCTGCAGTGACCGGAGGACATAGCGATGGCAACCCAGGACCTGGTCCGCCCGATCGGCGACGTCGGCCTCGACGACCGGCCGGTTGTCGGAGGGAAGGGCGCGAGCCTTGGTGAGCTCAGCCGGGCGGGCCTGACGGTCCCGGCCGGGTTCATCGTCACGGCGCGGGCATTCGAGCGCGCGATCCTGGCCGTCGACCCGGCCGGGGCGGTCAGCAGTGAGATTGAGCAGCTGCCGACTGCTGACAGTGCCGTGATCGCGCAGGTTACCGCGCGGATCCGGGAACGCATCGCGGCTGCTCCGTTGCCCGCCGACATCGCCGAAGCCATCATCGCCAGTTACCGCGCGCTTGCCGACAGCCAGGATCACGGCCGCGATAGCCCCGTCGCCATCCGGTCAAGCGCGACGAGCGAGGACAGCGGCGGCGCGAGCTTCGCCGGCCTGCAGGACACCTACCTGTGGGTTGCGGGCGAGCAGTCAGTTCTGGATCACGTGCGCAAATGCTGGGCGAGCCTGTATAACGCCGAGTCGGTAAGTTACCGGCGGCAGCAGCGCATCGGTGAGCAGGCGCTGGCGATGGGTGTCGTCGTGCAGCGCATGGTCGAGCCACGCTGTGCGGGGGTCATGTTCACCTGCAGCCCGACAACCGGCGACCGCTCGGTCATCGCCATCGAGGGCAGCTGGGGTCTGGGCTCTGTCCTCGTCAGCGGCGAGGTCACGCCGGACTCCTATGTTGTCAGCAAGGTCACCGGAGAGATCGTCCGGCGCACCGTGTCGGCCAAGCTCCGGCTGCACCAGCTGAACCCGGCCGGCTCGGGGACAATCCCCGCGGACGTGCCCGAGCACCTGCGGGAACAGGCATGCCTCGACGATGACCAGGTCCGGGCCCTGGCGCGGGTCGGAAAGCTGGTGGAGCGCCATTACGGCACCCCGCAGGACATCGAGTGGGCGCTGACCGACAGCAGCGGCGGCGGCGACCGGATCGTGCTGCTGCAGAGCCGGCCCGAGACGGTCTGGTCAGGCCGCGGTAGCGGGCCGGTCGCAACTCCGAAGGCGCGGCCAGCAGACCATGTGTTCGAGCAGCTCGGCCGCGTCGTCCCGATCGCCAGGCCGGAGCACTGATGTGGACCTGACCAACGAGGACGTGCAGGACATCCTGCACGTCCTCGACAGCCTGCCATTCGGCGAACTGTCCCTGGAGACAGCCAGGTTCAGGCTGAGTCTGCGCCGGGCCGGAAACGGCGAGTGGACGCAGGCGCTGGAGATACTGGTGCCGCCCGCGCTAGCGGCTGACGTCGGCGCCGCGGCAGGCCCGGCCGAGCCAGCATCGAGCGGGGGAGCGGCAGCCGGGCCGGGGCGACCGGCCGCGGCTAGCCCCGCCGGCGCCGGACTCACCGATGTGCGCGCGCCGCTGCTGGGCACGTTCTACCGGGCGCCGAGGCCGGGCGCGCCGCCGTTCGTCGCCGTCGGCAGCCTGGTCGGGCCGGATACGGTTGTCTGCATCATCGAGACGATGAAGCTGATGAACTCGGTGACAGCAGGCGTCAGCGGCACGGTGGCGGAGATCCTGCTCGCCAACGCGCAGTTCGCCGAGCAGGACACCGTGCTGATGCGGATCAGGGCGGACCGGTAATGGCACTCCTGCGCCGCATTCTCATCGCCAACAGGGGCGAGATCGCCGTACGCATCCTGCGCACCTGCCGGCTGCTCGGCATCGAGACGGTGCTCGCGGTGTCCGACGCCGACCGCGAAAGCCTGCCTGCCCGGCTTGCTGACGCGGTGATCCGCCTCGGTCCGGCTGCGCCTGCCGCCAGCTATCTTGACATCGATGCTGTCGTCCGCGCCGCGATTGCGGCCCGGGTCGACGCGATCCATCCCGGATACGGATTCCTATCCGAGAATCCGCGGCTCGCGACAGTCTGCGATGCGGCCGGGATCATCTTCATCGGCCCGACCGCCGGGCAGCTCGAGGCAGTCGGCGACAAGGTTTCGGCCCGGCGGCACGCGACGGCGGCTGGCCTTCCGGTGCTGCCCGGAGGCGAGGTAACCGGCGAGCAGCAAGCGATCGACCTGGCCGCCAGGATTGGCTGGCCGGTCTTGGTCAAGGCAGTCTCTGGCGGTGGCGGCCGCGGCCTGCGGCCGGTGCGCGAGCCCGCCGGGCTGGCCGAGACGCTGAGCGTGGCGATGGCCGAGGCCGGGGCCGCCTTCGGTGATGAGCGGGTCTACCTTGAGCGTTACGTCACCTCGGGCCGCCACGTCGAGGTGCAGTTGCTCGGCGACGGCCAGCGCGTCATCCATCTCGGAGACCGGGACTGCTCGGTGCAGCGCCGCTACCAGAAACTCGTCGAGGAGGCCCCGGCGCCGCTGCTCGCCCCGCAGCTGCGCGCGCAGCTACGGCAGGCAGCAGTCGCCCTGGGGGAGCACCTGCGCTACCGGGGGCTTGGCACCGTGGAGTTCCTGGTCGACTGCGAACGCGATGCCTTCTACTTCCTGGAGGTGAATGCGCGGATCCAGGTGGAGCATCCCGTCACCGAGGCCATCTCCGGACTCGACCTGGTCGCCGAGCAGATCTGGATCGCGGAAGGCAACTCGCTGCGGATCCAGCAGGGCAGCGTCGAGCTGACCGGGCACGCGATCGAATGCCGGATCAACGCCGAGGACTGGACCGACAGTTTCCGGCCGAGTCCGGGCCTGATCACGGTGGCGGAGTTCCCGGCCGGTCCAGGGATCCGGGTGGACACCCACGTCCAGGCCGGCTCGCAGGTACCGCCCTGGTATGACTCGCTGCTGGCCAAGCTGATCGTCAGCGGCCGCGACCGCCCGGAAGCACTGGCCAGGATGCAGGCGGCGCTCGGCCGCTGCCAGATCGGCGGGGTCGCCACGACGATCGCGATGCACGCGCAGTTGCTCGGCACCGAAGCCTTCGCCAGGGGTGGCCCGGACACCGGATACCTCGACCAGTTCCTGCGGCGCCGGGGCACTGGTCACCAGGCCGCCGGGCGGTTGTCAGCTACCGGGGCCCGTCATGGCTGAGATCGAGCTGATCGATGTATCCCTTCGCGACGGCAACCAGAGCCTGTGGGGAGCCACCGGCCTGGCCACCGCGCATATTCTGCAGATTGCCCCGGTACTGGACCGGGCCGGCTTCCGGGCGATCGACTTCACCTCCAGCACCCACATGGGCGTCGCGGTGCGCACGCATCGGGAGGATCCGTGGGAACGGATCCGGCTGACGCACGCCGCGATGCCCCATACGCCGCTCCAGTTCATTGGGTCTGGCCTGCGGTTCATTTCCTGGGAACCAGTTCATCCCGACCTGATCCGGCTCGCCTACCAGCGGCTGGTCGTGGCCGGGATGGAGCGCTTCGTCGTGCTCGACCCGATGCACGACATCAGCGCGATCCTGCAGACCGCCCGCGACATCCGCGCCGCGGGCGGCACCGAGATCGTCGGCGCGCTGACCTTCACGGTCAGTGCCGTGCACGACGACGAGTTCTATGCGGGCCTGGCGGGCCAGATGGCGGCGTCGCCGGACTTCGACCGCGTCTACGTGAAGGATCCGGCAGGCCTGCTGACGCCCGAGCGAGCGCGCACGCTCTTCCCTGCGCTGCGCGCGCGCCTTGGCCCGCTGCCGCTGGAGCTGCACTCACACACGACCATCGGGCTTTCGCCGCTGACCTACCTGGTGGCAGCTGAGCTGGGCGTCCAGGCTCTCCAGGTGGCCTGCGGTCCGCTTGCCAACGGCACGTCGCTGCCTAACGCCGAGCGCATCGTCGCCAACCTCACCGAACTCGGTCACACAGTCAGCGTCGACCGTCGGCTGCTGGCGCAAGCGGCCGGCTACTTCACCCGGCTGGCCGCGGCTGAGTCGCTGCCGCCCGGCGTCCCGCAGGAGTATGACGCCTCGTTCCTGCGCCATCAGATGGCGGGCGGCGTAGTCACGACGCTGCGCCGTCAGCTCGCCGAGCTCGGGCTGGCCGGGAAGTTCGACGCGGTGCTGACCGAGGTGAGCCGGGTCCGCGCGGAACTGGGCTATCCGATTATGGTCACGCCCTTCCCGCAAATGGTGTGCGGGCAGGCCCTGTACAACGTGATCGGCGCCGAGCGGTACGGCAACGTCTCCGACCAGGCCATCAACTACGTTCTCGGCAAGTTCGGCCGGCCGACCGCGCCGGTGGACCCGGAGGTGCAGGATCGCATCCTGTCCCGGCCGCGCGCGCGGGAACTCATGGCCGCACCGCCGCCTGCCTCGCCGGCCGAGCTGCGCAAGAAGCTGCCGTCCGGCATCTCAGACGAGGAATTCCTGCTGCGCGCGACGATGCCCGCGGACGAGGTCGACGCGATGATCGCGGCCGGCCCGGCGAAACGGCACTACAACCCGGAACTCAAGCCGGTGCTTGCGTTGCTGACCGGGCTCCGCGCTCGGCCGCCGGTAGCGGCGGTACGCATCGAAAAGCCGGGCTTCCGGCTGGAGCTGCGCGGCGGTGACCCGATCGGAGCGCAGAGTGCCTGACCACGCCGCCACGCCTGCCGCGGGCGCGAGCCAGCGAGCGAACGCCGACTCCATCAGGCGGCTAGGGACGGTCCGCGGGTTCGTCTTCGACCTGGACGGCACGCTAGTGCTCGGCGACCGGCACAATCACGGCCTGACGCCGCTGCCCGGCGCACTGGAGCTGACCCGCTGGGTGCAAGGCCGGGGACTGCCGTTCGCCGTGTTCACCAACGGGACCACCAAGACACCGCAGCAGTACGTTCAGACTCTGCGCTCAATCGGCTTCGAACTGCCGGATGGCGCCGTGCTCACGCCCGCCAGCAGCGCGGCTGCTGTCCTCACCAGGCGCGGGCACCGACGGGTCATGGTGCTGGGCGAAGAGGGTTTGACCGGCCCGCTGCAGGACGCGGGTCTCGATGTCGTCCCGGTGCTCCCTGGCGGGCGGCCCGACGCGGTCGACGCCGTTGTGGCGGGCTGGTATCCGGCCTTCAGCTTGTCCGCCCTGGAGCAGGCCTGCCAGGCCGTGTGGGCCGGGGCCGCGCTGTATAGCTGCTCGCAGTCGGTGTTCTTCGCGACCGCGCAGGGCCGCGCGATCGGCACCTCGCGCGCGATCTCGGCGATGGTCAAGAGCCTTACCGGTTGCCGGGTGCAGCTGGTCGGCAAGCCATCGCTCGACGCCTTGCGCACCGCGAGCAGCTGGCTCGGCGTGCGCACCGCCGAGCTGGCCGTGGTCGGCGACGACCCGGAGCTCGAGGTGCCGATGGCGCACCGCGGTCGCGCGCTGGCGGTGGCGGTGACCTCGGGCCTGGCCGACGACGACTCGTTCCGGCAGCTGCCCGAAGCGCGCCGGCCGCACCTGCAGCTGCGTGGTGTCGACGAACTGCTCTCGATCTGCCGGCAGGCGGCCGCAGCGTGCTCCGCATGAAAATCCAGGTGAAGGAGGGAACGTGGCTGATACTTCCACCCGGTCATACCGCCGGATCGCAGTCGAGGAGGCGTTCTCGGTTCCTGAGGTGTTCGCGGCACTGCAACAGTGGGTGGCTGAGGCCGGGCCGGACGAGCCCGATCAGGATTTCCTCAGCTTCCTGTTCGGCCAGGATCTGCCGGGCTTGCTCCGGGTTCGCCGGCAGCTGCTGGACCTGGAGGACGAGCGGCTGCAGATCATGGACGACTGCGGCGTCGACATGCACCTGCTCTCGCTGACTGCACCCGGCGTTCAGACCCTGGACAATGACCGGGCAACGGCCCTGGCGGCAGGGGTGAACGACCGGCTGGCCGAGGTCATAGCCAGGCACCCGGGCAGATTCGCCGGCCTGGCGGCGATCGCGCCACAGGATCCGGGTGCGGCGGCGGCCGAGATCGAACGCGCGATCGGTGACCTGAAGCTGAACGGCGTCGTGATCAACTCACACACCCGCAATGAGTATCTCGACGATGAGAAATTCTGGCCCATCTTCGAGGCCGCGGCGGATCTCGGCGCACCTATCTATATACATCCGCGCTCACCGTCGGCGCAGATGGCGCTGCCGTACAAGCGATTCGGGCTGGAGACCGGCATCTACGGGTTCCAGGCCGAGACGGGGCTGCACGGCATCCGGCTGATCTGCAGCGGCGTCTTCGACCGCTTCCCGAACCTGCAGATAGTTCTCGGCCACCTGGGCGAGGGGATCCCGTTCTGGCTCTGGCGCGTGGATTACATGCACCCGGTCCGCAGCTCGCACAACACCCGCCCGAAGCTGGAGCTCAAGCCCAGCGAGTACTTCAAGCGCAACTTCATGATCACGACGAGCGGCATGAACTGGCATCCGGCCCTGCGGTTCTGTATCGAAGTCGTCGGGGCCGACAACATCATGTGGGCAATCGACTACCCGTACCAGGCCACCGAGGGCGCCGTGGAGTTCATGAACGACGCCCCGATACCGGACGAGGACAAGCACAAGATCTTCCACCAGAACGCCGAGCGCGTCTTCGGGGTCGCGCCGAAGGGCGCAGCGGCCTTCCCCGGTCACTGACAGCAGAGCACGAAGCAGCGGAGGACGCCATGCGCGCCGTCGGCAGCACCCGTTCCGCGGTCAGGCCGAGCGCTCCATCACCGTCACGCTGGTGCTCTGGCCGACTACCTGCACGCCGCGGACAAGCTGGCCAAGCTGGCCGGTCAGGCAGCCGGCGGCAGAGTCACGCTACGGGTGGCAGCAGAACTCCCCGCTGAGCGCGCACCCGAAGCGCACCGCATGATCGAGGCCGGAGGCGTGCGCGGCAGGCTGGTGCTCACCTTTTAGGCCGGGCTGGCCAGGCCCGCCAGCTGGCGAAGCCGCTCAGCCTTGTCAGTCCGCTCCCAGGTGAATGCTTCCTCGTTCCGCCCGAAATGACCGTACGCGGCCGTCGGGCGGTAGATGGGCCGCGCCAGCTGCAACCCGTCGCGCAGCGCGGCCGGCCGGAGGTCGAAGTTCTGCTGCACCAGCTCGGCGATCTGGTACCTCGGGACGTGCTCGGTCCCGAACGTGTCGATCAGCAGCGACAGCGGCCTGGCCATGCCGATGGCGTACGCCACCTGCAGTTCCAGTCTGTCGGCCAGCCCGGCGGCCACGAGGTTCTTGGCGACGTACCGCGCACCGTAGGCAGCCGCCCGGTCCACCTTGGACGGGTCCTTGCCGGACAGCGCGCCGCCGCCATGCCTTGCCGACCCGCCGTAGGTATCCACGATGATCTTCCTGCCAGTGAGCCCGGTGTCACCGCACGGCCCGCCTAGCACGAATCTTCCCGTCGGGTTGACGTAGAACTCGCGGCGCAGCTTGCCGGGATCGTACATGTCCTCCGGCAGCACAGCCGTGACCACCTCGGCCCATAGCGCGTCCGGGAGTTTGTCCTCCGCGCCCTCTTGGTGCTGCGCAGAGATCAGCACCTTCTCTACCGCGACGGCCCGGCCGTCCGGGTCATACCGGACCGTCACCTGCGTCTTGCCATCGGGGCGCAGGTACGGCAGCACACCCGTCTTCCTGACCTCAGCCAGGCGTCGGGCCAGGCGGTGCGCCAGCGCGATCGGCGCAGGCATCAGCTCGGCCGTCTCATTGGTCGCGTAGCCGAACATCATGCCCTGGTCACCGGCCCCGCTCTGGTCGTAGGCGTCCACGGAGCTTCCGGCGCCCCTGGTTTCATGCGAGCTGTCGACCCCCTGGGCGATATCGGGTGACTGCCGGTCCAGCGCAGTGATCACCCCTACGGTGTGCCCGTCGTAGCCAAGATCCCCGGAGTCGTAGCCGATGTCGCAGATAGTCGCCCTGGCGATGTCGGCAAAATCGAGCCGTGCCTGCGAGGTGATTTCACCCGCGATGACGACCAGGCCGGTGGTCACGAGCACCTCGACCGCTACGCGTGAGGCCGGGTACTGATCCAGCGCCGCGTCCAGTATGGCGTCGGAGATCTGGTCGGCAACTTTATCCGGATGTCCCTCGGTCACCGATTCTGAGGTGAACTGGTAGCCGGCGTCGTGGGTCGGGCTCAATTCTCGGCTCCTTTGCCTTCGAGCTCGGCGCCGCGGAGCCGGCTGACCGGCCGCATATCAAGGTGCATCGCTGCTTCCTCCCGGGCCGGCGCAGGCGGAGTCCAGCGGCGCCGGGCTGAGGCCAGCAAGCTGCAGTATCTCCGGGATGCGCTGCTCGTTACCGACTGCCATGACGTGCACGCCGGCCACCCCGGGCAGCTGCCTGAGCCGCGCGATTGTCTCCGCGCAGAGCGCGATGCCCGCATCCGCCGTGCGCTCGGCCGGAACGCTCAGCAGCCTGCGGGCAACCTCATCGGGGACGTGCACGCCGGGCACGGCGTGCTGCAGGTGCGAAAGCGCTCGCACTGACATGATCGGCCCGACCCCGGCGAGGATATGGCATCGCTCGGGCAACCCAAGGTCCCGCGCCTGGGCCATAAACCGCTCGAACGCCGGGACGTCGAAGATGTACTGCGTCTGCACGAACTGCGCACCGGCGGCGACCTTCTTGCCCAGGCGGGCCGCGCGGAAGTTCACCGGCGGCGCGAACGGGTTCTCGACGGCGCCGAGGAACCACGTGGGCGGCGGGTCCAGCACCCGGCCGGACAGCAGCCGCCCGTCATCGCGCATTGTTCGCGCCGCCCACAGCAGCTGAACGCTGTCCAGGTCGAACACGGGTTTGGCGTCCGCGTGGTCGCCGAAGCGCGGATGGTCGCCGGTCATGATCAAGATGTTGGGTATGCCCATCGCCGCGGCCGACAGCAACTCGGACTGCAGTGCAATCCTGTTACGGTCCCTGCAGGTCAGCTGCATGATCGGCGCGACCCCGATCGCGAGCGTCAGCAGGCTGCCGGCCCAGCTCGCCAGCCGGACGACAGCACTCTGGTTGTCAGTGATGTTGACCGCTGCGACCCAGTCTCGCAACGGCTGCACTTTGCGCCGGATCACCTCCGCATCGGCGCCCCGCGGCGGCCCGATCTCGGCCGTCACCGTGAATGCTCCGCTGGCCAGGGCCGACTGGAACCGGCCAGGGACGGGTTTGGTTCCGCGAACCGCGGCTCCGGCGGGGCCCGGGTTGTCGAGCTGGATCATGTGGTCGTCATCCCGGCCGCTGCAGTCCGGCGGGACTGATCGACGCGGTGCGGGCCAGTCCGTCATCCTCGGTGCACAGGCTCTCGTCCCGGCCCTGCCAGTAGTTGATCCAGGAGCTCTGACCCCAGCGCCGGTGATCGATCGGGCGTTGCAGCCGGAGGAGGTCACGGCCGTTTCCCGCGTTCTCGGCGCGCTCATACGCGACCAGCCAGACGCATCTGGTGGCCGGGTAGACCTCGCAGCTACCGTCCTGGCCGACGCCGCCACACGGGCCGTTCCTGAGTTGCTTCGGGCACGTCATCGGGCACGCATAGCCGGTGACGGGAAGGACGCACTGACCGCACATGCGGCAGCCGAACATATCGTCCTTGACGTGCTCCTCGACGATCGTGAACAGGCGGTTGCGCCACCGTCTCGCCTCCAGCCAGGTGGCCAGCCGCCGGTATCCGGCGTTCGGTTGCAGCAGGCGATGCAGCCTGTACATGGAACGCGCCGGAACGCGCGGCCGCACCGGGCTCGGCGGCGCCGCGGTGAGTCGCCCGGACTGCGGAGTCGACGAGTGGGTTCGCGTACTCACCCGCGCTCCCTTCCGTAGCGGTCGGCTGCCGCGGGTGGCCGGATGCGGCCGGGCCGGGCGACGAGCGCAACTAGTGCGCGGCTTCAGCATGCGCGGGTGGCCGGATCCGGATCAACATCCGTAGCCACAACGTCCGCCGCACCTCGTTGTGGCCGGAAGACAACGGCCTGACCTGACAATATTGTCCGGTCAGGGCACGGCGTCCAGCAGCCGGTCGAGCGCGGCCGGATCGGTGCCAGGTAGCGCCAGCACCGTGCCCTGCACGAGCGGACCGGCCTCGGCGAGCAACTCGGCTGCCATCTCGATGCCCGCATGAAATAGGCACCGTCGATGTTGTACTCAAACCTGCGTCCAGCCACCCGGCGCGGTAGCCCCGCGTTCGGTTGCGCGCTTACCGGCAGGGCTGAGCGAATTGCCGGCCGCATGCAGCATCGTGCCCATCGCGCCGTCGCAGATCAGCACCCGCTGGCCAAGCGTGGTCCCTATATCAGCCTGTGGCGGCTGTGCTTCGGCGTCCTGCCGGTCGTCCTCGGGCACCTCGTTCACCGCCGCCGGGCAGCGCGGTCATCCGGCGCGCATAGCCCGCCGCGCTCGCAGCGGGCAGGACGTTCAGCCTGCCCTCGGCCGCGCCCAGGATTTCGATCGCCACCTGCGCCATCAGCCGGTCGCGATAGATGTCAAGCCGCAGACCGGTGATCTCCTGGATCCGCCTGATGCGGTAGGCGACGGTGTTGGGGTGCAGATAGAGACTTCGTGCGGTCCGCTGCGGGCTGTTGTTTTCCCGGAAGTAACACGCCAGCGTGGTCAGCAGCTCGACACCCCGCTGAGGATCCTGCCGATCAAGCTCACCTAGTATCTCGGTGGCAAACGACCGCAACTCAGCGAGGTCGGGGACCTGCAGCAGCAGCCGGTGGATGCCGAGGTCCTCGAATGCCACAACCTGGCCCTGATGTCCCAGGCGGACGATGGCGTCGATCGTACGCCGCGCCTGGCCGTAGGACCGGGCGATCTCCGCCGGGTCGCGGCAGGCTCCGCCGATCCCGATGGTGATGACAGCCTCCGGGAACAGATCGCGCATCCGGGTGAGGCAGCCTGAGCTCAGCCATTTCGCGTCTGGATCGGCCGCAGCGTGGCCGTCAGGCTCGGCGATCACGACGACCACCTCATCATCGCGAATGGAGGTGATAACACCCGGCGTCCGCGCCGTGAAGAAGTGATCGACCGCGGCAGCCACTGGCTTTGCCAGCGTCGATACGCTACTCACCGGACGTGCTGGCCCGCCGGCATGGATAGCAACCGCGACTATCCGGTGGTCCCGGCTGGAGTCGTAGCCGAGGTGCCGAGCCCACCGTCCGACCTCGCCGTTCTCCCGGCTACCCAGCAGGAGACCCTCGACGAGATCGTCGCGGACCTGGCGGGCAGCGGCGGCCACCACGCGCTCTCGGCCTAGT
The DNA here is from genome assembly GCA_963833885.1 of uncultured Actinomycetota bacterium. Lineage (GTDB taxonomy): Bacteria > Actinomycetota > Actinomycetes > Streptosporangiales > Streptosporangiaceae > JASHPR01. The sequence continues at coordinate 16,599 of CAWHZU010000006.1, read as the reverse complement.
ATCACCCCGCAGATTGTTGCTGCGTGTTCGGTCACCAGCAGACTCATGTCGCCGCCGTCGGGCTGCTGGGCATGGCCGAAGGTCATGAGGTATGCGGGGACGTCGTCACCGACCAGGATCGGCGCCACGATGACGGGCACGGAATCGCCGACGTCAGGCAGCCGGAGTGATCGTCGGGTCTGTGCCGTGTTGTTGAGCACCGCGCCCAGTCGCGGGTTCCGCAGGTACGCGCCGACGCTCGCGGCAATGTCCTCGTGGGTGACATCGGGAGCAGCGGCGGCCAGGATCTCAAGTCCGCGGCTGACGACCGCCACCGTCGCGGCGGTCCGCTCGGTGAGCAATTGGACGACCGTTGACACGTCGGCGTCCTGCAAGGTGAGCCCGGTCAGCCGCTGATATACAGTTACCAATTCGCGGAGCAGGAAATTCTCACGCTGGACGGCATGTTCGTCCAGTACTACGGAGGGCTGGCGCGACGCCTGCCACCTGGCCACCACAGGCACAAATCTACACCGCGTGCGTTCTGACAGCCATGTGTAAATGCACAAGCCAGGCAGGCATGATCGCTTCGCAGCTTGCCGCTTGAAGCGCATACCTGGCCTGCTAGCAGGCTATTATTACGCTGGCCGCCATGGCGGAGGGGTCTTGTTTCAAACCACCATCGAGCCAACTGAGCCAGTGCGCCGCTGCCGCCGCGGGGCGGACTATACATGACAAGAGCCCTCACGTACGTCAGTGTCCGGGGCCTGCTTGGGCGCCCTGCCGATAGCCGCGGGGACCAAGCCCATATCGATCCTTGAAGACGCGGGAGAAGTGCGCGCTGTCCTTGAAACCGGCTGCGAAAGCGATGTTCGTGATGCTCCGGCTGAGCTGTCGCGGATCGGTGAGCAGCCGGGCGGCAAGGTCAAGCCGGCGCTCCAGGATCCAGCGGAACACCGATGTCTGCTCCGCCTGGAAGAGCAGTTGGAGATACCGCACGGAGAGGCCGAGGGCTTCGGCCACTGTCCGCGGCGTCAGGTCCGGGTTAGCCAGGTGGTCGGTGATATAACGCTGTGCCCGCAGCAGCTGGGCCTCCCGTGGCAGCGTCGGCCGGACCCGGCAGGCCTGCTCGGCCAGGGCGGTGGCGAGCAGCTCGAGCACGCTGACCCCAACCTGCCCGCCGACTTGTGAGGGTAGCTCGTCGGCGTGCGCGGATACGCTGAGCAGCAGGGACGTGAACAGCGCGCCCACGCCGCGATCTCCCCGTAGCGCAGTTGCGGTGATACCCGCCGGAAGCTGGCAGCGGGACATGAACAACTCCCGCGGCACCTTCAGGACATGCAACCGGAACGGATCGTGGCACGCTATCCGGCAGGGCCGCGCGCTGTCATAAACAGTGAAGTCACCGGGGCGCAGAATCGCTTCGCGTCCGTCCTGTGCCACGACAGCGCCGCCGCCGACCGCGAGGTTCACAAACAGGTCATCGTCGGCTGAGCTGCGGATCAGGGCCGGCGACCGGAAGACCGCATGGGGCTCCGACACGACGGTGGCCACCTGCATCCCGCCGAGACGGCGAGCCGTGACCTCGGCCCGGAATCCGGCCGTCGCCCGCTGCAGCGGTTCGACGTCGAGCCCGACAAAGGTCGCGCAGACGACCTCGCGCCAGTAGCTCAGCTGGGACCGCTGGTCCACCGTGGCGGTCGAGAAGCAGATTGGCATGGCCGCGACCTCGTCGGGGATCCTCCAGTGACCGGCCGGGACCGGCTTCGTGAATGGGCCGTTACCGGTGCACCCAGAGTCAGGCATCTATGCGCTCACAGTCAAGAACAGCGCGAGCAGCGGCATTACGGTCTGGTTCGTCGGCGGGCCAGACGGCACGCGGCCGGAGTCGCCGGCGCCAGCATCGAGAGGGGTCCGGTATGACCACGACTGACGAGGTCATCAGCAATTACATCCAGATCGAGTCGCGCGTCGACAAAATGCGGGACAAGTACGCTCTCAAGGAAGGCTACGTCGACGGCGAGGGCTCGCCCTGGGTGCCGTTCATCCCCAATGTGTACATCAAGCACCTCACGTTCGACGTCCGCAGCAGCAGTGCCGCGAATGTGCTCTGGGTTCAGGCGGGCGGTGAGCTTGGACGGCACCGCCACCGCGGGCCGGTATCGGGTTACGTCATCGAAGGCACCTGGCTGTACCGCGAGTACTCCTGGGTGGCCAAGGCCGGTGACTTCGTGCGGGAGAGCCCTGGCCGGACCCACACGCTGTACTCCGAGAAGGGAATGAAGACCTTCTTCTGGCTGAACGGCCCGTTGGAGTTCCTGGACGAAGAGGATCGCGTCGTGGAGACGGTGGATGTGTTCTGGTTCATTAACCACTACGAGACCTATTGTCAGGAGCAAGGCATTCCGATCGACGAGCGGCTGTACCTGTGACGCCCTGACCGCGGCGCTCAGCTGGTCCTGATCATCACTTTCATGACCTCGGCCGGATTGGCGATCGCGTAGCGGATGGCCGCTGGCGCCTCCGACAGCGGGAACTCGTGGCTGATCAGGCGCGCCAGCGACGCGCTCTGGCGCTGGACCACGGCGACCGCGTCGCCGAACTCCGCCTGGCCGCAGCAGCTCACCCCGAGGAGGTCCAGTTCCTTCTCGGTCAGGCTGCCGATCCGGATCGGCACTTCATCGTTCGACATCCCTACCTGCACTGCCCGGCCGGCCGACGCCACCATGGTGACCATTGCCTGGACTGCTGCCGTGGCACCGGTTGCGTCGAAGGCAACCGGCGGTCCCGCGAGGCCGGCCCACCGGCGGGCGGACTCGACGGCATGGGCTACGCCGCGCCACTGCAGGATCTCGGCGCCCAGCTCGCGGCTCAGCGCGAGCCGATGTTCTAGCAGGTCAATCACCAGCACCTCGGCGCCGCGCTCGCGCGCCACCAGGCAGATGCAGTAGCCGATCGGCCCGGCCCCGAGCACGACGGCGCGTTCGCCGGCCTGGATGGCCGCTCTGTTCACGGCGCGCACGGCAATCGACACTGGCTCGGCCGTGGCCGCGACGGCGGGATCGCCGACGTCAATCGGGTAAACCTGTCCTTCGCCGAGCGACAGCCGTTCCTGAAGGCCGCCATCCAGGTGAATCCCGGTCAGCTTGAACGCGTCGCAGGTGTTCGGCCGGCCTACGCTGCACGGATAACAGCGTCCGCATGCATGCAGAGGCCATACCGCGACGCGCTGGCCGACATGCAGCTCCGGACGGCAACCGGGGCCAAGCGCCGTGATGCACCCGGCCAGTTCGTGGCCTTGCACCCGCGGGAATTGCGACCCGCCAGCCGCGTCCGACAGGTGTCCGGCAAAGAAGTGATAGTCCGAGCCGCAGATCCCGACTGCCTCGGGGCGAATCACAACGTCCCGCGGACCGGGGGCAGCCGGTTCGGCGCGCTCGACCACCCGCATGGAACCGGCGCCCTCGGTGACCGCGGCACGCATCAGACCCGGCCATCGCCGGTGTGACCGTCGCTACCTCGCAGCAGGTACGCCGACCTGAGCAGTTCCGGGTTTGCTCGCAGCTCACTGGCCAGCCCGGAGAATCGCAGCCTGCCGCTCTCCAGGATGTAGGCGTTGTTAGCGAGGGCCAGTGCGACCGTTGCGAACTGCTCGATAAGCAGCACGCCGATGCCGGACTCGGCCACAGCCCGGATGGTCGGGATGAGCCGGTTGATAACCACCGGTGCAAGCCCCAGTGACAGCTCGTCTATCAGCAGGTACCTGGGCTCCGTCACGAGGGCTTGCGCTAGCACGAGCATTTGCTGCTCGCCGCCCGATAGCGCTCTCGCGGGCGCCGACAGCCGCCTGGAAATCTCCGGAAACAACGCAAGTGCGCGATCGCGCCCGGCCTTGGCTCGATCGCCCGACAGCGAGTAGGCCGCGACGCGGATATTGTCCGCGACGGTCAGGTCGGAGAGGAGCCTGCGGCCCTCCGGGACGATGGCGATGCCAGCCCGCCGAATCTGCTCAGGGCGCCGACGGGACAGCTCGAGCCCATCCATGGTCACCGAGCCGGCCTGCAGCTTGAGCACACCACCGACAGCCAGCACCAGAGTTGACTTGCCGGCCCCGTTCGGCCCGAGCAAGGCGGTCACCTCTCCGGCCGGGATGTCTATCGACAGGTCCCGGATCACGGCGCGCTGGCCCCGCTCCACGACGAGGCCGCGCAACCTAAGCGCGGCGTTGGTCGGCTCCGGCGCAACCGCGCCGGCCGCGATCGGCTGTGGCTCGCTCACGTGACGTCCGCCGTACCCAGGTAGGCCCGGGTCACCTGCTCGTCTCGGAGCACTTCCGCGGTCGGCCCGGATGCGATGAGCCGTCCGAAGTCAAGGACGGCCGTGGTCTGGCAGCAGGCGGACACAAGACTCATGTCGTGGTCCACGAGGATGGTGAGCGCTCCGGTCCGGGACGGGATCCTGCCGATCACGTCGGCCAGGTTCCGGGTCTCCTCGTCTGGCAGCCCGGCAGCAGGTTCGTCGAGCAGCACGAGCTTCGGCCGGCCGACGACTGCCCTGGCGAGTTCCACGAGCCTGCGCTGGCCCGCCCCGAGAGTTCCTACCTTGGCGTGCGGATCGACGTCCAGCCCGGCAAACGAGATGGCGTCCAGCACGTCGCGGCGGCGTGCGGTACCGCGCTGCCTGGCGTGCTCGTGGACGATCGCGACATTGTCATAGACTGAGAGGTCCTCGATCGCTTGCTCGGTCTGGAAGGTACGACGCAGTCCCCACCGGGCCCGGCGGAAGTGAACAACGGACAGCAGATCATCGCCGAAGGCCCGCACGCTGCCGGAAGCCGGGCGGACGAAGCCGCTCAGGACATTGAAGAATGTCGTCTTCCCGGCGCCGTTGGGCCCGATCAGGCCGCAGGTGCCCGGCTCGAAGGTCACGTTCATGCTGTCCAGCGATGTGACGCCACCGAAGCGGACAGTCAAGTCCTTAACCTCGATCATGCTCGCTCACTCCCTGACGATGCCGCGGTCCGGTCGAGCGGAGGATCAGCCGGCCGAGTCTGGCCAGGTCCTTCGGAACCTGATCGACAAGCCCGGCCGGGGCGGTGGTCAGCACCTGAAGCACGCCGACACCAAACAAGATCGTGAGCCAGTCAGCGGACACGCCCCAGTCGTTGAGCAGCGCCGGCAGCAACTGCAGCAGGAGCGCAGCGACGATCGCGCCCCACATGCTGTATACGCCGCCCATGAGCACCACCGCGAGCAGGATGATCGAGTCCTGAGCCGGGAAGTCGATCGAGTACAGGAAGTGCACAGCACCCGCGTATATCCCGCCGGCGACGCCGGTGATGAAGGATGCTAGGGCGAATGCCCACAGCTTGTACAGCGTGGTGTTGATGCCGGCCGCAATGGCGGCCGGCTCGCTCTGCCTGATGGCGATCCAGGCCCGGCCCGGCCGGGTCCGGATATGCACGTAGACGAGGGCGAACATGAGCGCGGCAACGACGACGGCATAGCGGAAGTACGCCGGGTCAGTGGTGGCGATGCTGGGCCGGCGGATCGGCGGGATGTGCACCGAGCTGCCGTTGTAGCCGAGGAAACCGTGACCGCCGTTGGGGAAGTTCGTGGTTGCCAACACGATCGAGAACGCGCCAGCGAGCATCAACGTGATCAGCGCCAGGTACAGACCGCGCAGCCGCAGCGCAGGCAGCCCGACGAGCGTTCCCACGGCCATCGTGCTGGCTCCGGCCTCAAGCAGCACGAGCGGGTAGGGCTGCGAGGTGGCGAAGAGCAGCCTGGCAGTTACCCATGCGCCGATTGCAAAAACAGCGATCTGGCCGAGCGAGACGAGACCGACCCGGCCGACTAGCAGGCCAAGCCCGATTGCAAGCATGGCGTACACGGCGACCTGCGTCATCGAGTCGACGTAGTAGGCGCTGAGCAGCGCGGGTGCCGCGAACAGCAGGATCAGCAGCAGGCCGGTGACGACCGCCGCCCGGACCAGGGTTCCCGGGCCAGGTCGGCGCAGCCGGAACTGCCTGCGCCCGCCGGTGCGTGCATCCGCAGTATCGAGCACTAGGTTTCCTCGCGTGATCGCGCTATCACCTGGCGACGGGACAGCACCAGCAGCGCTGTGGCAGCGAGCACGAACGGCGTCATGTCGTTGTAGTTGGACAGCGACGGGATCGGCACCAGCAGGTTCTGAACCAGGCCGATCACGATCGCGGCGGCGAGAGTCAGGGTGATCGAGCGCAGCCGGCCGATCAGCGCGGCGGCCAGTGATGAGATCACCAGGAACGTGAGCGTTGTCGCGTCGAGCGCGACCATGTCTGCGAGCAGCAGGCCGGCCAGGCCGGCCAGGAGGCCGCAGCCGAGCCACGCTGCTGCCTCGACTCGTCGCACCGGTACCCCGAGCGTCGCGGTAATCTCCCGGTCGTTAGCCATCGCTCGCATGGCCGTGCCGAGCTTGGTATAGCGCAAGAACGCGCCCGTCACCGCCGTGATCGCGAAGCCCGCTGCCAGCCCGATGACCTGGGTCCAGGTCACCTGGATCTGCCCGATGATGAATCCGCTGTTGTCCGTCGGCAACGTGATTGCGCGGGATTGGCCCCCGCTTGTTGTCCATAGCAGGTCCATGAGCCCGAACAACACGAGCAGCAGGCCGAGCGTGGCCGTCGCCTTGACGAGTGGATCTCGTTTCGACAAAGCCGGGCCGAATAGCATTCCGTAGCCAAGTGTCACGGCCCCGCTGAACAGCAGGCAGGCCAGCCACCCAACCCAGGCTTGCACGTGCGCGTTAGTCACCGACCACGCGATCAGCGCGCCCATGGCGCCGACGGCGCCGAATGCGAGATAGACCACGCCGGTGGCCCGGTACAGGACGACCAGTCCCACCCCGGAGAGGGCATAGACCCCTCCCAGGGCGAGACCGGTCACGATGAACGGCTGAAAGTCTTGCCAGCTCGGCATTGGCAGCCTCTACCCAGCCGCTGCGGTGCAGATGCCGTCCGGGTTTGTCATGGCGCGAGCGCCGCGACACCCGCGAGTTTGCGGTATTGCGCTATCTGCGGATCGACAGACGAGATTTTGGTGCAGCCCTGGGCCGTTACCATCTTGCCGTTATTTGGCGTGACCGTGTAGTCCTCGTTGTTTGGAATGTGCATCGCGTAGCTGCCGTACGTCCAGAGTTGGCACAGCATTCCGGTGTTATAGTTCGCTACCGCCTTGAACGCTGCGTTCACGCTCGCGACCGTGTACCCGCCGGTGATCGTTTCAAGGGCGTGTACTGCGATTTCAGCCTCGGTGAATCCCATCTGGCTGAAGCTGCCGATGCCCCCTGAGACCGCCTTGCCGTACTGCTTGAGTATCGCCTCGTACAGTTGCATCGTCGGTGTGCTGGTCGAGTCCGGCGGGGTTAGTTCCGCGTTGACGAAGAGTTTGTTATTCCACTTGGGCCCCAGCGACTGAGCCAGGAAGTCGGTGTTGCATGGCGTCGAACAGCCCCAGAGCTTGACGCGATCCTCGATGCCCAGCTTCTGTGCAGCCTGCAGAATCACGAGTGCCTCGGGCGGGGTGAAGTTGAGGACGACGGCGCCGTTCGGTCCCGCATCGTCGACTTCCTTGAGTGCCACCGAGCTAGCGTCCGTGATCGGCACATTCTCGGTCAGCTGGACGATCGGCACCTTCGCGGCCGCGGCGAGCGCCGCTGGGCCGGCAGCGATGTAGCCGGTGCCGGGAACGTTCGACTGGTCGAACACGATCTTGGTGACGTGCTGGGCAAGCGCGTACTGCACTGCTCCGTCAGAACTGTAGCGTGGGCCCATGTTGACGGCTGCGCTGTTCGGCGTGGACCAGCACTCAGGCGCGATGCCCGAGTCGATGATGTCGTAGCCGAGTTTCTGCCAGTAGCTGGAGTCAATCGAGCACTCAATGATGCTCGTATTACCCACGATCCCGACCACGTGGTCTGTCTGCACTAGCTGCTTGGCCTCGCCGGCAATCTGAGCTGGGTTGGTCTGCTCGGTCTCGATGTCGTACTTGATCGGGTGGCCCTTGATGCCGCCGTTGTCGTTCACGCAGGTGAAGTAGGCATTCGCCATGTTCGCGATGTCGGTGAACGACGTCCCCGGCTGGTTGGTGACGATCCCGCCTAGCGTGATCGGCGTGCCGGTCGCGACGACGCCCGGCTTGGTGCCACATTGCGATGCGCTCACGACCGCCGGGCTCGAGGTGGCGGACGAGTTAGCCGACGGTGTGCCGCTGCCGCCGCTGGGGCTGGGCGAGCTGCTGCAGCTGGCTAGCGCGAACATCCCGACTGTAGCGACGAGTACGACTTTTCCGCATGTATTCGATGCGCGTTTGTGCATTTGCACCTGTCTCCACCTCCTGGTGGTGACGGCATAAACTCGCCCACTGCGGGCACGGTGAGCCGATATTAGAGCCAACCCTGAGCACGCACAAGGCTTAATAGGCCACTGTGGTGCAATGAATCGGCAGTATTGTGGTACGCGCCAAAAACCGATGTTTTGAATTTGTGCCAAGCCACAACAGATGAGCGCGGATGCGCAATTAACGAATGGCCAGGGCGACGCGCCGCAACTGCGGGTCAAGCTGGGTGCTGTGCCTGCGTATGCAGGCCTGGCCGCGCCGGGCTCGCGCGCCGATCGCACATTCCTTTGGCAAGTGTCTAGTGCTGTCGTCGGCGAACGGGCCGCGACTCAACGCTCCGGGGCAGCGAGGGTGAAGCCGAGTGCTTGGCGTGACCGACAGGGAACGGTGGCGGCGCGTCGGTCTTGGGAGAGGATCGGTGGCTGGTTCGTGAGAAATGGCCGCTCAGACCGGATTCCGGGTCGCGGTCCCGGGGTGAAGAACTCTACGCGATCCCCTTGCTCACAAGGGGGCGGTGCCGTGGCCGAGGGCGCTGCGCGTCCACCGGATCGGCGTGGACTACTCGATGACATGGAGCTTCGCGGGACCCGATGGCCGGGCACTGTTCCGGCTGGCAGAGGTCGCAGGCGAAACGGTCGTGGTGTGGCTACGCGTCGGCAACCGCGGTATCTACGACTCCTGAAGCGGCGCGGAGTTCCTGAAGCAGCGCGAGTGGATCCGGACGATTCCAGCGCGAGCCCGGCCCTGAGGCCGTTCTGGCCGTAGTTGAGGTTGTCTCGCCGTCTACGGTGTCGATAGACCGGGCTGTCAAGCCGGTCATGTACGCGGAAGCAGGAATCCCTGTCTACTGGCGGGTGGAGCTGCAGGGCATGCCGAAGGTCGTCGCTTGTTCCCTGAGCCGCGGCCGGTATGTCACCCGTACCACGCTCGTTGCCGGAACCCGGGGCCGCATTGCCCGGCCCTTCGCGGTCGAGCTGGACCCAGCTGAGCTGACCCGCCGCACAGCCTGAATCGAGGCGCACGCGGCCGAGCGGCGTAGGAATTTGCTGATCTGGCGCAAGGGCCTGCTGACCTACACTGCCGGGTGTGTCATTGGGCTGACCTTGACCTCCGTCGGCGGCCATGCGCGCGGCCACCGAAGCAGCCAGCTGTTGTGAACTGCAGGACCCGGGCGGCGCTCAGGACAGCTGGGTGCCGGCGCTCTGTTCCCGGGCGGCGGCTACCGCCTCCCGCTGGCTGAGCCGGGTGCCGGCCTCATATACCTGCTCGAAACGGCCCATGCTCAGCGCCTGGCGGATCTGTTCCAGCAGCGCGGCCTCGGTTTGCCGCAGCATCGGCCACGCCCCCAGGCCGGCCCGCCGCCGGAGACCGTCGGCCGCCCCCGCCAGCATCGCCGCCCGCTCTGGGTCGCCCGCCGCCAGCGCCAGCCGGGCATACGCGATCAGGGCCAGGGGCACGTTGAGCGCCAGGCTGAAGTCCAGCGCTTCGTCCAGCAGCTCCCGGGCCTGGTCGAGCCGGCCCTGCACGACATTCAGCGTGCCCAGCTGCACCCGGGACCAGGCAGCCAGCCAGTTGTAGCCGAGGCGCTCCGCCAGGTCGCGCCCCTCCTGTCCGTGGCGGAGTGCGTCATCAAGGTGGCCCGCGGTGATCTCCAGGTAGGCGGCGCTGACGGCGGCCACGGCCGTCCAGTACGGTTCGTCCTGGGCGCGGAGCGCGGCCAGGGATCCCAGCATCTGCTGGAGTGCGCCCTCGAAGTCCCCGGTGATCGGCGACGCCCACCCGATGACCAGCTGGCATATCGCCTGCAGGTAGGGGTCCTCGATCCCGCCCAGTAGCGGTGCCAGGCGGCGGCTGGCCGCAAGCGCCGCCGTGTCGTCATATACCTCGTTGGCGGTCGCCACCGCCGCCCACAGCAGCTCGGCGCGGGCCTGGTGATCGAGGGAGGCCGCGGCCGGCGTGAGCTGCCCGACCCACTCGCGGGCCTCGCCCAGGTGATCCCGCAGCTCCCAGAACAGCCACAGGACCCGGAACAGGTGGGGCAGCGGCGCCCGGTCGTGGTCCAGGTACCAGCGCACGGCGGTGGCCAGGTTGCCCGCCTCGGCCTCCAGCCACTCCAGCCACTGGTTCTGGCCGGTGCCGCGCAGCGGCCGGTCTGCCTGCCCGGCCAGCGCCCGGTAGTAGTCGGCGTGGCGGCGCTGGACAACGGCAATGTCGGGGCGGGCCGCCAGCCGCTCGGCGACGAACACGCGGATCGTCTCCAGCATCCGCGAGCGGGGGCCGGAGTCGGTGCTGTCGAGGTAGATGAGACTGTGCCGGGCCAGCGCCTCGGACAGCTCCAGCGCCCGGTCGTCATCCAGGCCGGCCACCTGCCCCGCGGCCTCGACGGTCCAGCCATCGACGAACACCGCCACCGTCTCCAGCAGCGACAGTTCGGCGTCCTCCAGCAGGCCCACGCTCCACTCCACCGTGGCCCGCAGAGTGCGCTGCCGCTCGGGCAGGTCCACCGCGCCCGTTCCCAGCGCGTCCAGCGAGGCCGTCAGCCGGGTCAGCAGCGTAGCGGGATCCAGCAGGCGGATCCGGGCCGCGGCCAGCTCGATCGCCAGCGGCAGGCCCTCCAGGCGGCGGCAGATCTCCACCACCGCCGACGCATTGTCCTCCGTCAGGGCAAACCCGGGGCGCACCGCGCGAGCCCGGTCCAGGAACAGCGCCACCGCTGGCGAGGACTTTAGTTCCTCCAGTGGCACCGCCCCGGGCTCGGCGGGCGGCGGCAGCGGCGGCACCGGGTACTCGCGTTCGGCTGCCAGCCCGAGTGCCGTCCGGCTGGTCGCCAGCATCGTCACCCCGGGGGAAGAGGCCAGCAGCTTGCTCAGGTCGGCGGCCACCTGGACGACCTGTTCCAGGTTGTCCAGGATCAGCAGCCAGGCGCCGTCGCCGAGCCGCTCGCCCAGCGCCTGCAGGGGCGGTCCCGTCCCGGCCAGGTCGGCTCCGACCGCCCGGCCTATGCCATCGAGGACCAGTCCCGGATCGGTGACCGCGGCCAGCGGCACGAAGGCGGTGCCTGCGGCGTACCGGTCACGCAGCCGCTCGCCGACAGCCATCGCGAGCCGGGTCTTGCCGACCCCGCCCGGCCCGGTCAGCGTCACCAGCCGCACCTGGGGCTGGCCGGTCAGGCCGACCACCTCGTCGATCGCCTGCTCCCTGCCCACCAGTGACGTCATGCTCACCGGCAGCGGCCGCAGGCCGCGTGCGGCGGCCCGCGAAGGCGGCGCCGGGGCAGCGGCCGCCCGGCTCGAGGCGGCGAACCGCTCGCTGAGCAGCGCCGCCAGGTCATCGCGCACCAGCCGGCCCAGCTCGGCGGGCGTCTGGAAGGGGCGGTAGGAGACCGAGGCCTCTTCCCTGACCCGGGCCAGCAGGGCCGCCAGCTGGGGCTCACGGTCGGGCGCCGGCCCTTTCACATACAGCAGCCGCGGCAGGCCCGACGACAGCTCGAGCTCCTCCTCCAGCCCCGAGACCACCATGCCCGGCGCGACCCAGCCGTAGCGCTGCCAGTACAGCCCGATGAACACATCGCTTTGCGCCAGGTACGCCCGGTACAGATCCCGCGGCGGATACGGCCGCGCCCCCGCCTCGAACATCACCGGCGTCAACCGCAGCGCCGAGACCGCGCGGGAGACCGCCCGCCGCTCGGTGGCCAGCTCACCCATTGTCGAGCTCACGAACACCCTCAACCGCCGGTCAGGTGTCCGGATCACCGGCCCATCCGCGGGTCCCTCGTTCACTGACAGCCTCTGACACGCCCCACCGCGCAAGTCTGCAACCAGCCAGCCCCACCAGCAACCCCGTGCAGCCGAGCGGCAGGCAGAAACCCGGTTGTGGCTACGGAACCGGGGCGCCTACCGTCGTGGCATGGCCTGCATCATGAACATGGTCCGCCGTGTCCGCCACCGCGCGGTCGCGACGGGCGTGGGGATGGCGCCCGCTCACTGACGAGTGGGCCGCCCGGATCGTGGCTGATGCCGCGGTGCGGGCGGCCGGCGGTGCCTTCGGCTGCGGATCGGCGCGGCTTGCCTGGCCGCAGTCGCCGAACCCGCCTGACCCGCGGCAGCTCACAGGCTGGTGATCACGGCTGTTCCCGGCCGACCCGTCAGTTGGGCGAGCAGAGGCCTGGACCCATCTAGGCTCTATCAAGATGACTTGACCGTCATCTGACCGTCGTTATGAACGTCGGCGTGCACCACGCAGCGGCACAAGCTGATCCCAGATGGCAGTGGGGTCAGGATCGTCGGGCCGAGATGTTGAACGTCGCGGCCAGGCATGGGCCAACGAGCGACGGCGCTCCGGGACTCGAGCTGGCGGTTGGCGCTCAGAGATAGTCGCCGATGCTTGCTGACCAGTAGTTGATCTGCTCGATCTGGGCTCATAACCCAGAGGCTCAGTTTTGAGTAGTCGCGACGAGCGATGCTGCTGCGGCCGGGAGCATCAGGGTGGCCAGGACGCTATTAGCGCGCGGCGGCACCGGCAGGGGAGACATCGGCCAGCTGGCCGATGTTGCCGCCGGTCAGGGCCGCAACGATGGGGCAGATGGAGATCCGCATCATCCTAGACAGGGCCGAGCCGCCCGCCGGCCGCCTCCGGGCCGTCCCCGATCCCGGGCATTGCCACGCCGGCCAAGACGAGGAGATCCGCTTCACCGGCTGGCTCGGGTTGCTCAGGGCGCTGTATGAGGTGACCGGGGGGCCCGGCGCCGGCTCTGTTCCGGTGCCCTGACCCGCGCGCGGCCCGCTGCCCTGGGACGCCCCTCGCGGAGTAGCATCCGGCTCATGGGAACGCTGGCGCCGGTCCCAGGCATCCGCGGGCGTGCGGCGGAGATCGCGGTCCTGGGGGATGCTGTGGACCGGGTCGTGTCAGGCCGGCCGGCGGTCGTGCTGATCGAGGGTGAGGCCGGGATCGGGAAGACGCGGCTACTCGCCGGCGTGCTGGATGACGCGCGCGGCCGCGGCATGCAGGTGGTCGCGGGCCGGGCTGAGGAGCTGGAGCGGACCCGGCCGTTCGGCCTGGTGGCCGCCGCGTTCGGGTGCGTCCGCTCGTCGCCGGACCCGCGGCGGGCGGCCATCGCCGCGCTGCTGGCCACCCGGGGCGGTGACCGGGGCCCGATCACGGTGACCAGCGACCCTGGGCTGCGGTTCCGCGCGGTCGATGCGTTCGCTGACCTGGCGGAGGAGCTCGCGCTGGCCGGGCCGCTGGTGATCGGCGTGGATGACCTGCAGTGGGCCGACCCGTCCAGCCTGCTGACGCTGGCCGCGGTGAGCCGCCGTCTGGCCTATCTCCCGGTGGCCCTCATCGGGTGCCTGCGTCCCTCCCCGCGCATCCCGGAACTGGATCGCCTCGCCGGTCAGCTGCTGGATGCGGGGGGGCGCATTCTCGCCGTGCGGGGCCTAACCGAGCGGGCGGTGGCGGAGCTGGTGGCCGAGGCGGTGGCCGCCGTGCCGGGACCCGGGTTGCTGGCCGGGATATCGGGAGCGGCCGGGAACCCGCTGTTCGTCACCGAGCTGCTGGGGGCGCTGGCCCAGGAGGGCGCGATCGAGACCGCCGGCGGGCGGGCCGAGGTAGCGGAGGTGACCCTGCCGCCGACGCTGCGGCTGACGATCTTGCGCCGTCTCAGTTTCCTGTCCGAGGACTCCCTGCAGGCGCTGCGGGCCGCCTCGATCCTGGGATCCAGCTTCACGGTCACCGAGCTGTCGGTGACCATGGCCCGTCCAGCGCTCGAGCTGTCCGTGGTGCTGGCGGAAGGGATCGCGGGGCGGGTCCTGGAAGAGTACGGCGCCGTCATCCGGTTCCGTCATGACCTGATCCGTGACGATCGCCGGCCTGCGGCCGGCCTGGCCGCGGCGAGCCCTCGCGATCGCGCGGGCGGGGGTCGCGGTCGCTGCGTCCGGCGATGGTTCCGCCTGCCCGTCCGTACCCGCTGATCGCGCCATTTCGGGAGCACCCCAGGGTGCTTGCGCTGCTGGCCGCGGCCGGCAGCGCCGGCGTTTTCGCGGTCGTGATGCGGGGGGCGGCTGGGAACAGCGGCTTGGTCCGGCGTCGGGGCGGACGGTGAGGTTTGTCATGGGCGGCCTGGGCGGATGTCACCGGGACTGGTGATGGCGGGCACCGGCGGGCGCGCTGGTCCGGCGGGAGGCTGGGTGGCATGGACGACACGGCGTTATCACGGTCAGGGATCTGCGGCGGCGCTACGGCGGCACGGGTGGCCGGGGTTTTGATGCGGTCCGGGGGGTCACCTTCTCGGTGCGCCGCGGGGAGCTGTTCGCGTTGCTGGGCACCAACGGGGCCGGGAAGACCTCGGCGATGGAGGTGCTGGAGGGACTGGCGCCCCCTGCCGGGGCGCTGTCCGGGTGCTGGGCTGTGATCCCTGCCGGGAGCGGGCCCTGGTCCGGCGCCGGATGGGGATCATGCTGCAGGAGGGCGGGTTCGCGCCGGATCTGACCGTGGCGGAGACCGGCCGGATGTGGGCCGGGACACTCAGTGCGCCCCGGCCGGTTGCCGAGGCGCTGGGCCTGGTCAGCCTCGGGCACCGCGCGGGGGTCGCGGTGAGATCCCTTTCCGGCGGTGAGCGGCGCCGCCTGGATCTGGCGATGGCGATCCTGGGCCGCCCGGAGGTCCTGTTCCTGGATGAGCCCACCACCGGGCTGGACCCGGAGAGCCGCCGCCGCACGTGGCTGCTGATCCGCGAGCTGCTGGGCGCGGGTACCACCGTCGTGCTGACAACCCACTACCTGGAAGAGGCTGAGGAACTGGCGGACCGGCTGGCGATCATGCACCAGGGCCGGATCGTGCGCACGGGCACCCCCGCGGAGGTCGCGGCATCGCAGCCTGCCCGCATCTCCTTCGAGCTACCCGAGGACTCCCGCGAGCCAGTTCCGGACATAGCGGGGACGCGGGCCAGCGTCACCGGGCGAACCGTGCTGCTGCAGACAGCGGACCTCCAGCCGACGCTGACCGCGCTGCTGGGGTGGGCGAACTCCCGGGACCTCGTGCTGGGCGCCCTGGACGCCCGCCCGGCCTCGCTGGCGGAGGCCTTCCACGCGGTGGCTGCCTCAGCCGGCCGTCCAGCAGACGACGACAACGCAAAGGACGTGGCGGCATGAGCGCCGGGACAGTGACAGTGAGCAGTTCGAGGCAGTCGTCGCACCGGGTCGCGGCCCTGGCCAGGGCGGAGGGGATACTGCTGTGGCGCAATCGCCTCGCGCTGCTGAACGCCGTCATCCTGCCCGCCGCCCTGGTCGGCTCGCTGAAGTCCTTCGGTGGTCTTGGCGCCAGCGGCGCCCATGACTTCGGCGCGATGCTCCTGACGGGGCTGACGGCGTTCGCGCTGCTGATTGCCGTGTACTACAACCTGGTGACGGCGATGGTGGCACGCCGCGAGGAGCTCGTGCTCAAGCGGCTGCGCACGGGCGAGGCCACCGACGGCGAGATCCTCGCGGGGACCGCCGCGCCCGCCATCGCGATCGCCTGGGCGCAGATCGCCGTGGCCGCGGTCGCCGCCGTCGCGGTGCTCGGCCTCAACCCGCCCGCCAACGCCGCGCTCGTACCGGTTGCGCTCATCCTGGGGACTGCGGTGTTCGTGCTGCTGGCCGCGGTCACCGCTGCGGTGACCCGCACCGTGCAGCTGGCGCAGGTCACGACGATGCCGGCACTGTGGCTGCCGCTGGTGTTCAGCGGCCTGCTGTTCCCGCTGGCGATGCTGCCCGAGCCGCTGCGATGGGTCGCGGAGGCGCTGCCGCTGACCCCGGTGGTGGAACTGCTGCGGCTCGCCCTGACCGGAACTACTGCCGCCGGCGGTCATCGCCTCGGCCTTGCCGCGACCTTCGGCGCGGCCGTCATCCCGGTCTCGTGCTCACCGCCTGGATCGCGGCGGCCGGGTGGGCGGCACGACGCTGGTTCCGCTGGGAACCACGGCGCTAGGCATGCGTGACACCCTGGAGGGGTGACGGCGATGTGGCGGCGATGGAACGAGCTGGGCAGTCTCGGGCGGTTCGAGTTGTGGACCCGGGCCAGCGTGTACGTGCTGCTCGCCGCCGTGCCGGTACTCGCGGTGATCCTGGCCGCCGGGCAGCGCCAGGTACGGGGACCCGGCCTGGCCGTTTTCCTGCTGCTGTCCGTGGCGCAGGCAGGCGTCTGCATCGCGTTGCTGCACGCAGGCCGGGACCGCTATCTGGCCGCGGGACCGCAGCCGGACAGA
>CAWHZU010000005.1:0-166212 GCA_963833885.1 uncultured Actinomycetota bacterium | reverse complement strand
AGCGCCGTGCAAGATCACTCCGACTGACCTGGCATCATAGAGGCCAATGAGCAAGTCAACTTCCCGCCGCTTCCCTGTGACCGTTACTCAGCTTCCGGTCACCCGCTGCCAGATCTGCGACCGCACCGTCGCATACCGGCCCGGTAACCTCACCGTGGTCCTGACCGACCACTACCGCCAGGCCCATCCCGAAGAACTAGACCTCGCATCCCGGTAGCCGGTCGCGGAGGTCTCGGCACCAACCCCCTGCAGTACCAGCGCCGGCCGGCGGGCTGTGTGGCCCGGGTTACCAGATCTGGACCCGAGCTGCTGGCTCGAGCCACAGCTCGTCACTGGCGCCGACATCAAACGCGCCGTAGAACTCATCGAGGTTCCGCACGATCTGGTTGCATCGGAACTCGCCGGGAGAATGCCGGTCGATGGCGAGCAGCCGGATGATTTCCTCGTCCCGGGCCTTTTCCTGCCAGATACGAGCCCACGACAGGAAGAAGCGCTGCGCGCCCGTCAGACCGTCGATCACCGGCGCCTGTTCGCCGTGCAGCGACACCAGATAGGCCTTCCATGCGATGCCGAGGCCGCCAAGGTCCCCGATGTTCTCCCCAATCGTCAGCGCCCCGTTCACATGCTGGTCAGGAGTCTGCTTCGGCGCCAGGGCGTTGTACTGCTCGATCAGCGACTGGGTCCGCGTTCCGAACGCCTCCCGGTCCTTTGCGCTCCACCAGTCGGTGAGCCGGCCGTCACCGTCGCACTTGGAACCCTGGTCGTCGAAGCCGTGGCCGATCTCGTGACCGATGACCGCGCCGATCGCTCCGTAATTGGCCGCGTCGTCGCGGCCGGGATTGAAGAACGGATCCTGCAAGATCGCAGCCGGGAACACAATCTCGTTCATGCCGGCGTTGTAGTAGGCGTTGACCATCTGGGGAGGCATGAACCATTCATCGCGGTCGATCGGTTTACCGATCTTGTTCAGCTGCCGGTGGAACTCGAAAGCATGAGCGGCCCGCACGTTGGCCATGAGATCCGCCGGGTCGATCCTCAGGCTGGAGTAGTCCCGCCATCTAACCGGGTAGCCGATCTTCGGCGTGAACTTCGCCAGCTTGTCCAAGGCCCGCCGGCGGGTGTCTGCCCCCATCCATTCGAGCTTCTCGATGCTCTGCCGGTAGGCCTCGAGGAGGTTGGCCACCAGGACGTCCATCCGCTCCCGGGCGCCAGGCGGGAAGTGCCGGCCGACGTAGACCCGGCCGACGGCTTCCCCCATCGCCCGCTCGACCAGCGAGACACCCCGCTTCCAGCGCTCACGCAACTGGGGGGTGCCGGTCAGGGTACGGCCGTAAAAGTCGAAATTTTCCTGAACGAACGCCTCGGACAGGTATCCGGCAGCGCCGTGGATGACCTGCCAGCACAGCCAGTCCCGCCACGCCGGAAGGCGTTCGTCGGTGAGCAGCGACGCCAGCCCGGTGCTGAAGCTCGGCTGGCGGAGCACGATCTCGTCGAACGCGCCGGCGGGCGGGGCCAGGACCGCCAGCCACCCGCGCAGATCCGGCCCCTCAGACAACAAACCGGTCCAGGTGAGCAGGTTGTAAGTCTTCTCGCGGTCGCGGCTCGTGACGTTGTCCCAGTGGTGCCCAGCCACCGCCGTCTCCAGCGCGAACACTCGGTGGGCCGCCCGGTCGGCGTCCGGCAAGCCGGCCAGCTCGAACATGCGCTGCACATGACCAACGAACGCGTCGCGGACGCCAGCGAACCGGTCCTCGCGGTAGTAGCTCTCGTCCGGCAGCGAGATACCAGCCTGCTCGAAAAACACCAGGTATCGCTCTGGATTGCCAGGGTCGGTGTCAACATAGAGCCCGTACAGACCGCCGATCCCCAGCCGCTCCAGCCGCCCGAGCGTCTCCAGCAGCTCCGGAATGGAGCTGACGGCCCGAGCCGCCGCGAGCGTCTCGCTGATGGGCTGCGAGCCGAGCAGCTCTGCTCGGCCCGCGTCCATGAAACTGGCATACAGGTCGCCGAACTTCCGCTCCTCGCTGCCTTCTGGTGCTGACGCGGCCGCTTCCACGATCTCGCGCACCGCTTTCTCAGCCGCTTCAGCCAGAATCCGGAACGTGCCTTCGCGCGCCCGGTCGGCGGGGATCTCGGTCTGCGCAAGCCACCGGCCATTGACGTGCCGGAACAGGTCGTCTTGCGGGCGGATGCCGGGATCGAGCGCACCGATGGAGATACCGGATGGGAGCGTCATGCGCTCCAGAGTAGGGTGCTCAGCCGAGGATCAGCTCGGCGACCTGGCGCAGGACCTCTGGCCGTGGCGGGACGTAGACCAGCAGCGTCGTCACCAGCGAGTCGCGCCAGGCCGGCAGCTCGTCGCGGATCTTGCCCGGCGGGCCGATGAGCGCGAGCTGCTCGACCACCCACGTCGGGATCGCGGCGGCTGCCTCCCGGTAACTCCCCTCGCCCCACAGCGTGCCCACCTTGGCGGCGATGTCGCCCAGGCCCATTCGGTCGAAGGCACGGGCGTGGAAGTTGCGGCCCGGAGCGCCGATGAAGCTCGCGAACAGCGGGCGGAGCTGATCGGCCGCCGCCTCGGTGTCGTCGCTCAGGATGAGCGGCACCGCGCCGATGACCTCGAAGTCCTCCGCCGCGCGCCGGGCACCCGGGCGGGCGGCGCCTTCGGCGAGCGCGGCGCGGTAGTGGCTGTCCCGGTACGGCGAGTAGTAGGTGGCGATCCAGCCGTCGGCTATCTCCCTGGCCAGCGCGACGTTCCTCGGGCCCTCGGCGCCGAGGAGGATCGGCAGATCG
Source organism: uncultured Actinomycetota bacterium (assembly GCA_963833885.1). Lineage (GTDB taxonomy): Bacteria > Actinomycetota > Actinomycetes > Streptosporangiales > Streptosporangiaceae > JASHPR01. The sequence goes on along the minus strand of CAWHZU010000005.1, from coordinate 163,419 downwards.
GGGCGCAATGGCCGCACCGTGGAGGTAAGCGGCCCGGCGGCCTCGCTTCCTTCCGTCACCGGCAGCGACAGGTGCCGGCCCGCGTACGTGACGGGGCCGTCGGCGGCCAGCACCCGCCGCACGATCGCCACGTAGTCGCGGGTGCGGCCGAGCGGCGGGTCGAATGGCTGGCCGTACCATCCCCGGACCAGTTCCGGCCCGGACAGGCCGAGGCCGAGCACGAACCGGCCTTCCGACAGGTGATCGATGCTGAGCGCCGCCATGGCCGTGGCCGCCGGCGCCCGCGCCGCCATGTGCATCACGGACGTGCCCAGCCGGATGGTGCTGGTGTGGGCGCCGACCCAGGCGAGCGGCGTCAGCGCGTCCGAACCGTGCCCCTCCGACGTCCACACCGACTCATAGCCGATGGCCTCGGCCTCCCGTACCCCGGCGACCAGGCCGCTGGGCGGCCCGTCGGCGCCCCAGAATCCCAGCAGCAGGCCCAGTTTCATGCCGTGATCACCGTCACCTGGCAGCCGCCCATCGCCGCGCCTCCTCCCGCTACGAACGGCGTTAGCTAACGAACGCCGTTCGCTGACGAACAATGTGCGTAAGCTTACGGCATGGAGCCACGTCCACGCGAGCCGGTGAGCCGCCGGGGCCAGCCGCCCCGCCCGGCCCTCAGCCGGGCCGCGATCATCGGGGCTGGCCTGCAGATCGCCGATGGCGAGGGCCTGCACGCCGTCACGATGCGCCGCGTCGCGGCCGAGCTGGACACCAGTGCGTCCGCGCTCTACGTGTACATCCGCGGCCGCGACGACCTGCTGGACGCCATGTTCGACCACGTCATGGCCGAGGTGGCGCAGGCGGCGGTGCCCAAGGGAACCTGGCGGGAGCGCCTGAGCTCGCTGCTGATCAAGTCGGTCAAGGCCGCCAGCGGCCACGGCGGTCTCGGCCAGGTCGCACTTTCCAGGGTGCCCTCCGGGCCCAACGCGCAGAAGATCACCGGTCAGGTAAAGGCGCTGCTTGCCGAAGGGCACATCGCCGAGGCGGCCATCCCCGCAGCCCTTGACCTGCTAGCCCTGTTCGTCACCGGCGCAGCCCTGGACCGCGTGCCCACGGCGTCCTTCACCTCCAAGCAGCGCCAGACCCGGCTGCGCTGGGAGATCGACGTCATCCTCAACGGCCTGTCCGCCACCCCGCCAGAGGGCTCCAGGCCCGGACGCAGGTAGCCAGTCCGCCGCCCCGTAAATGAAGGGCCGGAATAGTTCAGCGTCCCGCACACTATTGGGTGCGCCGGACGGTGCGAGCGCAGGACGACAGAACGGAGCAGGCCGTGGCTGGTCAGGCGACACCGCAGCCGCTCAGCGCCGAGCAGGAAGAACGCATCGTCGGGCTTGCCCGCGACCTTGCCGTGGGGACCGCGCAGGTCATCCCAGAAGACGGGCTGGCGGAGAAGCTGCGTTCCGCTGAGCGCGAGGGCCGACCGTTGCGGATCAAGCTGGGAATCGACCCTTCTGGCTCGGACTTAACACTCGGACACGCAGTCGTACTGCGCAAGCTCCGGCAGTTTCAGGATGCCGGGCACATCGCCGTGCTGATCGTCGGGGACTTCACCGGACAGGTCGGGGACCCGACCGAACGGACCAAGACCCGCAGCGTGCTGACGCCCGAGCAGACCCGCCGCAACGCGCAGACCTATATGGAGCAGGCACTGAAGATCCTGCGCGACGACCGCCTCGAGCTGCGCTACAACTCAGAGTGGCTAGCCGGGATGTCCCTGACTGACGTGCTGGCCACCAGCCGCAACCTGACCGTGGCTCAACTCCTGGAGCGTGACGACTTCGCCCGCCGCTACCGGGAAAACCTGCCCATCACGCTCATGGAGTTCATGTACCCGATGCTCCAGGGAATGGACTCCGTGGCCATCGCCGCCGACTGCGAGCTAGGAGGAACGGACCAGACCTTCAACAACCTAGTTGGCCGGGCGCTGCAGAAGGCCGCAGGCCGCGATCCGCAGATCGTGGTGACAGTGCCACTCCTGCGGGGCACCGACGGCGCCGAGAAGATGGGCAAGTCCCTGCGGAACTGGATCTCCCTTAACGACACGCCCGATGACATGTACGGCAAGGTCATGTCCATTCCGGATACCAACCTGACTCACTATGCGGAGCTGTGCTGCGCTTGGTCGGCCCCCGAGCTTGACGAGTTTGGTGAGATTCTGCCCACACACCCGATGGACGCCAAGCGGGCCATCGCCCGCCGTGTCGTCGAGCTCTACCACGGCGCCGACGAGGCCCGGGCCGCGGAGGACCGGTGGACCGCGCGGTTCAGCCGCCGCGAGCTTCCCGAGGACCTGCCAGAGTTCCCCATCGCAGCGGGCGAGGTAACGGTGAATATCCCGGAAGTCCTCCTCGCCGCCGGGCTCGTCGCTTCCAAAAGCGAGGCCCGGCGGCTCCTGGCCGACGGCGGTATCCGGCTTGACGGAGACAAGCTGCCCGCCGACCCCGGCCCTCTTACCTGCGAGGAACTCGTCGGCAAGGTGCTACAGCGCGGGAGGCTGCGCGCCGTGCGGCTGGTTGCCAAGAAATAGGCCCGGGGTCACGCCGGGATGCCGAGGTCGCCGACCAGGTCACGTACTCGCTGGGAGATGTCATCGCGGATGGCCCGGACCGCGCCGAGGTCAAGGCCGGCCGGGTCCGGCAGGTCCCAGTCCAGGTAGCGCTTGCCCGGGTACACCGGGCACGCGTCCCCGCAGCCCATCGTGATCACGATGTCGGCGGCCCGCACCTTGGCAGTCGTCAGCGGCTTGGGGAACTCGCGGGAGATGTCCAGGCCGATCTCGGCCATGGCCGCGACCACGGCGGGGTTGAGCTCGCTGGCTGGCTGCGACCCGGCCGAGGTGACCCGGACCCGGCCCGCGGCTTCCCGGTCCAGCAGCGCGGCGGCCATCTGTGACCGCCCGGCGTTGTGCGTGCACACGAACAGCACTTCCGGAATCGCGCCCATCGGCGTTCCCTTCCCGCTCAGCCGGCCAGCCGGGCCGGCTCGGCAGCCTCGGACCTGGCGCGCCGCGCCGGGTAGAGCACCACGGCCAGGGCCGTGCCCAGTGCGCCGCCGGCGACTTGCGCCACCACGAACTCCGGCACCGACGATGGCGCGATCCCGGCATAGGTGTTGGTCAGTGCCCGGCCGATCGTGACGGCTGGGTTGGCGAAGGACGTGGATGAGGTGAACCAGTACGCCGCGCCGATCCACGCTCCGACCGCCCATGCCGCATGCTGGCTGCGCCCGGTCCGGGCGAGCGTGACGATCACCAGCAGCAGGCCCGCTGTTGCCACCGCCTCGCCCAGCAGCACCCCAGCTCCGCCGCGGTGCGTCCGCGACGCCGCCAGCACCGGCTGGGCGAACATCGTGTCCGCCAGCGCCGCGCCGCCGATCGCCCCGGCCACCTGGCACCCAATCACCGCCAGCGCCTGGCCTGCGCCGTAGCCGCGTGGCGTGCCCCGGGTCTGTACCCAGTCCGACGCGGTGACCACCGGATTGAACTGCGCTCCCCCGGCCGGCGCGAACACCACGATCAGCACGGCCAGCCCCATCGCCGTCACCAGCGAGCACACCAGCAGCCGCAGCGCGCCGTCCGTGGTGAGCCGGGTTACCGCGATCCCCGATCCCACCACCACCGCGACCAGCAGGCCGGTTCCGGTGAACTCGGCCACCAGCCGCCGGGCCAGCGTCATCCTCATTCCGCGGTTGGCTTGACGGCCCTGATGATGGCCGCGTGCATGTCCGGTGCCGCCTGGGCGGTGAACGTCACCAACGCATCGGTGAACCCCGCCGCCGCCAGCCCGTCCAGGTACTCCGCCCGGGTCAGCGCGCCGGCGATGCACCCCACGTACGATCCGGCCGCCGCCCGGTCCGCCGGCGACAGGTGATCGGCTGCCACCACGTCCGAGATCCCGATCCGCCCGCCGGGCACCAGCACCCGGAACATCTCCGCCAGGACGGCGGGCTTGTCGGTGGACAGGTTGATCACGCAGTTGGAGATCACCACGTCCACCGCCGCGTCCGGCAGCGGCAGCGCCTCGATCTCGCCCTTGCGGAACTCCACGTTCGCCGCCCCGGCCTTCGCGGCGTTGGCCCGGGCCAGTTCCAGCATCTCGTCGGTCATGTCCACCCCGTAGGCGAACCCCGAGGGGCCGACCCGACGCGCCGACAGCAGCACGTCGATGCCGCCGCCCGAGCCCAGGTCCAGCACCCGCTCGCCCTCCCGCAACTCCGCGACCGCCAGCGGGTTCCCGCAGCCCAGGCTGGCCTGCACCGCCTGCTCGGGCAGCCCATCGGTCTCGCCCTCGCCATACAGCGGCCCGCCGAAGCAGTCCGCCGAGTCCAGCGCGGCCGACCCGGTGCCGCAACACGACTGCCCCGCAGACCCGCCGCAGCACCCCGCGGTCTCGCCGCGCTCGGGGGTCAGCACCGCCCGCGCCGCCTCCGCATACCGGGCCCGGACCTGCTCGCGCATGCGGTCGTCCGTCTCCCCGCTGATCTGGTCACCCGGCAGCATCACGGCCTCCCGCTGATATTGATATCTATCTATGTCTAGTGGCCCCGAGCTTGCCACGGGACATCGATCTCCGTCAATATAGATAGGTGTCTAATTCCATGACGCTGCTGCCTACCCCGGCCGAGACGGCCGCGTGCTGCTCCCCGCTGGCCACGGAGCCGCTGACGATGGAGCAGGCCGAACAGGTCGCGCCGCTGCTCAAGGCGCTGGCCGACCCGGTGAGGCTGCGCCTGATGTCTCTGGTCGCCTCGCACGAGGGCGGCGAGGCCTGCGTCTGCGAACTCAACGACGCGTTCGAGCTGTCCCAGCCCACGATCAGCCACCACATGAAGGTCCTGCACGACGCCGGTCTGGTCGACCGCGACAAGCGCGGCGTGTGGGTCTACTACCGTGCCCGCCCCGAGGCTCTGGCCAGCCTCGGCGCGCTCGTCGGCTGCTAGCATCGGGCACGTCTGTGCAGGATGGGTGCCCCGCAAGGGGCACCAGATCCGCGCAGTGGCCAGGATCGCGGGATGTCCGGCCGGCGGTCAGCGTCCGCCGAGCCCGGTTTTCCCGTCGAGCAGTTCGCGTGCGATCTCGAGGTGGCCGGAGTGCGTGGCCGTCTCCTCGATGATGTGCAGGACGATCCAGCGCACGTTCGTGATCTGGGGAACGACCTCCGGGTTGGGGTGAGCGTCGGGCCTGGCCGGGGCCGCGGACAGCGGGGTGATGGCGAGCACCTCATCGGACATCCCGCACACCTGGCGGTAGGAGGCGATGATCTCAGCGCTCGGGTAGTCGCAGACGAAGGCGGCGTTAGGGTCGTACCCGCCCTCATCGGTTTCCCCGTCTTCCTCGTCCGGCTGCGGCTCCGGCACCCGGCCCGCGGTCACTTGCTGGAACCAGTGGTACTCGGCGCCGCCGATGTGGGCGAGCATCCCGGCCACCGTCCAGCCAGACGGCACGACCGGCTTCTGCCAGTCCTCCTCGGGCAGCCCTTCGACGACCCTCAGCACCGCATCACGCTGGTGCTGCAAGAAGCTCAGCAGCATGCGCGACTCGTCGTCTTGATTTACCGCCGGTGCAGGGTTCTCAGCGTCCGCCACTGGATCTTCCCCTTTCCTCTTCCCGCGCCAGCGCCTTGCCAGGCGGGCCAGGTACCTGCAGGATGTTCAGCTGCACCGGCTTGCCGGTCAGCTCCTCCAGCTCAGCGCGGAGCCGGTCGGCCTCCGCGCCGCCATGGCCGATCGCCACGCCCGGCCGGGCGGCGCGGACATCAACCCGTACGTGGTCCTGGTCCCCGCTGACCGACACCGCGGATACCCCGGCCGCCCGTCCTATCCGCCGGTGTATCACGTCATTGATCTCGTCGATGTGCAGCTGGACCGTCAGGATCTCCGAGCCCGCCGTGGCCCCGGCCTCCTCGGCCCCGGCCATCTCGATGTGGTCGGCCAGCAGCCGGTTTGTCATGTCCCGCCGGCCCGGCTCATCGGCTGCCGCATATGCCCGGGCCGCCTCGTCGGTCAGTTCCAGGTCCACGTACGGATTCAGGTACATCCTCAACACCACCAGCGGCTGACCCGGATCACGTCCGGCGATAACCATCCGGCGGGCGACGGTGTACTTCTCCCCGGTCTCGGCCATCCTGGCCCGGACCTGCTTCTTGAACGCGCTGTCGTCAGTCACGCCATGTCCCTCGCGGCGACCCTGCCCCGCGCCCTGATCGCCTGGCAGGTGACTGATCTGTCCCAGCTAGCGCGAACCAGCGGCCCTTGTCCTCACCGCTGTCGCGGGCGCGGGCCGGGGCAGCTCGGAGTGCGGCAGGCGCTCCTGCCAGCACCCAGGCTACGCCCGTATCCCCGCCACCCCCGAACAAGGGCATCCCGGCTCGCATGGCAATGCAGCACGGCCCGGCAGCGGCCGACCCGGTGACCGGGCGGCCGGCCGCTGCCGGGACCTGGCGCCTTACGAGCTTGTCTTCGGGCTCGTCAGGTTGTAGACGGTGGTGCCGCCTACGGTCTTCGACGTGAAGTGGGACTCGACCCACGAGGTGATCTGCGACGCGTCGCTGGAACCTGCACCGCCGATGCCGCCACCTCCGCCGACCCCGCCGCCGATGAAGTAGTGGATCTTGTGCTCGGCGACCAGCTTCTTGAACTCGGCGAGGCTCGGCGCTGGGTCGCTTCCGGTGAACCCGCCGATCGCCATGACCGGGACGCCATTGCTGTTCAGCTCCAGGGAGGCCGCGCTCGTCGAGCTGACTGTGGCCGCCGCCCATTTGTAACCGGACGCGCCGGTCTCCAGGAGCTTGCTGAGCGCGGCACTTGTGGTCGCGCCACCGGGTCCGCCGGCGGTCCCGCCGGACGAGAACCCAGCCCTTCCGCCCGGCGAGCGGTCGGTGCCGCCCGGGAACTCACCGGAGCTCGGCAGGCCCTCGCCGCCCGAGCGACCGGGGAACTCGCCGGAACCCGGCTCGCCTGAACCTCCGGTACGGCCCGGGACCGTGCCGCCACTTGGCAGCTCGCCGCCACTCGGGAGCTTGCCGCCGCCGGGGAACGAGCCGCCGCCGGGGCCGAACGAGCTGGCCACGGTGGGGCCGGCCGACGGTATCGATCCGCTGTGCGCGGTGGCGGCGGTGTCGAGGCTGTAGGCGAGCGGACCGGCCAGCCCCGCGATCACCGCGAGCGATCCGGCGACGGCGGCGAGCGCGGCCCGGCCCCGGACGGTGGCGGGCCGGGCCAATGGGCCGGCCAGGATCAGGCCGGCGGCGCCGGCGGCCGCAACAACGATGCCCACCCGCAGCCACGGGAACCAGCTGGGGCTGCGGTCCAGCAGGACCCAGGCCACGGCGGCCGTGACCACAAGCCCCGCGGCCAGCGCGGCGCGGGCGAGCCAGGTGTGCCGGATTCGCCACAGTCCGCTGGCGCCGATGCCGACAAGGGCGGCGATGGCCGGGGCCAGCGCGACCGTGTAGTAGGGATGGATGATCCCCGACATGAAGCTGAATACCAGCCCGGTCACCAGCAGCCAGCCACCCCACAGCAGGGCCGCTGCGCGGGTCCGGTCGGTGCGGGCCGCGCGCCGCGACACCCACAGCATGACCGCAAGCGCGATCAGCGCCGCCGGGAGCAGCCAGGCGATCTGCCCGCCCATATCGGCCTGGAACAGGCGGGTGAGCCCGGTTGCGCCGCCGAACCCTCCCCCGCCGCCACCGCCGCCTGGCCCGCTCTCCCCGGTCAGCCTGCCGAGCCCGTTGTAGCTGAACGTGAGGTTGAGGATGCTGTTGTCCGTGGAGCCGCCGACGTACGGGCGGTCCGCGGCGGGGGTGAGCAGGTCGATCGCGACCCACCACCCGGAGGCGACCAGCAGCGCGGCGGCGCCGGCCAGCAGCTGCCAGATCCGCTTGCCGAGCCTGGGCTTCCCGCAGATCAGGTACGCGAGGGCCAGGCCCGGCAGCACCAGGAACGCCTGGAGCATCTTGGCCAGGTACCCGAGGCCGAGGAGCGCCCCGGCCAGGGCGATCCACCGGGTGCGGCCGGATTCGATCGCGCGGGTTGTGGCGTACGCGGCCAGCGTCATCAGCAGCACCAGCATCGCGTCCGGGTTGTCGAAGCGGAACATCAGCGTGGCGACCGGGGTCACCGCCATGACCGCCCCGGCGAGGATCCCGGCCGCTGGCCCGAACCAGCGGCGCACGGTCGTGTAGAGCACGCCGACGGTGGCCACGCCCTCGAGCGCCTGCGGGATGAGCAGGGTCCAGGAGTTCAGGCCGAATACCCGCGCGGTCAGCTCCATCGGCCAGAGGAACAGCGGGGTCTTGTCCACGGTGATGAAGTTCGACGAGTCGACCGAGCCGAACAGGAACGCCTTCCAGCTCTTCGTGCCGGCCTGGACGGCGGCGGCGTAGAACTCGTTGGCCCAGCCGTTGCGGCTCAGGCCGACGAGGTAGAGCAGGGCGGTGACCACGAGCAGCGCGAGCAGCGCCGGGCGCGCCCACGCCGGGTCGCCGGGTCTGGCCCGCAGCAGCCGTTCCTTGCGGCTGGGCGGGGCAGGGCGTGCGGAGCTCGCCGAATCGGGCTTGGCAGAGGTTATGGTCATTTCGCTTTCCTGTTCAGATGATGTGAGCCGCCGCGGAACACCCAGCTGCGGTAGAGGCCGAAGCGGACGATGGTGGCCAGCAGGCCGCGACGCCGGGCCGGGCCGCCGCCTCCCTGGCGCGATCCGGGCGGGGACGGGTCACCCAGCGCCGGAACCTTGATCGTGCCGCGCGCCAGCCCGGTGCCCAGCCGCACGATCCCGCGCAGATCCGCCAGCGCGGTCGCCACCAGCTTGACCCGCGAATCGGCGTCGTCGATCCAGTCCACCGGAACCTCAGCGATCCGCAGCCCCGCCCGCTCCGCCAAAACCAGCAACTCGGTATCGAAGAACCAGCCGGTGTCGGCGGTCAGCGGCAGCAGCACCCGCGCCGCATCAGCCCGGATCGCCTTGAACCCGCACTGCGCATCGGAGAACCCCGTCCCCAGCGTCGCGTGCAGCAGCACGTTGTAACACCGCGAGATGATCTCCCGCCGCGGACCGCGGATCACCCGCGCACCCCGCGCCAGCCGGGTACCGATCGCCACGTCGCTGTGCCCCGACAGCAGCGGCGCCAGCAACGGCAGGAGCGCGTTCAGGTCCGTCGACAGATCCACATCCATGTACGCGAAAATCGCCGCGTCGCTGTGCGACCAGACCGATCTGAGCGCGCCACCGCGGCCGGGGCGCTCCAGGCGGACCGCGCGCACGCCATCCAGCGCTGCTTCCAAAGCCAGCGCCTGGGACCACGTTCCGTCATCACTTGCGTTGTCCGCGATCGTGATCCGCGCCGTGAACGGGAACTCCGCGCCCAGGAACGCGTGCAGTCGGCGCACGCTCGGGCCCAGGTCACGCTCCTCGTTGCGAACCGGAATCACGATGTCAACGGCGGTGCCGCAGGACGCCATGGGCTGCCGGTCGGTGAGCGGCGCGGTCTCACGCAGCAGTGAGTCTGATGACATGCCCACATCGTGGGTGGCGAGGTTACCGATCGTCTTAGCCGAATTGCTGAGATCCCTCTGAGCGCGGCGGGACCTCAGCGGGATCTTGGTCAATCCTGAGGGGGGTGCTGAGCAGACTGCCGCGGCTGGCTAGCGCGCCAGCGCCTCGCGCCGGCGGCGCCGGTGGTTGGCCACGTTGACCTGGTTGGCACACCGGACGCTGCAGAAGTGCCGGCGGCCGTTGCGCGAGGTGTCGATGAAGACGGTCCCGCAGCCGGCCCGGCTGCAGGCCCGCAGGCGGGAACCCGCTCCGTCATCGATCACGTGCGCCAGCCCGGCCGCGGTGAGGGCTTTCACCCGGGGAACCAGGCTGGCCCGGACGGGCGCGTAATGAAAGTGGAACGGCAGGCCGGGGCCGTGGCTGACCAGCCGGGCGCGGCAGTCCGAGGCCACCAGCAGTTCGTCGGCGCGCTGCGCCTTGTCGGTCACGGCGGTGACCTCGAACACCTCGCGCAGCCGCTGCATCCAGGGCCGCAGCGCCCGGATCTGGGTGGCGGTTGCGGCAGGTTCGTGGACGTCGTAGCGATGCAGTGTCCCGGCGATTTCCGCTGCGCCGGATCCGGGGTGGTTCACCAGCCAGACGGCTATGTGCGCGCCCGCGTAGGTGTAAGTGTTGAACTGCATAAGACCATTACAGCATGATGGCCGCGTTCACCCACACTCCCGGAAGGGGCTACACCCGATGCCGACGCTTCCCTGGAAGGAACCGAACTCGCCGCCGTCAGCGGACGGCCCGGTAACCGTCATGGCCTCCCGCCTGGAACTGCGCCGGCTGAGCGACGTGCCGTCGTTCCTCGCGGCGGCCTTACGAATTCGCCGCCAGATGCTGGCCTCGCCCGGCGTGCTGGGCCTGTCGCTGATCGCCCGGCCGCTGCACCGGACGTTCTGGACCCTGTCGGCCTGGCAGGATCAGGCCGCAATGTCGGCCGCGGTGGGCCACGAGCCGCATCGGCACCTCATGAAGCACTTCCGGCCGCGGATGGCGGGCTCCAGCTTCGTCACCTGGACCGCCACCGGCGTGCCGATTACCTGGGACGAGGCGCGGCGCCGCCTGGAGAAACCGGACACCGTGCGCGGCCGCCAGTAAGCAGCCGCAGCTACGGTGCGCCGAGGGCCCACTTCCCCGGTCTGGCGGTGTCTACATCGGTGAGGCTCCGACAACACGGATGTCTCAATGCCGATGACAGGGGAATCGTGATGGGAAAGATCGTGATCAGCGAGAACGTCTCGCTCGACGGGGTCGTCCAGGACCCGACCGGTGAAGAGGGTCTGCGAAACGGTGGCTGGTTCAACCGGATCGGGGACTCTGACCGCGCGGAGTGGGCCAAGGTTCTGTTCGACGAGGCGCTGCGTGCCGAGGCCCTGCTGCTGGGCCGGCGAAGCGACGAGTGGTTCGCCACTCGCTGGCTGTCCCGCAGCGGCCCCTGGGCGGACCGGCTGAACAGCATGCCGAAGTACGTGGTGTCCTCGACCCTCGACCAGCCCAGATGGGGCAACGCGACAGTTCTTGCGGGCGACGTGGTCAACGAGGTCTCCAAGCTGAAGCAGCGGCTCGACGGCGACATCGTGGTCAACGGCAGCATTCAGCTCGCGCACACGCTGATCGAGCACGACCTGGCCGACGAGTTGCGGCTTTTCATCTATCCGCTCGTGGTCGGAACCGGCTGGCGCCTCTTTGGCGAGGTCAGCGAGATCAAGCCGATGCGCCTCGTTCAGGCCCAGTCCGTCGGTGACAGCCTCGCCTTGCTCACCTACCAGTCCGGGTAGGTCACCCGCGGTCAGACGCCGAGGTAACGGTGCAGCAGAAGCTTGGCCTCCTCGAGCACGGTGGCGTCGCCGTCCGGATTGTCGCGGAAGGCGAGTCCGAGCAGGTGGTCCGCTACCTGGACGGCGATGAGGCAACGAGCCGCCAGGTCTGGGCCGGAACGGCCGTAGCCGACCGCGAGCAGGTCTTGGAGCCGGGCCGCGATGTCGCGATCGTTCTGCCTCTGGGCCTGCTCGAGCTCCGGGCTCCGCTCAGCGTGGTAGAAGGCGTTCCAGAAGCCCGGTTCTCGCCGGAAGAAGTCGGCGTAGGAATCGACGAGGTGATCGAGGATGGCTCCCGGCTCCTCCGGAACCTCGCCACCAGGGGCCCAATCGATGAAGCCGGCGTCGTCGAGCCAGCCGAGAAGCAGGGCTCGGGCAATGCTGTCCTTGTCCGGAAAATACCGGTACAGGCTGCCGACTGAGACCCCGGCGCGCTCGGCGATGAGCTTGGTCCCCAGCTCGTCGTAGCGGAGTTCCTGGAGCAGTTCGGCGGTGGCCGCGAGGATACGGTCGAGCTTGTCGCGGCTCCTCGCCTGCCGCGGCTGGCCTCTCGGCGCCCGGTTGGGGGCCTCGGTCGCGCTGCGCACGTCATCTCCTTGACCGTCGAACAAAACATGAACTAGAGTCCGGTTCATGTTTATCACAGAACCGGCCGCGGGGAGCAGCAGAATGGCGCCGTGGCCAGCGGCCCTGCACGGCCGGCTAGAGAAGGTCACCGTGGCCAGCGAGCTGCTGCGCGGGAACCCGCTCGGCGACCCGCACGAGCGGCCGCTGTGGGTCTACCTGCCGCCGGACTATCCGGACCAGACCCGGCAGTTCCCGTCTGTCTACCTGCTTCCCGGCTACGGCGGCAGCGTCGCCAGCTGGGCGAGGCGCCCCGCCTTCGGCCCGACGGTTCTCGAGATGATCGACGAGGCGTTCGCGACGGGGCTGGCACCACAGGCGGTGGTGGTCAGCGTCGACGGCTGGACGCGATATGGCGGGAGCCAGTACGTCGACTCGAACGGGACCGGCAGGTACCACTCCTACCTGTGCGACGAGATCGTCCGCTACGTCGACGACCGGTACCGCACGATCGCGGACCGCGATCACCGGGTGGTCCTGGGTGTGTCCTCGGGCGGATTCGGGGCGCTCGTCGCCTGCATGCTCAGGCCGGACGTCTTCGGCGGCTGCGCCAGCCATGCCGGGGACGCGTTCTACGAAGCTGCCTACCAGCCCCGACTGCCCGAGGTCGTGCGGGGCTTGCGTTCCTGGGACGGCGACATCATGGCCTGGTGGACGGACTTCCAGGCTCGCTGGCCCGACGTGCGGCCCGCCGAGCGCCTGCTCCAGTACGTCCTCGGCGTCTCGGCATGCTTCTCACCCGCCCCCGACGGGACCCCCGTACTCCCCGTCGACACCATGAGCGGTGAGATCCGGCCGGATGCCTGGCGCCAGTGGCTCGACTGGGATCCCGTGCGCATGATCCCCCGCTACGCGAGCCAGCTCCGTTCCCTGCACGCCGTCTGGATAGACGCCGGTTCCGAGGATGAGTTCTTCCTCGATCTCGGCGCTCAGGCCCTGGACCGTGCCCTGCACGCGAGTGGGATGGCGAGCAATGCCCTGGTTTTCGAGATCGTCCCGGGCGCAGACCACGATGCGATCGGCCGCCGCCAGGTTCAGTCCCTCTGCTGGCTGACCAGAAGGCTTTCCGCGGCATAGCATCACCGGACCGCGCGCGGTGACCCAGAGCCGTCAGGGGTGCTGGTCAGAACGTGCTCATCGTGCCAGTCGGGAGTGGTCGTCGTTCCGGCAAGCCAGTCTCGCCTCAATATTGCGTACCCGACCGCGTCGTAGACCTCTCCGCCGTCCACCGGCCACGCGTCCCGGTAGTGCGCATCCTTGACGTATCCGGCGCGCTGGAAGGTACGTCGCATCGCGCGGTTGTCCTGGCGCGTCGTGCCCTGAACACGCTGGATCGCCGGAAGCTCGGTGAACAGGTACGCGGTGAGCCAGCGCAGTGCTTGTCCGCCGACGCCCTTGCCACGCCACTGAGCGCGGAGCCTCAAGTCGAACACCGGCGTGCTGTCACGCAGATCCATTCGGTGACCGGGTCCGCCCGCTCCCGGCGGCCGAGCGCGTAGAAGACGACGCCGATGGCAATCCCCGGCCCGGCCCGGGTCTCCCGAAAGGCTCAAAAATAGAACACGTTTCAGTCTTGCCCGTCGCCCCGGACGGTTCTACGGTGTGCTCAGGCCCCAGCCGATCAAGCGCTTGATTCGGATTCCGGGACCATCCTCCGACGACCCCCCACATCGAAGAGGAGAGCCAAAATGGAGCCCCGCCATGCCCCTCGCCCGTCCGGTTTAGACCAATCTGTCCCATCTCGCAGGCCATCCCGGCGCGCCTTTATGGCGGGCGCAGCCGCGGCCGGCGCCCTGGCCTGGGTGCCGGTGTTCCGGGTAACCCCGGCCAGCGCGCAGGCCACCACCTCCCCGCCGCCGAACTTCCCGCCGTCGATCTCGATCTACCAGCAGGCGTACCAGAACTGGGCCGGCATGATCGTCATAGACGACGTCTGGACCTGCGCCCCGGCCTCGGCCAATGACGTGGTCACGCTGGCCAACTGGGCGTACGCCAACGGATACCGGCTGCGGGCCAAGGGAATGTCCCACAACTGGTCGCCGATCCTGCTGCCATCGGGCAGCACCGGGGCCGGCTACGTGCTGCTGGACACCACCCAGGACCTGACCTCGGTGTCGATCAGCGCGGGCTCGCCGGCCACGGCCACGGTGGGCACCGGCGTCACGATGAACACGCTGACCAGCGCGATAGCGGCGGCAGGCTACGGGTTCTGCGCGATCCCGGCGCCCGGCGACATCACGGTCGGCGGCGCACTGGCCATCAACGCGCACGGCAGCGCGATCCCGGCGACCGGCGAGACCATGCTGTCCGGCCAGACCTACGGCTCCCTCTCGAACCTGATCCTGTCCCTCACCGCGGTCGTCTGGAACTCCTCGTCCGGGCAGTACGTGCTGACGACGTTCCAGCGCTCGAACCCGGACATCCGTGCGTTCCTGGCGCACCTGGGCCGCGCGTTCATCACCTCGGTCACCCTGCAGCTCGCCGGGTCCCAGAACCTGCAGTGCCAGAGCTGGGTGGACATCTCGGCCGCGGACCTGTTTGCCCCGCCAGCCAGCGCGGGGTCCAGTTCGCTCGCCAGCTACGCGGACGGAGCCGGCCGCGTCGAGGCGATCTGGTTCCCGTTCACCGACACGCCGTGGCTGAAGGTGTGGTCGATCAAGTCAAGCCAGCCGCTGCTCTCGGTGAAGGCAACCAGCCCGTACAACTACTCGTTCACGAACAGCGTGACCAGCTCGGAAAACACGTTCTTCGACGAGGTCGCGGCCGGCGACGTCTCCGGCACGCCGGCCTTCGAGGATGCCGCGATAGCGCTGGTGGACACCGGCCTGGTGTTCACCGGCACCTGGGACCTCTGGGGTCAGTGGCAGAACGTGCTGCTGTACGTGGAGCCGAGCACGGTGCGCATCGTGGAGGCCGGCTTCGCGATCATCACCTCGCGCGCCAGCATCCAGCAGGTGGTCAGCGACTTCTACACGCAGTACAGCAGCCTGCTGTCCAGCTACGCCGCGCAGGGCCAGTACCCGATGAACGGGCCCATCGAGATCCGGATCACCGGCCTGGACAAACCCTCGGACGCTCTGGTCAGCGGCGCCCAGTCGCCGATCCTGTCCTCGCTGCGACCGCGGCCCGACCAGCCCGGCTGGGACACCGCGGTCTGGCTGGACATGGGCACGCTGCCGGTCACAGCCGGATTCTCCGCGTTCTACGCCGAGATGGAATCGTGGATCTGGAGCCACTACACCGGCAGCTACGCGTGCGTCCGGCCGGAATGGTCCAAGGCCTGGGGGTGCACGTCGGCTGCGCCGTGGACCAACTCGACGATCCTGGGCAGCACGATCCCGGCCGCGGTCAGCGCGGGCCAGGCGAGCAACGACGGCTGGAGCACAGCCGTCTCGATTCTCACCTCTTACGACCCGAATTCAGTGTTCAGCAGCCCGTTCCTGGACACCTTGTTCGGCTGAGCCTCCGGCAAGGCCGGGCCGGGCCGTACCGTGTCCTGGTGGCGCAGAAACTGGCGATCGTGGTCCGGACGGACCTCGGCATGGGACGCGGCAAGATCGCCGCCCAGGTCGCCCACGCGGCAGTGGCCGCCGTGCTGGACGGCCTGGGCGGCGCTGACCTCGCGGCCTGGCTGCAGCAGGGCCAGCCCAAGGTCGTGCTCAAGGTGGCGGACGGCGCGCAGCTGGATGACGTGGTGCGGCAGGCCCGCGCCACCGGACTGCCAACCGAGGTCATCCGCGACGCTGGCCGCACCCAGGTGAGCCCGGGCACGCAGACGTGCTGCGCGCTCGGGCCCGCCGACAGCGAGCGGATCGATACGGTGACCGCCGACCTGTCCCTGCTCTGAGGCACGATGGGGCTGTGATCACACGAGAGGTGCCCGGCTTCATCTACCACATCGCCACGGCGTCCGACTGGGCACAGGCGCAGGCTGCCGGTGAGTACACGACGTCAACGCTCGGCAGGACGCTGGCCGAGGAAGGATTCATCCACTGCTCGGCCGCCGGCCAGGTGGCGGGGGTGGCGAACATGTTCTACCAAGGGCTGCCGGACCTGCTGGTGCTGGCCATCGACACCGGCCGCGTCCGGCCAGAGATCCGGCTCGAGCAGGTTGCGGGCTCGGCTGAGCCCTTTCCGCATATCTACGGGCCGCTCAACGTGGACGCGGTGGTGGAAGCCCGCCGGTTCGAGCCGGGTCCCGACGGCCGGTTCGCCTTCCCCGCAGGTGTTCGGCCGGGAGGCGAGCTGACATGACCGCGGGCCATGCAGGCCATCCGCGCCGGCACGACCCAGCCCCCGTTCTTAGCGCGTGTCTTTCAGCGCACCCCAGCCGTGCCAGGCTTCCACGGCGATCCAGGCGCTGATGCGGCCCCGGTCGCGCTGCCGGTACGGATGGCCCGTGTAATGCCTGGCCAGGCGGTCGATGTCGGCCAGGTCGGTGTCGTCGCGCCACTCCTCGACGTGGCCGATGATGCTGACGTGGGTGTACCAGTCGCTTTCATCGAGCACGTCGAGCGCAACCCGGGGATCGTCGCGCATGTGCTCCAGCCGTTTGCGGCCCTCGTCCATGTTCACCAGAACCCGGCCGTCGTCCCACTGATACCACGTGGCTGCGGAGACCGGCTGGCCGTCCCGCCGCAGGGTCGTGATGACCGCCGGGTTCGGCTTAAGCAGCAGGGCTACCGCGGCCTCGGGAAGCGGTGGTTTCGGCATTCGGGCCTCCACAATCGGATGCTGGGACAGGCGCAGTTGGCATGCTGCCCGCCGGACTGCGACGCACACTCACCGAACGATCTTAGGCAGCAGCCCCGACAGAAGTTTCTTCTGGCAGAGTGTCGAATCCGGATCGAGCCGTTCGTATATGAGGTGAGGGGCGGCCGGAGGGGCCGCCGGGACAAGGAGCCATGGGATGACGCAGTACCTGATCTCGTTCGATGACGGAGCGATGACCTTCCCCGAGGAGGACCTGCCCGACGTGGCCAAGGCCGCGCTCGCGGTGGCCCGGGAGGCGCGGGACGCCGGCGTGTGGGTTTTCAGCGCCGGACTGGAAAGCCAGAGGGCGAGCATCGTGGCCACCGACGGGACCGTCACCGACGGCCCGTACCCGGAGACCAAGGAAGTCATCGGCGGGTTCGCGGTCGTCGACGTGCCCTCACGCAAGGAGGCGCTGGAGTGGGCTGCCAAGATCGCCGTCGCGTGCCGCTGTGCGCAAGAGGTACGGGAGATCCTGCCCGAGCCGACCGTCTGATTCAGGGTCTGAGGCTGTCGCGGCGCAGCTGCCGTAGAACCTGTTTCATGGTGTCGTACGGCTCGGACCCTATTTCCTGACGCCACCGGGCCTCGACCGAGGCAAAGGCGCGCTGAACTGCATCTGCGGCCTCGTCGCCGAGATCGGTCCGGAAGAGCCTGCGGACCCGGCGGTCGGCGTCATCTCGCTGGCTGCGCGGGCCAGGTGATCAGGCAGAGCGTCCGGCGGGTCGGAGGAAGGTGGGTGGATCGGCGTCGCTCAGCCGGAGAAGGGCTTGCGGCCCATCCCCGCGTAGCACGGGATTGGGTACCCCGACCCCACACCCCGCCATTCGGGCAGAGGGACGACGCCCGGCTCGGCCAGCTCCAATCCGGAGAAGAACCGCTCGAACTCCGGCCGGGAACGCAGGGTCAGCCGGGTCGGCCCCATCCGCTCGTTCAGCCGGGCTGTGCCCTCGGTCACCCGATGAGTGTCAATGTCGCGCACGGTATCCGAGACGGTCAGGTAGCTGCCCGGGGCGAGCGCATCCACCAGCCCCGCGACAATCCCCCACGGGTCATCCTCGTCCGGCACGTACTGCAGGATCATCAGCGCCATCACCGCGACAGGCTGCGACAAGTCCAGGGTCTCCGCCGCGCTGGCCAGCACCTTCCCGGTATCCCGGATGTCCGCCTGCACGTAGGCGGTTGCTCCCTCGCTTGTGCTGGTCAGCAGCGCCCGGGCGTGCGTGAGCACGATCGGGTCGTTGTCCACGTAGACGACCCGGGCGTCGGGCGCGATGGCCTGCGCCACCTGGTGGGTATTCTCCGCGGTCGGCAGCCCGGTGCCGAGGTCGAGGAACTGCCGGATCCCGGCCTCGCCAGCCAGGTAGCGCACCGCCCGGCCAAGGAACGCACGGTTGGCCTGCACCCCGGGCAAGACGTTCGGGTTGACCGCGATGACCTGCTCGGCGGCTTCCCGGTCCGCGGCGAAGTTGTCCTTCCCGCCCAGCCAGTAGTCATACACCCGGGCTGGATGAGCCACGCTGGTGTCCAGCGCAGCGGCCGGGGCAGTGTCCTGGCCCGGATCATCTGCGTGCAGCGAGTCCGCCATCGCCGCCTTCCTCTCTCCCGCCCCGGTCCTACCGGACGCTCGCGCCTCGTCGCACCTCGTCCGTCATCTCCGGTAGAGCATAATGGCCTCCGCTGGCCAGGCCGATCGGTGCTGGGCATGCCGCCCACCACGAGGCACCCGCAACGTTCACCGAGCTACTGGACCAGTTCCTCGCCTCAGCTGACCACCTGGCCGGTCAGGCTTCCTCGGGGCCGGTCTCGGGGAAGGGGCCGCCCGGCCCCAAGTGGGTGCGGGTGCCGTCGTGGTCGAGGATGCACAGGATCTCCGCGGCTCCCTCTCGCACGCCGAACGCATGCGGTTCCATCGTGGAGAACTCGGCCGCCTCGCCTGCCCGCACGAGGATGGTCCGCTCGCCCAGCCGCAGCACGATGGTGCCGGACAGGACGGTGAACCAGTCCCGGCCCGGGTGGACGCGCAGCCTGTCGGGCACCTTCCGGGTCACCCGCAGCTTCGCGATCGTCATGCCCTGCGGCGCGCCGGTCCGCGACAGCAGCCAGGTCGTCATGCCCCGCGCCTCGTCCCGGAGCGGCCTGATCACCACGTCGGCGTCGTCGCCGGACTCCACCAGCTGGTCAAGCGTGGTGCCGAGTGCCCTCGCGATCGGCGTGAGCTGATCCAGGGCAATCCGCCGGTGACCGGTCTCGATCCGGCTCAGCGTGGACGGGCTCAGGTAGCTCCGGGCCGCCAGCTCGTCCAGCGACCAGCCCAGCGACGTGCGCAGACCCCGGATGCGCTGCCGGACAAGAGCGTCCAGATCGGCGTCTTGCTTCATACGCAAGAGGATATGCCGTAACGGCAAGCCGGCGGTACCGTCTAGGACATGGCACACGAACACGACCACATGGCTGACCTGCTCGACCTCGACGCGGAGGTCCTCAGCGAGTACCACCGCGAGGTAGCCGAATGGGTCACGGCAGACCTCACGGAACGAGCCCGCGTCATCGACGTGGGTGCCGGAACGGGCACCGGCACCCTGGCGCTGGCCAGGCAGTTGCCGGACGCCGAGGTGACCGCCCTGGACGTCGACGGGGAGATGCTGAAGCACATCCAGGACAAGGCCCGCGCGTCCGGGCTCGCCGACCGGATCCGCACCGTCCAAGCCGACCTCGATCAGGCATGGCCTGATGGCCTGAATCCCGCCGACCTGGTGTGGGCCGCCAACTCGCTGCACCACATGAGCGATCCCGCACGGGGGGTCGCGCAGATCTACCAGATGCTGCGCCCAGGGGGGCTGCTCGCGGTCACAGAGCTGGAATCGTTCCCGCGTTTTCTCACCGACCCGCCGGGCGCGGCGCTCGAGGAGCGGATCCACACCGCCATGGCGCGGGGTCGTGACGAGGCCGGCATGCACATGCATGAGGACTGGCCCGCCCGTTTCGCCGAGGCCGGGTTCGCGGTCGAGTCCGAACGCTGCTTCGTGATCGAGCTGCAGCCGCCGCCGGGCTCGCCGATGGCCGCCTCCGTGACCCGCTATGCCATGGTCGCCCTCTGCCGCGCCCGGCACGGCCTGGAGGACAAGCTCAGTGCCAGTGACATCGCGGAACTCGACGCCCTGGCCCCGGCCCTGCCCGCCCGCGACGACCTGACGGTCCGCACCAGCCGCACGGTCTGGCTGGCCCGCAAGCCCGCCGGATAACCGGGCCGACGCGTGCTGGGTGGCCCCCGTACGCTTAGGCGGTGCGTGGTTCGGTCACGGTTCATATGGCGGCATCAGCTGAACGGGTCTGGGACCTGGTCAGTGACGTCACCCGGATCGGGGAGTTCAGTCCCGAGACGTTTGAGGCGGAATGGCTCGGCGCTGCCAGCGGGCCCGAAGTGGGGGCGCGGTTCCGCGGTCATGTCCGGCGCAACGGCCGGGGACCGGTGTACTGGAGTGCCTGCACGGTGGTGGCGTGCGATCCGGGCCGCGAGTTCGCCTTTGCGGTGACCGGCCCGCGCGGCATGACCGTGAACACGTGGCGCTACCAGCTGGAGCCCAGCGCGGCGGGCACCGATGTCACCGAGTCGTTTGAGCTGGCCGACACGCCGGTCCTGCGCCTGTACTGGATGATCGCCGGGTTTGCGCGCGGCCGCACCAACCTGGACGGCATGCGGGTCACCCTGGAAAGGATCAAGGCAGCAACCGGATCCGCCGGTCCTTCCCGGTAGGCCCGACGTCGAAGCTCTCGGTCGCCGATGTGCAACTCGTCACCAACAGCCACCCTGCCACGCGGCATGCCGGCATCGCATGTGCGAAGCTGTGGACATCGCCGTCCCGGGAGGAGGTCTGCATGACTGACGCCGCGCCGGAGCCTGATGGTTCCGAGGACGCGCCGGAGTCTGATGGTTCCGAGGATGAGACCAGGCGCAAGTTCCGCGAGGCGCTGGAGCGCAAGCGTGCCAATGATGCGGACGCGAACGCGACCCGCGGTGGCCAGGACGCCGGGAAGATCCACGGCGCCCGCGGCCTGGCCCGGAGCCGACGTTCGTTTCGCCGCAAGACCGGCGGCTGAACAACTGGTGCTGTCCACCTCCCATTCGTTTGAGACGCTGGCGCCATGGCACGACCGCTGGCCCCCTGTGCCTGCGAATGCGCCGGCCTGAGATGTCAGACCGCTTGCAGACCCCGTCGCTAGAGCTTGCGCGCGCTGCACAGGCGCGCAGCCGCGAGTTTGTCCGTGCCACGCCGGTCGTCCCGCTGTATGGCGAGCACGCAGAGGTTCTGTGCTCCCTCAAGCTGGAGTGCCTGCAGGACACCGGTTCGTTCAAGATCCGTGGCGCAACGAACGCGATCCGGATCGGCACAGAAATTGACCCGGCCATGCCGGTCTACACGATAAGCGCGGGCAACATGGGCGCAGCGCTCGCGCGCGCGGCGAACCTGATGGGGGTGCGCGCCGTCGTCGTTGTCCCGGACACTGCGCCGGCCACAAAGCTGGCTGGAATCAAGCGCTGGGGCGCAAAGGTCCTGCCGGTTCCCTATGAGGCGTGGTGGCAGGCGGTTGTGGATCACCAGTGGGAACCACTGCATGATCACATATTCGTGCATCCTTTTGCCGATGTGAACGTGATGGCGGGCAATGCCACAGCGGCGCTCGAGATCGTCGAACAGGTCCCGGACGTCGAAGAGATCGTCTGCGCGTTCGGCGGAGGAGGACTGATTTGCGGCATCGCCGCCGCGGTAAAGGCCCTGCGTCCGAGGGTGCGTATCGTCGCTGCGGAGGTCGAGACAGCCGCGCCCGTGACCGCTGCCTTCTCCCGCGGGCGGCCCGTTGATGTCGACTACCAGGCCACGTTCATCGACGGCTGCGGGTCGCGCCGCGTGACGGACGAGATGTGGGAGCTAGTGCATGGACTGGTTGACGATACGGTGACCGTCACTTCTGAGCAGGTGGCGGCGGCTATCCGGCTGCTGATCGACCGGTGCAGCGTCGTCGCCGAAGGGGCGGGTGCCGTTCCGGTCGCTGCTGCCCTTGCTTCCGGGCGGCGCGGGCCGCGCACGGTCTGCATCGTCTCCGGCGGAAACATCGACGCCGCCAAGCTAACGACAATCATGTCTGGGAACGTGCCGTGAGTCACCCACAAGGCGGCTGCGCCTTGCGCGCATCAGTTCGTCTGTGGGCTTGCTGTGGCGAAGCGTGTCATGTCCGTGCCAGCAGTCTTTTCACGGCTGCCGTGCCGGCGACGGCCTGGTCGTAGTCGGGTGACTGCGGGATGAGGTTGAACTCCGTGCAGCCGGCATCAAGGTAGGGCGTGAGGAATTCGGCGACGTCGGCGGCGGTGCCGTAGGGGCAGTACCGCTCGAAGCGCTCGAACGGGAGCTGGTAGAAGGTCTGCATCGCGGGCGCAAGGCAGGCGCGTGCTGCTTCTTTCGAGTCCGCGAGCCCGCACCACACCTGCATGCCGTGACGGGCTGGCGGGTCGGGCCGGCTGGTGCGGCCGGCTTCGTCTGCGGCCATCGCGACGGCGTCGGCGAAACGCCGGGGTGAGACCCAGATGCCCAGCCAGCCATCACCGAGCCTGCCCGCACGCCTGATCGCGGCGTCTGAACGTCCCCCGATGATGATGGGAATCGCCGCGGCCGGCGGGGGTGCGATGACCGCGTCATCCAGGTCGAAGAACTTGCCGTGGAAGGTGACTGCCGTACCGGTCAGGAGCTGGCGCACGATCGGTGAGGCATTCGTTCATCCGCAGGCCCCGGGTGGCTGGGTCCACTCCGCAGATCGACACCTCGCGGCGATCTTCACCGCCCACTCCGACCCCGAAGATGAGCCGCCCGGGAGCGAGCCGGCTGATGTCTGCGAGCTGGCGGGCCACCAGGACCGGATGGCGCAGCGGCAGCAGGTACACGCCGCTGTAGATCGGCAGCGTGGGATGGAGCAGCGTCAGCGCCGTGGCTTGCACGAGCCCGTCGAATCCCGTGTCCGCGAAGCTCACGTGGTCTCCGCAGCAGACATGGTCGATGCCTGCGTCGGCGGCTTGCGCCAGAAATGCCCGGGCGGGCTCATGGCCCCGCTCCAGCAGGTCGAAGGGCGGGAACATGCCGACGCGGGCCGATGCGGTCCCGCGGCCGAGCGTCACCGGGGCGCACCGGGGTCGGCGTGACCCCCCGTGTGGGCTGTCTCGAGGTGCCTGCCCGGGTAGACGTCGGCCGCCGGAACGGAGCCGCCGAGGACGCCGAAGATCTGACGGCCCAGCTCGGGTTGCTGTGCGGCGGTCCGGTAGAAGGCCTCCAGCCGGGGCCGCAGAGGCGCGAGCCTGGCCGTGCTCAGGGTGAGGTCGAACCCGCTGCCGGTGAGGGCGTCTCGCCGGTGCTGGTAGCCGGATACGGCCTGGTCCAGCGGCCGGTGCCCGGCGAGGCCGTCGTGGATGGCTTCGGCCAGCAGTTCGGCGGCCTGGAAGGCGTCTGACATGCCCATGCCGGTCGAGGGGTCTTTATGGTGCCCGGCGTCGCCGGCGAGCGCCCATCCCGGCCCGGCCGACGTCCGGTACAGGTTGGGCAGGTCGCCGGTGCCGGTGAGGCGCGCTTCGCGCTGGCCCGACGCGACGGTGTCGCGCAGGCCCGGGACCAGTTCGAGGGCGCGGTGGAAGTGGTTTTCGGCGTCCTTGCGCACCTGGCCGAACTCCTGGCGTGGCCAGGCGACATAGATGCAGGTCAGGTCGTCGTTAGTGGGCCACACCAGGATCAGCCGCCCGGGGCGGGCGTGGAAGGATGCGCCCAGATGACGGATCCCGCTCCAGTAGGAGTAGTAGACGGCGGTGAGCGGCGGATACTCCCGGTAGGCGCGGGCAGCGACCTTTCTGGCGATGGTCGAGTGCAGACCGTCGGCGCCCACGACGATCCTGGCCTGCAACGACGATTGCGGGGATGTCCGGTGATGGCCCCGCACGCCCACTGCCCGGCCCTCGGACCACAGCACGTCATCGACCACGAAGCCCTCGATCAGCTCCGCGCCAGCCTCCTCTGCGGCCCCGGCCAGCATTGTGTCGAGCACGGTCCGCCGCGGGCAGTACGCGTCGGCCACGCCTTCCACGGCCGGCCCGATGCCGGATATCTGCACCGGGCCGACGTCGAAGGTTATCTGCCGGATCGGCGCGCAGCCGCGGGCCTGCAGCCTGCCGAGCAGTCCCCAGGACTGCAGCCGGGCCGCACCGCGCTGCCACAGGAAATGCGTGGACATGGTGTCACTCGGGAACGACGCCCGGTCGGCCAGCGCGACCCGGTGCCCGGCGCGTGCCAGCAGCATCGCCAGCGGCGCTCCGGCGCACCGGGCGCCGACCACGATGGCGTCGTACATCGCCCCCCCAGTGGTGCGGGACCGGCGCCCGCTAGCCGACGGTCTGGCCGGCCGCGAGCGCCTTGACGTCTGCGGTGCTCAGCGGGTTCCCGGCGATGCCCCAGTCTCCGCTCTTCACTTCCTCGACGACCACCCAGGTGACCGGGCGCATGTTCTCACCCTCGATCTCGACCATCGTGTCAGTCAACCGGCGCACCATGTCCTGCTTCTGGCCGGCCGAGAAGACACCCTCAATGACCTTGACATTGACGAACGGCATACCCCGCCCCTTTCGTTGGGCCGCGCCTGACGACGGCCACGCGACTAGCACGATCGTTCGTGCCAACGTGGCCGATGCTAGCACGAACGATCGTGCCGTACAATGAGCTCATGCCACGACGAGCCACCACCAGCGGCGCCAGAACAAGGACCGCGATCCTGGAGACTGCGGCAGACCTCGCCTCCGTCGACGGCCTGGACGGCCTGAGCATCGGGCGGCTGGCCAGTGAGCTGTCCATGAGCAAGAGCGGGCTGTTCGCCCATTTCGGCTCCAAGGAAGAACTGCAGCTGGCCACCATCGAGGAAGCCCGCCAGCGCTACGCCCGGGAAGTGATCGCGCCCGCCTGCGCCGCCGGCTCCGGCATCATCCGCCTGCACGCGCTGTGCGAGGCGTTCCTGTCCTACCTGCAGCGTGCCGTGTTCCCCGGAGGATGCTTCTTCGCCTCTGCCATGGCCGAGTTCGACAGCAAGGCACCCGGTCCGTCCGCGACCGTATAGCCCAGTGCCAAGACCAGTGGATGGCCACCCTCGAGCGCGCAGCCGAAGAAGCCCAGCAACGCGGCGAGCTAGCCGCCGGCACCGACCCCCGCCAGCTCGCCTTCGAGCTGGAGGCAGCGCTGCTGTCAGCCAACTGGTACTACCACCTCTTCAACGACGCGACCTACTTCGACCGCGCCCGCCGAACCGTCCGGGCACGCCTGGCCAGCGAAGCCACCCCCACCGGCCAGCGCCTGCTACCCCGCACCCCCCAAACCGGGTAACAAGCCGCCCGGCAAACCCCGCATGCCCGTTCGCGGGGGATTTCCTGATCTGCGCGCCGCCATTAGCCACAGGAAAAGGCTTTGCACTAGAGGGAATCCCAGTGCGGCGGACGCTCACGATGGAGGCGCTCGTCATCCTCCGGCTCGGGCGGGAGGGGGGCGCGGCAGCGGGCTGGGAAACAGCCACCGGTCCAGCGCCGGGGCACGCGCAGCCGGGCCGGTCAGACAGGAGGCTGACCCCGGCCTCTCGCAAGAGGCCGGGGTCTGCTTAAGGCCTTCGCGGCCGTCAGGGCGATCCCGGTGGCCCGGTAATCGCAGCCCGGCCCTGAGGATCATGACCGTCAGCGTCAAGGGCCTTCTGCGGAGCCGTGGTGGGCGTCGCCATGGTGCGCCGCGTGAGCTGCGAGGCTGCCCGGAGCGGGCGCCACGGCGTAGGTTGCGGCGGGGTCGCTGCCATGGCCGCGCGCGGACCGTTCGCGGAAGAGGCTAACGGCGATCAGGGCGAGGTTGCCTCCTGCAGCAGCTCCGATCATGGTAGTGACGATCGCGAACAGCCCGGATACCGCGGTGAACCCGAGCCACCCTCCGAGCAGGGCGCCGGCGGTTGCGGCCAGGAGCCCGAGTGACTTGGTGGCACGGTCCCAGTCGCGGTGAGTCCAGGCCAGGTAGAGGCCCAGCGCGATCGGCACGCCGATCGCGAGGATCCCGAGCAGTTCGCTGGACAGGGACAGCGCGGGCCAGAGCGTCAGGACGACCAGGGCTGCTCCGAACCAGCCGCCGAGCCCGAGCACGACCGGGACGATGGTGCGGGTCGCGACGCTGGTCATGCGCCCTGCGGCACCGTGCTTGCGTACCCGGCGCGCTACCCAGAGCAGCCACAGGGCAGCCAGGGCGGCGAAGCCGATCATTGCCGCAAGGAGGTCCTTGGCAATCGCTGCCTGCGTGGGCGATGTGGCGAAGCTGACCTTGTTCGGGGTGTAGCGGGACGTGTCGACCCGGCCGGTGTCGAAGAACGTGGTCAGCAGCTGCGTGCCGGCTTTCGGCTCGTAGTACCAGAAGTCTTCCTCGTGCCCGAGCCCGGACAGGATGACCTGATGCCCGTTGCGGAGGTGCGGCAGCAGCTCCTTCGTGGCGTTCTGGGCCGGCGTTTCGAAGTCGAGCGTCCCGCCGATCAGCAGCGTCGGGACGTTCGAGTTCTGCACGCTGGTGTACTGGTTCTCACCCGGGTTGGCCGGCCAGGCGTGCACAAGGCCTCCTGCCCCCCAAATAAACTCCGCGAGGGGATTTCCGATGATCGAGCCCCGGTCAGCGCCGGAGCTGTAATAGCGCTCGACGGGGTGCGCGTCGGCCATCCCGATGCTTGCAAACTCGCCCCAGGTGAACGACTGGGGCAGGGCGAGATCGGACATCAGCGATAGAAACCACAGGCCGCTCGGGTCGCCGTGCGCGGCGGAGATCCACGAGTCGAGGGTCATCGGCGCGGACAGTGGCGAATCCACCGCGGTCTCATCGTTGAGCCCGAGGAACGTCCCGACCCGGACGTTGCCCGGCTTGATCGGCAGGAAGTACCACCGGCTCGGCATGTGCGCCGCCGTGTGCTGCATGCTCGCGGCGAGGTTTCCGGTGCGGGCGCGGCAGGAAGGCTGCTGCGCGCACAGCGCCGAGTAACGCTCGATCCCCTGATCGATCTCGGCTCCGCTGTACAGGAAGTTCCCGGGCGGGTTGACCCCGATCATCACCGAGCGGTCGACACTGTTCGGGTACCGCCACGCGTAGATCATCGCGAGACGGGTCCCGGCGCTGTCGCTGAGCAGGTCGATGCGCTGGTAGCCGAGCGCGACGCGAGCGGCGTCGATGTCAGCGGCCTGCTCCGCCATCGTGTAGCCGGCGAGGTCAACGCCGGATCGCTCAAGCCGCTTCGCGCACGCGGCGAAGGCCTGGGAGTACGCGCTCAGCGACGCTTTGCCGAGGAAGTCCGCGGAGCTCTCCAGCGCCGCCGTCACCTCGGGACAGTTCAGCACCGAAGAGCCGTCGACGCCGCGGTAGCCGACCATGACGACATCGTGCTGGGCGGCCAGGCGGTTCGCTTGGGGGAACGTCATGTTGGTTACGCCCGGGCCGCCGTTGAGCCGGAAGATCGGCGCCAGCGGGTGCGATGAGCGAGCCAGGACCCGGATCACCGGCAGCGCGATCAGCCGCGACCGGGGGTCTGCCCGGTTCTCGGGCACGACAAGCGTTCCGCAATCAGCGCGGTAGCCGCCGTTCTCGGTGGGAAAGGTGCACGAGTGCATGGTCAGCTGACCGGCGTGCGCCCCCTGCGGGACTGAAATTGCTGCCGAGCTGGACGAGACTCCCAGGTAGGCAAGTCCGGTCAATAGGACGATGGTCACCAGCAGGGCAGCGATTCGTGCCCAGGTGAATGACCGGGATGGGGGGGATCTGAGCAGCTCGGCTCGCAGGAGCGCGGTCATGACTGCACGCCAGTGAGGGCGATGAACGCTTCTTCGAGGGAGCGCGTTCGGGGGGCCAGGCCGAGCACGGCCAGCTGCTCGTGGCCGGCGATTTCGCCGACCTCTTCTGGGGTGGCGCCGAGGACGTTCAGCACGTCACCGTCGCGGTCGACGCGGTGACCGCGACGCTCGAGTGCGCCGGTCAACCGGACCGGGTCCTGTGCGCGGACCGTGGTCGCGGGGCCGAAGTGCTTGGAGAGATCGCGGATCTCGACGGCGGCTAGGCCCGGGCTCTTCGGCTTTCCGAGCGGGGGGAACTTCTTCAGTACGGCGTGTGGTGCGGTCATCACTGCTTCCTCAGGTCGGTGCAAGTTGCCTGGGGATCAGTCTGGGATCGCCGCCTGCGCCTGTCATCGCCCGCAGGGCGCGTCTGCGCTCCTCCTCAGCGCAGATCTTTGCCGCTCGCGCCTCTGTCGAAGGACAGAGGCGCGTCTACGCGCCGGGCGTGACCAGCCCGCTCTCGTACGCGAGGACGACGGCCTGAACTCGGTCACGGAGCCCGAGCTTCGCGAGCAGGCTGGAGACGTGGGTCTTGATCGTGCCCTCGGTGACGAACAGCTCGGCGGCCAGCTCGGCGTTGCTCTTACCGCACGCCAGCATCGTCAGCACCTCGCGCTCGCGCTGTGTCAAGGCGTCCAGCCGCGTGCCGAGCTCCGGCCTGACCGGCCGGCGTGCGAACTGCTCGATGATGCGCCGCGTGACCGACGGGGCGAGCAGAGCCTCGCCGGCAGTCACGACGTGCACCGCGTGCAGGAGCTCCTCGGGTGGGGCGTTCTTGAGCAGGAAGCCGCTGGCGCCCGACCGCAGGGCCTCGAACATGTACTCGTCACGCTCGAACGTGGTGAGGATCACCACACGACTGTGCAGCTCGCCGTCTTCGGTAATCCGCCGCGTGGCCTCCAGCCCGTCACCGTCGGGCATCTGGATGTCCATCATCACGATGTCGGGCCGCAGGCGCCGGGTGCTGGCCGTGGCCTGCTCGCCGTTCGCCGCCTCGCCGACAACCTCGATCTCGGGATCGGACTCGAGGATCATCCGGAAGCCGGCGCGAACCATCGCCTGGTCATCGGCCAGCAGCACACGGATGCTCACAGCGCACCGTCCGAGGTGGCAGCGGCGTAGGCGAATGGGTGATAGAAGGCCTCTAGCGCGCGGTCGCGGGCGACGGCAAGGTCGAAGCGGTGGCCGCCCCGCGTGTCGTCGACCGAGACGGTCACTGCGTCCTGGCGGGGGTGCCAGAGCAGCAGGACGTGGATGCCGTCGTTCTCGCGGGCGGCGAGCTCGCGCGTCTGAAGCGTCACTGGAGTCATGGCTCCTGTCTCCGGTTCAAAGGTGGGTGAGTGGTCGGGTGGCTGGGGCTTGCATGAGCGGTCCTTTCCGAGTCGATTCGATGCCACGAACCTTTGCGTGCGACGGTGGGATCGGCATCGTCGGCAGGCTGGATTCGGGCTCATACGAGGCGACGATTCCGGGCTCCTACCTGGGTAGGAGGCGGGACTCCAAAGTGCTGCTCGTCGGGCCGATGACGCGCGTCCGGTGAGGAGCCGCGCGTTCGGGCTTGACGCTGCCGGTCGCGATCGCGGCGGTCAAGCGCAAATTCGAGGCGGCACGCGTTCAGACAGGCAGCGCTGAACGGATCTGGCGAGAATGACGTGCGGCCGGCGTCATGTGTGAGTCCTGCTTTGGCTCCGACGAGGGCGAAAGCGCCGGAGCTCATCGTGTCGCAACTCCCGCCTCCAGGGCGCTGCAGCAGAAGGGCTGGAGATCGACGCGAGCCCTCAAAAATCAGCGTCCGCCGATCGGGGGCGGTCCAGAAGTCCTGATCTACTCTCGCGCCCCGATCGCCTCAACGGGCCGGGCGCGGAGCGCTCGTCTGGCTGGCAGCGCAAGGGCCAAAAGCGCCAGGAGCGCTGAGCTGCCGAGGATCGCGGCGAATGGTCTCGCGGGTATGTATGGGAGGCCGCCGTTGAGCGCCTGGCTGAGTGGTAGCAGCGCAGTGGCGGCGATCGCCAGGCCGATGCCAAGTCCGATACGGCGTGTGGTGCGGTCATCACTGCTTCCTCAGGTCGGTGCAAGTTGCCTGGGGAATCAGTCTGGGATCGCCGCCTGCGCCTGTCATCGCCCGCAGGGCGCGTCTGCGCTCCTCCTCAGCGCAGATCTTTGCCGCTCGCGCCTCTGTCGAAGGACAGAGGCGCGTCTACGCGCCGGGCGTGACCAGCCCGCTCTCGTACGCGAGGACGACGGCCTGAACTCGGTCACGGAGCCCGAGCTTCGCGAGCAGGCTGGAGACGTGGGTCTTGATCGTGCCCTCGGTGACGAACAGCTCGGCGGCCAGCTCGGCGTTGCTCTTACCGCACGCCAGCATCGTCAGCACCTCGCGCTCGCGCTGTGTCAAGGCGTCCAGCCGCGTGCCGAGCTCCGGCCTGACCGGCCGGCGTGCGAACTGCTCGATGATGCGCCGCGTGACCGACGGGGCGAGCAGAGCCTCGCCGGCAGTCACGACGTGCACCGCGTGCAGGAGCTCCTCGGGTGGGGCGTTCTTGAGCAGGAAGCCGCTGGCGCCCGACCGCAGGGCCTCGAACACGTACTCGTCACGCTCGAACGTGGTGAGGATCACCACACGACTGTGCAGCTCGCCGTCTTCGGTAATCCGCCGCGTGGCCTCCAGCCCGTCACCGTCGGGCATCTGGATGTCCATCATCACGATGTCGGGCCGCAGGCGCCGGGTGCTGGCCGTGGCCTGCTCGCCGTTCGCCGCCTCGCCGACAACCTCGATCTCGGGATCGGACTCAAGGATCATCCGGAAGCCGGCGCGAACCATCGCCTGGTCATCGGCCAGCAGCACACGGATGCTCACAGCGCACCGTCCGAGGTGGGCAGCTTGACGCGCACGGCGAACCCGCCGCCGGATGCCGGCCCCGCCGTGAGTTGGCCGCCGTGCAGGGCGGCACGCTCGCGCATGCCGATCAACCCCAGGCCGCCCGGGCTCGTCCCTGATAGCGCCGTCGCGCCGCGGCCGTCGTCGATGATCTCGACCTCGAGCTCGTCGGGCCAGTACCGCACGCGCACGTCGGCGCGCGACGCCGCCGCGTGCTTGAGGGTGTTAGTCAGCGCTTCCTGCACGATGCGGTACGCCGACACGCCGATCATCGGCGGCAACGAGCGTTCCTCCCCTTCGATGCTGACCGCGACAGCGAGCTCGGACTCACTCATGCTCGCCGCCAGCCGCGGAAGCTGGCTCAGGCCAGGGCGCGGAGCCAGATCGTCCTGGTCGCCGGCCTGCCGCAGGAATCCGAGCAGGCGGTGCAGCTCCCCCACCGCCTGTCGGCTCGAGACCTCGATCGCGGTCAACGACTCCTTGGCCTTGATGCGGTCACGGTCGATCACGACGCGGGCAGCGCCGGCCTGGACGCCCATCATGCTCACGTGGTGGGCGACGACGTCATGCAGGTCCCGCGCGATCCGCACGCGCTCCTCGAACACGGCGTGCTCGGCCTGTGTCGCACGTGACTCCGCCACCTCGGCCTGCTCGGCCCGCGCGCGGACGGCAAGGCCTGCAACCCAGGCGACGGCGAAGTCGACGGGAATGAAGACGAGCTCGTTGACCGAGCGCCCGGGGATGTTGTAGACGAGGGTCGCCGCAGCGCCGACCACGATCGCCAGTCCGAGGCCAGCCCGCCGGACGTCCCGAAGGTTCCCGAGCAGGAATGCGGCCGCCAGCCCCATCAGGAAGAGGGACTCGGGGTACGGGATCAGCAGCGGGTCGACGAACGAGATTCCCGCGGCCAAAAGCCAGTACGCCGCCGGTCCGGCAAACGGAAACCATCGCCGCGCGAACAGGGGTAGCACCAGGATCGCGAGCGCGGGAAGGCAGAACCACAGCGTCGTTGTCGGAGCTCCGGACGAGCCGCGTCCGAGCACCACGTTAAGCATCGCCACGATCGCCAGCAGCGCGATGAGCAGGTCGAACCAGTACGTGCGGGCGAGATGTCCGATTCGGCTCACGCATCGAACGTAACCCACCGGCGGCAATTGAGGATATGCCGGGCGATCCTACAAGCGGGCGGCCTTACTGCCGGTGCGGGACATGCCCGAGGTGTCGCGTACCGAGCTGGAGTTCGACACGGCCACCCAGGCGGGCCTGGACCGGCTGGTCTTCCTGCTGGACACCGACGCCGAGACTGTTGGCATCCCGCTATCGAAGCTGATCGGTCACGAGTTCGGTGCTCGCCAGGACGCCATCGACCCGGTGGCGCGGGTGGCGATTGCACGGCCCGGCGCGCTCAACGCGGCGGTCGAGGCGGCCGCCGAGCTAGCGGCCCTTGGCCCGAGTGCTGGCGCGATGCCCGGGCCTAGCGCTGCTCGGCGGCGGGCGCCGGTTCGGTGCCGCCGAGGTGGCGCATGTGTGCCTCGCCGATCATCAGGACAGTTGTGGTGAGGACGGCGGCGGCCAGCATTACCGCGGCCAGCAGCCAGAACGCCCAGACGGGCCAGCGGTAATGCTGGATGATCTGCCAGGTCTCTCCCGTGGCGAGCAGGGTGGCGCCGGCCGCCACGGTGAACCAGCCGGTGGACTTGCTCTGGAAGCGGGTCATCTGCTCGCGCTGGGTCCGGGTGAGCTGTGCCAGCATGGCCTGCCGCAGCGCCTTGTACCAGCGGCGGTGCAGCACGTACATGACCGGCGGCAGCAACCACCACCACGCCGACGGCCGGGTCTGCGCTGCCTGGACGGCTGCTGCCGTGCCCTGGATTCCCTCGCGGTCGAAATCCAGCTCGGCGAGCTCGGCCGAGCCCTGGTAGAGCGGCCCGGCTACCAGCAGCCACGCCCCGGCGAACGTGGCCCAGGCGATTACCTCCTGCACAGGGCTCAGCCTCCCAGTCTCCCGGTCGCGGCCTGGCTACCCGGCGTCCTGGCGGTCGCCGAGGTGGGTATGGGTGAAGCGGTCGCTGTACTTCAGGCCCATGCCGAGCAGCCGGTCCAGGCCGATGTGGGCCAGCCAGACCAGTGCGAGGGCCTCCGCCAGGCGGTCGGCTTGCCAGTAGCCGGCGCCGAGCATGACGGCGGGCAAGAGGGTGGCGTGCGCGAGGTTGTACAGGCGGGCGCCGGGGCGGGTTCCGGCCAGGTAGCCGGCCATGGCGATGTCGGGGACGAGGATTCCCGCTGGCACGATCCACCAAGGCTGGCCGAGGGCGCCGTAGGCGATCAGCGTGCCGGTCAGGAGGACGAGGCCTTCAAGGCTGAGCCACC
Organism: uncultured Actinomycetota bacterium; assembly: GCA_963833885.1. Lineage (GTDB taxonomy): Bacteria > Actinomycetota > Actinomycetes > Streptosporangiales > Streptosporangiaceae > JASHPR01. The sequence goes on along the minus strand of CAWHZU010000005.1, from coordinate 130,477 downwards.
GGCGGGGCGCGCCGACGACAACACCCTCGGCTGAGGCGACTGTCCTTCCCGCCAGGTGTGACGCAGTCATCAGGCCGGCACCTCACGGTCGGGATCGGACACGGCGCTCCAGCTCGACATGGCCGCCACCAGGGCGTGGACGAGGCGGTCGAAGCTGCGATCGACGCTGAAAGGCATGCCGAAGCCGCCGTTGGCCTCCAGCGAGACGAATCCGTGCAGGGCGGACCGGAAGGCCCGGATGGCGTCGATGGCGTCGTCACCGTCGAGGCCATAGCCGGCCATGACCGCCGCGATCACCTGGACTGTCCGGTCGGCGACCGCTTGGTGGTCGGCGTCGCCGGGCGCCGGAGCGCGCTGGGCGATCTGGTAGCGGCCCGGGTGGTCCAGCGCCCAGGCGCGCCAGGCGTGAGCGATCGCGACCAGGGCATCGTCGCGAGCCAGGCCGATGGCGGCCCGGCCCAGCACGTCGGCGATCTCGGCCTTTCCCCGCTTGGCGATGAGCTGCTGGAGGGAGTCGAGGCTGGCGACGTGCTTGTACAACGACGGCTGGCGCACCCCGAGGCGGGCGGCGAGGGCTGCCAGGGTGAGCTGGTCCGGCCCCACCTCGTCGGCCAGCTCCGCCGCCGCGGCCACCACCCGGTCGGTGTTCAGCCCGGCCCTAGGCACGGGCGGCGTCTGACTGGAGGAAGGCGAGCATGAACGAAGCCACCTTGTCGGGGAACTGGTCGTGCGGGTAGTGCCCGGTGGGCACCGTTCAGGCGAGGACGCGCTCTCGGAGGAAGCTCGTGGTGAGCGCGGCGACCTCATCGGGGCACTGTGCGTGCGGGTAGTGCCCGGCGCCCTTGATCATCGCGACGGTGCCGAGCCTGGCGGGCATCTCGGCGACGATTCCCTCGGCCTCGGCCCGGGGGTCGGCCCAGTCGGGGTCCTCGTCGCCCATGATGACCAGGGCCGGGCAGGAGATGCGGGGCAGCGCATCGCCCGCGTCGGCGGGGGAAGTCTTCATCGTCTTGAGGAACTCGGCCATCCGGCCGGGCTCGGACAGCTTGGCCCGCAGCGCCGCCATGTAGGCGGCGTAGTCGGCCGGCTTTTCCGGGTAGGCCACGTCCAGGTAGCCCATCCACGCCTTCAGGCTGTGCAGCATCATCACGCCCATCATCAGCAGCGAGCCGCGGCGGTAGCGCCGGATCCGGACCATCCCGCTCAGGCTGTACTGCACCTTCCGTGTGAACGGGCCTATCTCGACGATGCCGCTGACCAGGTCGGACGCCGTCGCGGCGGCGATGGTGGCAGCCCCGCCCGACAGGGACTGCCCGACGATGACGGCCGGCCCGCCCAGGTGCCTGATCAGCGCGGCCAGGTCCCCGGCGACGTCGGTGCGGGAGATCGACTTCCAGTCGCCCATGCTCGACTCGCCGTGCCCGCGCATGTCCGCCGCCGCGACCCGGAACCCGGCCCGAACCAGTTCCGGCGCCAGGAACCGGAAGACCTGCCGGCGGTCCCCGATGCCGTGCGACAGCACGATCAGCGGCCCCTCCCCGGTCACGTCGTAAGCAATCCGCCCGCCCTTGATGTCGAGAAACTCGGTCATGCCGCCTCCAGAAAGCTATTAAGGCTAGCCACTAGGCTTGCCTTTATAGCATGGCGTCCCAGAGGACGGCAAGGGGAGCTGCCCCCCAACGAGCTGGCGGGCTGGCAGCGGCCCGCTCAGGACGGCGGGACGCCGGCGCCTTCACCAGCCTGCCCGGCTAGATCAACCCCACGGCCTTCCTCACCGCGTGGTAACACTGCCCGCCACGTCACCCGAGACCGCAACTTCGTGCACCGCGCAGCCGACCACGTGGCCACGAACGGCGCGGCTGACGCGCCAGATGCCCGGCAGGCAATCGCGAGGAAATCAGCAGCCACCGCGCTGGGTCACCGAGCAGCCCACGCACCCAACACCCTGGGAATGGCCGACGAGCCGAACTGGGCGATCTGCGCGGGGCCGCCGATGCTGACAGCTTAAGAATTAGACGCGCCTACTCGGCGTTCGGCGCGAACCCGGCAACCGGGGGCAGCACGGCTGGTCACGCTCTGTGACGAGCCGCGGAAGCGGCGGGCGACTGCTCGTGGCCAGACGCTGACGGCGATGAGCACGTAGACGGCCTCAGAAGCGTTGGTGGTCTCAACGCCAGCCGTCGCACAATGAACGTTGCCGTTGATCATCGATCTGTAACCAGATAAACATGCCGGCAACAAGTACACAACCTTGCGCGGCCATCGCGCCCGACGCCGTCTTCACCTTCCGCACATATGGCGCCAGGCCACCACGCGACGGCCAGCGCTTTAGTGTGCAACTTCAGCAATCACGAACGGCAAACTCGCAGGTCAGCGGGACCCGGCCGCCGCGAACCCATGATTGTGTGCCAAGTCAGGCCTTACTGTCCGGCACGACGGTCATCACCTTCTCGAAGATCATCTAAAGTCGACGCGATGGTACCTCTACTCGCAGCGGGACGGCCGGGTTCCTTATCGCCGATTTAGCGCCCGCCAGGCATTACCAGGCGATGGCTTCAATGCCCGTGACCCCCGGCAATGGCGTGAACGTATTGCCGTTCATCACGCCGACGCGGCCTCCGCCGGTCGTCTCGCTGGTCCCGATCGCGATCTTGCCCGTCGAGTTGACCCAGTACAGGGAGATGCCGAGGGGTGCCTTGCCCTTGAAATGGACGAGGCCGACGACGTGATTCATCTTCCCGGTCCGCGTCGAGTACTGGGCGAATCCCATCGTCGTGGTATTCGCGATGCTCGTTGAGTAACCGCAGACGATAGCGGAGCCGTCCATCGAGATCATCGCATCCGTTATGCAAGAGACGAAATAATAGGGTGGAGCGGCGTGCCTCAGGCTGCGGACTAGATCCCTGAAGTTTTGCTCGATGACGGGAGTCGGCTGTCCGCCATCAGGTCGGTTCCGCCGGCGGCGGTGTCGAGCAGGCGCACGCCGACGTAGGACGTGTTCTCCACACTGAACGCGAGCGTGCGGGAGTCCGCCGTCCACGAGATGCTCTGGGCACCGTCCACACCCGACCCGGTGAACCCGAAGGGAGCATCCGCGTTGGTCACCCCGCTCGTGGTCCAGGAACGGAACGCACCCGTGGCCAGCGTGTAGGTCATGATTTCCATGAGCCGAGCCGGGGGAGAACTGCCGGAGTCCACGTCGACGGCGAGCTTGCTGCCGTCGGGGGACAAGGCGAGGCCCGACACCATGGTGCCGTTAGGGATCGCCGGGACAGCGAGCCGGGTGAGAGATTCCTCGGCTCCCGACGCGGTTAGCCGTAGCAGGTAGAACGTCGGCTGGCCCACCCACGACACCGAGCCCCCCATGATCGACCGCTGCTCGTCAAGGACGAACGTCCGGCCGTCGGCGGCCCCGGCAACGCCGACGACCGGCGTCCTCGTCGTGATCCTGGCGAGCGTGGCCCCGGTCCAGGTTCCCCGTACGACCGTTAGCGATGAGTTCGCGACGGCCACGTAATACGGCGGGACACCGGCGTACGAGCCGGCCGACGCTCCACGGGTAGGCGCAGCGGAAGCGCTGGGCCGGGGTGTTGCGGACTTGACGAGCAAGGAACGCGCGGTGACAGCGCCCCCGGCGAGGATGATGATCGCCGCGGCGGCGGCCAGCGGCGCGACCCAGGCCGGCCGGGTCCGGTGCCCGGGCCTGGGTCGTCTGCCGCCGGGCGATTCGTCCAGCCGAAGCGGCGGCACCGTGTCCTTCGTGATCACGGCGGCGGCGCCGCGGGTCGCGGCGCGGACCTGGTCCGCTGGAACGTTCATGAGTACTCCTGCATGCGCTTTCCGAGCGCCGCGAGCGCGCGGGACGTGGCGGACTTGACCGTGCCGCGCCGGACGCCCATCGACCGGGCGGTCTCCTCCTCGCTCAGGTCGAGGTAGTAGCGGAGCACCAGCGCTTCGCGCTGCCGGGGCGGCAGCGCCTGGATGCCGCGGAGCAGATGCCGGTATTCCTCGCTGACGAGCGCGGTCGCCTCAGCGGATTCCCAGGGCAATTCGCTGGCGATACGGGCGACACGGTCGTCCCGGCGGGCGCTGGAGCGCAGAACCATCCGGCAACCGTTCAGTACGCTCGCCCGCAGGTAGCCAGGGGCGCTGGCGGTGTCGCGCAACTTACTCCACCGCTGGTACAGCCCGAGGAACGCTTCCTGGACGACATCCTCAGCCGCCGGACGGTCGCCGAGCATGACGTAGGCGAGGCGGATAAGGCTCAGCGCATGCGTCTCGTACAGCGCGGTCACTTCCCGGCCGGGTGCCTGCGCGGTAACGACTCCCACATGTAAGAGATGCGCGCGACGGCCGGAGGTTGCCTGCCATTCAGGAGTTTTTCTCCCGGCCGCATCTGCGAGCACATGACGATCTTGCGCGCCGGTAAATGCGTTGCCGCATCTCGGCGTGCGGTCCTACAGTGAGCGCGCCGCGGCAAGATATGTCCTCTGCATCAGGAAGGAGGTGCCCGCGATGTTCACTAATCGTCAGACGCCTCCAAGGGTTGCTTTCTAGCGATCCTGGAGACGCACTGCGGGCGCCCTCAGGAATCCGGCGACGGCCGAACCTGAGGGCGCCTTCTATCTTCGCTGATCGTGTGGTGAGGTCAGTAGCGATAGCGGGCTGCGAGAATGATGATCTCTGCTTCGGTGACGATGTAGACGAGGCGGTGCTCGTCGTCGATCCGCCGTGACCAGGCCCCAGGCAGGTGGTACTTGAGCGGTTCGGGTTTGCCGATACCGCTGAATGGATCCCGCTTGGTGTCTTCGATCAGCCGGTTGATCCGTGCGAGCATCTTGCGGTCGGTCTTGAGCCAGGAGGTGTAGTCCTCCCAGCCCTGGTCCTCGAATACCAGCCTCACTGGGCGCTGCCGGGGCCCGCCGCATCGGAGTCGACAAGGTCATGTTCGGCTACGTGGACGCCGTCGAGGGCGTTCTCGTAGGCCTTAAGCAGCCGGCGGGCGTTGGCCGGCGAGCGGAGCAGGTAGGCGCCCTCGCGCAGAGCGGCGTAGTCCTCGGCCGAGACCAGGACGGCATTGCCGTGCTTGGAGACGATCTCGATGGCGTCGTGGTCCTCGTTGACCTTCTTGATCAGCGGGAAGAGTGCTTTGCGCGCCTCGCTCGCGGTGATCGACATGACGGCCAGCCCTCTGTTAGTGGTACAAGATACTGTACCACTTCGCGCCCTCGGCCAAGCTCTGGGGCTGTCTTGGGCCAGGGCTTGGCCGGGACGGCTGGGCTGCGTTGCCGGTCGCGGCGGCTGGGGTCAGGCTTGCAGCCAGGCCAGCAGGTCGGCGTTGATGACGTCGGCGTGGGTGGTGGGCATGCCGTGCGGGTAGCCGTGGTAGGTCTTCAGCGTCCCGTTCTGCACCAGCTTGGCGGTCAGCGGCCCGGAGTCGGCGTAGGGAACGACCTGGTCATCATCGCCGTGCATGACGAGCACGGGCACGGTGATCTTCTTCAGGTCGCCGGTGAAGTCGGTCTGGGAGAACGCGACGATGCCGTCGTAGTGGGCTTTCGCGCCGCCCATCATGCCCTGCCGCCACCAGTTGTCGATGATCGCTTCCGATGGCTCGGCGCCGGGGCGGTTGTAACCGTAGAACGGCCCGGACGCGAAGTCGCGGTAGAACCGCGAGCGGTTGGTTGCCACCTGTTCCTGGAGTCCGTCGAAGACGTCCTTGGGCAGGCCGCCGGGGTTGGCGTCGGTCTTGAGCATCAGCGGCGGCACCGAGCTGATCAGCACAGCCCGGGCCACCCGGTCCTCGCCGTTGCGGGCGATGTAGTGGGCAACTTCGCCGCCGCCGGTCGAGTGGCCGACGTGAATGGCGTCGTGCAGGTCGAGGTGTGCGGTGACCGCGGCGAGGTCATCGGCGTAGTGGTCCATGTCGTGGCCGCCGGAGGTCTGGGTGGACCGGCCGTGGCCGCGCCGGTCATGGGCGATGACGCGGTAGCCGTGCAGCAGGAAGAACATCATCGCCGTGTCCCAGTCATCGGCCGACAGCGGCCAGCCGTGACTGAACACGATGGGCTGGCCTGATCCCCAGTCCTTGTAGAAGATCTCGGTGCCATCGGTGGTGGTGATCGTGCCCATGGATCCTCCTTGCTCGATGGTGCGGCGGGCCGTCGACGTCGGTGATCGCGTCGGCGGGCTGCGCGCATGCGGCGGGAACCCGCTACGCCGCCGATCTGCGGGCCCTGAGGTGTGATTCCCCGGGTGGCCCGGCCTTATCGCTTGGCGAAGGGGTTCAGCCGGAGGAACTCACGAACAGGCTGGTCAGATCACGTAGATCCCTAAGACGTCGGCTATTCGCCGGTAAATCGGAATTCAGCCTGCCATGGACCGTCCAGGTGGACGACCTCCCAGTAGCGTTCGGCGATGCGGTCCGGGTCAAAGGAAGTACCTGCAGCTATCTGCCCTGCGATGGTCAGCGTGGCCACACGGATGCCGTCCGGTTCCAGATCAGCGCCGAGCATTGTTGCGGCCGACCGGAGAGCCGCCTTGCCCAGGGAAACGGTCGCAAGGGCCGGAATCGGGTGGTCGGCGAACCCGCCCCCGGTGACGAGGATCGTCCCCAAGCCCGCAGCCCGCATGGCCGGGGCGGCCACCTGCGCAACGACGATGGCGCTGATGACATCTACTGAATACGCCGTCTGGAGATGGGCGACACTCGAGCTCAGCAGCCGGTCCGGAGCTCCCACGACGGCGTTGTAGACGATGACGCCCGGTGCGCCAGGTCCGAGATAGAGCTCCCCCACTCGGGCGCCCAGGCCATCGGGATCGCTGGCATCGGCCGCGATGGTGCTGATCGTGGCGCCGGTGTCGGCCAGGCTGCCCGCCATGTTGCTGAGACCATCCGGGCTACGCGCCAGCAGGGTTACCCGGTAGCCGCCCACGGCGAAGCGACGTGCCACGGCCGTTCCAAGGCCGGGCCCCGCGCCGACCAGCAGGAGGTGGCGGGCATCGACCGGGCCGGGACCCGCGGCCTCGGCAGGGTCAGCAATCGTGCTTTCTCGGTTGTCATGGTCGCCTATTCGCTCGTCAGGCATGGGCGCCGTTCCTTTCGTGTCGATCGCCTCGGAGAGCGGCTCGGGTTGGTGGCTCTGTCGTTCCCGCCGGGTCCACTCCGGTGGTCACCCACGGCCGGGCGACGCGGACGATGTCGGCGTCTGACGCGCTGGTGAGCGCGTCGAGCTTCAGGAAGTGCCGGGCGATGGTGAGGCCGAGGATGCTGCTGACGATGAGCGCTGCCCGCAGGTCGGCGTCGTCACCGCCCATGGCGCGGCTCAGGTTGGCGACCCGCTCGTTGAGGAACGCGCTCATCGAGGCTGCTGCCTCCGGTGCGGTCAGCATCGACCGGACGAGGGCCTTGGTCTCCGGGGGCAGGGCTGCGAGCCGGACGTCCAGCACGTCGTGCAGGTGCGCCTCGATCTCGCCGGTGGCCGCCTCATCCAGCTGGATAGCAGACGCGAACAGAGCTGCCTTCGATCCGTAGTGCTGCATAACCAGGGACGGATCAACGTTCGCGCGGCGGGCGATGGCCCGGATGGTGGCGCCTTCGAGGCCATGCTCCCCGAATTCCGCGCGCGCCGCGTCGAGGATGCGCTGCGCGGTCGCCGCGCGCTTGGCGGCTCTGCTTTTCGGTTCGCTCACATGGTCACTCTACCGTTGTTGAGTGAATCGTGTATCGTTGGCTCAACAAACGGTGAGTGAGACTGGGGCCGATCCGCCCGGCCGTCCCGGAAACGAGGAACAGCAATGACCGCAACTACGGGCAAGTCCGCTCTGATCATCGGCGCGTCACGCGGGCTGGGCCGCGCGCTGGCCGCCGAATACCTGGCCCGGGGCTGGCAGGTGACCGCCACGGTACGGGGTTCGGCCCGGACCGGCCTGGACGACCTGGCCAAGTCCCCGGATGGACGCCTGGTCGTGGAGACCGTCGACATCACGGTTCCCGAGCAGGTGGCGGCGCTGCGCGGCCGGCTGGCCCAGGAGACGTTCGATCTGCTGTTCGTCAACGCCGGGGTGACCAACGGCCCTGAGGAGACCGTCGCTGACGTGTCCACGGACACATTCATCCGGCTGATGGTGACCAATGCGCTGAGCCCGATGCGCGTCGTTGAGGCACTGCAGGATCTCGTCGCCCCGGACGGCACCATCGCGGTGATGTCCTCCGGCCAGGGGAGTATCGCCAACAATGAGAACGGTGGCTTCGAGGTCTACCGGGCGAGCAAATCCGCGCTGAACCAGCTGATGCGCAGCTTCGCCGCGCGCCACGTTGGCGACCCGCACACGCTGCTGCTAATGGCGCCGGGCTGGGTGCAGACCGACCTGGGCGGCCCCGCCGCGCCCCTGACGATCGGCCAGAGCATTCCCGGCGTGGCCGACACGATCGAGGCCCAGGCCGGAAAGGCGGACTGCAGTACCTGGATTACCGGGGCCGGACGGTCCGCTGGTGACGCCTGTGGTTGGCCGCGAAGACCCGAACTCAAAGGGACATCAAAATGAAGATCATCGCGATCGAAGAGCACTGGAACAGCGTCGGTATCCGTGACGCGCTTGACCGCCTGACGGATGGGGCGCGCGACGAAAGTGTTGCCTTCAACACCATGGGCGACAACCAGGCCCGGCTCGAGGACATCGGCCAGTGCCGCATTGAGTCGATGGACGCCGCCGGCATCGATGTCTCGATCCTGTCGGTCGTCACCCCCGCCACCCAGGCCCTGCCGGCCGGCGAGGCCGTCGCGCTGGCCAGGGACGCGAACGACGAGGCCACTGACGCCGTCCGAGCGCACCCGGCGCGCTTCCGCGCGTTCGCGACCCTGCCGACCAGCGACCCGCAGGCCGCCGCCGCGGAGCTCGAACGATGCGCCACCCGCCTGGGCCACGTCGGCGCCATGGTCCACGGGCGGACCGGCACCCGCCCGCTGGACGACCCCGCCTACGACGACCTGTTCGCCACCGCGGCCCGTTTGCATCAGCCGATCTTCATTCATCCGCAGATCCCGTCGAACGAGCTGCGCGATGCCGCCTACCGGGGCCTGGATCCGCTGGTCGACCTCGGCCTGGCGACGTTCGGCTGGGGCTGGCATATGGACACGGGCCTTTCCGCGCTGCGGCTGATCCTGCGGGGCACGTTCGACCGCCACCCCGATCTTCGGCTCGTCCTCGGCCACTGGGGGGAGATGCTGCTGTTCTGGATGGACCGGGCGGACAGCCTGTCCGGCATCGCCAAGAACCTCGAGCGCCGGGTGTCGGACTACATCAAGACGAACATCCACATCACCAGCAGCGGAATGCTGCAAGAGCGCCTGCTGCGCCACACTCTCGACTTCACCAGCGCGGGCCAGGTGCTGTTCTCCACCGACTACCCCTTCCACCAGCCCGGCGCGGCGGCGGTCAGGCAGTTCTTCGACGCCATCCCCGACTCCGGGGATGGCACCAAGATCGCTTCCGGCAACGCGGAAGCCCTGTTCCATCTGGCCTGACCGGCCCCAGTCCCGATTGATCGCGCCGGACTAGGTGCGTCGCCGTCCTGACACGCGATACCCCCGCACCCGGGCCGGTTACGGCTGCTTGGCCGTGGGCGGGCGGGAACTGGGCTGTGGATCCGGGGCGCCGGCTAGCGGGGTCCCGGCCACCGCGCAGTGTCGCTGAAGGGATGGCGGGAGCGCCTTCGCTGGTTGGCTGTCCCCCGCGGGCCGGCTCAGCGCGTCGTCACGGATCGTCGTCCAGGCGAGCAGCGCGGCCGCGAGCGACGCCGCGGCGGCGATGGTCATGGCGACCGGGAATCCGGCTGCCAGCTTGGCGGGGTTCTCGAAGGCAGCGCCGGAAAGCCCCGCGGCGAGCGGAAGAGCCGCGACCGCGATCATCTGGCCTAGGCGGGAGAGCGCGTTGTTGACGGCCGAAGCGATCCCGGAGTGGCGCGCGTCAACGCTTGCCAGCACGGTCGCGGTGATGGGGGTGATCAGCGCGGCGAGACCGGCCCCGAATACGACCAGCGGGGGCAGCACTCCGGCAAGGTAGGTGTCGCCGGGGTGGATCCGTGCCATCAGCAGCAGTCCCGCGCCGGTCAGGATGGCTCCGGCGGTCAGCGGGATCCGCGGGCCGATGCGCTGGGCGATCGCCCCTGATGGGCCGGAGCCGATCAGCAGGAGCGCGGTGATCGGCAGCGTCGCGGACCCCGCCTGAAGGGCGGTGTAGCCGAGGCTGATCTGGAGGAACGCGACGAACAGGAAGATCACGCCGCCGAGCGCCGCGTAGGCGACCAGCGCGAGCACGGTGGCGCTGGCGAACTGGCGGGAGCGAAACAATTCCAGCGGAAGCATCGGGTGGCTGCTGCGCCGCTCCACGGCGACAAAGGCGCCGGCGGCGGTCACGCTGACGGCAGCAGCGATGATCACGGCGGGGGTCAGGCCGGCGGAGGCCTGGATCAGCGCGAAGCACAAACCGGCGATGGCCAGCGTGGCAAGCGCGGCACCGCGCAGGTCAAGGCGGCCAGCACGCGTGGGGTCACGGGACTCCGGCAGTTTCATGAACGCGGCGACGATGACGAATGCCCCCAGCGGCAGGTTGATCAGGAAGACCGCGCGCCATGACAGCGCATCGGTCAGGTAGCCGCCGAGAGGCGGGCCGACTGCGCCCGCGACCGCGGTCAGGCCTGCCCACGCGCCGATCGCCCGGGTCCGGTCATCGGGATGAAAGACCGAGTCGATGATGGCAAGGCTGCCCGGGGTGAGCAGAGCCCCGCCAACACCCTGAACAAACCGGGCGGCGACGAGCAGCTGAATGGTCGGGGCGGCCGCGCACAACGCGGAGGCGGCTACGAAAGCCGCAACTCCCAGGATGAACATGCGACGCCGGCCGTAGAGGTCGCTGAGCGAACCGGCTGGCAGGACAAGCGCCGCGAGGGTGAGCACATACCCGTCCAGCGTCCACTGCAGCCCCGCGACGCCCGCGCCGAGATCACGGCCGATCGCCGGCAACGCCACGTTGACAACCGTGGCTTCCAGCAGCACCATCGCCTCGCCCAGCACCGCCACCGCGAGCACCCACCGGCCGGCGGCCGAAGCGAGCCGCACCGAGCCAGGCTCTCCGCCCTCATTCCCCACCCACGGCACCCTTCCAGACGGCCCTCGCTAGCCTCAGTGTGTCCCCCTCCGGCCTGACCCGCTCTGCAGGGGATCACGCCCGCTTCTCCCCCTGCCTGCCCGCTGTCTGTGCGGAGGGCCGAACATGGAGGCGTGGCCGATTACCCGGAGCCCTGGCGTGGCCCGTTCACGCAGCTCGAGATGCGCGAAATGTGGACGTACAGCGATGGCACACTCACCGTCAAGGGGTACTGGCGGCCCGGTGGGATCGCCGGGGCCGGGAGCTGGGTCCTGGTCGACCAGGGCACCGGGAATGCCGAGGGTGTGGTCGCGGCGGGAGAATTTTCCCGCCGGTTCCGGCCGGTGGACGTGTTCGCCGATGTGCCCGGGCTTCCCACCTATCTGGGGACGGTTACCGCGGCTGACCGTGCCGCCCTGGTGGACCTGGTCCTCGATCGCAACCCGTTCATGCTGGTTAATGGGTCCCACCGGGCGGCGCGGCCCCATGTGCTCATGGTGCCCCGCCGGCATCGCGACGGATGGTCCTCGGCCACGGCTCCGGAGCTGGCGGCTTGCCAGACCGGCGATGACCTTTGTCGCCGAGTGGTACCGCAGCCTGGACGGCGGTCACGCAGTGTTCTGCGCCAACGACAGCGCACCGAACCTGGACTACCTGCGTGACGCGGAAGCCGCGAGCGGGATCCTCGCCGCCAGCGGCCACGGCGCGGCGACAGCCAGGAATCCCCGGCAGGACGTGCAGCACGCCCACTTGCACGCCTTCTATGCCGAGCATGACCGGACCGAGAACCACGAGTCGTCGGCGCTTGCGGGGCATCGCGTCCTCGCAGAGGGCTACCGGGTGTTCAGCGCCGGCCTCGGCAGCGACGCCGTGCAGGTGGAACAGGACACCGCAAGCCTCGCCGACGGCCTGAGTGCTGCGGCGCGGCCCTGGGGCGGTAACTACTGCTCCTACCAGCTGGGCGCAGACGGCCCGTTGTGGGTCATGCCGGCACTGGGACCATCCCAGGACGAGGTCAACCGGCGGCTGGCCCGGGCCGACGGCCTGCAGGCGCAGCCCGACCCGAAGCTGGGCGGGGCCGTCAACCTGGCGCGGCCCACCCTGGCCGACCCAGGACGGCTCCATGCGGCGCAACGGGCGACAGCTGACCAGCGCGCCAGCTTCGAGGCCTTTGTGGCCCGGCTCGGGCTGAACGCACAGTCGCTGCAACCCCACCAGGTTGTCCGCGAGAAGCCTTAGACCGGGCCTCGCGTGCTGAGCTGACCAAGGATCTCCTCCAGCCGGAGGAGGTCGGCTGGGGGCAGGTCGCGAAGCGGGGACGGGGGGCGGGCGATGATGGCCTGCGCTTTCCGGACGGCCTTGCGCCCGTCAGCGGTCAGCTTCACCGCCTTTTTCCTGCGGTCGTGGGCATCGGGCGTGCGCGAGAGCAGCCCTAGAGCCTGCAGCTCGTTCACGATGATCGTCGTATAGGACGGGTCGGCGCCGATGGCCTGCGCGACTTGGGCGAGGCTGAGCGGCCCGGCGGCCAGGCTGATAAGCGCCTTGACTCTGCCTGTGCCGCGCCCGAGCCCCAGTGTCTGCCGCAGCTCATCGGAAGGGTCGTGGCTCCGGACGAAGCCTGACATGAGTTCCCATACCGAGCCGGCGAGGCCGGACCCTGCCGGCGGATCTGCCGCAGATTCGCCGGAGCTGGACTCGCCGGCGTCGGGGTGCCGTGGGGCTGATGAGGGTGGTCGTGGCTGGTTCAAGCGTGCTCCGGCTTGTCCTGGCGCCAACTAGTATTAGTGTTAATATTAACACTAAATAGTCAGGAGGTCTCATGCTCCGGGAATCATCCGAGCTTGCGCCACCCGCACCCGCACCCGAGGAGCGTGGCAGGGCCGACTACCTCGCTGCGCTCCTCGCGTCAGCTCCGTCCGACGTCAAGAGACGGCTTGCGGAGATCGGCGAGTTCACTCTCGGCGAGCAGAACCTGGCGCAGATGCGGCGCCGGCAGCTGCGTGATCCCGGCACCCCGTCAGGCGGCGTCGAACACGCGGACCTTCGCGCACCGGGCAGACCCGGAGACCCGGACGTTGCCGTGCGTCTGCACCGGGAGCGCGGGATAACCGAGCCGCGGCCCTGCCTGATCTCGATCCACGGCGGGGGCTATGTAATCGGCTCGCATCTGGGGGACGACGCCCGCTTCGACCGGTGGTCACCCGCGCTGCGCTGCATCGGGGTGTCGGTCGGCTACCGCCTTGCCCCCGAGACGCCGTTCCCCGGGCCCCTGGAAGACTGCTACGCCGCGCTGCGCTGGGCCTACGAGAACGCAAGCGGCCTCGGTATCGACCCCGGCCGGATCGGGATCATCGGCGGGAGCGCCGGCGGCGGGCTGGCCGCTGGGCTGGCCCTGCTCGCCCGGGACCGCGCGGAGATCCCCGTGGCTTTCCAGGTGCTGAGCTACCCGATGCTCGACGACCGCCTAGCCACACGGTCGGGACGGGCCGGCGCGCCGCTGTGGGGGCCCTCAGCGAACCAGTTCGGGTGGCGCAGCTACCTCAGCGCGCTGCGCCCCGGAGACGAGGTACCGGGCTACGCGGTTCCGGCGCGCGCGACGGACCTGGCCGGGCTGCCCCCGGCGTTCATCACCGTCGGGAATCTCGATGGCCTGCTGGACGAGGACATCGACTACGCACAGCGGCTCATCACTGCCGGCGTCCCGACCGACCTGCACGTCTTCGCCGGCGCCCCGCACGCCTTCGACAGCATGCTGGCCGACACTGCCGTGGCGCAGCGGGCCGGCCGCGTGCTGGAAGACTGGCTGGAATGCCGACTGCACCCTGGGCATCCTGAATCTGACGGTGGTGGAGGGACATAGCCTGCCCAGCTTGGTGAGCCGGCATCACAAACTCTGGTGACTTGACGAAGATCCAGGTCAGCTTGCGCTTCTGCAGCCGTGCTCGAGCGCCAGTGACCTGGGTGATGAACCGCAGGCCGGTAGTCTGTGGCTGAATTCTCCCGACTGCGGCTCGATCAGCCGGACTGCCTATGAGGAGAGGGCGCGATGACCGACCTTCCCGCCGCGGCGGGCTCAGGCCGCTCGCCGGGCGGGGCAGAGCCTGGGCTGATCCGCCGTCATAGCCTGGTGGCCGCCTTGGACCGGGCGGCTCGGAAGCGGGTCACGATCATCTCGGCGCCTGCCGGCACCGGGAAGACGTCGCTCTTGCGCGCGTGGGCGAACCGGCCCCGTCAGGCCGGCCGTATCGCGTTCATGACCGTACGGCCGGGCCAGCACGACATGCAGCTCTTCTGGTCACCATGCTGGGCGCGGGTCCGGGCCGCGGCAGCGGCGAGGCGGGCGCAGCTGCGCTGGCGCCAGGGTGGGCGGTGGGCCATGGTGGACAAGGTACTGTCCGAACTCGAGGAGTCCGGCGATCGCTTCGTCCTGGTCATCGATGACCTGCACGAGCTCAGTTCACCCGAGGCCGCCGGGCAGCTCACAGAGCTACTGACGCGCCTGCCTCCGGGAGTCCGGGCGGTCGTGGCCACCCGCCGCGACCTGCCGCTGCGCCTGCACAAGCTGCGGCTGGCCGGTGACCTGGCCGAGATCCGTGCCGCGCAACTGCGCTTCACCTCCCGCGAGACCCGTCAGCTCCTCGCCGCCACCGGAATCGCGTTGCCCGAGCACATGGCCGCGATGCTGCATCAGCGGACCGAGGGCTGGGCGGCCGGGCTGCGCCTCGCCGTGCTATCGCTCGCCGGGCACCCCGACCCCGAACGGTTCGTCGCCGAGTTCTCCGGCAGCGACCGCACGGTCGCCGAGTACCTGATGGCCGAGATGCTGGAGCGGCAGCCGCCGGAAGTCCAGGGCCTGCTGCTGCGCACCTCCGTGCTGGACCGGGTCAACGGCGAGCTCGCCGACCTGCTTACCGGAGCCACGGGCTCGGAGCGGATCCTGCTGGACCTTGAGGACGCCAACGCGTTCGTCGTGTCCCTCGACCCCGGCCGTACCTGGTTCCGCTACCACCGCATGTTCGGCGAGCGGCTTCGGTGATCTGCGCAGCACGATGCCCACTCATCCCAGGGGGCACCCTCGCCGCGCGCCGGCTCGCCGCGCGGGCCAGGCCGCCGACGCGATCGGCCACCTGCAGGCGGCTGGCGACTGGGACGAGGCGGCCCGCATGCTCACCGACCATGCCCTCAGCCTCACCCTTGACGGACAAGCGGGCACCGTGGCGGCGCTGCTGCGCGCATTCCCGGCCCGGACCAGTGCCGACTCCGCCGACCTGACCCTGGTCCAGGCCATCGCTGACCAATATCAGCTTCGCCTCGACCAGACCGATACGCATCTGCGCGAGGTCAGGGCGTACGCAGCAACCACCTCGCCGGCGCGCCGACGCCGGCTGGAGATGGCCATCGCCTCCGTGGACCTGCTGTCAGCGCGGCTACGCGGGCACTTCGACAGCATCGTCGAGCAGGCAGGGGCTCTTCTGTGCCTGGGCGACGGCCAGACAAGCGCCGACGCTGCGCTCAGCAGCGACCTGAAAGCCATCGCGCTCCTGAACCTGGGCGTCATCGAGGCATGGTCGCTGCGGCTCGCCGACAGCGAACGGCACCTCGTAGAGGGCGCCGCCCTCGCCAGCCGCATCGGACGGCCCTACCTCGAGGTGGCCTGCCTGGCCCACCTGGGGTTCGCCTCCACGAGCCGCTCCTTCGCCATGGCCCGGCAGCGCTGCGAGGAAGCCATAATGATGGCGGCGCGGCACGGCTGGGACGCCGAGGCGGTGATCGCCCCAGCGCTGGCGGCGCTCGCCAACGCGCTGATCTGGACCGGCCAGTTCGACATCGCCGAGCACTGGCTCAACCGCGCCAGGCGCGCCACACAGGCCGAAGGCGAGCCAGGCATCCGGCTGCTGGTGTGCCTGACCTCCGCAATGCTGCAGGCGGCGCGCGGCCACCGCCACCGGGCGCTGGAGGAATTCGCCGCCGCCCGGCAGATGCAGGCGCTCATGGTCGGCGAGCACGGGCTGACTACCCGCGTCACCGCGTGGACGATCGCCACCCAGGCCCGGCTCGGGATGACCGGCCAGGCGAGGGCCTCTCTGGCTGCCCTCGACGGCCGGCAGGCCAGCGCCGGCGAGATCCGCAACGCGGCAGCTGTGATCATGCTGGCCGAGCAGGACCCCGCCGCCGCCCGCCGCGAACTCCGCGTCGTCCTGGACGGCGGCGCCCCGGTTCTCTCGTACCTCACCCAGGTCGAGGCGCACCTGCTGGACGCGTTTGCCTGCCGCGACCTGGGTGACGAGCGCGCCTCCCAAGAGGCCGCCGAGCAGGCGCTGAACCTCGCCGAGCCGGGCCGGCTGATCCTGCCATTCGCGATGACCGGCGCATGGCAGCTCCTCGAAACCATGCCGCGGCACGGCACATCGCACGCGGCCCTGATCGCCGACATCCTCGACGCCATCCGAAGCCCTGAACGGGGCGGACTGAACCAGTCGGCCACAATGCCGGTCGAGGAACTCAGCAGAACTGAGCTGCGCGTGCTGCGCTACCTGCCGACGAATCTCACCCGCCGCGAGATCGCGAGCGAGCTGTCGGTCTCGCCGAACACCGTTGACACCCACATCCGCCATATCTATGCCAAGCTCGGCGCCGCCGACCGGACCGCGGCGGTGGAGCGAGGCCGCGAACTGCGGCTGCTGTCCGTCGGCCGCACCTGAACGCCCCAACACGGCGGCGCCCACACCACCTGCCGCGGCGGGGCGGATCGGTGTGCTCATGCCGCGCGAATCACGGTGATCCAGTGACGCCTGCTCACCCCCGCAGGCGGCAAAGCTGGTGGAGGCCCTTGCCCAGCAGGCGATACCGGGGCTGGCCTGGCGGACCGCTCAGTGCGCTTCGTGACAGCTACGACCGAAGGGAGATCCTCCGTTGAGTACCGGACAGCGGGAGAACCTCGAAGCAGCCCTGCGGCGGTCACCCATCCCCGTCGACAGCAGCGTCAGTGAGCAGCGGCGGCTGCTGCAGGAGCGGGCATCGGCGCGGCCAGCGCCCGCAGACGTGACGTTGACCCCGGCCGAGCTGGGCGGCGTCCCGGCTGCCGATATCGCCATTGACGGGGTCGAACCCGACCATGTCGTCTTGTACTTCCATGGCGGCGTGTACGTCCTTGGGGACGCCTTCCAATCCGCTGACCTGGCCTCGCAGATCGGCCGGCGGGCACAGGCCAGGGTCATCTCCCTCGATTACCGGCTCGCTCCCGAGCATCCGTACCCGGCCGCCGTCGATGACGCTCTCGCCGCCTATGACGCCCTCCTGCGAGAGGGCGCCGCGCCGTCAGGCATCGCCTTCGCGGGAGACTCCGCCGGCGGCGGCCTCGCCGTGGCCACCATGGTCAACGCCCGTGATCACGGGCTGCCCCTGCCAGCCGCGGCCTTCCTCATGTCGCCGTACGCCGACCTCACCCTGGCCGGGGCCACGATGGACACCAAGAGCGACGTCGACCCCGTGCTCAGCCGCGAACTGCTCGAGCCCCGGGTCGCCGACTACACGGCCGGGCAGGACCCCGCCCTAAGCCTGATCAGCCCGGTATTCGCTGACCTGTCGGGCTTGCCGCCCCTGATCATCCAGGCCGGGACGCACGAGGTCCTCCTCGACGACGCCGTCCGCCTAGCGCAGAAGGCCGCCGCTGCCGACGTCGCGGTTACCCTGGACCTGACCCCCAAGGTGCCGCACGTCTTCCAGAATTTCTACTCAGTCCTCGACGAAGCGGCCGGCGCACTGGACCGGGCCGGGCAGCTCCTGACAGCGCACCTCGCCAGCGCAGCCCGCGTGACCACATAGTCCCGCGACGCCGCGCCAGAGGCATGCCGGTCAGTGCTCGAGCGCGGCGCCGAGGTTGCCGAGCACGCCGAGCTGGGTGAGGATGATCGTGCCTTCGGGGTAGCAGTCGAACCGCTTGATCTTGCCGTCGACCAGCTCGAAGACGTCGCAGCACGGTGCGTCCATTCGCTTACCGGTCGGCGGCAGCGTCCCGGCGGGCAGGTGCAGCGGGCCGAGATGCGTTCCCTGCAGAGCCAGCTGGACCACCACGATATTGCCGCTGACATAGAACCGGCGCAGCTCGCGGTGCATGTCCGGGAAGGCCCGGTGGTAGTTCTCGACCTGCTGCGGGAGTTCGGACGGGCCTTTCCAGGTGACGCCGATGGACTCATCGGTGAACGTGCCGTCCTCAGTGAAAGCCGCGACCCATCCCGCGATGTCCATCTCCTCGGCGACCTTGTACGCCTCACGGACGATCTGCTCGTTGTCCAAAGCCATGTAACTACTCCTTAGCCGTACGATCGACCAGCCAGCGCTCACCTGCGTGCGGACGCCGGTCACAGCAGCCGCCAGAACCCTCGGCACACCTGGCGCCCCGGTGGGCTGCCGCGACGCACCCAGGCTCGCCGCCAGGCCGGTGACCGGTATTCACTGGATCACGGTGATTCAGCCCAGCCCGGCATCAGACCCGCCCGCGCTCACCGGATCTGCGTGATGCGGTTTCACCTGCCCGCCCGCGACCATGTGGTCATGGACTGGGCACCTGCCCTGTATGTGATCCGGGTCGACGGGCATCTCGGCGCCATAGCGCTGTCCGCGTTTCCGGGGATGACGCCACAGCAGAAGGGCACGCATACGGTGCTCACCGGCTGGCTGGACCAGTCAGCCCTGTACGGCGTGCTCGCTGAAATGGAGACCCTCGGCCTGGTCCTGCTTGAGGTCCGCCAGATGCCAGCAGGGCGAATCACCGAAATCCAGTGATGACCTTCACTCCCCCGGCGGTGATCCTTGGCGTGGTTACGAGCTTGCGGACCTGCACGGCCGGCCGGGACGTGCCCCGAGAATCCAGGGAGAAACAGTGACATCACCAGCCACGGGCGCTGCCGGCGCCCCAGACCTGCCCGAGTACGTTCCCGTCCCGGCGATCGCGAAGGGGGCGCCCCTGAACGAACACGGGTACCACGTCTGGCAGGTCGAGCGGAACCTCTACGCGGTCACCGACAACGTCTACATGTCGGCGTTTCTGACCACCCCCGACGGCGTCGTGATTTTCGACGCGCCTCCGAACATCGGCCACAACATCCGGCGTGCCGTGGACGAGGTCACCGCTGCCAGCGGCCTGACCAACCGGGTCACCCATATGGTCTACTCGCACCACCACGCAGACCACCAGGGAGCGTCCTCGCTATTCGGCGGGGACATCGTCCGCATTGGCCACGAGGAAACCCGGCGGCTGCTGCTGCGCGACGATGACCCCGCCCGCCCCGTCCCGGACGTTACCTTCTCCGACAGCTACACCCTGGAAGTCGGCGGCGAGCGGGTCGAACTGGCCTGGCACGGGCCCAACCACTCGCCGGACAACATCTACATCCACTTCCCCGACCACGACACCCTGATGTTCATCGACGTGGTCAACGCGGGCTGGATACCCATCTACAACCTCAACCTCAGCGACGACGTCATCGGGTACACCGGCGCCCCGGCCATCGCGCTGGACTACCCGTGGACGCACCTCATCAGCGGGCACCTGGGCCGGGTGGCAACCCGCGAGGACGTCGCGATGCACCAGCAGTACATCGCCGACATCGAAGCCAGCTCACGCGAGGCGCTGGCCTCGGTCAACCCCGGACCGATCTTCAAGCACTACGGAGAGAACGTGTGGGCCGCGGTCAGGGCCCACCTCGACGCCGTCACTGAGCACGCGGCCGCTCCCGTCATCGCGAAATACACCGGCGTGCTGGGCGGTGCCGACATCGAGATCTTCACCTGGACCACGACGTTCGCGATCATGCAGTCGATTCGCCTCGACCGCGGACCGAGCGGCCCGGTCCATCCCTGACCGCTGCTGCGGCGCCGTTCGCCGGGTACCGCTGGCAGGATCAGAGTTTGGTCAGCTTGGCGTACGGCGACATGATCCGCACACGGCACGAACCGAAGTCCACGACCAGGGTGGCGTCAGCCTCGACGTCAATGACCCGGCCGAGGCCGTACTTATCGTGGGTGACCTGGTCCAGCACAGCGAACTGCTCAACAGGCGGAGCGGCCGCCGGAGGGCCGAACGGGCTGGTCGGCAAGTAGCGCCGGGTCGCGGCGCGGGCTGGTTTCATCACTACCAGTATGCGCCTGCCGGCCAGTATCCGCCTGCCCAGCTGCTACGGCGGAGCCACGGCTGCGGACATAATCGGGTCATGCCCGCAGGAACGGCTATCTGGCGTGACCAGCTCACTGCTGAGGAGTCCACCGAGCTCGTGCGCGGGGCCGGGGTCATCGAGCAGCCGCGCCCGGATGTGCTGGTGATCGGCGGCGGAATCGTCGGGGTCGCCACTGCTGCCGCCTGTCACCTGGCCGGCGCGGGCTCGGTACTGCTGATCGAGGCAGGCACGCTGGGATCCGGTGCCACCGGCGGCGCCGCGGGCCTGCTCGTGCCGGAGGTCCATACCTGGAGCGACCCTGAACGCTTCGTGGCGATGGCACGGTCGAGCCTGGAGCTGTGGAGGCAGCTGGAGCAGACCGTACCGGGCACGGTAGGGCTGACCGAGCTGAACTGGATCGGGCCGCCACCCGATCCCGGAGGTATCAGTCCTCGCCAACCTCCCGCCGCCGAGCAGCTCGACGCGGGCCAGGTCGCGAGCCTCGTCCCTGGGCTGGCCCGCCCGGCGGCCGGGTTCCTGATCCGGCGTCAGGCCAGGGTCAACCCGCTTCGCGCGCTGGCCCGCCTGGCGGCGATCGTTCCGTCCATCGCGACCGGCACCGCGGCCACCTCGGTCACGGTCAAGGGCAGCCGCATGGTGACGGTCTCCACCACCTCCGGGGATATCCATCCCGGTGCAGTGGTATTCGCCACCGGGATGCCACCGCTCCTGCAGGGACTGGCCACCGGTCTTCCCGCCAGCCTGGTCAAGGGGCACATGCTGGTAACCGAGCCATCTCCGGTCCGGCTCCCCGGCACGGTGGCCTTGGTCGCCACCCAGCTCGAGGACGGCCGGCTGCTGGCCGGCGGCACGCTGGACACCGGTGACAATAGTCCCGGCGTGCGCCAGGACGTCATCGACTCCATCCTGGCGGACCTGTACGCGCAGCTCCCGGACCTGACCGGGTTGCGCGCCGCCTATCAGTGGTGCTGTTTCCGGCCCCGGCACCCTGACGGCTGCCCGGTCATCGACCAGCTCGCTGGGCTCGACAATGCCTGGCTGACCTCCGGGCATTTCCGCACCGGCATCCTCATGGCGCCGATCACGGCCCAGATGATCACCCGCTGGATCTCCGCCGGCCGACCGCCTCCTGAAGTGGCGCCCTGGAACAGTGCCCGGTTCGCGCACCAGGGCAACGCGTCTGGGGCGAGCAACTAGACGTCGCCACAGGCGTCTCCAGTACGTGGGAATCACCGAGATGCACCACGCCGAACCAGGCCTGCCGCGCGCAGGCTGGACCGCTGGAAGCCCTGGCGCGGGAATGGGCCAGCCGTCTGCGGCAGAACAGGTCACCCTGCTTTACCGGCTTCACGGAATGGACCTGATCCGGATCGCGGCGGTCATGCTGGGAAGCCGGGCCGCCGCCGAGGATGCCGTGCAGGATGCCTTCTGCGGCTTGTTCCGCAAGTGGCACCAGCTGTCCGATCCGCGCAAGGCGCTGCCGTACGTTCGCTCCGCCGTGATGAACCGGTGCCGGTCGGAGCTGCGTCGCCAGGCCCGGCTGGAGCGCCGGGCAGATCACAATCATCGCCCGCTCGGCGCGGAATCCCCGGAGCAGGCGGCGATCCTCGGAGAGGAGCACCGGGACGTGCTCGCAGCGCTTCGGCGGCTGCCCGACCGCCAGCGCGAAGTGCTGATCCTGCGCTACTTCATGGACCTGGCTGAGCCGGACATCGCCACCGCGATGGGCATCAGCCAGGGCACCGTCAAATCAACGACGTCTCGCGCGATTGCTGCGATGGCCCGACGACTGAAGGAACATCCATGAACAGCGCCGATGAGCGCCTGCGCGCAGCGGCCCGCGATGCCATGGGCATTTTCCCGCCTGACGGTGACCTGCCGCCACTGCGCCTTCCGGATCCGACTGGTGGCTACCGCAGGGCAGGCATCCGAGCAGCCATGACCCGCGCCTGCCGCGCCCGGATCTGGCTCGCCCCGATCGCCGCGGCCGCAGCCGTCGCGCTCGTGATCGCGGGCGCCGCGGTGCTGCACCAGCCGACGAGTACGGCCGCCGGCGCCAGCTTGGCCAAACAGAGAGCGAATGCGGCCGCCATGAAATCGCTGCAAAAGCAACGACAGGCGCTCGATGCCCTGGTCGTCGCCGCGTTCGTGCCTGCGACCGGCCCGCAATTCGACCTCGGCGCGAAGCTCGAGTGGATGGTGCAGGCTCAGGAGCTTCACGCCACCGCGAAGTGCATGGCGGCATCGGGCTATCACATCAGCGATCGGCCGGCGCCGTTCAACCTGGCTATGTTCGCCGACAACACTCAGATGCCGGACCTGCCGCGCATCGCCCGGACACATGAGTTCGTGGGGCCGGCCGACGTCACGAGTGCGTCCTACCCCAAGGCAGAGCAGAACGTGTACAACACCTGCCATGCGACGGCCGCGGTGCCTTACCAGCAGCTCCTGGCGGCCGGCCAGACGCTGAACAGCTCCTGGTGGAAGGTCATCTTCCGGATCCAGGCGTCCAGCAAGGTTCAGGCCGCCATTCCAGCGCTGGCAGCGTGCGCGGCTCGGTATGGCTTTCCCAACGATCCGTACGGCAGCGCATCCGGGCCCATCAAGTCCTTCGCCGACTTCATGGACTGGGTGGCGGGCTTCCTTGACGGTGCTGGCAGCCGCGGCGCGTCCACGAGCACGCTCCAAGCCCTCGCCCGGCACTGGTCGGGGGTCTTCGTCACGTGCGCCCGTTCCATCGTCGGGGTGTGGCAGCGGTTGCAGCTGGCGGCGCAGCCGGGCTTCCTCGACCAGCACGCGAGCCAGGTGCGGCGGCTCGGTCAACTGGCCTGGCAGTTGCTGGGCGACCAGTCCCGTTAGATTTAGCCGCTCCCGTCCCCTGGCAGGTCCTCAGCCTCGGCATGGTATTCGGGCGCACCCTTGTATGAAATGGCCTGATCGGCGTGCAGCGCCACCTTGTATAGCTCGGCCACCGACTTACGAATCTCGGCGCTGAGAGTCGCCTTGTCCTTGCAGAGGTTCTCGATGTTCCGCTGATAGATAACGAACCGGGTCCCGAAGCTGACCTGCGTGCGCGCCCCCACAGCGAATTCTCCACCCAATGGAGAAAACGGGCTGGCGGACACGCCTCCGCCCAAGCTGTTGGCCACCTCCCACCGGATGTCGGGGTCCTTGCCTGCTGCGACGGATTCGGCTGGCAGCAACTCAATGCCTACATCAGGGTCACCGGATGAGCCTCCCGTTTCGGAGTCAAATCTCGCAGTCTCTGCATCGACCGCTGCGCGGAAAGCGGCGTTCCCGATCCGCTGCGGCACGACCCACTTGTCGGATTCCAGCGCCGCGGCGGACGCGAAATCGGCCCGCCCTGCGGCAGGATCGCGCGGTGCCAGCCATACCTTGGCCTGGCCACGCAGCGCCCACCCGGGGGCGAACCGCTTGGCCGACTGAAGGAGGACGTCGAGTTGCTGCACGACGCGGTCGAATCTGCCCAGCCGGTACAGTGCGACGGCGGCCCGCCAGCGTGCCTGGTCAGACTCTGGATCGGCGTCGACTGCCGCTTGCGCGGCGATCTCGGCATCCTGGAAATGCCCCAGCCACCAAAGGGCCTCGGAGGCAAGGACGAGCGCAGCCATCCGCACTGCGGGCGACGAATCTTGCAAGTGGCGATGGGCCACGAATAGAGCCCGGAATGGGTGCTCACGGCAGCTGCGGGCGTGCTCTTCCAGCGACTCCAGAACCCTTTCGGCGGCTGCCGGCGAGTAATGTCGGTGTTCGGCTGGCACCAAATTGAGCCACCGTGTTGCAGCTTCCCTCAGCTGATCACTCAGTTCGAAGTCCGAGGTGTCCCGGTTCGTCACATAGCCGGGTCCCGAGTGATGAGAAGGCCCGGAGGCGGAGTCGACAGCTGCGGCCTCATGCTGGCTGGACATAGGAAGACGCTCGCTTCTTTGCGCAGGCAGTAATAATCGGAGAACGCGCCCAATTATGCTCGCTGCGCGGGGTCTCTGCGCCCCCCGGCGATCGGCAAGGTCGCCGCGGGCTTGCCGAGGGTGCGGGCCATGGCCACCCGAGCGGCCGGCACTCCGTGCTCCGCGCCGATGCCGACCGGGACCTCGATCTCCTCTGCCCAGGCTTGGTCCCGGAAATTTCGCCGAACTACTTCCCGGGAGAATACTCTCGGAGTATTCTCCCGGTTATGAGCGTCCCACAGACACTGCTCGGCCTGCTCGAACGGGGCCCAAGCCACGGCTACGACCTCAAGCGTGATTACGACACCTACTTCGGCCAGGGCAAGCCGCTGCGCTACAGCCAGGTGTACGCGACCTTGTCCCGGCTGGCCCGGGACGGTAAAGCAGCCCCTGGACCCATCGAGCAGGGCGCCGGGCCCGAACGGCGCCGCTACGTGATCACCGACGTCGGGATGGCCGATGTGGAACAGTGGCTGGCCGAGCCCGCTCCGCCCGAGCCGGACCTGCAAAGCGAACTGTTCGCCAAGGTGGTCCTCGCCCTGATGCTCGGCCGGCCCGCCGCCAGCTACCTGGACGCCCAGCGCGGCGCACATCTGCAGCGGATGCGCGAGCTCACCGACCTCAAACGCGGCGGCGAGCCCCTGACCGTGCTGCTCGCCGACCACTCCATCTACCGCCTGGAGGCTGACCTCCGATGGATCGACCACACCGCGGCCCGGCTGGACACGCTCTCAAAGGCGGTGCAGCAGTGACCGCGAACTCCCCCGGATCGACGAGGCTCATCGAGGCACGAGACCTGGTCCTGTCGTTCGGCAGCACACCGGCGCTGCGCGGCGCCTCGCTGGGTGTCGGGCAGGGTGAGATCGTCGCGGTCATGGGCCCGAGCGGATCGGGCAAGTCCACCTTGCTGCACTGCATGGCCGGCATCCTGACCCCCGATCGGGGCGAAGTCTGGTTCGGCGCGCAGCGGCTGGACACCCTGAGCGACGAGCACCGCAGCGAACTGCGCCGCAACCGGTTCGGGTTCGTGTTCCAGTACGGTCAGCTGGTCCCCGAGCTGACCGCCGAAGAAAACGTCGCGCTGCCACTGCTGCTGTCCGGCACCCGCCGCGGCCCGGCGATAACCGCGGCCCGGGACTGGTTCGCTACCCTCGGCCTGGACGGGCTGCAGCGCCGCCGTTCCGGGGAACTGTCCGGCGGCCAGGCCCAGCGCGTCGCGCTGGCCCGCGGCATGGTCGCCCGCCCCGAGGTGCTGTTCGCCGACGAGCCAACCGGATCGCTGGACTCGGTGTCCGGCGAGCTGGTCATGGACCTGCTCACGGCCGCCGCCCGGGAGCATGGCACCACCGTCATCCTGGTCACCCACGACGCGCGGGTCGCCGCCTACGCCGACCGCGAGGTCATCGTCCGCGACGGCGTCGTCGGCACACTCACCGGAGCCAGGCCGTGATCGGCCTCGGGCTGCGGCTGGTGCTCAGCGGCGGCCGCGAAGCGATCACGCGGCTGGTCGTCCTGGCCGTCGCGGTCGGCCTCGGTGTTGGCCTGCTGCTGACCGCCGTCGCCGCGACCAGCGCGGTCAGCACCTGGAACAACCGCCACGCATGGTTCTGGACCGGCACGTCGGCTGTGCCCGCAGGCCCGGCGACGGGCGTCGCCCCGCTGTGGTGGCACCCCAGCGGTGACCTCTTCAACGGCCAGCAGATCAGCCGCTTCGACGTCGCCGCCACCGGCGCCTCGTCCCCGGTGCCGCCGGGCATCTCTCATGACCCGGCGCCGGGCCAGTACTACGCCTCCCCCGCACTTGCCGCGCTGCTGCACAGCACGCCAGCCGACGAGCTGGCCAGCCGCTACCCCGGCCACCTGGCCGGCACGATCGGCGACGCCGCACTGCCCTCCCCAGACTCGCTGGTCATCATCATCGGGCGCACCCCCGCACAGCTGGCGGCCACGCCGAACAGCGTGCGGGTGACCTCGATCGCCACGGCGGTGCCTCTCGGGCCCGGGGGGGGCCGGTACCTGGTGCACGTCAGGGGCCCGAGCCAGGGGAACCCCAACGGCCTGAATTACACGCCACCCATCAGGGAAATCCCGGGGAGCGGCATCGAATTCATCCTGGCCATCGTGGCGCTGGCCGTGCTGGCCCCAGTGCTGATCTTCATCGCCACTGCGACACGGCTGTCCGCCGCCCGCCGCGAGCAGCGGTTCGCGGCAATGCGCCTCGTCGGCGCGACCCGCGACCAGGTCTCCCTGCTGGCCGCGGTGGAATCGACAGCGGCCGCGCTCCTCGGGGTGGCGGCCGGCTTCGGGATCTTCTTCCTGCTGCGCGCCCCGGTCGCGAGCATCCCGTTCGTGGCCGAGCCGTTTTTCCCGGCCGAACTGACGCTCAGCACGGTGGACATCCTCGCGGTCGTGATCGGCGTGCCCGTCGCCGCCGTCGTGGCAGCCCGGCTGGCGCTGCACCGGGTGCACATCTCGCCGCTCGGCGTCGCCCGCCGGACGACGCCGGAGCCGCCACGGGCCTGGCGAGTGCTGCCGCTGCTGGCTGGCCTCGCCGAACTGGGCTTCTGGACCGTCCACGGCCACCCGGCTTCCATCACCGGGCAGATCGACGCGTTCGTGTCCAGCTTCCTGCTCATCATCGTCGGCCTGGTCGTAGCTGGCCCGTGGCTCACCATGGCCATGGCCAGGGGCATGGCCCGGTGGACCAGCCGACCCGGCACGCTGATCGCCGCCCGTCGCCTCGCCGACGACCCGAAGGCTGCGTTCCGCGCCGTCAGCGGTCTCGTGCTCGCCCTGTTCGTCACCACCGTGGCCGTGGTCGCCATCAGCACTCAGGACGCCAAGAACGTCGTCCGGTGGGGCACTGTCGCCGAGTCACACGTGGTGACGGACCAGTTTGCAGACCAGTCATCCGGCGGCGCGTTCCAGGGCACCGAGCTCTCGACCGGCGCGGGACCGGCCGCAGCCGCGGCGCCGCTTTCCGCGCGGTTGCTAGGCATTCACGGCGTCCAGGGCGTGATGGTGGTCCGCGCCGTCCGTGGGCTGACTATCCCCGGAAACTTCCACAACCTCGGCACCAATCCGTCCGGCCCGACGCTGCCGGTTCCGGCAGGCATGGTCTCGTGCGCGCAGCTCGCGGCCGTTCCCGCCCTTGGCCGCTGCCCGGCCGGGGCGACGGCGGCGGCGTTCCCGGAAGCGGGGTTCAGCGGCTCGCTGTTCGGCCTGAAAAACACCAGCGGGATCACCTGGCCGGCCGCGAAGGTCCCGGCCGCGGGTCTGGACAGCCTCGGCGTCGACTCGATCAACGTGGCGACGAACGGCTCCGTGTCGGCGATCGAGCAGGCGAGGACGGTCCTCGAAAACGCCCACGCTTATCCCACCATCAACGCGCCGTCCAGCATCGGTGACCTGGTCGCATCGTCAGAAACCAAGGAAGACGCCTACCAGCAGCTCGCGAACACCGTGATCCTGGTCAGCCTGCCGATCGCCGGCTGCACGCTCGCCGCGGGCATCGCGGGCGGGCTGGCCGACCGCAAGCGGCCGTTCAGCCTGCTGCGGCTCACCGGCGCCCGGCTCGCCACGCTGCGCCATGTCGTCGCGCTGGAAAGCGCCGTCCCGTTGCTCGCCGTCGCCGCCGTCGCGATCGGCACCGGATTCGGCGCAGCCGCGATGTACGCGTCCTTGCAGCAGGGGCGCTCGATGGTTGCGCCCGGTGCCGAGTACTACCTCCTCACCGGGGGCGGGATCCTGGTGTGCTTCGGCATCATCGCGGCCACCTTCCCGCTGCTGGCACGCATCACCGGACCCGACGTGGCGAGAAACGAATGAACCTCAGCCGACCTGCGGACGGGTTCTCACCTCGCGCTACGCGGACGCCCGGCATGCCGCGCCCTGCTGAACACCGGAGCCCCAGACAACATCGAGTACCGCGAGGCAGTCGTCACATAGCTTGCGCGTGTCATCTGGCGCTACGTAGACGCCGCCCCAGATGGTCACCTGACTCACCTCTTCCTGGATCTCCGTGTCGGCGGCGTCATCGGCGAGATCGATCAGCCAGCGGACGTACTTGCGGAACCTGGTGATCTCTTCCTGCAGCTCCTCGGGTGTTAAGTCGCCGGGCTCGCGCTTGCGCGCCTCGGCCAGCGCCGCACGCGCCTCGATCACCCTGAAGTCGTGATCTTCCATGTGGCCTCCCAGGATTCGCTCTCTGGCCCTACTCGATCTTTCGTACGATCACAACCCCATCCTTCCGGCCTACTCATGACGGCCTGCTATAGCCGCATACGGCCGTACACGGCCGTACACGCACCCTGGCGTCTACCGGATCGCATCTGGTGAGCTGCAGCCGGCGATTTTCATGATCTGGGTGGAAAACAACGCGTATCTTTTCTATCCAAAACTAGGCCTATACGCCGGGATCTGCTGTGGTGTAGCCGGGGTAGTCGCCGGCGTCGTTGATGATGGCGGCGACGGCGCGGGGGGTGGAGTCGGTGATGGTCACGTGGATGGTGACCTGGTGCATGTTCTTCTTGTAGAGGGCCTGGAGGTCGAAGGCGTCGTATAGCTGCTGCTGGAGGCGGGCTGGGGCGTCGGCGAGCAGGTCTCCTAGCATGGGCAGGGCGTCGAGCAGGGCGGGGTCTCCAGGGCTGAGGTCGGTTTTGGCCAGGTCGGCTAGCTGGGTGCTGATGTCGGCGCGTTCGTCTTCAAGTTCGGTGAACCGGGCCAGGATGCGTGATCGCAGAGCGGTGACGGCGGGGTCGGTGGGGTCGTGGTGGGCGAGGGTTTCGATTTCGCGGGCGTGTGCGTTTTCGGCGGCGTCGATCTTGCGTAGCCGCTTGTTCAGGGCGGCGGCCTGGCGGTCGCGGCGAGCCTGGTCGTCGGCGGCCGTGGCGGGGAGGTCGGCGGCGAGCAGGGCGGCGCGGTCGGGGCCGAACACGCGGTGGGCGAAGAACTGGTGGATGGCGGAGAGCAGGTAGTCTTCGCGGACGGAGATGGTGCGGGGGTGGCCTTCGGGGGCGGTGTGGCGGGGGTCGTCGGGGTCGTGGGAGCAGGTGTAGTAGGTGTTGGAGTAGTCGGGGCCGTCGGCCCAGTAGCGGGGGCGGTGCGGGTGATACCGGACATGCGGCGTTTGCAGGAGCGGCACCGTACGTGGGAGCGCAGCACGTAGGTGCGGCGGGTCTGGCGGTGGGTGTTGGCGGCGGTGCCGTCGCGGCTGGTGGAGTGCTCGGTGCCGATGGCCTGGGCGGCGTCCCACAGCTGGCGGGTGATGATCGCGGGGTGGGTGGGTTCGGGTGACCATAGCCATTGGTCTTCGGGGACGGCGACGGTGCGGCCGCCGGGCAGGCTGCGGGTGCGGCCGAACACCATGTGGCCGGTGTATTTGGGGTTGCGCAAGATGGAGTAGACGGCGGGTTCGGTCCACACGCCGGCTTTGGGGGGCGGGGGGTAGCGGTGCGGGTCGGCGGCTAGCCGCTGGGCGATGGTGTGCGCGCCGAGGCGGTCCTGCACCCGCCAGGTGAAGATCGCTGTCGACGGCCGGTGCGCGGTCGGGGTCCAGGATGAGGCGGGTTTTGGTGCGTCCCTGAGCGGCTTTGTAGGGCACGGGGTGGGGCACGCGCTCGGCGGCGTACCCGTGTGGCGGGGTGCCGATGTTCCACCCGGCCAGGGAGTGTTCACGCAGTCCGCGCCATGCCTTCTCCTTGATCTGCAGCCGGAACCACTCGGCTACACCCTGCTTGACCCGGCGCACGAGAACAGTGGTGGCGTTGGCGCCGGCGACGTCGATCGGCTCGTCGGTGGCGAACAGCGGGATCCCGGCCAGTGTGAGCTGCTTCTCCAGTTGCAGGGAGTAGTAGGTGTCGCGGCCGGAGCGTTCGATGTCTTCGCAGATTACGGCGGCGAAGCGGGGCACCGGGGATGGCGGCTTCGGCGAGCAGGTCGGCCAGTCCCTCCGTCGCGCGGGATGCCGATGTCGGCGAACTGCTCGTGGGCGCTGCCGTGGCCGCGCTGACTCGGTGGGCAGGCCACCGGATTCGATGTCCCAGAACCACTCAGCGATGTACCAGCCAAGTGGCAGCTTGGCCTGGCACTCGCGGACCTGTCGGCGTAGCGATGCGGCCGGGTCCTGCAACGTGAGGGTGGAGGTGCGGCCGATGAACGCGACCGGGACCGGCTCGGCCGGGCCGGTGTTCATCTGCGGTGTGGTTGCTGGCATGCCCATTGCAGTAGCTCCCTGATCGCGGCGTTCTGGCGGGCGTCATACGCGGCGGCGGCCGGGCCGGTGATGACCCGGACTTTCCACCGGACTTTCAGCCCGCCCGGTGTTTTACTGTCATCCATATTATACGTGTAAATAGTGCTATCCGGAATATACCAGGTGAATTACTGGCGTGTTCTTTGCGCTTTTCTCTTGGCCGTTTTCTGGTGTAAGGCTCATGACAATTATTCTGTCCTGTGTATGGCTGTGACCTGCGGTGATGTTGTGCTGAGGGGTGCGGGTGTGAATAGGTTGCGGCGTTTTCCTGCGGTCCGGTGTGCGTTTCCACGCGGGGGGCGTGGGTGGTGCTGGCTTCCTCCCTGATAGGCGCCGGTTTCCTGAAAGTAGCCGTGGCTGTCAAGGGTGGCGCTTGCGCCATCACGCAGTGACGCTAGCTTGCGAGCGCCCTTGACGGGCGCGGGGACGGCAGGACACTGTCCGGCGGGCCGGGAGGAAGGGTGCCTACGGTCACCATCGCCGGTGAGCATCGTGGTCACGGTCACCGTCCCGGCGGCGGAGCCAGGTCCGCGCGCATGGTCAGCAGCAGCCAGATGCCGATGCCGGTGAGCAGCGCGGCGATGGCCGGGGTGCCCGCGCCCGGTGATGGCCAGGATGGCCAGCGACGACGGCAGCGACTATGCGCAACACCAGACGCGCAAGCCGGCCGTGCCAGATGCGGGCCGGGATCAGCAGCCACAGCGCGCCACGGGCCCAGGACGAGTCCGTGCCAGGTGGGGCGGCGGGCGGGACAAGGCGGCCGGTCAGCGTCGGGGCGGGCAGGTCGGCGTAGGCCTCTGAGCGTCCCCACGCGGGTGCGCAAGGTGGCGTAGGCGGCGGAAGCTGCGGTGTAGCGGGCGGGGTCGCCGCCGTCTGGTCGGTCGGGGTGGGTGGCGGTGGCGATCGCGCCGCCAGGCGGCGCGGACCTGCTCGTCGTTCAGGTCAGGGCGTGCTGGCAGGCCGAGTGCGGTGAACGGGTCGGGAGTGGTCATGGGCGGGCCTGGGGTCCGAACACGTCTTGCAGGTCATCGGGCGGGGCCGGGGCGACGGCGGCGGGCTGGCCGGTTCCTGGGCTGGGGGGATGATCACGGGTGGTGGGCGGCGGGGCGGGCAGGGGCAGCGGGGAGGGGCGGGGCCGGGCGATCTGGACCCAGGTGCATCCGCCGGCGTGGATGTAGCCGGCCTGGCCGACGGCGAGGCGGCGGGCGATGCCGGGGTCGGCGGTCCAGGCGTGCTGGATGCTGGAGACTGCCTTCGTCGCCCCAGACACCGCCGATGACCTTGGTCGCGGTTTCGATGACTCTTGCTGGTTCCGGCTAGTTCGCTGATGGGCTGCGGGTAGGGGGTGCGCATCAGCCAGATCCCGCCATCAGCGGTGGCGGAGATGCGGCGCCGCTCGTCATCGTCGCGGCCCAGTCCTTGCCAGGACTGCGCGGAGACCTGTACGCCGACGCCCAGGGACCGGCCGCGTTCGTAGAAGCTGCCACAGCGGCACCCGTCCGGACACAGCCGAGTAGTCGTCGCAGGCCAGCAAGATCGCGCGCGGCTCGCCGTCGCGGTCTGGTGGCGGCGTGTGCGACCAGTTCGGTCATGGCCATGGCCTGGGCTTCGGCGACGGACTGCTCGCGGGTGCCTTCCAGGATGAAATACCAGACGTCGGCGTCGGCCAGGGTGCCGGGTCCGTCCAGGCCGGTGCCGAGGCGTGATTAGCAGGGTGCGGTAGCGCAGGCTGACATCGCCCAGGTTGCGGCGCGCGGCGGTCACCGCGTCCAGCCGGGAGGCGTGCCCGGCGTAGGCGGCCTCCAGCCAGCCGGGCTCGAGCCGGTCCAGGAACGCCGCGCCATCGGCCGGGGGGCCGGGGGGCGCGGTGACGGCGAGGGTGATCACGGCCTGGGTGACGTCGGCGTAGTAGGCGGCGTCGCCGGTCGCCGGTCTCGATCAACTGGAACAACGTGACGGCCAGCTCGGCGGGCGGCAGGCCCACAGCGACACGGTGGCCTCGTCGGGCCAGATCGCGACCCGTCCGGCCCCGGCGCCGTGCAGCAGGCGTGCGGGTGCGGGCGGCTTTGGTGCGTGAGTCGGGGCCGCCCTTGCAGTCCAGCACGATCAGCAGCGGCCGTGGCGCGCCGTGCTGGTGGTGGGCGGCCAGGGCGGCGGCGTACCAGCCCGCCCAGGAGCGCATCATCAGGTTCGTCTTGCCGCACCCCGACGAGCCGATGATCACCTGGTGGCGGCTCATCGCGGCGTAGGGCACGGCGGTCACCGGCTGCCAGCGGTGACCGACCGCGCGGATAGTCGCGCCCATCACTATCAGTCCCGCGCCGGTCAGCGAGAGGGAACGCGCCGGGGGCGGTGACCCGGCCCCGGGCGGCGCGCGATGGCGCGGCGCCACTGTCGGGCATCGAATGCGACCGGAGCAGTGGCGGTCTTGCCGGTCAAGCCGTTTTCGATCGCGTAGATCCGCCACGCCCACAACCCGGCCGCAGCGAACAGCCCGGCCGGGACCGCGACCGGAGCGCAAGCACGAACGCGGTCATCACCCGCCCGGCGGCACCTGGTGCCAGGCATGTCGCCAGTCGTGGACTGGGGCTAACGCCAGCGCGTGCCAGGTGCGGGCCTGTAACGCCCGCCCGGCCAGGTAGACGCCGGTCATCGGCAGCGACCAGCAGCGGCGCGGCGCAGCCGGGCGGGTGGCCAGCCGCGCAGCCACGCCCCGGCGAACCCCACAGCGGCTACTACGGTGACCGGCGCGGCTACGATCAGCGATGGCAGCCAGCATTACCCAGCGCAGCGCGCGGCCGGCGGCGCGTAGCAGCCACAGGATCAGCCGGGCGCGCAGGTACCACCACATCTACAGCACCGCCCCGCTCGGGCAGATCGCGCACCACCAGCCGGGACCGCTGCGGGGCGGGCAGCTGGCGGCGGCGCGCTCGACGAGTTCGCGGCGGCTGGGGAGGGCAGGTATAGAACCCGGTCATAACGCGGTCTCGGGGCCAGGCGCGGCGCCGGGCTGGTAGTCGGCGGTGCGGGCCAGCAGCCCGGTCATGATCGCGGCGGTGCGGGTCAGCGGTTTGGGGGTCAGCTCGGCTTCGATGGCCCAGCACTGCCCCGGAGTAGCCGCTGGCGGGGAGGTCGGGCCAGAACACGTCGGCGTCGGGCACATGACCGGTGCCGACGTGGCCGCCGGCGGCGGCGCGGATACGCCGTTCGCTGCGCCATCACGCCCGCCCGTCCTGGTAGGCGTCGCCGGCTTCCAGCGACAGGCTGATGCAAGACAGCGCGGATGTGCGCCAGCCGCGTCAGCGCCGGCCGCGCGGGCGCGTACCGCTGCCCGGTGACGGCCAGCCCGGAGCGGGTCAGCGAGCACCACGCCGGGCCTGGCCCTAGCCGGGCGGTGGCGACGTACCCGGCGCGGCGCCACCGGGCCACGAGCCGCGCAGCCGGGCCGGCGGCACGTCTAGGAACGATGCCAGCAGGTCATAGGGAGCGCCGTACATGTCCCGGTCAGCAGCAGCCCGGCTACATCACGGTCGGTCAGCCGTAGATTCCGGCATCGGCTCGCCGTCTCGGCGGGGTGTGCTTGCCGGGGCTGTTGTTGCGGTGCTCGGGAGTGCATGCTGCCCGTATTGTAAGTCTATGCGGCGCTGATTGGTAGCCCGTCGCATCACACGGAGTAGTCATAATAAGATAGCTCTCGGCGTGTTGTGCAGTGGGGGTCATTTGACGCGGTTTATCCGGGTCTGTCATAGTTTAAGTTCTGCGTTGTTGGTGAGATTAAGTAGAAGTTTTTTATGAGTATTGTTTTTATTAGTTTTTAGGTTGTAGAGTGTGGAGGGTTTTGGTAGTTATGTTGTGGGTTATTTCGTGTTTTTGTTTAGGCTTAGGATGGTGGGTATTTTGTTCGTGATGGTGTCGTTTTATATTTTGTGTTTTAGTGGTATTTTAGGTGTTTTTTAGAGGTATTAAGGATTATGATTGATTATTTAGTTAGTGTTTTTTTTTAGGTTTATTTTTTTTTTATGGGTTTGTATTGGTGTATTAGGGTGTATGAGGTGTATTAGAGAATGAAAAGGTTATTTTTTATTTTATAAAGTATTTTAATAGTTTATTTTTTTTTTTTTTTCTATATTTTTTTTTTTTTATATTAGGATTTTTTTTTATTTTTTTTTTTTTTTTTAAGTTTTTTTTTTTTTTATTTTTTTTTTTTGTTTTTTTTTTAGTAGATGTTTTTTTTTAAGTAATTGGTTTATTTGAATAGATAGGAGATAATTAGAGTATTGGTGGTATGGTTTTATGTTTGTTGTTAGATTTATGAAGTTCGGGAGTTTATTAGTTTTGTTGTTTTTGGTAAAGTGTGAGATGTTTGGTATTTTATGTGGGGAGTTTATAGAAGAGATGAAGTGAGAGTTATCGTGGTTCTCTTTGTATTGTCTTTAGTAAAGGGGGGAGAGTTTATAAAGTATAGTTTGTGGTAGAGTGTTAGTTTTAGTAGATTCGAAGTTGTGTGGTTTGGTTGTTTATTTATTATTTTTCTTATTTTTTTTTTTTTTCTTTTTATTTTTTAGGGATTTTTATTTCTTTTTTTTTTTTTTTTTGAAGTTTTTTTTTTCTTTTTTTATTTTTTTGTTTTTTCTTTTATATTTTTTTTTTAATTTTTTGGAATAGATATATATAATTCTTTAGAGTTGGTATATAAGAGGATTTTTTTTATTAAGGTATTTTTTAAGATAATTGGGATGTAGTTAGGAGAGTTTAATTTTAGTGGTTTATTGATGAGAGTTTTTATTTATTTATTAGTTATGGGTTTAGAATAGTTTGGAGGGAGAGTTTTTTTTAGTATAATGTGAGGAGTAGGTATAGTTTGTGTTGTCTTGTGTCTCTCGTAGAGTATTATTATATGGAGGTAGTAGATTCGTGGTAATTTTCTTTATTTGATGTTTTTTTTTAGGGGGGGGTTATTGTGGGTGGAGTTTGAGTTTGAGTTAGGGGTGTTTGATTGAGTGGAAAGGTTTGGTTGTTTTGAGGTGAGTTTTATGTGGGTGTTGAGGGTGGAGGTGAGGAAGGGTTTAGTAGTTTTTTTTGGTTAGGGTAGGATAGTAGAGTATATCTCTTATCTCTTTTTCAAAATACTCTCTCTTTTCTTTTTTTTATTTTGAGGTAGTTTTTTATTTAATGAGTTTATAGTATATGGGGAGAGTGAATAAGGAGAGTTAGAGAGTTTTTGATTTGTATTTTAGTAGTTGGTTTAGTTTTAATTTATCGTTCGTATTTAATAAAGTATATCTTTATTTCTTTATTTTTTTCTTTATCTCATTTAGTATCATTTATCTTTTCTTTTTTCTTTTTTTAAGAAATATATTTTATATATCTTTTTTTCTCTTTTTTTTTAAATATTTTTTTTTTTTATTAGTAGATTTTTTTTTTTCTTTTTTTTTTCTTTTTTTAAAATTTTATCTTTTTTATTAAAGATTTGTCTAATAGATTTTCTTTCTTTTTTATCTTTTTCTTTTTTTTATAGAATATTTTTTCTATTTATTTATTTCTTCTATTTTCTTTTTTCTCTTTTTATTTTTTTTATCTCTGGTTCTATTATTTTTGTTTATGTGGCGCGTTATATTTTTTTTTTTTTTTTTTGTGGTAGTTTTTTAGATTTTTTCGTTTGTCGTTTTTTGGGGGGTTGAAAATTATATAGAAAAAATGTTAGTTTTTTTGGTTTTATTATTAGATTTTTGGTTTTCAGTTCGGAAATAATCGGTAGATTTATTAAAGCTTAGTTATAGTCGGTGTTTGAATTATTTTTTTTTTTTAAATTTTTTGTATATAGTCGTTGTGTCTAGCAGTGATCTTATTATGAGTAGTATTTATATCAGAAAATAGCTCAGTTGCATAGTTATCATATACATCTTCTAGATAGGATTATTCTGTGTTTTGTCTTTCATCTATCTTCTCTCTCATTGTCATTAGTCTTTTTTTTCTAATCTATATATTTAAATATAGTTCAATGATCTTCTTTTTTCTCTAGTTGCTCTATTTTCTCTTCTTCTTAGTAATATTTTTTTCTTTCTACGTTGTTCGAGAATGTTGGTAGTTTATATCGTTCAGCATACTCATTTATGATCGGCACACGCATGAAGTTTCTGTCGATATATGAGTAATGTTGAGCGTCAATGCTCCTGATGTAGTAGAAATTCTCAACGTAGCCTAATAACTTTTCTATGGACTTCTAAAACGGTTGTTCAGCATCGAATGCGCTCTCTCTGTTGCTATATCTTTTACAGCAATCAAATCTTATTAATTTTAACGCGGTCAAATAGCTTTTTCATATCTTTTTGCATTTATTATAGATGGTGGTAATCTAGATCGTCGCTCAAGTCGATAGTTTTGCTCTCTATTATCTTGTTCTCTTTGTATGAATATGGGGTCTTGATAGGAAGGTAAGTAAGAGGGTGTCGAGGAGCTTATCGATACGCTTAGGGTTCTTGGAAAGCGCGAGGCATTTCGCTATGTCAGAAGGCATGCTCGTCGAAAAGAGAGTTATTTAGTATTATAGTTGGTCATGTCTTAGTCTAAGTCTGGGTTTTAGCTGAGTGGTGTCAGTTGGAGGTAATTAGTTTAGGGTGGGCTCAGAGGGGAATGGAGGGAGGAGAGGAAAGTTAGGGGGAAATTTAGGGCTGTGAGGAAGGGTGTTCTCATGGTTGGTTTGTTTGAGGGATGAATAGGGGAAAGGTTATCTTTAGGGGCGGGTAAAGGTGGATCTTCGGGGGTGTTATACTAGATTAAGTTTAATTATACAGGGACTAAGGGGGTGTACTTTATTGTCGCTGTGAGGCGGATGGATTGCTCGTATAATAGAATGATATGGTCAGGGGTGTAATCGGAGGTATTCTTAAGTATAAAAAGAAAAAAAAAAATACAATCTATAATTATAAACTAATAAATGTAAAAAAAAGATATTTAAGATTTATATATATTTGGTCGAAATCCACCCAGATCATGGAAATCGAATATCTGAGCGAGTCCGGGTTGGGGCGGATGGGGCTGGCGAGGCTGGTGGTACGGTGCGGAACGCCTCAGCCTCGCGTCATGCGTGGGCCACCCCCGCGGCGCCTGGCAACGTGCTGCCGGTTACCCGGCCGACGCTCTGGAGCGTCCGTAGCAAGAGTTCGACGCTCTGGAGCGTCCGTAGCAAGAGTTCCTGGACGCCAGCTAGAGGTACGGGCCGAGGAGGGTTAGGTCGGCGGGTGACAGCCGGTCGCTTGCGGTGCGCGCCTGGTGCCAGTACGGGTAGATCAGCGGCGGCGCGCTGATCTTGTCCAGCAGCCCCCGCTCGGACTCGGCGAGAGTGAGCGACGCCGCCGCGAGGTTGTCGGCCAGCTGCTCGGACGTGCGGGCCCCGATGACCAGCGAGGTCACGGCAGGCTTGCCGAGGGTGTAGGCCAGGGCCACCTGGGCGGCCGACACCCCGTGCTCCGCGCCGATGCCGACCAGGGCCTCGATGATGTCGTACAGGCCGTCCTGGTCGTAGACCGGCGGCTCGCCCCAGTCGGTGAGCTGCCGCGACCCGGCGGGTGCCTCATGGTCCCTGCGGTACTTGCCGGACAGCAGGCCGCCGGCCAGCGGGCTCCAGACGAGGACCCCGAGGCCCTGATCGACTGCGAGCGGGATCAGCTCGTACTCGGCCTCGCGGGCCTGCAGCGAGTAGTAGATCTGCTGGCTGACGAAACGCGGCAGGCCATCGCGCTCCGCGACACCGAGCGCCTTCATCAGCTGCCACGCGGTGTAGTTGGACGCGCCCACGTACCGGACCTTGCCGGACGAGATCAGCAGGTCAAGGGCTTCCAGGGTCTCCTCGAGCGGCGTCTGGCCGTCCCACTCGTGCACCTGGTAGAGGTCGATGTGGTCGGTGCGCAGCCGGCGCAGGCTGGCCTCGCAGCCGGAGATGACGTGGTGGCGCGACAGCCCGGCGTCGTTCGGGCCCTCCCCCATCTCCATCCGCACCTTGGTGGCGAGCAGCGCACGGTCCCTGCGGCCGTCCAGCACCTCGCCGACGATCTCCTCGGACAAGCCGGCGGAGTAGACGTCGGCGGTGTCGATGAGGTTGATCCCGGCATCCAGGCACATGTCCACCTGCCGCCGGGCCTCGACCAGTCCGGTGGACCCGACGTCGGTGAACTCGCCCGTACCGCCAAACGTCATCGTGCCCATGGTGAGCACGGACACCCGCAGACCCGACCCGCCCAGAGTGCGATATTCCACGAGAGCGACCTTATCGTCCGGGCTTGGGCCAGCTCCGGGTCAGGGGACCAGGGCCGCGGCGAGCACCGAGCGAGCCAGCTCGCTGTCGCCGTCCCAGGTGACCGCGGGATCGCCGGCATCGAGCCTGCCCCACAGCAGCAGGAGCAGATCCGCCGCTGTGCCGCTGGCCGTGGCGACCGGGTCGCCGGGCCCGAGGGTCCGCCGTGACCCGGTGTCCGTGGCGTGCAGGCCGACGGCGTGCGCGGGAGCGGCGGTGCGGCCGAGCCTGACCTGGCGCGGGGCCATGGTGTCGATGACCTCGGCGATCCCGTCGTCGGCCAGCGCCGGGTCGAGCGGGCTCGCGGTGCCGAGCGCGTGCTCCGCGTCCCACCGGTGGACCAGGGCTTCCTGGCACCGGCGGCGCTGCCAGAACCCGGCGGTCGGCGGCGGCGCGATCGTCCAGGCGCTGGCCGACGGGTCGGTGTCGAGCGCGGCGAGCAGCACGCCGCCGGTGCCGTTGAACCACTCCGCGACCGCCTCCGGATCGCGCGGCGCGGGCGCGGCCTCGTAGTCGCCGCGCTGCTCGGTCACGGCCGCCGCCGCCCACAGGTTGCCGCCGCCGAGGTGGCTGGCGAGGTCGTACAGCGTCCAGTCGCCGCAGTGCTCGACCGGTGCCGAGAGGTCCCCGCCCAGGCGGGCCTCGAACGCGGCGAGCTCCTGCCTAAGGTGCGCCAGGTAATCCATGCCCGGACCATACAGCCCGGCATCTGCGAGACCATTGATGCATGCTGTTCGCGGCGAACTTGTCGATGCTGTGGGCGGAGCTGCCGCTCGCCGAGCGCTTTGAACGGGCCGCCGGGGCCGGGTTCGGCGCCGTCGAGCTGTGGTGGCCGGGTGCCGCGGAGGCGCGGCAGCTGCCGGAGCTGACGGCGCGATGGAACCTCCGGCTGGTGCTGCTGAACTTCGACGCGGGCGACATGGCCGCCGGCGACCGCGGGCTCGCCGCCGACCCCGCACGCCGCGAACAACTGCGCGCCCACGTACCCGACGCGCTGGCGATCGCGGCGGCCTGCGGCTGTCCGCGGCTCAACCTGCTGCTCGGGCTGCGGCAAGACCGGTACTCTGAGGCCGAGCAGCTTGCCTGCGCCCGGGACAACGTCGCCTGGGCCGCGGACCGGGCCCCCGAGGTGGGCATCGAGGTGATGATCGAGGCCCTCAACCCGATGGACAACGGGCCCTGCCTGCTGACCACGACCAGGGCCGCGGCCGGTTTCGTCGCGGCCGTGGCCCGGCCCAACGTGCGGCTGCAGTACGACGCGTACCACATGCAGCGGACCGAGGGTGATCTCACCGCGACCCTGGACGCCTACTGGGAGCTCATCGGCCACATCCAGATCGCGGACGTGCCGGGCCGCCACGAACCGGGCACGGGCGAGATCAACTACCCGTTCCTGCTCGGCCACATCGCGGCAAAGGGCTACCGGGGCGCGATCGGCGCCGAGTACCACCCGTCGACCGCGCGGACCGAGGACTCCCTCGGCTGGCTGGAGGCGTACCGCCAGGCGTGACGGTTACCGGGGCGCGTCGCCCAGGCGTGACGGTTACCGGGGCGCGTCGCCGAGGCGGTACTCCCCGGTGCGCTCGTCGAGCCGGCTCTTGAGGTCGGGGTCGATCTGGTACTCGGCGGCGGCCAGGCTCGGGACAAGCTGCTCCGGGCTGCTTGCCCCGATGATCGGCGCGGTGACCACGGGATTCGCGGCCACCCACGCGACCGCGAGCGTGACCAGGCTCACCCCGGCCTCGTCGGCCAGCTTGCGCAGCTCCTCGACCGTGCCGAACTCGCGGTCGTGCCAGTACCGGTCCTGGTACATGCCGCCCGCGTTGCCGAGGGTGAACCGGCCCGCCGGCGGCGCGGCGGACCCGGAGTACTTGCCGGACAGCAGCCCGCCGGCGATCGGGTTGTACGGGATGACGCCGACGCCCTCCTCGCCGCAGAACGGCAGCATCTCCCGCTCGATCTGGCGGAACAGCAGGTTGTAGCGGGGCTGCACGCAGTCCATGCGGGCCAGCCGAAGCGTCTCGGTCCGGCCGACGGCGCGCACGAGCTGGTAGGTGAGGAAGTTAGAGCAGCCGATGTAGCGGACCTTGCCCTGGTGCACCAGGTCGTCGAGGGCGCCGAGCGTCTCGTCGATCGGCGTCGCCGGATCGTAGCCGTGCAGCTGGTACAGGTCGATGTAGTCGGTCTGCAGCCGCCGCAGCGACGCGTCGATCGCGGACATGATGTGCTTGCGCGAGTTGCCGCGGTCGAACGGCGCGGGCCCGGTCGGGACGAAGCACTTGGTCGCGACGATGAAGCGGTCCCGCTTGCCGTGCAGCCAGCGCCCCAGGATCTCCTCGGTCACCCCGCGGGTCGAAAGCTCCCCGCCCAGCGGGTAGGCGTCGGAGCTGTCGAGGAAGTCGACGCCGCCCTCGGCGGCCCGGTCGAGGATCGCCCGCGACGTGGGCTCGTCGCACTGCAGTCCGAAGGTCATCGTGCCCAGGCACAGCCGGGACACCTGGAGGCCGGTCCGGCCAAGTCGCCTATGTTCCACACCCATCACGCTACCGGTCGGCGTACTGGACAATGATGTGCAGGTGCCCAGTGAGAAGAGGGGCCTGAACGCGAGGCCGGGTGGCCCGGGCAGTGCGCATGACCGGGTCGAGCTGCTCCGCGACGCGGACCGGCCGAACGCGTGGATGCTGCTGATCGACGGCGTCCCGCAATCGCACGTCGACCTCGATGATCCGCTCTACCTGGACTTCGAGTACGTGCGGCGGATCGGGCACCTGATCGATCTCGCCGCGCCGCCCGGGACGCCGCTGCGGGTGCTGCACCTCGGCGCCGGTGGCCTGACGCTGGCCAGGTATGTGGCGGCGACCCGTTCCGGGTCAAGTCAGCTTGCGGCGGAGTCCGACGCCGAGGTGGCCGCATTGGTCCGGCGGCGGCTGCCGCTGAACCAGCCAGGCCGGTCCCGGACCAGGGCCGGGCGGATCACGGTCCGGGTGGCCGACGCCCGCGCCGTGCTCGAGCAGGTCCGGGCCGGCTCGTTCGACGTGGTGGTCGCCGATGTGTACGCCGGGGCGCAGACCCCGGCTCACCTGACGTCGGCCGAGTTCACCGAAGCCGCGGCGAGGGCGCTGCGGCCGTCGGGCGTCTACGCGGTCAACGTCGGCGATGGCCCGCCGCTGGCGCACGCGCGCGCCCGGGCGGCCACCGTGCGCTCGGTGTTCCGGCACGCCTGCGTGATCGCGGAGAGCGGGGTGCTGCGCGGCCGCAGGTTCGGCAACCTGGTGATCGCCGGTTCCGGTGCCGAGCTCCCGGTGCGGGCGCTGACCAGGCGGGCCCTGGCCGACCCGTTCCCGGCGCGGGTCGTCGCGGGCCCGGAGTTCGACGAGTTCATCTCCGGTGCCAGGAAGATCACCGACGCGGACGCCGGGCCGTCCCCGCTCCCGCCGCCGGACGTGTTCGCGTGACCAGCCTCAGCCGGTGCTCTCCTCGGTCAGCCGGGCGCGCTCGGCCTCGGTGAACGGGACCGGCTTGTGGCTGTCGGCATCCCAGCGGACCGTGACCACGCGCGCGTCGGCCGCCACGTCCCCCGACGGCGTCAGGATCGTCTCCCGCGTGGTCAGGCTCGTGGACCCGAGCTGCACCACCTCTACTCGCACGGTCACCCGCCGGTCTGGGTAGCGGACCTGGGCCCGGAAGTTCACCTCGAGCCGGACGACCACGTAGATCGGCTCGCTGCCCATGATCTGCGCGTAGAACGCGTCCCGTGCCTCTTCCAGGTAGGTCAGGAACACCGCGTGGTTGACGTGGTTGAGGCCGTCGACGTCACGCCACCGGACGTCGACCACGCGCTCAAACATGGCAGTGGCCGGGTCGGCAGGGGGCTGCGGGCACGCCCCTTAGGCTCTCATGCCCGGCCGGTCTGGCGCGGCTCCTCATGCTGGTTGAGCGACATGGCGAGCGCGACCGCCGACGCGGGCAGCACGACCTTGCTGAGGGCACCCGGCGGGGTGTGCGCGGTCACCAGGGGCTTGAACTGGCCGATCCCCACCCGCAGTGCCTGCTCCGCCGTCACCACGCCCAGCATCAGCGGAACCAGCCCCCGGTAACGCCACAGCACGACCCAGATCAGGCCCGCCTCGAGCAGCTGGGCTCCGCCCCACTGCCCCAGCAGGGCGACGATGTTCTTTCCGCCCTTTACATGTGTGTCCATCGAGGCGATCGACTGCGCGCCACTGTCCGGGGCGGCGATGTGGATCAGGCTGCGCGCGGTGCCGATGACGTTCACCGCCGCGAGCACTCCCGCGGTCCACTTGGGGCCGCGGAACGTCTCGGGATCCTCGGGAAGCAGCCGCGAAACCCGCGGCCGCACGGCGCCCACGACGGCGCTGGCTACTTCGGCAGAACTCACTATTCCCCCTGTGTTCATCGGCCGGCCGCACCGGCCGCGCCACGCCAGCCCGCCCCAAGGCAGCGTTATGGATGTATCCAGATCGGCGGGTCGGTAAGCACGGGCCAAGGCGGGCGGGTTGCCCCATACGGGATGATAGGGACGTGAGGGTAGTCAGCATCGGTGCGTCCCGGGGCGGCCGGCCATGACCTCGCGGCTTCCGCTCGATGACCTGCGGGTCATCGACCTGACGGTCGCGCGGGCCGGGCCCACCTGCGTCCGCCAGCTCGCCGACTGGGGCGCGGACGTCATCCGCGTCGAGCCGCCGCCCGACCCGGCCGATCCCGGTCTGACCGGCAGCCGGCACGGCTCCGACTTCCA
The DNA here is from genome assembly GCA_963833885.1 of uncultured Actinomycetota bacterium. Lineage (GTDB taxonomy): Bacteria > Actinomycetota > Actinomycetes > Streptosporangiales > Streptosporangiaceae > JASHPR01. The sequence goes on along the minus strand of CAWHZU010000005.1, from coordinate 86,880 downwards.
GCACCTGCACCGGAACAAGCGCTCGCTGTCGCTGAACCTCAAGGCGCCCGGCGGGCGCGAGGTGCTGATGCGGCTGGTCGACACCGCCGACGTGCTGATCGAGAACATGCGGCCGCCGGTCAAGGAGCGGCTGGGCTTCGACTTCGCCACCGTGCACGCACGCAACCCACGGCTGGTCTACGGGTCGATCTCCGGCTTCGGCCAGGACGGCCCCTACGCGGGCCGCGGTGGCGTCGACCAGATCGCGCAGGGCATGGGCGGCCTGATGAGCGTCACCGGGCTGCCGGGAGGCGGCCCGGTGCGGGCCGGGATCCCCGTTGCCGACCTGTCGGCCGGCCTCTACCTGGCCACCGGCGTGCTGGTCGCCCTGCACGACCGGGACCGCACCGGGATGGGGCGCTGGGTGCAGACCTCGCTGCTGGAATCGATGATCGCGATGATGGACTTCCAGGCGGCCCGGTGGACCGTCAACAACGAGATCCCGCCGCAAGAGGGCAACCACCACCCGGTGAGCGTGCCGATGGGCTGCTTCGCCTCGGCCGACGGATACGTCAACATCGGCGCCGCTGGCGGGCGGCTGCTGGACAGCCTGTGCGGGGTGATCGGGCTGCCCGGCATCCCGGCCGACCCCCGCTTCGACTCACCGGCCAAGCGGTCGGCGAACCGGGGCGAGCTCAACGCGCTCATCGCCGAGCGGCTGCGCACCAGGACCACGGCCGAATGGGTCGAGGCACTGAACCAGGCCGGGGTGCCGTGCGGACCGGTCTACGGGATGGACGAGGTGTTCGCCGACCCGCAGGTCGAGCACCTGGAGATGACCGAGCCGGTGCAGCATCCGGCGCTCGGCCGCCTGGACATCCTGCGCAACGCGGTCCGGATGACCGATGGGCCGGCCACCGTCCGCACGCCGAGTCCCGACATCGGCGCCGACACCGACGCAGTGCTCACCGAACTGGGCTATCCGCGCGAGGAGATCGACCGGCTCCGCGTGCAGGGAGTGATCTGAGAGGATCCGGATGACGTCACCGAGTTCACCCGCGCGGCACCAGACCGGCACCGACAAACTGCTGGTCGACGTGGCCGACGCCGTCGCGGTCGTGACCCTCAACAACCCGGCGAAGCGCAACGCGCTGTCCAGCGACATGCGCGCTGCGCTGCCGGTCCTGCTGGAGGCGCTGCAGGCCGACGACCGGGTCCGCGTCGTGGTGCTCACCGGCGCCGGGGACAAGGCCTTTGCCTCGGGCGCCGACATCTCCGAGTTCGCCGACCGGCGCACCTCCCCCGAGGCGCGCGCCGAGTACGACCGCGCGGGCGACGCACTGAACCGGTCCTGGACCGTCCTGGACAAGCCCCTCATCGCCATGATCCGCGGGTTCTGCATCGGCGGCGGCCTGTTCACCGCCCTGCAGGCCGACATCCGCGTCGCCGCCGACGACAGCCAGTTCGGCGTGCCGGCCGCCCGGCTCGGCCTTGGGCCCGGCATGTTCGGCGTCACCACCCTGATAGGCCTGATCGGCCCGGCGCAGACGTCCGAAATGCTGTTCTCTGCCCGGCGGTTCAGCGCGCCGGAGGCTCTGGCGATGGGCCTGGTGAACCGGGTCGTCCCCGCGGCGGCCCTGCGCGAGGAGACGATGGCCCTGGCCCAGTCAATCGCGGCCAACGCGCCGCTCACCGTCGCCGCGTGCAAGGTGGCGATCCGCGCCGCCGGCCACTCCGCCGGGCCGGAAGACCTGGCCAGGGCGCAGGCGATGATCGAGGCCTGCTTCCGGTCTGACGACTACCTCGAGGGCCAGCGCGCCTTCGCCGAGAAGCGCGCGCCCGCCTTCACTGGGCGCTGACGCCAGCCGCTGGGACCTGCAGCCGGTGCAGGCTGATCCGGTACCCGAGCCCGAACAGCAGCACCAGGCCGACGACGCCGAGCGCGAGCCTGCCCGGCCTTGACGGCGCCGAACTGTGCACGCGACAACCCCCTTCTCTATATAACTCTGAGTAATGGTTATAGAACAACGAGTATCACGCCGGGGTGGCGATCCCGCGAAGTCACGGTGGCGATCCCGGGAAGCCGCGATGGCAATTCCAGGAAGCCGCGACGGCAATTCGGGGACGTTACGGTGGCGATTCCGGGAAGGCGGGGTGGCGATTCGGCGATGCCGGAGTAGGAGCGCCTGGCGACCTGAGCATGAGCGCGAGCAGTACCAGGCTCAGCGCGATGCACACGATGCTGACCACCGGGCCGAGCATCAGGTTGCTGATCTGGTATCCGGTATCGATGCCGTCCATCCGGATCGTCATCGCGATCGAGCCGATCCGCACCAGGTCGCCGGCGACCATCACCAGGGACGCCACCGCGAGCGCCCTCGCCGCCCGGCGCACCTGGGCCCGGCGCGGCCGGATCAGCACCATGCCGAGGCCGCACAGCGGCGCGATGAGCAGCGCCATGCTGCAGTCGGGCGTGATCACCAGGCCGAACCCGCCGGGCGTCCCGGGCCCGAACGTGATGACCGGGGCGCTGGGCAGCGCCGCTGCGGGCGTGACGAGGTTGTAGAGGTGCGCCGCCGCGCCGGCCTCGAGGTGCCGGATCTGGTACTGGAAGACGATCAGCGCGAACCCGATCCCGGCGAGCACGCCGACCGCGACCACCCGGCTCCCGGGCCGCAGCGGCTGGCGGCCCGCGCTGTGCCTGCCCCGCAGCCGCGGCCCGTGCGGCCCGCTGGACGTGGCTGACCTGGGCCCGGACGACACAGGCAGGTTGACGTCGCTCTGCAATGCTTGCGGACTCCTCCAGAGGCAAGCACCGGCATCGGTTTGGCCGACAAGCGGCCAGCCAGGCACTTATCACTCTTCGTGATCAACAGTGAGCGTAGAGCTACCGAAGACGGCCGGCAAGCACAAACACGTAAGACGGGCCCGCCCACCCCGGCTGCTCCCCTCCGGCCGCCCCCTCCGGCCACTTCCCTCCGGCCGCCCCCCTCCGCCCACTCCCTCCGGGCCTATGCCGCCCCGGGTCAGCCGTCCGCACCCGGCGACCTGGCCGGCGGAGCCCGGCGCGGCGCGCGTGAGTTCCGTCGTTATGGGTAAGCGTCCGAGTGGAGGAAGCGATGAAGTCTCTGAAGTGGGCCGCGGCGTTCGGCGCCGTGGCCGTGGGCGTGATCCTGTACCTCAACAAGGACGACGTGCTCCGCTACCAGAAGATGCGGCAGATGTAGCGTCCCGCCTGGGCATCACCTGCGGGCCTTCGTCCTGGAAGATGCATGCGGTGCCGAGCTGGGCTGGCCTAGCCGGCGAGAATCCGCAGCACCGCGCGCTCGGCCTGCCCCTGGGTGGCGAGCTGGCCGAATTCGCTGGTCGCGCCCAGGTCGCCGAGGACGGACTCGATCGTCTTGCCGTGCTCGTACACCTCGATGACGCGGGGGTCGATGTATGAGGCCCGGGCGACGGCCGGCGTGTTGCCCAGGTAGTCAGCCACCTCATGGACGACGCGGGCCACGGCGCGCTTGCTGGCCGTCGGCGACGCCGCAGCGGCGGACCGGGACACCGCCAGGCCCACCGCGGCCAGCACGGTCGCGTGCCACGTGCGGAAGTCCTTGACCGTGAAATCGTGGCCCCCGGAGAGCTCGCGGAGGTAGTCGTTGAGATCTTCGGCGGTCACGTCGTGCCAGCCCCGGCCGCTCCGGTAGGCGAACAGCTCGTCGCCGCCCCAGCGGCGGCGCTTCAGGCTCCGGACGACCGCGCACACCTGATCGTCGGCGACGGCCTGCTCGCGCTGCTTGGCGCCCTTGGCCAGGTAGTCGAACTCGAGCTGATCACGGCGGCAGGTCACATGCTCCCGGCGGATCGTGGCCAGGCCGAACGTTCCGTTCTCGGCCGCGTACTCGTCGCCGCCGGGGCGGAAGAACCCGAGATCAATGAGGCTGATCGCGGCCGCCAGGACCCTGTCCCTAGACAGCCCGCGGCGATCGAGGTGGCTCCGGACCACCTCGCGGATGCCGGGCAGCGCGCGGCCGAACTCCAGCATCCGGTCGTGCTTGTCCTGGTCGCGCGCCTCCCGCCACATGTCGTGGTACCGGTACTGCCTGCGCCCGGCCGAGTCGGTCCCCATCGCCTGGATGTGACCGGCCGCATGGGGACAAATCCATACGTCTTTCCAGGCCGGCGGGATCACCAGAGCCTTGATCCGGGCCCGCACGTGCGCATCCTTGACGGGCCTGCCGCCCGGCCAGACGTAACGGAATCCCCGCCCCGAGCGCACCCGTCGAATGCCGGGCCGGCTCGGATCGCTGCGGGTTAGTTCCGGGGGTTGGACGGCCGCCGTTGTCACCCGCCTCCTCGATCTGTCGCAGGCAGGCGTCGTCTACCCGAGGCTCCCGCGGCTAACCGGCAGCTACAGCCAGTCGTTGCGCCTGAAGGCGACGTAGAGCACGGCCGCCAGGACCACCATGATGAGGAAGGACGCTCCCACTCCCCAGGCGTGGCCGAACCCGGGATACGGCACGTTCATGCCGTAAACGCCGGTGACGAGCGTCGGGACGGCGATGATCGCGGCCCAGCTGGTGACCTTCTTGGTGATGACATTCATGCGGTTGCCCTGGATGGTCAGGTTCGTCTCCAGGATCGTGGTCACAAGATCACGCAGACTCTCGGTCCATTCGGTCGCCCGCAGCACGTGGTCGTAGATGTCCTGGTAGTAGGGATGCAGCGGCTCGGTGACCACGCGCAGGTCGCGCCGCATCAGCGAGTTCACGACCTCGCGCATGGGCAGCACCACCCGGCGCAGGATCACCAGGCTCTTGCGCAACTCGAAGCTGCGCCGCTGCACCTCCTTGTCCAGCTTGCGGTCGTCGGCGAAGAGCCGATCTTCGAGGCCCTCGATCGCGTCGTCCAGCACCTGAACGGCGGCAAAGTGCCCGTCGACCACGTTGTCGAGCAGGCCGTACAGGAGGAAACCGACGCCGTACCCCGCCAGGTCGGGGCTGGCGTCCCAGTAGCCGACGACCGCGCCGATGTCCAGGCCGTCGTCCTTGCGCACGGTAATCAGCGCCCGCGGGGTGATGAATGCGGCGATCTCGCTCATGGCCAGCTCGCCGGTGGCCGGGTCCAGGTGGACCGCGTAGCAGGCGAGAAACAGGTGCTGACGGTAACGATCCAGCTTCGGGCGCTCGTGCAGCAACAGGGCGTCCTCGACGGCTACCTCGTGCAGGCCGAACTCGTCGCGCAGCACGTTGAGGTCCTCGCGGTCGGGGTCTCGCAGGTCCAGCCACACACCGTCGCGGGGTCCCTGAGGTGCTCGCTGATGTCCGCGATCGGGAAGCCTTCCAGCTCCAGCGTTCCGTTGCGGTACAGGCGGGTCCGGGCCTGGCACCCGGTCGGCGTCGGCTTGCAGATCGTCGCTTCGGCGGCGTTATCCGGATCTTTTCCGTGGAACGTGGTTCGTTTTTCCGCCCCGCCAGCGATGCCTGGCGAGCTGTCCCCTGCCTGCACCGTCATAGGTATGCGCCTCCTCGGCCCAGGGCTCGGTGGCCCCGTGCATGTCCGCCGCCACGGGGGGTAGACAGCAGCCTCACCCTAGAGGGGAAACGACGGGTTAACGGCAGCCGGGAGGTGGGCGGACATGCCCAGGGGATCCAGCCCGAAGCGTGAGCGCCAGTACGAGCACATTAAGGAGAGCGTCAAGGATCGCGGCGGAAGCACCAGCCGGGCAGAGGAGATCGCGGCGCGGACGGTGAACAAGGAGCGCGCCCGGTCCGGCGAGGCGCGCACCGCCAGCCGCACCTCCACTGAGGACATTTCCTCGTCACGGCGGGGCGGGCTGCGCTCACACCGCGGGGCGGGCGGCCCCACGAAGGCGCAGCTCTACGCCGAGGCGCGGCGCCGTGGCGTCAAGGGCCGTTCCTCGATGACCAAGGCACAGCTGGCCCGCGCCGTCGGCCGATAACGGCCCGGTGGTGCCTGACCTTTCGGCCGGTGGCACTAGCGGTGGTTGAATAGCTTGGTGGGCCCAGCCAGCGAGGAGAGCGGTAGCCCTGCCAGGATCACCCTGTACTGGCGGCCTGGCTGCATGTTCTGCAGGCGGTTGCGTTTTGTCCTGTGGTGGCATCATCTTTCGGTCCGCCAGGTCAACATCTGGCGGGATCCCGATGCGGCCGCTTTCGTTCGCTCCGTGGCCGGCGGTAACGAGACGGTCCCGACCGTGGTCATCGACGGCCGCGCCATGGTCAATCCGGCACCGCGCCAGGTGCTCGCCGCCGTTCGGCCCGGGTAAGGCTGGGGATTCCCGGTGTGCGGTCACCAGCGGTGGCACGCTTGTGCGATTGCCGGGCCACTAGCAGTTGACTAATCTCAGTGCCGGCTGGGCTCTGGTTCAATGTGCCGCATGCGAGCGCTTACCAGACGCCGAAGATTCCGGATTGTGTTGGCGTCGAAGGGCAACTCGCCCAGTTCTTCGATCCATATCCGGGCGGCAGATGTTTGTTCGCGGATGACCTCAGCAGCCAGCCGCTCGGGAATACCGATCTCTTCGCCGAGGCTTCGGAGCATGGGCCAGGACAGTTGCTGCCGGATCACCCCGCCAAGCGGAAAGCGCCATCGTCCGGTCACCGTAGATGGCGGAAGAAGGTAGGTCATAAGCCGGTGTAACCCTCCACTCGCCTCGCGCGTCATGCAATACCGCCAGATTTTTTGCGTGGAGGTCTCCGTTGCCGGACAAGTACGCGAAGACAAGCAGACGGTATAGCTCGAGAGCGGCTACACCTGGCGCACGGCAGCACTGCGCAAGGCCCGTGATGGCTTCCTCAGTAGAGATGATGTACTTATCACCCGGCCACCTGCCGAGGACCTGGCAGGCATCCTCGACTGCAAGAAGTCGGACGCTGCCATTTTCATGTATCCGGTCGAATCTGTGCACGAGCAGCCCAGACTCTCCCACCCTGTCATGAACCAGTTCTACCTCGGCGACCGTGAGACGGGTCCGGGCCGCTGCGTGGAAGAAGAAGCGCTCGTTTTCTACAAGGTGAGGAAACTCGGGAGGATTCAGCTTCAGGATGTAGCCCGCTGACCGACCTTGGACAGGTACGTTCAGCATCTGCCCAGAGACCTTGTCCTGTACCCCGGGCAAAGCGATCCGATCCGGGTGCTGGCCAATTGCCTGGGCGAACAAGTCAGCAAAGATGACCTCGCCAAAGTCATCGACCATGACTGGATTCGTGTCGGCGGGCGGATTGCCAGCCGGGACGATCTGCACATCACCGATCGTGTCACTGCCCACTGCGAGGAGCATGGAGAACTCGTCGTCAGCGGAGGTGCCGACAATGTGCCGAAGCGCCGTCAGTCGCCTGCCCTCTGGCAGTAGCCCCGCGAAGAACGCAGGCACCGCAGCTGCTGGCGCTATATAAGCCTCGGCCTTGAGGGGAAGACTCCAGGCCACCCGCGGCCCGTCGGCGGCCAGGTACGCGGGTACGTATTGGAACTCGGTACGGTCACGAAGGCGGCGCAAAGCGCCTGCCAGCGTGCCAGCCTTGTAGACGTCGGCGCTGCTGACGAGCCGCAACTGGCGAAGGGGTGTCCGGGCCACCTGATTCACCGCCCTCCGCTGCGGAGGATTCCGCTCCCCGGTTCCAGCACGAGATCTAGACCCAGTTGGCGGAGCACCGCCAGCACCTTGTCGAGTCGCACGGTGGGTTTGCTTTGCTCGAGTGTGTGAACAAAACGAGTGGACACGCCAGCGAGCGCGGCGAGCTCATCCTGGCGGAGCCGTAGCTCCAGGCGCCGACGCCGCAGATCTTTGCCCCACATGGCAGACTCTCCTGCACGATCGTGCATAACGCTAAGCGTACCCCTATGTGGAGGCTCAACGCGAGAAGAATATGCAAGATCGTGCATTCGGGCACCATCCCAAGGCTTCTGGCTCTGCCCATATGCACGTTCGCGCATCTCCGCTCCGCCGACTAGCGGAGAATCTACGTTCGTTTCCACACTCGCCGAGATCTGCATCCGAGCCGGAGTTGTCGGTGCCCGGTGCGATGCTGGCAGGCACACCAGGGGCCTGTTCCCGGGGCGGCCGGGCAGGCCCGCAAAATCGTGAACGGGGAGGCCAGATCACATGCTCAGCACCAACTATGTCCCTGGGGTACCGAACTGGGTCGATCTCGCGACGACCGACGTCGACGCGGCGGCCGCGTTCTACGGCGCCGTGTTTGGCTGGCAGTTCCAGTCGGCCGGGCCGGATGCGGGCGGCTACGGGCTGCTCACGCTGGACGGCAAGACGGTCGCGGCGGTGGGACCGCTGATGGAACCGGGCGCGACGCCGTCGTGGACGCTCTACTTCCAGACCCAGGACGCGAACGCCACGGCCGACGCGGTCAGGAAGGCCGGCGGCGTGGTCAGGGCCGAGCCGTTCGACGTGTTCACCCAGGGCCGGATGGGCCAGTTCTCCGACCCTGACGGCGGGAAGTTCGCGGTCTGGCAGCCCGGCGACACCAAGGGCCTTGACCCGGTCAACGAGCCCGGCACGCTGTGCTGGGCCGAGCTGCACACGGCCGATGCCGCCGGGGCCAAGTCGTTCTACCAGGCGGTGTTCGGCTGGGCGACGCAGGACATGCCGATGGGCGGCTTCAGCTACACGCTGATCCGGCCGCATGGTGGCGGCGAGGAGAGCAGCTTCGGCGGCATGATGCCGCTCGACCCGCAGATGTCGGCGGCCGGCATGACGACGACGTGGCGCCCCTACTTTGAGGTGGCCGACTGCGATGCGGTGGTCGCAACGACGGCCGAGCACGGCGGCACCGTGGTGATGCCGGCCCAGGACGTGCCCGAGGTGGGCCGGATGGCCTGGCTCGGCGACCCGGCCGGCGCCGCCTTTTCCGTGATCACCAGCGTCGCCCAGTAGCCCAGCTCCGGCTGGCTGGGCCGGCATACGGTCAGAGCAGCGGGCGGCTGGCTGGGCCGGCGGCCAGTCAGGGCAGCGGGCGGCGCATGACCGGACGGCAGCCGTCGGGCACGGGCACGTCCCGAAACCCGGCGCCGAGATACAGGTCGCGGGTGCCCATGAAGCGGTAGCTGGCGCCGCCGGGCCATGGGTAGGCCTCGAGGGCGGCGGCGCCCGACTGCTCGGCGTACCCGCACGCGGCTTCCAGCAGAAGCGGGAGCAGCCCGCGGCGGCGGACGTTCGGCGCCAGGAAGAAGCAGACGACCGACCAGATGTCGTCTCCGGGAACCGCCGGGATCACCCGCGAGGCGAGGATGGCGTGGTAGCTGTGCCGGGGGGCGACCGAGCACCACCCGACGACGTCGTCGCTCAGGTAGGCGAGCACGCCCAGCGGCTGGCCGGCCCGGGCGGCGGCGGCGAGGCTGGCGACCCGGCCGTCGCGGCCGGCGTCCCGGTATTGCGCGGAAGGCAGCCGCCAGCGCTGGCAGGAGCAGTAGCGGAACTTCCCGTGAGCGCTGGAGAAGCGCTCCAGGTCCCCGGCGGTGCGCGGCGTTACCGGCTCGAACCGGTACGGCGTGCGGTCCATCCGGATGAAGCTACCGGTTGGCGGGAGATTCACGGAGCAGCCGCTGGACTATGGTTCGTGGCATGACTGGACCGGCGAGCTATCCCGAGCCCCCAGCCCCGGCCTTCCTGTTCGACCTGGACGGGACGCTCATCGACAGCGTGTACCAGCACGTGATCGCCTGGCGGGCGGCCTTGTCGCGGCTGGACATCGACCTCTCGGTGTGGCGGATCCACCGGCGGATCGGGATGAGCGGAGGGCTGTTCGTGTCCGCGCTGCTGCGCGAGACCGGCCTGACGCTGTCCGCCGACGACATCGCGCTGCTGCAGCAGGCACACGCCGAGGAGTACCTGGCGCAGGCCGACTCCGTGCGCCCGCTCCCCGGTGCGGCCGAGTTGCTGGCGGCGCTCACTAGCAAGGGCGTGCAGTGGGCGATCGCCACCAGCGGGTACCGGGCCACCGCCGCCCATGCCCTCGGCATGCTGGGCCTGCCCGACGACGCCCCGATGATCACCCGCGACCTGGTCAGGCGTGCCAAGCCGGACCCGGACTTGTTCCTCGCAGCCGCGGCGCTGCTCGGGGTGGAGCCACAGCACGCCTGGGTGGTCGGGGACAGCGTCTGGGACCTGCTGGCGGCCCGGCGGGCCGGCGCGCTCGGCATCGGCCTGATGTCTGGCGGATACGGCCGGGAGGAGCTGGAGCGGGCCGGCGCCTACCGGGTATATGCCGACCCAGCCGACTTGCTGGCCCGGGCCGATGAGCTCGGGGTGCGCGACCTCGTGCCGATTCCGCGCTCCGGCTGATTTCGGGGCTCCCGGCTGGATCTTGTGGCGAGGAATCAGCGGGGTGCCGCCACCGCCCTGGCGCGGCACGTCAGGTCCGTCGGCGGCCGAGCCGCCAGAAGGAGAACCAGGCTAGGGCGAGCGCGAGGGCCAGGAAGATCGCGGCCTCGGTCCATTGAAGGGTCCAGTAGCGGCTGGTGGGCACGTAGCTGATGGCCTCCCGGTAGCCGCGTTTTTGCATGCACTGTGCTGGGGTGATGGCTGAGGTTCCGCCTTTTTCGCCGGTGGCGCCGGGAGGGCTGGCGCAGCCGGCGGGGATGGCGCTGACTGGCTGGCCTGCCGGGTTGAGGGCTTGGCTGGAGATGATCCAGGCGTCGGGCTTGCCGGGGACGACGTCGGCGGTGAGGCTGCCGTAGACCTCGTCCGCGGCGTAGATCGAGGCAGTGGTGTGGCTGGGCGAGACGAGGTGGGGGCGGATCGCCAGTGGCACGGCGACCTGGACGGCGGCGAAGATGGCCAGGGTGATGGCCATGGCGGGCAGGGCACGGCGGGTGAGGACGCCGGCTGTGGTTCCCAGGGTGAAGGCGAACGCCGCGTAGCCGAGCGGGGTGATGCCATGGCTGGCGAAGATCACTGAGCTGAACGGGCCCTCGCTGAACAGTTGGGGTCCGCCCTGACCGAGGCGGATGACTTTGGTAATGGGATTGGCCCACCAGGCGTAGATGAGGCTGAGTCCCTCGGTGACGGCCATCGCGGCCAGGCCGGTCAGTGCGAGCTTGACCGCGAGCCACTGGGCGCGGGTGACGCCCTGGGTCCAGGCCAGGTTGAACGTCCGGGTCTCGAGCTCGCGGGAGATCAGCGGGGCACCCCAGAAGATGCCGATGATCGCGGGCGTTACAAGGACGAGCCCGATGCCGAGCAGGTACACGACCTTGTCGAGACCGGCCAGGCTGCTGAAGAATGTGTTGGCGGCGGATTGGCAGGCCAACCCGTGGCAGCCGATGATCTTGCTGCTGGTGTACAGGCTGGCCAGCTGTGGCCCGGTGGCGGCCAGCAGGATCGCGGACGCGGCCAGCACCGCGGCCGCGGTGAGAGCCTGGACGCGGAACTGCCGCCAGGTCAGCCAGATCATTTCTGCACCTCCAGGTGGTGGTTGTTGTCGCGGCGGCGGCGTCCGGTGGCCTGGCTCATGTAGGCCAGCGCCAGGTCCTCGAGGCCGACCTGCGAGACCGTCCAGGCCGGGTCCAGCACCGGGCCGCTGGTGCGCACCAGCAGCGTGGTCTGCACGTCGGTGTGGCTGGCCGAGATGACCTCCAGGCCGTCCGGCAGCGCGGCCGGGTCTCGGCGCGGCCCGGACAGCAGGTAGTGCGCGGCCAGCAGTTCGTCCACCGGCCCCGCGACCCGCACCCGCGAGCCGACGAGCACGACCAGGTAGTCGCACACCCGTTCCAGGTCCGCGATCAGGTGCGAGGACAGCACCACCGACAGCTCCTGCTCGGCGACGGCTTCCATCAGGTCCTGCAGGAACTCCCGCCGGGCCAGCGGGTCCAGGCTGGCGACTGGCTCGTCCAGGATCAGCAGCTCCGGTCGTTTGGCGATGGCCAGCGTCAGCGCGAGCTGGGCCCGCTGCCCGCCCGATAGAGTGCCAGCCTTCTGGCCGGGATCAATGTCCAGCCGCTCGACCCGGCCGTGGGCCAGCCCCGCGTCCCAGTCCGTGTTGAGGTGCGCGCCCAGCTTCAGGTGATCGGCGACCGACAGCCCGGCGTAAACCGGTGAGTCCTGGGCGAGGAACCCAACCCGGGCCAGCTGCGCCCGGTCGGCCGCCGGCGTGCCGCCGAGCACCTCGATCGTGCCCGCGTCGGGCGCCAGCAGGCCGACGGCCAGGTTCAGCAGGGTGGTCTTCCCAGCACCGTTGGGGCCGACCAATCCCACGACGTTCCCGGCGGGAATCGACAGGGTGCAGTCGGCCAGTGCCCACTGGCGCCGGTACCGCTTGCCGAGCCCGTCGGCTGCTATGACGGCACTCACGCTATGTCCTCCTCGCTTGCGGACCGAAACGTGCTGGTGAACAGAGCCTCGATGGACTCGTCGTCCAGGCCGGCCTTGCGTGCCTTGCCCAGCCAGCGCTGCAGTTCGCGGCGCAGCGGCCGGTGCGCGGCCAGCGACCCGCCGTCCAGCGTCCCGGTCACGAACGTGCCGATCCCCGGGCGGGCCGCGACCAGCCCCTCGTACTCAAGCTCGCGGTAGGCCTTGAGCACCGTGTTCGGGTTGATCGCCAGCCCGGCGACCACGTCCTTGACCTTCGGCAGCTGGTCACCCTCGTGCAGCAGGCCCAGCCGCAGCGCGTGCCGCACCTGGTGGATCAGCTGCCGGTACGGCGCGACCCCGGAACGGGCATCCAAGTGGAACTCGATCACGACGGCCTCACTTTAACTAGGTACCTAGCACTATAGCTTTGTACCTAGCTGGCATGTCAAGGAAGCCCGAATCGCTGGCCTGTGCCGGAACTTTGCCGAGGCTGGCTCGGCGGTGTTGCGCTGTCCGTAAGCGGCGGCGCCGAAGGCGGGCGGCCGCTCAGTCGCTGTCGCGGGCGGCCAGGGTCCCGCGTGCCCCCGTGTGCCGCAGCCGCCTCACCCGGCGGGCGGGGCCGGCGGCCGAAGCGGCGCGCCGCGGCGACGGGATGCGTGCGGGCGCGGGCGCGGGGAACGGCCGTACCGGAAGCGTGATCGCCGCTTCCAGGGTCGCCAGCCGGCGCAGGAACGCATACGCGAACCAGGTGGGGATCCAGCACAGGCTGCGCCACTGCCGCTGCTTGATCGCGAATGGCACGCTGATCAGGACGGGCACCGCGCCCGCCGCGATGTAGATGCCCGCGAACGTCGCGATGTTCTGCCGGTAGGTGGGGTGGGTCAGCGCAAGTTCCAGCATGAAGACCGGGGCCACGAGGCCGGTCTGCAGGGAGAACCAGGAGAATCCCCGGCGCATCGTCCAGAACCACACGCGGGGCCCGGCCGAGCCGCTGCGCAGCGGCACGTGGCGGGCATAGACGTGAAAGCCGGCCCGCGCCCAGCGGGTCCGCTGCTCGACGAACTCGGCAGCCCGGCGCGGCACGTCCTCGTAGCACCGGATCCGCGGATCGACGACGCAGCGGTAGCCGAGTCGCCCGAACTGCATGGTCAGGTCGGTGTCCTCGCCGTTCATCCGGACCGGGAACCCGCCTGCCGCCGCAGCGGGCGCCCGGCGGAACACCGTGAACGGGCCGGGAATGACCACCACGCCGTCGACCACGCTCTGCGCGAGCCGGGCGAACCGGAACTGGAACAGCGCCTCGAGCGTGCGCATGCGGTGGAACCAGGTCACGGTGTCGGTCCTCGGCTCCTCCATCGCGCCGACCATGCCGATGTCCGGATCGCGCAACCACGGGATCGAGTAGACCAGCGCGTCCGGCCCCATCACGGAGTCCGCGTCGATCCGGACGCAGATATCCGAGGTGGTGACCGACAGCGCCCGGTTCAGCGCGGCGGACTGGCCGCCGTTCGGCGCGTTCAGCACCCTGCCGCTGGCGAAGCGAAGCCGCGAGATCTCTTCCCGCGCGATCTCCTCGGTGCGGTCGACAGAGCCGTCGTTGGAGACGACCACCAGCACCGGTCCGCCGTAGCGCTCGGCGGCAACGTCGACCGAGCGCAGCAGGCGGGCGATGTTCTCCTGCTCGTTGTAAGCCGGGATGATCACGTCAACGCTGGGCCGGTCACCGCCGGGCTTGGGCAGCCGCCGGCTCGCCCACCACAGCAGCCACAGCGGAACAAGCATGATTGCCAGCAGCAAGCACACCGCGTACAGCGGCACGAACACCTGCCACGCCGTCGTGAGATTGGACGGCTCGGACAGGAGCGCATACATCACCACGAGCAGGGCCACGGCGGACAGCAGCGCGAACCAGGTGACGATGCTGTCCCAGAGCCAGCGCCGCCGCCTGATCGGCAGTACCGTCGCCCTGGGCAGCGCAAAGCTGGTGAACGTCAGGCGCATGACGACCAGCCCGCCGACGAGCAGGTTTGCGAGGGTGGCCTCGATGCCAAAGGGCCCGACCATCAGCCTGGTGGCAACGCCTACGGTGATCATCAGCGCCTCGGTGAGCACGGACATTGCCACGTAGAGCACCGCGTGGGTCAGCATCGCCAGGCGCCTGCCCAGGTCGGCGCGCACCACCAGCGAGATGCCGACGATGTAGGCGACCGCCAGGAACAAGGTTGCCGGGTGCAGGCGCGCGGCGTATCCGTTGACCGTTGCCGGGTTCCTTGTTATCGCCACCGCCACGTCGCGCACCGCGCCGGTGTAGAGCACCGGTATCGACGGCCGCTGCCAGCCGACGAACACCAGGCCGCCGATGGCGGCGATGCCCAGAAAAGCCCACGTGCGCGGGCGGAAGCGCGGCGTCGCCACGTACCTCGGGATGATCACCGAGGACATGCCGTTGCCGAGATCATCGGTGCTGTCCGCATAGACCGGCAGGACGCAGGCGCCGGCCAGCGCTGCGAGCAGGCCGATCGTCGCCGCAAGCAGCGAGGAATCCATTAACTGATCACCGCGCCTTCAGCCGCTACCGGCGTTTTGCCCGCTATTGCCGCGAGCCGCGCGATGGCGCGGGCTCCCCCATGAGGCAGCGAAGAACCTAGCAGAATTGGTTTGAGGTGATCTGCCGGTCGGCGAGATCACCAGGGTAATCAGGATTGTTGCCGAGTTGCCTCATATTGCCTCATTCGGATCACGGTCAGATGAACCTTATTGCTGTTTCGAGTATCATCACCTTGCCGCGTGAATCCGTCGTGTAGAAAGGACACTGGCCAGGCAGCCTGGGAATGACCGAGCGCGCATAGTCGTGCGCCTGCCACCGGTATCCGCTATTGCCCGGTTCGTGGACGTACCCGGCGGTCGCCGGCGTGCCGGGACATGGCTGCCTGGGGCGTTCTCGACTGGCCGGTGTCGCCATAAATGGGTAGTTGATTGTCGAAAGCGGGCTGAGTTGAATCCGACCCCGGTTCAAGCCGACGACAAGGCGCCGACCGACCACACATCGCTTCGGTTGAACGGCTACGCCCCGAACGGCCGCGCCGGCCAGGGACGGCGCGGCTCGGAGAGAACGCGCCGGCACATCACCGGTCCGCAGCGAGTCGCGGCGGCGCTGATCGCCGGCGCGTGCGTCTTCGGTGCGGTGTGGTACGTGCCACGGATTGCCGCCGCCGACGGCAGCTCGCTCGCCGGAACGGTGACGAACAGCGGCGTCGTCTACCTGAACTTCTCCAGCTCCGGTCAGCTCGCGACGATTACCGCGACCATCGGCCAGCGGGTCAGCAAGGGACAGCTCCTCGCAACCGAGGTCGCGCCCGCGACGGCCGCGGTCCTCGCGGCCGCCCGGGCGGCGATCACGGCCGACAAGAGCGAGCTTGCCGCCGCACTCTCCGGCGGCACCGCATCGGCCATCGACGCCGCGCGCGCCCAGCTGGCCAGGGACAAGGGACAGCTGGCCATTGACCGGGCCGAGGCGGCGGGCACCCGGATCGTCGCTCCCGCCGGCGGGACCGTGATAGCCGTCAACGGCCAGCCGGGCGAGACCGCGGACGGCGATGGCATCCGGGACTATTCGGCGCCGGGCACGTCGGCTTCGCAGCGTCCACTGTTCTCTCTGCTCCCCGAGGGACCGCAGTCCGGCGATACCGCGGACGGATCGGACTCCGGTGCGTACCTGCCGGTGGTCGCGCTGCGCACCTCTGGCACCTGGCAGGTCAGCGTCCTGGTGCCGGAAAGCTCGATCGGAAACATCAAAACCGGCCAGCTCGTCAGCGTCGACGTGCCCGCCGCCGGCCTCACCGGCGTCTCCGGCCGGGTCCAGGAACTGCTGACCACACCGGTAGCGACGTCGCAGGGCATCGGCTACCAAGCCGTGGTGACCGTCCTCGACCAGGGGCAGGTCTCTCCGCCGAGCGGAGTGGCGGCCAACGTCCAGCTCAGCTCGTGAGGCCGACCGGCAGTGCTTTAGCACCCCGCTTCGTCGACCACGCCTGCCCGCGGCATTTCGCACACATGCATATTTTTTAAGGCCGCACTTACCATTGTGGCAATTACTGAAAAATGGCGCCTCGCAATGGCTAAGCAAAACAGGCACTAAGAACTTGACTGTGCCGGTAAAGGCAAATAGCGTCTCGTCTTGCGGGACAATTTCCGCGCCCCGGGCACCGCCAAGGCCCGGGATGCATTCATCGTCAAGCAAGTTTGCTTGCACAGAGGGGGAGAAATGCGAAACGCCCTACGCCGAATCGCAATTGGCGCAGTTGGCGCCGGAATGGCCGTCGCGGTGGCAGCGGGCCCTGCCGCGCTGGCGGCCGACGCTGCGGTATCGGCACACAGCACGGCAGCGGCCGAGATTAAGCCGGCACTCATCTGGCCGGTCGTTCACAAGGGGGACACCGGCCTGCGGGTCAACGCGGTCCAGATGCTGCTCATCCAGCGCCACGTTGAGCTCACGGTGGACGGCAAGTTCGGCCCCCAGACCGAGGCCGCGGTCAAGTCCTTCCAGGCGCGCCACCGCATCTCCCCCAGCGGGAAGGTCGGCGCGAAGACCTGGGAGGCTCTGGTCGTTCCCCTGTGGAAGGGCAAGAGCGGGGCTGCCGTGTCGGCCGTGGAGATTCAGCTCAAGTACCAGTACGGCTTCTCGTCCCTGAGCGTCGACGGCAAGTTCGGCCCCATGGTCAAGTCGGCCGTCAAGGCCTTCCAGAAGAGGTACGGCCTGACGCCGAGCGGCATCGTCGGCGAGCGCACCTGGAACGCCCTGGTCGTGCACGACACCAAGTAACCGCCGCAGCCCGGTGGCGGCGCCCGCGAGGCGCCGCCACCGGGCACAGGTCCGACGGCCTGCATAGATCCTGTTAGGGATCATCTCCGGGCCGCATGGGTCGCGCTTAGGCGCGGCCCTTTTGCCTGTCCAGGGCGTTCACTGGGCTGGTTCCGCGTGAATCCTCAGGAGGTCTCCATGCAGGACCTGCTCTTTATCGTCCTAACGATCGTCGCCTTTGGCGTGCTCCTCCTCGTGATCAAGGGGGTCGAGCGCTTTGAGCGTTGAGAACTGGATCGGCCTGGTCGGCGGGGTCGTGCTGACCGTCTACCTGTTCGTGGCCCTCGTATTTCCTGAGAGGTTCTGATGAGTAGCACAGCCGCCGGCTGGCTGCAGTTCGCCCTCCTCGTCGTCGCGCTTGCCGCGTGCTACGTGCCGCTCGGCAACTACATGGCGAAGATCTTCACCAGCGACAAGGACTGGCGGGTTGAGCGCGGCTTTTACAAGCTGATCGGCATCGACCGCACCGCGGACCAGAAGTGGTCCGTCTACCTGCGCAGCATGCTGGCGTTCTCGTTCATCAGCGTGCTGTTCCTGTATGGGATTCAGCGGGTGCAGACGATCTTCCCTTATGACCAAGGCCTGCCAGCGGTCACGCCGGACACGGCGTGGAACACCGCTGCGTCGTTCGTCACGAACACGAACTGGCAGAACTACGCCGGCGAGGCGACCATGGGCTACGTCACGCAGATGAGCGGGCTCGTGGTGCAGCAGTTCATGTCGGCGGCGGTCGGCATCGTGGTCGCGATCGCGATGATCCGGGGTTTCACCCGCTCCAAGACGGACAAGCTCGGCAACTTCTGGGTGGACGTGACCCGCTGCGTGATCCGGCTGCTGCTTCCGCTGTCGATCGTGGGCGGGCTGGTGCTCATCGCCGGCGGCGCGATCGAGAACTTCACCGCCTACCACACGATCACCACCCTGTCCGGCGCGCACCAGACGATGGTCGGCGGCCCGGTGGGTTCCTCGGAGATCATCAAGGACATGGGGAACAACGGCGGCGGCTGGTTCAACACGAATGCCGCGCACCCGTTCGAGAACCCCAACCCGTTCACGAACTGGTTCATCATCTTCACGCTGCTGCTGATCCCGTTCGCCACCCCACGGGCGTTCGGCAGGATGGTCAAGGACAACCGGCAGGGCTACGCGCTGGTCGCCGTGATGGCGATCATCTGGGCGGCCGCGGTCGGCGGGATCAACTTCTTCGAGGCCCACACCAGCCTCGGCGGCAACGCCACGGTACTCGCTGGCCACGCCGCTGAGGGAACGGAGGTGGCGTTCGGCACGCCCGGCTGCTCGTTGTTCGCGGCGTCGACCACGGTGACCTCCACCGGCGCGGTGAACTGCTTCCATGATTCGCTGACCCCGTTCGGCGGCGGCATCGCGCTGTTCGACATCGCACTCGGGGAGATCGCGCCCGGCGGCGTCGGGGCCGGCATGTACGGCATCCTCGTCCTGGCCATGGTGACCGTGTTCGTCGCGGGGCTGATGGTGGGCCGCACGCCGGAGTACATCGGCAAGAAGATCCGCCCGGTCGAGATGAAGTATGCGGCCCTGTACTTCCTGACCCTGCCGGTGCTCGTCCTGACCGCGGCCGGGCTGTCCATCGGCACCCCCATCGGGCAGAGGGCCATCTTCAACCCGGGATATCACGGCCTGACCGAAGTCGTCTACGCGTTCGCCTCGATGGCCAACAACAACGGGTCCGCGTTCGCCGGCCTGGGTTCGGCCGATGCCTGGTACCAGGTTTTGGGCGGGTTCGTGATGCTGTTCGGCCGGTTCATGCCGGAGATCTTCGCGCTCGGCCTGGCCGGCTCCCTGGCCAGACAGCAACCGGTGCCCGCGAGCGCGGGCACGCTGGATACCAGGACGCCGCTGTTCGTCGGCATGCTCATCGGCGTGATCCTCATCCTGGTCGGCCTGACCTACTTCCCCGCCCTCGCGCTGGGGCCGTTCGCAGAAGGACTGCACTGATGTCTGTGACAACCACACCCGGGGTCCCAGCCGGCGCGCAAAACAAGCCGGGCGACGTCCAGCCGCACCGGGTCGGCGGGGGCACGCTCGACGCCAAGACGCTCTGGAAGGCAACTCCCGACGCGTTCAAGAAGCTGGACCCGCGGGTCCAGATCAAGAACCCGGTCATGTTCGTGGTCGAGGTCGGCGCGTTGCTGTGCATGTACACGGCCATCTTCAAGGACACGAAGCCGGCCTTCAACTGGACGATCGTGGTCGTCCTGTGGCTGACGGTGGTGTTCGCCAACCTCGCCGAGGCGGTGGCCGAGGGCCGCGGCAAGGCGCAGGCCGAGACGCTGCGGCGGACCAAGCGGGAGACCGTGGCCCGGCGGCTGGTCGACTGGCATCCGGGCCAGACCGAAACCCGCGAGGAGCCGGTGCCCGGCACCGGCCTCACGCTCGGCGACCACGTCGTGGTGGAGGCCGGGGAGATCATCCCCGGCGATGGCGACGTGGTGGAGGGCATCGCCTCGGTCGACGAGTCGGCGATCACCGGCGAGTCCGCCCCGGTGATCCGCGAGTCCGGCGGTGACCGGTCCGCGGTCACCGGCGGCACCAGGGTGCTGTCCGACCGGATCGTGGTGCAGATCACCTCCAAGCCGGGCGAGACCTTCATCGACCGGATGATCGCACTGGTCGAGGGGGCGAGCCGGCAGAAGACGCCGAACGAGATCGCGCTGAACATCCTGCTGGCCTCGCTGACCATCATCTTCATGCTGGCCGTCATCACCCTGCAGCCGATGGCGTACTACAGCAAGGCGCCGCAGACCCTGGTGATCCTGGTCGCGCTGCTGGTCGCGCTGATCCCGACCACGATCGGCGCGCTGCTGTCCGCGATCGGCATCGCGGGCATGGACCGGCTGGTGCAGCAGAACGTGCTGGCCATGTCGGGCCGCGCGGTGGAGGCAGCCGGCGACGTGAACACGCTGCTGCTGGACAAGACCGGCACGATCACCATCGGGAACCGGCAGGCCACCGAGTTCATCCCGGTGGACGGGGTCACCACGACGGAACTCGCCGACGCGGCCCAGCTATCGTCCATGGCCGACTACACCCCTGAGGGGCGCTCGATCGTGGTGCTGGCCAAGGAGAACTACGGGCTGCGCGAGCGGAACGAGGGCGAACTGCCCGGCGCGGAGTTCGTCGAGTTCACCGCTCAGACCCGGATGAGCGGCGTCGACCTGGCCGACGGGCGCCAGGTCCGCAAGGGCGCCGCGGCCTCGGTCTCACAGTGGATCCGGGACAACGGCGGCGAACCGCCGGCCTGTGGGCACACGGTAGACAGCATCTCCGGCGTCGGCGGCACGCCGCTGGTGGTCGCCGAGAAGCCGGCCAACGGGCAGGCCCGCGCGCTCGGCGTGATCTACCTCAAGGACATCGTCAAGGAGGGCATCGCCGAGCGGTTCGCCGAGATGCGCAGGATGGGCATCCGGACCGTCATGATCACCGGTGACAACCCGCTGACCGCCAAGGCGATCGCGGACGAGTCGGGCGTGGACGACTTCCTGGCCGAGGCGACGCCGGAAGACAAAATGGCGCTGATCAAGAAGGAGCAGGAGGGCGGCAAGCTGGTCGCGATGACCGGGGACGGCACCAACGACGCCCCGGCACTGGCCCAGGCCGACGTCGGCGTGGCCATGAACACCGGAACCTCGGCCGCCAAGGAGGCCGGGAACATGGTGGACCTGGACTCAAACCCGACCAAGCTCATCCAGATCGTCGAGATCGGCAAGCAGTTGCTGATCACCCGCGGCGCGCTGACCACGTTCTCCATCACCAACGACGTGGCCAAGTACTTCGCCATCATCCCGGCCATGTTCGAGGGCGTGATCCCCGGCCTGGCCAAGCTCAACATCCTGCACCTGCACAGCCCGGAGTCGGCGATCACCTCGGCGATCATCTTCAACGCGCTGATCATCGTCGCGCTGATTCCGCTGGCGCTGCGCGGCGTCAAGTACAGGCCCTCGTCGGCGTCGTCAATGCTCCGCAGGAACCTGTTGATCTACGGCGTCGGCGGGCTGATCATCCCGTTCATTGGCATCAAGCTCATCGACCTCATCATCCAGTTCGTCCCAGGGTTTAGGTGATCGACAGATGAACCGCCTTCCCAACATTGTCCGGCAGCACATCGCGGGACTCCGCCTGCTCCTGGTGTTCACCGTGCTCACCGGGATCATCTACCCGGTGTTCATGTGGGGGATCGCGCAGGTGGCCTTCAACAAGCAGGCCAACGGCTCGGAGGTCAGCTTCCACGGCCGCGTGGTTGGCTCCGGCCTGCTCTGCCAGGAGTTCGTGTACGCCAACGGCAACCCGATGCCGCAGTACTTCCAGCCGCGCCCGTCGGACGCGATCCTGGCTGGCGCCAAGGACGACTACGGCTGCGACCCGCGATACTCCACCGCGTCGAACCTCGGCCCGAACAACCCGGTCCTGATCAAGAACATCAAGCAGGAGCAGCAGGAGATCGCCAAGTTCGATCACGTCAAGATCTCCCAGATCCCACCGGACGCGGTGACCACTTCTGGCTCCGGTCTCGACCCGGACATCTCCCCGCAGAACGCCGACATCCAGGTGGATCGTGTCGCGGCGGCCAGGCATGTCAGCCCGGCGGCGATCATGGCGCTGGTCAAGCAGTACACCCAGGGCCGGACGCTCGGGTTCCTCGGCGAGCCGCGGGTGGACGTGCTTAACCTGAACATCGCCCTGAACGAGAAGTACCCGGTTTCGTAAGGTATGTGACCGCCCGGGACCGATGGCACAGGCAGCGAGGACAGTCATGACGGAGGCGCGCGGGCGGGCTGAAGGCCCGCCCGCGCGCCACGACGCACTGGCCCCCCGGGTGCTGATCGTCGAGGACGAGCCGGCGCTGCTCCGCGCGCTCCGGATCAACCTGCGCGCGCGGGGCTACGACGTGGTGACCGCTGCCACGGGCACCGAGGGGCTTGCCGCGGCTCGGCGGCACCCGCCCGATGTGGTCTTGCTCGACCTCGGGCTGCCCGACATCGACGGCGGCGAGGTGATCCGCGAGCTGCGCGGCTGGTCCAGGGCGCCGGTGATCGTGCTGTCCGGACGGGCAGGCTCCGGCGACAAGATCGGTGCCCTGGACGCGGGCGCCGACGACTACGTCACCAAGCCGTTTGACATGGAAGAACTGCTCGCCCGGCTGCGCGCCGCGCTGCGCCGCGGCGACCCGGCACCGGCTGGCACGACGTTCAGCATCGGCGGCTACGAGATCGACACCGCCGCGCACACGATCGTCAGGGTCCGCGAGACCGACGGCAGCGAACGCGGCGAACTGCACCTCACACCCACCGAATGGCGCCTGCTCGAGATCCTGCTCAGCGCCCCCGGGCAGCTGGTGGGTTCCCAGCGCCTGCTCGGCGACGTCTGGGGGCCGGGATTCGAGCGCAGCACGCACTACCTCCGGTTCCACATGGCCGGGCTGCGCCGGAAGCTGGAGGACGACCCGCACCGCCCTCGCCACCTGCTGACCGAGCCGGGCATGGGTTATCGCTACCGGCCATGACCGGCCCGCGCCGGGTGTTCAGAAGCGCGAGCCGGACGTGCTCGGCATCAGCGGGCCGGACTCGGCCACGGCGATCGCCTGATCGACGAGAGTGACGAGCACGTCCCGGCTCGTACCGCGCTCGCGCGCGTCGCAGCGGACGATCGGTATCTGCGTGTCGAGGTCGAGAGCCTGCCGGACCTCGGTCTCGTCGTACGAGCGCGAGCCCGCGAAGCAGTTCAGCGCGACGATGAAGGGCACCTTGCGCCGCTCGAAGTAGTCGATGGACGGGAAGCAGTCGGCCAGCCGCCTGACGTCGGCCAGGACGATGACCCCGAGCGCGCCGTGCGAGAGGTCGTCCCACATGAACCAGAATCGCTGCTGCCCGGGCATGCCGAAGAGGTAGACCACCAGGCTGGTCTTGATGGTGATCCGGCCGAAGTCCATGGCCACGGTCGTCGTCCGCTTGGCCTCGACGCCGGTGGTCACGTCGATGGCCGCGCCGGGACCGGTGAGCTCTTCCTCGGTGCGCAGCGGCAGTATCTCCGTGAGCGCCCCCACCAGCGTGGTCTTGCCCACGCCGAACCCGCCCGCGATGAGGATCTTGACGGCGA
Source organism: uncultured Actinomycetota bacterium (assembly GCA_963833885.1). Lineage (GTDB taxonomy): Bacteria > Actinomycetota > Actinomycetes > Streptosporangiales > Streptosporangiaceae > JASHPR01. Next base: position 63,592 of record CAWHZU010000005.1, on the reverse strand, counting down.
CGGGAGCGCTGCTGTCATAGTCGGCGTAGCCCATCGGCCACCTCCCTGAGAAGCCGGATATCGGTGACCCGCTCCTGGGCCGGCCCGTCGATTTTGACGAGTTCCCGTTCGCGGAGGTCCGCGAGCAGCACGCGGACCACGCCCAGCGGCAGATCAAGCCCGGATGCGAGTTCCGCAACGGACATGGGAACCGCGCACCGCTGGAGCAGCGCCAGATGTTCCGGTTCCAGCTCGGTCGGGTCTGGCACGGACACCCGCAGGGAGTAAGCCATCGATATGACGTCGAGGCGGTCACCCGCCGGCTTGGTCCGGCCACGCACGAGCGCGTAGGGACGCACCACGGGGCTGAACCAGCGGCTCCGCCGCGGGTCATCGCTGAGATCCACGGCCTTGGCTCAGACGACTGCTTCGCTGGCTCCGGACACGGGCTTGCGCTGCACCGCCATGTGCCGACCCACCTGCTTCACTATCAGCGCCATCTCGTAGGCGACGAGGCCGACGTCTGCCTTCGCGTCGGCCAGCACCGCGAGGCAGCTTCCCTCGCCGGCGGCCGTCACGAACAGGAAGGCCTGGTCCATCTCGATGACGGTCTGGTGCACCTGGCCGCCGCCGAAGTGGATCGCGCCGCCGTTGGCGAGGCTCTGAATGCCGGCGGCAAGGGCCGACAGGTGCTCCGCGTCCTCACGGCTGAGCCCGGACGAGGTGCCCAGGGCGAAGCCGTCCCTGGACAGCACCGCGGCCTTTTGCACGTGGGTCACGCGCCTGGCCAGGTCGTCGACGAGCCAGTCGAGATGGCTGTCGGTCATCGTGGTGCGATGTAGCGGCTGCTCGGTGGCATGCATGTTCATTGGCTATCCCCCTCCTGCGGGAAGTCGGGGCTGGTGGGTGGTGTGGGTGGGTGGTGCGGGCTGAGATGGCCATGTTTCCCGCCGTTCTCGGACAGGCCGAGCCGCCAGCCCTGCCGGAAGGCCGACATGACGCTGCGCGCCTTCTCCGGCGAACGGGGACTCGCCACCGGGGCCGCAAGCGGCTGCGAGGCCGCCGAATTCCGGAGCTGGGGTGCCAGGCTCATCTGCCGGACCCGCTGCGGCAGGCCGTTCTCGGTCAGCCCGGTCTGCGCGCCCACGGGCTCCGGCTCGGGCTGCAAGTCCTCCGGTGCGGTAACGTCCGAAGGCGATGGCGCACCGGCTTGCGTCCCGTTCCCGTCGGACGGCACCGCCGCCGGGGGCGGTGGCACGGTGACGGGCCAGGCCACCGCGGGCGGCACGGTGACCTCACTGGCCACCGGCGGCGGCACGGTGAGCTCGCGAGCCGCCACGGGCGGCAGGGTGACCTCGCGGGCAGCCGCGGGCAGCGTGACCTCGCGGATCGGAAAGCGCGGCGCGGTGACCTCGCGGGCCGGCCCGGCCAGCCCGGCCTGCACCGTCGCCCGGGAGCACCAGACCGAGCGGGATCAGGACGACGGCCAGCACGCCGCCGTAATCCGAGGGCCTTAGCCGCACCTGGATATCGTGGCGCTGGGCCAGCTGAGCCGCGACGAAGAGGCCGAGCCGGTCCGAACCCGACGGGTCGAACAGCGGCGGGTCGGCCAGGGTGGCGTTCACGGCCGCGAACTCCCCCTCGTCCATGCCCAGCCCGCGATCCTCGATGTCGACCGCCAGCCCCTTGGCCACCAGATCCCCGGTGACGCGGACCTCGGTGTTGGGCGGGGAGAAGATCGTCGCGTTCTCCACGAACTCGGCGAGCATGTGGATGACGTCCGCGGCCGCGCGGCTGGCCAGCGCGGCCGACGTCCGGCAGACCACCTTGACCCGCGTGTAGTCCTCGACCTCCGCGGTGGCCGCGCGCAGCACATCCACGAACGGCACCGCATCGCGGAAGGCACGGTTGGGTGAATCACCGGCCAGGACGATCAGGCTCTCGGCGTGCCGGCGCATGCGGGTGGTGAGGTGGTCAATCCGGAACAGGCCTTCCAGGTCATCCGGCTCGGAAGCCCGCCGCTCCAGCGAGTCCAGCAGCGCCATCTGGCGTTCGAGGAGCGCCTGGCTCCGCCGGGCCAGATTCCGGAAAACGTCGTTGATGCCGCGACGCACCCTGGCCTCGTCGACGGCAGCCTCGACCGCTGTGCGCTGCGCCGTGTTAAAAGCGGCCCTGACCTGGCCGATCTCGTCCGGGCTCGATTCCAGCGACGGCGCTTGCCCGGCGACATCCACGTTCTCGCCCGCGCGCAGGCGCTGCACCACGTCGGGGAGGCGGACGTAGGCCATCTCCAGCGCGGAGTCCCGCAGCCCGCGCAGCTGCCGGGTCAGCCGGACGGCAATCCACACGGACAGGACCAGGGATGCCAGGACAGCCGCCAGGCCCAGACCGCCGGTCAGGTAGAGATCCCGGCGCTTGGCGTTGGCCTGCGACCGTGCCGTCGCGGCCAGCAAGGATTCAGCCTGCCCGACCGCGTGCTCGGTTTGCGAGCTCACCGTGGTGACGGCAGCGTTCCACGCGGCTTCACGCACCGGGAGCGGCCCGCGCAGCGTGGGGCTGCTCGCCACGAGCTTGTTCTCCATCGCAGTGAGCGCGGCCGACGCGGCGGGGCTGACGTCCCGGTCCAGATCGCGGAGGTCCGGTTTGTTGAGGTACGAGTAGCTCTGCTGGTACAGCAGCCGGTGCGCTCCCACCAGCGACACGAAGGCCTGATGGGCGCTGGGCGGGAAGGCGCGGGCGGCGAAGTCGGCGCTCAGCAGCGCGCTCTCCTGCTGCAGGTACTCGTTGGATACGGCGAGCTCGACCACCGCGATCGCCGGGAGCACCTGCGCGGAGTTCCCCTCCTGAATGATCGCCTGCTCGAGCACCAGGTAGCTGGCGCCGATCACGTTGTTGTAGGCGGTGAACGCCTGCTGCTCTCCGACAGACCGGTTTGCGATCCCGGTGCGGAGCCCGGCGAGGCCGGCCAGGCCCTGATCGACCTCGGCGATGGCTTTCTTCCCGGCAGCGGACGCGCTCTGCCGGACAGCCGGCGAGTCCGCGGCCGTCATGAAGGAGTGGACGGCGCGATTCGTGACCGCGCCCTGGCGCTGCAAGGCGGCCCGCGCGGCGCGCGTCGGCCGGATGTAGTAGACGATCATCTGGGCACGCTCTCGGCTGAGCGCCTGCTGCAGGTTCGCCACCGGCTGCCTCAGGTTGCCCATCACCACCGTGGACCGGGTCAGCGTGAGCGCGCTGCTCAGCGACGTGGCGGCGATGTAGGCGAACGCGCCAGTTAACAAGATCAGCGGGATCAGGACGAGCAGCGCAATCCTCAGCAGTACTGACCGGCGCCTTAGCTTCACGGCGGCCTTCCTCACGTTTCGGGAGGCAGTGACGATCCGGAAGCGTAACAGTCGACAATGAGTGTCGACACCATAACCGACAGTTTCCTGAAATATGAAGTATGCAATTTGCACGATACTGGGACAGCGAGCGTCGGCCGACGGCGTATGGACCGCGTTTGGGCGGCTGACAAGCCGGGGCCGACTTGCCCTATCGTTCAAGGGGGAAGGGCAAGATACGGGTAGGACCTGGATAAACGAGTCGGCTAGCGATGAATGAGACGGACTACGCGGGCAGCCTGGACGAGCCGCGCACCGGCGGCCGTGGCCAGCTGAGGATCTACCTCGGCTCGGCTGCCGGGGTGGGCAAGTCCTTCGCCATGCTCAACGAGGGCCACCGGCGCGCCGAGCGGGGCACCGACGTCGCCGTGGCCTTCGTGGAGACGCACGGCCGGCCGCACACCGCCGCCCAGGTCGAGGGCCTGGAAGTGATACCGCGCAGCCGGCTGTCCTACCGTGGCGCGTCCTTCGACGAGATGGACATCGACGCCGCGCTGGCCCGGCGGCCCGAGGTGGCGCTCGTCGATGAGTTCGCGCACACGAACGTCCCCGGATCGCGGAACGAGAAGCGCTGGCAGGACGTGGAGGAACTGCTCGAGGCCGGCATCGACGTCATCTCGAACGTCAACATCCAGCATCTCGCGTCCTTGAACGACGTGGTCGAGAAGATCACCGGAGTGCCGCAGCGGGAAACGGTCCCCGACGCGATCGTCCGCGCCGCCGACCAGGTCGAGCTCATCGACATGACGCCGGAGGCACTGCGCCGCCGGATGGCCCACGGCAACATCTACCCGGCGGAGAAGATCGACGCGGCGCTGACACACTACTTCCGCGCCGGGAACCTGGCCGCGCTGCGCGAGCTCGCCCTGCTCTGGCTGGCCGACAAGGTCGACGAGGGGCTGCAGCGGTACCGGGCGGCGCACGACATCCAGGGGACCTGGGAAGCGCGGGAGCGCGTGGTGGTCGCGCTCACCGGGGGGCCCGAGGGCGACACGCTGATCAGGCGCGCGGCCAGGATCGCCGCCCGCTCGTCTGGCGGCGACCTGCTCGCGGTGCACATCACCAGGTCGGACGGCCTGACCGGCGCCAATCCGGCCGCGCTCGCCGAGCAGCGGCGCCTGGTCGAGTCCCTGGGTGGGACCTATCACCAGGTCGTCGGCGACAACGTGCCGGAGGCGCTGCTGACGTTCGCCAGGGCCGAGAACGCGACCCAGCTCGTGCTCGGCGTGAGCCGCCGCAACTGGCTGTCGGCGCTGCTCACCGGGCCCGGAGTGAGCAACCGCACGATCCGGGGCTCCGGCGACATCGACGTGCACATGGTGACGCACGCGCAGATGGGGCGCGGCAGGGGGCTGCCGCGGGTCCGCGGAGGGCTCCCGCTGCGGCGCAGGCTGGCAGGCTACGCCCTGGCGGTGCTGCTCGCGCCGCTGCTCACCCTGTTCCTGGCCAGCTTCCGCAGCAGCATCAATCTGACCAGCGACGTGCTGTTCTTCCTGGTCGCGGTCATCGCGGTGGCCCTGGTCGGCGGGTTCGTTCCCGCAGTGCTCGAGGCGATCGCTGGATCACTGCTGCTGAACTACTACTTCACCCCGCCGATCCATCAATGGACGATCGCAGAGGCCAACAACGCGCTGGCGCTCGGCATCTTCGTGGCCGTTGGCCTTGTGACGAGTTCGGTGGTAGACGGCGCCGCCCGGCGCAGCAAACAGGCCGCCAGGGCCAGTGCGGAATCCGAGATGCTGGTCACCGCCGCCGGCAGCGTGCTGCGCGGCCAGCAGGCGCTGGCCGCCGTGCTCGACCGGGTGCGGGAGGCTTTCGGCATGGAGTCGGTGACGCTGCTCGAGCGGACGCCCCGCTCATCCCGCTCGCCCGGGCCCGCCGAGCGCACCCGGGGCCTGGGCACCGGGTCACCCGGGCCCGGCGGCGGGACTCGCGGCCTGGGCGCCGGCTGGGTGGCGGCCGCGACCTCGGGCAGCCCGGCCGTGGGCCGGCCCGAAGACGCCGACGTGGACGTCCCGATCACCGACACGCTCACCCTCGCGCTGCGCGGCCGCACCCTGCCCGCCAGCGACCGCAGGGTCCTCGGCGCGTTCGCGGCCTACGCCGCCGCGGCGCTCGAGCAGCAGCGGCTGGCCGCCGAGGCCGAGGCGGCCCGGCCCATCGCCGAGGCAGACCGGATGCGGACGGCGCTGCTCGCGGCGGTCAGTCACGACCTGCGCACGCCGCTGGCTTCCGCGAAGGCGGCCGTGACCAGCCTGCGGTCGCGCGACGTCCAGTGGACGCCGCAGGATCGCGACGAACTGCTCGCGACCGCCGACGAGTCCCTGGACCGGCTCGCGCACCTGGTCGACAACCTGCTGGACATGAGCAGGCTGCAGGCTGGCGCGCTCGCGCTGTTCCCGAGGCCGACCGACCTGGAGGAGATCGTCTCCCGGTCACTCGACGACCTCGGCCCCTCGGCCCGGGTCGTCATGGTAGAGATCCCCGAGGACCTGCCCGAGGTGCGCGTCGATCCCGCGATCCTGGAACGGGTCATCGCGAACCTGACCGCCAACGCTCTGCGGTACTCACCCACGGGGTCGCCGCCGCTGCTGCGGGCGAGTGCCCTCGGTGAGCGGGTGGAGCTGCGGATCGTGGATCGCGGCCCCGGCATCCCGGAGGCCGACCGGGACCGGGTCTTCGTGCCGTTCCAGCGCCTCGGCGACACCGACAACACCACCGGGGTCGGCCTTGGCCTCGCGCTGTCCCGGGGCCTGACCGAGGCCATGGGCGGCACCCTCGAGCCGGAGGAGACCCCGGGCGGCGGGCTGACCATGAGCATTTCTTTGCCCGCCGCACCCGCCCCCGCCGCCGCGCCCTCCCCTCCGCCCGGCCCTCCCCCATCGCCGCATCCTCCCCGCCTGCCGCCGGGCCCTCCACTGCCGCCGCATCCTCCCCGCCCCCCACCGCGCCCTCCACTGCCGCCGCACCTTCCCCCGACGGTGCCCGCGCGGAGATTCCTCCGGCCGCTACAACCGCTGCTCCACCCGATCACGGGTAACCGTGGGACTGTAGGGCCGTGAGGACAGTTCTCGTCGTCGACGACGAGCCACAGATGGTCCGCGCGCTCCGGATCAACCTTCGGGTGCGCCAGTACGAGGTGTACTCGGCGGCAACCGGGACCGAGGCCCTGCAGCAGGCCTCGCGGCACCCGCCCGACCTGGTCATCCTGGACCTCGGCCTGCCGGACCTGGACGGCGTCGAGGTGATCCAGGGGCTGCGCGGCTGGACGTCAGCGCCGATCATCGTGCTGTCCGGCCGGGCCGACGCCGTCGACAAGGTCGAGGCGCTGGACGCCGGCGCGGACGACTACGTCACCAAGCCGTTCTCGATGGAGGAGCTGCTGGCCCGGATGCGTGCCGTCGAGCGCCGCGCCGTCAGCGATGGCGACGAACCTCGGCTGCGGCTCGGCGATCTCGTCGTCGACCTCGCCGCCAGGCGGGTGATCAGGGACCCGAAGCCGGGTGACGGCACGGCGGCACAGCAAGAGGCCGACGTTCGGCTGACCCCGACCGAGTGGCACCTGCTCGAGGTGCTGCTGCGTCATCCCGGCAAGCTGCTCAGCCAGCAGTACCTGCTCAACGAGGTGTGGGGCCCCGGATACGCCGAGGCGAGCGGCAACCTCAGGCTCTACATGGCCCAGTTGCGCCGCAAACTCGAGCCCGACCCCGCCGGGCCTCGCTGGCTGCTCACCGAGTCGGGAATGGGCTACCGGTTCCAGCCCGACCCGGACGACCGCGCCGAAGGCGCGGGTTAATGGGTTGAGGGGGCTGGTTTCAGGGGGTGGGCGGAGCCCCCGCCGGTGCGGACACCGTGGCCAGCTGGTAGCGCAGGCGGCAGACGACCACGTTGACCGTGTCCCGCTGGATCGCCCGCTGCAGGATCACGCCGCGCTGGTTGTGCAGCACCCACTGCCACCAGTGGGCGGGCTGCACCTCGGCGATCAGCACGACCAGCTGGTCGTACCGCTCGTCGGCCTCGAGCTCGCGCAGGTACTTGACCATCGGCGGCGCGAGGGTGCGGTGCATCGAGCGCAGCGTGATCAGCGGCACGTTCGGGTGCCAGGCCTCCCATCCGTCCCGGAACTCCACGTCGGCCTGCTCGTCCTCGGGGTCGGCGAAGCAGACCGTGATCGCGCGGACCTCGTCGCCGATCGACAGCGCTGCTGAGATCGCCTCTGCGGTGAGCCGGGACAGGCCGGCCACCGGCACCACCACCAGCGAGTCGATCTTGTGCGGCGGCGGGGGCTGCTTGCCCAAGCCGAGCTCCTGGCCAATCCGGTCGTAGGTGCGGTGGATCCGGTCGAACAGCAGCACCAGCAGCGGGACCACGATCACTACCAGCCATGCGCCCTCGGTGAACTTGCTGACCAGCTCGATGCCCAGCGCCGCGGTGGTCAGCACGGCGCCGAGGCCGTTGATGCAAGCGCGGCCGAGCCAGCCGTCCGTGTGCTGCTCGTGCCAGTGCCTGACCATGCCGGCCTGGGACAGCGTGAACCCGACGAACACCCCGATCGCGAACACCGGGATCAGCGCCTGGGTGTCCCCCTTGGCCACCACCAGCAAGATCGCGGCCACGACCGCCAGCACGCTGATCCCGTACCGGTGCACCTCCCGGTCGGCCTTCAGCCGGAACAGGTGCGGCAGGTTGTTGTCCCTGGCCAGCAGCGACGCGAGGACCGGGAGGCCGCCGAACGAGGTATTCGCGGCCAGCGCCAGCAGCACCGTGGTGATCAGCTGGATCGCGTAGAAGATGATGTTGTGCCCCACGGCGGCGGCGGTCAGCTGGGCCAGCGTGGTCTCGGTGGCCGACGGCGTGACGTGGAACTTGCGGATCAGCACCGAGATGCCGATCAGCATGGCGCCGAGCAGGATGCCCAGCCACATCTCGGTGTGCTGCGCGCGCCTGGCCCTGGGCTTTCTGAACTCCGGCACGGCGTTGGCGATCGCCTCCACCCCGGTCAGCGCCGAGCAGCCGGAGGCGAACGCCTTCAGCAGCAGCAGCAGCCCGACCGCGGCGGTGACCTGAGGCAGATGCTCGCCCGCGAGCAGCACGTCGGGCTTGGACCGGAACAACCCGCCGAGGATCACGACCGCCATCGACACGATGAACGCCACCGTGGGCACGATGAACACCCTGGCCGACTCGGCCACGCCCCACAGGTTGACGCCGGTGATCAGGGCGAGCACCCCGAGGCACAGCCAGACCCTGGCCCCGTAGAGGCCCGGGAACGCCGACCACAGGGCCGCCACGCCCGCCGATACCCCGACGGCCGCGTTCAGGATGTAGTCGACGATCAGCGAGGCCGCGGCGATCAGGCTGGCCTGCCGGCCCAGGTGACGGCTGGCGACCGCGTACGCGCCGCCGCCGCCGGGGAATGCCTCGATCACCTGGCGGTAGGAGAAGACAAGGACCGCGAGCAGAATGACGATCGCGATCGTGACCGGCAGCGTGTAGTCGAGGGCCGCGGCCCCCGCCGCGGCCAGCACGAGCACGATCGCCTGGGGCCCGTATGCCACGGACGACAGCGCGTCCAGCGACAGCGCGGCCAGCCCCTCGAACGCGGTGAGCCGGTCGCGTTCTTCCTGGTCCTCCGCGGTGCTGTCGGTCATGCCCGTCATGAAAGCATGCGGAGATGACGGGCTGCCGCCCGGCCAGCCTCAACCCGGCCGGGGACGTAAAGCATTGGCCGGGAGTTGACTAGGCGTTTAACACCGCGACGGCGATGATCACGAGCACGATCGCGACCGCAATGACGATCCCGGCGAGCATCGCGACCTTGCGTTTCGGTGCCCGCATGCTCCACGGCGACTCCGCCTCGCCGCCACTGCTGGCGAAGGCGCGGAATTCGGCGGTGCTGCGGGAGGAATCACCGAACGCGGAATCTCCGGCGGCGGCGGGGAAGTCGGTGTCACGCTCTGACATGGGGATGACCATAGCCGATCACGGACTGGAGAATGGGCCGGTCAGCCTAGATCTGCGCGAAACCGGGCGGTAGCGGACCCTCGCCCGCCCGCCCCGCCCTCGCGCTAGCCAGCGCCGGACGGCAGAGTGTCCGGCCGGTGCACCAATCGTGAGAGCACGATCACGCTGCGGGTGCGCACCACCAACGGCTCCGCGCTGATCCGCTCCACCACCTGCTCGAAATGGCGCATGTCGGCCGCGCGGATGTGCAGCAGCGCGTCGGCCTCGCCGGTCACCGTGCACGCCGCGATGACCTCCGGGTGCTTCCCGACCGCCGCTGCGATCTCCGACGGTGACGTCCGGCCGCGGCAGAACAGCTCCACGTAGGCCTCGGTGGTCCAGCCGAGCGCGGAGGGGTCGACCCTGGCGGAGAACCCGGTGATGGCGCCCGACGCACGCAGCCGGTCAACCCGGCGCTTCACCGCGGGCGCCGACAGCCCCACCTGGACGCCGACCTCGGCGTACGTCGCGCGCGCGTCGTCCACGAGCGCGCCGACGATCCGCCGGTCCAGCTCATCAAAGGCCACTGTCAGATCCTGCCACCCCTCGCACCCCCGCCGCCTCCGCCGCCTCCGCCGCGGCGCCCTGGCCGCTCAGGCCCACCAGCAGGAGGGTGGTCACCGTGTCGAGGACCTCGTCGTCGGAGTAGCCGGACGCGCCGGACGGCGGCATCGCGTAGCCGAGCATGGCGAGCATCCCGCCCATGGCGGCGGCCACCAGCGTGGGATCGCCCGGCAGCGCGTGGCCGCGGTCGCGCAGGTAGTCCAGGTGCACGCGAAGCATTCCGGTGTCCTCGACGAGCTGCGTCCAGACCCGGCCGGAGCCGAGGCCCTCGGCTATCGCCGACTCGTGCAGGGCGGCCATGACCGGGAGGTTGGCGCGCATCACCCGCCAGGCCACCGCCAGGTGCGCGCGCAGCTGCTCGCGGTCGGTGAGGTCGTGGTCCACGGGGTGGTCCTGCTGCGCGAGGTCCGCGCTCGCCTGCTCGCGCATGTCCGCGAGCAGCGCCTGGAGCAGGTCCTCCTTGCTGGCGAAGTGGTCGTAGAACGAGCCGGTGGCACGCCCGGCCGCCGCGGTGATGTCGGTGATCTTCGTGTTCAGGTAGCCGCGCTCCAGGAACTGGCTGCGGGCCGCGTCCTTCAGCGCGGCCGCGGTGCCCGCGGCCCTTGCCTTGCGTACACCCACGTGCGGTCCTTTCCCGGTTGACGGCGGCTGCGGCCTCAAGCATACTGAATGAAAATTCGCCGAATCTAGATTCAGTGAATATCACTTCAGATAGCGCGGAGGCTGAGATGAGGATCGTGGTAGCGGGCGGCGGCGTGGCCGGGGCGGCGAGCGCGATCGCGCTCGCGCACGCGGGCGCCGACGTCACGGTGTACGAGGCGCACGAAGATCCGGCTGGCCCGGTCGGCTCGTTCCTGAGCCTCGCGGTCAACGGGCTGCGGGCCCTGGAGTCTCTCGGCTGCCTGCCGCAGGTGCAGGCGTCCGGGTTCGCCGTGGCCCGGCAGCGGATGTGGGCTGGCAACGGCAAGCTGCTCGGCGACGTCGCCCGCGGGCGGCGGCCAGGCGACCCGCTGCACAGCGTGACGCTGATGCGCGCCGACCTCGTCACGGTGCTGCGGGACGCGGCCACCCGAGCGGGCGCCAGGATCATCACGGGGCAGCCGCTGACCGGGGCGGACCTGCGCGGCGCCCGCGCTGACGGCGCCGACCTGGTCGTCGGGGCCGACGGGATCTGGTCCGCGGCCCGGCGCGTCGTCGACCCGGCGGCGCCGGAGCCGGCCTACGCCGGCCTTTACAGCATCTCCGGCGTGTCGGGCGGGCTGGACGGGACGGACACGGCCGAGCCCGGAGCCTGGAACATGATCTTCGGGCGGCAGGGCGCCTTCATCTACCTGCCCGCGCCCGACGGCACGATCTGGTGGTCGGCCCAGGTGTCGGCGCAGGTGCCGCCCGAGGATCTGGCCGGCACCGGCCCTGACGAGCTGGCCGCGCTGTTCCGCCGCGAGCGCCAGGCCGTCGCGATCCTGCGGCGTGCACGGACCGTGCACGCCGCCACGCTGCACCACGTGCTAGCACCGCTGCGCCACCAGCAGGGCGACGGCATCGTGCTGATCGGCGACGCCGCCCACCCGGCCGGGGCGGGCCAGGGCGCCTCGATGGCCATCGAGGACGCGGTGGAACTGGCCGGCCAGCTCAGCGGCCCGGGCGCGGTCGCCGACGCGCTGGCCCGCTTCGACACCGCGCGCCGCGACCGGGCCGGCAAGATGGCCAGGATCGCGGCGGCCAACCGGGACGCCAAGACCGCCGGGCCGATCACCGCCGCGGTCCGCGGCCTGCTCATGCCGTTCTTCTTCGACCGGTTCTACGAGCGCGCGACCGGCTGGCTCTACGACTATGACCCCGTAAACCATGGGCCGGAACGGGAGCCGACGGGCCCGGTGGCGTCGCGTAACGGGCTCTCATGAGACCCGGCGTCGGACCCACCAGACACAGAACCCGGCAAGGGCGAGGGCCAGAGCGAGGTAGATCGCGGTCTCGTACCACTGCAACGCCCAGAACCGGCTGCCCGGCTGGTAGACGATCACCTGCCGGAGGTGCATCCGGGCGATGGCGGCCGTGCACGCGCGGTAGGTCGCGTTCGGGCCGCAGGCGGGGAGCGGCGGCCCGAGCGAGGTGCTGCCGGCGGCGGTGGTGACCTGGCTCGAGCCGATCCAGGCGCCGGGCAGGTTCGGCTGGATGCCGATGTACAGGGAGCCCGAACCGGCCGGGCCGCGGGTGCCCGTTTCCGTCACCCAGGCCATGTTGAGCGCCGACGCGACGCGAACCGGGGGGATCAGGTGGAACCGGATCTTGAGCTCGAAGGCGGCCTGGACCGCGGCAAAGACCGCGAGGGTGACCGCCATGGCGGGCACGGTGTGCCGGATCAGCAGGCCGGCCGTGACGCCCAGCGCGAACGCGAACGCCGCGTAGCCGACCGGGGCGATGCCGCGCTGGCTGAAGATCGCGGGGTCGAGGTGGCCCGCGCCGATCCGGTCGAACGGGCCGGACCACCACGTCACCATCAGGCTGAGCAGCCCGGCCGCGGCCATGCTGGCGAGGCCGGCCAGGCCCAGCTTGACAGCCAGCCAGCGGAACCTGGTCACGCTCTGCATCCAGGCCAGCCGCTGCGTGCCGGCCTCGAGCTCGCGGGCGATCAGCGGCGCGCCCCAGAACATCCCGATGAGCGCCGGCCCGGCGAGCATGACAAGCCGGACGAGGTCCTGCAGGAAGCTGTCCTCGGACTGGAACGCGTTGACCGCGATCGGGCAGTCGTGCTGCGTGTGGCAGGTGGCCACCGTGGTGTCGTACAGGTGCGCCAGCTGCGGCCCGGTGACCGCGAACGCGATCGCGAGGAGAGCCAGGAGGCCGGCGGCCACGACGGTCTGGGCGCGGAACTGGCGCCAGGTCAGCCAGATCATCGCTGTACCTCCAGCTCGGCAGGCCCGCGGCGGCCGTGCGGCTCATGTAGGCGAGGACCAGATCCTCGAGGCCGACCGGCGAGACGACCCAGGCCGGGTCGTGGATGGGTGCCTCGGTGCGCACGGTCAGCGTGGTCTGCCGGTCGGTGTGGCTGGCGGAGATCACGTGCTGGTCTTCCGGGAGGCGGGCCGGGTCGCGGCGGGGCCCGGTGAGCAGGTGGTGGGTGGCCCGCAGGTGCTCGACCTCGCCGGCGATCTGCACCCGCGAGGCGACGAGCACGATCAGGTAGTCGCAGACCCGTTCCAGGTCGGCGACCAGGTGCGAGGACAGCACCACACTGAGCCCCTGGTCGACCACCGCCTCCATCAGGCCCTGCAGGAACTCGCGCCGGGCCAGCGGGTCGAGGCTGGCCACCGGCTCGTCGAGGAGCAGCAGCTCGGGCTTCTTGGCGAGGGCGAGGGTCAGCGCCAGCTGGGCGCGCTGGCCGCCGGACAGCTTGCCCGCCCGCTGGCGTGGGTCCAGGCCCACACGGTCGATCCGGTCGCTGGCCATCGCGGCATCCCAGCCCGGGTTCAGGTGGGCACCCAAACGCAGGTGATCGGCGACGGTCAGCCCGCTGTAGGTCGGCGAGTCCTGGGCCACGAACCCGACGCGGGCGAGCTGCGCCGGGCTGGCCGGCGGCCGGTCGCCGAGCACCTCGATCGTGCCCGTGGTCGGCTGCAGCAGGCCGGCGGCGAGATGCAGCAGCGTGGTCTTGCCCGCGCCGTTGGGGCCGACCAGCCCGACCACCTGCCCGGCGGGGATGTCCAGCGTGCAGTCGGACAGCGCCCACCGGCGGCGGTACCGCCTGCCCAGCCCCTGCGCTTTGAGGACGGCGGTCACGCTATGTTCTCCTCTCCCTCTGTGGCGGACCGAAAGGTGGTCAGCATGAGGGCCTCGATGCTCTCGTCGTCAAGACCGGTCCGGCGGGCCTTGGCGAGCCAGCGCTGCAGCTCGCGGCGCAGCGGTGCGATCGCGGCGGGCGAGCTGTCGCCCAGCGTGCCCGTCACGAACGTGCCGAGCCCGGGCCTGGCCGCCACCAGGCCCTCGTACTCGAGTTCCCGGTAGGCCTTGAGCACCGTGTTCGGGTTGATCGCCAGCCGGCCGACCACGTCCTTGACCGTCGGCAGCTGATCGCCTTCGCTCAGCAGGTCCAGCCGCAGTGCCTGACGCACCTGGTGGATCAGCTGCAGGTAGGGCGCGACACCGGAGTGGGCGTCCAGGTGGAACTCGATCACGGCGGCCCCTGATTCATCTAGCGTCTTAGTACTTTAGCTCTGCAGCATGTTGCTGTGTCAAGACTTTCCTTCCGCGGCCGGGCGGTCTCTGCGCCGAGTCCGCGCGGCTCGTCAACGTTCGCGGCGTGCCGTTCGTACTCCGGGTGAAGACACTGGAGACATGCCAGGAGGTACCGCGTGACTGCGGACGGGCGCGTGGCCGCCCTCGAAGAGTTCCTCGCCAGGCGCGGAGGGCCGCTGCTGCGGGCCGCCGCGCTGCTGGGAGGCGGCCCCGAGGCGGGTGAGGACCTGCTGCAGGCGGCCCTGGAGCGGATGCTGCGGCACTGGCACCGGGTCGAGGGCGACCCGGAAGGCTACCTGCGCCGCACCATCTACCACCTGGCCGCCGACGGCTGGCGCCGGCAGCGCCGGTGGCGGGAGAGGCTGCCGCTGCTGCAGGGCCCGGACCACGGGATCGTGCCGGACGCGAGCGCCCAGGTCGACCAGCGGGACGAGCTGTTCCGGCTGCTGCTCCAGCTACCGCCGGGGCAGCGAGCCGCGATCGTGCTCCGCTACTGGGAGGACCTGAGCGAAGCCGAGGCCGCCCGGGTGCTCGGTTGCTCGCCAGGAACGGTCAAGTCGGCTGCATCCCGCGGCCTGGCCCGTCTTCGCGAACTAGGCGGCACGCCTCCGGCCGCCCCGGCCTGCCAGGAAGGGACCATGCAGCGATGAACACGGGAATCGAAGAGCTTCGGGACCGGATGGAGCACGCGACCGCCGGGATCGCGGTGCCGGGTGGCCTCGCCCGCCGGGCCGCGCAGCAGCGGCGGCGGCGGATTCTGACCCTGGCCACGGCAGCGGCCGGCACGGCCGTGGTGCTGGCCGGGGTGGCCATCGCCGCGACCACGGCGGCGGCGCCACATCAGGGAGGGACGATCGCCAGCGCCCGGCTCGTGAGCGACATCCGGTCCGCGCTCGACGCGGCCGCGGCCGGCGACGACATTATGCAAGTGCGGATACAGAATCGCCTGGCGGAGGCGTGGTACTACCAAAACGCACGGGAGATTCTGACGCGCTCCGAGATCTTTTCGGCGTCAGGCCAGCCCGGCTCCGATCAGGGCTACGCCGCGACATCGACCAGCGTCACCTACACATCCGTCTCCTACGCAGCGAAGACCTGGTCCACGAGCACCGTGCAGGCGGACAAGCTTCGCCCACCGGGCCAGCCCGGCCTGCGCGGCACCTGCCTCGCGGCTATCTGCCTGGACCTCATGCAGGACCCGGGCACGCTGACCTCCGACATTCGCGAGGCGCTCAGCCACGGCCAGCTCACCAGGGACGGCACCGAGGACATCAACGGGGTCAACGCGATCAAACTGGTCGCCGTCGTCACTAAGCCCCAGGCCAGCGGCCAATTCGCGTTCGTGGGCAGGACAACGCTCTGGGTGAATCCCGCCACCTACCTGCCGATGCGGATCAATACGAACCTGACGGTGACCCTCGGCCATGGCCAGACGACCCATATCGTGGGCACCCGCGACGTCTCGTGGCTGCCGCCGACCAGCGCCAACCTCGCCGACCTCCGGGTACCGATCCCGGCCGGGTTCACCCAAGTTTCGCAAAGATAGGCGCCCCCACTCTCCGCAGGGATACGACATGTTTCGGCGCAGAAATCCATCGTGCCCCACCTGTCACGCCTACCGGCGGGTGCGGAGCGGCAGCGGCCCGGTCCCGCACTTGTGCAAGGGCGCTTCGGGACGCGTCGTGGTTTTTGCCAGGGGCGCGCTGCCCATCTTGCGGCGGTGCCCCGTCGGGGCGCACACCGAGATGTGCTTCATCCTTCCGGAACAAGACGACGGTGCTTAGGGCTGGTGCTCAGGGGCATGGGGAGCGCTCCGGTAGCGTTGGCGCCCATATGCCAGCTGACCCGTCGCCTGAGGCCAGGTCTGCCCTGGTCGCCAGGCTTCGGGCGGCTGGCTGTGTGTTCGCCGAGGACGAGGCCCGGCTGCTCATCGCCGCCGCCCGTACGCTCGCCGATCTCGCCGCCATGGCGGACCGGCGCACGGCCGGGCTGCCGCTGGAGCAGGTGATCGGCTGGGCCGAGTTCTGCGGCCTGCGGATAGCGGTGGCGCCTGGGGTGTTCGTGCCCCGGCGCCGCACCGAGTTCATGGTCCGCCGGGCGGTCGCGCTGGCCAGCGGAGGGCCTGCCCCAGCCGGGCCGCTCGTCGTGGTGGATCTGTGCTGCGGCACCGGCGCGGTCGGCGCCGCGCTGGCCGCCTCGCTGCATTCGGTCGATATGGATGCCGAGGTGTACGCCAGCGACGTCGATCCGGCAGCGGTGGCCTGCGCCCGCCGCAACCTCGAAGCGGCCGGCGGCCACGTGTACCAGGGCGATCTCTACGCGCCGCTGCCCGCTGCGCTGCGCGGCCGGGTCACGCTGCTCGCGGCCAACGTGCCGTACATACCGACCGGGCAGATCGGGCTGCTGCCCGCCGAGGCCCGGCTGCACGAGCCGCGGGTGGCGCTCGACGGCGGCGCGGACGGGCTCGACGTGCTGCGGCGGGTGGCCGCGGCGGCGCCGGAGTGGCTGGCGCCGGGCGGCCACCTGCTGACCGAGACCAGCGAGCGCCAGGCGCCGCAGGCCGCCGAGATCATGGCCGGGTCCGGGCTGGCCGCACAGGTGGCAACGTCAGACGAGCTGAGCGCCACCGTCGTGACCGGGACGAGGCCCGCTCCGCGCTGACGCCCGGGCCCGCCGGGCGCGCAGGTACGTCAGGAGACCAGGGAAGCCTCGAGGGTGATCTCGGGCACGCTGGCCAGTGCCCTGCTCACCGGGCAACCGGCCTTGGCGGCCTTGGCCTGCTCGATGAACGCCGCCTCGTCGATCCCCGGCACCCGCCCCTCGGTAACCAGATCGATCTTGGTGATCGTGGGCGCACCGTCAACGGGCCGCAGCGTGACCGTGGCATCGGTGCGGAGCGAATCCACCGGGTGCCCGGCCTCGGCGAGCATGTTCGACAGCGCCATGGAGAAGCAGGCCGCGTGGGCGGCCGCGATGAGCTGCTCGGGATTGGAACCCGGGCCGTCCTCGAAGCGGGACTTAAAGGTGTAGCCGCCGCTGATCGAGTCCCCGGCGGTGAACGTGCCGGTGCCCGTCCGCAGGTCACCCTTCCATTCGGCCGTTCCCTTTGCTGGCATGCTGCCCTCCGGTCGTGTCGAACGCCGTGTCGTCGGCCCTCGCCAGGCTAGACCCACGGCAACGGGGGGCATCCGCCGGCCACCGGGACGGCCGTTATTCTCGGGCCGCATGAGCCAGATGGTGTTCGACGAGGGGCTCGCGGCCCGCCTTGACGCGACGTACCGGACCCGCGACATGGTGCGCCGGCGCCGGCTCGCCCGCGCCGCGCTCGGCGTGGCACCCGGGGAGCACGTCGTCGACGTCGGCTGCGGGCCCGGGTTCTACGTCGCCGAACTGCTCGAGGAAGTCGGGCCCGGCGGCCGCGTCGTCGGCATCGACGCCAGCCTCGCGATGCTCGCCCTGGCCGCGCGCCGCTGCACCGATCGGGCCAGCGCCGGGTTCCTCGCGGCGAACGTGACCTCGCTCCCGCTCGCCGACGCCGGCTTCGACGCCGCGTTGTGCGTGCAGGTGCTCGAATACGTGCCGGACGTGGCCGGCGCGCTCGCCGGGATGCACCGCGCGCTGCGCCCCGGCGGCCGGCTGGTGGTGTGGGATATCGACTGGTCCACCGTGTCCTGGCAGTCCCGGGATCCGGCTCGCATGGGGCGGGTGCTGCGGACCTGGGACGCGCACCTGACCCACCCGTCGCTGCCGCAGACGCTCTCGTCCCGGCTGCGGTCGGCGGGCTTCACCGACGTCGGCGTGACCGGTCACGCGTTCGTGTCGGCCGACGCCGACCCCGAGGGTTTCGGCGGCTCGCTCATCCCGCTGATCGAGAGGTTCGTCGCTGGACGCGACGGGATCAGCGCGGACGACGCGCATGCGTGGGCAGAGGAGCAGCGCCAGCTCGGCGCGGACGGCGAGTTCTTCTTCTGCTGCGCCCAGTTCTGCTTTACCGCTGTGCGGCAGAAGTGAACGAGTGCTTGACCGTGCCTTGCCACGTACCTGCCGCGATGCCCTCCGACGGGCCGGCTTAGGTGTCGACCAGGCCCGCCTGGTAAGCCGTGATGACGAGCTGTACCCGGTCCCTGGCGCCGAGTTTGGCCAGCAGCCGGGCCACATGGGTCTTGGCGGTGCCCATCGTGATGTACAGGGCGGCGGCGATCTCGGCGTTCGACATGCCGAGGCCCACCAGCCGGAGCACCTCGCGTTCACGGTCGGTGATCCCGGTGAGCGCACGGGGCTTGGGGCCTGGGCGGGACTGGCTGGCGAACTGCGCGATCAGGCGGCGGGTGACGCTGGGCGCGATGATGGCGTCGCCGGCCGCGACGACGCGGATTGCCGCCAGGAAGTCGTCCAGCGCCATGTCCTTGACCAGGAACCCGCTCGCCCCGGCCCGCAGCGCGCCGTAGACGTAGTCATCGTCGTCGAACGTGGTGAGCACGAGCACGTGAGCGCGCAAGTCGCCGGCGGTGATCATCTGGGTTGCCTCGATGCCGTCCATGCCCGGCATCCGGATGTCCATCACGACCACGTCGGGGTCGGTGTCCCTGGCGAGCTGGACCGCTTCGGCTCCGGTTCCGGCCTCGCCAGCCACGTCGATGTCGGGTGTCTGCTCGATCAGCATGCGCAGGCCCGCGCGGACCAGCGGCTGGTCGTCGGCCAGGATGACCTGGATCGTCATCGGGCCGGGGTCGGCGCGGGGAGTGGCAGCCGGGCGGCGACGCGGAAGCCGCCGTCGGGGCGCGGGCCGGCCGAGAAGTCACCGCCCAGCAGCGCGGCGCGCTCGCGCATGCCGGTGATCCCGTAACCGGTCCCCGCCATGCTGCCGCCGCGCCCGCTGTCGGTGACCTCGATGGACAGCTGCCCGTCCTGCTGGCCGATCGAGACCTGGCACTGGCCCGTGTGGGCGTGGCGGACCACGTTGGTGACCGCCTCCTGGATGATGCGGAACGCCGACAGGTCGATGTCAGCCGGGAGCGTCTCCCGGCTGCCCTGCCAGTCCACCTCGACCCGCACGCCCGCGTCCCGGGCCCTGTCAGCCAGCCGGTCGATGTCGGCCAGGCCGGGCGCCGCGCCTAGCGATGCTTGCCCCTCCCCGGACTCCGGGTCGGCGCGCCGCAGCCCGGTCACTACCCGCCGCAGCCCGGCCAGCGTCTCCCGGCTGATGTCCTCGATGGCTGCCAGGGCGTCGCGTGCCTGGTCGGGGCGGGCGTCGAAGACCCTGCGGCCCGAGCCTGCCTGGATCGCGATGATGCCGGTGCTGTGCGCCACCAAGTCGTGCAGTTCGCGGGCGATCCGCAGCCGCTCCGCCATCGTGGCCTGGGCGGCCGCCTGGGTCCGCACCAGCTCGGCCCGGGCCTGTGCTTGCCGGATTGAATGCCCGATGAGCCAGGCGATGATTATGAAAAGGGGTACAGCGATCATGGCAACGCGTATCGCCGACGACCCCACGCCACCACCCCGGAGCGAACCCAGAGAGGGCACTGCAAGGAGCGGAATCAGCAGGCCGGCGGCGGCCATGGCGGCACCAGTCACCGAGACCTTGCTGGTGCATGTCGCCGCTATGTAGCAGATCTCAAGGCCCACTACGCAGGCGAGCACGACCAGCATGTACGACGGGCTCGGCTGGAGCACCATGCTCGCCACCGATCCGCCCACCGTCACGGCCAGCGCCGCCAGCGGCCAGCGGCGCAGCAGCAAGACGGCAGCCAGCAGGGCGCAGCCAAATATCACGGATCCCCACATGATCATGGGCGCCTCCAGCCCGCCGGCAGTGCTCACCGCGATCGTAACCGCCGTGCGGTGCCTGGTCGTCTGCCTGCAGGCGTATGCCCCCGGACTACTGCGGCACCGCGCAGATGGGTCCGCGGCCCGATGCGCCGCCCCCGCAGACCGCGGCATCTTCTTCCCATGAGCGCGACTATCGAGATTGACGGACTGCGCAAGCGGTTCGGCTCGACGCAGGCGCTGGACGGGATGACCTTCACGGTCGGCCCCGGCCAGGTGACCGGCTTCGTCGGACCGAACGGCGCGGGCAAATCGACCACCATACGCGTCGTTGTCGGCCTGGACGCCCCCGACGCGGGCACCGCCACCATCGGCGGCCGCCCGTACCACTCGCTGACGAACCCGCTGGGCCACGTCGGGTCGCTGCTGGACGCGGGCGCGCTGCAGCCAAGCCGCAGCGCGCGTAACCACCTGCTGTGGCTCGCCCATTCCCAGGGCATCAAGCCCGGCCGGGTCGATGAGGTGATCGCGCTGGCCGGGCTCAAGACCGCCGCCCGGCGCAGAGCCGGCGGGTACTCCCTGGGCATGCGGCAGCGGCTCGGCATCGCCGCGGCGCTGCTGGGTGACCCGGCGGTGCTCATCTTCGACGAGCCGTTCAACGGCATGGACCCCGAGGGCATCGTCTGGATGAAGGGCTTCCTGCGAGAGCTCGCGGCGCAGGGCCGCGCGGTCCTGGTGTCCAGCCACCTGATGAGTGAGCTGCAGGACACCGCCGGCCACCTGGTCGTCGTCGGCCGCGGCAAGGTGATCGCCGACACCTCCGTCGCTGATTTGATCGCCGCGGCCTCCGGCAACCGCATCACGCTGCGCACCGCGGCACCGGCCGACGCGATGACCGTGCTCACCGGTGCCGGGGCTGACGTCACCGCCACCGGTTCCGGCGTGCTCACAGTTTCCAGCCTTTCGGCAGAACGAGTGGTGGCTGCTCTCACCAGCCACGCGATCCCGTTCAGCGAGGTCACCGCCCACCGGGCCACCCTCGAGGAGGCCTACATGGAACTAACCAGCCAGAGCGTCGAGTTCCGGGCGGAGGCGTCATGACGACGGAGACCGCAACACCGCACCGCTCCCCGGTGACCCCGGAGCGGGAGAGCTTCTGGTATCTGGTGCACGCCGAGTGGACCAAGTTCCGCACCGTGCGCGGCTGGGTGATCGCGGTGCTCCTCACGATCGCGGCGATCACCGCCTTCGTCTTCGTCTCCAGCGATGTCAGCAGCTCCTGCGTATCGTCCAGCGGGCCGTCCGCCTGCCCAGTGCAGCCGACCGGGCCTGGCGGCATACCGGTCCTGGACGCGCTCTACTTCGCGCACCAGCCGGTGACGGGCAACGGCACGATCACCGCGCAGGTGACGTCGCTGACCGGCCAGGTCGAAGTCAGCCAGGCCGGCAACGGCGCTCCCCGGATGGGCCCCGGCCTGCAACCGTGGTCCAAGGCCGGGATCATCATCAAGGAGAGCACGTCGCAGGGCTCGGCGTACGCGGCGATGATGGTCACCGGGTCCAACGGCGTGCGGATGCAATGGGACTACATCAACGACACGCCGGGCCTGGCCGGCCGCGTGTCCGCGTCCGCGCCGCGCTGGCTGCGGCTGGTCCGCGACGGCGGCACGATCACCGGGTACGACTCCGCCGACGGCGCCCACTGGACGCTGGTCGGCACCGCGACCCTTCCGGGGCTAACCTCCACGGTGCAAGCCGGGCTCTTCGCCGCCGGCTCTTACTACGAGTCCAGGTTCTGTACGTTCGACTCCAACTTCTGCACCCGGGCCACGGGCGCCTTCCGCCACATCGGGCTCTCCTGGCCCGCTACCGGATGGACGGGAACCAACGTAGGCGGCCCGAACTTCGGCGTGCCAGCGCGCGGCGCGCTCCGCCAGAGCGCCGGCGCGCTCGCCGTAGCCAGTTTCGGCGACATCGGCCCCGCCGCCGGGGAGGCGTACGGCGGAAATGGCCAGTCCCTCCAGCAGGCGCTGGCCGGGACGTTCTTCGGGCTGATCCCGCTGATCGTGGTGGCCGCGATGTTCATGACCACCGAGTACCGGCGCAGGCTGATCTGGGTCTCGCTGACCGCCGCACCCCGCCGTGGCCGTCTGCTGGCCGCCAAGGCCGTCGCGATTGGCACGGTCGGCTTCGTCGCCGGCCTGGTCGCCGCCACCTTCGCGCTCGTCATCGGCACGCCCCTGCTGCTCCGGGCCGGACCCCTGGCGTGGCCGGTTTCGCTGCTCACCGAGGCACGGATGGTCGTCGGCACCGGGGCGCTGCTCGCCGTGGCTGCGGTGCTCGCGCTCGCGATCGGCACCATCGTGCGGCGCAGCGCGCCAGCCGTCGCCATCGTGATCCTGGTGATCGTCGTCCCGTATCTGCTCGCCTTCGGCCCGCTGTCCGGGTCGCAGCCGCAAGGCAGCGGCCCAGGAGGCGGGGGAGGCTGGCCGCTGCAGATCACCCCGGCCGCCGCCTTGTCCGTACAGCAGGCAGTCCCCCAGTTCCATCAGCTCCTCGCCGTCTACCCCCTGACTAACGGGTACTACCCGCTCGCGCCGTGGGCCGGGCTGGCGGTGGAATGCGCGTGGGCGGCTGCCGCGCTGGCGCTGGCCTTCTTCCTGCTGCGCCGGAGAGACGCATGAGCCTCACGGCCCGGGTCGCTCCGCCGCGCTATCTGCTGGGCCAGGCCCTGCACGCCGCCGCTGCGGCCCTGAAAGCAGAGTGGACCAAGTTCCGCACCGTGGCTGGCCCATCGTGGCTGCTGGCCGGGGCCGTCGCGCTGACCGTTGCCGTCGGGGCGGCGGCGGCCAGCGCGGCCCGGTGCCAGTCAGCCAAGTGCGGGATCGACCCCGCCATGGTCAGCTTCACCGGAATCGACCCGGGCCAGGCGGTAGTAGCCGTCGCAGGCGTGCTGGCCATCGGCAACGAGTACAGCACCGGGATGATCAAGCTGTCGCTGACCGCGATGCCCCGGCGGCTGACCTGGTTGTTCGCCAAGGCCGCGGTGCTCACCGCCCCGGTGCTCGCCGCCTCAGCGCTAGCGGTCGCAGGCGCCGCGCTCGCCGGGCGGCTGATCCTGCCCGGCCACGGCTTCACCCCCGCGCATGGATACCCGTCCCTCACCTCGGCCACCGACTTCAGGGCCGCCGCCGGTGCGGTCCTGTACCTGACGCTCATCGCCCTGCTCAGCCTCGGGCTCGCCGCAGCGGTACGCGACTCCGCGGCCGCCATCGGCCTGGTGCTCGGCGTGCTGTACCTGCTCCCGATCGCCGCGGCCGTCATCTCCAACCCGCCCCTCGCCCGTCACCTGGACCAGATCGGCCCCCTGCCCGCAGGCCAGGACGCCCTGGCCACGACCGGGCTGAACAGCCTGCCGCTCACCCCCTGGCAGGGTCTCGGCGTCGTCGCCCTGTGGACCGCGGGCGCCCTTCTCCTCGGCGCGCTCGTCCTGAAATCCCGCGACGCATGACGCCCTGATACGGCATGGCAGCGTGCCCCGTTGCGCGCATGATGGCCTTGATCACGATTCTGCTGGTGCTGCGCCTCGGCCGTCGGCTGGCGGGCCCCAGCCCGGCCGAAGCGGCGGAAGATCAGCGAGCCCGGGATCCGCGGGCTGAGCCGACTCGCCGTCGTCGCCGTCCCACCGGCGGCGGTACTGGTCGGGAATGTCGCCCCAGCCCCAGTACGGCAGCGGCTGGTCTGGAACGATGCCAAGCACCTCGACGGGGTCGATCCGCTGGGCGCCGACCGTGCACAGGTGC
Organism: uncultured Actinomycetota bacterium; assembly: GCA_963833885.1. Lineage (GTDB taxonomy): Bacteria > Actinomycetota > Actinomycetes > Streptosporangiales > Streptosporangiaceae > JASHPR01. The sequence continues at coordinate 39,858 of CAWHZU010000005.1, read as the reverse complement.
GCCCAGTCGTCGCCGAGGTCGAAGACGTACACGAACTGTTCGCCCGGCTGCAGCCGCGACAGCTTGACGCGCTGGTAGTCTTCGGTGATTTCGCCTTCGATCTCCCAGTCCGGGTCCGGCCGGCACAGCCGGATCTGGCCGGCGAGGGTGAACTCCTGTAGGTGGGATCGATCCCATCGGGCAAATGCGTCGTCGATAGCGTCGGCGAGTTGCCTGAAGCTGTGGCTGCGCGCCGCCGCGAAGATCCGCCCGGGCCGCGGCCAGTACTGCTCACCGTGGCCCTCGACCAGGTCCACCCGGATCGACAACCATGTCCGTGCCATGGTCCACCTCCTGTCCCGGCAGTTGCTGCTCGGCCCGCCAGCGGATTAGCTCAGCCGCTCGCGGGCCCACTCGTCAGGGGGCATTGGGCGAGGGTTCATTCGGGCTGCGGGCCGGCGCGCTGGGCCAGTTCCTGGCATACCTGGCGCACCGGCACGCCGGCTCGGCTGGCGGCGGCGCGGATATAACCGACGGCAGCGTACAGGGCGTACTGCCAGAAGTCGTCGGTCTGCCACCAGGCGACCTCGTCGAGCAAATCAGGCTCGGCTCCGCCATGCAGCGCCGCCGCCAGGACAGCGAACTGAAGCTTCTTGTTCTGCCTACCGCGGAATGCGCATTCCGGCAGGAACCGCTGCGACATCCCTTCCAAGGCCAGCGGGTCGGCGCGGCTGGCCTGGCACCAGGCCAGCGCGTCGGCGGCAATCTGGAGGAGGACCTCGCCTGGGAAGGTATCGTCGCGCGGATGCAGCGGCGCTAGCCCGCCAGCCAACTCCGGCACCTCGCTGTCCCGGGCCATCCCGTCGAGCAGGATCCGGCGGGCGGTAACCGCGTCCTGGGGCGTGGGCCGCTTCCTGGCAGGCATACCTAGACCGTATGGCAAAACCGTCCGGGCCCACCGGCAAGGCGGGCAACGGCGGTGGACGGCGTCACTGCGAGAGATCAACACGCAAGGAGCAGGCGGTACCTGGCTAACTTCGCGAGTTCGCGCATGGAGCTTCAGCCAGGCCAAAATCACGTTCCGTGATAAGACCATCCTCACCGAGCGCTACGTAGCCGCCGATCCGCGCGCACAACGGTTCGGTGCTGGTCAAGGTGCTGGCCCTCCAGGCCTGTGCATTCTGCGCCTGCGGTGCTGAGCTGATCAGGACGCGCGCCGTGGCTGCCGGGGGGAGCTGATCAGGGTCCGGGTCCTGGCCGTCCGCACCGCGTCTGAGAGCGTGCTGATGTCGTAGGCGCCGTGGTGGCGCTTGCCGTTGACGAAGAACGTGGGCGTGCCCGAGACGCCGCTCAGGTCGGCGGAGTCCACGTCTGCAGCGATCTTGGCCTGCCCGGCGTGGTTGCGCAGGTCGCGGGTGAACTGGTCGATGTCCAGGCCGAGTTCGCCGGCGTACCGGATCAGGTCTTTGCCCGTCAGCGCGTCCTGGTGGTCCAGTAGCTGGTCGTGCATCTCCCAGAACTTGCCCTGGCCGGCGGCGGCCTCGGCGGCCTCGGCCGCGAGCTGCGCGTGCGGGTGCACGTCGGTGAGCGGCAGGTGCCGCCATACGTAGCGCAGGTCACCATAGCCGGCCAGGAGCTCGCGGACCACCGCCTCGGCCCGGCCGCAGTAGGGGCACTCGAAGTCGCCGTATTCCACGAGCGTGACCGGCGCCCGGTCCGGGCCTCGCACATGATCGCGATCGGGGTCGACGGGCACCGCCAGGTCGATGATGGTGTCGGCGGTGCCGAGCAGCGCGCGGGCGCGCAGCCGTTTGGGCAGCATCGCGGTGAGCCGGAAAACGAGCCAGCCAAGCGCCGACGCGGACACGGCGGCGGACAGCACGCCCACCTTCGCCTCGGCCAGCTGGGTGCCGTGGAAGGCGAGCGAGGCGATCAGCAGCGACACGATGAAACCGATGCCCGCGATTGCCCCGGCACCGGTCACCGCCGCCCAGCCGACCGGTGGGCGGATCGCACCGCGGCTGACCCGGGTCAGCAGCCAGGCCGCGCCGACGGTCCCGGCCGGTTTCCCCACCACGTAGCCGAGCAGGATCCCGAGCGTGACCGGCGAGGTATAGGCGCGGGCCAGGAAGCTCCCGTTGACTGTGATCCCCGCGTTGGCCAGGGCGAACAACGGCACGATCAGGTAGCTCGTCGCGGGATGGAACAGCTGCTGCAGCCGGTCGTTCGGCGACAGCGCCAGCCGCACGCTCTCCCGCGCGTCGCGGGCCAGCTCCGGGACCGGCTGCTCACGGAACAGCCGGAACGATTCCGAGGCCTGCTCCAGGTCGCTGCGCGTAGCGGGGTAGGCCAGCGCGAGCAGGCCCATCGCCAAGCCGACCACCACCGGATCGACGCCGGACTCGAAGAACGCAACCCAGGCCGCCACCCCCAGCAGCAGGTAGGCCGCGCCATTGCGGACCCCCCGCCAGCGCGCCGCCACCACTCCGCCGAGGATGGCAACGCCGGCAGCCAGCGCGGTGAGGTCGATGTGGCCGCTGTAGGCCAGCGCGATGACCACGATCCCCGCCACATCATCGGCGAGCGCGAACGTGAGCAGGTACGTGCGAACCCGGTCGGGGACGCCCGGGCCGATCAGCGCCAGCGCGCCAAGCGCGAATGCGGTGTCGGTGGACATCGCCGTTCCCCAGCCGGACGCTGATGAGCGGCCGGCGTTGATGGCCAGGTAGATCGCGATCGGCACGACCATCCCGCCCAGGGCGACCACCAGCGGCAGCGCCAGCCGCCGCCGCTCCCGCAGCTCGCCCAGGTCGAACTCACGGCGCGCCTCCAGGCCGGCCACCAGGAAGAAGAACGCCATCAGGCCGGAGTTCACCCAGCCCTGCCAGCTATCCGCCAGGCTCGTCGTGCCGGACCTGATCACCAGCACGGTGTGCCACGTCGCCGCATACCCCGACGGGTCAATGTTGGCCCAGGCCAGGGCCGCCAGCGTGGCCGCCAGCAGAACCGCCGCGCTGCCGGTCTCGGTGCGCAGGAACTGGCGAAGCGGCGTCTCCAGTCTCCGCGCCCACACCGTGCGCGGCGAAAACTGCGAGGCCGAAGCGTCGGGTTCGGTCACTCCAGGATTCTCTCTCGCGCCGCCCTAGCTCACGATCTCAGAGCTGGCTGACTCGACACCGCTGGCGACCTGCCCCGTGCAGGCCGTGAACGTGGGCGTCCGGACCAGGCCAGCGCCCGGTGGCGCCGCGTATGAAGCCACGCCAGGTAGCCCTCTGGCGGGGCCGACGCCGCCGGGATCGGGTGCTGTCGCGGATCATACGGAAACCTCACGGACCGCATTCGCGGGAGGGGGGCGCGGAGGATGAGGCTCGGTTGCGGGTGAGCCGGGAAGCTACTGGTCGGTGCGATGTCCGCATCCGTTCTTGCGCACCGGAGCACCTGATCATGAGTGTCCTGCCGGGCCCTGGCCGGATGTACAGGCGGCCTGTGCTGGTGGACGATCCCCTCATGCAGAGAGGCGAACGCCAGCCCGCGATCGGCCAGCGCGTTGACGGTCTCCGCCGGGTGCCGAAGCGACCGGTCCAGCCGCCACACCACCTAGTGTGTCCCCGGCCCACAGATACCCCAGGCACGCCGACGAACACCGACTGCAGTGCATGGCCAACGCGCTCGAGCAGATCCCTCGATGTAGATGTATCGGTGCTCGGCAAGCTCCCACACCGCCTCCGCCCCGTTCGGGAAGGCCGGTCCAGCCGTCGGCGGCCAGGAAGATCGGTCCTTCGGCGCGCTCGCCGATGGCCAGAACCTGGCGCCGCGCACATGCGAGACGGCCGGTGACGTCCGGCCTTGTGACCTGTAGGCGGCAAATTGCGGACGTGCACCCAAAGTGCGGCCGGGAATTATGCGCTCTGGCAAGCGTTATCATGAGCGTTACCCGCTAACGCCAGCCGGTCGTGCGCCGACGACTTTCCCGTGCCGGGGTCACCAGTCCCCAGCCGACCGCTCAGGGTCGTGTAAGAGGCCCGCCTGCGTCGATCGTCCGGAGATCCGCAAGTCGGCTCGGCGTTCGAAACACCAGGCCCTCTGCTCGGGACGTTCCTCGCCCCGGCCGCGGGGCTGTGCGGCATGCTGCCGTGTCCCGGCATTCCAGAGGAGAAGTCTGTGGCTCGACCAGGCCAGCGCCAGACGGGCGCTCGCCGTACCGCCCCGCGGAAGCACCGCCGCGTCCACCAGCGCCGCGATGTCGTCCCGGTGCTCGCCCGGACCGTCCGTGAGGTCGAGGCGGCTGCCCGGCGCGGCCGCGTGACGCCTGCCGTGCGCACGAAGTTCCAGGCCGTCGCCCTGTTGCTGCGGGATGAGCGCGCCCGCGTCCGGGCGGCGGCCGGAAGCGACAGTCATCGGGCCGAGCAGCTCAAGGGACTGGACGGCCTCGCGACCATCCTCGCGACGGTCGCCGTCCAGGACGCTGGGCTGCTGGCGCTGCTGGCCGAGGGCCCCGGCGTCTCCGACGCGGCCCGGTCGCTCAAGCCGGAGATGCTGCGGGACCTCGGCATCGAACCGGCGCGCGAAGAGATCGAGCCTACGAAGACCGCTGCTGCGTCCGCCAGCTCGGAGCGGCGGGTTGTGCCGCAGTCGGTGATCTCCCGGCAACTGGCGAACCCCTTTCTGGCCCCCGACTTCTCCGCCGTTGCGCAGCGCACGTCTCGTCCGCGCCGCCTGGCCGGCTGGGAGCTGCTCGGCCCGGTGCTGAGTTCCTTCGAGCGTGCCGGCGGGGGAGCCCCGGCGTGCATGGCGCTCCCGGCGCCGACCGCACGGTTCACCCCCGCGGGCCTGGAACTTATGCCGCACCAGGGGCAGCTGGTCGCCGCGGCCGCTGCCGGTCACCGGACGTTCCTGCTCGCCGATGAGCCGGGTCTGGGCAAGACGGCCCAGGCGCTGCTCGCCGCGGAGGCAGCGAACGCCTACCCGCTGCTCGTCGTCGTGCCGAACGTCGTCAAGACCAACTGGGCCCGTGAGGCGGCCCGCTGGGCGCCCCACCGCACGGCCACCGTGGTTCAGGGCGACGGCGAGGCTGTCGACGGCTTCGCCGACATCGTCGTGCTCAACTACGAGGTTCTCGACCGCCACATGCGCTGGCTCGGTGACTTCGGCTTCCGTGGCATGGTCGCGGACGAGGCTCACTTCATCAAGAACAAGACCTCGCAGCGCTCGCAGAACGTCCTCGCGCTCTCCGGCCGCATCCGGTCCCGTACGGACCGGCCCCTGCTGATGGCGCTGACCGGCACCCCGCTGATCAACGACATCGAGGACTTCCAAGCGATCTGGCAGTTCCTCGGCTGGATCGACGACAGCAAGCCCGTCGACGAGCTAATGGACGCGCTTGAGGACACCAGCCTGACCCCCGCCGACCGAAGCTTCTACACCGCGGCGCGCCAGTGCGTGATCGACCTGGGCATCGTGCGCCGGCGCAAGCTCGACGTCGCTGCCGACATCCCCGCCCGCCGTATCGCCGACCTCCCCGTTGAGCTGGACGAACGGGCCGGCCGGTCGATCCGGGCGGCAGAACGGGACCTCGCTGGCCGGATGGTAGCGCGGTACAAGACTGCGCTCGCGAACCGATCCTCCGACGCCGTCGCCGAGGGTATCGACCATGCCCTCGTCCGCCGGGTGGCCCGGTCGGAGCTGAAGGAGGCGACGACCGCGCAGTCCGGCGAAAACGTGTTCACCCTGATGCGACGCATCGGCCAGGCGAAGGCCGAACTGGCCGCGGACTACGCGGCCCAGCTGGCCCGCAACGCCGGCAAGGTCGTCTTCTTCGCCAAGCACGTCGACGTGATGGACGCAGCCGAAGAGACCTTCGCCCGGCAGGGGGTGCGCTTCTCGTCGATCCGCGGCGGCCAGACGCCCACAGCGCGGCAGACGAACGTCGAAGCCTTCGTGAACGACCCGGACGTCGCGGTCGCGGTGTGCTCGCTGACCGCGGCTGGCGTGGGCCTGAATCTGCAGGTCGCCTCGAACATCGTGCTGGCCGAGATGTCGTGGACCGACGCGGAGCAGACCCAGGCCATCGACCGCGTCCACCGCATCGGACAGGCAGAACCGGTGACCGCGTGGCGCATCATCGGCGCGCAGACCATCGACGCCCGGATCGCAGGGCTGATCGACAGCAAGGCAGGGCTCGCCGCCCGGGCGCTGGACGGGTCGGACCAGCAGGTCTCCTCGTCGGCCGACGTGCAGCTCGAGGCGCTGGTCGCATTGCTGACCGATACGCTGCGGGCATCTTTCGGACATGGTGACGCCCTGGCCTCCTGACCGTCAGGACTTCCAGGCGAGACGGCGCCCGAAGACTGAGGCCTAGCCGGCCATTGAGCTACGTGCCGTAACGAGCGCTTGCGGGCCGACAGGCGGGCCGCGGTCCTGGACAAGCACCGAAGGCATGGCGAGCAGCTGTGCAGGTTGAGGCAGCCGCGTCGCCCCAGCCCAACGCCGGTGCAGAGACTAGCCAGGTACCCCTGCGATAGGCGCGCGAAGACCCGTCGTTACGCGCGACTTCGCCGTTCAACGCTCTAACCGCTCCCCGCATCCCGAAAGGAATATTCTGCGCACTGGCGTCGGGTTACTGGTTCTCTTCCAGGTCCTCACCGAACACGGGGAAGGCTCCGCTATCGCCATCGCGGCAACGAGCCGTTCTCGGGCTGGGCCAAGACCTTCACCGGAATCGGCCCGGGCCAGGCGGTAGTAGCCGTCGCAGGCGTGCTGGCCATCGGCAACGAGTACAGCACCGGGATGATCAAGCTGTCGCTGACCGCGATGCCCCGGCGGCTGACCTGGTTGTTCGCCAAGGCCGCGGTGCTCACCGCCCCGGTGCTCGCCGCCTCAGCGCTAGCGGTCGCAGGCGCCGCGCTCGCCGGGCGGCTGATCCTGCCCGGTCGCCGAAGGCCTGCAGGCACAGGCCGCCCGCGCCTACGCGAATCTCCATTCCATCTCGTGCGATCAGCGGCGGTTCGACGAGGCCGACCGGTATTTCGCGGATGGCGTCGCTTACTGCGACGAGCATGACATCGGCACTTATGGCACCGCCCTGCGGGGTGCGCGAGCCGACGCGCTGGGGAACCTGGGCCGGTGGGAGGAGTCGGCATCGATGAGCGAGGAACTGCTCACGCGTAGCGGTGCCTCGCCGGTCAACCGGATCAAGCCGCTGACCAGCCTCGGAAAGATCCGGGCACGGCGAGGCGCGGCCGGCTGCTGGGAATGCCTGGATGAGGCGGCGGCAGCCGCGGACGGGTCCGGCGAGCCGCAGTGGATCATGTTCGTGCGGCTGGCTCGCGCCGAGGCGTACTGGCTGGAGGGCCAGCCAGATCCGGCCGCACGCGAAGCCGAGCTGGCCGATGACGCCTGCGCCAGCGGCGACGCGTGGGACGCGGGGCGGTCGCTTCCTGGCTGCGGCGCACCGGTTCACCCCGGCCGCCGCGCGCTGACCTCGCCGAGCCCTACCGGCTGCAGGTGGCAGGCGACTGGGAGCAAGCCACCCGGTCGTGGGCAGGCCTGGGCTGCCCGTACGACGCCGCGCTGGCCCTGCACGACGCGCCTTATGAGGCGGCACTGCGCGAGGCCCTGAACATCTTCACCGGCCTCGGCGCCTCCGCCGCCGCGCAGATCACCCGGCACAAGATGCGTCGGCTCGGCATCCGGTCGATCCCCGCCGGGCCGCGATCCGCGACCCGCGAGCACCCGCTCGGCCTGACCCGGCGCGAGGGTGAGGTGCTCGACCTGATCTGCGCCGGGCACACCAACGCGGAGATCGCCGCGAAGCTGTTCATCTCCGCCAAGACCGTCGATCATCACGTTTCCGCCGTGCTGGCGAAACTGGATGCCCCGACCCGTGACGTCGCCGCGTCGTATGCAGCCCGGCTCGGGCTGGCCGGGCGGCGCGAATATAGGGAACGGCGCGGGAAATCTGGGTAGTCACTCCGATTCGGGACGCAGGCCAGCCGCCATACGGTCGCCTTGAAAGCTCATCCAGAGCCGAAGGAGATCGTCATGAACCCCATTCAGCACATCCGCCGTATCGCTTGCGTCCTGGCCGGGCTGGCCACCGCCGTGGTGGCATTCGCCACGACACCCGCGTTCGCCATGGAGGTCCCGGCGGGCGGCGGCGGCGGGCCCGCTGTCGTGCCGCAGCATCTGGCGCCTGCAGTCCACATCGTCGTCGCGGGCGGCATGCCCGGCTGGCAGATCACTCTGATCGCTGTCGGGTCTGCCCTGCTCGCAGCCACCTTTGCGGTGCTGCTGGACCGCGTACGAGCCACCCGCCGGAACGCGATCACCGCGGCCGCCTGAGCCATGCGCAGCGGACCAGCGGTGCCGCCGGGCCAGCCTCGCTGGCCCGGCGGTGCCGCTGCAGGCCCACGCTGCGCAACACCAGACACACACCGGGTATCAGGAGCATGACATGGTTAGATTCCTGGACCTTCACGAGGATCTGCAGCTGCCGGCCGACGCCATCGCGCAGCTCGCCGAGGACGCCCGCAACGCCAGGGCCGATCAGTTCGGCGTGCGCCAGATCGAGCTTTACCACAACGCCGAAGGCAAGGTGTACTGCGTGCTGGACGGGCCAGACGCAGAACTGGTCTACGAGGTGCCGGTCCGGTAATTAGCGCTTAGGCCGAAAGGATGTCCGCGATGACACGCACGCACTCATATGACGTCTCGGTGACCTGGACCGGGAATCGCGGCACCGGCACGAGCGGGTACCGCGCGTATGATCGGGACCACGAGGTCCGTGCGGATGGGCCTGCGGCCATCGCGGCGAGCTCCGACCCATCGTTCCGCGGCGACCCGGGCCGGTGGAACCCGGAACTCGAGCTCACCGCCGCGCTGTCCCAGTGCCACATGCTCTGGTACCTGCATCTCTGTGCCGTCGCAGGGGTCACCGTCACGTCTTACGCCGACGATGCGCACGGCCTGATGGCCGAGGAGGCGGACGGCGCCGGCCTCTTCACCGAGGTCGTGCTGCGGCCGCGGGTGACGGTCGCGTCCGCCGACATGATCGAGAGCGCCACGGCCCTGCACGCCGAGGCGAACGCGAAGTGCTTCATCGCGAACTCGGTCAACTTCCCGGTCCGCCACGAGCCGGTCATCAGCGCGGACGGTTAGCGCAGGGCGTTTACGCGACCAGCGCGGTCCGGAGGTTGCCGAGGTCACGCGCGGTCAGCCCGTTGCCGATCAGGTAATCGGAGACGGAGCCGGAACGGGAACGGACCCGGGCCAGAGCGTCGTGTATGACCTGTGGTGAGGCGCCGAGCGCGCCGAGGTCAAGCCAGCGCCCGACGCCGCTGAGGGCCCGGATCCGGCTAATCGCCCTGGCTGTGCTGGCATCGAGGTAGGCGTCGCTCAGCGCGTAGTCGGCCGCGATGACCTCGTCGGGTACGCCGATGACCTCGAGCACGAGTGCCACGACAAGCCCGGTGCGGTCCTTGCCCGCCGTGCAGTGGACCAGCCCGGGAAGCGCGCCGTCCCTGCACAGCCGCCCGATCGCCGAGGCGATGGCGGCGCCGCAGTCGTCGATCATGTACCGGTAGACCGCGGCCAGTTCGGGCGGCAGCCGGCCGATGGCCGCGGCGTCGAACAAGGGAACGTGGTAGGTCCGCACTCCGGCGTCGTCCAGCGCACTCGGCGCGGCCCGGACCTCGTCGTCAGTGCGCAGATCGATGACGGTCCGCAGGCCGAGAGCGGACAGGGCGGCGCGGCCCGAATCATCCAGGCGGTGCAGCGCGTCGGACCGCAGCAGCGTGCCCCAGCGCACCGTTTCCGCGCCCCCGGCTTCTTTCCCGCCCCCGGCTTCCTTCCCGCCCGCCGCTCCCCTGCCCGTCACTGGATACCCGCCAACGTCGCGCAAGTTAACGGTGCCGGGCAGCCTTATCCTGCGGTCGCGCTCGCCGTCGCGGGTGCGGATCTGCATGCGGGCACGCTCCGGGTGCTAGGCGGTGTCCACCGTACGATGCCACGGCCGGCCAGCGCGTACCTACTTGGTACAGGATGTGCTCGAGGATCCGATTACCGGCATCCGCCAGGCGGCCGCGGCTGCGGCGATCACCTGGGCGGTGTCGCGCAGTTGCTGCGTGCCTGCCACGTCCTCGTGGACGAGGAAGCGGTGCGCCATCCGGTCCACCCCGTAGTCGCCGAGCAGGCTCCCGTGCAGGGCCGACACCACGATGACGTTGCCGGGCAGGTCGCACACGGGCAGCGTCACCGCGTCTGCCAGCGGCACGACCGCGAGCCAGCGAATCTTCTGCCCGTTCTTGACCGCGGCGGCGGCATAGGCGGCACCGTCGCTGCGAACCGAGCCGATCAGGCGCTGAGCTCCGGACGAGCCGAACGGCGACAGCGCTCCCGCCACCTTGACGAGCTGGGTGAGCGCATCGCCAGACACCGGGTCGCCGCTGCCGCTCGGCGCCGCGGCGCGGTCGCCCTGGTCGGCCTGCCCGGGGTCGACGATCGGGCTGAGCAGCACGACGGACCGGACTGGAACATCCGGGTGCCTGGCAAGCATCGCGTAGACCCCGAGCGTGCCCTCGCTCTCGGCCACAATGTCGACCGGCCGACCCGTTTCCCGGTGCAGCTTCCACACCTGCTGGGCGATCCGGTCGCCCAGCACGGACAGCGGCAGGTCCGTGGCGTCGAGCCCGTAGGGCAGCGGCCTGCCGCCGGCACCGAGCCCGGCGTAGGAGAACGGACGGACCAGCGCGGACGGGCCGATCAGATTGCGGCTTTCGGACGGATAACAGCACGATGACCCGAATCCCGGGATCACGAGCACCGCCGAAGTGAGCTTGCCTGCGTCGTGGCCGCCGGCCTGCGCGGAGCTGGCGGCCATGATTGCCGCTCTTGTTGGCACGGCGGCCAGCCCGCCGGCCAGCGGCGTGGTCCCGGCGACCACGAAGATCAGCCGAGTCGCCCCGACGAGCAGGGCCAGGGCCACGGCCGCCGCCACCGGCGATACCGGGGCGGGCAGCACGGGCCAGTGCAGGTGACGCCGCCGCGCCCGTGGGTCATCGGCTGGCAACGCCTCCCGGCTCACCGCGGCGGCCACCCCGTACCAGGCACGCGCGTTGACCAGGCCGACCAGCGCGCAAACCGCCAGCGCCGCCGGCGTGGCCAGGCTGCCGATCGCGGCGGCGGCCGCCGACAGCACAACGAAGCTGGCCAGCAGCCAGCCCACGGCGCGCAGTGGCGGCAGGGTCCGCCACCAGGAACCGAGCATGCCGCTGTGCGCCAGCGGGATCATGATCAGCAGCATGACCGGAATCGCGGCAAGGTACGGCCAGGAGAACGGCAGCAGGGACACGCCGAACAGCAGCGTGACCACCGGCGAGAGCAGGATGCTGGCCACCACGGTGAACACGATGCAGCGCACGAACGTGCCGCCCCAGGTGAGCGGGGGCAGGTGGCGCGGCCAGGCCAGCCGGATCATCACCGCACTGATCGCGGCCCGGGCGAGCACCAGACCGGCGTAGGCGAGCAGGAAGCCGTACCACGACCGGTTGTAGCCGAACAGCCAGCGCAGATCGTGGAACACGGCGAGCGGCGGGAGCGCGGTGACTTGCGGTGCGAGCGGCCGTGCCGCCGGGGCGAGAGCGGTCAGCAGGCATGCCTCTACAAGAGCGCCGCCAGCTGCGAAGGCGATGAGCCCTCGGTGCCGCATAAATCCATCCGCTGGCACGCGGCGCCCGGCAGGAATGATCCGCTCCCGCTGCACTTCCACCTTGGCCGCTGCAACCGAAGATCGGCGCCGGGCATTCCGCGTTCGCCAGGGCCGGTGCCATGCGCTCGGGCCGATCGGGCCAATCAACAGCGGTTCGCTTATGTCCGGTAATTTTCAGACATAAGCGAACCGCTATGCCCGAGCCACGTCACCGCCGGGGCGGGGCTGGGCCTCCGGCGGTCGCCTCCTCCGCGCCGCCCCATCGCCCGCGCGCCGTTCTACCCCCGCTCGGTCCTCCCCGCTCGGTCCTCCCCCGCTCGGTCCTCCCCGCTCGCGCCCGCCGCCTCCCCCGCTGCCGGTCGGCCGCCCTCCCCCTCCCCGCCGCAGCCCTCCTGGACGAGCGCGGATTGATCCGCTGTGCCAGCATTGTGGTCGCTGCGATCTCCGGGAGGACCCATGGCACGGCTAGGCGGCATGTACGGGCCCGATGCCACGTTCCTTGGCGTGCCGCGGGCGGATCTGGCCGATCCGGCCGGATGGGCCGGCACCGACATCATGATCATCGGCGCCCCGTTCGACGGCGGAACGTCGCACCGGCCCGGCGCCAGGTTCGGCCCGCAGGCGATCCGGTTCACCGATTACCTGCCGCACGACGGCTCCCGCCCGCATCTCGCGCTTCGTGTCGACCCGCTAGTGGAGCTCCGGGTCGCCGACGCCGGCGACGTGGAGATGCCGTCCGGCGACACCGGGCTGTCGCTCCAGCGGCTCGAGGAGGCGGTGCTCCAGGCATGCGCCGGTGGTGCGATCCCGGTGATCCTCGGGGGTGACCACACGATCGCCCTGCCCGACGCGACCGGTGTGGCGCGGCACGTCGGCTGGGGCCGCGTCTCGATGATCCACTTCGACGCGCATGCCGACACCGGCGACACCCAGTTCGGCTCGCTGTACGGCCACGGCACGCCGATGCGCCGGCTGATCGAGTCGGGCGCGGTGCGCGGCGACAGGTTCCTGCAGGTCGGGCTCCGCGGCTACTGGCCCGAGCCGGAGACGCTCGACTGGATGGCGGGCCAGCGAATGCGCAGCTTCGAGATGACCGAGGTGGTCTCCCGGGGCCTGGACGAGTGCCTGACCGAGGCGATGAGCATCGCCACCGACGACTGCGACGGCGTGTTCCTCTCAGTGGACGTCGACGTGGTCGATCCCGGCATGGCGCCTGGCACCGGGACGCCCGAGCCCGGCGGCCTGAGCAGCCGGCAGCTGCTCGACGCGGTGCGCCGGATCGCCATGGAGATACCGCTGGCCGGCATCGACGTGGTGGAGGTCGCGCCGCCATACGACCACGCGGAGGTCACCGCGTTTCTGGCCAACCGCGTGGTGCTCGAGGCCCTGTCCGGTATCGCCTGGCGCCGCAAGAACGCTGCATCGGCCGAACCCGGGGGCGGCCACGCCCCGGATGCCCCGCTGCTCTCCGACCGCGGGCCCGAGCCAGACTGACGGGACCGGACCGCGCGCACGCTGTCTAGCTGGTCAGATAAACGTAGCCCCGCCGCCGGGGCCAAATAATCGAGGCGATCTATACTCGGCGCATGCTGGACGTGACCAGGCTGCGGGTGCTGGTCGCGGTGGCCAGGACCGGCTCGGTCACCGCAGCGGCGCAGGCGCTGAACTACGCCCAGCCCTCGATCAGCCACCACATCGCCCGGCTGGAGGCGGAGACCGGCGCCCGGCTGCTGCAGCGGGCAGGCCGGGGCGTGCGTCTCACCGACGCGGGCAGGCTGCTCGCCGAGCGGGCAGAGGAGATCATCGGCCGGCTGGACGCCGCAGAGAACGAGCTCGCGGCGCACGTCGGGCTGCGGCAGGGACGGGTGCGGCTGGCCTCGTTCCCCTCCGCGCTCGGCACGATCGTTCCGGCCGCCGCGGCCAGGCTGGAGGCGGAGAGCCCCGGCATGGACCTCATGCTGGCCGAGGCCGAGCCACCGGAGGCGCTGCGGATGCTGCGGGCCGGCTACGTGGACGTGGCGCTAGTGTTCCGCCACTACCAGCAGGACGCGGACCCGGAGCCGCCCGGCACGGACGAGGAGGGGGCGCGCGGACGGCTGCTGCTCGACGAGCCGGTGTACCTGGTGACTCCGGCCGCCAGGGGTGGTTTGGGCGGGCCAGGGATGGCGGGCAGGCCAGAGACAGTGGACGGGGCCGAGACGGTGGACGGGCCCGAGACGGTGGGCGGGCCGGAGACGGTGGGCGGCCCGGAGACGGTGGACGGCACCGAGCCGGACCTTGCCACGTACGCGAAATACCGCTGGATCGCGGGCTGCGAGCGCTGCCGCGGCTACCTGGTCCGGCAGTGCGGGCTGGCCGGCTTCACCCCGAAGATCGCGTTCACGACCGACGATTACGTGGCGGTCCAGGCGCTGGTGGCGGCGGGGCTGGGCGTCACCACGCTGCCCGGGCTGTGCCTGCGTGCGGCACGCCACCCGGGCATCTGCGCGGTGCCGCTGCCAGGCGCCCGCCGCCACGTGTTCGCGATGACCTACGGCGAGCCACCCGACCCGCCAGCCACCTCGCGCCTGATCGACGTGCTCGCCGCGGCGGCCGAGGCCGGTTCCCTCGTGGCCTGACGCCGGCTGGCGCGCCGGAGGTGCCGGGACGCCTGATCCTGCTCGCGCGGTGCCCGATCCTGCTGGCGCGGTGCCCGATCCTGCTGGCGTGGCGCCCGATCCTGCTGGCGTGGCGCCCGATCCTGCTGGCGTGGCGCCCGCTCCGCGCGGCGGAAAACCGTCACTAGGACGGCCAGCGCCATGGCAAAGACCGGGAGCCAGGCGATGCGCTCCGCCACCCACACGGCGCTGGTGGGCGCGGTGTGCAGGCCGGGCAAGCGGCCCACGAGCAGTCCGGCGGCGGTGACCGCGAGGAACGCGGTCTGGTGCCAGAGGAACAGCGTCATGGCGGACAGGTTGGCCATCGCCACCGCCGCCCACGCGACGGGCCTGCGCATGAGCCGGGCCAGCGGGCCCCGCAGCAGCAGCGCGAGGCCGACCTGGGCGATGCCGAACGTGACCACGGCCAAGGATGGCGGGTTCAGGTTCGAGATCCGCGCTCCGTTGACCCCGACCATGCTGGCCGGGTAGCCGGCCCACACGATCAGGGCGATCGTGGCGGCGACGCCGCCAGCCAGCATCAGGGCCGGGAGCTTTCGGCTGGCGAACGCACCCCGGGCCCAGGCGATGCCAAGCAGGTACGGGACCAGCCAGCCTGCCACCACGTTGATCCAGCCGACCCACGACGGCCCGCCGAGGCCCAGCCGCACCGCGTCGACGGCGGCCACGACCGCCAGCGGGATCAGCGCCGCGGCCGCGCCGAGCCGGCGGACCAGCGTCACCGCCACCGGGGTCAATGCGGTGAGCCCCGCATACACGCCGAGGAACCACAGCGGATCCAGCACAAGCGTGAGCACGGTGTGGAGGGTCGAGCCGGAAACCCCGGCCAGCCACATGCCGCTGCCGAGCAGCACCCAGACCGCGGCCAGCGCCGCCACGGGGCGGGACAGCCGGATCAGGCGCTGGCGCAGCCAGGCGAGGTATCCGCCACGGTAGCTGCGAGCGGACGCGTATCCGCCGACGCAGAAGAAGACGGCCAGGGTCTGGAAGATCCAGGAAGCCGGGGTCAGGGCCGGAATGGACGCCAGCGGGCTCGCGTCGCGCAGCGTGCCGCCGGGAGTCAGCACCAGCGCGGTGACCAGCCAGTGGCCCAGGATGACGCCGCAGATAGCCAGTGCCCGGAGCGCGTCCACAGTGCGGTCCCGGTGCGCCGGGGTGGCCGCGTCGACCCGGGCGGCCAACGCGCGGATCTTAGTTGCCGGAGCCGGAGTCATCGGGCCACTCCCGCCGGGTCGCCGAGCGCGATGTAGGCGAGGTTGCGCAGGGCGATGCTGCCCGGCACGAAGTAGCCGCTGTGACCGCCGGGGCCGGCGGCGAACAGCCGCGCGCCGAACGCGGGAGCCATCGGGTCCTGCCCGAAGCCGAGCCCGAGAAAGTGGGCATGCGGGACGTCGCGGATCCAGTCGCTGGCACCCCGGCCGGCCCACACCCGGGCGGTGGTGTGCAGCGCCCTCACGGACGAGGCGTCCATGCCCGGGCTCCCGACCACCGCGATGTCGGTGACCGGCAGGTGCGGCGCGGCCAGGCCGCACACCACCGACCCGTAGCTGTGGCAGATCAGCGCGACCTGACGGCCGTGCCGGACCAGGTCGTCCACAAACGGCCGCAAGGCGGCCGCACCCTGCCCGGCGTCGCCGGACGTCAGCACGGCCGGGCTGAGCGTGGCTGGGTCGGCATAGCCGAGCCAGGCGATGATCGCCAGGCGAGCGCCGGGGTCCAGCTTGCGCACCTGTGCGGCGAGGGACCGGGCCGCGCCGCCGGGTGATGCCGTGCCCCGGGAGTCGAACGTGGTCAGGGTTGTGTCGGAGCCGGGCACGAGGATGACCACGCGCTTGGCCTGGGCCAGGTTGCCGAACACCTCGACGGCCAGGCCCTGTCCGGCTGGATTGAAGCCGATGAAGTGCCCGCCGCGCAAGGCATCGAGCGAGCGAGCAAGGCCCTGGTCACCGGTGCGCGAGGCCGCGAGCGCGGCCCGGCTGATCATGTGGGAGTCGGTCGCGTAGCGGGTGGCCAGAGCCTGGGCGGTCAGGGCGGGGAGCGGCTGGGACCGGCCGACCTGGGCGCTGGGCAAGGTGGCGGCCGTCGTCCCGGTAACAGCCGCGGCGGCGACTGCTGCGATGGCGATGGTGCGGCGGATTCTCATCAGAGGGCGTCCTTTCTGTCCAGCTGAGTGCTGGCCAGGACGCTATGGACGCGCACCTGTGGTCGGCGTCACGCTGCGGAGCGGACTGTCGGCCTGCCCCGCGAGTATCGGGAGGGTGAGCCGGAACGGGCTGCCAGCGCACCGCCCGGCGTATGTCCTGCGCCACCCCCTACTCAGGTACGACTCCGCAGATGGCTCTTCGGGGGCACGAAATTCCGGTAGCGCCGCCCTACGCTGGGTGCATGTCCCCAGCCCTGGCGCGGCGCGTCTCGACCCTGGCGAGCCGCGTCCCGGTTCTGGCCGGCCGTGTCCAGGCCGTGATCGCGGCTGGGGTCACCGAGCCGCCCACACCCCGCGCACGACGGCTCCGATTCCGGGGATGGGATCTCGTCTTTCTCGCCGACACGGCCGCCGCGCTGATCCTGTTCGCGATCGCGAACAGCATGCTCGGGAACGACAACAAGGCGCACCACAGCCCGCACAGCGTCGGGCTCATCGTGCTGGCCTCGGCGGTGCTCTGCGCCCCGCTGCTGCTGCGGACTCGGCTGCCACTCACCGCCTGGACCTTCTCCACCGTCGCCATGTTCTGGGTCGCAACGGCCATCCCGCCGCACTCGATTTCCAATTCCACGTACGTCAATCCCGGGGTCGTCGTCTACCTGCTCTGCCTGTATCCGGTCGCCCTCCGCTGCAAAACATGGGTGGTTATCACCACGGGCCTGGTCACGGTGTTCGGTGCGGCGATCGTCGACCCGCGATCCACCGTGACCGCCGTCTTCCTCGGCGCCATCCCGATAGCCGCTGGGGTCATCGTGCGCTCGCGCCGCGGCAGCCGGGAGCAGCTCGCGGTCGTCGAGCGGCGCCACGAAGGAGAGCGGGCGCTGCTCGAAGAGCGCCAGCGCATCGCCCGCGAGCTGCACGACGTCGTCGCCCACCACATGTCGGTGATCGCGATCCAGGCCGAGGCCGCGCCGTACAGATCCGCCGATCCCCCGCCGGAGCTGGTGGAGAGTTTCGCTGAGATCCGCGCCAGCGCGCTGAGTGGCCTGAACGAGCTGCGCCGGGTGCTGGGCGTGCTGCGCAGCGACCGGACGGACGTCGCACCGCAGCCGGGGCTCGAAGACCTGGACGAGCTGCTGGAGTCGGCGCGCACCGGCGGGGTGACGGTCACCCGCGAGATCAGCGGCACGCCCCGGCCGCTCCCGGACGGCGTCAATCTGTCCGCCTACCGGATCGTCCAGGAGGCGCTGAGCAACGCGATCCGGCACGCACCGGGATCGGCGGTCCAGCTGAAGCTGTACTACGGAGAGGCGGCCCTGGTGATAGAGGTCCGCAATGATGCCGGCGCCGCTGCCCCGCTCAAGAACGGCGAGCAGCCGGCTGCGGCGGGGCTCGGAAACGGCGGCGGGCATGGCATCATCGGGATGCGTGAGCGCGCCACCATGCTGGGGGGAAGCCTTCGGACCGGCCTCACGCCCGACCAGGAGTTCCTGGTGACCGCCGCGCTGCCGCTCGGCGACGGCGCCGGTGAGGAGGCGCCGTGACCGTGCAGCCCGGGGGGGATGACCCTCCAATCCCTCCCGCGCTGCCCCTGGGCGGCGTGACGATTCGCGTGGTGATAGCCGATGACCAGGGAATGGTGCGGTCGGGCTTTTCCGTGCTGCTCAACGCCCAGGCAGACATCGAGGTCGTCGGCGAGGCCGTGAACGGCCGGGAGGCCATCGCGCAGGCCGCCGCGCTGCACCCGGACGTCATCCTCATGGACGTCCGTATGCCGGTGCTCGACGGGCTGCAGGCCACCCGCGAGATCACCGCCATGCCCCGCCCGCCCAAGGTCCTCGTGCTGACCACCTTCGACCTCGACGACTACGTCTACGAGGCGCTGCGCTCGGGCGCGAGCGGGTTCCTGCTCAAGGACGCCTCCGCGGGCGAGCTGGCCGCCGCGGTGCGGCTGGTGGCGGCCGGCGACGCCATGCTCGCGCCGGGGGTGACCAAGCGTCTCATCGCCGAGTTCGCCCGGATGGGGGCGCCCCGTGGCCCCAGCCGCACGCTCGAGGAGCTCACCGAGCGGGAATCCGAGGTGCTCACCCTGGTGGCCCGCGGCCTGTCCAACGCCGAGATCGCCGGGCACCTGATCGTGGCCGAGCAGACCGTGAAGACCCATGTCAGCCGCATCCTGATGAAACTGGGGCTGAGGGACCGGACCCAGGCCGCGGTCCTGGCCTACGAATCCGGCCTCGTGCGCCCCGGAGGCTGACGCCGCGATGCGGGGTCACGTCAGGCCGTCCCGGCCGGCACGCCCGGCGACCCGGAGAGACCAGCGGGTTGCCGTGGCGTACGGGGCCGCCCTAGTCGTCTACAACAACGTGATCGGCGCGCAAGGCTGGCACAGCCGCTGGTACACGCCGGTCAATGCCAGCGCGGCTGTCGCGTCGCTGGCGGTTGCCGCGGCCAGCGGGCTGACCGCCGAGGACCTCGGGCTCGGGCGGGGCCGGTGGCTGCCCGGGCGGCTCGGGTCGCTGCTGGCCGCGGCCACGGCCGCGGGGTGGCTGGCGGCCGCCGCAGTGCCGTCCGCGCGCCCGGTCCTTGACGACAAGCGGATCAGCGGCCTGGACGGGCGCGGTGTCGCCTACCAGACCCTGATCCGGATCCCGGTCGGCACCGCGGCGTGGGAGGAGATCGCCTTCCGCGGGGTGCTGCAGGCAATGCTGCGGCGGGTCATGTCCGAGCCCGCCGCGATCGCCGTGACCAGCGGCGTGTTCGGCCTGTGGCACATCCGCCCCACCGCCGGGGCGCTGCGCGTCAACGGCCTGGCCGACGGCCGGCGCCAGGCGGTTACGGGCGTGGCCGCCGGCGTCGCGGTGACCGCCGCGGGCGGCGCGGCGCTGTCCTGGCTGCGGGCGCGTTCCGGCCGTCTCGCCGCTCCGGTGGCACTGCACATCGCCATCAACTGCGGCGGCCTTGCCGCGGCGTGGGCGGCCACGGCACCGAAGCGCCGGGGGCTGGCGCGATGAGCGCCGGGACGTGGGCCGCCACGAGACCAAAGCGCCGGTGAAGCAGGAAGGAGAGGTGGGCGGGGGGATCAGCGCCCGAGCGTGGGCGGCCACGAGACCAAAGCGCCGGGGGCCGGCGCGACCCGCGCCGGAGCGTAACGTTCCAGGCGCTATATCGAGGTTGTGCGGTCCTGCCAGTAGGGGTCGCGGAGGCGGCGCTTGAGCAGCTTGCCGTTGGGGTCGCGGGGCAGTTCTTCGACGAAGTCGATGCTCTTCGGCCACTTCATCCTGGCCAGCCGGCCGTCGAGCGAGGCCAGGATCTCCGCGGCGAGCTCATCGCCGGCGGTGGCGCCCGCGGCCGGCTGCACGACGGCCTTGATCTGCTCGCCCCAGTCCTCGTCCGGGATGCCGAACACCGCGACGTCGGCGACCTTGGGATGCATGATGATCTCGGCCTCGACCTCCGCCGGGTAGATGTTCGTGCCGCCAGAGATGATCATGTCGGACTTCCGGTCGCACAGGAACAGGTAACCGCCGTCGTCGAGATAGCCGATGTCGCCGACGGTGAAGAAGCCCCGCAGCCGGTTCGCGGCCGTCTTCTCCGGGTCGTCCTTGTACGCGAAGTCGGACAGCCCCATCTTCATGTAGATGGTGCCCGGGGTGCCCGGCGGGCAGTCCGCGCCGTTCTCGTCCGCGATCATGATCTCGCTGATCGGCCACGCGCTGCCGACGGTGCCCGGCCGGGTCTTCCAGTCGTCGGGCGAGGCGATCGTGCCGCCGCCCTCGGTGGCCGCGTAGTACTCCCAGACGCACGGGCCCCACCAGTCGAGCATCGCCTGCTTGATCCCGATCGGGCACGGGGCCGCCGCGTGGATGAGCCACTTCATCGAGGACAGGTCATAGGAGCTCTTGGTCTCGTCGGGCAGCGACAGCATCCGCTTGAAGTGCGTCGGGACCATGTGCGTGTTGGTGACCCGGTACCGCTCGACGAGCGCCAGGGCCTGCTCGGAGTCCCAGGCGTCCAAGCAGACCAGGGTGTGCCCCATGTGCAGCGCGCTGCCGCCGAATATGGTCACGGCTGTGTGGTAGTTCGGCGAGCTGACCAGGTGCGCGTTCGGCTGCCCGGGGGTGATGCCGAAGAACTGCAGCAGCCCGGTGCCGAGTTCCGCCGCCACGTCGGGGTCGAGGCCGGACAGCGGCCGCCGGACGCCCTTGGGCCTGCCCGTGGTCCCCGAGGTGTAGTGCATGGTGGCGCCCGCCGTCCGGTCGGCGGGCATGGTCTCCGGCTGCCCGGAGCGCAGCGCCGCCACCGGCATGAACCCGGGCACGTCGCCGTAGCCGAACCGCGCGGTCGCGGGCATCCCCGCCTCGTCGGCGGTGGCCGCGCCCAAGGCGGCGAACCGCTCGTGCACGAACATCGCCTTCGCCTCGCTGTCCTTCACGATGTAGGCGAGCTCCGGCGCGGTGAAGTGCCAGTTCAGGGGCGTGAGGTACCAGCCGCCCTGCAGCGCCGCCAGGTACAGCTCGACGGCGGCGGCGCCGTTCGGCAGCACCGACGCGATGCCGTCGCCCGCCTCGAGGCCGATGTCCCGCAGCGCGTGGGTGAGCTGATTCGCGCGGGCGAGCAGGTCACCCGCACGATGCTCGGTGCCGTCCGGATCGACAACGGCGATCCAGTCCGGGTTCTCCTGGGCGCGGGCCCAGAATCCGAGTGCCACCTTCGCGCACCTCCCAGGTCAGGCGCCGCAGTCCCGGCCGACCCGGGACTCAGGTCGTGGAGCCAACCGGTTCGTCGCTCTCGTAGGCGAATTCCTCGGTGTCCCGCTTGCCGAGAATCAGGGCGACCCCGACGACGAGCAGCACCACGCCGAGGATCAGGCCGACGAGCGGTCCGATGAAGTCGACGAGGCTGATCTTAAAGTGCGCGGAATTGGCGATCCCCACGTTGGTTTTTACGTTCTGCGGCGTTCCGGACAGGACGCCCTTGTAGAGGATCAGCTTGGTCTGGCCGCTGATGTTCTCGAGCGCGAGCGTGCGGTTCTCGACCACGTTGACCGGCTGGCCGGTGACCGGGTCTATCCAGAACGTGTTCGTCTCGGTGACGTACTCCGGCAGCGTCACCTCGGGCAGGCCGGGGTACCCCGCGAGCTGGCCGGGCAGCGTCTCCGTGCCGAACTGCCTGTTGACGATGTGCTCGACGTACTTGTAGGTCGAGAGCCCGTCAACGGTCGCGGTGCCGTCGTACCGGAACGGCTCCGGCTTGGCCAGGGTGGTGTCGAAAACCTGGTAGGTCTGCTTCTGGCTGTTGAACGGCCAGGCGTACGCCAGACCGGACTGGTGCCCCTTGATCGTGGGCTGGTCCGAGATGGCCACGAACGCGCCGCAGCAGTCGACGATCTCACCGGTGCGCCGGTTGAAGGCCGAGCGCTGGTTCACGTACTCGATGGGCTGGCTGTTGGTCAGGTCCTCGACGGCGGTGAACGAGTTCCACACCGCGGTCGACGACGAGCCAGCCGCCACGTCTCCCTCGACCGTGGTCGTGGCCTTGGCGTTGACCCCGGTGACCACCTTGAGCTGCTTCGCGCTGAAGTAGCTGAGGTCGTGCCCGGAGACCGCGATCACGAGGTACTCGTTCAGCGGGAACTTGATCACCTGGCCCGGAAGGTAGAAGCGCATCAGCAGGGCGAGCGCCAAGAAAAAGGCCCCAAGCCCGGTCAGGACAAGCCCGAGCACACGACGCATCGATCCTCCGGGATGGTTCACCAGACCTTCGGCCCGGCGCTTAGGCCCCGCGCAAGTTCCGGCCAGCTTACTGGTCAGTAGCTTCGGCGTCACGATCCATAAGGACACAAAACTGTAACGTGTTCTACTTGGCCGCCACGCAGCATACCGCGCTCCCGAGGGTCACGCGGGGTCACTGGGGTTACGGGGTGCCGTAGTTGTAGAGCTGCTTGTTCGGCGGGTTCGGCGGGGTGCTGAGTACGCCGCTGGTGGTGAACGCGGCCCCGACGGCCAGGACCGCCCCGACCGCGAGCGACGCGACGATCAGTGCAAGACGTGACAAGGCGTTCCTCCTCTGGCCCTCCGATGCGATGCGCGAGCCATTACACCGCACGGCACGCGGCACCACATTAGGAGGTGTCTGCGGAAAAGGCAATATGAAAGGGCAATACTCACTTTCCCCGCATTGTTGCTTCCGGACGTGTTCACCGGGAGCGTCCTTGTGCTGCGGGAAGACGGAAAACGACAAGGTCGCGGCCTGCCATTACCACCTGGGCGCCGGGAAGCCGGGCGCGCGCGGCGAGGCCGGGGCCGGGCAGCTGCCCGGGCTGCCCGAGCAGCGGGCCGGCATCGACGACCACGTAGAGCACGCCCGCTGCGCGCAGCGCACCGGTCAGCGGACCGCGCGCGGTCACGATGCGGTTCAGCCGGATCGAGTCGGCGCTCTCCTGGGTCAGCGTGAGGTTCCCGACCTGCAGCCCGTCGTTCGAGATCACCTCGCGGCCGAGCAGGCGCGACCAGGGGTCGTACACCGCCTCACTCCCGTTCCACGGGTAGCGGCGGTAGGCGGCCCACGGCAGCAGCAGCACGCTCCCCGGCGCCGGGTCGCCGTCGATGACCTGCCTGGCCCGGAGCCAGTCCGCCGGGTACGCGACCGGGCGCAGCCTGCCCGCCAGCCCCCAGGCCATGCCGGGCAGCAGCACGACCGGCGCGAGCACGGCCATCGCGGCCAGCGCCGCGGTCGCCCGGCTGGCCTGCCGCTGCGCACCGGCGACGATCCACGCGACCAGGGCGCCGAGGCCGACCGCCTCGGCCAGCGCGAGGGGCGCGACGAACTGCTGGCCGTCGCGCAGCACCGCGAAGCCCGCCCAGGCAGTGACCAGGTCGCGCAGGACCGCACGGCCGGGCGACGTCACGCCGATGGCCGCGAGCACCAGCCCGGCCAGGGCGGCGACGCCGAGGCCCGGGGCCACCCGCCGGACCCGGGCCAGCAGCAGGTACCCGCCCAGCGCGGCGGCCACGACCAGCAGCCAGACGACCGAGCCACCGCCGCCGTACCCGCGCGGGACCGTCTGCGCGTTCCAGATGCCGGACAGCACGACGAGGCTGCCCAGCCGGCCGAACGGCGTGTCCGCGCGGGCGGCGAACACGTCGACGCCGCGCGGGTCGGTGTGCACCGCAACCGCGAACGCCGGGATCAGCCACGGCAGGCTGAGCAGCGCCGCGCAGGCGATCACGGTCGTGAGCCGACGGGCACGCTCGCGGCCGGCCTCCCGGTGGGCGCCTTCGCGACCGGCCTCCCGGCGGCACAGCGCGGCCGGCACGGCGGCGAGCACGGTGATGCTCATCGCGGTGAATCCGCCGATCGCCGCGGGGATCATCACGCATAGCAGCCGGGCCGGCCTGATCCGCCCGGGGCTGGTGCAGATCAGCCGCAGCACCCAGGGCAGCCCGGCGTAGCCGAGCAGCAGCGCCCACTGCCCGATCAGCAGGCGCTCGGCCAGGTAGGGATTCCAGGCGTAAAAGACACCGGCCGCCAGCCGGGCCGGCAGCGGGGCGCCGCCTGGCCAGCCGCGGTCCAGCAGCGCGGCCGCGCCGGAGCACGCCGCGACGAAGATCAGCAGCAGGATGAGCTTCTGCAGGATGTCGGCTGGCAGCAGCAGCGACGCCACGGCCACCACGGCATCGCTGGGCACGGCGCGCGGCGGCCCGCCGGTCAGCCCGATCAGTGCCCCCGAGAACGGCATCCGGGGGACGAACACCATGTCGTAGCTGAGCAGGTAGCCCGGGGCGAGTCCCGGCCCGAGCGCGACCAGGCCGAGGACCAGCCCGGCCAGCGCGGGCCAGGCGTGCCGGGCGGCCGGCGTGCCGGCAGGCGGACCCGGCGCGCGTTCCACGGATTCGCCAGCGGCGGGATCTGGGGGCCGTTCCGCTGACCTGCCGGCCTGCGGGCCGGGCGCGTCGGCGTCGCGCGCCCGAAGCCGTGCCGCGGCGCCCTCGGCCAGGGTCCGCAGCGTCATGTCTTCCTGGCGTGGACGAGCAGGATCGACGCCGCGGCCGGCCAGGAGCAGAACGCGCGGTCGACGGGGCGCAGCGGCTTCGGCACGTCGTGGTATCTCGCCCCGCGGACGGCGATGGAGGAGAAGCCGCGCGCGGCCAGCAACCCGACCAGCGCCCCGCGGGTGAACAGGTGCAGGTGCCCGGCCACCTGGCTGCCCGGCCTGCCGTAGACCCCGCGGAGGCTGACCTCGGAGAAGATCGGCTGCACGCCGAGCGCGACCAGCCCGCGGTTGTACCAGGCGGCCAGGTTCGGCGTGGACATCAGCAGCGAGCCACCGGGCTTGAGCACCCGGAACGCCTCGTCCAGCGCGGAGTCGGTGTCGACCAGGTGCTCGATGAGCTCGCTCATGATCACGACGTCGGCGGACTCGGCGGCGAACGGGAGGCCGGGGGCGTCCACGCCACCGCGCACCACGGTCAGCCCGAGCCGACGGGCCCGGCCGAGCGAACCGGCCGACCAGTCCAGGCCGATCACCCGGTGCCCGGGGTTCCGCTGCGCCGCGAGTACCGCGGCAGCGCCGTCGCCGCAGCCCACGTCCAGGATGCACGCCGGGCCGGGCACGCCGTCCAGCGCCTGGCCGAGCATGCGGGCCATGCGCACGGCGCGGTCCGGCCCCGAGCTGGCCGGGGTGTCTGGGTTCTCGTAGAACTCCCGCAGCCCGCCGGGCGCCCCGGCCGTGGTCACCGCAGGCATCGCGCGCCCCCGGCACCCCGCGGGCCCCACGCGTTGCGGGCAGTTCCAGGATCTGGGTGGATTTCGACCGAATAGCGGGCGCTAGCTACCACGATCATGAAAATCCGTCCCTCACTGCGGCTGGGGAGGGCCGCCGGCGGAGGACTGCGGCTGACGGGGGCCGATGGCGCGGGACTGCGGCTGATGCGGGGCGCCGGCCCGGGCGATCGCCTCGTCGGCCACGTTGGCGAAGCCCTCGACCGCCGCCGACCAGTGCAGCCGCAGCGCCCGCTCCCGCGCGGCGCGGCCGAGCGCCTCGCGGGTCCGGTGGTCGAGCGCGAGCGACGCCCAGGCGGACGCGAACTGGCCCTCGCTGCGGACCAGCACGCCGGTCTCGCCGTCCACCACCGAGTCGCGCAGGCCGGGCACGTCGAACCCGATACCCGGGGTGCCGCGGATCGCGGCCTCGGTGATCACGATCCCCCAGCCCTCGATCATCGCTGGGTGCAGCAGCATCCAGGCGGAACACAGCAGCCGGTGCTTTTCCTCCTCGGACACGCGCCCGGTGACGACCACCCCGGGCCCGGCAAGGGCCTCGATGCGCGCGCGCTCCGGGCCGTCCCCGGCGATCACCAGCTGGCCGCCCACCACGTGCCGTACCCGCTCCCATAGCCGCAGCAGCAGGTCGATGCGCTTGTAGTCCTCCAGCCGCCCGAGCGCGAGGAACATCGGCTCCGGTGACCGCGGGGTCAGCGGCTGCGGCGGCTCCACGCCGTTGCAGACCTGCCGGATCTGGTCCTGCCGCACCCCGATGTCGGTCAGCGCGGCGGCGGTCGAGGACGACACGGTGAGGAACAGGTTGTTCCGGTGCGCGCGCGGCATGAGCACGCTCTCGGTGTACCGGCCGAACGCCGCGAGCGCCGGGGGGAAGCGAACCTCCCACAGCTCGGTGTGCACGTGATTCACCAGGCAGATCATGGGACGGCGAGCCCACAGCGGAGCGAAGAACGGCATCCCGTTGCAGACCTCGACCACGAGGTCGCAGTCGCTGAGCACCCGGTGGTACTTCAGCGGCGCGCGCAGGAACTGGGTGTAGCTGCCGCCGTTCCTGATCACCTGGTACGAGCGCTCGCCGACCGGGCCGCCGCACAGCAGGGTGACCTCGTCGCCGCGGGCGATCATGCCTTCGGCCAGCCGGTCGACGAGGATTTCGGACCCGCCTGCCCTGGGATTGGCGAGGTCGCGCCACGCCACGAACAGGATGTGCCGCGCGGGCCGGGTCGCGGAGGCGCGTGGCAGCGGCATCGGCGCGAGGCTTGCGGCCGGCAGCACAGGGGCGCCCGCCAGCGGCGGCACGGAGGCGCCCGCTAGCGGCGGCGCCGGGGCGCTTGCTCCGGCTGTCGTGGGCACTAACGGCCCGGCCGCGGTTGCCGTGGCGGCGGACGGGCTGGCCGACTCGTCGTTCACGCGTCCACGCTCCACCTCTGGTTGCGACACCGCACCAGAGCTATCATTACTCGCAGGTAATGTCTACCGGACAATGGAGCATAAGTTCTGGTAATTTCGACAAGTCGCTGATGCCTGGCCCAGGGATGCTGGAGAGTGGCTCCCGGTTCGCTCAGCTCGTTGCGGCGGGCCGTGCGCCATTACTGACGGTGCCCTAGTGGCGGGGCCGGCCAGCGATGCAGGAGAGCGCGCAATCCACGCAATCCAGAGGACCTCCATGAGCCTGTTGCCCCCGCCACTTAGCCGACCGTCCTCGGCATCGGTCGAGTCTGACGCGCGCCCGGACCAGGCCGGCACCTGGCGCCGGCATCGGGGCCTGCTCAGGTCGGTGCGGCTTTACCGGCTGTTCCGCAAGGAGCAGACCGATCCGGAGACCTTCTACACGAACCTCGCCGAGGACACCGTCTGCCAGATCGAGGACTACTTCGACCTGGGCGGCTGCACGGTCGTCGACGTCGGCGGCGGGCCCGGGCACTTCACCGAGGCGCTCAGGGAACGCGGCGCCCGCTGCTTCCTGTTCGAGCCGGACTCCGCGGAGATGCTCAGCCGCGGCACCGCCCCGTCCGGCGCCGTGCTCGCCGACGGCTACTGGCTGCCGGTGCGCGACGGCGGAGCCGACCTGTGCCTGTCGTCCAACGTGCTCGAGCACGTCAGGGACCCGCTCGGCCTGATCGACGAGATGGTCCGCGCCACCAGGCCGGGCGGGCTCGTCTACCTGTCGTTTTGCAACTGGTACTCGCCGCACGGCGGGCACGAGATGTCGCCGTGGCACTACCTCGGCTCCCGGTTCGCCGAGCGCCGCTACGAGCGGCGGAATGGCCGCCCGCCCAAGAACCGCGTCGGCGCCACCCTTTTCCCGGTGCACGTGGGTGCCGTTCTGCGGCTGGTGAGATCACGCAGCGACATCCGCATCGTGGACGCGCTGCCGCGCTATTACCCGCGCTGGTGCAGGGCGATCGTGCGGATTCCCGGGCTCCGCGAGATCGCCACCTGGAACCTGCTGCTGATCCTGAGGCGCATCGAGTGACCGCACCGGCCATTCCCGGGCCCCCCGCTCGTCCCGCCCACCCCGGTGTTCCGGCAGGTGATCTCGCGCATACCGCCGAGCCCGCCCGCTATCAGCCGGATGCCGGGGACGCGCCGCCGGAGCCCGAGGCCGGCGCGCGTCACCCGGGGCGGTGGGCCGCGGCGAACTGGCGCTGGTTTCTGCTGGTCTGGCTGGTCGCCCTGATCGTCCTGGCCGCGAACGCGCCGGGCCGGATGATCTTCGACACCAAGCTCGGCGTCGACATCAACGCGGCCGAGTTCATCGAGCGCCTGTGGCCGCTGTGGAATCCGCGCGAGTGGTTCGGCACGCTGCAGAACCAGTACATCGGCTACGCGATCCCGATGGCACCGTTCTTCCTGCTCGGGCAGGCGCTGCAGCTGCCAGTGTGGGTGGTCGAGCGGCTCTGGCTCTCGCTGCTGGTGGCCGCCGGGTTCTGGGGCATGACCAGGCTCGCCACCACGCTGCGGATCGGCTCGGACGCCTCCAGGCTGCTGGCCGGCGTCGTTTTCGTGCTGTGGCCCACGTTCACGATCGTGATCGGGTCCACGTCGGCCGCGGCCCTGCCGGGCCTGCTGGTGCCGTGGGCCGTGCTGCCGCTGGCCAGGACGTTGCAGGGGCGCGGGTCGGTCCTCGCCGGCTGCGCCCGCTCCGGCATCGCGGTCGCGCTGATGGGCGGCGTGAACGCGGTGTCCACGATCTGCGCGCTGGTGGTGCCCGGGCTGTACCTGCTGACGCACACGCGGGGACGGCAGCGCGTCAAGATCTGCCTGCTGTGGGCGACGGCGGTGGCCGCGGCTACCGCGTGGTGGGCCGTTCCGCTGCTGTTGCAGGGCCGTTATTCGTTCAACTTCCTGCCGTTCGTGGAGCAGGCGAACACCACGACGAAGACGATGTCGGCCGACACGTTCCTGCGCGGCACCGGCAACTGGACCGCCTACCTCGACCTCGGCGGCCCGTGGCTGTCGGCGGGCTGGGAGATGGTGGCCAACCCGGCCGCGATCGCCGCGGCGGCGGTCGCGGCGGCCGTCGGCCTGGCCGGCCTGGCGCGGCGTGACCTGCCCGATCAGCTGTGGCTGCGGCTGTGCGTCGGCCTCGCCGCGGTGATCGCGCTGGCCGGCTACGCCGGGGCGCTCGGCGGGCCGCTGCACGGGCTCGTGCAGAGCGAGCTCAACGGGACGCTCGCCCCGTTCCGCAACGTCAGCAAGCTCGAGCCGGTCGCCGCTTTGGCCCTCGTGCTCGGCATCGCGCACGTGTGCGCCGGTGCCAGCCGGCGTGCTCTTCCGACGCCGAGGGGATTCCGGCGCGTGGCAGCCGGGATCGTGCTGGCGCCGGTGATCGCGCTGTGCCTGGCCGGCCTCGCGCTGCCGTATCTGACCGGCCAGATCCTGCAGCCAGGCTCGTTCAGCAGCGTGCCGCGGTACTGGTACCAGGTGGCCGGCTTCCTGGCCGCTCACTCGCCGGACCAGACCGCGCTCGTGGTGCCCGGGGACAGCCACGGGATCTACCTGTGGGGCGACCCGATCGACGAGCCGCTCGAGCCGCTGGCCACCTCGCCCTGGGTGGAGCGCAGCCTGGTGCCGTACGGCGGCCCGGGATCACAGGCCTTCCTCGACACTGCGGAGACCTCGATCGAGTCCGGCCAGCGGGTCCCCGGGCTGGCCGCGTACCTGGCCCGGGCTGGCGTCCGGTACGTGGTGGTGCGCAACGACCTCAGCCCGAACCAGCTGGGATACACCCCGCCGCAGACCGTCGCGGCGACACTGACCCTGTCCGGGTTCAGCCGGGTCGCCTCGTTCGGGCCGATGATCACCGGCGATCAGACCGATCCGGGCGCGATCCACCAGGTCCAGGCGTACCTGCCGCGGTACCCGGCCGTCGAGGTGTTCCAGGCGGCCAGCGCGGCCCAGCGGCCGTCGTCGCCGGCCGTCGCGCTGCCGGTCAGCGACACCGAGCTGGTCAGCGGCGGCCCGGACTCACTGCTGCAGCTTTCCGGGCAGGGACTGCTCGGCGATCAGGCCGCGGTCATCGCGGGCGACAAGCTGGCTGGCCTGCCAGCGCTCTGGGCGGTCACCGACGGGCAGCGGCGCCAGGACACCGCGTTCGGGCTGACCAACGCGAACACGTCGTTCACGTACACCGCCACCGAGACCAACCCGGCCGACGACCCGCTCGGCGGGGCGGGCGGCCCGCCGCGCGAGATCCTTCCGGTGCCGGCCGCTGGCCATCAGACCGTCGCCGTGCTGTCCGGCGCGGCCAGCGTCACCGCGTCCTCGTACGGTTCCTGGCTCACCTACGAGCCGCAGTACGACCCGGTCAACGCCTTCGACGGGAACAGCGCCACCGCCTGGGCGGAAGGCAATCCCAGCACGCCCGTCGGCCAGTGGATCCAGATCACCTTCAACCGCGCCCTCGACCTGCCGTCCAGCATCGGCGTTCAGCTCCTCGACGACGGCTTCAGCCGGTCCATCGCGAACCAGCTCAGGGTCAGCACCGCGCAGGGCAGCGTCACCACGGCCACCACGCCGACCAACGCGACCCAGCAGCTCAGCGTGCGGCCGGGCCGGACCAAGTGGCTGCGGATCACCATCACCGGGGCGAGCAACGTCGTCCCGGGCAATCCCGGTGCCGGCATCAGCAACGTGCTCATCCCCGCGGTCCGGGTGACCCGCTACCTGAAGCCGGCCGAAGACAGCGCGGCGGGCGTGTCCGCGTCGGCCGTCGCGTTCTCCTTCCACCAGTCGGCGCCGGCCCCGGCCGGTGCGGCCGACCGCGCAGCGACCGAGCCGATCGCCCGGCTGTTCAGCCTGCCGGTCCCGCTGCGGCTCGGGGTGACCGCGGCGGCGGTGGCGCAGCCGAGCGATGGGCTGGACGCCCTGCTCGGCCAGCTCGCCCGGCCGCAACGGACTGCGCTGCTGGTCAGCGCGAGCTCCACCTGGGGCGACCTGCCGGAGTTCGGGGCGGACAACCTGTTCAACCCGAAGACCGCCGTGCCGTGGATATCCGGGTCGTCGAACCCGGTCATCAGCGCGAGCTGGCACCGTGCCCGGCGGATCTCCGAGATCGTGGTGCAGCCCGCCTACGGCTTCGCGGCCGCGCCGACCAACATCAAGGTCACCAGCCCCGCCGGCACCCGGCAGGCCACGATCGGCCTGGGCGGCGTAGCCATGCTGACGAAGGCGCTGACCACCAACCAGATCCAGATCAGCTTTCCCGGCTGGGCCAAGGCCGCGCAGCCGGGAACGTCGTCGGGACAGCCGGTGCTCGGGCTGGCCAAGCTGACGATCCCGGCGCTGGCCGGGCTGCACGTCGACACGCTCGACAAGACCGCCAAATTCAGCCTGGCCTGCGGCAGCGGGCCGGTCATCAGCATCGACGGGCGCAACCTCGCGACCTCCGTCAGCGGAACCCTCGGTGAGCTGTCCGGCGGCCTGCCGGTCAGCGTGCGGCTGTGCTCCCAGGATTCCTCGGTCACCCTCGGCAGCGGGAAGCACCGGATGTACGTCGCCCCCGGGCTGTTCACGATGACCGACGTGGCGCTGCGGTCGACGGCGGGCGGCTCGGCGGGCACCGCGCCAGCCCGCTCGCTGCACGTGCTCGGCTGGCAGGCGGACAGCCGCTCCGTGCGCATCGGCCCCGGGCAGGAGACCTACATCGAGGTGCACCAGAACGCCAGCCTCGGCTGGGAGGCCACGCTCAACGGGCACCGGCTGGCATCGGCGACGCTGGACGGCTGGCAGCAGGGCTTCATCGTGCCGGCCGGCGCCGGCGGCGTGATCACCATGACGTTCGCGCCGTCGACCTGGTACCACATCGGCCTCGCGCTGGCCGCCCTGGCGCTTATCGGCCTGGTGTGCGTCGCCGCGGGATGGCGGCGGTGGATGTCCTACGTGATCCCCGCGGTCTACTTCGCCGTGCTGGAGACCGGCACGATCCTGCTGCTGAGCGGGACCCGCCTGGCTGCGGTATGGGAGCCGCTCGAGGTCCTGAGCCTGCTCGGCGTCGCCGTGGTCGCCCTGGCCTACGTCCGGTTCCGCCGTCAGCCCGGCCGGGCGCCGCGCGACGTGCCTCCCCCGCACGACGCGCGCGGCGCGATCATGCCGGCCCGCGGCGCCGAGGACCCAGCGCGCCGGCCGGGCCGCATCGCCGGCCTGGCGCTGCGCTGGGCCGGCCCGGCGGCCGTCACCGTGCTCATCCTGCTCATCGGCGGGCCGGTGGTGCTGGCCCTGCCGGTGGTCGCGGTCGTCGCAGCGCTGCGGCCGCGCTGGCTGCCCGTGGTCAGCCTGGTGGCGATGCTGGCGGCCGGCCTGATCGCCGCCACCGCGTCCGCTCCGGCCACGCTTGGCGGCGGCGCGTTCGGGCCCGGCCAGGCGTGCGCGCTGCTGGCGCTGGCCGCCGCGCTGTACCCGGCGTCGGCCTCGACCAGGTGGGCAACCGACCGCAGCGGCTGGCGGCCGTCCCGC
Source organism: uncultured Actinomycetota bacterium (assembly GCA_963833885.1). GTDB lineage: Bacteria > Actinomycetota > Actinomycetes > Streptosporangiales > Streptosporangiaceae > JASHPR01. The sequence goes on along the minus strand of CAWHZU010000005.1, from coordinate 7,634 downwards.
CCGCTGCCCGGCCACGGCACCAGAGTCAAGCTCCCCCCGAGCGACCGGCCGCTCAGCATCGGCGGCCCACGGTGACGCCGGCTTCGCGCCGTGAAGGGGGATGGGGAGGTGGGCGGGGGCACGCGGCCGGGCCGGGTCCGCGGGCGGGCCAGGCCGGCCCCGGGGCGTCAACGTTCCGGCCCTCCTTGCAACGGGCGCCCTTCGGCATCGCGGACGAGCTGAGCTGTTACTACGACGCGCCCGCCGAGCCCTGCAACGTGCACGTCGAGGTGCGCGTGCCGGGGAACCTGGACTCCCGCGCGCTGCGCGATGCCACGGCCGCGGCGCTGGCCGCCCAGCCGCGGGCGCTCGTTCGCCGGGCGCCGGGTGCGTGGTGGCGGCGGTACGCCTGGGAGGTGCCGGGGCAGCCGGACTGCGACCCGGTCACGACCGCCGACTGGGCCGGCGAGGACGAGCTCGCGCGGGTGCGGGCGCGGTTCCTGTCCGCGGCGCCGCCGCTGCGCAGCTCGCCCCCGCTGCGCATCCTGCTCGCGGCCGGCCCGGGCGAGGACCGGGTGATCCTCAACGCGCACCACGCGGCGCTGGACGGCCTGTCCAGTCTCGAGCTGCTGCGCAGCATCGCAGGGCACTACCCGGGCGGGGCGGCCGCCGATCCCCCGGCCCGCCCAGTCGCGCCGGACGCGCCTCTGCAGGTCCCGGCCGCGCCGCCACCGGGCGCCGGGCGCGGGGCAGCGGAGCGGGCGCAGCAGGGCCACGCCGCGCGGATCGCCGCCGACCGGGAGCCGGGCCGCGCCGCCGGCCTGCCGGGCTACGGGTTCGTGCTGCTGCCCGGACGGCCGGTGCCCGCCGGGCGCCACCCGGGCGGCGGCACCGTGAACGACGTGCTGATCGCCGCGCTGGTCCTGGCCATCGCCCGCTGGAACAGCGCGCACGGGCGGCCGGCAGGCTTAATCCGGATCACGATGCCGGTCAACGCCAGGCCGGCGGGGCAGGCCGGCACGGCGGGCAACCTGTCCCGGCTGACCACCGTTTCGGTGCCGGCGCCGTCCGGCGGCGGCGACCTGGCCGGGCTGGTCGCCGACGTGGCCGCGCAGACCCGCCCGGCCAAGCAGCAGGCCGGGCCGCAGGTCGACCCGGCCAGCCGCGCGCTGGCCGCGGCGTGGTGCCCCCCGGCGGTGAAGCGTGGGGTGCTGCGGCTGGCGCTGCGGACGGCGGGGCCGCTGCTCTGCGACACGTCCCTGGTCTCCAACCTCGGCGTGGTCGGCCCGCCCCGGTTCGGCGCCGCGACGGCGACCGATATGTGGTTCTCGACGTCCGCGCACATGCCGCGCGGTCTTTCGGTCGGCGCGGTCACGGTCGGCGGGCGGCTGCACCTGTGCCTGCGGTACCGGCGTGCCCTGTTCAGCGAGCCGTCGGCGGCCAGGTTCGCCGGCCTGTACGCGACGGCCCTCGGGAATCTGACGAGCCAGGGAGGCGCGGGTGACCGGTAGCACGGATGTGGGTATCGGGCTGGCCCTGCTATCCACCACCGCCTACAACTACGGCCTGATCGTGGAGAAGCAGGCACTCGGGCAGCTCCCGGCCATCGGCGCCGGGCGGATCGTGTCGTTCGTGGCGAGCCTGGCCACGTCGCCGCGGTGGCTGGCCGGGTTCATGCTGATGCTGTTCGGGCTCGCGTTCCAGGTCCTTGCGCTGATCTTCGCGCCGGTGACGCTGGTCCAGCCGGTGATCGCCGCCGGGGTGGCGGTCGTGCTCGTGCTGTCCCGGCTGGTGCTGCACGAGCGCCTGGGCCGGTTGCAATACGTGTGCGTGGCGGTCATGGCGCTGTCGGTGGTCTTGCTGGCGCTGTCGGCCGAGGGCGCCCCGGTGCAGGTGGGTCACCAGGTCAGCGGGGTGCGGCTGGCTATCATCGCGGTCGTGTCCGTGCTGTTCGCGCTCGGTTTCGCGGTCAGCGCGCTGCGGGCGAGCGGGCGCAAGCACGCGCAGCCAGGCAGCGGTGTGGCCTTCGGCATCGCCACCGGGCTGCTGTACGGCGTCGCCGCGCTGGCCATCAAGGGGGTGTCCGGAACACTTACGCATCACGACGGCATAGGTGGAACCCTGGTCGTGCTGCTGACGTCGCCGTATCCGTACGTGATGGCCGTGTGCTCGGCGGCCGGCCTGCTGCTGTTCCAGACCGCGCTGCAGCGCTGCCGGATCTCGATCGTCGCACCCGTGTCCAACGTGCTGGGCAGCGTCTACTTCATCGTGGCCGGCACGTGGCTGTTCCACGAGCAGCTGCCCTCGGACCCGGTGCGGCTGGCCCTTCGCCTCGGCGGCATCCTCGTCGCCTGCGGCGTCGTGGTGCTGCTGTCGAGGCAGCCCGACCCGGCACAGCCCGCGCCGAGTACGGGGCCGGACATGCCACCGCGAACCTGGCGCAAGGAAGGAGAGGCTCATGGCTTTCGACGAGACGCTGCTTGAGATCCTGGTCTGCCCCATCGACAAGCGCGGCCTGCTGTACTTCGCTGACGAGGCGCTGCTGTACAACCCCCGGCTGCGGCGCAGCTACCGGATAGAGAACGACATCCCGGTGCTGCTCGCGCAGCGGGCCGCGCCGGTTCCCGACGACGAGCACGCCCGGCTGCTCGAGCGGGCCCGTGGCGGCGCCGCGGTGGGGACCCTCGCGGACTAGGTCAGTACGCGGCCGGGATGACCAGCCCGGTCGGCGACGGCACGATGATGCCGGCCTGCACGTCGCCGACGCACAGGCCGTGGATCGCCGGGCTCGAGATGGTGACCGTCGCGGCGCTGCCCTGGATCGCCAGATACGCCGAGTGCAGGCCCGACTCGATCGCGAGCTGCTGCGTACTGCTCCCGTACCGGATCGTCATGTCCGCTCCGCCCGCCGCCGAGTCGGCCAAGTAGGCGACGCGCAGAAGCTGGCTGTGCGGGCCGGTCGGCACGCGGAACGTCGCGACCACCCGGCCGCGGGTGACCGGGTGGCATCGCCGGCCGGCCGCGGGCGGCGCGCTGGCCTGGCCGTAGATGGCCGCCTGGCGCAGCCTGCCGTCGGTGCCGAACACCATCAGGTGATCGAGCGTCCCGTGCGGCGACGACGTCCACTGGATCTTTGCCTTGGCCGCCGCGTTCTCCATCGGGCCGATCACCCTCGATGTGTCGGCGTACTTCCCGAACGCGCCGATCATGATCGTTCCCGGCACCTGCGAGTCCACGATCACCGTGTGCGCGGGCGCTTCCGTGACCGCAAGCCGGGCGTTGGCGATGTACAGCCGGGTCTGCACGCCGGACGTGGTGGTCTGCAGGTCCTGGACGGACCACACCGAGCCGATGACGAACGCCCCGACCAGGCCCGCCGCCGCCAGCCGGACGACCTGGGTCCCGGCCGGGACACCCGGGCGCCTCCGGAGGTCCGGCTGGCCGGCCGGTGGCAGGAACGCCAGGCCCAGGCAGATGGCCAGGACCGGCAGCGCGTCGGAGACATACCGGGTCTGCAGCGCGAGCACCCCGGCGTTCAGCACCTCGACCCGGCCGAGCACGACCGGGGTCACGTCCGCGGCGACGAGCCACGCCGCCAGGATGGCCCAGGCGCGCCACGAATACCGGCGCAGTGCGATGCTGGCGAGGATGACGGCGGCGGCCACGATCAGTGCCAGCCAGGTCAGCGTTCCGGGCGGGGCCGAGGCCGCGTACTGCGCGTCCTCGGTGGGGAACCACTGCCATGGCCCGCCGAGCGCCCCTGGCACGAACGTGTTCTTCAGCAGTGCCCAGGTGAAGCTGAACGTCTGGCCCACGCCCGAGACCGTCGGCTGCGCGGTCGACGTGTGCAGCGACTGCGAGAGCACCACGGCATAGACCGCCAGGATCAGCGCCTCCAGCACCCAGGACTTCCAGTACTTCACCAGGCACCGGCCGATAGCGCGCGGCCAGGGTCCTTCCATCAGGAACCCGGAGGTGACGCCCAGCAGCAGCAGCGGCAGGACCACTGCCTTCTCGAAGAAGACCAGCCCGAAGACCAGCCACGCCGCGGCCGCGATCGCGTGCCAGAAGCGGCCGGTCCGCACGTAGTGAACCTGCGCGTTCAGCGCCATGAAGACGGCGATCTGCAGCGGCAGCAGCTCGATCGCCGTCGACCACCACCGCAGGTCCAGCATGGTCAGCGGGCAGAGCAGGTAGATGAGCAGCAGCACCAGGATCGCCGGGCGGTCACCGAACAGCGTCCGCAGCAGCCGCAGCGCGGCGAGGCCCGCCGCGGCCAGCATGATCACGGTGATCGCCGACGCGAACGCCCAGTTGTACAGCGCGACCCTGGACACGACCCAGACGATCGCGTAGACCCCGGGAAACAGGTGACCGGCCCCGACGTATGTCAGGTAGCTCCAGGTGAAGGAATGGCCGAGGGCCAGCTCCGTGAAGTGGAAGTCGTCCTGCCAGAAGAAGTAGTTGCTGATGAAAATCGACTTCCAGATCAATTGCGCGGCGATCAGGATGAGCCCGAAAATCACGACGCCGCGGTTGCGGGCCCACGTGCCGAGCTCCGGCCAGTCGATGACGTTCGCGATCTCGCCGCGCCGGTAAGGGACCGGCAGGTTCTGCGGCGGCCCTTCCGGGAGGTTCTCAGGGCGGCGCTCTAGCTCTCCGCCGGCCTGGCCGACATCTCCGCCAGTCTGATTCACGGCGGACAGCCTAATGGCGAGTCAGGATCATTGCTACTAAAGAGTAGTACAAAGGGATCTGCTGCCCACTAGGGAGCAACCGTCACCTTGGGCAGTAGCCGTTCATACGCCTCGAGGTCCACGTCTCCGGCCGGATCGGACGACGCCGCGAGCGCCATCGCGTGCGCCAGGGTGTCCGGCCAGGACCAGCTCAGCGCTATGCCGGGGACGAAGCCGGCGACCATGGCATCACGGGACGCCCGGTGCAGGTGCTGGCCGGCCAGCTCGGCCCGCCACTCCCCCGCGGCGGTGACCGCGCGGACCCCGCCGTCCGAGAGGATCGCCACCGCCCCGGCGCCGCCAGCCACCAGCGCAGCGGCGCCGTCGGCCGCGAGCGTTCCGGAGCCGGGCACGGTGACCGCCGCCGGGTCGCCGGCCGCATCGCCCGTCGCGCCGCCGGTCGCCGCCGGGTCGCCGGCCGCGTCGCCCGGGATGACGAGGGCCGGGCGCCTGCTCACCGCGTGCCGCAGCGCGCTGCCGCTCGCGTCGAGCACGACCGGAACGCCTGCCTCCGCCGCGTAGCTGGCCAGCGAGCCGTAGGTCTCGGCGGGCAGCCCGTCCGGCAGGCTGCCGCAGAGCACCGCGGCCGTGGCGTCGGCCATCAGCGCCCGGTAGTCGGCCGCGAGCCTGCCGAGCTCCTCGGTGGTGATGAACGGCGCGGGCTCACCGAACGTGGTGACGGTGCCGTCCGCCGCGTCGGTGATCTCGAGGATCCGCCGGGATTCGCCGTTGATCCGGGTGAACTGCGTCGCCACCCCGGCCCTGGCCAGCTCGTCCCTGATCACCTCGCCGGACGAGCCGCCGACGAGCCCGGCCGCGACCACCTCATGGCCGAACGTGTGCAGCACCTTGGCCACCGCCAGGCCGCGCCCGCCGGCCCGGTAACTGACGCGGCTGACCTCGTTCGCGGCGCCCCGGCTCACCCGCTCTGCCTCGTAGCCGACGCGCAGCGCCGGGTTCAGCGTGACCGTGACGATCACTCGGCGAGCTCCGCGGCGACCGTGGCGCCCAATTCCCAGCACGCCTCGAGGTCGGCCTGGCCCGGCGGACCGATCACGCACAGCGGCGGCCGGGCGCGGTGCCACTTCAGCCCGGTGGCGATGGCCTCCACGGCCCGGACGGCTCCCCCCGTGTCGCTGGCACCGTGCACGTACAGGGCGTAGGGGCGGCGCTGCGTCGCCTCCAGGCAGGGGTAGTAGATGCCGTCGAAGAAGTGCTTGAGCGCGCCGGACATGTAGCCAATGTTTGCTGACGTACCGAGCAGGTAGCCGTCGGCCTCGAGCACGTCGACGGCGGCCGCGGTCAGCGCGGGCCTGATCACGACCTCGACGCCGTCGATCTCGTCGGTGCCCGCCCCGGCCACCACGGACTCGAACATCGCCTGCATCGCCGGGGAGGGCGTGTGATGCACGATCAGTAGCCGCCCCATGTGCCCGCAGCATAGTGCCAGCCCAGGTGCGGGCGGCCGGGCGCTCGGGTCAGCTTGCCTCGGCCCGCTTCTTCAGTGCCTCGTTGAGCTCACGGAAACTGGCCTCGGCACGGGCAAGCGTCTTGCCGGAGAAGGCCACCAGAAGGCCGCCGAAGGTCTCGCTTTGCGTCAGCCGGGTGCCGCCGTCGGCTTCGGCTAGCACGAAGCTGTGCTCACCGCTCATGATCCCGGGCAGGCTGGCCGTCCAGCGCAACTCGGCACCGGGAGCGGCAACGGTGATCTTCGGCTTGACGGTCATCAAACGGCCGTTGGCAGGGTGGACGCTGCGCAGCCTGATCCTGTTTCCGGCCGCTACCTGTCCCGACGCCTCGCGGAACAGCGGATTCCAGTCCCGGTAGCTGCTCAGGTCGGTCAGCACCGCCCACACGTCCATCGGCGGGACAGCAATCTGGATCGTTGCGGACATGGTCTTCATTTCGCCGTCCTGCCTTCCGGTCCCGGCCTGCGTGCAGGCAGTTGCGGGCCATCGCTTTCTCCGTGCAGTGTACGGTGTTTTCGACGATACCACGTACACTGCACGGAGAAAGATGGGAGGACCACGATGGCATCGGGTGCCGGGCAATCGGTCTGGGACCTCCCCGAGCGCGGCACCCGGGGGCCGAGCCCACGGCACGACCGCGCGTCCATCGCCGCTCTCGCCGTGCGCATCGCTGACGCCGAGGGCGCGGAGGCGGCCACCATGCGCCGGATCGCCAAGGAACTGGGCGTCGCGACGATGTCGCTGTACACCTACGTTCCCGCCAAGGAGCACCTTGTGCAGCTGATGGTCGATCACCTGGCCGCCGAGTACACCTACCCCACCGTCCCGGCACCGGATCCGCGCCCGGCGATCGCGGACCTGGCTCGGCAGGCACACGATGTCGCGCGGCGCCACCCATGGCTTGGCCAGCTGCTGCACCGCCCAGTGCCGCCTGGCCCCAGGGGCCTGCGCTACCTGGACTACTTCCTCGGACTGCTGGCCGGCTCCGTGCTCGATACCGGAGCGAAGCTGGAAGTCATCGCGATAATCAGCGGCTTCGCCACGATGTACGGCGCGATGCAGGCAGCCCCCGTCAGCAAGCGGAACGAAACGCCCAGCCCGGAGGAGCAGACCAGCGCGCAGATCCAGTCATTCATCCGCGCAGCGGCCAGCGGCGACTACCCCAACCTCGCGGCCGCGCTGGCGACCGCGGGGCCGCAGCGTACACAGGACGACGTCTTCGAATCGTCCATCCAGCGCCTTATCGACGGCGCCGGGCTCCCGGACAAGCCGTCCTAATTGTGAACACTGCTCAGCGGCTGAGGACGCCGGCTCGCCGACCCGCCGGATAAGAGCCATTACCAACAGCAAGCCGAACAGGACTACAACTGCGCCATTGATCGCCTGGGCCGCTCGTGCGCCGACAACCTGGGCCAGGATGCCGACCTCGAGAACGCCGAGTGGACCTAGG
>CAWHZU010000004.1:0-65733 GCA_963833885.1 uncultured Actinomycetota bacterium | reverse complement strand
CGGCGTCGCTGGTGCCGAACGAGAACTGGTAGTACACCGGGAGCCGCAGCGGCGCCGTGGTGTCGCTGGTCCATGCCGGATCCGAGGTGTGCAGCCCGCTCACGTCCATGCCCAGGCCGGCCTGGCGGCCGATCTCGAACGCGGGGACGAGGAACGCGGTGTAGCTCGTCTCGGGATCGAGCCGCCGCGGGCACAGCACCCGGGAGATCACCGCGGCCGGGTTCGACGAGATCGTGGCGGTGAGGTCGCCGTCCCCGCTCACCTGTGTGTGGGCCCAGTTCCAGGCGTCGTCGAGCGGCTGCAGCGCGCTCATGTCCTGCACGTCGATGGCGGGCAGCGGGTTGGGCGGCACGCTCGGCGTGGCGTACTCGCTGGCCTTGAGCACGATCAGCGTGACGAACGGGCGGAGCCGGCTGCCGTTCGGGAGCGCGGGGGTGAACAGCCAGGGAAAGTCGGGGTAGTCGAACTCGATCCCGGCCAGGTAGTTCGGCTCGAAGTTCACGGTCTGGTCGCGCGGCTCGGTCCGGATGACGTGCCGGGGATCGATGCCGATGATGTCGCCGGGCCCGTACAGGTGAACGGTCATCTGCGGCGGACTCGGCTCGCTCTGCGCGGCGCCGCCGACGACGGCCGTCACGTCGAGGGTGACGTCCAGCGCCGAGCGGTCGGGCAGGCTGGCGCCGTCCGGCTGGCCTGCGTCGGCGCCGATGCCGCGGCGCAGCCAGGGATGGAAGTGGAACCTGCCGCCGGGTGACGTCGTCGGTGTGGTCACGCCGCCTGCCCTTCGGGAAGTTCGCAGGCGAGCATGACCTGCAGGTTGCCGGTCTGGCCGGGGTTGGCCGCGAGATAGCTGGCCAGCGCCGCGCTGGCAGCGGCGTGGCTGGCCCCGGCCGCCGGGACAATGTCGGCACGGACCGAGAGGTCGTCGGTGCTGGTGATCACGTAGCTGGCCTGGCCGACGGCCAGGATGCTGGTAGTCGACGGGGTGACGAACCTGGCCAGCCCCGTGTTCTTGACGAGCGACCGCGCGCCCGCGCCGAACTGGGCGCAGGCGGTGAGCAGCTCGGGCGTCAGCGCCTCGAACCGGTCGAGCACCGAGGCGTGCTGCGGGTCCGGGATGTAGCGCCACTGCATGGTGACCGTCCGCGGGGCGTCGTCGCCGCCCTGCACGGACGAGTTCCCGATGTGCACCCCGCAGTCGAACTCCTGGAAGGCGGGGTCGGAGATCTGGTCGCTGTCGGAGAGCTGCTGGAACTGCCCGGGCGCGAAGAAGTCCGGCACGGCGGAGATCGTCGCCGGGCTGCCGCCGAGCGTGACCCCCGCTATGGAGAACTGGCTGCCGTCCGAGGGCGCGGAGTTGCCGATCTTGGTGACCGGGATGTCCAGCGGCACGACCTTCTGGCGCACGGTCAGCTGGCCCATGGGGTGCACGATGATGTCGGTGTCCGCCGGCGGCAGCCCGCGGAGCGTGACCGCCTGCTCGGTGCCGGGCGGGAGCTGCGCCGACCAGCTTCCCGGCGTGGTCAGCGCCGTGTTCAGCTGGGGCAGCACGGCGACGGCTGGCTCGCTGACCCCGGTTCTCCGGACCCCAGGTCGCGCTCACGTTCACGCCGACCGAGAAGAACAGGAAGTGGAGGGACGCGGTGCCGTTCAGGTGCCAGGGGCTGACCCCGGACAGCTCGGCGTCGAGCTCGATGCCGAGCAGGGTCGCGCCGTCGTACTGGACGTCCACGCCGGCCGAGAAGTCGATGTCGAAGCCGAACGGGTTGAACGTGAACAGCGCGTCGTAGCCGACGTGGCCGCGCACGGTGAACCCGCCCGCCGAGGCGTAGGCCTGCATCGCCGCGCCGAACTGGAAGCTGTTGGACGTGACCGCCAGGTACGAGGTGCAGCTGAGCTGCACGACGTCGCCGTCCCCGATGCTGACCGTCAGCGGCTGCATGGCCGGGAACCCCGGCGGGGGCTGGTAGCCGGGGAAGAACCCGCCCATCGACAGCGCGAAGTCCGGGCTGGCGCCCCAGTTCAGCTGCAGCGCCATCGAGCCGGAGAGCTCGTACGCCAGGATGTAGGAGTCGTACAGCAGGCCTTCGATCGACAGCTGGTCGGTGCCGAAGTCCAGGGTGCCGAGGATGTCGATCTGGATCTGGATGAGCGCGGCGTTGTCGTCGGGCAGCGCCATGTGCAGGCTGCCGAGCAGCGCGATCCGGACCGGGTCCGGCACCTCCATGATCACGCCGAGTTCCATCGTGATCAGCGTCGGCGTGCCCCAGCCCACCTCGAGCATCGGGCCGAACACGTAGTGGCCGGCCATCGGCGGGAAGATCGTGCGGATGTCGCTGATGATCTGCGGGGCGTCCGCGACCGGGTCGGGCGGAAAGAGGATCGAGTCGAGATGATGCGCCTGCAGCGCGGCCTGCAGGGCGTCGATCACCATCGTCCGGTTGATCCCGCACAGCCCGCCGACCCCGTTCAGCGTGAACCCGAAGCCGAGCTGGATCGGCGGCAGGTCGAACGTCAGGATGATCAGGAACGAGAACCCGGGCGTGCCGTCGGGGAGCTTGGTGTCCAGCACGCCGATCGCCTTGATCGAGAGCCCGAGCAGGGACAGCTCGACCGCACCCGCGTACTCGCCCGTGGCCGGGTCATAGGAGATGAACCCGCCGCCGGTGACGACGCCCGCGTCGACCAGGATGCCGAGCCCGGTGGGTGGCTTGAACGCCAGGTCGAGCTGGGCGGGCCCGAGGTTACCGGGGGTCAGGCCGAGCGTGGTGATCGCGCCGATCCGCTCGACGGACGCCGAGATCGGGCCGAGCGATCCGCTGCCGGTGACGCTGGTCTCCAGTGCGAGCCCGGTGCCCGACGCGGTGAGCTCCAGGCTGACGCTGTCGAGGACGAACGGGCCGATCGTGGCGTGCACGCCGATGGTGGTGCCGAGACCCGCGTTCCCGCCGATGTAGAAGCCGCGGTCGCCGGCCCAGCCGAGCTGCAGGTCGAAGTCGAGCTCGATGTCCAGGCCGGACAGCAGGCTGGCGACGAACCCGTCCGCGTTGGACACCCCGACGGTGAACTTGCCGCCGGTGACCGATGTGCCGATCACGAACGCGCCGCGGCCGAGGCCCGAGCCGGGATCCCAGTGGTATTGAGCGCCGATCGAGGTTGCCAGCGACGTCGCGGCCAGCGTCGCGACGCCGGGGATGCCGATGATTGTCAGCTGCTGGCCAGGGTCCGCCGTCCGGGTGGCCGAGATCTGCAGCGACCCGTTCACGGTGGCTGTCGCGTGTACCTCGAGCTGGCCAGGCGGCAGGATGTCCAGCTCAATGCCCGCGTCGAGCGCGCCGGCGGCGATGAGCTGGAGGTTCCACCCGGGCGGCAGCATGGAGGGGACTGTGACCGTGGCGCCGTCCGTGATCGCGACGCCCAGCACGGCGGCCAGCCCCTGCGGATTCTGGCCGGTGGTCGGTGAGAACACGAAGGGCAGCACGGTCAGGGTGGTCGTCGCCTGGTCGTAGGAGGACGGGACGCCGAACTCGGTGAACAGGTTGCTGATCCGCTGGAGCATGCCGGCGGCGTTGAGGCTGGCGGTGTTCCAGCCGTACAGAGTGAGCAGATAGCTGGCGGAGTCGGAGAGCAGGCTTCCCGCATTGGACAGGGTCAGGTCGTGCCGCTGGTAGGCGACCTTGGCCGGGTCGCCCGAGACGGGCGGCACGTTATCGAGGTCGGCGATCCCGAGCAGGGTCAGCACGCGCAGCAGGACCGGGCGGTAGCCGTCGAGGAACTCGATGATCACGTACTCGAGCAGCTTCTCGCCGAGCGTCTCGGCGAAGCTGGTCACGTCGCCCGGGAGTGATCCCGGACAGCTCGGTGGCCACCTCGCTCAGCGCGTTGGCCAGGTTTTTCAGCGCGGTGATCACGGCGCCGATCGCCTGCAGCAGTGTGGTGGTGGCGGAGACGATCGCGCCGACGTCCTCGCCCTCGACCGCGCTGGCCAGCGCGGCCAGCGGCGCGGCCAGGCCCTCCACCGCGGTGATCGCCGCGCTGGCGGCGTCGCTGAACTGCGGCAGGCCGCTCAGCGACGACGGCAGGCTGAGACCCAGGTCGGCGAGCAGGCCGGTGACGTCGCCCGCGGCCAGCCTGGTCTGCAGCGGCGCCACGGCGTCGGTCAGCGCGCTGGCAAGCCCCTGCAGGGTGCCGCCGTCATCGGCGGTCATCGCAGCATCACCAGCGCGGCGATCAGCACGACGAGCACGATGAGGACGGACGCGGCCGAACTGCGGCACCCCGAGCCGGAACCGGCCGGCGGCGGCGGCGCCTCGGGCTGCACGAAGTTCGTGCCCGCGGCCATCGAAAGGAACGTCCACGCGGCGACGTGGATCTCCCGCTCCAGCTTCGGGTAGTGGTTTACGTAGTTGGGCGTGAACCGGCCCTCGTCGTGGTCGGCCCCGTCGGCGGGGTCGCCGCCGACCTCGAGCGTGAAGGCCTGCACCGGGCTGATCGCGGCGCCGCCCGTGGCCGGGGCGAACCAGCGGCTGAAGCAGTAGTCATCGCTCGCCCCGGTGGTGACGTACAGCGCGGCGCTCTGCTTCACCGTGTACGTCGACCGCGCCTGCGCGTTCGGGCTGGAGCCGCCGGCCTTGGCCAGGATCTGGTCGCTGATGTGCTGGGCGGCCGCCTCGAGGGTCTTTGCGGTGATGGCCGGGATGTACTCCGCGTACCCGGACTCGTGCGTGCCGTCGCGCTTGCTTTTCCACGTCGCCTGGTTGGTGAAGGTCATGTTCTGGTCGGTGGACTGGTCGGTCTCGGTGCCCCACGAATAGAGCACGTCTCGCGAGTACGCGTGAACGTCGAGGAAGTAGCTGATGTCCTTGGCGCGCATCAGGTTCGCGACGTTCTGCGTCTCCGGCTCCGACTCGGCTGATGGCCCGATGTAGCTGTAATCCAGCGGATTTGTCGAGGAATGCACGTCGACGTCGGACAGGCTCATGTTGTAGAAGTCCGGGAAATTCCAGACGACGTCAAAATTCCGGTTGAGGTCGACGCCGATCCCATTCGGGTCGGTCACGCCAGACGGGGCTGGGCGCCGGTTCTTGCGCCACAGCTTTGCCTGACTCTGCTGGTCGTATTGAACGGGGTTCGGCAGGGTGGCCAGGACGTAGTCGCGGCCGTCGTCGTTGACCAGCGGGACGACGTAGATGTCGAGGCTCTCGACGGCCTTGCGCACCCACGGCCAGGGAATGGTGAACGAGTCGTACACGATCCCGGCCACCGGGTCGGTCCATGACGGGTAGGTGATGGCGCTGCTTCCGGCGTAGGCGGCGAGCAGCTTCTCCAGGAAGCTGACCAGCGAGTCCGGCGGCGCCAGTTCCCGCGCGTGCACCCCGCCGGTGATCAGCACGGCCCAGCGCTGCGACGGGCTGGCCGCGGTGGTCACGCCGATCTTCAGGTACCCGCTCGTGGCGCCTGCCCAGCCGGGCTTCCAGTCGCCAGACGCGGACCGGGTGCACAGCGTCGGGTAGCTGGATGCCAGCGCGTCCAGGTGCGCGGACACCACGGCCGACTTCATGTAGCCCGCCACGGCTACGCCACCCCAGGGCCGCTGTCGATCTGGTCATCGATCGCCTGCCACTGGGCCACTTCGTCGGCGTCGGTCACCAGGATCTGCACGGTGCAGCCGAGCCCCTCCAGGTCAGGGATGTTTGCCTCGGCGACGTGCCCGGTGACTCTCCAGGTCCCGTCCGCGTTCTCGGTTGCGGTATCGGGCGCGAGGGCAAGCGGGAAACTGTCCCCGGTGGCCGGCAGCTGGCCAAGGACGGCCGTGGACCCGGTGATGGAGACCGTAGCCATGGCGCCGTCCTTTAATCAAACGCAACGGATATATCTGCACTTGTACCTGAAATGACCGATTCCAGGCAGAGGAAAACGGCGCCGGTCCGTGGAAAGAGCAATGGATGCAATGGTAAACGAGATCGGCTGACAGCGGAAGATGCGCTAGACAGCCGCGTGGATGCTTGCTTTAACGCAACTAAGCGTTCTTAATGGCTGCCGACGCGCCCACTCGCTTCCCGCGTGCTGCACATTGGGCAGATAGGCGGAAAAGAGAACGATGAACGCGACAACAATCGCGACCGCCCCGATTTCCCAGCAGCCCGGCCGCGAACATCGACTCGGTCCACGCCCGGCGGCACGCCGTGACACCGTCGATGACCTTCGAGGGTCAGCGCCTGGGCCAGGAGCGTCCCTCGGGCCAGCGATGTATCAGGTACGCCGTCGACCTCTCTGTACCAAATGTGACTGTAAGCCCGAAAGTGTCGCCGACAGAACCAGTCGGAGGAGGAAACCGATGAGCGACATCAACCTTGAGCCCGCCCTATTTCGGCCGAGCGATTTCAGATTCGGGGAGGTGTCGAGCCTAACCACATTCAGGGACAGCGCCTCGTCGGTCCCCAGCCTTGGCCCGCTGGCTGCCTTCACCGGCGTGTTCCACGGCAGCGGCTTCAACACCATCTTCCGGCCCGACCTTGGGTCGCCGACCAAGCTGCCGGTTCCGGTCAGCGAAAGCGACAATCTCCTCGAGCTGAACCTCACCCGGGAGACCCTGTCGTTCTCGCAGAGTCTCGGCTCCGTCCCCAACCGGGGCGAGGTGATGCCGGACATCTTCCTGAACGGCGTCCCCTACCTGCAGGTGATCACTGACGTCACGGTCCCCCGCCAGCCCGTTGGCATCCACTTCGAGCCTGGGCTCTGGATGGCGATCCCGGCGACCACCGATCCGCGCGAGGGCCCGACCGTGACGCGAATGGCGTCGATTCCGCACGGCACGACGATCGAGGCCCAGGGAACCTCATCCACTATCGACGGCAAGCCCGATATCGCTGCCGTGAACATCACGCCGTTCACGATCGGCCAGCCGAACAACAAGATCCAGTTCCCGAGCCAGATCGCGTCCGACAAGGACACGGCGCGCATCCCGCAGGACCTGACGTCGTTCGTGGAGGCCGGCACCATCACGCAGGCCATGCTGGACGACCCCAACACGCTCCTGCGCAACCACATCGCGTCGCAGACCATCACGTCCACGACCGTCATCGTCATCTCGACCGACCCGGCTGCCCCGCTGTTCGGCGGCGGGACCGACAACATCGCCTTCCTGCTGGGCAACCCGACAGCCAGCGAGCCGAATGCCGATGCCGTGAAGATGCAGGCGGTGTTCTGGATCGAGACCGTCGAGTTCACCATCGAGGTGCCCATCTTCGAGCCCGGCCAGCCGCCGCTGGTCATCCCGGCGAACACCGGCGCTGCGGGACAGCCGGTTCCCGAGTTTTCGGTGAACCCGCCGGTCGCCATCAAGGCGCCGCGCTCGATCAGGGTCAAGGCAACGCAGATCCAGTACTCGCAGCAGGTGCTGCTGAACTTCAACGGCCTCACCTGGCCGCACGTCTCGGTGGCCACGCTTGTTCCGGCCAGTCCGCTGCCGGTCCCGGCCTCGGCCTTCGCCTGAGACCCGGCGCGCGCCCAGGCGTGGCCCCGCCGTCAGCCCGGGCCAGGACCCAGCCCGAGCCGCAACGTCTGGGTGATCTCGTTGGCCAATTCCCCTTCGGCCCCGAGCGATATCGTCCCGGTCTGATTGATGGCGAATGAGATGTCGATCACGGCATCCGACAGGACCCAGGGGTCATTGCCCGCCGCGGCGCTGGCCACCACCTGGCGGATCGTTTCGATGGCGCTGACCAGGACTTCCTCGATCTCGCCGCCGCGAACGGGGCGCTCCTCCTTCGGCACCAGGGCCATGTCGATCGTGTGTGTGTCTTTCCTGGTGACCACGCCGCCGAGGCGGAGCTTCATCCCGATGACGGGCACGCGGAAATCCAGGCGGCCGCCGGCCGTCTTGGTGGCTACCACCTCGAGGACCAGCCGGACGGACGTCACCTCCAGGTCCCTGGCCTGCGATGTGCGCGAGACACCCGCAGCCTGGACCGAGTCCTTGACGACGCGGATCAGCTCGTCGACGGGTACCCCCTGGTCGGTGACCCTCATGGCGTCCCCCGCTGCCCGGCGCCTGCCGGCTGGCCGCCGACGGTGGCACGCGAGTTGCCGTACACGGTGTAAGCGAGCCAGCTGGGGTCGCCGGCCTGGCTGGACGCGACCCGGCGGGCCCGGTTCACGGCTTCCCCGAGCGTGAGCCCGGCGCGGAGCTGGCCGTAAAATTCCTCGGCGAACTCGCGGGCGGCCCCGTCGGACACCGCCCACAGCGACCCGATGAACGCGCCGGCGCCGGCCTCGAGGAATTTGCTGGCCCAGCCGTCGAGCCGGTTGTACGTCGCGCTGAGGCCGGCGCTGCGGCAGGCGTTCATGAACACGGTCGGCGCGGAGCCGGCCAGCACCTTGTTGATGACAGCCGTCGTCAGCAGCGTCGGGGTGAAATTCACGTTGTCCAGCGTGATCGAGGAGCCCTCGGCCGGGCTGTAGGTGTTGTGGCAGGCGAAGTGGAGCAGGCCGAAGTTCCCGCTGGCGATCAGTTCCTGGAGCGGGGTGAGGGCGGAGATCACCTGGCTTGGCGCATGGCCCCGGTCCAGCAGCCGCTGCATGACCGCGACCTCGGCCCGGGCTTCGGGCTGGGAGCGCTCGGGAAGCACGAACCGGGCCGGCCACAGGCCGAGCTTCCGGGCCGGACGCCAGCGGAAGATGGCACGGGTCACCGGGAACTGCTCAACCAGGAACCCGGCGTCGTGGCCGGGATCCATGGGGTAGAGCAGTTCCCACGGCACCACGTCACGGTCAGCCAGGATCGTCAGCTGCCGGATCCGCTGCTGCCGCTCCCAGAACTGCTCTCGCAGCCGTCCGGGGACCAATTCGGTCCACAGCTGAGCACCCGCGTTCAGCAGATAGTCGCGGGTCTGCGCGGCCGAGTAGCCGGTGCGGCCCTTGGCGAGGTCGTTCAGGTCGGCGACGAGGCGTTCTACGATCGGCGCCGGATCATACGAGAGGTTGCTGGTGACCTCGTCGGGGTTGTCCTCGTCCCGAAATTCGAAGCGGTACGCCCTTGCGACCGGGTCGTAGCGCACCACCAGGCTCACCGCACCGTCGACGGGCTCGGTGGATACTTCGGCAAGAACATCGCGATGCGGGCCGAGCGGGCTGTCCACTTCCGCCGCAACCTCGACCTGCAGCTCGCCGAGCCACGTGCCCGCGATCCACGCGGTAACCGACACCTGCCGCGGCCCCGGCTCGTCGGCACGCAGCTCGAACATCACCGGCCGGGAATCGCCCGCCGCGGGCACGTGCACGGTCTGGCGCTCCTCGCCGAGCAGCCGCAGCTTCGGAGCCTGCGCAACCAGGAGCACGCCCCGGCCCTCCGGCGGCACGTCGAACGGCTCGAGCCTGCTGTCGGCACTGTCGGCCATGACGATGCTGACCAGCAGGCTGAACGGCCTGCCCACCGGAACGGTCTCGGCGCACTGGCCCTTCAGGTAGCGGCGGCCGGCCGAGGAGTCCCCGCCGCCGGGAGGACCGCCGCCCCCGGGGGGATCTGGGCTGTACGGTGGCGCCGCGTTGCCGCCGCCTTCAGCGCTGACCCCGAAGGTGGCTTGAGGAGGATAGACAGGGGGGTTGAAGTTCTGGTGCGCGCCGCCAGGGACCGCAGCGCTGCGGCTTCCCCGAGGCGTCTCTTCCGGCCCGGGGACGGCAGTGGCATCGCCGGTATCCCAGGGATCGGTCACGCCCACCGCTTCCGGCTCGGCTGGTTCCACCCCTTCGGGTCCGGCTACGTCCACCCCTTCGGGCTCGGCTGTGTCCGCCGCCGCGGGCTCGGGCATGCCCTGCGGGAACAAGTCGAAGCCGAGGTACGCCGCGGCCTCCTCGGGATTAGCGAAGAAGACGGTCCGGTTCTCTTCATGGATCATCCGGCCGCTGTGAGTGGAGATGGCCTCCTCGAACTGGGCGGCGTCGAAGGAGCCCGGTTCTTCGCCCAGCGCCTCGGCGATGTGGTCGTAGACAACGTCCATGCGGCTTACCGCGTTCACCCGGATCATGGACGGCATGAACGTCACTGTCACCTTGGGCACGGCCTGCATGACCTGGGCGATCGCGGCCCCGACCTCGTTGTTCATGAGGGTGAACCCAGCGATGTCCGAGACGGCGTAATCAGGCTCGAGTGAAATTGGCGTGAAGTGGCCCGATCCCCGCTCGCCCTCACGAGTCATCTTTCACACCCTCCCCCGGCGTTGAGCCATTCGCCAATCTCCAATGGCTGGCTGAGCCAATGCTGCGACCGGCTGAGCACGTGCCGCAAGCTTACGCTTTAGAGCTTTCGCAGCGAGTTGTGAATTTCCCCGTAAGCCCTCATGGGCTAAAGGCCACGAATTCGGGCCGCGGGGCCGGAACTAGCGGACTGGCCTCATCCGGCCAGCCCAGCTTTCAGGTCGGCGGCCTGCGTGACGGCCTTATCGTCCCCGGCCTTCAGCGGTGGTGGTGAAGAGCTTGCCGAGAGTGGCGGCGAGCTGCCGCTGTTCCCGCCCGGTGAGCGGGCTGAGGACGCGCTCGTTGTACTCACCGACGGCCTGGCGCAGGTCCGCGAGGGCCGACCGCCCGGCCGGGGTGATCGTCACCACGTACCTGCGGCGGTCGTGGGGATCGCGGGCCCGCTGCGCGTACCGCAGCGCCTCCAGCCCGTCGAGCAGCTCCACCATGTTGCCGCTGTCGATGCGCGCGGCCGTGCACAGCTCCTGCTGGGAGGCCCCGCCGCGGGCATCGAGGATCAGCAGGATCAGGTACTGCTGGGGGCGGACGCCCCAGCCGGCCAGCACGTCCTTGAAGCCGGCGCGCACGGCGGCGCCCACCCGGGACAGCAGGAATCCGGGGTCGGTCATCAGCTGCGCAGGTCCCGCCTGTTTGTTCATCGGATATATGCTATGCCCTACAGTAGCTGTCAGTGACAGTGATTGATGTCTAGCTCCGGGAGGCGACCGTGAGTCCCGAAAGTACGCCCGCCGAGCCCGGGGACAGCCTGGTGCGCGCGTCGGACGCCGACCGTGACCGGGTGGTCGAGGCCTTGGCAGCCGCCAGCGCGGAGGGGCGGCTCACCCTGGAGGAGTATTCGGAACGCAGCGATGCCGCGCTGGTCGCGCGCACGCTCGGTGATCTGGCCGGCCTCACCGCCGACCTGCCCGCTGCCAGCCTGCCCGCGGTACCCAACGGCGACGCCGCCGCGGTTCCCGAGGAGATCACCGCGGTGCTGGGCAACGAGTCACGCAAGGGCCCCTGGGTCGTGCCGGCCCGCATGAACGTCCGCTCGGTGCTCGGCGACTGCCACCTGGAGATGCAGAAGGCAATCATCGGGCAGCACGTCACGACCATCGATGCGACCGTCCGGTTCGGGTCCGTGACCATCTTCGTGCCCGACGGGATCGACGTGCGCATGAGCGGCCGGGCCGTGCTCGGGGCCAAGTCCTCGGAACTGCGCGGCGAGCCGAAGCCCGGGGCGCCGGTGATCGTGGTCCGCTGCAACGTGTTCTGCGGCGCGGTCACGGTCAAGCGCCCGGACTGGCTGATGCGCCGCCGCGAAGAGCGCCTCGCCGCCAAGGAGAACCTGCGCGAACAGCGCGCCGCCGTCAAGGAGAAGTAGCCAGCTACGGCGCTAGCGCAGCACGCTCAGGCACGTGACGCAGCCTTCGAGCTTCTCGAATTCGCTGATGTCCACGACCACAGGCGTGAATCCGAGGCTGTCCAGCATCTCGGTGGTGCGAGGAGCGGACGCGGCGATCATCACGCGGTCGCCGCCGAGCGGCACGACGTGGCAGCCGCCTTCTTCGTCGACCGGGCGCACCGCCGGGAACAGCTCGGCTGGAACCAGCCCGGGCAGCAGCAGGAACGTGCCATCCGGCAGCGCGGTCACCGCGGACTTCAGGTGCAGGACGTCTCCCAGCGGGACGGCGATCACCGTGCGGCCCAGCGGCGTCAGCAGCGAGCGCAGCTGGCGGATGCCGTCGCCGTTGGTCCGCGCGCCGCGCCCCACGTAGACCGTGCGGCCGACCTGCAGCACGTCGCCGCCCTCCAGGGTCCCTGGCTCCTCGATGGTCGCCGTGCGCAGGCCCAGCTCGCTGACCGCCTGCGCGACGCCGGCGACCTCCGGCCGGCGGGCTGGCGCGCCCGGCCGGGTCAGCACTGCCAGGTCTTCGCAGATCACGACCGTGTCCTCGATGAAGACCGAGTCCGGGCAGTCATCGGCGGCGGGCGCCTGCTCGATCGCCCAGCCGCTCGCGCCGAGGGCCTCGACGTACGCCGCATGCTGTGCCCGCGCGAGTGACACATCCACGGAACTACGGGTGATGTGCGTGACTATTCCTTCGGAAAGCCTGCTGCTGGGCTGGCGGACCAAACCCGTGCCGTTCACCCTTCTATCGTGTCACCGCGCACGGGGTCGGCGACGCTTACTTCGACGCCCGCCAGACCCACCTCGCCGGTTCGTCAACACGCCTGCCGAGCCGGTGCCGGGTCAGTAGGGGACATGGCCGCGGGCAGCGCGCCGAGCTGCCGGAAAACGGTGACGTCGTCGCGAACGGCCAGGTGCTCAGTGATGAGGCCGGTCTCGCATCCGGCCCACAGGCGGCTGAAGACCTGCCGGGCGCCTTCGGGGCCGGCGGGGGTGCCGGGGCGTGCGTTGCGGTTGACGAATCCCGGCGCGACGAAACCGGGAGCCGCGCTGAGGTCGTGCTCGTTGAACACCTCGGCTCAGAACGCCTGGGTGCGGGCCTTCAGGTCGGGCATGGCGCCTCCGGGTGTGCTCACCGGGCGATGAAGCGCCGGGTCTTGCCGGTCTGCGGGTGGCGGGCGATGCCGACGACCCCGTGCACCCGCACGCACGGGTCGTCAAGGCCCGCGGCGCGCAGGCTGTGCTCGAGCGCGGACGTGAGCGCGGCGTGGTCCAGCACGCCGTCGGCCACGACTGCCACATCGATGCCGCGATCGGTCTGGCGGACCTGATACTCGACGGCGTTCGGCGTCTTGACCATCACGGTGCGGATCATGAGCGGGTCGATGGTGACCGCCCCAAACTGGAATGCGTCGTCGGCGCGCCCTTCCACGGCGGCATGCAGATACGGGTCACCTGCGGCGGGATGGCGGATGAAGCGGTCACTGAGCTCGTAGCGGATCAGTGGCTGGGTGCGGTTGTGCAGGTTGGTCACGAGTACCTTGGCCGATGCCGTGCCGTCCGCAACGGGCCGGTTGCGGGCGTCGACGAGCTCGGCGATGCACAGGTCGGTGGCGAACCGGAGCACCGTGCCTCCCGGCTGGCTGTGGCCGACCAGCCCCTCGGTCGAGACGAACTGGTCGACCGGCGGCACCCCGAACGCGTCGCGGATCGCGCTCCGGTTTTCGTCGGTGAGCAGCTCGCTCATCGCGGTGATCGCCTGGGGCGAGATCCGGAGCGGCCCTGCTGCTGGCCGGCCAGCAGCGCGAGCGTGGAGGTGTGCGCGAGCAGCACCTGCGGCGGCGCGTCGTTCAGCCGCCGAACGATCTCGGCGGTGGGCAGCGTCGCCGGGACGGCGGTCATCTGCACCGGGTAGCCGCGCGCGACCGCGCCGGCAAAGCCGCTGGAGTGGACCGGCGAGGCGGCTGCGACGATCGTGACCGGCAGGCCCCCGGACGGCGGCCCGCCGGCGGCGAACACCCTGGCCATCGCGGGCCTGAGCAGGGACGCGGTGAACTCTACGTACTCCTCGGCGGTCTGCACGAACAGGCCGCGCACCCCAGAGCTGCCGCCCGAGGCGAGGCAGACGTACCGGTCGTCGAGCAGGCCGGGATCGTGCGCGCAGGCCGCCAGCTGCTGCTCGGCCCGCGCCCGGGTCATCCGCCGGTCGGTGAGCAGCTCATCGAAGCCCGCCATCATCTGCTGCTTGGTCATTACCGGCAGCTCGGCCAGCTGGCTGAGCTCGAAACGCGCCGGGTCGATCCCGGCCAGGCGCCGGGCGTGGAAGGGGGAGCGCTCGAGCGCGATGGCGAGCAGCGCCCGCAGCTGCTCAGTTTGGTGCGCGGCCAGCTGCTGGGCATCCCAGCCCAGCCGGCCGATGTGCGGCGGCAGGCGGCTGGCGAGCGTCCGGCCGAAACGTTCGCGCAGATCCTTTGCGGCGTCATTGGTGATCGCGGTCATCGGATTCCTTCCCGCCTGGTGCCCGCGCGAGGGCGCCCGGCTGCCGCATGATCAGGCGTGCCAGCAGCCCGGCTAGCAGCGTCATCGGGGACGAGCCGGGCCCGGCTGCCTCCTCGAGCCGGGCGCCTGCGCCGACGGTGATCAGCAGGCGCGCCAGGTCCGCGGCGGGCAGCGGCGGCGGCTCGCCCGCCCGTTGGTAGATGCCGGTGATCGCTCGCTCCATGCCAGCCAGGGTGCGCTGGTGAAGGGCCGCGTACCGGTGGCCCAGCTTGGGGTCGCGCGCGGCATGCACCCGGAACTCGATGACCAGCAGCCCCCACTCGGGCTCGGCGCGGTCCACGCCGGCCGCGTGCTCGAGCAGCCGCGCGATGCCCGCATCGCCTGCCAGGGTCTCGACCGCCCGCGCGTTGCCCGCCGCGCGCTGCTCGATCCTCGCCTCCAGCAGGGTCAGGAACAGGTCCGCCTTGCCGTCGAACTGCGAATAGACGACGCCAGTGGAGAAGCCCGCCTCGTCGGCGATCTGATCCACCGAAGCGCCGTGATAGCCGCGCTCCAGGAACACCTCGCGGGCAGCCGCCAGCAGCAGCGCGCGGTTGCGGTCGGTCTGCTCGGCCCGGGTCAGTCGCGGTGACATATCATCGTTATTTTAATAGCATCATTATTTGAATGTCCAGGCGGTTGCCTCCGCGGCGGCTGCAATGCCCCTTAGCGTGAGTCAGAGGATCACGGGGCGGCAGCTTTTCATGCGCTAGCGCCCGCGGCGGGCGCCGTGGTCGTTACGCCGCGCGGGACCGGGTGCGGCTGGCGGTGCAGGCGGGTCGCCGTTGCGCCAGATCGCGGCGATGTTGCGGGTCGCGGTGATGTCGGCGCACGGGTCGCCGTCGACGAGCAGCAGGTCGGCGCGCAGGCCGGGGGCGACGCGGCCCCGGTCGGCCAGCCCGAACGCCTGGGCCGGGACCGACGTGGCCGCGGCCAGCGCCGCGGCGGGGGACAGCCCGGCGCGGACCAGCAGCTCGAGTTCGTGATGCAGCGCGACACCATGCCCCGCGTACGCGTTCAGGATGGCGTTGCCGTCCTCCGCATCGGGATAGTTGGTGTCGGTGCCGGCCAGCACCTGGATGCCGGCTTGGTTCAGGGCCGTCACGCTGCGCAGTGCGCTGTCGAAGTCGAGCCGCCCGCCCTTGCATGCCGCGGCCGCGCCGCGGGCGCGTGCGTCGGCCAGCAGGCTGGGCCGGGTGAAGACGGCCCGGGTGGGCTCGTCGAGGTAGGGGCCCAGCCGCGGGTGGCGGGCCAGTTCGCGCTGGTCTGCCTCGATCTCGCTGGCGTGTGCGGCGGACAGGACCGCGGTGGCCCGCAGGGTGGCTATCACGAAGGCCGGGCGGCGGCGCAGGTCCGCCAGGAATGCCGGGGTGAGGTCGAGTCGCCGAGCACGTGGGCCAGGCCGTCCCCGTCGGCCTGGATGAACATGTGGGCCATGGCGGCGCTATCGGCGTGCGCGACGGCCAGCATGCCACGGTCGTGCGCGGCCGTGACCAGCGCGCGGACGGTAGCGGCGGACATGGCGGGGCTGCCGTACCAGGCGGAGTCTTCCAGGTAGACCTTGAGGTAGTCCGCGCCGTGCGCCGCCTGGGCCGAGACGAATGCCGCCGCGTCCTGCGGGCCGCCCACGGTGGGCAGGCCCGGGCTGATCCGCGAAAAGGTGCCGCCGGTCACCGTGGCGCCCTGCACGGCGGTGCGGATGTCGGCGACGTCGTCGCGGGAGGCGGCCAGCGACCGCCGCTGCGCGGCGAGGCCGGGATCGCTGAACATGTCCAGTTCGGTGGTGACCCCGAAGGCCAGTGCCTGACTGAGGGCACGGACGTCGCCGGCGTGGACGTGGCAGTCGATCAGGCCGGGCAGCAGGGTTCGGCCACAGCCCTCGACGACGTCGGCGCCCGCCGGGACGCCGAGCTCATCGCCGATGCCGGCGACGGCGCCGCCGGCCAGCAGGACGTTGCTGGCCGGCCGCAGCCGCTGCCCGTCGAAGATCCGTGCGCCGCGGATCAGCGTGCTGGAGCGGTCGCGCGGTCATGAGGTGCCTTCCGCCTGGCCGGCGTCGTTCTTGTCGCTGGGGGCTGGCGAGGTGGCAGCGGCAGCACGCTGGCGGGCTTGCTGGCGGCTTCCGTAGATGAACAGTCCGACTAGGCCCAGCCCGATGAAGGGCAGGCCGACCGGGTTCTGCAGGGCCAGGAACGTGCTGGTGCTCTGGGTGAACGCCAGCACGGCGACCGCGATGGCGTGGCTGACGAAGGCCAGCCCGATGATGAGGGTCGAGACCATCGAGGTGCCGCTGGCCGCGGCGCGGTCGGCGACCTCGATGTAGCGGGAGTTGTTCCGGCCCATCGCGCGCAGGATGACCTGGTGCAGCGGGTGGCCGACGGCGATCGAGACCAGGCAGGCGATCCCGAACAGGCCGAAGATGACCGGGTCCTGCAGCTCCATGGCCAGGGTGCTGCCGCCCGAGACCCAGGAGATCAGCACGCCGACGGCGAAGAGGGCGACGCCGACCATGCCCAGCGCGCTGAGCTTGCGCCGGACAACCAGGATGGCCAGGGTCCAGACGACCGGGATGGCGCCCACCAGGGCCAGGGCCATGGCTGAGCTGTCGGTGTGCGGCCGGACCAGGTGGTAGGCCACCAGCGGGACGACGAAGTTGATCGCCACGCTGGCCAGTCCGGTCAGGACGGCCCGGCCCGAAGGCCCCTGTGCTCCGGGCCGGGTGCCCTTGCCGTTCTGGGCGGCCGGGCGGCCGCTGGCGTCGCTGCGGGCGGGGGTGACGGTTCCCGGCCGGGGGCCGGGGACCGTGGCTGCGGGGGCGGTCATCGAACCTCTCCGTTCTGGGTGCGGGTGGTCAGGCTGCGGAAGCCGTGGACCAGGCCCATGATCAGGATCAGGGCGCCGATCGCGATGAGGATGATGCTGTCGTGCAGGAGCGCGACGGCGATCGCGATGAGCGCGGCGCCGAGCACGATCCGGAACACCGGGTTGTTGATGACCGGGACGTCTTTGAGCAGTGCGAACATTGCCTTCTCCTTATCGGGGCTGGTTGCTGTCGGGCTTGCTGTCATCGGGCTTGCTGTCATCGAGCTGGATGTCATCGGGGCCGGCCGCCAGCGCTGCCGGTGCATCGGCCGCGGAGTGCCCGGTCACCTGCCGGATGGCCTGGCGGATCAGATCAGGCAGGGAGCCGTCGCTGATCCCCCATTGGGCGGTCGCCGTCCGGACTGCGGCCATGACCGCTGCCGCGAGCACGCGCGGGTGCAGATCGCCCTGCGGGTCGGCGCCGGTCCGTTCGGCGATCGCGGTGGCCAGCGGCCCTTCGGCCGCGACCATGGTCTTCAGCGCCTCGCCCTGCAGCGCGGGCGACATCATCAGCATCTGGACCGGCGCCACCCGCTCGGGGTCCAGCCGGTCCGCGGCCTGGTGCTGGGCGGCGAACACCTCGGCCAGAGAATCGGCCATCGGCTCGCTGGCCGGGCGGTCCCGCAGCGACTGAGCCGCCCGGGCGAACCGGCCGGCGCTCAGTGACGCGATCGCCTCTTCCTTGCTGGCGAAGTAGTTGGTGAAGGTCCGGCGGGACACGTTCGCCGCGTCGGCGATGTCCTCCACCCGGACGTTCTCCAGGCCGCGCTGGACCGCGAGCTTCATCGCGGCCAGGGCGAGCGCCTGCTTGGTGGCCAGCTTCTTGCGCTCCCGCAGGCCCGCGCTGGCCGTCTGTGTGGTCTTGCTGTCCATGGCTCCACCCTAGAGCCCTAGTTGCTCAATGCGCAAGATTGCGCAATGAAAAATTTTGCGCATTGAGAAGTTCGCAGATAGACGGGCCTGACGGGAGCGCGAGCCGGGCGAAGCACCGACGCCAGGCACCGCAGCGGGCTGCTGCGTCCAGCGACTGGCAGACTGCTGGGGAGGTTGCCGAAGGGCAAGAGGCGGCAATCTGCGGAGATTTGCCCCGTCGGCAAGGGAGCAAGGTTGAGATGCCGTGGTATCCGGACTTCGTCAGCGCGGTAGAGCTGGCGCGCACGCAGACGCGCGCCGCAGGCCAGGCCGATCCGGTCGGGCAGTACTTCAGCGCGCTGAACACCGGGGATGCCCACGCCCTGGAAAGGGTGTGGCCCGGCGAGGTGGTCATCTACGACCCCCGCGCAGGCGAGGTCCGCGGTCACAAGCGGCTGCGGCAGTTCGTCACGACCAATAAAGAGTTCATGGCCGAGCGGCACGCCCGTGCCGAGACCGTGGCCTCCACCGTCGTCGGCGGGCGGGCCGTGGTTGAGTTCCTATTGCACGTGACCCACGACGGGCAGGAACTGTCCTGGCCGGTCGCGGTCGTCGCCGAGTCGCCTGACGATCGGTCGGTGGTGTTCCGCACCTACTGCAGCCAGTGGCCGGTCGACGGGCGGCGCCACCTCAGGCCTCCCATCCTCGAGCCCGGGCACACCAATCCCGGTGATGTCGTCGGGCGCTACCAGGCCGCGTTCGAGGCCGGCGACACCGACGCCATCGTGAGCACCTTCGAGCCGGAGGGGTACTTCCAGGGGCCCTTCGGGCCGAAGTACACCCGCCGGGGCGCTGGTGAGCTGCGTTCCTTCTACTCCGACTGCTTCAGTGCCGGCGGCGGCATCGACCTGCAGTACTGTGCGATCACCGATGACGGGACGCGCTCCGCTCTGGAATACAACTGCGTCCGCTGGGGCAGCCACGACCTGCCGCCCCAGGCGGGAATGGCCGTCCACGAGCGCGGCCCGGACGGGCTGCTGGCCGCGGTCCGCTCCTACGACGATGTCGAAGCACCTTTCGAGCGCGCGGGGAGCGGAGGGCCCAGGTGATGCGAACCACGACGCTGGGCAGCAACGGACCCGAGGTCGGCGTCATCGGCCTGGGCTGCATGGGCATGACCTTCTCCTACGACATGGAGACGCCGCGGGACGAGGCCACGTCGATCGCGGTGATCCGCCAGGCGCTCGATCTCGGCATGACGCTGATCGACACCGCCGACGTGTACGGGCCGCACACCAACGAGGAACTGGTCGGCCGGGCGCTTGCGGGTGGTCATCGCGATCGCGCGGTACTGGCCACAAAGGTGGGCATCGTCCGCGACTCCGTCGAGACCGCGGACCCGTCGAACAGCTCGGCCGACCGGGCGCTGGACGGCCGGCCCGAATACATACGCGCGTCGATCGACGGCAGCCTGCGGCGGCTCGGCACCGATCACGTGGATCTCTACCAGCTGCACCGGGTGGACCCGCAGGTGCCGCTGGAGGAGAGCTGGGCAGCGATGGCGGAGACCGTGGCGGCGGGCAAGGCGCGGCACATCGGCCTGTCTGAGGTCACTGCGGACGAGATCAAGCGGGCACAGGCCGTGCACCCGGTAACGTCAGTGCAGTCCGAACTGTCGCTGTGGACCGGGGACGCGCTGGCCGTGGTCCTGCCGTACTGCCAGGAGCAGGGCATCGCGTTCCTGCCGTTCTCGCCGCTCGGCCGCGGCTTCCTGGCAGGCCGGTTCTCGTCCTTCGACGATCTGCCCCAGGACGACTTCCGGCGCGGGCTCCCGCGCTTCCAGCAGGACGCGCTGCGGGCGAACCTGGCCATCGTCGGCCGGGTACGGGAGATCGCCGCGCAGGCCGGAGCCACCCCCGCGCAGATCGCGCTGGCCTGGGTGCTTTCCCAGGGACGGCACGTCGTGCCCATCCCCGGGACCAAGACCCCGAAATACCTGGCCGACAACGCCGGCGCCGCGGACATCGAGCTCAGCGCGGCACACCTGGCGGAACTCGACGCCCTCCCCGCTCCGCAGGGCGCCCGCTACTGACCGCGGCGCCGGGGAGCATCGCCTACTTCGTGCGTGTCGTACCTTCGGCGGGCTGCTGCTCACCGGCGCCACCGCCATGCATGGCGGCCATCGCCTTGATCATGTCGCTGCAGCCCTGCTTGTAGCCCGCGTTCCATTCCGCTGTGGCCTGGGTGACCTGCGCGGTATGCACCCGAGCCCGTGCCGCATCGTCCTGCAGGCCAGCGATCTTGGCGAGCAGGTCCTGCTGAACCCCGCGCCAGCGCGCAGAAACACAGAGCCACGTGACCACGCAGGCGAACACCGTCACCAGAGTGGCTGCGACGACGCTCATGTAACGTCACCGCCTGCGCAGCGTATCTGCCGCTCCGTGAGTCCCGGCTGGTCGGACCCATGATCGAGGCCCGCTGGGCCTTTGACACCAGAGGCCATGGGCGTACGCTCTTGCATATTGAATTCCTTTCACCTGGGGATTCAGCTGGGCTAGCGCGGCCCCACCGCCTGGCCCAGCGTCATGTCTGGCAGGAGTTGCAGCCAGCTCGGCGCCCGTATCGGTCCGCTGACGGATCCTGCACCTGACGGCAGCGGCGGCCCGCGAGCAGCGGGGAACGCTTGTGCCGATCCGGCGAAAGTTGCACCGCAATAGTCCGGTGCTAAGACGCAAAGTGGGCCGAGCGCCTGATAGCCCCGCCCACCGATCATTGGGGTCTCTCCTTTGCCCCTCACCTTTGAGTGAACGACAGAGAAGCCCTTCTGCGCAAGTTCAGAGTAAAGTTACGCCTGAAGTTACTGCCTCCAGTCTTCCCACTGGGCTCTACCGTCCCTAAGCTCTTAATCAGCCACAACATTTCGCATGCTGACGAGGCTACGGAATGGGAAGGAGCCGAACGGGTGTCGGACTTCGGCAGTTCGGCCTTGCGCCAACAGCGGCTCGCGGGCGAGTTGCGTCGGCTGCGCAGGCGGGTCGGCCTTACCGGCAAGCAAGTAGTCACGCGACTCGGATGGTCCGAGGCCAAACTCTCGCGGATAGAGAATGGGCTGGCTAGCGTGAAGAATTCCGACCTCAACGAGCTCATGGACCTCTATGAAGTCGCGGACTTGCACCGAGCCGAGCTCGTAGCTCTCGCCGAAGAGTCGCGCCAGATCGATCCTCTTGAGGCGCTCGAGGGAGACCTGCCCGAGGGGTATGCCCGGATCATAGAGGCTGAGCGGGAAGCAGAGGCGATGCAGACCTGGGAGCCGCAAGTGATTCCCGGATTAATGCAGACCGAGGACTATACGAGGGCCTTGCTTGAACTCTGGCCCGCCGTATTCGCAAAGCCCGCAGCAGCCATTGAGCGCCGTGTTCAAGGCCGACTTCTCCGGCAACGCGTTCTAACGCGCGATCCTCCGCTCGAATTGCTTTTCGTAATCGATGAGTCTGTCCTTATCAGAGGCTTTGCTGCACCATCGGTAATGCGAGATCAGCTGACCCATCTTGCTGAACTGTCCGAGCATCCTAATATTGAGCTCCGAGTGCTGCCGCTAGGCGGTAAGCAGGTCATTGGAACCGGCGCTTTTGTATATTTTAAATACCCGAAGGTTCATGGGGTGCCCCTTCCTGACGCCGTCGCCGTGGAGCACTTGGAAGGAACAACGTTCATTGATTCTGAGCAAGATGTAAATACGTATCAGCTAGTTTTCAATGCACTTCGCGAGAACTCGCTCAGCCCGGACGCATCGCGCGACATACTGACAAGAGTGGCATACGAAACCTGGGGCTGACCAGGGACAATACCGCCTGGCTAGAGATTATCGAACTGGCCTGACTTGGCTGCAGCGATGAATGCACTCCACTCCGCGCCTGTGAAGAAGAGGACTGGCCCGGAGCCGTTATCCTTGGTGTCGCGGACACCAATCCGATCGGGCAGGATCCGTCCGATTTCCACGCAGCTACCGTTGAGGTTGCTGTACCGGCTCTTTTGCCAGGATGCCCCGCTAACGTCGCGTGGGGTTACTCCGTGCGAGCGGTAGTACGGCTTCCTGAGCAGCTGCATGGTCCGGATCG
Source organism: uncultured Actinomycetota bacterium (assembly GCA_963833885.1). Classification (GTDB taxonomy): domain Bacteria; phylum Actinomycetota; class Actinomycetes; order Streptosporangiales; family Streptosporangiaceae; genus JASHPR01. The sequence goes on along the minus strand of CAWHZU010000004.1, from coordinate 43,719 downwards.
CTCTCTTAAGCTGGAGAGCTGAGGGGTGGACTCCCCTCAGCTAGCCAGGAAGCGTAGCGGATCAAACGCGCCCGCTGCAATGGCAGCTTAAAACTCGGCGTGTCCATAGCGGCTGCCATTGTCATTGGTGTGGTCTTACCGCGCTTCAGGCTTGCGTCTAGTGCCGTGTCAGAGAACCTTTGCCCCTCGGCTGGTCGGCCTGCTGCCGGGTTCTGCGGGACCTACGCTCGCGTGAACCCGTGGCTCCGTTCCACTTTCGCCACATGCAGCGTGTAGCTCTGGTACCACTCGGCTTGCCCGCGCTTTTGCGCCGCGCGGTGCTCGGCGTTGCTCCGCCACTCCGTGAGGGCGCCGGCGTCGCGGAAGTACCCGACAGTGATGCCCAGCCCGCCAGGAGTCTGCGCGTGGTCCATCCCCAGGAACCCGGGGACGTCCTTCACCAGGTCTTCCATGAGGGCGTTGGTCTCGCTGTAGCCGCTCTGGTCCTGGGTTCGCACCGTAGTGAAGACAGCCACGTAGTAAGGGGGGTCATAGGCCTTGACAGGTGCGACAGGCGCTCCCGAGTGATCGTTCATGGCGCCACCTTAAGGCGGGATGCGCCCAACGATCGATCGTCTTTCTCCCGCATGATCTTGCGTCGCTGGCCGGGTGGCCGGCCTGACTGGATCAGGCGGCGTTGGCCCGCTCGACGATGCGGTGCAGGCGCTCGTCGGCAGCGTGCTGGTTGCGCCAGATGATTGATCTCCCGCCGTTCCGGCAGCGTGAACTTCCGCGGACGGCCGCCGGAGTACCGGGGATAACCCGTCGGCGTTGAAGTTATGGATGACGTCCCGGACCCGGTCCGGGCTGGCGAAGGTCACCTCGGCGATCTTCGCTGCGGGCATGCCCTGCGCAGATAGCAAGATCATCTGTCCGATCCGCCATGCACGCCAGTCTGGCGCGGCCAGGCCGGCCGCGCATCGATCCCGGTCGGCGCGGCGCCAGCTGCAGGGCGGACGTTGGCTGATGCGGCACTAGCTCGCCGTTTCGGGTGCTGGGCCGGTCACGGTGACTAGGGAGCCGTAGGAGAGGTAGGGGTACGCCTGCTTCGCTTCGTTCAGTGGGAGTTCGACGCAGCCCAGGCTCTGGGCCGTGCCGTATGAGGCGCGCTTCATGCTGTGCACCGCGTAGTCGCCGTTGAAGAACGAGACGTACTGGACCGGGTCGGCGTATGGCTTGCCGTTCGGGTAGAGGCCGCGCATGACCTGAGCCGCGCGGCGCAGATACACCGGCCAGGTGCCGTTCGGAGTAGGCGTCGCCGCGGCGCCGGTGTTGGCCACCCCGTGCATCACGACCTTGCCGTTGTGCCAGATCGTGATCGTCTCCGGGTGCGCTTTGACGACCAGGGCAAACGTGTAGCCGTCCGGGTTGCTCTGGCCCTTTTCCACGGCGCCGAGCAGAGCCTGCCACAGGCCGCTGGTGACGTCACCGGTCATCGGCAGCCCTTGATTGGCCTCGAAGGCCATGAGCGCCCCGGCGAGGATGACACCGGACTTACCGGGCTGCCACTGGCTGGTGAGCGCGGCCGGGTACCCGGTCTGCCAGCTGAGCACGCCGCTGGCCGGAACGGCCGTGACCGTGTGCCCCTTCAGGTAGCTCGCCGCCACGGTGCTGCCGGGCTGGGAACTGCCCGACGGGTTCCACGTCATCGGCAGGTAGCCGAGCTGCGCGAGGAGCTGCTCGAGCCGGAGCGTCGACCAGCCGCCCGCCTGGAACACCGCGGTGACCGAGGCGGTGAGCGTTAGGCCCGTGACCGAGCGCTCGCCGGAGCGGCCGCCCGGGATGAGCAATGTCTCCTCGGTCGTCGCGGCAACCGCGGCCGAGGGGGTGAACACGATCGTGTTGTTGCCAACGGATTGCCACCGGCCCGGGACCGCGGGGCTGAGCGTCGGCAGCGGGGACTTCGCGGTCAGCGGCGCGGAGAAGACGATCCGCACCGGGTTGGTGGGTGTCAGCGGGTCGGCGCTGTTGTCCGGCGAGACGGACAGTACCTGCAGCGTGGTCGCCGCGGCGCCCCGGCCCGCTGTACCGGCGGACGGGGCCGATGCCGCAGGGGCGTTCACCCTGGCGGCCGCCAGGCCGAGATGCACGGCGAACGTCGTGCCTGCCGCCAGCAGCCCGCAGGAAAGCGCGACCACCACGCCGGTCTTGACCCGGCCGTGTTCCCGCCGGTTCCGGTGCCGTCCGCGGGTAGGCGCCGGGGGCGCAGCGGACTGCGGCGGCACCTTCGCCGCCGTGCCGATCGGCGCTGCGGGCGTCGTTCTCAACATTGTCTCCCCGTTGCTGTCACGTCGGCCGGCCCGCAAGCACGCCGGGTCCCCGATGGCCGCCAATGACTGTGGCAATACTGAAATGGCGTATGGCAAATCTGTCTTAGACGGTCAAACTGGGCTAAGCGGTTATGGTGCGCACGCCCTAAAATCTGGCCGTTAGATGATTTCCCAACAATGGCTCCGAGCCAAACATCGGGCATTGTGCGCCAAAGGCGACCCTCTGCGGCGCGCCGTTTTGCCGCCCGCGTGTCCGTTGCGGCAGAGGGCCTGCCGTTTGGGGCTGCTACGCCTGGGAGAAGGACTGCGCCAGGTCGTCCAGTGCCTTGGCCATGGGCAGGGAAGTGTCGACGGCGAGCAGCCGTGGTTCCTCTTCGCCCCTGATCACAGCGTTGATGTGCCGGATGGCCGCGGTGAACGACGGCTCGTCAGCCCCGGCGGACAGGATGCGTGGCTCCGCGCCGGCGGTGGCCACCCGGTAGGAATCCCCGGCCCCGGGATGGAACGGGTTGGTGACCCAGATCTGCCCGTTGGTCCCTTCCAGGGAGCTAGTCGTGTCGTAACTGCGCATCATCCCGGCCGACAGCATCAGCCTGCGCCCGCCGGAATAGCCCAGAACTCCCCAGGTGTCGACGTCAACGCCGTCGCCGCCGATGACCGCACGGGCCCAGGCGTTTTCGTGATCGGGGCCGAACATCACCTGGGCCAGCCGGATCGGATAGCAGCCGACATCGTTGAGCGCGCCGCCTTCGAGCTCCCGGGACATTCGGATGTTCGATGGGCTTCTGACCATGAAATGGAAATTGGACTTGATTTCCTTCAGCTCGCCGATGGCGCCGTCGGCCACAAGCTTCTCGATGGCCGCCATTTGCGGCTGGAACGGGAAGACGAAGGACTCCCACAGCAACGTCCCGGTCTGCCGGGCAGCCGCGAGCACCCGCTGCGCGTCGCGCAGCGTCCCGCACAGCGGCTTCTCGCAGAGCACGGGCTTGCCGGCCTCGAGGGCGCGGATGGTCCACTCGGCATGCAGCGCGTTCGGCAGCGGGATGTAGAGCACGTCGATATTGGGGTCGTCGATCAGCGCCTGGTACCCGGTGACCGCGCGCTCGACGCCGTTGTCACTGGCCCACTGCTCGGTTCGGGCCGGGTCACGCCCGGCGACGGCGGCCGCGACGCCGCCCGCGCTGCGCAGGCCGGGGAGGAACTGGCCGCGCGCGATGTTGGCGGTGCCGATGATTCCCCAGCGCACCCCTCCGCCAGCGTTCATCCTCGCCTCGCCGCCATGAAAACCGCCCTCCCGGCGCCTGCAACGGCCGTAGAGGCCACGCCGGCCTCTTGTCGTCGATTGTCGACAAACGTTACCGTATTGAGGCCCGGCAATTCCCGTCAACGCGCCTGCTAGCGGTGACCTCGAAGAGGCAGGCAAGCGGCGCGGCGGCGATTTGGTCGACTATCGACAATCGGGTGGCAGATTCGGTGCGGGCGTGGCAGGACCAGCCGGAGCAGGGAGGATGGGCGATGACAGCGGACGTTCGGGTGGCGGTGGTCGGTGCCGGGCGCTGGGCGCAGGTGGCGCACATTCCCGGCTGGCAGCGGGATCCCCGCGCGGACGTCGTCGCCCTGGTGGACGTGGACGAGACCGTGCTGGCGGACGCGGCCAGCAAATTCGGGGTGGCCCGGGTCACGACCGACTACCGCGAGCTGCTGGACGACCCCGGCATCGACGTCATCGACGTGGTGACCGGGAACCAGCCGCACTTCCAGATCTCCTGGGACGCGCTGTCCGCCGGCAAGCACGTCCTGTGTGAGAAGCCGGTGCACTACGACTACCGGCAGACCAGGGCGGCCGCGGAGCTCGCGGCCGCCAGCGCACTGCGCACCAAGCTCGGTTTCACGTTCCGGTACGCACCAGCCATCCAGTACGCGAAGCACCTGATCGACTCCGGGTTCGTCGGCGAGCCGTACATCTTCAACGGCTTCGAGCAGAACAGCCAGTGGATCGACCCGGCAACGCCGCTGCGGCAGTTCGACCCGGACGCCGACCCGACGCAGGTGGCCGTCAGCTCCATCGAGGGCTACGGAGCCCCGATCATCGACATCATGCACTCGTGGCTCGGCTCGCCGCTTACCGCCGTCGTCGGCGCGATGCGCAACTTCGTCCCCGAGCGCATGATCCGCGACACCGGCAAGATGACCCGGGCCAACATCGATGACGGGGACATGTGGATCGCCGAGTTCGGCTCCGGTGCGCTCGCCTCGATCCAGTCCTCGTACGTGACGGTCGGGAACTACCCCGGCATCGAGGCACGGATCTACGGCAGCGAGGGCGCGGTCATCGTTCGCCTGGTCGACGAGTTCGGGTGCTGCCAGACCATCAAGACGGCGACCCCGGGCGCCGTGGAGTTCACCGACGCCGAGATCCCGGCCGGCTACTTCCCGCCGGGCGGGAACTCGGGCGAGCCCTGGCAGTTCCTCTTCTACTCGAACCTGGTGAGCGACTTCATCAGCGAGATCACCGACACCGGCAGACCCGCCCAGGGGGATTTCGCCCAGGGCGCGCTGGTGCAGGAGACGATCAACGCGTTCGAGCAGTCGTTCCGCTCCCGGGCCTGGGTGGACTTCCCGCTGGCAGCCCCGTGAAGGTCACCTCGAACGCCGCGCGGCTGGTCAGCCAGGTACTGGCCGGGGAGGTCTGGCCCGCGCTCGCCGACCGGCACGGCTTCCGGGTCGGGCCCGACGGGCAGCCGTTCTCGCTGCCCGGCATGGGCGGCGTGACGCTGGGCGTGCACTGCGGGGATCCGGCCACCGGCTACGCCTCCGACCACCTGGAACCCGGCGCCTCGGTGCGGCACCGCGACCCCGGCGCGAACATGGCCCTGCAGTTCCTGACCTGCGTCGGCAATCAGGTCCGGGTCGAGTCCGGCCCGGCCGCCGGGGCGGTCGGCCACGTCATCGGCCAGCACGCGTACGTGCTCGTCGACTTCGCCGGGGCAGACATGGGCGGCATCACCACCGGCGACCAGGTGACGGTCATCGCGACCGGCCAGGGGCTCACGCTGCCGCAGCACCCGGCGGTCACGGTCAAGAACTGCTCGCCCGCCCTGCTCGCCGGCCTGCCCGGCGGGACCAGGGCCGATGGCCGGCTCGAGGTGCACGTGGCGGCCACGGTCCCGGCCGAGGCGATCGGCGCCGGCGCCGGGATGGTGTCGGAGTACGCCAACACCGACCTCATGGGCGCCTACGCCGGGCTCGGCGAGGATCTGTCGCTGGGCCTGGAGGGGCTGCGGATCGGGGACATCGTCGCGCTGGAAGACGCCGACCACCGTTACGGCCGCGGATACCGGCCCGGTTACCTGACGATCGGGGTGATCTCCACCGGCCAGTGCATGCTGTTCGGCCACGGCCCCGGGCCGAGCACGCTGCTCAGCGGGCCCGCCGACGCCTTCCACGTGGTCACGGACACCGGCGCCAACCTGGCCAGCTGGCTGCATGGGGGACAGGAGTGGAGCCGATGAGCGAGCTGCGCCCGGTCGCCATGAACCTGCTCGGCGTGGCTGAGCACCCGGAACTCGGCGGCACGCCGTACCGGGTGGATGAGGATGGCCGCAGCTACGTGCCGGCCGGGGACGGCGGCATCGTGCTCGGCCCCCGGCTCGGCGAGTCCGTGTTCGCGCGAGACGCCGACCACGCAGCGCCCGGTGCGTGCCTCGTGCATCCGGACCAGGACGCGCGGCACGCCCTGACGGCCTACTCCTGCATCGGCAACCAGGTCGTGGTCAGGACCGGCCACGCCGCCGGGGCCCGCGGGGCCGTGCTGGGCCAGCGCGGCGAGCAGGGGCGCGTCATCGCCTGGTTCCCGCTCCGGAGGACCTGGCCCGGATGCGGCCGTCGGACCAGGTCGCGGTGCGGGCCTGCGGGCAGGGCTGGCGGCCGCCCGGCTTCCCGGGCGAGGTCGCCGTGCTGAACCTGGACCCTGCCGCGTTCGAGGTGCTGCCGATCACAGCCGGGGACGACGACGGCGTCGCCGTGACCGCCGGGGTGCGGATGACCGTGCCGAGCAAGCTGGCCGGCAACGGGATCGGGCGGCCGTCCATCGGCTGGGACCTCGATCTGCAACTCGGCGTCCCGTTCCGGCTGGAAAACGGGTCCATCGACCTGGCGCCGGAGGACCTGCTGCTCGGCGACCTGGTCGCCGTGTCCGACCTGGACGCCCGCTACAACATGGGATTCCGGCGCGGCTGGCTCACCGTGGGCGTGGTGGTGCACGGGGCCAGCCCGCTGCCGGGCCACGGACCCGGGATCACGCCGATCCTGACCGGCCCCGCGGGCGCGCTGCGGGCGCGGCCGGACGGGGCCGAGCACGCCGGGCTGACCGAGGCGGCGCTGCAGCGGCTGGCCGGCCCGGAGCTGTCATGACAGTGACGGACAATGTGCAGGAAGGAGCGGGCCCATTCTCGAGCATGTCTCACTTCCGGAAGCGGTAAGCCGCGCCCTGCGCCGCCGCATCCTGAACAACGAGCTCCCGGCCGACTCGCGGCTGGTCGAGGCCAGCCTCGCCGCGGAGTTCGGGGTCAGCCGGGGAACGATCAGGGACGCGATGCGCAGCCTGCACGCCGAGGGCCTGATCGCGATCGTCCCGCGTCGCTACAGCGTCGTCACGCGGATGTCGCCGGAAGACGCAGAGGACGTCTGCTACGCCCGGTACGTCCTCGAGGACGCCAGCCTGGAGGGCGGCCTCGGCCCCCGGCCCAGGGAACTCGCGAAGGCGCTGCGCCTCGCGCTCGAGCACATGTCCGTGGCCGCGCGGCTGGGCGACATGGATGCGCTGGTGGACAGCGACACCCGGTTCCACGAGGTGCTCATCGACGTCTCCGGCCGGCGTCGGCTGAAGGACCTATGGTCGATCCTGAACAGCCAGATGGGTGCGCTGATGCGGGCCGAGATCGAGCGGCAGGGCATCTCCATGGACGATACGGCCGGGCGGCACGTTGGGCTCGTCGACGCCGCGGCCGGCGGTGACCTGCCGCGGCTGCGCGCCGAACTACGCTCGCATTACCTGGTGGGCTTTCCCCAGCGCCCCGGGCGGGCGGACACCGATCACCCAGATGCGCTGTAGCGTGTCACTTCCTTCCCCGAATGCCGGCTGAAAGCGCGGCCGCCGAGGCCGCGGGGCGGAGTTGACGATGGACGTGTTTACCGGGGTGGGCGTGGCACTGGTCACGCTCCTGGACGAGAGCGGGCGCGTCGACACCGCGTCCACCGTGGCGCTCGCCGCTGATCTGGTCGACCGCGGCATGCGCGGCGTCCTCGTCGCAGGCACCACGGGTGAGGCGGCCACGCTCACCGACGGCGAGCGCGCCGAGCTGATCGAGGCGGTGCGCGGGGCGCTGCCCGGGGACATCCCGGTGATCGCCGGGACCGGAGCGCCCACCGCCGGCCGCGCGGCCGTGCTGACCGCCGCCGCGGCCGATGCCGGCGCCGACGCCGTGCTGGCCTGGCCACCCCCCGGATCCGAGGACCTGGCGGGCTACTTCGCGGAAGTGGCCGCCGCCGCGGCCGGGCTGCCCGTGCTCGCTTATCACATCCCGTGGGTCTCCGCCCCCGGCATCCCGGTCAGTGCCCTGGCCGCACTGCCGATCAGCGGCCAGAAGGATTCCTCCGGCGACCCGGACCGGCTGCTGGACGAGGTCGTGCACTATGCGGGGTCGACCTACGTGGGTTCGTCGGCCGTGCTGGCGCTCGCCGGGCCGGTCGGCGCGACTGGCGCGATCCTGGCACTGGCCAACCTCGAGCCCGAGCTCTGCCGGCTGGCCTTCGCCGGGGATGCGGCGGCCCAGCGCCGGCTCACCGACGCGCACCTGGCCGTCCGCGCGGGCGGGGTACCCGAGCTCAAGCGGCTCCTGGCCGTTCAGCGCCGCACCACCGCGCTGAGCAGGACGGCATGACGGTGAACGTCACGTACGACTTCTCCGGCCAGGTGGCCGTGATCACCGGGGCGGCCCGGGGCGTAGGCCGGGCCCTGGTCGAGTCGTTCGCCGCGGCCGGGGCGCACGTCGTCGCGGCGGACCGGGACGAGCCGGGGCTGGCGCAGACCTGCGCCCCGTATGCGGACGCGGTCCTGGCGGTGACCGCCGACGTCAGCACCGAGGCGGGCGCGGCGCACATCATCGACGGCGCGGCCGGCCGCTTCGGCACGCTCAGCATCTGCGTGAACAACGCCGCCGTGGCCCCGCACACCAGCCTGCTGGAGGAGACCGTGCAGGTCTGGGACACGGTCTACGCGGTCAACTGCCGGGGGACGTTCCTGATGACACAGCTGGCCGGACGGGCGATGATCGCCCAGGGTCAGGGTGGCCGGATCGTCAACTTCTCCTCGGGCGTCAGCAGCCGGGGCTCCGCCGGGGCGGCCGCGTACGCCAGCAGCCGCGCGGCCACCGAGAGCTTCTCCCGGGTCGCGGCGGTCGAGCTCGCGCCGTACGGAATCCTGGTGAACTGCGTCAGCCCCGGCCTGATCGACACCCAGCCCAAGCCGCTGCCGCCGGTCATGGCCGAAAGCCTGTCGCGGCGCATCCCGGCGCTGCCGCTGGCCCGCCCGGGGGAGCCGCAGGAGGTCGTGAACGCCGTCATGTGGCTCTGCTCGGACGCGGCCAGCTACATGACCGGGACCGTGGTTCACGTGGACGGCGGGGCCGGGGTCGGCGTGCGCGCCGGTGCCGCGATCGTCGACGACGACGTCCGCTACGACTGGGTCACCGGGCGGCAGCGGACCTGACCTGGCCCGGTCGGGCCGCGACCAGGTCGCGGTAGGACCAGCCGCAGAACGTGCAGTACAGCCCGGCCACGACCAGCCACGGCACGCCGGCCAGGACCGGAAGGCCCGGCCGGGCCACCAGGCCGGCCGCGACGACCACCAGGAACCACCCGGCAGCCACGGCCCAGCGGCCCCGGCTGCTGCGGCGCCGGGCCAGCACCACCCCGCCGGCCAGGCCCGCGGCGGCCGCGACGATCCAGGCGACGGTTCCGGTGGCGTGCGGCCGGGCCAGCGCCGCACCCGAAACACCCCCGCTTGCCGACGCCGCGAGCAGCGCGAGGTTCCACGGCGCGGACAGCCGGCTGCCGCCGCGCAGCACCCGGTCGCCGCCGCAGTACCTGCTCGCGCCGGGCGGCAGGCCGGCGCCGTCCAGCGGCTCGGCGACGTGGCGCAGCAGCGCGGCCAGGTGCGGCTTGACGGCGAGTTCCGGCCGCGCGTGCCACCGGCCGTCATCGTCCGCCGTGCAGTAGCTCGTGGCCTCGAGTGCCCAGGTCAGCAGCACGAACATGATCCCGAACGCGCCCAGGCACACCAGCGTGGCGACCATCGCGGCGCTGCTGGCCGCCAGGCCGCCCAGGCTCAGCCCCAGCCCGCCCCGCACCAGGTATCCCAGGCCGACCGCCAGCCACACCGCGACCACCCGAACCGAAGTCCAGTGCCTGTTACGCGACGCCCGGAGCCACTCATACGACCCGGCGATGGCGAAGACGGCGCCGGCCAGGACCAGCACCTGGCCGGTCAGCCCGGTCAGCCACCCGACGAGCAGCGCGGCAAGGATCCGTGCCGCCGCGGTCAGCCAGCTCAGCCCGATGCTGCGGCGCCGGGCCTGCGGGGTCGAGCCGACCGGCAGCCGGGACCGCGCGCCAGCCTCGGGATGCTGCAGGTCTGAGTCCACCCCGGCGATGTCGTTCCACTGGTAGCGCGCCTGGTAGATGAGCAACTCGAGCACCAGCCACAACACGGTGAAGCGGGCCCAGCCGCCGAAATGGCCGGTCGAGCACGCCGCCGCAACGAAGCAGGCCGGCGCCATCAGCGCCTTGCCCCAGGCGTCGCGGCGGGGAACCAGCAGGTAAGCGGCCAGTCCTGGGGCGGCGTGGCGACCCAGGCCGCCGGCGGCGGCTCCCCTTCCGCCGCCGGCGACCCCCCCGGCCGGATCGCCGGCGGCGTCCCCACCTACGCCGCCGACGGCTGTTGCACGCTTGCTATCGGCTTGGCCAAACCACACGGCCAAGGTCCACCTGCTCTGCTCTCGCTGGCGTTATAACGATGCAATGGCGTAGCCAGATATGACAGAGAAAACTTCGCCACTTTTGCCCGGCGAGTTACTCGAACTCGGCCCTGACCCACCCGATGGTGGCGGGCTGGCCGCAGCCGGGGGCCCGCCGGGCGTCGGCTGACTAGGTCGCTCGCCAGATGGTGTGCCGCGGTGCGGGATCGCCATGGCCGGTGGTTTGTGTGAGCATCGCCGCCTGCACCTGGAACTCGAAGAGATGCTGCTCCTCGCCTGGCGGTGGCAGGGCGAACTCGGAGCGCTCGGCGGCGAATTGCTGGGCCAGGCGGTCCCGGACTGGGGGATGCGAGACGTGGCTGGCCACCCCGGTCAGGTAGAAGGCGTCCTCGTTGTCTGGGAGGGGAAACGAGTGCATCGCATAGCGCCCGTCACGGTGGAGATCTCGCTGTTTTGGGGATGGGACGATGAATGCGTACAGCCCGGTCTCGGTGAGCAGCGGGCACATCGGATGCAGCCGCGGCCCGCCATCGGCCCGCACGGTGCCGAGGAACGCCAAGCCAGCGCCGAAGTGATATAGCAGGCCGGCTCCCAGACGGGCAAGTTCGGGCTGCCGGGCTTTGAAGTCTCGCTATAACCCCCACAATTAGAGATCTTTAGGGGTCGCAGCCGTTGTCAGAGAAATTGCACTCCGGCTCGGTCCAAAGCTCAGTGTTCTGAGCTAGCTGCTCTTGCGTGTTGTCCAAAATGTCCCAAGCCGCAGAATTATCTGCCGGCACCGTCTGCTGAGATTGCTCGTTCTGGACCTGCTGCTGCATAGAAGCAATCTCCTGCTTCAGATCGGCGTTCTGCTGCTGCAAGCCCTGGATCTCGCTCGCGGCCGCCGATTGCTGGCCGGGACTGAGCTGTTCAGATTGCCCTGCCGTCGCGACAATCGTAATGGCCTGAGTCAAGAAATTGCGGTATGCGGCCTCGTCATTGAGCTCTTTGCTCACGACCGAGTAGTACTCGCTAGGGTTCTGCTGGGCGAAATCCTTGATGGGCTCCCACTGGCTATTGGCCAGAATCTGAGTGGCACCGCCGCCGTCCGGCTGGGCCAGCCAGGCGTTATTTGGGAAAGCCCACTGGGCAAAGCCGCCGCCGTCGCCGATCTCGATCACCCATGCGCTCGGCCCGTATTCGGCCGCGTAAATTTGGTAGAACGTGGTGCCGCCCGCACCCGCGACCGGTTGTCGGCACAGCCCTGTCTGCTGCGAAACGGCTACCTGCCCGGCCACGAGGATCTGGGCGACCTGGCAGTTGCTGGCGTCCCACGCGACGCCGCTCGTAACGGTGTCCGACTGTGACCCCTGGCTCACCGCCTGGCTACCGGTACCGGAGGTCTCGGTCGGAGCTGGGGTCGGGGAGGGGCTGATGGGTTCCGGAACCCCGGCGCTGTTTCCAGCACTCGCGGAGCCGGTGCCGCCGCCGCTACCCGAGCTGCCGCCATTGCTCCCGCCACCGCAGGCGGCACAGATCAGGCCCACAAAGACCAGCGTCAGCACCCAGAACCACCTGCGACTTCCGGGTCTGCCATCAATGATTCTGCTCAGCTGCCGGTGTTCCCGCGCCCGGTGAGCACCCGGCGCTGTCGCTCGTGCGCGATCTGGATGGGTGCTCATGGGACGCTCCTGCCTACTCCGGCTTGGCGGGATTGCCGCTGCTGAGTTACAGGCTTCCGGTTCGGGTGCCGGAACGGCAGGGGCCGAATTGCCCCTCTTCACCGCGGCCCATCGAGGAGCAGAACGCTCACCCGGGCGGTGAACCGCTGACCGGAAAGTTGGGAACCTCAGCTGGGCGCGCGGCAGCGGACCCGGGCCTGGTGCGGTGATCGGGCCTGGTCAGGGGCGGTATGGAGTTACGCGGCCCGGGTCAGGGTGACGGCGAAGCCGAGCGCTTGGATCTGCCGGATGTGGTTACGCAGCTTGCGGCCGACATCGGTCCGGGCCTGGTAATAGCCGTGGCCGAGGTCGGTGTACCGGGCGGTGGGGTCGGCCAGCAGGTTCCAGATGATGACCAGAATGGAGCGGGCCACGGCGACCTGGGCCTTGGCCTTGCCGCGGCGGCGGGCGATCCGGGCGTAGCGCTCGCCGAGGAAGGTGGTAGTGCGGGCGGCGCCGATGGCGGCCTGGCCAAGGGATCCGCGCAGCCAGGTGTCGCCCTGGCCCTTCTTCGCGGCGCGGGTGCGGGGTCCGGACTGGCGGGCCGACGGGCACAGCCCGGCCCAGGACACCAGGTGGCCGGCGGTGGGGAACCTGCCCATGTCCAGGCCGGTTTCCGCGATGATGGACCGGGCCAGGCCGGGGCTGAGGCCGGGGATCTCGGCCAGCCGGGCCACCGCGTTCAGCACCGGGGCATCGGGGCCGGTCCCGGCGCCGGGCCCGGTAGTCCCGTCCGCATCGACGCCCCAGGCGGCGGGCATCGCCGCGGCCAGCTCGGCCGCCCGGGCGCCCATCTGGGCGATCTTGGCGTCCAGGACGGTGATCTGGTCCAGCAGCAGCGCGGCGAGTTCGCCGTGGTGATCATCGAAGATGCCGTTCAGGGCTTCGACGAGGTCATCGTGCTTGGCCTTCATGCTGCCGCGGGCCAGGCCGGCCAGCTCGTGCGGGTCGCGCTGGCCGGCGATCATCGCCTTGATCATGTCCTGCGCCGAGATCGTGGTCAGCTTGCTGACCACGGATGAGACCTTGACCAGCGCGCTTTCCAGCAGTTTCTCCAGCCGCTGCCAGCAGCGGGTGCGCTCTTGGGTCAGCCGGGTGTGCATCCGGGTGTAGTCGCGCAGGTCCCGGATCGCCTTGGGCGGCACGAAGCTGGCGCGCAGCAGCCCCATCTCGGTCAGCCGGGCCAGCCACATCGCATCGAGCTTGCCTGTTTGGGCAGGCCCGGCAGGTTCTTGGCCTGAGCCGCGTGGACCAGCTGCACCGCCAGCCCGCACGCCTCCAGGACAAAGAACCAGATACGCCAGTAATCGCAGGTGCTTTCCAGCGTGACCAGCTCGATGCCGTCGTGCTTGAGCTGGCGGCCCAGCGCACGGACCGCATTCATCCGGGCCTTGACCGTCCATACGGTGCTGCGCCGGGCGCCGGACCGGGACGGGTGCGGGGTGCGGGTGCACACCATCCCTGAGTCCTTGGCCACGTCGATCGCGGCGACCCGGTCATGCACCCGCTCGTGTTCCTCATCGTCGATAACCTGCGGTCTGCCCACCGCGGCCTCCTATGCTCTGAGTCATGGGATAACGGCGGGCTGCCCGGGGTCCGGCCGGCGGGCACCAGGCCCGGAATACTGACCGGCGTGCTCGAGGCAACAGTGCGCGACCCTCAGGTCAAGACCCCAGCGCCAGGCTAATTGACGGGTTCGCATCCCAAGGTGGTCCGGCGTCACGGGCAGCCCGCACCCACCCTGCCACGCCGCACGCCTGCGCCGCGGCGCAAACCTCAGCCACAGCGCGGCAGCGACCCCAGCCCGCGATCACCCGCACCCGGGCCGGGACTTTCACGCGACGCGACCATCCCCCGGATGAGATGGCTAATTGCACGCTGGATCGAGGCTAAGCGGGTGGCTTGGATTTGAGGCCGCTGCCGCACAGCGGGGCGAGCGCGTAGGTTCCCGGGCCTGCCCCGGACGGGTCCCCGGCCAGGCCCGCGCGCAGGGCGGCCCAGCACACCGCCGCGGTGGGCTCGACGTAGAGCCCGGCCAGCGCCAGGTCGGCGTGGGCGTCGCGGATCCGTTCGTCGTCGACCGTGACGAAGGTGCCGCCGGTATCCGCGACGGCGGCGAGGATCTGGGCGCCGCGGGCCGGGCGGGCGATCGCGATGCCCTCGGCGATCGTTCCGCCGCTGGCCACGTCGACCGGGCTGGTGAGCCCGAGGCTGGCGGCCCGGGCGAGCGGGGCGCACCCCTCGGCCTGCACCGCGACGATCGCCGGCAGCCGGTCGATGAGGCCCTGGGCCAGCAGCTCGCGGCAGCCGAGGTAGCAGCCGAGCACGAGGGTGCCGTTGCCGACAGGCAGGACCAGGGCCTGTGGGAGCCGCCCGCCGAGCTGCTCCCACGCCTCGAAGACGTAGGTCTTGGTGCCGTGCAGGAAGAACGGGTTGTAGACGTGGCTGGCGTAGAAGACGCCCGGCTGGTCGGCCGCGACCGCGGCAGCGCTGGCCGTGTCCTCTCGGGTGCCCTCGACGAGGTGCACCGTGGCGCCGTAGGCACGTAGCTGCGCTACCTTCCCCGGCGACGTCGCGCCCGGCACGTACACGTCGCAGGCGATGCCGGCCCGTGCGCCGTAGGCGGCGATCGCGGTGCCGGCGTTGCCGCTGCTGTCGGCGACCATCTGGCCGACCCCCAGGGCCCGGGCGAGGGCCACCAGCAGCACCGCGCCGCGGTCCTTAAACGAGCCCGTCGGCATCAGGTAGTCGACCTTGAGCATGGCCGGGGCGCCGTGCGGGGCGGTCACCAGGGGCGTCATGCCCTCACCCATGCTGACGCCGCCGGCATCGCCGACCGGCAGCGCTTCTGCGTAGCGCCACAGCGTCGGCGGCCGGTCCTTCAGCACCGCCGGGCCTGGCACGGTGGCGGTGAACCCGGTCAGGTCCAGCACCCCGCCGCAGCCCCCGCAGCGCCACGCGAGATCCTGAAGCGGGTAGGCCACGCCGCAGGCGGCGCAGGCCAGGGCCATCTGCCCGAGGTCAAGATGCGGTGTTTCCTGCATGCAGACAAGGCTAGGGGTGGCGGTTTAGGGCGGCGGCGCGGTCAGCCCCAGGCGCATCGAGACGACCTCGGTGACGACGCTGCGCAGCCATTGGTGCGCGGCGTCGCTGTCGTGCCGGTGATGCCAGCTCACCACCGCCGGGACGCTGCGCAGCGGGAACGGCAGCGGGAGCGGGCTGAGCGCACGCCCGTCGGGGACGCCCAGTCGCCGCGGCAGCACGCACACGATGTCCGACGCTTCCACGATCGCGAGCGCCGCGCCGAAGCTCGGCAGCGCGGCGGCGACCCTGCGGCGCAGCCCGTGGGCTTCGAGCACGGCATCGACGGGGCCGCGCAGCCGCCCGCGGCGGGACACGACGATGTGGACGGCGTCCGCGAACTGCTCGATGGTTGGCCCCGCGGCCGTGAGCGGATGGCCGGAGCGGACCACGAGCGCCATCTCGTCGGTGCCGATCACCTGCGACGCGATCGACGCCGACCGGTCCGGAAGGCTGCCGACGTCGAGGTCGACCTCCCCGCGGGAGAGGTTCTTGTCGTCGTCCGGGTTCTCTCCGAGCAGGCGCAGTTCGACACCGGGTGCATCCCGGGCCACCACTTCGAGGAGTCCCGGGGCGAACGCGGCCAGCAGCACATCGTTGGCGCGGACGGTGAAGGTGCGCTCCAGGCGCGCGAGGTCCAGCTCGCGCGCGGGCTCGAGGATTGCGGCCGCGCGCTGCACAAGCTCGTGCACTTCGTCGCGCAGCGCGAGCGCGTGAGCGGTCGGCACCATCTCACGCCCGTTGCGCACCAGCAGCGCGTCGCCGGTCGTCGCGCGGAGCCGGCCCAGCGTGCGGCTGACCGCCGGCGGACTCAGGTGCAGCTGGGCTGCCGCGTCCTGCACGCTGCGCTGCTCGAGGAGCGCGTCCAGGCCGATGAGAAGATTAAGATCCACATGCGTCAGAGTAAATCATCACCTCAATAAGTTGCACTGGACTCATGTAAGGGGACTGCCTACGGTCAAAGCATTGAACGAGACGGATGGAGGCGAGCCGATGGCTCGGCCGGGCTGCGTGACGCCCTGTCGGCGCTTCGTCCCGGTGCGCGGTGGCTGGAAGAGGAGCAGGAGACCGGTGCGCTCCCCGCCGCTCCTGGCGTGCACGCCGCGATGGTCGAGGCGCTCGGCGAGGTGAACTGAATGCGCGTCGCCGTTCTCGGTGCTTCCGGCGGCACCGGCCGCCAGCTCGTTGCTCAGGCACTTCAGCGAGGCCACCAGGTCGACGCCCTGGTCCGCGACCCGGACCAGGCGGCCCTGCCCGCCGACACGCGCCTGACCGTTTACCGGGCCGACGTGCACGACGCGGCTTCGGTCGCCGCCGCGATCGCTCCGGAGTCCGTCGTCATCTCCGGCCTGGGCGTCAAGGCCAAGAACGAGGCGGGCACCCTCACCGCCGGCGCACGCGCCGTCGTCGCCGCGCACCCGGCGCGGATCGTGTGGCTCGGCGCGATTGGCACCGGCCGGTCGGTCAGCGCCGTGGGCCGCCTCACCGCACGCCTGCTTCGCGCCGGATTCGGCGTTGAATACGACGACAAGGTCGCCGCCGACACCACCGTTCTCGACGCGGGCGGGACCGTGCTGCACTCCGGCCCGCTCTCCGACAAGGCCGATAACCCGAGCGCCCGCGCCTTGCCGGTCTCGGCCGCCCGCCGCCGGTTCTTCCCGCACGGCACACCCCGCGCGACGGTCGCCCGGCTCATGCTCGACGAAGCCGAGGCCCCTCATCACCCCGGCGAGATCATCATTCCGAAGCCTGAATGACCAGGTAGTTGCGGTCCAGCCGCCCCGCGCGGTTGCCGCGAGGTCGAACCCGGTGTCGTGCGATCGCACCTCGTCCAGCACTGCCGCGCTCAGCCATCGCGCCTCATTCCCCGGCCGCCGTGCGGCACCGCTAGAAACGGCGGCTGCCAAGCTCCGGTTCGGAGGGCGGCAGGACCGGTCGCCCGCGCCGTCAGTGCCAGGTCCGGCGCTGCCGCGGGCCGCCCGCGCGGGCCGACTGCCACCGCGCGGCGAACAGCTCGTCGATGGCCTCGTCGGCGAAGAAGTGGCTGTGCGTCTGCGCGAACCTGGCCAGCCGCACCAGGTTGGAGTGGCGGCGCTGCTCGTCCGGCTCGTCCTGGTAGGACGGCACCAGGTGCATCGACGCGTCCTCGGGGAACTCGGCCTGGATCTTGTCCACCACGTGTGATTTGGCCGCGATGAACCGGTCCACCGTCCGCTCGTCCACATGCGACGCCCGGGCCACCTCGCCCCGCTTGTCGAAGCGGACGACGGCGCGCCACAGGATGAGATCGGTGCCGTTCCTGATCAGCTCGTCGAGGATGCCCACGTTGCGGACCAGCCGCTGCACGGGCGAGAGGGCGGCGCTCAGCGTACCGGGCGGTCTCAGGAGTCCCGGGCCGGCCAGATCGCCCCGGTCTATCGCATCGATCAGCGTGCGCATCTCCTCTGAGCTCGAGGCCTTCGACATCAGCCCGAGCGGCTCGAAGAACGCGAACGAGGCGAGCAGGAACAGCAGCCGGTTGCGCTCCTCGTCAGTGCTCTCGATGACGATCTTGGTTTCCGGCGACAGGTCCTGCAGGATCCGCATGGCGGCCAGGCCGGTTGGGACGCCGGGGCCGAAGTTGATGTCCACCAGCGCGAGGTCGAACGGCTCGCTCTGCGCCTCGCCCAGCGCTTCCGGCAGGCTGCGCGGGTCGCGGACCCCGACGAGGGTATGCGGCGTGCCTTGGATGACCTGGGCGAGGGCGAGCTCGACCAGGACGAAATCGTCGACCACGAGGATGCGCACGGGTTCACCGATTACCAGGGGGCCGACTTCCACCGGGCCAGGACCCGTGTCCCGCCGTCGGCTCGTCGCTCGGCCACGACCGCGCCGTCGTACCGGTGCAAATGCTCGTCGAGGATCCGCAGGCTGGTCCGGGGCCCGGCGAGCGCCGCCTGGGCCGGGATGCCGGGGCCGTCGTCGGCCACCGACACGGTGACCCAGGGCCGCGGCGCCGTGCCGTTCCCGCCCGGCTCCGGGTGCTCGTGCCGGACGGCGACCTCCACCCGCTGCGCGCCCGCCTTCCAGGCGTTGGTGACCAGGTCGGGCAGGACCCGGCGGGCGAGCCCGTAGTCGGTCTTGCGCATCTGCAGGTTGCGGCTATCCGCGTCGAGGACCATGCCGGCGCGGCGGTCGCCCGGCACGGTCTGCAGCACGCAGTCCCAGAGCAGCGCGACGGTCTCGGCCGGCGGCCCGCCGTCGAGCATGGTCTGTCGCGCCTCCTCGGCCAGCACCAGCATGCCGTCCGCCATCGATATGGTCTCCTCGCCGACACCCGTATCCGCCTGAACCTGCCTGATCAGCGCGTGTGCGCCGTTCTTGATCAAGCTGTGCACGGTGATCGAATCGTTGCGCCTTACCTCGCCCATGGAAATGTCGCACGCCTCCAGGCCGGCCCGGAGCAATACCTCAAAAATCATCGTGAATGGCAGCAGCAAAACGAGCGATCCGCCGAGCAGTATCGGAATGACCAGCCCGGCCGGGAACCGCTGCAGGCCGGAAACGGTCGGCGACAGGATCACGGCGAGCTCAATGGCGGCGACGCTGGCCGGGATCCACGGCCGGAACTTGATCAGGCCGCGGGCCGGCGGCACTTCCGGGTTGTACCAGCTCGCGTCCGTCATCACCTGGGCCTGGGCGCTCCACGTGTGCGCGGTGATCAGGAGCAGGGCGATCACGTAGACGGGCATCGGCAGCGGCCGCACCGGCAGCGGACCGGCGTAGAGCAGCAGGACCACGATCATTCCGATGCCCTCGAGGAGCCCGGACAGGTCGGCGGTCGCCTTGCTGCGCGCGCCGCGCAGGTGCCCGGCCGTCTTCCGCAGCGGGGCGAACCGGCCCGACGCCAGCTGGTCGAGGACGCTCGGCATGGTCTGGATCCACGCCATGGTGACGCCCGCCGACACCATCAGCATTTGCGCCGCGGCCCGCGGCAGTGCGGTCGCCGGGAACCAGGGAAGCAGCAGCCAAAGGCCAACGGCGCATGCCCCGCGGAACGCCGCTCCTATTCGCCACAGGGGCGTCATGTACCGGACCGCGATGTCGTAGACGACACGGGTCCGGAGGGATGAGTCCGAGAGCATGACCCTTCCTTGCTTAAAAGGAAAATCGTCCTCCTTAAGGAAACCAGATGCAATGTCAGCTGACTGCTCGTTCAGCCCGCAGGCCTGATCGCAACTGGCTGGCTTCTTAGATAACGAATCGGTTACATCCGGCAACGGACCCATCCGGGTGGCCGCCGGCGCCGAAAAGAGCGCGTGTCAGGCAAGCGATCGGCAGGGGCGAGCGGCACAGTCCTCGGCCCCGGAAAGGACATCCATGTCTGCTAACGATCATGCGGGATCACCCGCTGACCCCGCGGCCGCGGCGATTCAGCCACAGGACGGCCCATCCCGCCGGTCGATTCTGTGGAGTGCCGCCGGTGCCGGCGCAGCCGGGCTCGCGGCTGCCGCCATGGCCCACACCGCACCCGCCCTCGCCGCGGCCACGCCGCGCGCCTCCCGGCCCCAGCAGCCGGACACGCCCGCGAACCCGGCCCCGGCCGGGGAGCCCGTGGTGGTGCACCTGCGTGATGCGCGGTCCGGCGAGATGGACATCTTCTCCGGGACCAGCCGCACCCGGCTCCGCGATCCGGACCTGGCCGCCCGGCTGGCCCGCGCGGCCCGGTGACCTGCTGCAGCCGTTCTGTCGATTGTTTTGCTATTCCAACCTTGTGAGGTAATTCATGTCATCGCATCGCGAGGCCCCGGAGACGTCTAAAGACCCCGTGGCCGACAGCACCGATGTGTACGCGTTCGTCAGCCCGGACCAGCCCGGCACCGTCACCTTGATCGCCAACTACATCCCGTTGCAAGGGCCCGCCGGCGGCCCGAACTTCTATGAGTTCGGCGACGACGTCCTGTACGAGATCCACATCGACAACAGCGCCGATGGCCGGGCTGACATCAGCTACCAGTTCCGCTTCCAGACCCAGCTGCAGGACCCCAGTTCGTTCCTGTACAACAGCGGGCCGATCGAGGCGCTGAACAGCCCCAACTGGAACAGCCGCCAGTTCTACACGGTGACCCGCCTGCAGAACGGCAAGGCCAGCGTCCTCGGCAGCGGGCTGGCCTGCCCGCCGTGCAACATCGGTCCGCTGTCCACCCCCAACTACGCCAGCCTGGCTAGCACCGCCGTGCACAAGCTCCCCGGCGGGATCCAGGTGTTCGCCGGCCAGCGCGCCGAGGGCTTCTACGTGGACCTGGGCTCGATCTTCGATCTGGCCAACCTGCGCCCGTTCGAGCAGCTGCACGCCCAGTACGGGCTGAACGTGTTCTCCGGGCCCGCGGCGGGCGTCAACGCGACCGCCGCGCTGAACGTGCATTCCATTGCCATCCAGGTGCCGATCTCGCAGCTCACCCGGTCCGGGGCAGGCAGTGAGTCCAGTCAGGCGTCGGTGATCGGCGTGTGGACCACCGCCAGCCGCCAGAGCGTCCGGCTGTGGGACGCGGACAACGGCGAGAACGTCAGCAGCGGCCCTTACCGCCAGGTCTCGCGACTCGGCAACCCGCTGGTCAACGAGGTCCTGATCCCGCTGGGCAAGAAGGACCTGTGGAACTCGCTGCCGCCGTCGGATGACAAGCAGTTCGCCTCCTATGTCACAAACCCAGAGCTGGCCACGCTGCTGCCGGCCCTGTACCCCGGCGTGTTCCCCAATCTGGCCGCGCTGGACAAGTCCGGTGCTGCCCGTTCCGACCTGGAGGCGATCCTGCTGACCGGGATACCGTCCGGAATCGTGCCCGGGTTCCAGAACAACACCGGCCCGGTGCTCGCGGACATGCTCCGGCTCAACACCGCCATCCCGCCCGCCAGCAAGCCGAACCCGCTGGGCGTCATCGGCGGTGACCTGGCCGGGTACCCGAACGGCCGCCGCGTGTTCGACGACGTCGTCACCATCGAGCTGCGCGCCATCGCCGGAGCGACCTATCCGCTGGTGGCCAAGAACTACACCCCCGACGCAGCCGTCGGCGAGATCACCGACGGGCTGACTTCTGCCAGCGTCCCCTCCGGCTACCTCAACCAGTTCCCCTACCTCGGCGTGCCCTATAGCGGGTTCTCCACGCCGTCCTGACCAGCGAGCCAGCTGGGCGCGACCGGCCGGTCCGCACCAGCCGCATCCCGCGCGGGTGCCCGGAAAACAATAGGAGCGCCAAGCCATGACCGAATCCATTCCCGGCCCATCTGGCGCCGGCAGCGTCGTGCTGGAGGTGGGCGCCGGCACCGGAGCCCTCGTCCTGCACACGCCGGCCGACCTGGCCGGCCAGGAAATCGAGATCAGCCCGGCCAGCGGCGGCCCCGCCGCGCACCGCACCCACTCCCTTGTCCGCGAGCGCAACACCAGCGCCGGCACCAGTTACGCGGCCGTCTACCCCGGCGTGGCCGCAGGCGAATACACCCTCTGGCGTGACGACGCCACCCCGGCCGCCGTGATCACCATCGACGGCGGGCAGGTGACCTCGTACCGCTGGCCGGACAGCCCCGGGCCTGGCGGCAACCAGGGCGCGGGGGACGCGCTACCTCAAGACCGAGGTGCAGGACCTGCATGGTGATCACGATCACGAGACGGCGGACACACCCCAGACACAGCAGCACAGCTGAGCCTGTCGGGTAGCTGGCCATGGCGAAGCTCGGTGACACCGTGATGGGTGCCCGCGTGCTCGGCGCCCGCGTTGCAGCGTCGCACCGGCAGGCCAGCCCCGGCGGCCGGATGCCGCTCATGGAGCACCTCCGCGAACTGCGGAACAGGCTGCTGAAGGCCATCACGGCGGTACTGGCCGGCACGGCCGTCGGGCTGATCCCGCAGGTCTACGACCATCTCTGGAGATTCATCGAGCACCCGTTCCTGCAAGCCGAGCACTCTGATCACGCCAAGCTGATCGTCATCGGCGTCTTCGATCCGTTCATGATCCGGGTGCAGGTCGCGTTCTACTTCGGCCTGATCATCAGCTGCCCGGTCTGGCTGTACCAGCTGTGGGCGTTCATTGCGCCTGGGCTTTACCGCCGTGAGAAGCGGTGGACCTACGCCTTTGCGTTCACCGCGGCACCGCTGTTCCTGGTCGGAGCCGCGCTCGCGTACTTCGTGATGAGCCGGGGCCTGCGCTATCTGCTCGCGCTGGCCCCGAGCGGCATAGCCGTCTACCCGACGATCTCCAACTACCTAAGCTACTTCCAGGCCATGCTGCTCGGCTTCGGGCTGGCGTTCGAGCTGCCGTTGGCCCTGGTCATGCTGAACCTGGTCGGCATCCTCACGCACGAGCGGCTCCGGAAATGGCGCCGGATCATGATCTTCTCGGTGTTCGTGTTCGCCGGCATCGCCTCGCCCAGCCCGGACCCGCTCACCATGCTGTTGCTCGCGGTGCCGTGCGTGGTGCTGATCGAGATGGCCGAGGTCCTCATCTGGGCCAACGACCGTCGCCGCGCGAACCGCCCGTCGATGTACGCCGGGCTGGCCGACGACGAGCCGTCGCCGCTCGACTTCGGCGCGGAGCCCCGGGACGAAGCCAGCTTGAGGTGATCGCCAGGACCGGAGGACTGGCCCCGTGGCAGGCTGCCTGGCATGGACATCAGGGACTTCCCGGGCCCTGGCCACCAGGCGCTGGCCAAGATCAATGCCCGTCACCCCTGGAACCACAACGAGCACTTCCACGGCTGGATTCTGCGCAAACTGCCCGCCCGGCGCGGCGTTGCGGTGGACATCGGCTGCGGGAAAGGCGTGCTGGCCGGGAAGCTGGCGACGCAATTCGCGCACGTCACCGGGATCGACCGCAATGCAGGGATGGCGGCAGCGGCGAGCGCGCATCTGCGCGGCGTTCCGCAGGTGAGCATCCAGCGATGCGACTTCGCTGACTTTGGTTCGACGCTCGGCGATGGCGAGGCTGACCTGATCACCATGGTGGCCGTGCTGCACCATATGGACCTGGACGACGCGCTGGCCCGGATCCCGCGGCTCGTGGCGCCGGGCGGCCGACTGCTGGTCGTCGGCCTTGCTCGCCCGGACTCGCTGGCCGATCTGGCGTTCGACGTGGTCTCGGGTGCCGCGAATCCGGTCATAGGGATGATCAAGCATCCCCAGCCCGTCCGTCCACCGGAGCGCGCCCCGGACGCGCAGCCGGTCGTGCCGATGATGGACCCCGCTACCACCTTCGCCGAGATCGCGAAGGCTGCCAGAGCACACCTGCCGGGCAGCACGGTCCGACGGCGCCTGTTCTTCCGGTACACGCTCCTCTGGGAAAAGCCGCGGTGACCCACTCGTCGGCCCACTGCAGGTCAGAGACAAGCGAAAAGACAAAGCCCGCCCCGGAGCAAGTGCTGGTGGGAGCGGGCTTGTGGGTTTGGCTCTAGGCTGAACTCGTCAGCACGAACGCCGTCAAGGAACAAGCGCCACTCCTGCGGCGTGAACACCAGCGCCGGTCCCTCGGGGTTCTTGCTGTCACGTACCGCAACGACGTCGGGCAGGTTGCGCGCGACCTCCACGCACTGCGCCGCCGTTGCCGCTGCTATAGGACGACTTACGCCACACGGCGTGTGTCACGTCCGCCATGTTTCATCAGCCACTTTCATGATCAGATCTGTCGACGCTCCAGGTGAGAGCGCCTCGCTCCTCAGTGTTTCATAGAGCAGCGAAACCTGGGCAACCTGCGCGCGCCGCTCGGTGACCTGCCCGTCGAGCGCATTATCCAGATAGGCGGCGTCAGGACTGTTCTCGAAACTGGCCACCACAAACGGGCCGAGCAGGCCCGGATGTGCATCGGCCGACGACGGCATTATCTGAATCAGTGATTCGCGGGCTTTCCGCAGTCCTCAATCAGGCGGCCGAGCTGCTCGCTGCATCACTTGCGCGTTCGCCGACGCGCTGACTCAGTACCACGCTCTCCGCCAAGATCACCGACAGGACGGGCGGCAACGGAGTCTTCCCGTTCCCAGATCACCTGGCGGGACATCCGCGCCGCGACGAGTTGTTCGATCACGGCATCACTGTCTGTTGGACGAGCGCCGCGCAGAACGCCACGGGCGTATGGCTCGGTCTGCAAGTAAGCCAGGAATCAACAAGAGGTTCCCACCATCGTAGGACAGTGGCCCTGGTCCTCGATATCGATGATAGGCCTGAAACCACGGCTCATAGGTGCCGTTGATCGTGGCTTTGCGCAGACGGCGAAAGGTGCCTGGCATCTTCAATGCCTCATCGGCCCTCTCGGCGTGCTGTGGTGAGGGGACGGTCCGGCAGGTCTCCAGCTTGGCGATGACGGACGCAGAGTAGCCCATCAGCTTGGCTAACTGCTCTTGCGTCAGCCCGCCCGCTTCCCGCTGGGCCTTCAGCTCCAGCGCAAACGCTTCCAGCCCGTTCGCCGGGCCATCAGGCTCATTCTCCCGCCCTTCCAATTTGGCTGGCATTATTCCCTGCTCCTTCGCATTGCCGTCTCCGCCCGGCGCGTCGGCGCTCACCTGTAGCGCAGCATACGGCGATCACGCGACGCTTAAAAGCACGAGAAACGCGAGCGTTCAGCCGTTTCCAACCGTTCGTAAATGTTCAGGTGGCTCCTTTGGGAAGTGTGATGGCACCTCTGGCGCCGTGGCCGCTGCAGACCCGGTTAGAGCTCGCGGCTCAGCCGACCGCGCCGGGTGTCGCGCGGGGGCATGTGCGGGCGGTGGCTCATGAGTGGGGCCTGGCCGATTTAGCTGACACGGCAGCGTTGCTGGCCAGCGAGCTGGTGACCAACGGGCTGCAGGCAGCACAGTGTCTGCCTGCAGGGGCGAACCTGGCCACCGTGCCCGTGGTCCGGCTCTGGATCACCTCGGACGGCACCTGCCTGGTCATTCACGTCTGGGACGCCAGCGACCAGATGCCGGTGCTCAAAGAGGTTGCCGCAGGCGAGGAGAACGGCCGAGGCCTGATGCTGGTCGCGGCGCTGGGCAAGGACTGGGGCTGCTACCGCACAGCCGAAGGCGGCAAGTCGACCTGGGTGATGATCACCCCCGGCGATCCGTAAGACCCCGGCCCGCGCTGGCGATGCCCGCCTCGTGAGCGCGGGCCAGCCCCAAGGAGGACACGGACTAACGCCGTTTTGACCGATCCGCCAGATATTGTGACGATCGTGCGGCTGGATCTGCGTTCCGGGTCTCATTGCAGGGCAAGAAGGGTCTGGGACGTTAGGGTGGGGCCGGGTGAGGAGGGCCGCTGTGGACAGGGACATTCGTTTCAGCGTTCCGCTTTTCACGATCGATGAGGCGGCTCGCCATCTCGGGCTGGCCCGTTCGACTTTGCAAGACTGGACGCGCCGCGAGGCCGGTCCCGCGCCGCTCGTGCACCGCCTGCAGCCGGAGTCTCCCCGTGCGGCATTGCTGCCGTTCGTGGCGATGGTCGAAGCTCATATGCTTCGCGGATTCCGTGAACTCGGCCTTACCCCCGGTGAACTGAGAAAGTCGGTTAGCCGCATCCGTCGGATCGCCAAAGATGAGTATGCGCTCGCAACGCGGCGGGTCGCGACGGATGGTGTGAACCTGCTCATCGACATGGAATCGTCTTTCGAGAATCCGCGATGGGAGCGCGCTCGCGACGGGCAGGGCGTGATCAGCGAAGTGATCGAGAGTTACCTAAAGTTCGTGCACTGGGAGCCGCCTCATGTCCACGCGACGAGCCTGACCCTCAGGACCTATCACGGAGCAGATGTCATCATCGACCCCCGCTTCGCCTTCGGCCAGCCGGTCCTGGCACGGGACAAGGTACGGATTGGTGACATCCTCGACGCCTTCTGGGCTGGCGAGGGCTACCAGCGGATCGCTGCGGAGTTCGGAGTGAAACCTGGAGAAGTCGAGGCGGTCATCCGTTCGGCGACAAGGCCGCGCCGCGCCGCCTGAGTTTCTTATTGACCGCAGCCTTGGCCGAGTAACGGTGCCGGACGCCCTACGAGCGGTCGAGCTCACCGTTTGGACGCTGGCCGACATCTATGGCGAGCAGGGTGCTCAGGAGGTTGCCGACCAGGAGTGGATCGCGCTAGCTGGCGAACGCGGCTGGGCTTACCTGTCGAAGGACGACAGGATCAGAAGGCGCCCCGCCGAGCTTCAGGCTCTGATTGACGGCCAGGTGCGAGCGTTTTGCCTCACCAACGGCAACCTCGGCTTCGATGACCAGGCAGCGTGGTTTGTAGAGAATCGCCACCGGATCATCCAGCGCTGTCGCAAACCGGGGCCGTACGTCTACGGCGTCTACAGGGACCGGTTAGAGAAACTGTGGCCCAAGAATTAGGCCGTCGCCAATCGTCCGCCCGCGGGCTGATAATTGCGCCTCATGGACGCGGTCGCTGTGCCCCACCGGCTGAGTGTCTCCGCGAGAGCCCTCGGCCCGGCTGGGTCTCGCTGGTTGGAGGATCTCCCTGGCATCCTCGCCGGCTTGGCCACGGACTGGTCGATCGCTTATGGCCGTCCGTTCGATGGAGGCAACGCGGCGTACGTCATCGAGGCGGTCACCGCCGACGCCAGGCCGGTGATCCTCAAGGTGGTGCTGCCTCCAGGTGTGGATGGGTTTTCCCCGTTCGAGCAGGAACTGGAGGCCCTCCGCCTCGCCGGTGGCGACCCCTACGCGGACCTGATTCGGCATGACCTGCCCCGTCGCAGCATGCTGCTGGAACGCCTCGGCCCGTCGCTGGCGAGCTTGGGCTGGCCGCGTGTTGGGCGGCTGACCACGGCGGCGAGCACGCTAGCCCGGGGGTGGCGCCCGGCGCCGGCGGGCCGGCTGCCGACGGGCGCGGAGAAGGCTGAGTGGCTGGCGGACTATGTCGCCAGACAGTGGGCGGAGCTCGGCCGGCCCTGCTCGTCCGCTGCCATGGAAACGGCCATCGGCTACGCGGCTGAGCGGGCTTCGGCATTCGACCCGGAGCGCGCGGTGCTCATTCACGGTGACGGTCACGCCGGCAACATCTTGCTGAAGCCGGGTGCGGACGGCGGCACCAGCTTCCGGCTCATCGACCCGGAGGGGCTGATCTCCGAACCCGCGCACGATCTGGGGGTCGCGCTCCGAGACGGCAATGAGGAACTGCTTGCTGGCGACACCGCCGCGGCGGCGGTGGAACGATGTCGGAGTGTGGCCCGCCTGACCGGAGTGGACGGTGCGGCGATCTGGCAGTGGGCGTTCATCGAACGGGTTTCCACAGGCTTGTTCCTGGTCCGCCTTGGTCACCGCCGGGAGGCTGAGGCATACCTCGCGGTCAGCCGACCGGCGCTCCGGGCGGCGCTGCTCAAGCCCATGAATGGTGAGGTCTTAGGATCGAGCCGATGCGACACGAGTCTTCTACCGTGGTTGCCGTCGTCGGCGAGTTCGGCGACGGGCTGCTTGCCGGGCTTACGCAATCGCCGAACGTTTCGGTGGCCCGCGCTCCCGATGACGCTGACGGTCAGCCCCCGGGGGATGACGCCGCAGCCGGGCACCGGCCTGGCTGGGAGGCGGGGGCGCTGGCCCTGCGGGAGGCGGCGCGGCGCCGGTCCACGTACGTGATCGTGCCCGACGACCCGCTGGCCGAGGTGGCAGCGGCATGGCGGGCTATGTGGGAGCTGCCCGGCGGGTCCGGCGGTTGGCGGGTCCGGCGGACCGGGCGGCCCAGGTGCGGCGGCGAAGTTCGAGGAACGCGCCGCCGAGGCGCTGGCCGCCTGGCGCGACAAACGGTTCGAGCTGCCCGACTACTACCTGGTCGTGGCACCTCCGCTGCAGGCCGCCGCGGCCCCGGACATGTACCTCGGCCCGCTGCGCGCGGTGCGGCCGCGCCGCGTCGCCGTGGCCGGCGTCGCGGACAGCGCGGGCCAGGCGGGCCAGTTGCTGGACACGCTCCGATCGCTGGGGCACGGGCCGTGGTGGCCGCCGCTGGACGAGCTGCTCGACGCGGCTCGCCGCTTCTACGCCGGCGGCCTCGCCGAGACCCAGTCGTCGCTCGTGTAGCTGGCTCGGTGGCCTCGCCGAGACCCAGCGGCCGCTTGTGTGGTCGCGCCGGTGGCCTCGCCGAGACCCAGCGGGCGCTCGCATAGCCGCTGGTACGTTTTTTGAATGGAATTTCAGGATGTGGTCCGGCACCGGCGAATGGTGCGCAGCTACGACACGAGCCGGCCGGTGCCTCCCGAGGTGGTCGACCGGATCGTCCACAACGCCCTGCGGGCTCCCTCCGCTGGCTTCTCCCAGGGCTGGGGCTTCCTGGTCCTGGACACGCCCGCCGACGTTGCCCGGTTCCGCGACGCGGCCCGGCCGGAAACCGACCCCGAGGGCTGGTTCGCCGCCAAGGTGGACGCCCCGCTGCTGATCGTCCCGCACTCGAACAAGGACGCCTACCTGGACCGGTACGCCCAGCCCGACAAGGGCTTCGCCGACCGGTCGGATGCCTGGTGGCCGTCGCCGTACTGGGACATCGACACCGGCATGGCGTCGCTGATGATGCTGCTGACCGCGGTGGACGCCGGGCTGGGCGCGTGTTTCTTCGGCATTCCCATCGACCGGATCGACTCCTACCGCGACGCGTTCGGGGTCCCATCGCAGTTTCATCCGATCGGGGCGATCTCGGTCGGCTACAGCGACGAGGCCCGCGACCTGAGGGCCCGGCGCAAGCCGGAGTCCGACACCGTGCACCGGGGCCGGTGGGGCCAGTAGCGCTCTGGCAGGGCCGATAGCGTCCCGGCGCGGCCGCCAGGCGTCAGGCCGGGCTCTGGGTTTCGGCGACTTCCTTGATGCCGGACAGCGTGGCCGCCATGTTCGCGCTGTGCTCGCCGAGGCGCCGTTGCAGGATCCGGGATTCCTTGTCCGGCATGGCCTCGATGGCCGCGCTGATGCCGCTCGGCCCGGGCCCGATCTGCATCCACTGGGTGAGCCTGGTACCGGTGCCGTCCGCGTCGGCCGCCAGCGTGAACCGCCACAGGGCGGACGGCTGGTCCGGGTCGCCGACCGCCCAGCCCAGCACCTGCTCGGGCTGGAATTCGCAGATCGTGGACGTGGTCTCCCAGTTGCCGATCGCCGGGTGGTGATTGCGCCCGGTGAACCGGGCGCCGGGCGCCGGCGAGCTGGCGCCGTCCAGCCACTCGCCGCCGTTGAACTCGCTGCTGAACCGGGCGGGCAGCTGGATGTCGCAGACCAGCGCCCAGACAACCGCCGCCGGCGCCGCGATCAGGACCTCGGCCTCGGCAGACGGGCAGTCGCTGTAACGAAGCTCCGGCTGATCTGCCACGTGTCCTCCCGCTTGACAGGTTAAGCCCGCCGGCGTTCACTGGCGCGACGCTGGCTGACGCCATGGTGCCACCGGAGGTCGCGAGCATGCAGGTCGGATTCAACGCGGTGGTCTCGACCGCCGAGGACGCCGCGTTCGTGCGAGACGCCGAGCGGCTCGGCGCGGCCTCGGTGTGGGTGCCGGAGACGTGGGCCCAGGACGCGCTGACCCAGCTCGGCTACCTGGCCGGCCAGACCACCAGCATCCGGCTCGGCACGTCGATCGTGCAGCTCGGCGCCCGGTCGCCCGCGCTCGTCGCGATGTCGGCGATGTCGCTGCAGCTGCTGTCCGGCGGCCGGTTCCTGCTCGGCATCGGCGTCAGCGGCCCGCAGGTGATGGAGGGCTGGCACGGCGTGCGCTTCGGGTCCCCGCTGGCGGCGACCCGCGAGACGATCGAGATCGTCCGCGCCGTTGCGCGCGGCGACCGGCTAAAGCACGACGGGCGGGTCTACCGGCTGCCGCTGCCGGACGGCCCAGGCCGCGCGCTGCGGTCGCCGCTGCCGCCTACGCCGGTGCCGATCTACGTGGCGGCACTCGGCCCGCGCAACCTCGAGCTCACCGGCGAGCTGGCCGACGGATGGATCGGCAATATGTTCATGCCGGAGCACGCCCACGTGTTCCTCGATCGCCTGTCCGCGGGCGCCGCCAGGGCCGGGCGGCGGCTGGCCGACCTGGACCTGGTCATCCCGGTCGCGGTGGAGTTCACCGAGGACGCCGACGCTGCCGAGGCCGCGGCGCGCAGGCACGCCGATGGCTACGCCTTCACGATCGGTGCGATGGGCAGCCGTGACCAGAACTTCTACAACGACGCGCTGACCCGGCTGGGCTTCGGCGACGACGTTCGCGCGGTTCAGGAGCTGTGGCTGGCCGGGCAGCGGGACGCCGCCGCCGCGCGGGTGCCCGCGGAGATCGGGCGCGCGACCAACCTGCTGGGGACGCCGGACATGGTCGCCGAACGGCTCCGGCTGTACCGCGACGCGGGCATCACCACGCTGCAGGCCAAGCTCGGCGGCGAGCACGCCGCCCGCCTCGACACACTGGCACAGCTCATCGAGCTGGTCCGTCAGGTCAGCCGCGCCTGACCGGCGCCGCGCTGATAATCGTTGTCGCCAAGCCCGTAGTGATGACAGGGTCGTGCCATGCCAGCAACGTTCGTTCGCAGCAGTCGGCTGTTTCCGGCAGCGCCGTACGCCTACGCCGCGGCCGCTCCGGGAACAGGCGTGATCTTCACCGCCGGGGCGTGCCCGCTCGACGAGCAGGGACACGTGGTCGAGCCCGGGGATATCGCCGCGCAGATGCGCCGGGCGGTCGCCAACCTGCAGGTGACGCTGGAAGAGTCCGGCGCCAAGCTGAGCGATGTGCTCAAGACGACGGTCTACGTCTGCAGCGCCCGCCGTGAGGATCTGGTCGCAGCCTGGAACGTGGTCGCCGCCGCCTTCGGCGATCACGACGCGCCGAGCACGCTGCTGGGCGTCGCCGCCCTCGGCTACGAGGGCCAGCTCGTCGAGATCGAAGCGGTCGCCTTCGTGGACTCAGCGTCTGGCGGGCAGATCGGAGTCTGACTGATGAAGGCGCTGGTATACCTCGCCCCGCGGCGTATGGAGATGCAGGATCTCGACCCGCCCGATGTGGGGTCCGACGAGGTGGCCATCCGTGTCGCGTACTCCGGAATCTGCGGATCGGAACTCAGCGGCTACCTGGGCATGAACAGCCTGCGCAAGCCGCCGCTGGTCTTCGGCCACGAGCTGTCCGGCCACATCGCGGCCATCGGGCCCCGCGCGGCCGAGGCGGGCGGGCTGACGGTCGGCACCCGGGTCACCGCGAACCCTCTGGTGTCCTGCGGCCGGTGTGAGTTCTGCGTCACCGGCCGCCAGCAGCTGTGCGAGAGGCGGCTGCTGCTCGGCGCCTCGCTGCCGGGCAGCAACGCCGAGTACGTGAACGTGCCCGCGGTGCAGGTGCTGGCTCTGCCGGAGGGCATGGACCTGCGCGACGCGGCCATGACCGAGCCCGCCGCCTGCGCGGTGCACGCGGTCGAGCTCAGCGGCGCGGGTCCCGGTGCGTCCGCCCTGGTGGTGGGCGCGGGCCCGATCGGGCTGTTCCTCCTTCAGGTCCTCGGCCTGCACGGGGTCGCACAGCGGTACGTCAGTGACCGCAACCCGGACCGGCTGGCGATGGCTGTCGCGATGGGCTGCACCGCGGTTCCGGCCGATGAGCAGCAAGCGGCCGAGGCGGTGCGCCAGGCCACCGGGGGGAGGGGCGTCGACCTGGGATTCGACGCGGTCGGCAGCGCCCAGACTCGGCGAACCTGCCTCGCCAGCACGGTCAGCGGCGGCCAGGTTCTCGCCGTCGGGCTGCACACGGATCTGACCGAACTGCCGGTGAACACGGTCGTCCGCTCCGAGCTGTCGATCCGCGGTGTCTTCGCCTACCCGGTGTCGAGCTTCCGGACCGCGCTGCGCTGGCTTGCCGGGCAGCGGATCGGCCTGCGCGACGGCGTCGTGGTGACGCCGCTGCCCGACGGCGCCCCCTGGTACCAGCGGCTGATCGACGGCGACGCCGCCGTCAAGGTGCTGCTGACCCCGGGCCCCGGCGAGGCCAGCGCGGCGGGGACCGGCCCATGACAGCCGGTGGTACCGCGACATGGTACTAGTGATCTGGTACCATAACGCTGTACCAGAGTGCAGAGAGGTGCCCATGGCGATCACGGCGACCGAGGCTCGCAAGAGACTTTTCCCTCTGATCAAGCAAGTGAACGAGGACCGGGCGCCGGTCGAGATCATCTCGAACCACGGCCGGGCCTATCTTGTGGCGGCGGACGACTATGAGTCCATGGAGGAGACCGATTACCTGCTGCGCTCCCCGGCGAACGCGGCCCGTCTCATGGCCGCCGCCGAAGAAGTGCGCCGCGGCCGCACCCTGCTGACCAAGACCATGGATGAGCTGCAGGCCATGGCCGACGAGGACCAGCCGCGTTGAGGAACATCGTCTTCCACCCCCAGGGCTGGGAGGACTTCACCTACTGGGCCACGGCCGACAAGAAGATGCTGCGCCGCTTACTGCGGCTGATCGAAGAAACCCGGCGGACCCCATTCGAGGGCGCCGGTAAACCCGAACCGCTCCGCCGCAATCTGTCTGGTTTCTGGTCCCGGCGTATCGACGACGAGCACCGCCTGGTCTACGGTGCGACCGAGGATGAGCTGATCATCATTCAGGCCCGGTATCACTACGACGGGTGATCCATCCGTGGGCAGTCATCAGTCGGCGATCAGGCCGGTCTCGCCGGCTGCGCGGCGAGCTGGAGGAATGCTGTCTCCGTCGAGGAACCTGGGGCAGCGCAGTAGGTGATGATGCGCTGTCCGGTCTCGGCGATGTGCAGGACCTGGCACTCGAACTCGAGCGGCCCGGCCTCCGGGTGGTCGACCCGCTTGAGCATCGGCCCCCGGGCCTCTACCTCGTGCGCGCCCCACATCTCGGCGAACTCGGGGGAGAGCGCGAGCATCTCGGTGACGAGGCTCTCGATCTCCGGGTCGCCCGGGTAGCGGGCGTACCCGGCGCGCAGGTCGGCGACCGTCGCCTTGGTGAAGCGGACGAAGTCCGCGTCGCTCCAGGCGGCATGCTCCGGTGGCCGGCGGAAGGTCCAGCGGATCATGTTGCGGTCCGGGTGCCGGGCCAGGTTGCCGATGAAGTGGGTGGCGAGCTGGTTCCAGGCCAGGACGTTGTACGCGGCGTCGACCACGTACGCGGGCGTCGTGGGCATGCTGTCCAGCAGGTACCTGATGCCGGGTGTGATCTCGCGGCTCGGCCGGGCCGCCTGCGGCGGCGCCACGCTGGCCATGCGGAACAGGTAGTCCCGCTCGTCGGCGCTCAGCATCAGCGCCCGGGCCAGCGCGGACAGCACCTGCCGTGACGGATGCGGCCCGCGGCCCTGCTCCAGCCGGATGTAGTAGTCGACGGACATCCCGGCGAGCTGGGCCACCTCCTGGCGGCGCAGCCCCGGTGTCCGCCGCGGCCCGATCGCGGGCAGCCCGGCGTCCTGCGGCGATACCCGGGCGCGCCGGGCCCGCAGGAACGCTGCGAGGTCGGCGCGGCGCGGAGCGGAAGTGCTCATGTTTTCCAGCTTGCCACCTGCCGGGACCGCCAGGGTGGTACCGCTGGTCCCAGGCTC
Organism: uncultured Actinomycetota bacterium; assembly: GCA_963833885.1. Taxonomy (GTDB): domain Bacteria; phylum Actinomycetota; class Actinomycetes; order Streptosporangiales; family Streptosporangiaceae; genus JASHPR01. The sequence continues at coordinate 10,110 of CAWHZU010000004.1, read as the reverse complement.
CGCCGGTCTCTCCCGCCGTTGCGGTGGCTGCCATAGCGTCAGAGCTATGACAGCAAAGATCGCTCTGATCACCGGGGCCAACAAGGGAATCGGGTTCGAGACCGCGCGCCAGCTCGGGGCGCAGGGCATGACCGTGCTGGTAGGCGCGCGCGACGAGGAGCGAGGCCGCGCTGCCGAGAGCGCCCTGCGTGAGGGCGGCGCCGACGCCCGGTTTGTCCAGCTCGACGTCACCGACGCCAAGTCGGTCCAGCAGGCGGCCGAGTGGATCGAAGCCGAGTACGGTCGGCTGGACGTTCTGGTCAACAATGCGGGCACCGCGACCATCGCGCGCCGGGGCGCACCGCCGAGCCAGACGTCGCTCGACGACATGCGCGCGGTCTACGAGATCAACGTCTTCGGCGTGGTCACGGTGACCAACGCCATGCTGCCGCTGCTGCGCCGCGCCGAGGCCGCGCGGATCGTCAACGTGTCCAGCGAGGTCGGCTCGATCGGCTCGCAGAGCGACCCGGCGAGCCCGCTTGCCCAGCTGCCAGCCTCGGCGCAGTATCCGTCGTCCAAGGCCGCGCTGGACATGCTTACCGTGATGTACGCCAAGGAACTGCGGGACACGCCGATCAAGGTCAACGCCGCCAACCCCGGCTACACCGACACCGACTTCAACGACCACCGCGGGTTCCGCACGCCCGCGGAGGGCGCCGAGCCCAGCGTCTACCTGGCCACGCTGCCGGACGACGGCCCGACCGGGATCCTGTGGGGCCACATCTGGAAAACTGACGGCACCGGCGGCTACGGCCCGCTGCCCTGGTAAGTACGCAATTGGTGGCGCCGGCGCGCCGCTGTCGTCTCTCACCAGCAGCAACGGGCCGGCGACACCATAGGGAACCAGCGGGGGTGTCTTGTCGCGCAAGATAAGTGAACCCCGCCAGGTGGCTGCGTGCCGCCCGCGCTTCTCGCACTAGCCGACGACGAGTTTTTATGCCATGTAGTCTCTCCCCGTGACAAAGCGGATCGATGCCGCCCGGGTTGGCCTAAGCCCGGTTCCAGAGACGGCGGGAGGCTTACTCGCCCGGCCGCTGGAGTCCGACGCCCGGGTCCCGCTCCTGTTCATGGCATCGGGCGCAGCAGGCCTGATCTACCAGGTGGTCTGGACACAGGACCTTGTTCTTGTCTTCGGGAACACGACGCAAGCGATCGTCACGACCGTTACCGCGTTCCTGGCCGGCCTTGGCATCGGGTCACTTCTCGGCGCGGCGATCGGGGCGAAGCTGCGGCGGGCGCTGGTCGTCTACGGGCTGCTTGAAGTTACCGTCGCCGGACTCGCCTTGCTCATGCCGCTGGCCTTCGACATTATCGCGACCGTCTTCCGCAGCGCCTACCTCTCGCTCCCGCCGGGTGAGGTGGCGCTGATCCGATTCGTCCTGGCCTTCGCAGCGCTGACGCCGGTAACCCTGATCATGGGGATGACCCTGCCAGTACTGACCCGCCACCTCGTGCGCACCGATCCGGACGTGGGCGAGCGGATAGCCAGGCTTTACGGGCTGAACACCTTAGGAGCCGTGGTGGGCAGCGTGGCGAGCGGCTACCTGCTCATCGAGCTGCTCGGGCTGAGAGGGACGACATTCGTCGCGGTTTGCCTCAATCTCGGAGCTGGCGTCGGCGCCCTCCTCATCTCGCGGGCGCTGCCGAAAATGGAGAAGGTCCGATCTCCAGCGACCGAGCGCCGCCAGCGGCTGCGCCTTCGCCAGTGGCTCCTGCTCGCGGTCACGTTCCTGTCGGGGCTCGTCAGCCTCGCGCTGGAGGTGCTCTGGACCCGCGTGCTCTTGCAGGCCACCGGCTCATCCATCTACGTCTTCGTCGCGGTCGTGGCTGTCTTCCTGATCGGGATCGCCGGCGGCAGCCTGGTTTACGAGCGCCAGAAGCACCGCACGCCCCAGATGTCGACGCTTGGCGTGTGCCTGGCCGGCGCGGCGAGTCTCGCGCTCGTGCCGCTGATCGTCAGCAACATCGAGGGCCCAGCCGGATTGCCAGTGGTGGTTCCCCTCATCCTTCCGGTCACGGGTCTGCTCGGCTATGCGTTCCCGCTGACGGTCCGGCTCTTCGTCGACAGCGCCGCCCAGGCGAGCCGCGGAGTCGGGTTCGTCTATGCAGCCAACACTGCCGGATGCGTCGTCGGCACGGTGGCCGCCGGCTTCGTGCTGATCCCGGTTCTCGGCGCCAGCGCGTCGATCATCACCCTGTGCATCGTCGAGGCGGCGATCGGCAGCTGCCTGGCGACCGCGTTTGCGTCCAGCCAGCGACCGCTGTGGGCATGCATCGCGGTCGCCCTCATCACCGTCCTCGTGCTGCTGCTCTTCGTCCCGGTGGCAAGGCTGACTTACATCCAGCGGCGGCTCGCGCCGACCGCGGCGCCGAAGGCCCACTTCGAGGACAGCGCCGCCACGGTCGACGTAGTCGGCGGCCGGCCGAGCGCGCGACAGCTGCTGGTCAACGGGACAGGGATCACCAAGCTCACGATCGACACCAAGCTGCTCGCCTACATTCCGAAGGCGCTGCGGCCGAACGCCTCGTCGATGCTCAACATTTGCTTCGGCATGGGTACGACGTATCGCTCGTCGATCATTCTCGGCCTGCACACCGACGCCGTGGAGCTGGACCCCACCGTGCCCTCACTGATGTCCTGGTTCTACCCGGATGCGAACCGCTACCTGCACAGCCCGCTCGGCCACATCACCATCAACGACGGTCGTAACTATGTCCGCCTATCCAATAAGCGCTACGACCTGATCACTATCGATGCCCCGCCGCCCATTTGGAGCGCAGGGACTGTGGTCCTGATGACGCGGCAGTTCTACCAGGAGGCGCGTGCACGCCTCCAACCAGGCGGTGTGCTGACTTCGTTTGTCCCCTACAGCGGTCCCGCGCTGGAGAAGCTGATTCTCCGGACATTTCGGGCATCATTCCGCTACGTGACTGTGATCCACGGCCCCCGGCCCTATGGCATGTACCTTCTCGGGTCGCAAGCTCCGATGGTCTTGAGCGCCAGCGCGATCATGCATGTGTTCGGTTCCCCTGCGGCTCGAGCGGACCTGGCGGGCGCGCCCGACTACCGCCCGGTCCCGGTCACGTCCTGGCCCTCGATCATTCACAGGCTGGTGTGGCTAAGGGACGGCCAGGTCAATGCCTATACGGGAGCGGGCCCGGTGCTCACCGACGACCACCCGCTGTCGGAGTATTTCCTCATCCAGGGTTTCGGCGCAGGGTTCAAGCGACCGGCCCTGGAATTGGCCCTGGTCGTGACCGGCCTGCTTGGTCTGCTCGTGATCAGCATCGGCCTGGAGACACTGTGGCGGCGCCGGATGCGACGGCTGCCGGGCATGTGAAGCTCCGGCTAGCGGCCGCCTGCGCCTTCAACGACCACCGCGGGTTCCGCACGCCCGCGGAGGGCGCGGAGCCCAGCGTGTACCTGGCCACCCTGCCGGACGACGGTCCGAGCGGGATCCTGTGGGGCCACATCTGGAAAACTGACGGCACCCGGCGGCTACGGCCCGCTGCCCTTCTGAGACCGCGCCGGCTGTCCTGAACGGGCCGCGTGAGGAAACGGTCCGCAGGACCACCGGCTCTACCTGCCCCGAACGAGTGAGTGCCCCAGAGGCGTGCGAATCGCGGGCGTGATCGCGGTTCCCTGCAGCCGTTTCTGCATCCGTGCCGCGACGTCCTGGATGGCGGTGCGCGCTGCGGCTCCCCGGTCAGCGACCACCATCGTCCGGATCTCGCCGGTGGCATCCACGGCCCAGGAGCCGATGATCTCGCCGTCCCACCACAGAGTGGGCCCGATGTTGCCCCGGTTGTCAAATACGTGGTGCTGCGGGATGCCGAAGAACCAGTCGCGTAGTTTCCAGCCCATGGGGGTGGGGTCGAGAGCGGGCAGCAGCGCGGCGGCCGGAGGGTCCGTCGCATCGTCGAGATCGTCGTCAACGAGGGCGATGCCGGTGTCGCCGTGCAGGTCCACGTCCTCGACGGGAAGCTCGCGGAGCGCGTGCCGGACAGTGGTCTTGTTCCAGCCGGTCCACCACTGCAAGTCGTCGACCGTGGCCGGCCCGAACCGGGCGAGCCAGCGCCGGGCCAGTTCTCGCTGCGAGTCTTCGGCGGCCAGTTCGGGCAGGCCGTCATGCCACCAGCGTTCGACGGGTTCCCAGCGGTGGTGGCGACTGGTCCAAGGGCCGGTCGGGGTACCGCGGACGATGCGGCCCTGGGCACTCATCATGGTGAGCAGGGAGGAGGTGACGTTCTGCGGGCGGTCCGAGGCCGCGCGGGGTGGAATGAGGGTCCGCAGCGCCGGGACGTCGGCGGCCAGCTCGGCGCCTGTGGCGCTGCCCCGGGCACGCAAGGCGTGCTCGACCTGTCCCTGCAGGCTGGAAAGCCACGTTTCCAGGTCACCGCTGACGGGCGGCTCCGTGCCGTTGCGCTTCAACTGGCTGATCAGGCGCCGGCGCAGCACGGCGGCGAGTGGGGTGCTGATCGCGGCCTGCACGATCGGGACGTCGGTACGGGGCAGGAGGAACAAGGTGCGCCGCATGGCCATCCAGCGCACGAGGCTGCGCCGCTCGTACATCGCCGCCGACACATCGGCCAGGCTCGATGTGGTGCTGCGGGCGAGTATCGAGAGGTAGACCGAGGCCGGGTCGGTGGCATGCAGCGCGACCAGGGCCTGAGTCACCGCTTCCGGGCCCGCGGCGCCGCCGCCGAGGTAGTGCCGGCGCACCAAGATGTGACGCCGCCGCTGCACCGAGATGGTTCGTCTCGCCACTCTGTGCCACCTTCCTCGCTGGCGCCGCCCCACACTAGCGGGCTCGTGAATCTCGATACTTGTAGATATCGGGTACGAGGGCATGACGATCGACATGGTGGCCGCGCGAACCGGGGCAGCGAGGGCGACAGTGTGCCGGCGCTGGGCGACAAAGGCGGGCCTGGTGCTCGCCGCCGCGGCGCGGTTGAGCGAGACCGACGTCGGCTTGGACCACCTGCCGGACACCGGCAGTTTCCGTGCGGACGCCATCGCGCTGTTCGTCCCGGACACCCCCGATGACCAGCAGGTCCAGCTGCAGGCTCTGACCGGGCTGTTGATGTTGTCCAAGACGGACAAACGTCTCGCGGAGGCCTCGACCCGGGCGGGGATCGGGCCCCGGATCGAGGCGAACCGGGTCCTGATGCAGCGCGCCGTGGACCGCGGCGAGTTCCCGCCAGCCGACATCGAGACCCTGGCCCGGGTCATCCCGATGATGTGTATCAGCCGTCCGCTGGAGCAGGAACCGATCACCCGCGAGTTCTCCCTCGCCCTGCTCGACGGCGTCATCATTCCTGCCCTGCGAGGGGCACTGCGCCACCCAGCTATCCAGCGAACTCCAAGGAGAATTCCCGATGACCATCACCAACACCGCCCACCTCAACTTCCGCGGCGACGCTCGCCAGGCGCTGAAGCTCTACCACTCGGTGTTCGGCGGTCAGCTGATGATCGCCACCTACGGGCAGTTCGGCGTTCCCCAGGACGACCCGAACGGCGGCCCCGTGACGTTCGGCCCCGTTGACTCGGATTCTCCCGACGCCGATCACGTCGCCTTCGGGGTGGTCGTGGGCGACAACGGCTTCCGCGTGGCCGCCTACGACGTGTTCGGAGGAACCGGCGGTGGCATCGCCGGCGCCTCGGAGGAAACCGCGCACCGCGCCGGCGGGCTGACCCATGACGAGTCGTTCTTCCTGCTGCTCAACGGTGACAACATCGACGAGATCAGGCTGTTGTGGGACAAGCTCGCCGACGGCGCCATCGTGATCGCGCCGCTGGCGACCGCCAAGTCCGCTGCACCGGCCTACGGCATGCTCACCGACCGCTTCGGCGTCACCTGGATCTTCGGCGTCACCCCCAGCTGAGCCGCCCGGTGGCGCCGGAGACGCCCAGTGGTGATCCAGATCAGCCATGGTTGTAGCAGGCCGCCGGGAGGCCCCGGCCGCCGGCATCCCGCGGCGGCCGGGGCAATCCATTACCGGTCGATGACCGGCAGCACCAGCCGGCTCGGGTTGCCGGGGCCGTGGAAAATGCGGTTCACCGCGACCACCACATCCTCCTCGCCGTCCTCGGTGATCGCGCCGCCGCTGTTGGTGTTGCGGTCGAAGCGGGGGAAGTTGCTGCTCGAAACCTCGAGCCGAATCCGGTGCCCGGGCAGGAACACGTTGGACGTCACCGACAGGTCGAGGGCGACCTCGTAAACCTCACTCGGGCGTGAGCAGCTCGGGCTCGGCGAGCGAGTTGCGGTAGCGCGCCCGCAGGATTCCGTCGGTCAGGAAGATCGCGCGCCCATCCGGGAACACGTCGACCAGCTTGCCAGTGAAGTCAGTGTCAGCCGCCGACGAGGAGACGAACAGCGTCAGCGACACATGGCCGGTGACCTCCACCGGGCGCTCCAGCACCGGGGTCGAGTAGCACAGCACGTCGTCGCGGGCCTCGGCCTTGCGCTGGTCGACCGCCCCGGCCGCGTTCGCCGTCGACGGGTTCATCACCCGCCCGCCCAGCGTGGGCACCGGCCGCCGCGGGTCGTACAGGTAGACGTCGGTTCCCTCACCCCCACCCAACGCCCTTCACTGCCTCGGTCCGCAGCTCGCCGTCGCCGTCAGCGGTGTTCGCGCGCCCCGAGCCGTCCAGGAAGTAATCCGCGTACGTGGTGTCCGGCAGCGGCCAGTCCTGCTCGTCGCGCCACTGGTCGATGCCCATGACGAAGATCCGCACCGGGGCGTCCCCCGCCGTGGCGCCTTCCCGGCCCCGCAGCCAGCGGTCGAAGAACCGCTGGTGCGCGCCGGTCAGGTCGTTGTACAGCGCGTCGGCCATCAGCCCGAACTTCCGGTCCGGGTAGATCCCGGTGCTGTTGAGGTGGTCCCACGGTCCGATGATCAGCCGCGTACCCTCGCGCGCCTCGGCGCTGCCGCCCCGCTTCCGCAGCTCGGTGAACGTCCGCGCGGTGTTGCTGGCGAAGATGTCGAACCACCCGCCGATGTTCAGTGCGGGCACGGTGATGTCCTCGATCCGGTCAATGACCGAGAGTTCTTGCCAGAACGCGTCGCGTGCTGGATGAGCGAGGATGTCCCCCCACCATGGCCACTGCTTCTCCAGCAGCGGCCTGGCCCGGACCGGCAGCTCCGCAAGGTGCGGATCCGGGTTGGCGGCCATCGCCACCAGGCTTATCAGCGTCTGCATGTCGCCGGAGCCCGCGCCCATCGCGCGCTGCACCTCGGCCATGGCCATCAGCGTCGCCCAGGACTGGATCGAGTGCAGCGACAGCGCGCCGCCCTCGGCGTACCAGGGCGTCGTGTAATAGTCCGTGGTGGTGACCGCGGGCGCGATCGCCTTCAGCTTGTCCGAGGCCAAAGCGGACGCCCACTGGACGAAGCCCAGGTAGGACGCCCCGTAGGTGCCGATGTTGCCGTCGCACCAGGGCTGTTCCGCCAGCCAGGCCAGGGTGTCGGCGCCGTCGTTCGGCTCGTTCATCATGGGGACGAGCTCGCCGCCGGACCGGAACGTGCCCCGGCAGTCCTGGTAGACCACGGCATAGCCGGCTTCGACCAGCGCGAAGATATTCGGGAGCAGCGCGTACGCGAACAGCCCGGGCAGGTCCTTGCCGTACGGGAGGCGCACGAGCAGCACCGGGAAGGGCCCGTCGCCGGCCGGGACCCACGCGTCCGTCGCCAGCCGGACGCCGTCACGCATCGGCACCATGATGTCCTTCTCGACCGTGAAGCTCATGAGCCCTCCTCATCGCGGCTACCTGCATCAATCGTGCCGTCCCGGACGAACCTCGGACAAGGCGAAACAGAGCACCGGCTTGACGTTCCGGCCCTAAAACTGATATCACTTTATTGACCGCAAGAGCGGGAGGTGCCGGGCTGTGGACTCATTCGATGGAAAGCTCGCCGTGGTAACCGGCGGAGGCTCCGGCATGGGCCGTGAGCTCGTCCGCCAGCTCGCGGCGCAGGGGTGCTCGGTCGCGACATGTGACCGGAACGCGGACGCCGTCGGGGCGACCGCGGCCATGGCGCAGGATGGCGCTCCGGCCGATGTCCGGGTCACCGGCCACATGTGCGACGTGTCCGACGAAGCATGGGTCCTGCGGTTCCGTGATGAGCTGCTCCAGGAGCACGACAGCGATCACGTCGACCTGGTCTTCAACAATGCGGGCACCGGCGGCGGCGAGAGCTTCGTCAAGAGCGAGCGGGAGGTGTGGGAGCAGGTATTCGCAACCGACTGGTGGGGCGTTTACTACTGCGCCCGGGCGTTCCTGCCGCTGCTGATCGCGAGCGGTGACGGCGTCCTCGTCAACACCAGCAGCGTGAACGGCCTCTGGGCGGCACTGGGTCCGGGCATGCCGAACACCGCCTACGCCACGGCCAAGTTCGCCGTGCGGGGTTTCTCGGAGGCGCTCATCGAAGACCTGCGCAGCAACGCGCCCCAGGTCAGAGTCGCGGTCGTGATGCCGGGTCACGTGGGAACCGACATCATCGCCAACAGCATGCGAGCCCGCGGCCTGCCGGAGCCAGCGCAGATGAGCGACGCCCAGATCGAGGAACTGATCCCTCGTGACGCGCGGGACGGCCTGACCGAGGCCGGCCTGCTGGCCAAGGACGCCACAGCCGACGACCTGCGCCAGCTGCTGTTGCGGATGAACGCCGACTTCCGGGACAAGGCGCCGCTCAGCGCAGCCGCCGCGGCGACGATCATCCTCGACGGCGTGCGGTCCGGGGCCTGGCGGATTCTCGTCGGCGAGGACGCAAAGATGATCGACGAGATGGTTCGCGCCACGCCGGAGGACGCATACAACTGGGCCGAGCTGACCAGGCGGGCAACGGAGGCGTCGGCCACCGAGAGCACCTGACCGGCAGATCGGCCTGAAAGAGCCGGTGTGGCGGCGCGGTTCCGAGGCCGTGACTGATTACTCTTCGTTCATGGCCTACAAACGCTCTGTAAGGTCATTGGCGGCGGCCACGGCCGTGGGCGGCATGCTGGCCATCGCCGCGGCGGCCACGCCCGGCAGCGCATCTGTCCACCATCCGGCCCGCGCCACGCCGGACCGTGCCACACCGGCCCAGACCACGGCCCGCACCAAGAGCCGCACTCAGGTCACGACCGGGGCGGCGTTGCAGAAGGCCCTGAACCAGCTGGTGGCCATGCCCGACGGGCCGCCCGGCGTCATCGTGATCGTCCAGCACGGCGGCAGGAGCGCCATCTACCAGGCGGGGACGGCAAGCCTGGCCGATCGCCGGCCGCTCAGCACGTCCGATCACGCGCGGCTGGCCAGCTTCGCCAAGGCCTACAGCGGAGCGGTCGCGCTCAGCCTGGTCAGCAGCGGGAAGCTCCGGCTCAGCTCCACGATCGGCCAGATCCTCCCTGCGCTGCCGCGCGCCTGGCACCGGGTCACGCTGCAGGACGTGCTGCAGCATCGCAGCGGCCTGCCCGACTACACCAAGAGCAAGGCGCTGCAGCAGCGTCTCGCGCGGTACCCCCGCGCGACCATCCTGCCCGACCAGCTGCTGCGCTACGTCTTCGGCAAGCCGCTGCAGTTCCTGCCCGGCAGCCGCTACAAGTTCGACAACTCAGACAGCGTGGTCGCCGCGATGATGGCCGAGGCGGTGACCGGCCGCAGCTACAACTCGCTGCTGAGCACGCTCGTCTACCAGCCTGCCGGGCTCAGCCAGACCAGCCTGCCGGCCGGGTTCCGGATGCCGCGCCCGTACCTGCACGGCTACCAGCTGGAGCCCGGCCAGCCGCCGGAGGACGTCAGCGAGGCGCTCACGGCCTCGGCGGCCTGGGCGTCAGGCGGCATCGTGTCCACCCCGGCGGAGATGAACACGTTCATCCGCGACTACCTCGCGCCGCTCTTCTTCACCCGCCAGACCCAGGCCGCCCAGCTGAGCTTCGTTCCGGGCAACTCCTCTCCGCCGGGACCCGGCACGAACTCGGCCGGCCTGGCCGTATTCAAGTACGTCACGAGCTGTGGCACCGTCTACGGGCACACCGGGAACACTCTCGGCTACACCCAGTTCGGGGCCGCCACGCTCGGCGGCGGCAAC
>CAWHZU010000003.1:0-193922 GCA_963833885.1 uncultured Actinomycetota bacterium | reverse complement strand
GTCGCGTAGGCGATGAACGGGCCCTCGCTCTCGATCCGGTCGTGCAGCGCGCGCAGTTGCTCGTGGTATCCCGCCACGGTGAACCCGGGCACCATCCAGATCACCTTGCGCAGGAAGTAGATCACCGCGCCGATGTCGAAGAACTCGGTGCGCAGCGACTCCAGCCGCAGGTCGGTGACCTCCAGCCCGGCGGCCTCGGCCTCCGCCGTGGCGCCGCCGGGGTCGCGATTGTCGCGGACCTCGGGCGGCTGCGGGCCGAGGAACCACTCGACGAGCTCGAACACGCTGTGCGGGCCGACCTCCTGCGAGAAATACGTTCCGCCGGGCTGCAGCACCCGGGCGATCTCTTCCCACCAGGCCGTCACCGGATGGCGGCTCACGACCAGGTCGAACGCGTCGTCGGCAAACGGCAGTGGCGGCTCGTCCTGGTCAGCGACGACCGCCACGCCGAGCGGATGCAGCAGCCTGGTCGCGCGCTCGATATTCGGCGGCCACGACTCCGTCGCCACCGTAAGCTTCGGCAGTTCCGGAATCCCGGCAAGCACTTCGCCGCCGCCGGTCTGAATATCGAGCGCTGCGGAGGCATGCGCCATCCGCTCACCCATTAAACGCTGGTAACCCCATGACGGGCGCTGCTCGGTGGCCCGGCCGTCCAGCCAGGAGAAGTCCCATCCGGCAACAGCAGCGGACTCGGCCTCGGCCACGAGATCCTCGAACGAACGCGCCACACCCCGATCTTCACACGGCGTATGGCGCGGTCGCACCCGGATAAACGCCCGGCCAACCCGCGAGCCGGGCCGGCCCGCTGGCCCTTGGCTAGTGGGCTTCCTCGTACTGCCGCATGATGTCGGCGCTGATCCGGCCGCGCTCGGGAACCTTGATGCCGACCGACTTTGCCCAGGCGCGAATGGCGCCGCGATCAACCGATGCACCCGAGGAGCGATCGGCGGCACGCCGGCGACCGCCACGGGGAACGCGCCGGCCTCGATGAACGGCGCAAGCGCCTTTTCAAGCTTGGCCCGGTTTTTCTGGCCTAGGTCGATTTCGTAGACTACTCCGCCGAAGCCGAAGGAGATGGTTTCGGCATCGTCGGAGCCGTCAAGATCGTCGGTCATAATCACAGATACGCTTCTCGCCATGACAGAGATAGTCGCGGCGCAATGAGCGGCTGTCAAACCGACACACCGCCAAAAGGGCACTGTGGCACGAAGCTCGCGAGTCAGGAATCTCAATGTTCTTGTGCCGCGGGAACTAGCGGTCAGTAGGGCTGGATGGACTCCTCGTGCTGCAGCTCGGTGATGTACTGCATGCCGCGTGACCTGATCAGCTCGCTCCTGATGACGGTGGAAAGCTCGGCAAGGAAGTCCTCACGGTCCTGGTTCACGAGAATGTAGTCGTAGACCCAGGCCCAGGTCTGCTGCAGGCTTCTGATGCGGAGCCGATTATCCGTGTCGGGTGTCTGGCCTCGTTCGGCGAGCCGCGATCGCAGCTCCGTCTCTGTCCTGGTAGTGATGAAGATGCCGATGACGCGGCGGGCGGACATCGCCCGGACTTTGACGAAGCCGGTCGGCTCGAGCTCCGCGGCGAGCGGAGTTGGATCCTGGCTGTCCAGCAGCTCGCGCGGCGAGCCATAATAGCTGTCCGAATATGTGCGTGTGTATTCTATGAGCTGCCCTTCCTCACGGAGCTTGGTGAAGGCCTCGTCGCTGACGAAGTTGTATTCGATCCCGTCTCTTTCGGTGGGGCGGGCCACCCGGGTCGTATACGTGGGCACGCGGCGCACAAGTCCGGAGAGAACCATCCAGTCGAGCGCGGTGCCTTTGCCGGCGCCGCTTGGGCCAGATATTATGAATAGCGGTGGCCTAGCATTCAATTCTGGTCCTCACTTCAACCCTTGTGGCGTCAGGCCCAGCTCTTGTGCCTGGGGACAGGTAAACCAGTACCGGGCTCGTGGCGGCGCGGCCCATGATTGCGCCGTACGTCAAAGACGCTTCGCCGGAGCCGGTGCGCCGCAGTCGCCGCCCCGGCGCTACATTTGAGCCGCAGCCATGAACTTACCCTGTCCGCTGCCGCAATGAGGTACTGACCTGCGCCGGAAGGCGACCTGGGGTGGTCACGTGAGCGAAGGACGCGGCTGACGTGCTTGACGAGATCGTGCCGCCGCAGGTCGTTGCCGTGGAAGCATTCGACGACCCCGCTGATGTCCAGCTGTACCCAGAAGAGCAGGCGGTGCTGCGGAAGGCCGTGGCGAGCCGCAGGATCGAATTCGGCACCGCACGGTGGTGCGCCCGCCAGGCCCTCGCCAAGCTAGGCCTGCCCCCGGCTCCCATCTTGCCCGGCCTGCGCGGCGCGCCGGGCTGGCCCGCCGGGGTAGCTGGCAGCATGACCCACTGCGCCGGTTACCGTGCGGCCGCCCTCGCGCACAGCCGGGAAATCGCGACGATCGGCATCGACGCCGAGCCGCATACCCCGCTGCCGGACGGCGTCGGCGAGGTGGTCGCGAGCGATGCAGAACAGCGCGCCCTGGCCGAGCTTGCTGACGCGGCGCCCGAGGTTTCCTGGGACAAGCTGCTGTTCAGCGCGAAAGAGGCCACCTACAAGGCATGGTTCCCGCTGACCCAGCGCTGGCTGGGCTTCGACGACGCCGTGATCAGCATCAACCCTGCCGACGGGACCTTCACCGCACAGCTGCTCGTGCCCGGGCCGGTGCTGGGCGGCCACCAGCTCACCGAGTTCAGCGGGCGCTGGCTGGCCAGGGACGGACTCGTCATCACCTTCATCGCCGTCCCGGCCGAGTCGGCCTAGACGATCGGCGTGATCAGAACGACGGCACCGGGCCGACTGGCCCGGTGACCGGCAGGACGAGCAGGCACGGCACCTTGACCGGCTGCGCCGGGTCGAGAGCATTGAGCATGTCGGCCATGGCGACCGGATCGCTGGCGATCTCCAGGTGGTCGCTGCCGTCCAGCGGGCACTGATTCTGCAGCGTGATGTTGGTGACGTTGGACCCGGCCGGCAGGAACGCGTTGGTGTACGGCGTGACGACCTCGTCATCCCTGGTCTCGATGACCGTGTACGACACGCTGGACACCGTTGGTTCGGCGTTGAGCGTGGCAAGGAAGGACGAGCCCACCTCCTGCTGCACGCACGCCTCGCAGGTCGTGCTCAGCACACTGTTGACGGGGACGAGCAGGCCGAGCGTCTCGCCCAGCGCGGTGAGTCCATCGAGGGTGGTGCCGTAGTTGGACGGCGCCAGCGCGACAAGCTTGTCGACCTTGGACGCTCCGCCGAGGAAGTCGATGTAATAACGCGGCATCATGCCGCCCTGGGAGTGACCCACGAGGTCCACCTTCGACGCTCCGGTCGCGGCCAGCACCTCGTTCACGAACGAAGCCAGCTGTCCGGCGGATGTCGCGATGTCCCCGGTTCCCTGAAAATCGTCGGTGGGCGATGCACCGCCGTAGTTGAACGCGAAGACGCAGTACCCATGGTTGGCGAGGATCGGGGATGCCGCCTGCCAGTTGTCATCCATGTTCGCCAGCGTCCCGTGCACCAGCACCACTGGGTAAGGATGGGCGGCGGTCGGCTTGCAAGACCAGTTATTAGATCCTGGAGGCGGAACCATGGGCGCGTTGAAAGTCGTCAGGGCCGCGGCGCCAAAGTCGTAATTGACGGGGAATGCGCGCTGCGCAGAGGCACCGCTGGCATGCAAGACGCTCGCCAGCACGGCTACGCCGGTGATGCAAAGCGCCGCGGTTAATCTGCGGGCGCGCAGGTAAGCCTGCATTACTATCCTCCCGGTCCGTCGGAGAACCGGATTCTCAAGCGGGAGGACATGGCCGGTCGGCCGAGCTGCACCGACAGAGTTTCCCGGTTCGGGAAACTCAAATTAACATCGCGAATTCGCAGGTTCTGCTCACCGGCGTCAGCGTCTTGGCCAGCGCCTTTGTCATTTCAGCACAACCCTGGTGGCGCGCGACGGCCCGTGTGCGGGCCCACGGCACCGTCCGCCCGCACACGGCAAACGGCGGCTAGCGCCAGAGCGACCGGCAGGGAATCTTGTCGCGGTCGCAGCGATCCGCGTACTTCTCCGCGATCTCGCTGACTTCCTTGAGCAGGCCTTCCTCCAGCGTGATCGGGTCAAGGCCCATCTCGAGGAACTGCCGGTTCTCCACGAACAGGTCGTTTTCCGCGGCCTCGTTGCGAGGGTTGTCGACGTAATCGATCTTGGCGCCGGTGATGCCGGAGACCATCTCGGCGAGATCGCGGAGGCGGTGCGTCTCCGTCATCTGGTTGAGGATCTTGACCCGGTCGCCGTGCGCGGGCGGGTTGGTGATCGCCAGCTCGATGCAGCGCACGGTGTTGCTGATGTGGATGAAGGCGCGGGTCTGCCCGCCGGTGCCGTGCACGGTCAGCGGGTAGCCGATTGCGGCCTGCATCAGGAACCGGTTGAGCACGGTCCCGTAGTCACCGTCGTAGTCGAACCGGTTGATCAGCCTCTCGTCACGGCTGGTCTGGTCGGTCTGGGTCCCCCACACGATGCCCTGGTGCAGGTCGGTGACCCGGACCTGGTCGTTCTTGTTGTAGTAGAAGAACAGCAGCTGGTCCTGCGTCTTCGTCATGTGGTAGATGCTGCCCGGGTTGGCCGGGTAGAGGATCTCCTGCTCGACCCGCCTGCCATCGTCGGTCACCACCTCGACCTTCAGGTATCCCTCCGGGATACGCATGCCGGCCGTGCCGTAGCCGTACACACCCATCGTGCCGAGGTGGACGACGTGGATGTCGAGGCCCGACTCGACGACCGCGGCGAGCACGTTGTTGGTCGCGTTGATGTTGTTGTTGACCGTGTAGCGCTTGTGCGACGAGCTCTTCATCGAGTAAGGCGCGGCCCGCTGCTCGGCGAAGTGCACCAGCGCATCCGGCTGGTACTCCTGGATCAGCGAGAGCAACCGGTCGTAGTTGTCGGCTACGTCGAAGCGGTGCCAGCCGAGTTCCTTGCCGCTGACCTCCTTCCACGCCCGCCGCCGGACGCTCATCGGGGAGATCGGCGTCAGCGAGCCCACCTCGAGCTCGTTGTCGATGTTGCGGCGCGAGAGGTTGTCCACGATGACGACGTCGTGGCCCTTGTCTGACAGGTAGAGCGAGGTCGGCCATCCGCAGAAACCGTCGCCACCGAGCACAAGAATTCGCACTTACTGCCTCCTTTATCCCAACACTGTAAAGGGTTGGCCACGCACGAGTCTCGCCTTGGACAGGAACCCGTCCCGTGACGGACATGAGCCGGACCAGTACGAACACCCGAGGGCGCATCCTCCTACACGGTCATGGCCTGACCGGGCCGACACCGGCAGAAGCCCTGCCGCGACCGGTCCTCGGCCGTGCCCGCGCCCCCGACCATGCGGCATACGGGGCGGGAAACGGACGGCCAGGCAGCGAGATTACCGCCTCCAGCGTGGAGAGCCGACGCAGGAAGGCGAACGCGAACCACGTGGGCATCCAGAGGATGCTCCGCCAGTACCGGTACTTCATGGCCGGCGGCAGGCCTCTGACCAGCGGCGAACCTGATCAGCACCAGCAGCGCTGCCGCGGAGGCCGGTACAGTGTGGACTCGTGAAGACGCCTGCCGCGTACCGGAGGGCAAGCCTCTTAGCGGCGGCCGTCGTGGCCTGTGCCCTGGCCGGCTGCGCCGGCCAGGGACCCGGGCGGCGGACAACCACCCCCTCGGCCCCATCGCAAACGTCCTCGCCAAACCCGGGCGGGGCGTCGGGCCGCCAGGGAACGTGGATGCTGACGAGATCGGCGCTGTCCCAGATGCTGTCCGAGCCCTCAGTCGCCGCCAAGCTGGAACGAACCCGCATCGACGAGCTGCTGCAGCCCGGGCAGCGGCCGCTCAGCGGCGTAGACGCCACGCCGGTGGTCAGCTTCTCCTCCGTGGCCGCGCTCCGCAGCGCGCTGGCCGGAAAAGGGCTGCCGGCCGGGACCCAAGCCATCCTCTACGATCCCGAGGTCTGGGCGTACACGCCAGCCGCCGAGCAGCGTGACCCGGTCCTGGCCGCCGGCCAGGCCGCCAGGCTGGCGCGGTCCCGCGGCCTGCAGATCATCGTCGCGCCGGCGATGAACCTCACCATGGTCCTGGATCCGGGGAGCTCAGCGCCTCGCTGGCAGACCTTCCTCGATCTGCACATCATCGGGTCCATGGCCAGGGTCGCCGGCACCGTGGAGTTGCAGGCGCAAAGCCTGGAGCGAGATCCGGCCGCCTACGCGGCGTTCGTGCGCGAGGCAGCGGCGCAGGCCAGGACCGCCAACCCGAAGGTGACCGTGCTCGCGGGCCTGTCCACGAACCCGCCCGGCACCGCCGTCGACAGCCAGCAGCTCACGGCCGCGGTCCAGGCAAGCCGCCGCGATGTCGACGGCTACTGGCTGAACATCCCCGGAAGCGGCCCCCGCTGCCCGACGTGCAACGTGGGACAGCCGGAACTCGGCGCCGCGGTCTTGAGCAGCAGCCTCTAACCTGCGCTTCCGCGCACTCGATGGGTCGTACCAACCTATCCCTACCATGCTGATGGCAGGGCCTAATGGGCGCTAGAGAATCATACCGATGATTCTGGCCATCAGAATTTTTGGCCTTATCCCGTTGTCTTTCGCCCAAGATGATGCGACCATAAGTATCACCCAAAGGTTGGGATGGCAGGGTCCATAGGGCTCAGTCTAGCTGTCGGAAAGGAGCCCACCGCAACCAAACCAGACCCCGCAAGGCAAGGAGGATCGGTCATGCTGGCCATCGGAACACTCGCGCTCATCACCGTCGTCGGGTTCGGACTGGTCCTCGTCGCCACCTTCGTGGTCGCCATAGGGGTCCGGCAGGAAGAGCGTTACTGGACTCTCAAGCACGGCAGGGCGCCCAGCCTGTTCGCCTGGCTGGCCCGGGTCATACTCGGCCACTACGTGCGCAAGCACGACGACGATCCAGCTTCTGGCACCCGCCCGGACGACGCCCTCCCCTGGTACGAGCGGAGCGGGGGCCCGGGAAGGCAGTGACGAGAAACGAAAGCGGCTGCGGCCGTGCCATGACCGGGGCGTGGCACGGCCGCGGCACTAGTTCACCGCAAATTTCTCTTATTTCGTCATTGAGTCGCCTATGAGGGCGGCTGCGTCAGGCCACACTATTGAGCACGGGGTTCGGGGGCCGCGACGTGCGGTTCACCATCACATGCGCATCGGGGGCGCTATGTCGTCATTGCAGGCAGCCAGAACTCAGCACGGAAGGCTGCGGGTTGACCGCATCGCGCTGACCAAGCGCACAGCGTTGTCGCTGCCTGAAAATCTCCCGCTCGACAGCTGGAAGCAGATCGGCGAGCAGATCCACATAATCTCCGACGCCTCCGCATGGTGGATCGGGGACTGGCTGCGCTTCGGCCGGGACAAGTACCCGGACCGGTATAAGCGCGCGCTCGAGGAAACCTCACTCGAGTACCAGACGCTTCGCAATTACGCGTGGGTTGCCGGACGTTTCGATGCGTCCCGCCGGCGGGATGGGCTGAGCTTCCAGCATCATCTCGAGGTCGCCGCGCTGCCCGAGGATCAGCAGGATCTCTGGCTTGAGCGCGCCGAGCGATCCGGATGGTCGAGAAATGACCTCAGGGCCCAGCTTCGCTGCTATAGGGACGACGGCGCGGCCGTGCGGCCGCTGGCGATGTCCGCCGTGCAGCTTCGCGTATCGGCTGAGCGCAGGCAGCTGTGGCGGGATGCCGCCGCAAGGGCCGAACTCGAGCTGCCGGAATGGATCTCGCTGGCACTGGATCTCGCAGCGAAGACTGAGCTTGGCGGCTAGCGCAGCAGCGGCGGGACCGTACGGCCGTGCCCGGTGGCTGCCTCAACCGCGCGCGCGACGCCGAGCAGCGCCCAGTCCGCGCGCCTGCGGCCGACCAGCTGCAGCCCAACCGGCAGGCCATCCGCGGTGAACCCGGCCGGGACGGACATCGCCGGGAGCCCGGTGACCGAGATCAGGTAGGCAGACGCCATCCAGTCCAGGTACGTGTGCTGCGGATGGCCGTCGATGTCGTGAACCCAGTCGAGGGTCACGTCGAACGGCACGACCTGAGTAACCGGGCAGGCGAGCACCTCGTAGGAGTCGAAGAACGCGCTGACCCGCTCGGCCAGGGCGGCCTGCCACAGGGTCGCGCGGCCGACGTCGGCGACGCTCAGTTCGAGGCCGCGCTCGATGTTCCAGGTCACGTTCGGCCCGATCTGGCCGGAATGCTGGCGAAGCAGCGGGCCGAGGTTGGTCGCGAACCGAAAGGCCCGCCAGGTCCGGAAGACAAAGTCGGCGCCGGACAGGTCCGGGGCCGCCTCAATCACCTCGCAACCAAGGTCGGCGAGCAGCTGCCGGGCGGGCGCGAGCGTCTCCAGCACCGCGGGCTCCACCGGCAGGCCGAGGTCGGCGCTCCACCCGACCCTGACCCCCCGCAGGTCGCGTTCCAGCAGGCCCGCGATCTGATCCGGCTCGGCCACTGGCGGCGCGGCGTCGAGGGCCAGCGGCACCCGGGGGTCCGGGCCGGACAGGACCATCAGCAGCAGCGCGACGTCGGCGACCGTGCGTGCCATCGGCCCAGCGACGCCGAGCACGTCGGCCACGTCGGAGAATGGCCAGTCGGGGACGCGGCCGGGCGACGGGCGCAGCCCGACCACGTTGCAGAAGCTGGCCGGGTTGCGCAGCGAGCCGCCGAGGTCGCTGCCGTCGGCCAGGCAGATCATCCGCGCCGCCAGGGCGGCCGCCGCGCCGCCGCTGCTGCCGCCCGCGCTCCTGGTCAGGTCAAACGGGTTGCGAGTGGCGCCGAACACAGGATTGACGGTGTGCGAGCCGGCGCCGAACTCCGGCACGTTGGTCTTGCCCAGGCTGATCGCGCCCGCCGCGGACATCCGCTGCACGACCAGGGCGTCCCGGCTTGGCACGTTCTCAGCGAACAGCGGGGAGCCATAGGTGGTTCGCACGCCAGCGGTGTCGAACAGGTCCTTGTGCGCCACCGGCAGGCCGTGCAGCAGCCCGGTGCTTTGTCCCCTGGCCAGCGCGGCGTCCGCGTCGGCGGCCTTGGCCAGCGCCGTATCGAAGCACCCGGTGACCACGGCGTTGACGGCCCCGTCCAGGGCCTCGATCCGTGCGATGTGCGCGGCGATGACCTCACGAGCCGACACCTCCCGGCGGCGCAGCATTCCGGCCAGCGTGACCGCGTCGTTGGCGCAGAGATCCTCCACCAGCGCTCCCATCAAGATCGGCACCGATTACGCAACGACCTGCGAGGAATGTACCTGCCGGCGGTGTGACACTCTTGGTCACGTATGTCGTCCGCAAGACAGAACCGGCACGGAGGAGAGCCATGACAGCGCGCACCAGTCCGCCGTTCCGCGCCGATCATGTGGGCAGCCTGCTGCGGCCACCGCGGCTGCTGCAGGCCAGGGACGATTATGCGGCGGGCCGCATCAGCGCCGAAGAGCTGCACGCCGTGGAGGACCAGGCGATCCGCGACGTGGCGGCCATGCAGGAGGAGGTCGGCCTGCAGTCGGTGACCGACGGCGAATTCCGCCGGGCTTCCTGGCACATGGACTTCATCTACCAGATCGGCGGCGTCAGCAAGGCCCCCGGCAACATGGCCGTGCGGTTCCGCAACGCCTCGGGCACCATCGAGTTCACCCCGGCCGCGCTGCACATCGACAGCAAGATCCGGCTGGAGAAAACGATCTTCGCCGAGGACTTCACGTACCTGCAGTCGGTGGCGTCAAGCTCGCAGACGCCGAAGCTGACCATCCCCTCGCCGAACATGGTGCACTACCGCGGCGGGCCCGCGGTGCTCGATCCCGACGTCTATGGCGACATGGAGGAGTTCTGGAACGACCTGGCCGCCGCCTACGCGCAAGAGGTGCGCCTGCTCGGCGACCTCGGCTGCACCTACCTGCAGTTCGACGACACCAGCCTGGCCTACCTGAACGACCCCGCGCAGCGGGCCGAGATCGCTGAGCGCGGCGAGGACGCCGAGCACCTGCACCTGCGGTACATCAGGCAGATCAACACAGCGCTCGCGGCCAAGCCAGCGAGCATGGCGGTGACCACCCACATGTGCCGCGGGAACTTCCGGTCATCCTGGGTGGCCGAGGGCGGATACGACTTCGTCGCCGAGGCGCTGTTCAGCGAGCTGGCCGTGGACGGCTTCTTCCTCGAGTACGACGACGAGCGCTCCGGCGGGTTCGAGCCGCTGCGGTTCGTGCCCAAGGGAAAGATGGTCGTGCTCGGCCTGGTGACCACGAAGCGGGGCGAGCTGGAGTCCCAGGACGCGCTCAAGCGCCGGATCGACGAGGCCGCCCGGTACGTGCCGCTCGACCAGCTGTGCCTGTCGCCGCAGTGCGGCTTCTCCTCCACGGTCGAGGGCAACGTGGTCAGCTACGACCAGGAAGTGGCCAAGCTCCGCCTGGTCGTGGAGACCGCGCAGGATGTCTGGGGTTAAGGAGCCGCCGATGCCTGCGACCGAGCCCGTCCTCGCCGACGCCGCGCCCGAGGCAGACCAGATAGCCGACGAAATAGTGGTCGGGCCCGCCGGGGTCACCGCCGACGACGTGCTGGCGGTCGCCAGACGCGACGCGCGGGTCCGGCTCGCGCCCGCGGCACTGGACGCGATGGCCGCCTCGCGCAGTGTCGTCGAGGACCTCGCCGCGGCACCGACGCCCGCCTACGGCATCTCCACCGGCTTCGGGGCGCTCGCCACCCGGCATATCAGCCCGGACCTGCGCGCGAAGCTGCAGCTCAGCCTCATCCGCTCGCACGCCGCCGGCGCGGGCCAGCCGGTCGAGCGCGAGGTCGTCCGGGCGCTGATGTTCCTGCGGCTGAAGACGCTCGCGTCCGGCCGGACCGGCATCCGGCCGGTGGTGGCGCAGACGCTGGCGGCCGTGCTGAACGCGGGCATCACCCCGGTGGTGCCCGAGCACGGGTCGCTGGGCTGCAGCGGGGACCTTGCCCCGCTCGCGCACTGCGCGCTCGTACTGACCGGCGAGGGCGAGGCGGACACCCGCTTTGGCGAGAGGGTGCCCGGAGGGGTCGCCCTCGACCGCGCCGGGATCACCCCGGTCCGCCTGGCGGCGAAGGAGGGGCTCGCGCTCATCAACGGCACCGACGGCATGCTCGGCATGCTGATCATGGCCTGTGCCGACCTTGCCGCGCTCTGCACCGCGGCCGACGTCATCGCCGCGATGAGCGTCGAGGCTCTGCTCGGCACCGACCAGGTATTCCTGCCCGAGCTGCACCTTCCGCTGCGGCCGCATCCCGGTCAGGCGGCGAGCGCGGACAACATGCTGCGGGTGCTGGCGTCCTCGCAGATCGTGGCCTCGCACCGGGACGGCGACACCCGGGTGCAGGACGCGTACTCGCTGCGCTGCGCTCCGCAGGTCACCGGCGCGGTGCGGGACACGATCGCGCACGCCGAGACCGTCGCGGCGCGGGAGCTCGCCGCTGCGATCGACAACCCCGTCGTGCTGCCCGACGGGCGGGTGACCTCGAACGGGAACTTCCACGGCGCGCCCGTCGGGTACGTGCTCGACTTCCTCGCGATCGCGGCCGCCGACCTCGGCTCGATCGCGGAGCGGCGCACCGACCGGCTGCTCGACCCGGCGCGCTCGAGCGGCCTGCCGCCGTTCCTCGCGGACGACCCCGGCGTGGACTCCGGCCTCATGATCGCGCAGTACACCCAGGCCGCGATGGTCGCCGAGAACAAGCGGCTGGCGGCCCCGGCCAGCGTCGACTCGATCCCGAGTTCGGCGATGCAGGAGGATCACGTGTCCATGGGCTGGGGCGCGGCGCGCAAGCTGCGGTCAGCGCTGGCGAACCTGCGCCGCATCCTTGCCATCGAGCTGGTCGTCGCGGCGCGCGGCATCGACCTGCGTGCCCCGCTGCAGCCCGCACCGGCCACCGCGGCAGCCGTCGCCGAGCTGCGCACGACCGTGCCGGGCCCGGGCTCGGACCGTTTCCTGGCGCCGGAACTCGCCGCGGCCGAGGACCTGCTGCGCGGCGGGCGGGTCGCCGCCGCGGTGTCCGCCGTCACCGGCGACCTGCGGTTACAGCCGCCGCCGGCCTGTCCGGCCAGATCGCGAACAGCGCGCTGGCCGCGAGCGCGGCGACCAGCACCGCCGTGCACACCACTGCGGCGGCGCTGTAGCCGGCGTCGCTCGGGAATACCCGGCCACGCGGGAGGTAACCCGCGAGCACCGTGGCGCTGAGCGTGCTGCCCAGCGAGTACGCGACGGTGCGCACCAGCTGATAGAAACTGATCGCGCTTCCGGTCTCGGCGGCGGGCACTCCACCGGTGATCTGCAGCGGGTTGACCGCGTACACGCAGCCCACGCCGAAGCCGTCGAGCGCCATGGCCACCACGATCTGCCAGTACGCGCCGCGCGCGAAGCCGAACGCGACCATGGAGGCGATCAGCAGCACGCAGCTCGCCGCCACGACCAGCTCGGCGGAGGTGCGCCGGGCCAGCAGGCCGGCGACCCTGGAGGCGGCGAAGCTGGCCAGCGAGAACGGCGTCAGCATCAGCCCGGCCACGACGACCGACGCCCCAAAGCCGTAGCCGGCCCCGGGCGGTGTCGCCGCGTAGCGGACGACCAGCGACGCCAGCGGGTAGAAGCCGACGGCCACCAGAAAGGCGGTCACGTTCGCGGCGAGCACGCTTCGGTGCCGGAGCAGCCGCAGGTTGATCAGCGGGCGGCTGGCCCGCAACTCGGCGACGGCCCACCCGGCGAGCAGCCCCACCGATGCCGCCGCGCAGCCAAGGCTGGCCGGGGAAGCCCAGCCCCACACCGGGCCCTCGGCGAGCGCCAGGAGCAGGCCGGTGATCCCGAGCCCGAGGGTGAGCGCACCGGTGAGATCCAGCCGGGCCTCGCGGCGCGGGCTCGGCGGCAGCACCGCCGCGCCGGCCGCCAGGGCCAGCGCGCTGAGCGCGGCGACGAACCAGAACGGCGCGGCCAGGCCAAAGTACTCGGCGAGCAGCCCAACGAGCGGGTAGCCGATCCCGATCCCGGCAGCGGTGGTGACGCCGATCAGCGCGATCGTCGGCCGGGAACGATCGGCGGGCAGGTCGTCCCTGGCCACGGCTGTGGCGAGGGGCACCAGGCCAAGTCCCGCACCCTGCAGCGCCCGGCCGGCCAGGAACACGGCAAAACCGCCGGGCAGCGCCGACGCCGTGCAGCCGGCCAGCATGAACGCGACGCCGCCCAGCGTGGTCTGGCGGCGCAGCCGCCCGTCGCCGAGACGCCCCATGACCGGGGTCGCGACCGCCCCGGCGAGCAGCGTGATCGTGAGCGCCCACTGCGAAGCGGCGAGCGACACGTGGTCGTCCCGCTGGACGGTGGGCAGCAGCGGCGTGCCAAGGCTTGCCACCGCCGTGGACTCCACCGCCAGGAACACCAGCACCGCCACCAGCACCGCCGGAGCGGCTGCCCGGCGGCCGGCCGCCTCACTCACGCCCGTCATGGAGACCACGCTAGGAACGAAGGCTTATGCCGTCCAAGACCAATTTTTGGATATGTTTATGCTTCACAGGAATGAGAAGGCAGGAGCGCCGTGGACCTGCTGCAGCTGCGCTACTTCCAGGCCGTCGCCCGCCACGAGCACGTGAGCCGCGCGGCCGAGGAACTCCGCGTGGCGCAGCCCGCGCTCAGCCGGTCGATCGCCCGCCTGGAGGCCGAACTCGGCGTCGCGCTGTTCGACCGGCGCGGCCGGCGGGTGACGCTGAACCGGTTCGGCGCCGCGTTCCTGGCTCGGGTCGCTGTCGCGCTCGGCGAGCTCGACCAGGCCCGCAGCGAACTGCACGACGCCGCCGGGCTGGCGCATGGCAGCGTGGCCGTGGCGGCCGAGACGCTGCGCACGGTCACCGACCTCACTGCGGCCTTCCTCGCCGAGCACCCCGGCGTGAGCTTCCGGCTCTGCCAGTCGCCCGCCGCGGTCATGTCCGCGCAGCTCCAGGCCGGGGAGGTCGACCTCTGCTTCGCCTCACAGCCGATGCGCGCGGGCGCGCTCGAATCGGCCGAGCTGTTCAGCGAGGAGGTACTGCTCTGCGTCCCGCCAGGGCACCGGCTGGCCGGGCGCGGCCGGGTCACGATCGGGGACCTGGCCGGTGAGCCGTTCGTGACCACCCGCCCCGGCTACTGGCAGCGGACCCTGGCCGACCGGCTGTTCGCAGAGTCCGGGCACGAGCCGCCCGCCGTCGCCTGCGAAGGCGACGAACCCTACGCGATCCGCGGGCTGATCAGCGCCGGGGTCGGCATCGGGCTGCTGCCCAGGATGGGACGCCAGGTGCCCGACCCCCCGGTCGCCTGGCTGCACCTCGACGCTCCCGGATGTCAGCGCACACTGAGCATCGTGTGGCGCCGCGACGCCTACCTGTCCGCGGCGGCACGCGGGTTCCGCGACGTCGCCGTCAGCCACTTCCGTCGATCAGGACCCGCGCCGCCGTAACCAGGTCGGCGTTGCCGCTGGCGGGCGAGCCGTCGGGCAGCACGAGGGTGTCCTCGAGGCCGATGCGGGCCTGCAGCCCCCCGCGGACCGCCACGTCGAACACCGGCCACGCCGACGTGCCCTCGCCGTGCAGCAGCACCGGGATGCCCTCGGTGTCGCGGCCGAGAGAGGCCACCAGGCGCCGGGCCGCGGCGACGGCCTCGTCCGGCGGCAGGTCCTCGGTGATCTCGAGCAGTATCCGGACGTTGTCGATGCGGCGCGGCCAAAGTTGCCAGGCCGACACCGCCCTGGGGTGCCACAGGCCGGGCTCCACGCCCACGCCTATGCCGAGCAGCGTCTCGGCGAGTTCCGGCGACCCCGGCTCGTGCCAGTTCACCGACGCGAAGTCCGGCCGCACGGTCCAGCCGCGCACGAGTTCGATCCGTTCCGCGGGTCCCGGCGCGGCCGGGGCCGCGGTGGTGAGCCCCACCGGCACGCGGGGCACGGCGGCCCGCACGGCCTCGAGCACCGCCGCCACCGCGTCCGGCTCGAGCGTGTCGTGCCCGGCCGCGTCCTTGGGATGGATGTGCAGCGCGTCGGCGCCCGCGGCCACCGCCGCCGCTGCGTCGGCCGCGATCTCGGCTGGCGTCACCGGCAGCGCCGGATGCTCCGACGGCTCCCGCGGTCCGTTGAGGCACGCTTTCAGAAACCCGCCCACTGTCATTCGCCCCACCCTTCCCGCCCGCCCCACCCTCCCTGCCCGTCCCGCCACGCTGCGGCACGACCGAAGGCCTCGGCCACGGCCCGGCGCAGCAGCACGCCGGCCACGTGCTTGCGGTAAGGCGCCGTGGCGTGCAGGTCGCCGGGCGGATCCAGGATGTCAAGCGCGGCCTCCGCGGCCCGGACCAGGGTGGCCGGGTCCGCCCGGGTTCCGAGGAGGACCCGTTCCGGCCCATGGCAGCGGAACGGGATATCGGCGACTCCGGTCAGGCAGATACGGCAATCGGTGATCGCGCCGTCTGACAGCGTCACCTGGGCGGCGGCCCCGGCGATCGCGAAATCCCCGCGCCTGCGGCTGACCTCGCGGAACGCAGCCCCAGTGCCCGGCGGGGCGGCCGGAAAGCGAACCGAGAGGAGCAGCTCGTCGGGTTCCAGCGCGGTGGTCAGGAAGGTGCGGAAGAAGTCGCTGGCCGCGATCTCCCGGCGGCCGCGAACGCTCACGGCCTCGAACGTGGCGTCCAGCGCGGCCGCGACCGCCGGCAACTCGGCCGCCGGGTCGGCGTGCGCCAGGCTGCCGCCGACCGTGCCGCGGGCGCGGATCGGGGGATGCGCGACGTTCGGGAGCGCCGCGGCCAGCAGTGGGCAGCGCGCCGCGACGGCGGCCGAGGACTCCGCCGCGGACTGCCGGACCATGGCCCCGACCACGAGCTCGCCGGGACCCGGGCGCAGCTCGCCGAGCCCGGCCACGCGCCCGATGTCGATGACGTGATCCGGCCGGGCCAGCCGGAAGTTCAGCAGCGGCACCAGGCTCTGCCCTCCGGCGAGCACCTTGGAGTCGTCGCCGTGGACGGCCAGCAGCGCCACCGCCGCGTCCACGGTGGCGGGCTGGTGCAGGCTGAAATCGACCGGCTTCATCGCGGCTCCGCGATCACTTCCGCAGCAGGCGGGCCGCGTTGCCGCCGATGATCCCGGCCCGCTCGCCGTCACGCAGCGCGGCGCGCTCGACCACCTCCCGCGGTGCCAGGTCGCCGATCGGGAACGGGTAGTCGGAGCCGAGCAGCACCCGGTCCGGGCCGGCCTTGGCCACCAGGAACTCCAGCACCGCCGGGTCGAACACCACGCTGTCGAAGTACAGCTCGGCGAACGACTCGAGCGGGTCGGCCGTGCCGGCCGGGTTGATCACGTGGTTGCGGACCAGCCGGCCGAGGACGTACGGCAGGGCCCCGCCGCCGTGCGCGGCGACGATCCGGGTCCGGGGGTAGCGGGCCGGGATGCCCGCGTACAGCAGCCTGGCCAGCGTCACCGTGCTGTCCTCGACCCGGGCCAGCCCGTTGACCAGGCCGAAGTCCGCGTAGCGGGCGGCACCGGCGAACCCCGGGTGCAGGTACACGACGGCCCCGGCCGCGTCGGCCGCCTCCCAGAACGGGGTGAGGGCCGGGTCGTCGAGCTCGCGGCCGCCCGCCCGGGTGGCGATCATGACGCCGGGCAGTTCGGTCATGTCAGCGACGGCGGCCGCGGCGCGGTCGGGGTCCTGCAGCGGCACCGTGCCGAGCGGTGTCAGCCGGGGATCGGCCGCGGCGAGCGCTGCGAGGCCGTCGGTGAGCGCGACCGCCCAGTCCGCGCCCTCGTCCGGTGGCAGCTCGTAGCCGAAGATGTCCAGCCAGCCGCCCACCACCTGGCGGTCGATACGCTGCCCCGTCAGCCAGGCGTCCCGCTGCCCGGCGTCGGTGAGCCCGGCCGCGATCGTCCGGGTCGGCGGGCCACCGCAGAAGGACAGGGCGTGACCGTGACCGAGCCGCTCCACCGCGACGTGCGGGAACCGGACCCGGCCCGCCGCCAGGTCCCCGATCAGCCCGGCGGGGACCGCGTGGGCGTGCACGTCAACCGCGTCCGGCGTCACGGCGATCCGCCGAGGGCGAGCCACACGTCGGCGGGCCTGATCGGCAGGGACAGGATCGGGCCGGCGCCGCTGGCGGCCAGCGCGTCGTTGACCGCGCTGGCGACCGCGGCCGGCGCGCCCATGTACCCGGCCTCCCCCGCCCCCTTCTGGCCGAGCGTGGTGAACGGCGACGGCGTGCAGTGCTCGGCCTCGGTGATCTGCGGCACCTCGTGGATGCTGGGCAGCAGGTAGTCCATGAACGACTGGGTCAGCGGCTGGCCGTCCTCGGAGAACGCGAACTGCTCGTACAGGGCCACGCCGATGCCGTGCGCGGTTCCGCCGAACAGCATGCCGCGCACGCTCGGCGGGTTGATCACGGTGCCGCAGTCGTGCGCGAGGAAGTAGCGGTCGAGGTCCACCTCGCCGGTCTCCGGGTCGATGGCGGCGAGCACGAGGTGCGCCTCGAACGAGTAGCACGGGTAGATCTGCACGACGGCGTCCGGCCCGGCCAGGTTCCCGGACCGCGGCGTGTGCGCGACGTGCACCACCTCGAGGCCCGGCTGCTCGCCCGGCGGCATCAGGTGCTGCTTGCGCAGCGCGATATCGGCCAGCTCGGCCCACCCCAAAGACTTGCCGGAACGGGTAGCAACGGCTCCGTCGAGGTAGCCGACCTGATCAACGTCGACGCCGAGGATGTGCGCGCCGATACGGCACAGCTTGAGTTTCAGCTCGGCCGCCGCGCCCCGTATGGCCTCGCCGAGCACGATCGTCATCCGGCTGCCGACCGGGCTCTGCGACGGCATGCCGGTCAGCGAGTCGGCCCGGACGACCATGATCGAATCCGGGTCGCGGCCGAGTTCCTCGGCGACCAGGGTGGCCACCATGGTCTCGTGGCCCTGCCCGGCCGACGCGATCGAGACGATCGCGGTGACCGCGCCGTCCGCGTCGACCCGCAGCCGGCAGCCCTCGGGGAACGTGGTCTTGTCGTTGGCGGGGTTCATGACGTTCTCGAAGATCGCGTTGCCGCCGCTCGGTTCCAGGCAGGTGGCCACTCCGATCCCGGCCAGTTTCCCTGCTTCGCGCAGCTCGTCCCGGCGCTGCTCCAGCGCGGCGAGCCCCGGCTGGGCCGTTGTCCCGGCGATGCCGGTGAGCTTGTCCAGCACGGCCGGGTAGTCGCCCGAGTCGTACTCGGTGCCGCTCGGGATCCGGTAGGGGAACTCGTCCGGCCAGATGAAGTTGCGCCGCCGGATCGCCAGCCGGTCCATGCCCAGGGTGCGCGCCGCCGCGTCCACCGCGGATTCGATCGCGTAGTTGGTCGGCGCCTGGCCGAAGCCGCGCACCGCGACCTGACCGGTCTTGTTCGTGGCGACCGCGGTCGCGGTGTACGCAGCCGAGCCGATCCGGTAGGGACCCACGATCGCGCCGATGGGCTTGGCGAGCTGCAGCGGCGAGCGCCCGGGAAAGGCTCCCTCGTCGTCGATGACCGCGATCTTGATGCTGGTGAAGTCCCCGTCGGCGGTGCAGGCGAGCTCGACGTCGAAGATCCGGTCCGGGCCGTGGAAGTCGCCGCCGTGCATGTTCTCGGCCCGGTCCTCGATGAGCTTGACCGGCGCGTGCAGCAGCGTGGACAGGTGCCCGGCCAGCACGGCGTGCTTGATCCCCCGCTTGACGCCGTAGCTCCCGCCCACGTCGACGTCGAAATGGACCCGCACCTGGTTGCCGGCCAGCCGCAGGGCCCGCGCGAGCTGTTCGGGGAACTGCGGCATCTGCACCGAGGCCCACACATCCAGCAGGCGGGCGTCGTCGTCCCAGCTGGCCACCACGCCGAAGGTCTCCAGCGGGACCGTGGAGCTGCGGTTCCAGCGGACCCGGACCCGGCTGACCGAATCCGCCCTGGCGAAGTCCCCGGCCACGTCGCCCCAGCTGAACTCGCGGTGGGCGAGTACGTTGCTGCCGAGCGCGGTGTGCACCAGCGGGGCACCGTCGCCGAGCGCCGTTTCTGGGTCGAGGACGGCGTCGAGCGGCTCGTAGTCGACGTTGACCAGCTCGGCAGCGTCCTCGGCCACGGCCCGGGACGAGGCCACCACGGCGGCGACCCACTCCCCCGCGTAACGAGCCTCCGCAACCGCCAGCGGCCGCCACTGGACAGCCGGCAGGTTGAGATATTGCCGCAGCGGCTCGGTGACCTTCGCGAGCTCGGCGCCGGTCAGCACGCAGGCAACGCCGTCGAGCTCCAGCGCCTCGGCCGGGTCGATGGAGACGATCCGGGCGTGCGCGTACGGGCTGGTGACCAGGCCGACGTGCAGGGTGCCGGCCGGCGTGATGTCCGCGACATACCGGCCCCGCCCGGTCACGAACCGGCGGTCCTCGCGGATCCGGGTGGGCCGGGAAGCCCAGCGCGGGCGGGCGTCACTGGCCGGCATCGGGGGTCCCGCTAAGGAGCAGTACTGCAGCGCGGCCAGCTCCACGGCCTCGCGGATCTGCACGTACCCGGTGCACCGGCAGATGTTCCCGCCCAGGGCGTCGTCGATGTCATCGCGGGTCGGCGCGGGGTTCGCCGCGAGCAGGGCGTGCACCGCAAGCACCATGCCCGGCGTGCAGTAGCCGCACTGTAAGGCGTGGGCCTGGCAGAACGCTTCCTGGACTGGGCTGAGCCCGGCTCCGCGGCCGGCCCCTTCAGCACCCGCCCCCGCGGGTGCCGCCCCTCGGTCGCCCATCCCTGCCGCGCCCGCCCCCGCGGCCCATCCCTCGCCCACCCCTTCGATAGTGGTGACGCTGTGCCCGTCGGCCTGCGCGGCGAGAATGATGCAGGACCGCACCGGCTCCCCGTCGAACAGAATGGTGCAGCAGCCGCAAACCCCGTGCTCGCAGCCGAGGTGGGTCCCGGTAAGGCTCAGGTCATCGCGGAGCAAGTCGGCGAGGCTGGTCCGGCCAGCCGTCTCGCACACGCGGAGCCGGCCATTGACGACGACCTCGATCCGGTGCCTGGTTCCCACTGACCGAAGGTACCTCTGCGGGCGTCCGCGACCAATAGGGCATCTTGCTTGTTCCGGGCAAATCCTCAGGTCATCTTGCCCTGATTTGAAGCTGGTTTAGCGGGCATGGCCAGCGGAGATATCGTGAAGACTATTGGATCTTTCCAGATCCTTTGAGGCATGAAACGTCGTAAAATATACGGATTGCGGTACCGGCCATAACTGCCTGCCGGCGAGTGGCTGGCCGGATGACCGCACGCTGAGAGATCAGCGACGCTGGTGGTAGCGGGCCGCCGCGTGCCGAGTCTCCAGGGGGGGTTGCGATGGTCACGGCCAGGCCGCAACCGCAGGAACCGCGGGAGGGCGACCCGCGTAGCCTCGAGCTCACCTGCATGAGCAACCTGCTGTCCACGAGCCAGGAGCGGGTGTACTTCAAGGACAGGCTGAGCCGGTTCCTGCTGGTCAGCGAGGGCTGGATCGCCGCGTACACCCCGGGCCGCAGGGCAGACGAACTGGTCGGGAAGTCGGACTTCGACGTCTTCAGCAAGCAGCATGCCTCGGCGGCCTTCGAGGATGAGCAAGAAATCATCCGCACCGGTGAGCCGCTCGTCGGCAAGGTGGAGCTGGAGACCTACAGCCACAGCCCGGATGCGTGGGTTTCGTCGACAAAGATGGCACTTCGTGATGACTCCGGCGAAATCATCGGGACGTTCGGGATCTCGCGTGACGTCACGGCCCAGGTCCGGGCCGAGCAGGCCCTGCTTGACCAGGCTCAGCAGCTGAGCGTGCAGAACGAGCGGCTGCGCGAGCTTGACGGGATGAAAGACGAATTCATCGGCCTGGTCTCGCACGAGCTCCGGACGCCGCTGACGTCGATTATCGGGTACGTGAAGCTGCTCAGGGACGAGCGCACCAGCGAGGTCAACGCCGACCAGTACGCGGAGGTCATCCAGCGGAACTCGCAGCGCCTGCTGCGCCTGGTCGAGGATCTGCTGTTCCTGTCCCAGACGCATTCGGGAACCATGCACGTCGAGCTCCGCAGCGCGGATCTCGCCGAGATCGCCGAGGCCGCGGTGGAGGAGATGCGCCCGGAGGCCGAGCGGAAGCACATTGCCCTGGTGTTCTCGGCGGCCTGCACAGCCCGCCTGCCCGTAGACGCGACTCGCATCGCCCAGCTATTCGGCAACCTGATCTCGAACGCCGTGAAGTTCACTCCGAACGGCGGGAAGGTCGAGGTCAAGGTCGGGACCGATGGAGAGAAGGCCGTGCTCGAGGTCGCGGACACCGGTGTCGGCATCCCCGCTGCCGACCGGGACCGGATCTTCGACCGGTTCTTCCGGTCGGCGATTGCGACCCAGCAGGTGATTCCCGGCACCGGTCTCGGCCTGACCATCGCCAAGAACATCGTTGCGGCTCACCACGGCACGATCACGGTCGACAGCGACGAGGGCCGCGGAAGCACGTTCCGGATCTTGCTTCCGCTCCAGCAGGTACCCACCGCCGAAGTCCAGGATCTCGCCGCCGGCCGGGCGCGCAGAGCGTGACCGCGCCGGGCCGATACGCTGCGCTAGATTTGCGGGATGATCGGCCCATTCGGGGCGTTTGTAGGCGTCTCAGCCGTGGTCATAGCGACGCCGGGCCCGGACACGGCGGTGACGATCAGCGGTGTCCTGGGCGGCGGCAGGCGCGGCGGGCTTTATACGGCGCTCGGCGTGACCTGTGGCCAGTCGGTATGGACGCTCGCCGCGAGCGCCGGGATCGCGGCCCTGCTGGTGGCCTCGGAGCCGGCCTTCCTCGCCGTGAAGTACGCGGGGGCGGCTTACCTTGGCTTCCTCGGGCTGCAGGCGATACGGGCAGCGGCTCGTCGCTGGCCTTGCTCGGGCTGGTGTTCTGCGCGATGACCTTCGCCTGGCTCTGCTGCTACACGCTGGCAGTGGCGCGGATGGGCGGGCTGCTCAGCCGCACCCGGATCCGTCGCGCCATCGACGCCCTGACCGGCACCGTGCTGATCGCGCTCGGCGTGCGCCTGGCCACCGAGCGGGTCTGACCTTCCGGCGCATACGCCGGCTACGAGGTGGACCGGAGGCGGCGGGAGATCTCCCAGAATGCCACGAGCGCGACGATGCCGGCCGCGCCGATGAGCAGCGTCTGCCAGAGATGGCTGCTCGGCAGTGCCAGCGCGTAGAAACGGCGCACCGCGGCTACCGGGAACAGCGCGATGAACCCGGCCACCATGGCGCCGACCAGCACGAGCCTGCGCCAGGTCAGCGGCATTGCCAGCAGCACCAGCACGCCCAGGCTGAGCATGAGCGCGACCAGGGTCGCCGCGGTCCGCTGCTGCACCAGCGGCAGGCCGTCGGCCCGGGCGAGCACGTACGCCGCGAACGTCGCCGCCGCGACCAGGCAGCCAGCCGGAATCGCAAAATGCAGGACCCGGCCGACGAAGCCGGGAAGGTAGCGGCGGCGGTTGGGCGCGAGCGCCAGGAAGAACGACGGGATGCCGATCGCGAGGCTGTCGATGATCGTGAGGTGCCGTGGCAGGAACGGGTACGGCAGCAGCGCGACGCCGACGGCGACCGCGAGCAGGGTGGCCCACACAGTCTTGGTGACGAACAGGTTGGCCACGCGCTCGATGTTGGCCGTCACCCGCCTGCCCTCGGCGACGACGCCCGGCAGCGCGGCGAACCGGCCATCGAGCAGTACCAGCTCCGCGACCGCCTTGGTCGCCGCCGCGCCGCTGCCCATCGCGATGCCGAGATCGGCCAGCTTGAGCGCAAGCACGTCGTTGACTCCGTCGCCAGTCATCGCCACGGTGTGCCCGCGCGCCTGCAGGGCCGTGACCATGGCCTGTTTCTGGTGCGGGGTGACCCGGCCGAAGACCGAGTGCTCCTCCAGTAGCCGGCCGAGCTCGCCGGGGTCATCCGGCAGCTGCCGGGCGTCGACCGGGTCACCGGCATCGGGCAGGCCGGCCGCCTTCGCGACCGCGCTGACCGTGAGCGGGCTGTCCCCGGAGATCACCTTCATCGCCACGCCCTGCGAGGCGAAGTACCTGATCGCGTCGCTGGCGTCCGGCCGCAGCCGCTCAGCCAGCAGGATGAACGCCACCGGCCGCAGGTCCGCCGGCAGCGACTCGCCGTCCAGCGGCCGCCCGGTGCGGGCGAGCGCGAGCACCCGCCGGCCGCCAGCGGCCAGGTCCGCGGCCTGAGACAGCAGCGCCCGCTGGCTGGCTGGCAGCATCATCTCCGGCGCACCAAGCACCCAGGTGCCGTGCCCGGCGAAGCTCGCGGCGCTCCACTTGCGCGCCGCGGAGAACGGCACGGCGGCCTGTCGCGCCCACCCGTCCGGGGGTGGGCATGCCTGCCCGATCGCGGCGAGCGTCGCGTTCCGGTTCTCGTCGTTTGCGAGCGCCCCGAGCGCGGCCTCGGCCGGGGCCTGGCCGTCGAGCGAGATCAGGCTGTCGAACGCGATCGTGCCGTCGGTGAGAGTGCCGGTCTTGTCCAGGCACACCACATCCACTCTGGCCAGCCCCTCGACCGCGGGAAGCTGCTGCACCAGGACCCGGCGCCGGGCGAGCGTGACCGCGGCCACGCCAAAGGCAACGCTGGTCAGCAGCACCAGGCCCTGCGGAACCATGCCGACCAGCGCGGCGACCGTTCCGGTCAGCGCCTGCTTCGTGGTCTGCCCGGCGTGCAGCTGGCTGATCATCGTCAGCACCGCCACCGGCACGATCGCCCAGGTGACATACCGCAAGATGCGGTTGATGCCGTCGATGAGCTCGGAGCGCACCACCGTGAAACGCCGCGCCTCCGCGGCGAGCTTGCGCGCGTACGCCTCGGCGCCCACCGCCATGGCCTGGTAGCCGCCCGACCCGGCCGCCACGAAGCTGCCGGAGAGCAGGCGGTCGCCGGCCTGCTTGGCCACCGGCTCCTGCTCACCGGTCAGCAGCGACTCATCGGCCTGCAGGCTTTCGCTCTCGCGCACCAAGCCGTCGGCCACGAGCTGGTCACCGGCCCGAAGGTCGATGAGGTCACCGACCACGAGGCTGCCGATGTCGATGTCCTGCGTCGCGCCATCCCTGATCACGCGGACCCGCGGCGCGCTGAGCACCGCGAGCCGGTCCAGCGTCCGCTTGGCGCGCAGTTCCTGGGCGATGCCGATGACCGCGTTGCTGACCAGCACGATGCCGAACAGGGCATCCTGCGGGTCGCCGAGGGCAAGAATCACGGCCAGCAGGACGCCAAGGATCAGGTTGAACCTGGTGAAGATGTTCGCGCGGAGGATCTCGGCCACCGAGCGGCTGGTCCGGTCCGGGCCCGAGCTGCCGAGCCCGCGCGAGCGCCGTTCGGCAACCTCGGCGCTGGACAGGCCCGCGGGCGGCGTCTGCGTCGCGGGCGCAGCCAGTACCGGCGGTCCCGCAGCACCCCCATCTGCCATGCCTTGCGGCGTACCCGAGCCAGGACGGCCGGAAGCCTCCGCCCGCTAAGCTCACCGATCATGCGCCTGCTCGTGCTGGGCGGCACGGCCTTCGTGGGCCGGGCCATCGTCGAAGATGCGGGGCGAACCGGTGCCGAGGTGACCCTGTTCGGCCGGGGCAAGACCGGCACGGGCCTGTTCCCCGGGCTCGCCCGGCTGACGGGCGACCGCGACTCCGGCGACTACGCGGCACTGCGTGACGGTAGCTGGGACGCGGTCGTGGATGTCAGCGGTTACGTTCCCCGGCACGTCGGGCAGGCAATGGACGCGCTAGGCGACCGGGTCGGACGGTACCTGTTCATCTCCAGCCACGCGGTGTACCGGCGCGAGGGGGTGGAGCCGGGTTCGACCGAGGAGGCTCCGCGCGTCCCGCCCCGGCGGGACACCGAGATCCTCGGCGAGGAAACCTACGGCCCGCTGAAGGTCGCCTGCGAGGACGACGTGGCCGCCAGGTACGGCTCCCGGGCGACGATCGTGCGGCCGGGGAAGGTGGCCGGGCCGCACGACTGGCAGCCCGGGCTCACGTACTGGGCCCGGCGGGCAGCTCGCGGCGGCCGGGTCGCCGTGCCCGGCGACCCCGAGCAGCCGGTGCAGGTCATCGACGTCCGTGACCTGGCCCGCTTGGTGGTGCGGCTCGCCGAGGACGATCGCCCCGGCGCGTTCCAGGCGGTCGGCCCGGCCGAGCCGGTCACCCTGGGCGGGCTCATCGAGACGTGCGCCCGGGCGGCCGGAACCCAGGTCGAGATCGTGCAGGTGATGCCCGCCGGCGAGGCACCGTTCCTGTTCCCGCTGATCCGGACCAACTGGGCGTCGCAGCAGCGCAGCGCGGCCAGGGCCCGGGCGGCGGGAATGCCGACGACCGCGCTGGAAGTGACCGCCGCCGACACCCTCGCATGGGACCGCGAGCGCGGCGAGCCGCCCCTTGCCAGGGGATACACGCCCGAAGAGGAAGCGGCCGTGCTCGCCGAGCACGACAGCCGGTCCCGCCGCGCCTGACGCCTGACCCTCAGGTCCGCCATCCGGTCGCCCTAGCCCACTCGGCAGCGTCGGCCAGGGTGTCGAGCACAAAATCAGTCTTGGAATCCCCGTAGGCCTTCCGGTCATGACACCAGCGCGCCATCAGCTCTTTCTTCAGCGCAGCGTAGTCTTCACAGACCGACGGATGCGCGCGCAGGTAATCGCGAAACAGCAGGTGGTCGCGCTCCCATGCACCGCCCGACCCGCAAATGTGCACGTGAACGTCCCGGGGTTCTGCGGCGGGCGGCAACAGGAAGCGGTGACCACTTTCCCGCAGCTGCAAGACGAGTCCAGCGGACTCGGCGCGGCAAAGGTACGGCCGTTCATCATCGACATCTGGCACGCTGGCCTGGACATCGATGATCGGCTTAGCGGCCAGGCCCGGCACCGCTGTTGACCCCACATGGTCGATCCGAACCGCCGAGCGGCCAAGCGCAGCCGCCAGCCGGTCACGCCAGGCCTGGAACCGGGCGGCCCAGTCCGGGTCGTAGCTGGTCACCTCGTGCGGGTCAGCGCCGCGAGTGCTGCCAGGCAGTACCTCCGCCTGGTCACGCCTCGCGTGCAACGAGGCGGCCTTGAGCCGCTGCCGGTCGGCTGCCGGCAGCTCCTCTGGCCGGATTCCCTGGCGGGCCGCCTCCAGCTCGTACAAATCGACCAGCGTTGCCCGGCGCCCGCCATGAGCCCGGAGCCGCAGCCACGCTTCCCAGGGATCCAGTGCCTGACCAGACGGCCCCGAGGTGTCAACCCCGGCCGCCCTTAACCGCTTCTGCAGCCCGTCGCTCAGCCCTGCCACGGCCACCAAGGTAACCCGTGCCGACTACGGGCCGGATTCCTGGCTGCGGCGCTTGGGTCGCGGAGCCTTGGGCGCTGCCTCTGGGCCGCTGATCGCGCTCGCGACCCCGGCCTTGAAACGACCCAGCACCATGGCCCAGGCCTGTTGCATGAACTCCGCCTGGACGGGCGTGTCCACGAGCTGGTGGACCTCGACGTGGGCTCCCGCACCGCTGGGTGTGACCCTGAGGTAGCCGGTCATCTCGCCGCCGGGGATCGGGACGTTGTCGTCCTCGAAGTCCCAGCGCATCACGATCAGCTCGGGCGGGCAGACGAGCTCGTACCTGCCGCGCACCCGGGTGCCCCACTCCATCGTGCAGGCGAAATTCCCGTCCTTGATCGTGACCGGCACGCCGAGCCAGCGGGAGTAGACCGCGGGGTCGGTGAACGCGGCGAACGTCGATGCCTGACTCGTGGCGACGTCAGTGCTGGCCACCACCACGAGTTTGGTGTGCGCGCCGGACAGCGCCCGCTCTGGAAGGTCGTCGGCGTTGCTCCATTTGCCTGGGCTGCTCAGCGCGGCGCGCAGCCCGCTGAGCGCCTCCTGCCGGGCACGGTAGCGGCGCGACGTGCCGGCTGCCCTGGCGGTGACCAGGCCGGCTTCGCGCAGAACCGCCAGATGCTGGGAGATCGTCGGCTTGGTCACGGCGAACGCCGCGGCGATCTCCCCCGCGGGCAGCTCCCGTTCCCAGATCAGGCCGAGGATCTCCCGCCGGACGGGCGAGCCGAGGGCCACGATAACTCTCTGGATGTCGGGCATCGGTTCTACTCTGCCGCACTGGCAGGCTGTAGCTTATTCGGCACATGACTAATTTAGTCATGACCGAATAAAGGACAGGAGGGCGCCGGTCACCGCGAGCGGCGGGCCGGGCCGCCGCCCGGGTCCTACAGGGGAGGGGACCATGGACAAGAGCGACATCTGGCCGGTGATCCACGCTGAGCGCAAGGCACTGGTCACGGATCTTCAGGCACTCGACACCGACCAGTGGCAGGCCGCCTCACTCTGCGGGCAGTGGACGGTGCGTGACGTGACCGCGCACATGACCGCCACGGCCAAGATCACGCCCCCGGGGTTCTTCGTCAAGCTGGCCACGTCCGGGTTCAGCTTCGGGCGGATGCAGGACAAGGACATCGCGGCGGAGAAGGGTGCTACCTCAGGGGACACGCTGGCCCGGTTCGAGGCAGCTGAGAACTCGACGAACCACCCGCCGGGCCCCACCGACACCATGCTGGGTGAGACGATCATCCACGCCGAGGACATCCGACGGCCGCTCGGAATCCAGCATGACTACCCGGCCGGCGCCGTGGTCCAGGTAGCGGATTTCTTCAAGGGCTCCAACCTGCTGATCGGCGCCAAGCGCCGCATCGACGGCCTGGCGCTGCGGGCCACGGACGCCGACTGGTCCCATGGCAGCGGGCCGGAGGTGTCCGGTCCCCTGCTGTCACTCGTCATGGCCATGACCGGTCGCAAAGCCGCGCTCGACGACCTCGGCGGCGAGGGTGTCGCCACACTGCGTGAGCGTGGATGAATGGAGATCCCGAAGCCCACCGAGGAGGACAAGGCCAGGTTCCGGTCCCTGGTTCCTGACGACCCGCGGGTCGAGGTGAAGCCGATGTTCGGGAATCTTGGCGCCTTCGTGAACGGCAACATGTTCATGGGGCTGTTCGGATCCGACATCGGCCTCAAACTCCCGGCCGACCAGGCACAGCAGGTAGTGGAATCGGGTGGCGGCCCATTCGGCCCGGCCGAGCGCCCGATGACGGGCTATGTCAGCCTGCCGCCAGCCGTCACGGAACCGGAAGCGAGGCCACTGGTCGCCGAGTCGCTCGCCTACATCAGCGCCATGCCAGCGAAAGCGCCCAAGCAACCGAGGAGATAGCAGCCGGCTGCCTTCCGGAAGACGGCGAGCCGGAAAAGCGTTAGCCACCTGGGGGACTGTGCCTCCATCCTGATGTGCGTGTCCCCTGTGTTGGTATGGAGACTTCTGTTTTGACCTCGTCGCTTGCCGAGCTGCGATCACGCCTGCCCGGGCTCAAGATCTCCTATCCGCCCGCTCTGCCGATCAGCCAGCGGAAGGACGAGATCGCCGCGGCGATCCGGGACAACCAGGTGATCATCGTGGCCGGCGAGACCGGATCCGGGAAGACCACCCAGCTTCCCAAGATCTGCCTCGAGATCGGCCGCGGCGTCGCCGGCCAGATCGGCCACACCCAGCCCCGCCGGATCGCGGCCCGCACGGTGGCCGAGCGGATCGCCGAGGAGCTCGGCACCGAGGTTGGCACGGCGGTCGGCTACAAGGTGCGGTTCACCGACAAGTCCAGCGACAGCACGCTGATCAAGGTTATGACGGACGGGATCCTGCTGGCCGAGATGCAGCGGGACCGGCGGCTGCAGCGGTACGACACGCTGATCATCGACGAGGCGCACGAGCGCAGCCTGAACATCGATTTCATCCTCGGTTACCTGAAGCGGCTGTTGCCGACCCGGCCCGACCTCAAGGTGATCATCACCTCGGCCACAATCGACCCGGACCGGTTCTCAAAGCATTTTGCCGGAGGCGAATCAGGCAAGCAGAGCTGGGATGCGCCGGTGATCGAGGTGTCGGGGCGCACCTACCCGGTCGAGGTGCGGTACCGGCCGCTGGCCGACCCGGACCGGCCCCGGGACGAGCCGAAGGACCAGTCGCAGGGCATCGTCGACGCGATCCGCGAACTCCGGGCCGAGGGTCCCGGCGACGTCCTGGTGTTCCTCAGCGGCGAGCGGGAGATCAGGGACGCCGCAGACGCGCTCGCCGACCAGCCGGGCCTGACCGACCTCGAGGTGCTGCCGCTCTACGGGCGGCTGTCGGCGGCCGAGCAGCACCGGGTGTTCCAGCCTCATCGCCGGTCGCGCGTGGTGCTGGCCACCAACGTCGCCGAAACCTCGTTGACCGTGCCAGGCATCAGGTATGTGGTCGACCCGGGCACGGCACGGATCTCCCGGTACAGCCAGCGGACCAAGGTCCAGCGGCTGCCCATCGAGCGGATCTCCCGCGCCTCGGCAGACCAGCGCAAGGGCCGATGCGGGCGGACGTCCGACGGCATCTGCATCCGCCTGTACAGCGAGGAGGACTTCGAGTCGCGGCCGGAGTTCACCGAGCCCGAGATCCTGCGCACCAACCTGGCCTCGGTGATCCTGCAGGCGGCAGCGCTCAATCTCGGCGACATCGCCGACTTCCCGTTCCTCGACCCGCCGGACTCCCGCAACATCGCCGACGGCGTGCGGCTGCTGGAAGAGCTGGGCGCGGTGGCGCCGGGCCGCGCCGGCCGCCACGAGACCCAGCTCACCGGCATGGGGCGCAAGCTGGCCCGGCTGCCTACCGACCCACGGCTCGGCCGGATGATCCTGGAGGCCAAGCACAATGGGTGCGTCCGCGAGGTGCTGATCATCACGGCCGCGCTGTCCATCCAGGACCCCCGGGAACGGCCAGCCGACGCCCGCGAGGCCGCCGACGCCATGCACAAGCGCTTCGCCGAGCCGGGTTCCGACTTCCTCGCCCTGCTCAACCTGTGGGCCTACGTGAGCGACCAGCAGCGTGAGCTGTCGGGCTCGGCGTTCCGCCGGATGTGCCGCCGTGAATACCTGCACTACCTGCGGATCCGCGAGTGGCAGGACGTGCAGGGGCAACTGCGCCAGGCTGCCAAGGAGGTGGGCATCACCGCTGGTCCCGACCATGGCACCGAGCACGGAGCCGGACGCGGGCAGGACTCCTCCGACCGGGTGCACATGTCGCTGCTGGCGGGGCTGCTGTCGCACATCGGGATAAAGGACGAACGCGGCTCCGGGGAGAAGCGGCGCGGGCCCGCCGAGTTCGCCGGGGCGCGGGGTGCCAGGTTCGCGATCTTCCCTGACTCCGTGCTGGCCAGGAAACCGCCGCAGTGGGTGGTCGCGGCCGAGCTGGTCGAAACGTCCCGGCTGTGGGCGCGGACCGCGGCACGCATCGAGCCCGAATGGGCCGAGCCGCTGGCCCCGGACCTGGTCAGGCGCAGCTACAGCGAGCCGCACTGGGATGCCAAACGGGGCGCGGCGATGGCGCTGGAGAAGGTGACCCTGTACGGGCTGCCGATCGTCGCGGACCGGAAGGTGAACTACGCCAAAGTGGACCCGGCGGCCGCCCGCGAGATGTTCATCACCGGCGCGCTCGTCGAGGGCGACTGGCGAACCCACCACAAGTTCTTCGAGCGTAACCAGCGGCTGCTGGAAGAGGCGGCCGGCCTGGAGGACCGGGCCAGGCGGCGCGGCATCGTCGCCGACGACGCGGCGCTTTTCGACTTCTACGACCAGCGGATACCCAAGGACGTGACGTCCGCCCGGCACTTCGACGCGTGGTGGAAGAAGGAACGTGCGCAGACCCCAGACCTGCTGACGCTCACGCCAGCCGACCTGACCGGCCCGGCGGCCGGTGAGGTGACGGCGGCCGACTACCCCGGCCGGTGGGGCGAGCTCCCGCTGTCGTACGCGTTCGAGCCCGGTACACCGGATGACGGCGTGACCGCGGACGTCCCACTGTCCCAGCTCGGCCGCGTGAACG
Source organism: uncultured Actinomycetota bacterium (assembly GCA_963833885.1). GTDB lineage: Bacteria > Actinomycetota > Actinomycetes > Streptosporangiales > Streptosporangiaceae > JASHPR01. Next base: position 162,983 of record CAWHZU010000003.1, on the reverse strand, counting down.
GTGACGAGCTGGGCTGGCAGGTGCCGGGCCGGCGCGAGGAGCTGGTGACCGAGCTGATCCGGTCGATGCCGAAGGACCTGCGGCGGCTGTTCGTGCCCGCGCCGGACACCGCGAGGGCCGTGACCCCCCGGCTGGGCGAGCCGCACGGGGACCTGCTGGACGCGCTGGCCCGGGAGCTCACCCGGTTTGGCGGCGTCCCGGTGACCCGGGCCGTGTTCGATGAGTCGCGGCTGCCGCCTCACCTGAGGATGACGTTCCGGGTGACGGACGGTGATCGCGAGCTGGCCAGGGGCAAGGACCTCGATTCGCTGCGCGAGCAGCTGCGGCCCCGCTTGCAGGCGAAGCTCACCGCGGCGGCGGGCGACCTCACCCGCACCGGCCTGAAGGACTGGACGATCGGCACGCTGCCCCGGGTCTTCACCCGCGACAAAGTCACGGCCTACCCGGCGCTCGCGGACACCGGCGGCGCGGTGGACGTGCGCCTGTTCCCGACCGAGGCCGAAGCCAGCGCGGCGATGGCGGCCGGTACCCGCCGGCTGCTCCTGCTGCAGGTGCCCTCCGGCGTGCGCTCCATCGCCGACCGGCTGCCGACACAGCGGAAGCTGGCCATGAGCGTCAGCCCGTACCCGAGCATCGGCGCGCTGCTCGACGACTGCGTGGCGGCAGCGGCCGACCAGGTGATCGCGGACGCGGGCGGGCCACCCTGGGACGCCGACGGGTTCGCGCGCCTGGTCGCCGAGGCCCGGTCGGCCCTGCCGCTGGCGACCGGGCGTTGCGTAGATGCCGCAGGCGCGCTTCTCGAGGCCGCGCACGACGCCGAGCGGCGGCTGCGGGCCACCCCCAGCCCGCCGCTGGCCGCGGCCTTCGACGACGCGCGCGCCCAGTTCGCCGGGCTGATCCACCCCGGGTTTGTCAGCGAGACCGGGCTGCGGCGGCTGCCCGACCTGGCCCGCTACCTGCGCGCGATCAGCCGCAGGCTGGACACGGTGGCCGAGGATCCCGCCCGCGACGCCGGCCGGATGGCGGCCGTACAGCGGGTGACCGACGCGTTCCGGCAAACCGTCGGGGAGCTCCCGGCCTGGCGGCGGTCCGGCGACGATGTCCAGGCGGTGCGCTGGATGATCGAGGAACTACGGGTCAGCCTGTTCGCGCAGGTGCTGGGCACGTCCGGCCCGGTGTCGGAGAAGCGGATCCTCGCCGCGCTGGCCGGCCTATCCGCGCCCCGCTAGCGCCCGGTCCAGCAGCTGATCTCCATGCCATCCTCGACCGGGAACGCGACGGTGACGTACCCATTGGCCGGATCGCGGATATAGGCCAGGTAGTTGGCCATGGCAGGGCCGTTGGTGTCATCGGCGGCCACCAGCGCGCCGGGCGCGAGCTTCGGCTCCAGCAGCCGGAGGACCGGGAGACACAGGTCCTTCCACCCGTCCAGCAGCACCACCCCGACCGGGGCGGGCACGTCGGCGAGCGTCTCCAGCGCGTCGCCCTCCAGGATCGTCACCGCCGCCTCGACATCAGCCTCCCGCAGGTTCGCCCCGGCGGCTCTGACCTTCTTGCTGCTTAGTTCCGTGGTCAGGACGTGGCCGGTGCCGTTGTCGGTCACCGCGGCGGCAAGGTAAATAGTGGAGATCCCGAACGACGTGCCGAACTCCACCACGGTCTCCGGCAGGCTGGCCCGGATGACCGCGTAGAGCAGCTTGCCGGCCTCCGCCGAGATGGGGATGTAGGCGTCCTGGAGCGCCTCGGCCAGTTCGGCAGCCGACGCCTCCGCCCACGACGCCAGCCCCGGCGGCGGCGCGGGCATCTGGTCGTCCTCCTGAGCGGCGGTCGCGGCGAACAGCCGGTCGAGCACGGCCTCGAGCTGTGCGGATGCAAGAGTGTTCGTCATGCCATGCACTCTAGACGCAACGTTGCGTCTATGCAAGGGCTGGAGGCCAGTATCCTGCCGCCATGGACACCGCGACGCGCCACCACGGCAACAGGCACGGCCGGAGCGAGGCGGCCCGGGTAGCCGTGCTCGAGGCAGCCGACGACCTGCTGGTCGAACGCGGCTTCGCGGGGGTGACGATCGAGGGCATTGCGGCCAGGGCCGGGGTCGCCAAACAGACTATCTATCGCTGGTGGACTTCGAAGACCGCCATCCTGTTCGATGCGCTGCTCGCCGACGCGGCCGAGCATTTCACCCCGCCCGATCACGGAGACCTCGGCAGCGACCTCCGTGACCACCTCCGCCAGATCGCCACGTTCCTAACCGCCACCGACGCGGGCGTCGTCTGCCGCGCCCTCGCTGGGCAGGCGCAGCATGACCCGGCGGTCGCGACCCGGTTCCAGTCAGACTTCGTTGGGCCGCAACGCGAGCGCGACCGCGAGCCGTTCCTGCGCGCGCAACGCCGCGGCGAGCTGAGCCAGGCCGAGGACATCGACCTCGCGGTCGACCAGCTCGTCGGGCCGATCTACTACCGGGTTCTGGTCACCGGGCAGACCGTCCCGCCCCAGTTCACCGACGCCCTGGTCGACCGCTACCTGGCACAGGCCCGAGGCGCCCTGTCGTAGCGGCCAGCGGGCACAGACCCGAGGCGGCCTGTCGTAGCGGCCAGCGGGGTAGCGGCCCGGGCCTTGCCCGCCGTGTGCCCGCAGGTTAGCGTTTGCCCAGGTACGGAACGGCCCAAAGGGGGCGCGGCTGTGCGAACGTGGGGGCCTTCCGGCGCAGGTGCGGCGCTGCGCCGCGCGCAAGCCGTCTCTCGGGTCTCCCGGCGGACCGGATGCGGTGTTGATGAAGCCGCGGAGTTGCTCGACGGGCAGCTGACCCGGCGCGCGTTTCTCGGCGTCGCCGGTGCCGGCGTCCTGGCCGGGACGGCCGGGGCGACCCATCTGGCGGGATCCGCCAGCAGCGACCCGGGCAAGCCGCGCGTTGTCATTGTCGGCTCGGGTATCGCCGGGCTGGGCTGTGCTTACCGGCTCTGGGCCAGGCATGGCATCAGGCCGGACGTCTATGAGTACAACACGGTGCCGGGCGGCCGGATCAGGACACTGCGCGGGCACTTCGAAGACGGGCAGATCGTCGAGAAGCATGCCGAGTTCATCAACCCCGAGCACACCGCCACGCTGGCGCTGGCGAGAAGCTTTGGCCTGACGCTTGACAACACTGACATGTACCCGCCGGGGACGCATCCCGGCCGGGAAACGATGCGCTTTCACGGGAAACGGTGGCCGCAGTCCGCGCTCGATCGCGACTGGCACGAGTGGGGGTGGAAGCTCTTTCACCATGCGGCCTTTGTGACCGCACCCTGGCCGCAGGAGTTCAACAACAACAACGCGGGTGGCCGCCGGTTTGACCACATGTCGGTGACGGAGTGGATAGACACCTACATCCCCGGGGGCGTGAAATCTGACTTCGGATCCGTGTGCATAGCCGCAGTGCTTGACGAGTACGGCGGACCGGCGGACGAAATGTCAGCGCTTAATCTCGTCTATCTCCTCGGCCAGGACTCGAGCACCGCCAGCGGTGCCCAGCCCCATCCCGAACCGGAACTGGGCGGCGCGGACGAGAAGTGGCACATCCACGGCGGCAATGACCAGCTGATCACGGGCCTGCTGGAGCGGCTGCCGCGCGGAGTTCTCCACCTCGGAGAACGGCTTGTGGCCATCCGCCCGCGCGCAGGCGGCGGCTACCGCTGCAGCTTCCAGCGCGCGGGCGCGATCCGCGACGTGACAGCCGATCACGTCGTACTGGCCCTTCCCTTCACGCTGCTCCGGTCGGTGGACTTGAGCCGGGTCCCCGTCGGGCCGCGGCACGTGAAGGCCATCAACACTGAGCCGCTGGGAAGCAACTCGAAGTTCTTCCTGCAGTTCTCCTCGCGCGTGTGGAACGCGGAAGGTGTGACCGGGAACTGCTTCGACGACGGCGTCGTCCAGGGCGGGTGGGATGCAACGAACTACCAGCCGGGTAAGGCGGGCATTCTTGCAGCGCTCCCGGGCGGCGTAACCGGGCTGGAGTGGGGACGGCGTTATGACCTGAGTACGTACTCCGGCAGACCTCCCGACAAAATGGTCAATGCTTTCCTCGGCGGCTTTGACGTGCTGTTCCCCCACGTCTCCCGGGCCTTCAATGGCCGCTCATACTTCGTCTGGTCGCCCGGCGACCCGCACATCCTCGGCGCCTACTCCTACCTCGCCGTCGGCCAGTACACGGCGTTCAACGGCATCCAGGGCAGACGAGAGGGCAACCTGCACTTCGCCGGCGAGCAGACATCACTGAACTACCAGGGTTACATCGAGGGAGCACTGCGCAGCGGATACCGCTGCGCCGCCGAAGTAACTAAAGGCTAGGCACTCAGGCCGTCAGATAGCAGGCTGCAGCACTCGGTGCCAAGCTGGCCCTGTGAGTTCCCAGCAAGAGATCACTCACCGCGACCTGCGGAACAGGTCACGGGAGATCATGGACGCCGTCGAGCGCGGGGAGTCATTCACCGTCACTAGGGACGGCCACCGGATCGGGGAGCTGATCCCGCTGCGGCAGCGGCGCCGGTTCGTCACCCGGCAGGAGTTCGCCGCGATGTCGCGCAACAGCCCGGCCGTTGACCTGGAAGCCTTCCGGGCCGATCAAGACGCAACCGCTGATACACCACTAGCCCCGGCGACTTCGTCGGCCCGGAAATCCCCACCGGATCATCGCGGTCCACGGCCAGCAGCGGCGAATTAAGCCGTAATATCCCAGCCGGTGGCGACGGCCACGCCTCCGCCTGGTCGAGAATGCCGAGGATCACGTCGGACTTGGCCTCGGTGTATGCGGGGCGCTCAGTTGCCTCAGACCTTGGATCGTCTCCCGAGCTTCTGTGCCCGCAGGTAGGCCATGTGCGGCGGCGTGGACCGTCCTAGGAATCCTCTATCAGTCTGATTCGCTCGGCAGCCGGACTCTCGACTTCGGGAACAAGGACATGGTCGCTACCGCGCAGCTCGGCCGCGATGGTGCTCGCCAGAGCCGTGCGCACGTCGCGGTCCCGCATGGACCGCACACTACCGAGCAGCGACCCTCCGGGTATACCTCCAGGAGTTCACGTAGCCTGCGAGCGCCATGCTCACGAACCCGGCCCTTGGGCTTGCTTTAACCAGGCGGTAACCGATGAACTCCTGCTTTGGGGCGCAGCGGTCGGCGGCAGGTCCGATTGGCGGACCGGACGGACCATCACCGGGTGTGTGGAGGTGATCGCAGCAGGGTCTCCTGTGCCGTCGATCTGCGGAAGCTCAGGAGTGGCTGGCCGGGTCTTTCCGGCGGCCTTGGCGCTTAGGTTTCGTGGGTACCGACTGCTTACCCGTAGTGCCCGCTGCCCGGTGACCTCCCACGAATTGCTCCAGCGCACGGCGGACAACCTGCGAATGACTCAAGCCAGAGCGCTCCGAGTACCTCCTGAGTTCCTCCTGTAGTTCGGGGGTAATTCGAGCCGATACCTGTGGCGAGTGCGTGCGCTCTCCGGAAAGCGAGGGCCTGCCGACGGCACGGCGTACGTCCTCGGTTATGACATCCGCAAGTTGATTCGTGAGGCGCGTGCCATCACCCAGCCGGACATCCTCTCGATCAAGGTCCACATCCGCGCCGATCTGTGTGTCGGATGTGACGGCAGGCGGCCGGTTAGCCTTCACTGTCACCTCCTCCCTTCTCCTTGCGCTTCGTTCGTCTGAGTACTTTCTTCCGCGTCTTGCCCTTGTTCAGACTCGTCGGCATCGCGTGAATGACGAGCCACGCTGGCTTACCGTCCTTGGTGACGTCGACGGGATTACCTCAAGCTCACGGCCGCCAGCGTCCCGGCCTCTGTAGAAGTACCCGGTGCTCCCATTCTTCGTTCGATGGGCCTCAGGCACTGAGGTACCCATCACGTGGAGGACCGAGGCCTTCGACACACGGTGCCTGCGCGCCGCCGTGCTGAACCTGATCTCGTCCACTTAACAATTATGACTGACACAATCCCTGTCCAAGGTATTCGCTGCACATTGGTCTTGCAACCCGAAAACGGGCAAAACGGACATCGGGCAGGGTGCGCGAGCACGTGCAGCTCAGAGGACCGGCGGCGAGGGCGGTGTGCAGCACTCGATACGCATCGGGCGGGCTCAGGCTGGCGACGCTGCGAGACCAGGGTAAAGAGCGCCACGCTCAACCGACGGGCGCGCGAGTACGCCACCCGGCAGGGTCATGCCGTGTTGGTCCATGTAACCGTGGACGGCTAAGGCCGGTGATGACCTGCTCGTGCTGGGGGAACCGATCGGGCGAGCAACGTGACCACGCGATGCGCCATGACCACGGGCGACAAAGGAGCGCCGATCCTGGCCGCTACGCGTCACCGAGTACCTCGATCGCGAGGTCGAGGTGGTCCAGGTCGTCTACGTCGAGGAACTGCAGGTAGACGCGGCTGACGCCGATCTCCTTGAACCGGCCGAGGGTGGCCTTGGCCTCCGAGGGAACCCCGGCCAGGCCGTGCTCCCTGATCTCCGCAGGGTCGCGCCCGATCGCGGCCGCCCGCAAGTTGAACTCTGTCTCGTCGCGGCCGATGCAGACCGTCACCCACACCGACTTGATCAGCGAGCCGGGATCCCTGCCGATCGCCTCGCACGCCGCGTCGACCCGGGCGTACTGCTCGGCCGTCGGGCCGAGTGTGGCGGCCGGCACGTTGAATTCGGCCGCGAACTTGGCGGCCAGCGCCGGGGTGCGCCGCGCGCCGTAGCCGCCGATGAGGATCGGCGGATGCGGCTCCTGGACCGGCCGGAACATCACCGGGCACTGCTCGAGCTGGTAGTACTGGCCGTCGTAGTCGAAGTTGCTGCCCTCCGGCGTGGTCCACAGGCCGTGCAGGATCTCGAGCTGCTCGGTGAACCGGTCGAACCGCTCCTTCAGGTCGGGAAACGGGATGCCCAGGGCCTGGTGCTCGCGCTCGTACCAGCCGCTGCCGATCCCGATTTCCAGCCGCCCGCCGCTCATGACGTCGACCTGCGCGGTCGCTACCGCGAGCGGCCCGGGGAGCCGGAACGTGGCCGAGCTCATCAGCGTGCCGAGGCGGATGGTGCTGGTCTGCACGGCCAGCGCGCCCAGCGTGACCCACGCGTCGGTCACGGCGGGCCGCGGCTCCCCGCCGATGTGCAGGTAATGGTCGGACCGGAAAAAGCCGCTGTAACCGAGCTGCTCGGCACGCTGCGCGACGGCCAGCAGCTGGGCAAACGTGGCGCCCTGCTGCGGCTCGGTGAAGGCCCTCAGATCCATGACACGCGCCCCTTTCGCCGCTGCCGCGGGCCCCGGCAGGCCCGGCGGCCCCGCTCATTCGGGCAGGACCTGGCCGCCGTCGATGACCAGCGTCTGACCCGTAACATAGCGAGCCTCGCGAGCGGCCAGATAACGGACCGCCCATCCGACATCCTCTGGCTCGCCGAGCACCCCGAGCGGGATGTGCTCCAGCATCCGCGCCTGGTGCTCTGGAGCCGTCTTCTCAGTGAACCCCTCGGTGCGGATGTTGCCGGGCATGACGGCGTTGATCGTGATGCCGTCGCGGATGACCTCGAGGGCCGCGGCTCGCATCAGGCCGAGCATCGCGGCCTTGGACGCCGCGTAGTGGCCAAATTCCGGCGCAGCGACCAGCGGGCCAGTGATCGACGACGTCAGGACGATGCGGCCGTAGCCCTGCCCGGTCATTTGCGGCAGGCAGGCCTGAATCGCGAACAGCGCTCCCCTGGCGTTGACCGCCATGACCTGGTCCCACACTCCGGGATCGAGGTCCCGGAGCGGGACTGCCGGATATATACCAGCGTTTGCGGCCAGGATGTCGATCCGGCCCCACCGCTGCACAGCAGCGGCCGCCATGCGCGCGACCGAATCCCGGTCGGTCACGTCGGTGTGCACGGCAAGCGCGTGCTCACCGTCCTTGCTCAGGGCCGATGCGGCGGCCTTTGCCGCAGCCTCGTCCACGTCGGCGACGACGACGTTCGCGCCTTCGGCCCGCAGGACGGTCGCGATGCCGAAACCGATTCCCTGCGCGCCCCCGGTGACGATGGCCACCTGGCCGTCCAGACCCTGCATGCCCGCTCCGTTCCTCCGGCTGCCAGCCCCGCCGCGCGGCTGGTCGAGGTCAGTGCAGTCCCGCGGCGAACGCAGCGACCGCCTCGTTGAAGGCCCGGCTCTCCTCCCAGAACGGACAGTGGCTGGACGCCGGGAAGGTCTGCAGCCGGGCGCCGGGGACGCGCTCGGCGATGTACGCACCCGCCCGCGGGCTGGTGAGCTTGTCGTCCTCACCGAACAGGACCAGCGTCGGGACGTCGATCTTCGGCAGGAACTCGCGGTAGTCGCGCAGCGTCTGGTCGAGCAGGATCGTGCTGCCGATCACCGGCGGGACCTGGAGGATCTCGGCGGTCATCCACTTCAGCGCCTCGGGGTCCGGGTCATGGAGCATGAGCTGGCTGAACTCGCCCACAACCTCGGCCTGGTCCTGTTGCAGCTGCACGTTCGTGTCCCGCAGGTCGTTCATCGTGAACACGCCGAACTCGTAGTCGTCCCAGGCGAAATCCGACGGCGGCTGGTCGACGACGACCAGCCCGGCGACGGCGTCCTTGCCGTACGCGCTGAGGTACTCATAGCCGACCATCGCGCCCATCGACCAGCCGACCAGCACCGGGCGCTCGACCGACAGCTCGGCCAGGATCGCATGCAGGTCGGCCGCGTACTGCGGCACGGTGTGGCCGCTCAGCACCTTCTCCGAGGCGCCGTGCCCGCGCAGGTCCGGGACGATCACCTGGAAGCTCTCGGACAGCTCGGGCACCTGGCGCTGGAAGAACCGGCCGCTCATGGTCCAGCCGTGGATGAGGACGATCGGCCGCCCGCTTCCCGCTGTCTCCACCGAGAACGTGACATCGTTGACGCGCACCTGCTGTGTCATGGGCTATCCCTCTCGGGTCACCGCGCCGGCCAGGCGCGAGCTGATGTGCGGTGCCACGTCATTGGCAAAACGGGTCGCCCACTTGTGCCGGACGGCGACCGGGATTCCGGGCGTGGCGAAATGCAGGATGATGTGGTTGAAGCCGATGTCGAGATAGGCCTGGAGCTTGCGCCGGACCGTTTCGGGCGAGCCGACCAGCTGCCACTCGCACCACGGCACGATGCCCTCGGGGCGGGTCCGCCGCTCCATCCCCGCGAAGATCCGCTGCCACGCCGCGTATCCCGGCGTGTTCACCCAGTCCGTGGCGTGCGGGGCGTAGTGATCGATCTGCGCCTGCATGAAGCGCGGCTTGTACCTGCAGGCCTCGCTGATCGCCTCCTCGTCGGTGTCCGCGACGATGCAGTCGATCATGATCGGGAACGCGGCTCCCGCCGTACTATGGCCAGCTTCGACGGCCGCCGCCGCCCAGGCCCGCAGCGTGTCGGCCTGCTGCTGGATGTCGCCGATCGTGTTGCACAACGGCGCAAGCCCGAGCCTGGCCATGATGGCGGCGCTGTCCGGGCTGCCGATGGCGCCGTAGAAATGCAGCTGCCCGGTCTGCGGCTCGGGCCGGATCCGGACCGGCTGCGTGACCGGCCTGAGCTTGCCAGGGTAGCTGAACGGCTCGCCGGTCATCCCGAGCCGCAGGATCTCCCACGTCTCGGCGAACCGCTGCCTCGCCTCCCCCATGTCCAGGCCGAACGCGTCGAACTCCAGCTTCGCGGTGCCGCGCCCGAGGCCAAGATGCAGCGGCCGGTCGGTGAACTCGGTCAGCATCGCGATCTGGCCCGCCAGCCGCAGCGGGTGGTGCCACGGGGTGACGATCACGCACGCCCCGTAGCTCAGCTCCGGGTACCGCCCGGCCAGGTGGGCGATGAGCAGTGCCGGATCCGGCGTCGGGAAGTAGTCGCTGAAGTGGTGCTCCAGCACCCAGGCCGTGTCGTAACCCAGCTGCGCGTAGAGCTCGCAGTCGGCCAGCATGCCGCGGTACAGGTCACGGTCGCTCGCGTCGGGAGCCCCGGCCGCGGCTACCACGCACCCGAACTCGACATCCGCGGCTGCAGCCATGCCGCCTCCCAACAGCCCGCCTCACAACAGGCCCGCTTTCCAGCACGCCCAAAAGCCCGTTCCCAACAGGCCTTTGGTCTAAGTGTCATACCTTTACCTTCGGGGGTCAAGGCTGGCGGGCGGGCTGCCTTCCGGGCCAAGCTGACCGATGAGCCCCTGGGAGGGGCAGGCTGCCCATGGACGAGGTCAGGCCATCTCGGCGTAGCGGCGGACCTCCCACTCCGACACCTGCTGCCGGTACTTGTCCGCCTCGAACCGCTTCATCAGGACGTAGTGCTGGACGAAGTCCTCGCCGAGCATCTCGCGCGCAACCTGGCTGCCCTCCAGCAGGTCGAGCGCCTCCTCGAGCGACTCGGGAACGACCTCGAGCTGGTCGGTGGCGTAGGCGTCGCCCTCGTAGACCGCGGGCGGCCGGATCTTCTGCTCGATCCCGTGCAGGCCCGCGGCCAGGCAGGAGGCGATCACGATGTACGGGTTGGTGTCGGCTCCGGGCAGCCGGTGCTCGAGCCGCGTGGCCTCCTGGTGCTCCGTGATCGCCCGGATCCCGGTCGACCGGTTGTCATAGCTCCAGCTGACGCTCGTGCCCGCCCATGAGTACGGGGCAAACCGCTTGTAGGAGTTCGGCGTCGGCGCGAACAGCGCGGTGAACTCCCGCATGGTGGACAGCAGCCCGCCCGCGTAGTGCTGCCCCAGCTCGGACAGCTCGTCGCCGCCGTCGCGGGCGAAGAACGCGTTCGCTCCGGTGCCCGCTTCCCAGAGTGACTGATGGATGTGGCACGACGACCCGGCCCAGTCCCGGCGGGGCTTGGCCATGAACGAGGCCATCATCCCGCGCCCGGCCACGATTTCCTTGATCCCGTTCTTGTACACGAAGCCGTCGTCGGCCGCCTTGAGGGCGTCGTCGTAGTGGATGTTCAGCTCGAATTGCCCCGGACCGGTTTCCGGGTTGCAGGCCTCGATCTGGATCCCGGCCTCGGCGAGCTGGTGCCGGATGGTGGCGATCAGGTCCTCGTCCAGGCTGCCGCCGTAGACGCCGTAGGTGTAGGGCCTCGTCCGGATCGGCTCCAGCCGCCAGCCGGAGTCCCTCAGCGCGGCGAGATCACCGCGGAAGACGTAGAACTCGTACTCGATCCCGATCTTCGGCTCGAAACCGTGCGAACGGGCCCGGTCGATCATGCGCCGGAGCAGGATCCTCGGGTCGAGCGGCACCGGCTCGCCATTGGGGAGGTGATAGTCGCCGAGCACGCCGACCGTGCCCGGATGCCACGGCAGCCGCCGCGTCGTGCCCAGGTCCGGCTTGACGAAGATGTCCGGAAAGCCGTGCTCCTTGCGGGGGAAATACAGCGGGTACGCCGCCCCGTCCGGCGGCTCGACCAGTTCCTGCCCCTCGTCGGTGTCCTCGGAGTGGGTGAGGACGAGGACCACATCGCTGAACGGGATGCCGTGGTCGATCTTGGCCAGGAAGTCGGCCACGCCAAGCCGCTTGCCGCGCCAGATTCCGTGCGTGTCGGCAGCGCCCGCGACCACGGTATGGATGCCCTCGGCCTCGCACCACCGGGCGAAACCGTCGCGGCTGGCTGGGATCCCGGACGTGCTCACGATCCACCCCTTTGCATCTGGTCTGCTTTGAGTTGACCTCTTAGGTCCGGCTCGGAGTTGAGGATAGACCGGACGCTCACCGGCCGGAAGCCACGCGTTCCCCGGTCGTTCCCTGGTTGTTGCTGGTTGTTCGCTCTGTGGAGTGATCGACCGAGGATCGTGGGCAAGTGTTCTGGTCTACGCGATGCGGCCCATGCGTGACCTCTTGACACTAAACGGTTCACACAGAATGCTATTTGGTTGAACCCGAAGTAGGCCGTACGGAGGTGGCTGTGGCTGAAGAGCTCATCACCTTCGCGTCCAAGGGCGAGATGCTCGCCAAGTCGAAGCAGTTCTGGAACCCGGACAAGACCCAGTTCTGGATCGAGTCGGGCGTCCCGCTGGTCATCGACCGGCGCGAGGACTACTTCATCTACGACGTCGAGGGCAAGCGGCTCATCGACGTGCACCTCAACGGCGGCACCTACAACCTGGGGCACCGCAATCCCGAGGTGACGGCGGCGGTGACCGCGGCCATGCAGCACTTCGACATCGGCAACCACCACTTCCCGTCGCTGGCCCGCACCGCCCTGGCCGAGGCGCTGGTCTCCACCGCCCCGGCCGGACTGACCAAGGTGGTGTACGGCAGCGGCGGCGCCGAGGCGATCGACATCGCGCTGAAGACCGCCAGGCACACGACCAAGCGGCGCAAGATCGTCTCTATCGCCAAGGCCTACCACGGGCATACCGGCCTGGCCGTCGCCACCGGCGACGAGCGGTTCGCGGCGCTGTTCCTCGCGGACCAGCCAGAGGAATTTGTGCACGTCCCGTTCAATGATCTCGGCGCGATGGAGGAAGCGCTGCGCGGCAACGACGTCGCGGCGGTGATCATGGAGACGATCCCGGCGACCTACGGCTTCCCGTTGCCGGCCCCCGGCTACCTGGCCGCGATCAAGCGGCTGTGCGAGCGCCACGGCGCGCTGTACATCGCCGACGAGGTGCAGACCGGGCTGATGCGGACCGGGGAGCTGTGGGCGATCACCAAGCACGGCGTCGCGCCGGACATGCTGGTCACCGGCAAGGGCATCTCCGGCGGCATGTACCCGATCAGCGCCGTGCTGGTGAGCGAGCAGGCGGCCGGCTGGCTGACCGAGGACGGCTTCGGCCACATGTCCACCTTCGGCGGTGCCGAGCTGGGCTGCGTAGCCGCGCTGAAGACCCTGGAGATCACCTGCCGCCCGGAGATCCGGTCGATGGTGCACTACATCGCCGACCTGATCGGCCAGGGGCTGCGCCGGATCCAGGGCCTGTACCCGGACTGGTTCACCGGCATCCGCCAGGACGGTCTCGTGATGGGGCTCGAGTTCGACCACCCGCAGGGCGCCAAGTTCGTCATGAAGCGGCTCTACGAGAACGGGGTGTGGGCGATCTTCTCCACACTCGATCCGCGCGTCCTTCAGTTCAAGCCAGGGGTGCTGATGACCCCCTCGCTGTCCGAGGAACTGCTGGACCGCGTCGAGGTGGCCATCGGCAAGGCCGCGGCCGACGCCCGCTCAGGCAGGAACGTCCGATGAGCGAGATCACGATCGACCTGATCACCGACCCCGCCGGGGTGCCCAGGGCGCGGGCGATGCTGCAGCGCGCCGAGTGGGCCGCACGGGCGTACGCGCGCTACGACAAGGCGGCCGTGGACCGGGTGGTGCACGCAGCGGCGCAGGCGGGCGCGGCCAAGGCCCGGGAGTACGCCGAGTGGGCGGTGCGCGAGACCGGGTTCGGCGTGGCCGACCACAAGGTGCTCAAGAACGTCGCATGCAGCACCGGGCTGGTCGAGACGTACGCGGGGCACGACTACGTGACCCCCCGGTTCGACCCGGCCGCGAAGATGGTCGAGCTGCCGCGGCCGGCCGGGGTGGTGCTCGCGCTCACCCCGTCGACCAACCCGGTCGCGACGGTGTTCTTCAAAGCGCTGCTGGCGCTGATGACCCGGTCCGTCGTCATCATCAGCCCGCACCCGCTGGCCCGCGAGTGCTGCGCCGACGCCGCCAGGACGCTCGCCGACGCCGCGGTCGCGGCCGGCGCGCCCGACGGGGTCATCCAGGTAGTGGACGAGCCGTCGGTGCCGCTGATCAACGCGCTGATGACCGACGAGCGCACGCAGGTGATCGTCGCCACCGGCGGCGTCCCCGTGGTGCGCGCCGCGTACACGTCGGGCACCCCGGCGATCGGCGTCGGCCCCGGCAACGTGCCGGTGCTCGTGGACGCCAGCGCCGACCTGGCCAAGGCGGCCAAGCGGATCGTGGACAGCAAGAGCTTCGACAACTCGATCCTGTGCACCAACGAATCGGTGCTGATCGTGGAGGAGCCGGCGGCCGCGACGCTGCTGCGCCACCTCAAGCGCGAGGGCGCGTTCCTGCTGGACGCGGAGCAGGCCGCGAAGGTCCGGGACGCGCTGTTCCCCGGTGGCCGCTTCGACATCCGCTTCGTCGGCAAGGACGCCTCGTGGATCGCGGGCGAGGCGGGCATCAGGGTCCCGGGCACCACCCGGGTGCTGCTCGCTCCCTTCGACCTGGTGGTCCCCGAGGAGCCGCTCGCGCACGAGAAGCTGTGCCCGGTGCTCGGCCTGGTCAGGGTGCCGACCGCGCGGCGGGGCATCGACGCCGCGCGGGCGGTGCTGCGGATCGGCGGCAAGGGCCACTCCGCGTCGATTCACAGCAGCGACCCGCGCACGATCATGGATTTCGGCGCCGCCGTCGACGTACTGCGGGTCACGGTGAACGCCGGCAACAGCCTGGGCAGCTCCGGGATCCAGACCAACCTCCCGCCGACGATGACGGTCGGCACCGGCTTCTTCGGCGGCTCGTCCGTGGCGGAGAACCTGCAGCCGAAGCACTTCGTGCAGTGGACCAGGCTGGCCTACAACAGCGACCCGGCCGAGCCGTTCGGCAACTTCTCCGGGCTCATCCCGTGGGAGTCGCCGGCCGGGCCGGTGCCGCCGTACCCGTACGCGTCGAACATGACCGAGGCCGAGTGCACGGCCGCCGCGATCGGGCCCGGCACACGCTCCGCTGGCATTCGACGCGGCTGGGCGGGCGGGGCGGGCGGATCGGACCGCGGGCTGGCCAATGGCGACATGGCGGCGCTGCGGGAGGAGATCAGGCGGCTGGTGGTCGAGGAACTGAGCCAGATCGTCGGGGGGTCCCGTGGCTGAGCTGCGGTCGTTCATCTTCCTCAACCGGCTGCAGCCGCAGACGATGTGCTATCTGGCCACATGGATCCGGGGCAGCCTGCCGCGCAGCAACGTCGCGGCGCAGATCATCGAGATCGCTCCGGGACTGGACATCGAGCCGCTCACCGACGTCGCGCTCAAGCACGCGAACGTCCGCGCCGGGATCCTGGTCGTCGAGCGCCAGTTCGGCTACCTGGAGATCCACGGCGGGACCGACGAGGTGCGGGCGGCCAGCTCCGCGGTGCTGGAATCCCTCGGAACGAGCGCACGCGACGCGACCCGCCCGCAGGTGCTCGCGTCGAAGATCATCACCATGCTGGATCCGCAGCACGCCTTCCTGATCAACCGGAACAAGATCGGCTCGATGGCGCTGGCCGGGGAGTCGCTGTTCGTGCTCGAGATGCAGCCGGCCTCGTACGCGATCCTGGCTGCCAACGAGGCCGAGAAGGCGGCCAGGATCAAGGTCGTCGACTACCGGATGATCGGCGCGACCGGCCGGGTGTACCTGTCCGGTTCCGAGGCGGACGTGCGCCAGGCCGCCGAGGCCGCCGAAGACGCCCTGCGGAGCCTGTCGTGAGCCTCACCGGACCCGACTCCGACGCGGTCCGCGCGGTCATCCGCGAGGTGCTGGCCGAGTTGCTGCCGGCCGCGGCGTCGCCCGGGCCGACCCAGCCCACCGC
Organism: uncultured Actinomycetota bacterium; assembly: GCA_963833885.1. Lineage (GTDB taxonomy): Bacteria > Actinomycetota > Actinomycetes > Streptosporangiales > Streptosporangiaceae > JASHPR01. The sequence goes on along the minus strand of CAWHZU010000003.1, from coordinate 147,480 downwards.
GATGCAGCCCGCCCCGGCGCCCCCCACCGCGGCACGACCCGCCGCTGCGCAGCCCGGCCCGGGGCGGCCCGTTCCGGCTCCGCAGCCTGTCCCGGTGCATGCAGCACCAGCGCAGCCGGGCCTTGCGTATCCGGTCAGCGAGGACGCGCAGTCGGTGCAGACCGTCGGGCTGCGCACGGACGCCGACCTCGGCGCGTTCGTTCGGCGCCTGCTGCACCTGTTCGAGAACCCCAAGCACCGGGACGAGCTGCGGTCGGGCAGGCTCCGGTTCCGGCTGGCACCCGCGGCCCTGCCGGGATCCGCGCAGCCGGCCCACCGCGCGGAAAAGGGCGCGGTGACCGAGGCCATGGTCGCGGAGGCGGCCAAGGCCGGCGCCCGGCTGGTGCTCGGCCGCCGTGCCGTGCTGACTCCGCTGGCCCGAGACCGTGCCCGGGCCGCGGGGGTCGAGATCGAGAGGGAGCGCTGATGCTTACCGCGACGGTGGTGGGAAACGTGTGGTCCACCCGCCGGCTGGCGGAGATCCCGAACGGTGCCTTCCTCGAGGTCGAGGCGGAGGGGTCCGGGCAGCGGCTGGTGGCGTTCGACGTGCTCGGCAGCGGGGTGGGCGAACGGGTGCTGGTCGCGCAGGGCTCGGTGGCGGCGGCCTGGTTTCCCGGGCGTCCGCCACCGGTCGACGCCCTCATCATCGGCTCGATCGACGAGCAGTCCGGCGACAAACCCCAGGCAAGCCCGAAGAAGAAGAGAGGCAGCTAATGGCTGACAACGCGATTGGCATGATCGAGACGAAGGGGTACGTGGCCGCGCTCGCCGCGGCCGACGCGATGGTGAAGGCGGCGAACGTGACGATCGTGGGCCGCGACCAGGTCGGGGACGGTCTGGTGGCCGTCACGATCATCGGGGACGTGGGAGCGGTCAAGGCCGCCACCGAGGCCGGCGCGGAGACCGCGACCAGCGTCGGTGAGCTGGTGTCCGTGCACGTCATCCCGCGGCCGCACACCGAACTCGGCAAGCACTTCACGATCCGCAGCGAGTAGGCGTGGCGTCACCAGCGCCCGGGGGCCGCGCGGGACCCTCGTCCCCGGAACTGCGCGTCTACCTGCTCGTCCGCGATCTGCAACGGCAGTTCGCCGCATATCTGGGCACGCCCACCCGGGCCAGGGGCTATCCGCCGTTCGAGGGTGAGCACTCGCTGATCGTCGAGGTGGCTCCAGCGCTCGCGATCGAGCGGGTCACCGACCTGGCCCTGCGCGCGGTGCCGACCGTCGAGCCAGGGATCCTGTACGTGGAGCGCCAGTTCGGCGTGCTCGAGGTGCACGGCCCCGACCTCGCCGACGTCGAGCGGGCCGGGCAGGCGATCCTGGCCGGGCTGCGTGCCGACGCCTCGGACCAGCTTCGCCCGGAGATCCTGTTCTCCGACGTCATCGAGGACGTCACGGACCGGCAGGCGGTGATCATCAACCGCAACCGCGGCGGGTCCATGGTGATCCCCGGCGACACCCTGCTCGTGTGCGAGGTGACGCCCGCGCTGTTCTCCGCCGTCGCCGCGAACGAGGCCGAGCGGGTTGCGCCCGGGATCACGCTGGTGGACGTGTCCATGATCGGGGTCGCCGGGCGCATCTACATGAGCGGCGCCACATCCGACGTGCTGCGGGCCCAGCAGGAGATCGCTGCTGTCCTGGGAGCGATAAAAGGCCGCAAGCAGGCATGATGTCCAACATGGAACTTCACGACCTGTCGGGCGGCGGGGACGTACTGGACCGGGTCACCCGGTGCGCGCAGCGGGCGCTCGCCGCCTACGGCTGTCATCCCGGGACCGAGGTCCGGCTGCTCAATGTCTCGGAGAACGCGACTTACCTCGTCGAGGATCCCGATGCCGGCCGTTCCGTTCTCCGGGTGCACCGGCTCGGCTATCACAGCGACGCGGAGATCGCGTCGGAGCTGACCTGGATGGATGCGCTGCGGGCCGAAGCCGGGGTGCGCACGCCGCGGGTGCTCGCCGCCACCGATGGCCGCCGGGTTGTGACGGTGACCGACGAGGCTGGTATGGCGGGCGGGGTGGGCGGTGAACAGCGCAGCTGTGTGCGGTTTGAGTTCCTGCCCGGGACCGAGCCGGTCGACGACTCGATCGAGCATTTCGCCGAGCTTGGCGAGATCACCGCGCGGATGCACCGGCACGCCAGGCAGTGGGCGCGCCCGGCGGATTTCACGAGGTTCGTCTGGGGGTACGACGAGGCGTTCGGCTCCGTGGCGCGCTGGGGGCGGTGGCAGGACGGGATCGGGGTGGGCACCGAGGAACGTGAGGTGCTGGGCCGGCTCGACGCCGCGTTGCAGGCCCGGCTGGCCGCGTTCGGCACCGGACCGGACCGCTACGGGCTGATCCACGCCGACACCCGGCTGGCCAACCTGCTCGTCGACGACGGCGGGCGGGTGAGCGTGATCGACTTCGACGACTCCGGGTTCGGCTGGTACCTGTACGACGTCGGGACGTCGGTGAGCTTCTTCGAGCATGAACCTCAGGTCCCCGGGCTGATCGACGCGTGGCTGACCGGCTATCGCCGGGAGGCGGACCTCTCCGCGGCGGACGAAGCGGAGATCTGGACCTTCATCCTGTTCCGGCGCCTGCTGCTGGTCGCGTGGATCGGCTCGCACCGGGCGGTGGACATCGCGCAGCAACTCGGAGCCGGCTACACCCGGGACAGCTGCGATCTGGCCGAGACGTACCTCAGCCGGGCCGGCTAGCGGCCGCCCGGCAGAGTGAAGGGATAGCGAGCATGTTCACATCGATCGAGGGCCGGGCCGTGGTGGTCACCGGTGCGACCCGCGGCATCGGCAAGGGAATCGCCGCGGTGTTCGCCCGGAGCGGCGCCCGGATCCTGATCACCGGGCGCGACGAGGAGGCCGCGAAGGCGAGCGTGGCCGAGCTGGCCGCTGGCGGCGCCGAGGTGTCCTATCTGCTCGCCGACGTGGCCCGGCGGGATGACTGCGACCGGATGGCGCAGGCGGCGGCCGACCGGCTGGGCGGCATCGACGTGCTGTGCGCCAACGCCGGGGTCTTCCCCGAAGCCAGGCTGGCCGACATGACCGAGGCCGACATCGACGAGGTCATCGGCACCAACCTGAAGGGCAGCATCCTGTCGGTGCAGGCGTGCCTGCCCGCCCTCGCGGCCTCCGGCCACGGCAGGGTCGTCCTCACCTCGTCGATCACCGGGCCGATCACCGGGTTCCCCGGCTGGTGTCACTATGGGGCCAGCAAGGCCGGCCAGCTCGGCTTCATGCGCACCGCGGCGATCGAGCTCGCGGCCAGCCGCATCACGATCAACGCCGTGATGCCGGGCAACATCATCACCGAGGGCCTTGCAGATCTCGGCGATGACTACATGGCCCAGATGACCGCGTCGGTGCCGCTGCGGCGGCTCGGCACGGTGGACGACATCGGGTACACGGCCCTGTTCCTGGCCAGCGACGAGGCCGGGTACATCACCGGGCAGACCATCGTCGTCGACGGCGGCCAGGTCCTGCCCGAGTCGCTCGCGGCCCTGGAAGGGTAGTGAGCGTCGTGGCGGAGGCGCGCCAATGAATACCGTGCCGGAGGCGCGCCAATGAGCAGCGCCCGCGCCTCCGAAGACGTGCGCCGCGTCCTCGCCGACCAGATCGCAACCGGCGACCTGCGGCCCGGCCAGCGACTCGGCGCAGAGCGGGAGCTCGCCACGGAACTGGGTGTGAGCAGGACGACGCTGCGCCAGGCCCTCGCAGTGCTCGAGGAAAGCGGCATGGTGCGCCGGGTGCCGGGCCGCGGCGGCGGCACGTTCGTCAGCAAGGGGAAGATCGAGCGGGACCTGTCCCGGGTAGTCGGCGTGCCCGCGTGGCTGCGCAGCCAGGGGGTCGTGGCCGGCACCCGGGTGCTGAGCGCCCGGATGTCCGGGGCGAGCGAGTCGGCCGCCCAGGCGCTCCGGCTGCGCCCGGGCGACCTGGTGATCGACCTGGTGCGGATCCGGCTCGCCGACGGCAGCCCGATCTCCGTCGAGCAGGCCATGCTTCCCGCCGACCGCTTCCCCGGCCTGCTGGAGCTCCCGCTGGGCGGGTCCGTGTATGACCTGCTCGAAGAACACTTCGGCACCCGGCCCAAGGAAGCGGTGGAGCGCATCGAGGTGGTCGCCGCGTCTCCGGACGAGGCGATGGTCCTCGACGTCGCGCCGGGTGCGCCGCTGCTGTCTATCAGCCGCACCACCACCGACGGCGCGGATGAGCCGATCGAGTTCTCCCACGACCTGTTCCGCGCCGACCGCACCAGGATCGTGGTGCGCACCCCGGGACAGGGCGGCGTCGCCCGCCCCGCGCGTGCCCGCGGCCGGCTGATCGAGCTGCGGTCCCAGACCGCGATCTGACCGGAGGTGCCGATGACAGCGCAGACTGGCCCGGGCGATGAGGCCTCGATGAACACCGCCGACCGGCCGGTGGGCCGGGTGCGGTTCATGGACGCCCAGCGGGTGAACCTGGACGGCTTCGCCAAGGAGGAGCCCGCGCTCGGGCTGATCGCGCTGCGCTCCCCGCACGATCCGGAGCCGGGGCTGGTGATCTCCGGCGGCCGGGTTGTGGAACTGGACGGCGTCGCAGAGGACAACTTCGACGCGATCGACGCCTACATCGCCAGGCACGGCCTTGACCTGGAAGCGGCCGACGAGGCCATGGGGCTGTCCGACGTGGAGTTCGCGCGCCGCCTGGTCACCCCGGACGTGCCGCGGGCCGAGATCGTGCGGCTGTCGGCCGGCGCCACCCCGGCCAAGCTCGCCCGGGTGCTCGCCTTGCTGCGGCCCCCCGAGCTGATGCAGGCCATGACCAAGCTGCGGGCCCGCCGCACGCCGAGCAACCAGGCCCACGTCACCAACCGCCTGGACGACCCGCTGCTGCTCGCGGCCGACTCCGCCACCGCTGCCGCGTTCGGGTTCCGCGAAATCGAGACCACGGTGCCGGTGCTGGCCGACGCGCCGAGCAACGCTGTCGCCTGCCTGATCGGCGCGGCGGTCGGGGCGCAGGGCGTGCTGTTCCAGTGCTCGGTCGAGGAGGCGCTCGAGCTCGAGCTGGGCATGCGGGGGCTGACGTCATATGCGGAGACCGTCTCCCTCTACGGCACCGAGCAGGTGTTCGTGGACGGGGACGACACCCCGTGGTCGAAGGCATTCCTGACCTCGGCGTACGCGTCCCGGGGGATGAAGATGCGGGTGTCGTCCGGCGCGGGTGCCGAAGTGCTCATGGCGGGTGCCGAGGGCAGGTCGATGCTGTACCTGGAGGCGCGCTGTGTCGCGCTGGCCCGCGCGGTCGGCGCCCAGGGAGTCCAGAACGGCGGCATCGACGGGGCGAGCGTGGCCGCTTCGGTGCCGCGCGGGCTGCGCGAGCTGATGGCCGAGAACCTCATGGTCATGATGCGCAACCTGGAGTCCTGCTCCGGCAATGACGCGCTGATGAGCGAGTCGGAGATGCGCCGCACGTCCCGGACGCTGCCGATCGTTCTGGCCGGTTCCGACTTCATGTTCAGCGGCTTCGGCAGCATCCAGCGGTACGACAACATGTTCGGGCCGAGCAACTTCAATGCCGAGGACATCGACGATTTCCTGGCCATGCAGCGGGACTGGGGGGTCGACGGCGGGCTGCGGACCGTGCCGCCGGAACGGATCAAGGCCCTCCGCCAGAACGCGGCGCAGGCGTGCCAGTCTGTGTACCGTCACCTCGGTCTGGTCGACTTCACCGACGAGCACGTCGAGCGGGCCATTGACGCTGCGGGCTCGAAGGACCTGGGCGAGACCGACACGCTGGCCGTGCTCAACGCCGCGCACGCGATCCGCGAGGGCGGGCTGACCGTCCTGGATGTGGTCGCCGCGCTGGACGAGACCGGGTACGAGAACGAGGCGGAGCGGATCATGGCCATGACCCGTGCCCGGCTCGCCGGGGATTACCTGCAGACCTCGGCCATCTTCGACGAGAACCTCGGCGTGCTGTCCCTGATCACCGACCCGAACGACTATGCGGGCCCGGGCACCGGATACGAGCCGCCGCCGCAGCGGCTTCGGGAAATCGACGCCATCCGCCAGGAACGCGGCGTCGACGACCTGCGGGCGCAGCAGGCCAGCTACGCGACGTCGCTGCTCGAGGCCGGCCCAGCGCACCCGGGCCAGGACCCGCGCGACGTGGTGATCGGGGTGTCGCCCGCGGTCGGGCGGGACGTTTGGCGCTGCCTGTCGGGCATGACCGTCCCGGACGTGCTGGCCGAACTGCTGGCCGGGCTGGAGGAAGAAGGCTGCGTCGGCCGGCTGGTCCGGTTCAACGACACGGTGGACCTCGGCCGCATCGGGCTCGCCGCCGCGAGGCTGGCCGGGTCGGGCATCGGGATCGGGCTGCAGGGCAAGGGAACCGCCCTGATCCACCGCCGGGACCTCGCCCCGCTCGCCAATCTGGAGCTGTACTCGGTGGCCCCGAGCGTCACCCCCGAGCTGTACCGCCTGCTCGGCGCGAACGCCGCGCGCCACGCCAGTGGCGGCACCCCGGATGCGGCCCGCAACCCGTACAGCGACGAGGCCATCGAGGCCAGGTACCACACCACCGTGATCGCCTTGATGGAGCTGGAACGCGCCTGGGTCAAACCCGGTGCGGTGCCAGAGGAACTGTCCCAGGAGGGGCTGCGATGACCGGCGATCCGGTGGTGCGTGCGCTGTCCGGGCGGGAGACCGGCGAGCTGACGCTCGAAGCGGTCCGCCGCGGCGAGCTCGGTGTCTCGGACCTGCGGATCCATCCCGAGACCCTGGAGCGGCAGGCGGACATTGCGGCCGCGCACGCGAACCCGCAGCTCGCGGAGAACCTGCGCCGCGCCGCCGAGCTGACTCGCCTCCCCGACGAGGAGGTCCTGGCGATCTACGACGCACTGCGACCGGGCCGGTCCACGCCCGAGCGGCTGGCCGAGCTCGCCAGCGACCTTGAGGGGCGCGGGCTGCCGCGCTGCGCCGCGCTGCTCGCGGAGGCGGCGGAGGTATACGCCCGCCGAGGGCTCTGCGCATGACGGGCTTATCGGGTGCCGATCATCGCGGGAGTGGATGTCGGCAATGCGACCACGGAGGTCGCCGTGCTGGCCGACGGCCGACTGCTCGGCGTGGACCGGCTGCCGACGAGGGGACGTAAGGGGTCGGCCGAGTCGCTGCGCGGCGCCGCCGCGCTGGTCCGCAGGCTCGAGCGCCGTCACGGCTGGCGGGTGGACGAGGCCAGGATCGCGCCCCTGCGGGCGGTGGACACGACCACGCTGACCGTTCCTGCGATCCCGCCGTCGACCGGACGGCTGCGGCTGCTCGCCGCCGGCGTTGCGACCCCCGGCGGCAGCGGGAGCTGCGTCGGGGTCCCGCTGTGGCTCGACAGCGCGCCGCAGAATCCGCCGACGGCGCCCCCGTTCGTCGCCGTGGTCCCGCCGGGGCTCGGCTACGCCTCGGCCGCGGAGCTGCTGCGCGGCCTGGCCGGAGCCGGGGTGCCGATCGAGGCGGTGCTCGTGGCGAGCGACGAGGGGGTGCTGATCGCCAACCGCATCGACTCCCGCGTGCCCGTGATCGACCAGGTCGACGTGTCCGGGGTGGCGGCGTGCCCGCTGATAGCGGTCGAGGTCAGGGCGCCGGGGCAGCCGCTGACGCTGCTCACCGACCCGGTCGCGCTCGCCGCGGCGTTCGCGCTAGGCGACGCCGAGGCCGCCGACGCGATCACCCTGAGCCGCTCCCTGGTGGACTACTCGAACGCGGTGATCGGCCTCGCCGAATCGGCGGCCGAGCCGGGCTCCCGCCCACGCGCGGAGCCGTGGATCGAGGCGCGCGGGGAGCGGATCCCGCTGCGCGAAGCCTGCGCTCTGCTGGCCGGCTGGCCGGTCGGTGCGGTCACCGGCTACGGCACCGGTGCCTACGCCGACGCCAACCCGGCCCCCCTCAGCAGTGTGGTGGGACCCGCGCTGCTGCTAGAGGAACAGCGTGGGCCCCACGACCCTATTGCGGCCGGGGTGGACGACCTGTTCGCGGTGGACCTGGCCGCCGTGGCCGACGTGGCGACGGCGCGGCAGGGCAGCCTGGGCCGGTCGGTCGTGGCCGCGTCGCTGGACCGCATGGAGGCCGGCACCGACCACGCGGGCCAGCTGGCCGAGCTGCTCGGCTGCCCGGTGAGCATCGCCGGGACCGAGCCGGCCGCCGCACGCCGCGGGGCGCTCACCACCCCCGGCGCCCGGCCGGACGCCGTCGTGGTGGACCTTGGCGCGGGCACGATCGACGTCATCACCCCGGATGCCGAGGTCGTGGCGGCGGGGGCGGGCGACCTCCTCACCGCCGCGATCGCCGAAACGCTCGGCGCATCCCGCGCCGCGGCGGAGTGGATCAAGCGGGGCCCGTCCCTGCGCGTGGACGGCGGCCAGCGGTTTGAGGCCGAGGACGGCACCCATGGGTTCCTCAGTCGTTCTGCTCCGCCCTCGGCGGCGGGCACGCTCGCGGTGATGGGCCCGGCAGGGCTGCTGTCGTTCGACCGCGGCCGCAGCCCGGCGGAGTGGCGGGCCGTCCGGCTCCGGCTGAAGCAGGCCGTGATCGCGGTGAACCTGCGGCGCGCCCTGGCCGGACACGAAACGCGGCCGGAGCAGATCCTGATCGTTGGCGGCCCGGCCGCCGACGAGGAGCTGCTCGGGGTGCTGCTGCGTTCGCTCCCGGACGGTGTGGCGGCCGGCCGGGGCAACGTCGGTGCCACACTGCCCGGCCCGTCGCCCGGCCACCGTTACGCCGCCGCGCTCGGCCTAGCAATGGCGGGCGACGGCGGCTGAGGCTCGCAACGAACACGAACTGGCAATAAACACCGAGAGGAAGGACGTCAAATGGCAGTGGCGGACCCGGAGGCCTGGGTGCGGAACGTCGAGCGGCTTTATCAGGCCCATGACACGGCCGGTGTGGCGGCGCTGTATGCGCCCGAGGCCCGGACCAAGTTCGGCAGCCGGGTGCTCACCCCGAAGGAGGTGCACGACCACCCGGCCGAGTGGTTCGACAGCCTCGACGACTACGTGCTGACCCGCACCTTCCGCGCGGCTCATGGCGACGTCATCGTCAGCGAGACCACCGCGAGCTACACGATCCGGGCCGAGGGGCGCAAGTGCCGGGAGTTCGGCGTCGACGTGTACTGGGTCAACGACGACGGGCTGATCTACCACAAGCACACGTGCGAGGTCGTGGAGGACTACCGCGACGACGCCCTCGACGCCGCCAATGCGGCCTGCCGGCTCCACGCGGGAACGTCGTCATGACCGCGGGACGGATTGCCGGCCGGGTGGCCGTGGTGACCGGCGCGGCGCGCGGCATCGGCCGCGCCTGCGCGTTGCGGCTGGCCGAGGAAGGCGCCGACATCGCGGCGCTGGACATCGGCGCGGCGATGCCCACGGTGCCCTACGAGCCGAGCAGCACCCGCCAGCTGGAGGACACAGCAAGCGCAGTTCGGTCTTTCGGCCGCCGGTGCCTCCCGCTGGTGGCGGACGTCAGGGACGGTGAGGCGATGCGCGCGGCGGTCGCCAGTACCGTCCGCGAGCTTGGCTCGGTCGACATACTGGTGGCCGCCGCCGGCATCGACTCCTGGGGCAGCGCCTGGGAGCTGACCGACGATCAGTGGGACGCGATGCTGGCCGTCAACCTCAAGGGCGTCTGGCAGATCGCCAAGGCGGTCAGCCCCCAGATGATCAGCCAGCGGAGCGGAGCGATGGTCTTCATCGGCTCCGTGCTCAGCCACCGGGCCAACCGCCAGTTCGCGCACTACACCGCGGCCAAGCACGGCGTGCTCGGGCTGGTGCGCGCGTTCGCGCTCGAGCTGGCCGAGTACAGCGTGCGCGTCAACTCGGTCGACCCCACCGTGGTGCTCACCGACATGGTGACCAGCCAGCAGTACATGGACAATCTCATCGGCCATCCCGGGGCGACTGAGGAGGAGGTGCGCAACCACTACCTGCGGTGGAACGTGCTGCCGACGCCCTGGATCGAGCCGCACGACGTCGCCAACGCCGCGCTGTTCCTCGCCTCCGACGAGGCGCGCTTCATCACCGGGGTAGGCCTGCCGCTCGATGCCGGCGCCATGCTGAGATGACCGGTGTCAGGCAGCCGAGGCAGGACCTTCCGCGGACTGCTGCTGGCCGGCCAGGCTGAGCGCCGGGGCGCCCATTTCACGACGGCCCAGCGGCATGTCTTCGAGGCTGCGTCCGGCCGGCTCGGGCAGCACCAGGGTGAGCGCGAAGCCGACTTGCTGCTATCCCTGCGGTGAGCAGCAGCGTGCCACGGAGCCCGAACCAGTCGTTCAGCAGCGGGAACAGGAAGACGCCGATGAAGGCGCCAAGCTTGCCGATGCCAGCCGAGATGCCATGCCCGGTGGCGCGCATGTCGACCGGGTACAGCTCGCTGGGCATGACGAACGTGGTCATGTTGGGGCCGAACTCGGTGAAGAAGTAGCTCACCCCGTACACCAGCAGGAACGGGACGACCATGGTGGTCATGCCGGGTATCGCCGCGATGATGAGGAAGCACAGGCTCATCGCCGCGAACCCGAACAGCTGGAGCCGCCGGTGCCCGATCTTGTCCAGCCGGGCGATCGCGAGTATGTAGCCCGGCACCGCCGCGACCACGAAGATGGCCAGCTGGATGGCGATCTTGGTCATGGTGGAGGCGCTCGGCGAGATCAGGGTCAGGATCTGCGGGGTGGAGATCGTGTTTCCGTAATAGGCGTAGTCGAGCAGGAACCAGGTCCCGGCCGTGCCCGCCAGCATGATCAGCCACCGGCGGTCGGTGAGGAATGTCCGCAGCCCCATCTGCTGCTTCGCCTTGCCTCGCACCTGGATCTGGTAGCGCGGGGACTCGGGCATCCGGGTGCGCAGGTAGATCACTCCCGCGGCCGGGAGGGCGCCGACACCGAGCAGGATGCGCCACACGGTGTCGTCGCCGAGCCCGCCGCCGAGCAGGGCCAGAGCGACCAGCGGGCCGATGATCAGCCCAAGCGCCTGGGTGCCGAACACCATCCCGACCAGCTTGCCGCGGTCCTTGCGGTTGGCGTACTCGCTCACCATCACTGCGCTGACCGGGTAGTCACCGCCGACGCCGAACCCGAGCACGAATCGGAAACCGATCAGCACCCAGAACGACGGCGCGAACGCCGACCCCAGCGCCCCGACAATCGTGATGGCTGCGACCAGCCAGTACACGTGCTTGCGGCCAATCACGTCGGCGAACCGCCCGAACACGAACGCGCCGACAAACGCGGCGAACAGCATGGTGGAGTTGAGCAGGGCGAGATGCCCCGGGCTCAGGCCCCAGTCCTTGGTGATCAGCGCGGAGGCGACCCCGATGACGAACAGGTCGTAGGCGTCGGTGAAGAACCCCATCCCCGATGCGAGCACCGCCCGCATGTGGACCCTGCTCAGCGACGCTTCGTCCAGTTCGGCGATCAGTTCCCTGGCCCGGATCTCGGTCACCGCATCCCCCTCGCCGCAGAGGCCGCCTGCCTGATGGCGGGCCGCGTTCTGCTTTTGTGACGAAATTAACGAGGTCAGTCGACATACCACCGACTTGATGATGAACGAGAAGTGAACACAAGATGATCGGGAGGCGTCTCTTAGAGTCGGACATCTTGCGTTTACCCGCATCGGTAAGGGTTGGAGGGATGGACCACATGGCAGCCGACACCCGGAAGTGTGAGCAGTGCGGCACTTCGTTCGTGCCGCGGCGCGAGCACGACCGGTTCTGCTCGGCGCCTTGCCGGGCCGCGTGGAACCGCGAGCATGCGGGGGACCTGGCGGCCGCGGCGAGCGCACTGGTGTGGTCGGTCACCGCGATGACCGACGCCACGCAGCGGCTGTCCCGGGTCGCAGCAGCCGACGAGCCGCGCGGATTCACCGTTATCAGCGAGGCGGTGTGGCGGATCACCATCGTCGACGCCACGCTGGTGCGCCATCATCCGGCGGCCTACGACAGCGTGATGGCAAGCCAGGCTCCCGCACAACGCGAACTGGTCGAGGGAACCCTGACAGGTCTGCGTTTCGTCCGCAATCGCATCGGCGGCGACGGAGATCTCGGCGAGATCATCGAGCCCGGCCCGGCCGACGTGCGCGCCGCGGAGCGGTGGGTCACCGGCTGGACCTGGAGGCCAGTGCCAGAGCCGACGTCGCCCTCGCTGCCGTCACGCCGGGGAGCGTGGGAGAGGGCAAGACACCGCGGGTACCAGGAGCAGCTAGCAGGTCACGCGATCGGCGAGACCTTAGGCCGCGCTGGGTCATTCCTCACGCTCGCCGCGGCGAACGCCCAGGCCATCACCGATGCCAGCGTCCAGGCCGGGCACTGACCCCGCGATCTGCAGAGGCCTGCCAGAGTTCTGGCTGGCTCACGGCACGTGCAGGATGAGGGCGTCGTCGACGGCCCGCAAGTCCTCCGGGTCGGAGGTTACAACGTGCAGGTTGCGCTGCCGCGCGCAGAATGCGACGGAGACATCGACGACATCGGCGTGGCCGGACCTACCGCATAGCAGCCCGACAGCGCGAGCTGTCGGGTCGTCCAGCGGCACTACCTCGGTGCGCTCGTCGCTGAGCAGCACTGCGATCCGCGCCTGCCGCGATCCGCCGCGCCAAGCCTGGGCAACTGCTCCCGCAGGGATGGCGACCCGCCAGTCCCGCCGGTCGATCTCCTCTAATAGGGCCTGCATCCGCCTGCTGCGGCGCTCGATCGCGATGAGGGCCCCGGTATCAAAGGTGATGACGCCGGTCACTCGACCCCGAGCGCTCGGCGAGCCCACGCGTAGTCTTCCTCGTCCGGCGGCCCGTCCTCGGCCCGCATGTCAGCGACTAGGCGGGCGATTGACCTGGTCCGGGCTGACTGCGCCATGGCATCGGCGATGTAGGCACTGACCGACGCTGCCCGGCCTTCGCGCACAGCCTGGCGCGCCTGCTCCGCCAGTTCGTCTGGCAGGCTCACAGCGAGCTTCGTAGTCATACCAGAAGCATACCATGGTGATACCTTCGCCCACTGGGATGCCGAACCGCGCGATTAAGTACGCGGCATCGTGCTGAGGCGGCAGGCGCACGAGGCGTTGATGGGGACGTCGGCCTGGGCGGCGGCGAGGTCGAGCTGCTGCCGGATGATCCTTGCCTGCTCGGTCTTGTCGAGCCGCACCAGGCACTCGTGGTAGCCGTGCAGGCTCCAGACGTTGCCGGGATGCTGGTTCGCCCGCGGCAGCGTGTCGTCGAGGCCCAGGTCCGCGCGGTAGACGGCCTCGGCCTCTTCGACCCGGCCCTGCTCGAGCAGCAGCGCGCCGTACGCATGCCGGACCGGCTGCATCCATCCCCACGGCTCGTCGTAGGGCAGCCCGTCGTCGAGCTCGATCGCCCGGCGCAGGTGCGCGAACGCCGTGTCGACCTTGCCCGCACGGTATTCGAGTTCCCCGTCGAGCATGGCCGAGGCGACGGCCAGGATGTCCAGGCAGGTGTTGTTGAACACGGTCCTGGAATCCGGCACCCGGGCAACCGCGGCCGCGAACAGCAGCCGCTGGTCCTCCGCCTCGTCCAGGCGCCCGGTCGCGGCGAACGCGACCCCCTTGGCGTAGTGCGTCATCGCGGTCGTGGCCGAATAGAGAGCCGCGTCGTCGGGCAGCGGCGTGTCGATGATCTCCTGCCAGCGGCCGAAGCGGATCAGCGCGTGCAGCTTCATCGGCACGAAGCCCTCGAGCCAGTCGGCCATCGGCGGGACCTCGACCCGGAGCAGTTCCTCGGGCAAGGCCGCCGCGAGCTGGCCGGCCGCCTCCAGCGCGGTCTCGGACTGGCCGAGGAACATCGCCCCGTAGATCTTGAAGTGGTAGTCGTGCGCCCGGTAGAGCGTGTAGAAGTTCATCGCGCCCTCCCGGGCGGCGAACCTCTCGTCGGCGGCGATCGCCGCCGAGTTCGACCGGACCACGCTGCGGTAGTCGCCGCACAGCACGTCGATGTGGGTCGGCATGTGTTGCAGGTGGCCGCCGTCCGGGACCAGTTTCCGCAGCCAGTCGGCCGCCCGCAGCGCCCGTTCCGGCTGCGGCGACATCTCCATCAGGTGGATGTACATGTGCAGCACACCCGGGTGCGACCGGCCGCCGGGCAGGCCGACGGCCCGTTCCAGCACGTCCATGGCCTCGGCGGTGTGAGCGCCCTCGGCCGGGGTGCCGGAGCGCAGGTCCCACAGCTGCCACGGGGTCACGTTCATCAGCGCGTCAGCGAACAGCGCCGCCACGTCCAGGTCGCCGGGGTGGGCGGCGTAGACGCCGCGCATCGCGTCCGCGTATCCCTCGTTCCACTCAGCCTCGGCCACCGGCGGGGCGGCCGAGGGGAAGCGGGCCGCCATCGCGTGCACCAGGCCGGCCTCGGCCGCGCTCGCGCCGTCGAGGCTGCCGATCGCCCGCTGCACGGCAGCGTGGCCGCGCTCCAGGGAGGTGGACAGGTCAACCGGGTCGAACGCGTCCCAGGCCTTGTTGTAGTTGGGCCCGATCGCGTACGCGATGCCCCAGTGCGCCATCGCGCACCCGGGATCCTGCTCGATCGCGCGCTCGAAGCAGCGCACCGCTTCCTCGTGGTTGAACGCGTACGCCCAGGTGAGCCCGCGGTCGAACCATTGCTGCGCGTCCGCAGACGTGGTCGTGACCGGACGGCCGTGGCTGCCGAGGTCGAAGTACTCAGCCATTGGGCACCTCAGATGCGTTCGAAGTAGCGGATCCGCTCCCAGTCGGTGACGCATTCGTGCTGGAACGCCTCGAGTTCCTGCCGGCCGAAGTGGACCAGGTGCTCGTGCACGGCCGCACCTAGCTCCTCGCTGGCCAGCGAGGAGCCCTCGAACAGGTCGAGCCCGTCGCGCAGCGTCGTTGGCACCAGCGCCAGGTCGCCGTCGCTGTACGCGTCTCCGTCAAAGGGCTCGCCTGGGTCCAGCTGGCGGCTGATGCCGTCGAGCCCGGCCATCACGGTGGCCGCGGCGGACAGGTACGGGTTGACGTCGGCACCCGGCATCCGGTTCTCGATCCGCAGCGACTCGGCCGCCCCGACCACCCGGTAGCCGCAGGTGCGGTTGTCGCGTCCCCAGGTCACGGCAGTGGGGGCGAAGGACGCGCTCTGGAAGCGCTTGTAGGAGTTGACGTTCGGCGCGAACAGCCAGAACAGCTCCGGGGTGTGCTCGAGCAGCCCGCCGAGGAACGACCGCCCGGCGCCGGAAAGCTCGTGCGGCGCCGACGGGTCGGCCATCTTCGCGTTGTCCTCGGTGTCCCAGACGCTGACGTGGATGTGACATGAAGAGCCGATGTCGGAGATGGCGGGCTTGGCCATGAACGTGGCGCTCCACTCGTTGGCCTGCGCCATCTCCTTGACGCCGTTCTTGTACAGTGCGTGCCGGTCGGCCATCTCGAGCGCCTCGGCGTAACGCAGGTTGATCTCCTGCTGCCCGAGCCCCCACTCCGACTTGGAGAACTCCACCTCGATGTCGGCGGCGTTCATGTGCCGCCGGATAGCCTCGATGAAGTGGTCGTCCCGGCTCGACTGCAGGATGTGGTAGTCGGACCGGTAGTAGCTCAGCGGCTCCAGATCGGTGTATTTGCTGGCCCACGCCTGCGCTGGGGGAGTCTTGTAAAGGTAGAACTCCAGCTCGGCGGCTGTCTTGAAGCGCAGGTTCTCGGCGGCGGCCCGGTCTAGCTGGCGGCGCAGGATCGACCGGGGTGCCACCTCGACCAGCTGGTCGCTGTCCTCCTCGTAGCCATCGCAGATCACGATTGCGGTCTTGTCGAGCCACGGGGCCAGCCGGAACGTCGTGAGGTCCGGAACCATGCGGAAGTCGGAGAACCCGGTGCGCCAGTTGCTCAGCTCGTAGCCGGGCCGCGGGTCCATGTCCATGTCCACGACGAACAGGTAGAGCGAGGCGTGCAGGCCCTCGGACCGCAGCGCCGTCTTCAGGAAGCTGTCCGTGGTCACCCGCTTCCCCATCAGCCTGCCCCAGAGATCCGGTACCACGCAGAGCACGGTCTCGATCCCCTCGTCGCGCAGCCGCTTCTCTACGGCAGAGCGCTGCTCATCATCGGTATCCATGTGCCTCCTGCCCCACCTTCAGGACGTCTCGAAGTATCGCCGGTGCTCCCACTCGGTCACCTGGTCGGCCTCCCACTCGCGCCAGAGCCGGAGCTCCACCTCGCGGGACAGCAGGTAGTGGTCGACGAACTCCCGGCCGAGCAGGCCGGGTGCGACCGCGGAGCCGCGCAGCGCGTCGACCGCGTCGGCGAGCGTCGTAGCCAGCCGCGGGAACCGGCCGTCGGCGACCGCGTCACCGGTCGCCGGGTCGGGTGCCTCCAGCTTCTCCGCGATGCCGTACAGCCCGCCCGCCAGCATGGCGGCGATCGCCAGGTACGGGTTGACGTCGGCGCCGGCCCGGCGGTGCTCCAGCCTGGCTCCCTTCGGGGATCCGGCGATCGCCCGGATGGCCGCGGTCCGGTTGTCCACCCCCCACGAGGCGGTCACCGGGGTCCAGGTTCCCGGCTGCAGCCGCCGGTACGCGTTGACCGACGGGTTGAACAGCACGCTGACGTCCGCCATCGTGGCGAGCTGCCCGGCCAGGTATTGCCGGGCAAGGGCGGACAGCCCGACGTCATCCGACCAGAATGCGTTGTCCCCGTCCCGCCACAGGCTCTGGTGGAAGTGGCAGCCCGACGTCGGCGCGCCGCTGCGCCACTTGGGCATGAACGTGGCGACGAGCCCCATTTCACCGCACAGTTCCTTCAGGTATGCCTTGGCCCGGGCGGCGTGGTCGGCGGCCTCACCGGCCGGCGCGTGCGAGATCGCGAACTCCAGCATCCCGTGGCCGAGTTCGGTATGCACCGACTCGATCGGGATGCCGACCGCCTCCATGCGCTCGAAGAACGCCTGCGCGAGCGGCCGCAGTTCCCGCAGCCGCAGCAAGCTGTACGCGTTCATGGTCCGGCCGAGCGGAACCGCGTCATCCCCCTGGTGGACGACGCACAACTCAAACTCCGCCGCGAACCGGGCCTCGAACCCGAGCTCGGCACACCGGTCGGCCACGGTCCGCAGCACTGTCCGCGGGGCCACCGGATAGGGCGCGCCGTCGGGACCGTACAGGTCGCACAGCACCGCCACGGTCCCGTCGCACCACGGCAGCGCCCGGGCGGTCGCCATGTCGGGACGCATCACGAGGTCGGGGAACCCGTTATCCGACGATGACGCTGGGCTCTCGTACACGTCGTCGGCCTGGGTGAGCCCGAACATGATCGTGCACATGGCGGCGCCGGCCGGCGACAGCGCCTTCGCCGCCGAGACCAGCTTCGCCCGCAGCCCCCCGTCCAGGTCCGGAACCTCGAGCTGGACGACCCGCGCGCCCTCGATCGCGTTCTCGCTCATGCCAGCGCCAGCGTCCATCCGCCGTCGACGACGATGTCGGCGCCGGTGATGAACGACGCGTCGTCCGACAGCAGGAACTGGCACGCCGACGAGACGTCCTCGACGGTGCCGAGGCGCCGCAGCGGGGTGCGGTTGGCCATCCGGACGGCGCGCGCCGGGTCCTCGTCGTACAGCGGCTGGATCATCGGGGTGAGGATCGCGCCGGGGCAGATCGTGTTCGACCGGATCCCCTCCGGCCCGTACTCGAACGCGATCGCCCGGGACAGCGACATCAGGCCCGCCTTCGAGACCTGGTAGGCATCCGAGATGCCGTCCGAGGTGCGCAGCCCGGCCACGCTCGCCACGTGGACGAACGCTCCCCCGCCGGTGCGCCGCATCAGCGGGATCGCGTGCCGGCAGACCTGCATCGCGGCGGTGAGGTTGATGTCGAGCACCCGCTGCCAGACGGCGGGGTCGGTCTCGGCCACCGGGCCGTCCACGTCGAACCAGCAGACCCCGGCGGCGTTGACGACGTAGTCCAGGCGGCCGCACTCCGTGAACAACTCGCCGAGCGCCCCGGCGACGCGGTCCGCCTCGGTGATGTCGAACTGCAAGAAATGGAGGCCTGAACGGTCCGATCCTTCCGGGTCGGGCTGCGGCGGCTCCTTGACGTCGACCGCGAACACCTGCGCGCCCGCCCTGGCGAGGTCGGCGGCGATCTGGTACCCCATGCCGCCGCCGGCGCCGGTGACGAAGGCGACCCGGTCGCGTATGGCCCGTGGTTCCATGCTCAGCCCGGGATCTCCGGCAGAATCTGGCCGCCGTCCACCACGATGCTCTGGCCGGTGACGAACGATGCGAGGTCGGAGGCCAGGTAGAGCACGGTGCCCCCGATTTCGTGCGGGTCGCCGAGCCGGTGCAGCGGGATCAGCGCCTCCATCGAGGCGATCGCCTCCGCGCCGAGATCGGCCAGCCCTTCGGTGCGGATGCTGCCGGGCGCAACGGCGTTGACCGTGATCCCGAACGGCGCGACCTCGATCGCCGCGGTCCGCATGAACCCGTCCATCCCGGCCTTCGAGGCACCGTAGTGCGCGAGCCCCGGATAGCCGGTGATCGGCCCGGTGATGCTGGACACGAGGACGACCCGGCCCGCCCGGCTCTGCTTCAGCAGCGGCAGGCACGCCCGGAACGCGAAGAATGTGCCCTTCAGGTTCGTGTCGTGGACGAGGTCCCAGTCGTCCTCGGTCATCTGCTCCAGCGAGACCTCGGGGTAGACGCCCGCGTTGTGCACCAGGACGTCGAGCGAGCCGAACCGCTCCTCGGCCTGGGCCGCCGCGGATTCCATATCCGCCAGGCTGCGGACGTCGGCCTCGGTGAAAACGCACGGTGAGCCCTGGGCCGAGATCTCCTCGGCGACCTTCTGGCCGCGGACGGCGTCCCTGCCGGTGATGAGCACGCGGGCTCCGGCGGCGCACAGCACCTCGGCGATCCCACGGCCTATCCCGCGGGTACCGCCGGTGACCAGGGCGGTCCGGCCGGTCAGCAGCGCCGGAACGCCCGGCACCCGTGCCGGGCCGGCGGCCGTCGTCTCGTTCGCCTCATCCACCTCCCCAAGTCGTCGTGGCGGCCCGCTCCACCCAGCCACCCCGCCGCTGGCCACTCGTCCCGCCACCCGGCGGGCCGGTCCCACCACGTCGCGGCTGACCGCTTCCCGTCATCGGGCGGCCTACCGTCGTTGTTGGACCATAACCTAGACCTTTGGGCTACTTCGCGGCAACCGCACGGTACCCGCCAACGGACCGGTTACCTGATTACCCGGTGCAGATCTTGTTGTGCCCGCTGGATGTGGGCAACCACCGCCCGCTCGGCCGCGTCGGGATCGGAGTTCTCGATGGCCTCGAGGATTTGCGCGTGGTGCTCGTGCGCGGACGTGAAGACGTTGGAGATCACCCGGTCCAGCGGCACCCAGGTCATCGCGCGGACGTTTTCGATCGCCTGGCGCATGAACCTGTTCTTGGCGGCGTCGGCTATGGCCAGATGGAACACGTTGTCGGCGGCCCTGAACCGTGCGGTTTCCCGGCCCTGCTCCAGCTCGAGGTGTGCCTCGCGCAGCCGGGCGAGGTCGTCCTTGGTCCGCCGCTGGGCGGCGAGCCGGGCGGCGGCACCCTCGACCGCGATGCGGAACTCGAAGTTGTCGTCCAGCTCGTCCATCCGGCCCAGCAGCGCCTGCCGTAGCCGTTTGGAATCCTCCGCCTGGTCGAGAACGGTGATGCCACCCGCCGAGCCCCTCCGGCTCGAGACGTAGCCCTCGGCTCGCAGTACCCGGACCGCCTCACGCACCGTCATCCGGGATACCCCGAGCTGCTGCGCCAGCATCCGCTCGGGCGGCAGCTTGTCGCCGGGAAGATAGGTGCCGATGTGAATGGCGTGGCGGAGGCGCTCGGTCACGACCTGATGGGCCGATACCAGGTCGACCGCCTCGATGTCAGCCATCGCCCACCCCGGGCTTCGTCTCGCCCACTCGCCGGTACGCCTCGTCCGGGACAAGCTGGGGATCCTTGTAAACACTCCACGTGCAGTACTCGCGCGGCTCGGCCGTGCCCCACACCGGGGGGTCCACGACCCTGACAGGATAGCCCAGCCGGGTGATGGAAGCCCGCTCCTGAAGCTGGCAGCAATGGGCGCAGTAGAGGCAGACTCCCTTGGTCCGCCAGGCCCAGTCGTGCTCCTGCGTGGTGACCCGGAACCCGAACGGCGGCCCGACGCGGGCAGCGCCGTCGGCGTTCGCGTCGTCTCTCAGTGTGCGGCCGCCGGATCCGCACGGCTCGAACCGGAAGACCCACCGGTCCTCCTCCTCGTGCAACGACACCTCTCCGGTGCGCCCCGGCCCGCTGAGGTGCCCACGAAGCGACAGCGCGGCATCGGCGAGCAGCAGCTCGACCGATTCCGCCCACGGCCGGCGGTCCGTGCCGTACTCGTCCCTGGTCGGGTACATGTCGCCGATCGCGTCGTCCCACATCGCGCCCACCACCGACTCGCCCAGCTCCGCCGCCGCCAGGCTGAACAGTGCGCAGACCATGTCGCAGAACCGGTCGTGCACCGTCACCCACGCCGAGCGGAACCGTTCGACCAGCTCGGACGCGGTCTGGCGGTTTCCGGCGAGGCAAGCCAGCTCGGCCCGGGTGGCCAGTTCCGCCGCACCCGCCCACTGCCTCGGCATGTCCAGCGCATCGTCCGCGGTAGCGCCGAGCAACGACAGAATCCGCTGCTCCTCACCGGCCACGGTTGCGGGTGCCACGCCGCGGTCGAGCAGAAACCGCCGGGCGCGGTCGATGAACAGCGGAAACAGCTCGCGGCCCTCCGCTGCATCGTCGACCAGCTGGCGGATCCGGCGGACGCCCTCGCGCGTATCGCCCGCAGCGATCGCGCGGAGGGCCAGCGCATGGGTCGACTCCGTCTGCGGCGGCCTCGGCAACATGGCAGGTCACCTTCCTCGCAGGTTGACTCTAATGGCTCATTGGTCTATTAGAAAGACTATGACTGAGGAACATCCCGAGGTCGGCGCGCTGCTCGACGAGCTGATCGCGGCGGGCCGCCCGTCGAGCCGGACCCTGCCGCTGCCCGACGGGCGCAGGAACTTCGACGAGATGATCGACCCGCTGACCGACCGTCCCGAGGTCGGCGCCGTCGAGGACCGGACGATCACGGTCGGCGACCGCGACGTGCCGGTCCGGATCTACCGCCCGGCCGAGCCCGCCCGGGCCGGCGTTTCAGTGTTCTTCCACGGCGGCGGCTGGGTGTTCGGGGACCTTGAGTCGCACGACGGCGTATGCCGGTCGCTCACCCGCAACTCCGGGATCACGACGGTGGCGGTGCACTACCGGCGGGCCCCCGAGCATCCGTTCCCCGCCGCGCTGGACGACGCCGTCGGCGTGGTCCGATGGCTGGCCGCCCACGGCGGCGAGATCGGCGTGGACGCACGGCCGCTCGCGGTCGTCGGAGACAGCTCCGGCGCCAACCTGGCCGCCGCCGTGTCGCTGGTCCTGCGGGACGAGGGCGATTCGCCAGTGGCGTTCCAGGCGCTGCTGTACCCGAATACGGACCCCGCCATGGACACCGAGTCATACCAGGAGAACGCCGACGACCCGTTCCTGTCCAAGGACGAGATGATCTGGTACTGGGCCCAGTACGGGGACGGCAAGGCCCCCGACCATCCGCGCGCCGCGCTGAGCATGGCGACCGATCTGCGCGGCCTCCCGCCCACCTACCTGCTCACCGCCGGCTTCGATCCGCTGCGCGACGAGGGCCGGGCGTTCGGCGAGGCGCTGCGCCGGGCCGGCGTGCCCGTTCAGGGCAGCGAGTACCAGGACATGCCGCACGGCTTCCTGCTGTTCGCGGGCCGGCTGTCCCGGGCGCAGGAGGGCCTGTCCGAGATCGCCGACGCCATCGTGGCCGGCCTGGGCGGCCCCAGCTGACCCACCCGCCGCGGGCCCTGGCGCCGACCGCCCCGCCACCGCCGCGTCGATGTACCGCAGGTCTCGTTCTTACAAGCCCATCGGTACATCGATGACCGCGTCAGTCGCGGGACTCGCCAGTCCGCGCGCAGCGAGTCGCCAGCCGCCACGCTGTTGACCAGGTATGCGCCTTAGGTCTACTATTTAGACCTAAGAACCGAGCGATCGGAGCGGAGTCCATGCGGGTCGCCGTGATCGGGGCCGGCTTCTGCGGGATCGCCGCCGGAGTCGCGCTGCAGCGGCAGGGCATCACGGACTTCACCATTTTCGAGGCGTCATCGGGCGTCGGCGGGACGTGGTTTCACACCAGGTACCCGGGCGCTGAGGTGGATCTCGAGTCCCAGATCTACTCGTTCTCCTACGCGCCAGCGGACTGGAGCCGCAACTACGCCGGGCGCGGCGAACTGCAGCTCTACCTCGAGAAAGTCGTGGACGCTTTCGGCCTCCGCCGTCATCTGGTCCTGAACGAGAGGGTGGAGAGCGCCACCTGGGCCGACGACCGCGGCGCATACAAGATCGTTACCAGCTCCGGTCGGCCATACGCCCCGTTCCAGGTTGTTATCAGCGCTATCGGCTTCCTGAGCGTGCCTTGCATCCCGGCTCTGGCCCGCGAGGGGCCCGGCTTCTCCGGGGTGATCTGCCACAGCGCGGCCTGGCCCGAGGACCTGGATCTGGCCGGCCAGCGGGTCGGCGTGCTCGGCACCGGATCAAGCGCCGTGCAGGTGGTCGCCGAGGCCGCCAAGTGCGCCGCCGGGGTCAAGGTCTTCCAGCGCGAGCCCAACTGGATGCTGCCCAAGGACAGCCGGGCGTTCACCCCCATGGAGCGCAGGCTGAACCGCAATCCGCTCGTGCGCCGGTGGCGCCGGGCGAGCCTGTATTTCCGGTACGACACCCGCCAGTTGCGGATGAGCCACGCACGGCGAGACGGGCGGGTCAACCGCAAGCGCCGGCAGGCGTCGGCGAGGTTCCTCGCCGATTCGGTCGCCGGGCACCCGGAACTTCAGCGGCTGCTCACCCCCGAGTTCCCGTTTGAAGGAAAGCGGACCGTGCTGAGCGACGACTACTACCAGTCGCTGCTGCAGCCGCACGTCACGCTCGTGCCGCACGGCGCGAAGGGGCTCAGCGGCACCGGGGTGATCGACGAGAACGGCGACCGGCATGACCTCGACGTTGTGGTGCTGGCTACCGGCTTCCACGCCTCCGACTACCTGGCGAAGCTGAAGGTCACCGGGGCGGGCGGCTGGGACCTGCATGAGGTATGGGCGGGCGATGCACGGGCATTCCTCGGCATCATGGTGCCCGGGTTCCCCAACTTCTTCATGATGTACGGGCCCAACACGAACAGCTCCCCGACCGTCACGTTTTTCGAGGCGCAGGCGCGGTTCGCGGCGCGCGCCATCCGCCGCCTGGCCGCCCGGGGTGCGCACGACGTGCAGATCTCGCCGGTGGTGGCGGAGCTTTACGACCGCTGGCTGCAGCGGGCGCTGCGGCGCACGGTGTGGGCGGAGACGGACAGCTACTTCCGGTCCGGCAGCGGCCGCATCGTTTCCCAGTGGCCGTTCCCGGTCAGCCTGTACCTATTGATCGCCTGGGCCGGGCGCTTCGCGCTCCGCTACCGGGGTCGCCGTCCATGATCGTGGTTGCTTTGGCTGCTATGCCGTAAAAAGTCACCACGATCATGAAACTCGCTGAGAGGAGATGGGGCTGATGGGGCAGGTGGTGGTTACTGGGGGCGCGGGGGTCATTGGGATGGCGATCTGCCGGCGGCTGCGGGACGCGGGGTCGACGGCTGTCGCCATGGACCTCGCGCCGCAGATCGCGTCGGTGGACTGGGACGACCCGGGCAACCGCGGCATCCGGGCGGTCGAGGGTGACGTGACGGACCGGGCCAGCGTCGAGGCGGCCGCTGCCGCGCTCGGGGAAGAGCCGCTGACGGGCCTGGTCAACTGCGCCGGGGTGCTGCGGGACTCATTCCTTGGGCGGGTCGACGACGCCACCATGGACCTGATGTTCCAGGTGAACGTCGCGGGCATGGCCCGGGTTACCGACGTGCTCGCGCCACGGCTGGCCGACGGGTCGGCGATCGTCAACATCGGCTCGCTCACCGGCCGGATCGCCAGGTTCATCGGCGCCTCGGTGTACGGCGCGACCAAGGCGGGCGTCGCCGCGTACACGGCGTACCTGGCGGAGGAACTTGCCCCGCGGGGCATCCGGGTCAACTGCATCGCCCCCGGGGTCATCCGCGCCCCGATGAGCCCGTCCATGGCCGCCGTGTCCGGCGGCGAGGAAGCCTCGGCCGCGCACACCATGCTCGGCCGGATCGGTGAGCCCGAGGAGGTCGCGGAGGTGACCGAGTTCCTGCTGTCGCCGCGCGCCTCTTACATCACCGCCCAGACGATCCTTGTCGACGGGGGGTTTGTGGCGCGATGAGCACGCTCAGCGAAGCCAACGCCGAGGCGGTACGCCGGCTGTGCGCCGCCGACCCGGTCGTGGTCGACGTCGGCCTGGCCATCGACGTGATGCCCGGCTACACCAGGAACCTGATCCTCACCTCCGGCGCTCCGCTGCCCTGGTCCAGCTACGAGGGCGGGCAGCGGGAGGCGATCATCGGCGGCGCCCTGTTCGAGGGCCTGGCGTCGACCCGCGAGGAGGCGATCGCGGCCCTGGATTCCGGCGCGATCACCGTGGCGGGGTGCCACGACTACGGCGCGGTCGGCTCGCTGGCCGGGATCTACACCGCGTCCATGCCGGTTTTCGTGGTGCAGGACGCGGCGGGTGGCAACACCGCGTTCTGCAACTTCTACGAGGGCAAGGACCCGCGGCGGCTCAACTACGGCTGCTACGACGAGGGCGTGCACGAACGGCTGCTGCACGTCAACAACGTCTACGCGCCGGTAGTCGGCGAGGCCATCCGCCGCACCGGGGGCGTCGCGCTCAAGCCGCTGATCGCCAGGGGCCTGCGGATGGGCGACGAGTGCCACAGCCGCAACGCGGCGTCCACGCTGCTGCTGTGCCGCGAGCTCTTCGGCGCCGCGCTGGACATGGCAGGCCCGGGCAGCGACCAGGTCCGCGAGACGTTCCTGCACATCGCCGAGAACGACTACTTCTTCCTGCGGCTGTCGATGGCCGCGGCCAAGGCCACCGCGGACTCGATCGCCGGGCTGCCCGGTTCCAGCGTGGTATCCGCCATGGGCTTCTCCTGCAAGGAGTTCGCGATCCGGGTCAGCGGCCTCGGCGACGAGTGGTTCCGCGGGCCGACCCCGATCACCGAGGGCAAGCTGTTCCCGGGCCACGACGAGTCCGAGATCAGCTGGATGGGCGGGGAGAGCCCGATCACCGAGACCATCGGGCTCGGCGGGTTCGCTCAGGCCTGCGCGCTGTCCCTGCAGGAGTACCAGGGCGGCTCGCCGGAGGTCATGATCCGGCGCAACGAGGAGATGTACCAGATCACCGCCGGGGAGAACACGGTCTACAAGATCCCGCTGTTCGGCTTCCGCGGCACCCCGACCGGGGTCGACATCTTCAAGGTGCTGAACACCGGCGTGCTGCCGGTCATGGATGTCGGCCTGGCCGGCAAGGACGGCGGCCAGATCGGCGCCGGGGTCATCCGGGCACCGCGTAAGTGCTTTGAACAGGCCGCAGCCCGCTGGACGGAAGTCCATCCAGCGAGCTGACAGCCTGCCCCACCCGAGGGGTCAATCGATCCCGGAGTTCACCATCCGGCCGAGGACGTCGTACTTCTCGGGATTGCGCTTGCGCAGCCCCAGCGCCAGGCCGACGCCGATGGCCAGCCAGACCAGGCACACCCACGGGATGATGTCGACCCAGATGATCGAGCCGCCGATCTTGTCGAGGTTGGACCAGAGCAGCCACAGCACCACGACCATGGCGATGATCGACAGCACCGGGATGATCTCCGTGGTCCACAGATTCCGCTCGGACCTGTACTCGGGCTGGCGGAAGTGCCGGATCGTGGCCACCGAGGACAGGGTCTGGTTGACCAGCACCGAGAACGTCGCCACGATCGCGAACCAGCCGAACAGCTCGTAGTAGGGAGCGTTCTGGAAGTTGGCGAAGGCCTGCGCCGACTTGCTGGCGTACCAGATCACCAGGAACAGCACCATCAGCAGGCCGACGATCAGCCCGGTCAGGGCGTTGGCCACGTGCGGGCTCTGGTACTTCTTGTGCGTCCGGCCCAGGGCGGGGTGGAAGATCTTCTCGCGGCCGATCACGTACAGGTAACGCGAGGTCGTGTTGTGGAACGACAGGGCGCACGCGAACGAGGAGGTCATGATCAGCCACTCCATGACGTCGGTCACCCATACCGCGGCGAACTTGCTGGTCACGCCGTAGTAGAAGTTGCCGCCGTTGGTCGCCGCCTGGTGCACCGCGCTGTGCAGGCCCCATCCGGTGACGGCCGCCCACGCGCACAGCATGAAGAACAGGCCGCCGCCGATGATGCAGATGAACAGCGCCTGGGCGCCGATCTTCTTCGGGTTCTTCGACTCCTCGGCGTAGTTCGGGATCGTCTCAAACCCCACCCAGGACCACACCGCGAAGAAGATGCCCACGCCAGGCGCCAGCCCCTTGAACGCGTTGACCGGGTTGATCGGCGCCGCCGAGATGCCGGTCGGGCCGCCGCCGTGCGCGAACACCGCCACCACCATGACCGTGAGGACCACGATCTCCAGGATCAGCGCGACCCCGAGCACCGTCGAACTCAGCCGGACGTCGAAATGCCCCAGGATGATGTTGAGGATCAGCGCCCCGAACGCCAGATACGGCCAGGGGATGCCGAAGTGGAAGAACTGCTGGATCGTGATGTTGCCGAAGTAGCCGAACGCCCCGTACAGCGAGCCCTCTACGAACGCGTAAGCGAACACCGACAGCCACCCGGCACCCATGCCCAGCGGACGGCCCAGCCCGTGGCTGATGAACGAGTAGAACCCGCCCGACGACGGGACACTGCGCATCATCTTCACGTAGCCGACCCCGAACAGCGTCAGCATCACGATGCCGATGAGGAACCCGGCCGGCGCCCCGATCCCGTTGCCGATGCCCACGGCGATCGGCACGTTGCCAAGCTGCCCGGTCAGCGGCGACATCGCGGCGAACGAGATGAACAGCACCCCGCCCAGCCCGACGGCCTTCCCGCGCAGTTTGTGGATATCCTCCCTACTGGAGATATCCACCGCCGACTGGGTGGCGGTCTGCGTCTCACCGGAACCCAAAGTGTCCATCTATCCTCCCGACACGGCACACCGCCGCTATGGGGTGGCCTCACGACAAGAATGCGGTCAACCGCTCCGGTGCGATCGCCTCGGTTCTGACCCGCAGGCACGTGTCAGCCGGCCACTGCTGTTGTGGTCTATTTAGCGAACCATAAGACCATTGCGAACCGACTGTCAACGGGTTGACAAAGGGCACAATGCAACTGTGACCAGGTTGTTTTCCGGCACCGCCCGGCTCGGTGACCTCCGCTGGCGTGAACTCAGCAGACGGTCACAGCGGCACCACGCTCAGTGCACTTCGTGGCCGCCGGACACGTTGATCGCCTGCCCGGTGATCGCCGCGGCGCCGTCGCCGGCCAGGAAGGCGCAGACCCCGGCGATCTCTTCCGGGGCCATCGGCCGCCCCATCGGGATCTCATCGACGAACGCGGCCCGCCAGCCCGCCTCCGGCAGCGGCGCGCCGGAGCCCTCCATGTCGCGGGCAAGCTGCTCCATCATGTCGGTGTCGGTGATCGCCGGGCACACGGCGTTCACCGTGATCCCGTCCCGCGCGTACTCGAGCGCCAGCGACTGGGTCAGCCCGACCACCCCGAACTTCGACGCCGCGTAGTGGGCGATGTACGGCTCACCGGTCTTCCCGGCGTCCGAGGCGATGTTGATGATGCGCCCCCAGCCCTGGCGCAGCATGGCGGGCAGCACCGCCCGGGCGCACAGGTACTGGCCCTTCAGGTTCACGCCGAGGATCCGGTCCCACTCCGACTCGGCCAGCTCGGTAAACGGCGCCGCGGAGATCACGCCCGCGTTGTTGACGAGAATGCTCGGGGCGCCGAGCCTGTTGGTGACCTCGGCGACCATGTCGGAGACCGACACGGCGTCCGACACGTCCGCCATCACCGCGGCCGCGCGCTTGCCAGCGGGGTCGATGGCCCGCGCCGCCTGCTCTGCCCGGCCGCCGTGCGCATCGGCGACGGCCACCAGGTGGCCGTCGGCCGCCAGGCGCTTGGCGATCGCCGCGCCGATGCCGCGTCCGGCCCCGGTCACCAGGGCGACACGCCCGGCCGCTTCGGCGCCGGTCATGCCGGGTCGAGCGCGGTCACGTACGCCGCCGAGATGCCGCCGTCGACGAGGAACTCCGTGGCGTTGACGTATGAGGACGCGTCGCTGGCCAGGAACGCGACGGCCTCGGCGACCTCCCTGGCCCGCGCGAACCGGCCGGATGGCACGTGCACCAGCCGCCGCGCCTCCTCTGTGGGGTCGAACAGCGTCCGCAGCAGCGGGGTGTCCACCGGGCCGGGGCACAGCGCGTTGACCCGCACCCCGCGCTTGGCGAACTCGACCCCCAGCTCGCGGGACATGGCCAGGACGCCGCCCTTGGACGCGGTGTACGCGATCTGCGACGCGGCCGAACCGACCTTGGCCACCAGCGACGAGGTGTTGATCACCGACCCGCCGCCGCCCTCGAGCAGGTACGGAATCCCGTGCTTGCAGCAGAGGAAGATGCTGGTCAGGTTTACCTCGATCACCCGGTTCCAGGTCGCGAGGTCGGTGTCGAGCACCGAGCCGTCCTGCGGCAGCGCGATGCCCGCGTTGTTGAACAGGACGTCAATGCGCCCGAACCGCTCGGCCACGGCGCGGTACGTCGCGGCGACCTGGTCCGCGTCCGTCAGGTCCGCCTCGGCGAAGAACGCCGCGTCGACCTCGCCCTTCAGGTCGACGCCAGCGACGACCGCGCCCTCCCTGGCGAAGACGTCCACGGCCTCGCGGCCGATCACCCCGGCCGCGCCCGTCACCACGCAGACCTTTCCCTCCAGCATGCCCACCTAGCGCTCCCTCCCCAGCACGAATCCCTCGTAGCCGCGTTCGACGATCTGCTCGCACTCCTGCCGGTAGTTACCGCACCCCGCGACGTACGGCATGAACACCCTGGGCTTGCCCGGGATGTTGGCGCCGACGTACCACGACGCCGCCCGCGGGTAGAGCGTCGCGTCGGCGAGCTCGCCGACGTGACGGCCCCACGCGTCCTCGGCGCCCGGTGACGCCTCGATGCGATCAAGCCCGGCGTCCGCGAGGTGGCTGAGGCAGTCCGCGATCCAGTCGACGTGCTGCTCGATCGAGACGACCATGTTGCTGAGCACCGACGGGCTGCCGGGTCCCGTGATCATGAACAGGTTCGGGAATCCCGCCACGGACAGGCCGGCGTAGGTGCGCGGCCCCTCGGACCACTTCTCGGCCAGGGACAGGCCGTTGCGGCCGCGGACGTCGATCTCGAGCAGCGCCCCGGTGATCGCATCGAACCCGATCGCGAAAACGATCGCGTCGAGCCCGTACTCGCCCGCGGTCGTGGTCAGGCCGCCCGGCGTGATGCCGATGATCGGCGCGGAGCGCACGTCGACCAGGTGCACGTTGCCGCGGTTGTAGGTCTCGAAGTAGTTGATGTCCACGCAGGTCCGCTTTGTGCCGATGTGGTGTCCCGGGCACAGCCCCTCCGCGACGGCGGGGTCCTGCACGATCTGCCGGATCTTCTCGCGGGCGAAATCCTGGGCGGTGCGGTTGGCTCGCTCGTCGGTGAAGAAGTCGGTGAAGGCGTACGAGAGCGCGTTGATGCCGCCCCGTTGCCATCCGGCCTCGTACATCCGCCGCCGTTCCCCCACGGTGACCTCGAGGGCCGATCGCTCCGGCGGGGCCACGGGCACACCAGAGTCGGACCGCTCGGCGGCCCGGCGGCGCTCGGGGTACCCGCGCAGAACCGCGTGCAGCTCGTCTCGCGGCAGCGGCCGGTTCCGCGCGGGCATCGAGTAGTTCGGCGTCCGCTGGAACACGTATACGTCGTCTGCCTGCTTCGCGATCTGCGGCAGCGCCTGGATGGCCGTGGACCCGGTCCCGACGATCCCGACCCGCTTGCCGCCGAAGTCGACCCCGCCGGCCACTGGGAGGTGTGATACCAGTCGCCCCGGAAGCTGTCGAGACCGGCGAAGTCCGGGCGCTTCGGGGAGGACAGATTGCCCACGGCGAGCACGCAGTGCCGGGCCGAGACCACCTCGCCGGCGTCGGTGGACACGAGCCACCGGTTCCCCGGCTCGTCGTAACGCATCGACGTCACACGGGTGCCGAGCTGGATGTCGCGGCGCAGCGAGAATCGGTCCGCGACGTGGTGCAGGTAGCGCAGGATCTCCGGCTGGGTGGCGTAGCGCTCCGTCCATACCCATTCGGCGAGGAGCTCCGCGGAGAACGAGTAGCAGTAGTCGACGCTCTCGATGTCACACCGGGCGCCGGGGTAGCGGTTCCAGAACCACGTGCCGCCGACGTCGGTGCCGCGCTCGAACACCCGGACGCGCAGCCCGAGCCCGCGCAGCCGGTAGAGCATGTACAGGCCGGCGAACCCGGCGCCCACCACGGCCACGTCGACGTCGGCCGCCGCGCCCGGTTGTGCACCTCGAGGAGTCATCGCCGTCCCGGCAAAGTCGCGTCAGGGGATGGTACAAGTGTCAATTGGTCCACACCTCATACCTTAAGCGTAGGCTGGCACAGGCCTCCGCCGGAGGTCAACAGCGGTCCGGCGGCGGGGTGTGAACGCGCTACCGCAGGCTGCGCCGCAGATCCCGGCGCGCGGACGCGCTACCGCAGGCTTCGCCGCAGGTCGCGTCGCGCGTGTTCGAGGTGGTCGACGACCGCCTTCTGGGCGGCGTCGGGATCGCGGTCGGCGATGGCGTCGAGGATGTGCTTGTGGTGCCGGTTCGCGTTGGTGAACACCTGGGTGATCAGGCGGTCGATCCCCACCCACATCGCCGCCCTGGCGTCCTCGATGGCCTGGCGCATCAGGCGGTTCCGTGCCGCGTCGGCGATGGCCAGGTGAAAGACGTTGTCGGCGGCGCGGAACCGCAGGGTCTCGCGGTCGGCGCGCATGACTTCGTAGGCGTCCCGCAGGATGGCCAGGTCCTCGTCGGTGCGCCGGTCGGCGGCCAGCCGGGCCGCGGCGCCCTCGACCGCGATGCGGTAGTCGAACGTCTCCTCGATTTCGGGAAGCTTCTCGGTCAGCAGGGGACGGATCCGTTCCTCGTTCTCGGCCTGGTCGAGCACGAGAATGCCACCGCTTGCCCCGCGCCTGCTGACGACGTACCCCTCGCCTTCCAGGACGCGGATGGCCTCGCGGACGGTAGTGCGGGACACGCCAAGCTGCTGAGCCAGCGTCCGCTCCGGCGGCAGCTTGTCACCGGGAAGATAGGAGCCGATGTGGATGGCTCGCCGTATCCGTTCGGTGACGACCTCGTAGGCGGCGGCGAAGTCGATGGGTTCGATGCCGGTCAATCCGCTCGTCACACCCGCTTCCGACTCCCGACCCCGCTCCCGGCGCAGCCGCGATGATGTTTCGTTCTACGAAGTACCTTACCGGGATGCGGCGGGAACGCCGGGCGTACGAGACTAGTGGCCCAGCCGGCCACAACGACCTCGCCGTTGACGAATCAAATGAACAGTCTTTTAATTTCTGCATGGGGCGCATTGCGGGCGTGACCGCCGCCGAGACCCGTGAGCGGCTGCTGAGCGCGGCCGCCGAGATCTTCGCCGAACGCGGATACGACGGCACCCGCGTGGCCGATATCGCGGCGGCGGCGGGCGTCAGCAACGGCGCGCTGTACGCGCACTTCGCCTCGAAGGCGGAACTGCTCATCCAGGCCCTGCGTGCGCACGGCAGGCAGATGCTCGCCGAGGCGTTCGCCGCCGATCCCGGCCTGTCGATCACGGATCTGCTGCTCGTTGTGGGGCGGTGGCTGCCGCTGCGCCGCGACGCCCGCGAGTACCTGGTCGTCGAGGCGCTGGTGGCGGCGCGGCGAGATGATGACGTGGCCCGGCCGATGCGCAGCTACATCGGTGAACGGGCCGACATGCTCGCCGACCTCATGCGCGCCGCCCAGTCGGCCGGCGAGCTCGACCCCGCGCTGTCGCCGAACGCGCTGGCGCATTTCTGCCTGCTGCTGGCGATGGGCAGCGCCCTGGTAACGCCTGACCTGCATGCGGTCGGCACCGAGGAGTGGGCCGCCCTGCTCGCCCGGGTGGTCACCGGCCTCGCCAGCACCGGGCCACACGACGGGAGTGACGGCATGAAACTGCAGATCGACACCGACCGCTGTCAAGGGCATGGCCGCTGCTACGACCTGGCCCCTGACCTGTTCGGTGAGGACGACGAGGGCTACGGGCAGATCCTCGGCGACGGGACCGTTCCGCCCGGCAAGGAACAGGAAGCAAGGCTGGCCGCGGCCAACTGTCCGGAACGCGCGATCAGCGTGCTGGAGGAACAGTGACATGAGCGTCGACGACCGCTTCACCCAGGACTTCCGCGACACGGCCGGGGAAGAGCCGCTGGGCACCCGCAACGAGATCATCACCGGGCCGGTCTCCGACTGGGCGACCGACTTCTCTCACCTCGAGCCGGAGTGGTCGGCCGATCCTTACCCGATCCAGGACGAGCTGCGCCAGCAGTGCCCGATCGCGCACACCGAGCGCTTCGGCGGCGGCTGGCTGCCAACCCGCTACGAGGACGTGGCGGCGGTCGCCTACGACACCGAGCGCTTCTCCTCGCGGGCGATCATCATGAGCAACTTCCGGCCGCCGCTCGACGAGGCGCCGGTCGGCGGCTCGCCGCCGATCTCCTCCGACCCGCCGTTCCACCACGACGCGCGAAAGCTGCTGCTGCCCGCGTTCACCAAGGCCGCGGTGGCCAGGCAGGAGCCGGCGACCAGGGCGTTCTGCCACTCCCTCATCGACGCGTTCGGTGAGCGCGACGTCGTCGACGCCGCCAGCGAGTACGCCCAGTACATCCCGATCCGGGTGATCGCCGACATGCTGGGCTTCCCGCCCGAGGACGGGCCGCGGTTCCGCGAGTTCGTCGAGAACACGCTCGAAGGCGTCAACCAGGAGGCAGAAGAGCGCATCGAGCGGATGCAGCAGCTCTTTGACTACCTGCTCGCGCAGATCCGGGATCACGTCGACCATCCGCGCGATGACCTCACCACGTTCCTGATCAACGTCGAGCTCTACGGCAGCAAGCTCGAAGCCGAGCACGTCGCCGGGACCATGGCCCTGCTGCTCATCGCGGGCATCGACACGACGTGGAGCGCGATCGGCGCCTCGTTGTGGCATCTGGCGAAGACCCCGCAGGACCGCGAGCGGCTCATCGCCGAGCCCGCGCTGCTGCCGACCGCTCTTGAGGAATTCCTGCGCGCGTTCGCGCCGGTCACGATGGCGCGGCTGGTGACGGAGGACATGCACTGGCACGGCGTGGACATGAAGGCCGACGACTGGATCCTGCTGTCGTTCCCCGCGGCCAACCGCGACCCGGCGCAGTTCAACCGTGCCGACGAGGTCGTCATCGACCGCCAGGTCAACCGGCACGCCGCGTTCGGGCTTGGTATCCATCGCTGTGTGGGCTCGCACCTTGCCCGGATGGAGCTCAGGGTGGCCCTCGAGGTCTGGCTCGAGCGGATACCGGGGTTCAGCCTGGCCGACCCGGCCGCGGTGACGTGGTCCGCCGGCCAGATCCGCGGGCCGCGCGCGCTCCCGCTCCGTATCGGCTAAATCGCGACCGGGACGCCTTCGGTGCTCCCCCGCAGCAGCAGCTCGGTGGGCAGCACTTCGTGGGTGGGGACCTCGCTGGCGCTGTCGGCGAGCTGGCGCAGCAGGATCTGCACCGCCAGCCGCCCCATCTGCTCGATGTGCTGATCGACCGTTGTCAGGTCGAAGATGCGCGACGCGACCAGCTGGACCCCGTCGAACCCGGCGAGCGCCACATCCTGCGGAACCCGCAATCCCCGGGCGGCCAGGGCCTCCATCGCACCGAGCGCGACCGAGTCGTTGACCGCGATGATCGCGGTGGGAGCGGACGCAGCGCCCACCCACGACTGGACTGCCCGGCCGCCGTCCTCCGCGGAGAAGTCGCCGTTGGCGACCAGCGGCACGGCGTCAGCCACCTCGGCCATGGCCGCCGCGAACCCGTCGAGCCGTTCGGTGGCGTTGCGCGCAAACGACGGCCCGGCGATAAAGCCGATCCTGCGGTGCCCGCGGGAGAGCAGGTACCGGGTCAGCTCGATGGCGCCGCTGCGGTTGTCCGACACCACGTAGCTCACCGAGTTGCTGGACGGGCGGCGGTTGGTGAAGACGACCCGGCGCGGATCGTCCATCAGCGACAGCAGCACCTTCTCGTCACGCGCTGCGGAAGCGTGGATGACGCCGTCGAGGCCCTGCCGCAGCAGCCGCTCTATGTAGCGGCGGGTTTCCGCGGTCCTGTCTTCGGTGTTGCAGATGATCACCGTGTAGTCGTCGCGCTTCGCCGCCTGCTCCACGCTCTTGGCCAGCTGGGGGTAGAACGGGTTGGCGATGTCGCTGACCAGCAGCGCGAGCAGCCGGGTCTGCCCGGAGACCAGCGCGCGGGCGATCGGCGAAGGGCGGTAGCCGAGCGTGTCGATCGCCGCGTGCACCCGCGCCCGGGTCTCCGCGCCGACGTCCGGGTGATCACGGACGACGCGCGAGACTGTTGAGACCGAGACGCCAGCCGATCGCGCGACATCGACGATCGTGGGTCCCCGGCCCAGAGGCGGTCTGGCCACAGCGCCATTATCCCTTCTGCCGCCCCCGGACTTGGAGCAGGTCTTCGACATCCTCCGCTACCCGGGCGGCGGAGAGCCGGTATTTGTCCAGAAGCTGATCGTTCCGCCCGCTCTCGCCGTAGCGGTCCCGGATTCCCAGCCTCTTCACGGGGACCGGGAAGCGGTCGCTGAGCACCTCGGCGACGGCTCCGCCCAGGCCGCCGAGCACGCTCTGCTCCTCGACGGTGATGACGAGGCCGGAGGCCTGCGCCGCGGCGACGATCGCCGCCTCGTCCAGCGGCTTGATCGTGGGCACGTGCAGCACCGCGGCGCCGATGCCGCGGCCCGCCAGGATCTCCGCGGCCTGGTAGGTCCGGGTGGTCTGGACGCCGGTGGAAATGAGCGTGACGTCGCTCCCCTCGTGCACGGTGACCGCCCGGCCGAGCTGGAACCGGTAGTCCGCGCCGAACAGCACGTCCGACGGCTCGCGGGTGATCTGCATGTATGCCGGGCCGGCGATGCCGGCGATGGCCCGGATCGCCTGCTTCGCCTCGGTCTGGTCGGCCGGCGCAAGGACCGTCATGTTCGGCAGCGTGCGCATGATCGCCACGTCGTCGAACATCTGGTGGGTTTTGCCGGTCATGCCGGTCAGCAGGCCCGCGTAGCCGCCCATGATCTTCACGTCGAGCGCGGGCTGGGCGATCAGGACCCTGATGGAATCGAGCGCCCGTGCCACGGCGAAACAAGAGAACGTGCTGATGTAGGGCTGGTAGCCGACGGTCGCGAGGCCCGCGGCCATGGCGAGCATGTTCTGCTCGGCGATGCCGGACTGGATGTACCGGGCAGGGTGCGCCGCCTCGAAGATGTAGCCCCCGGTCGAGCTGCCCAGATCGCCGTCGAGCAGCAGGATGCGCGGGTCCTCCCCGGCCAGCTCGGCCACGGTCTCGCCGAATACCTGGCGCAGCGCGGGCCCGGCAGCGAGTGCCACTTCAGCCCCTCTCGTCGGCAGTCACCGGGCCAACCAGCTCCGGTGCTGGCGGAATCGGGTCCCGTGCTGGCGCCACCGGGTCCGCGAGCTCATCGAGTGCCGCGCGCAGTTCGTCCGGGGTCGGCACCCGGCTGTGCCAGCTGTAGTCGTTCTCCATGAACGACACGCCCTTGCCCTTGACGGTCTTGGCGATGACCACCACCGGCGCGCCCTGCACCGCGCTGGCCTGGTCAAGCACGCTGATCACCGAGGCGATGTCGTGCCCGTCCACCTCGAGGACCCGCCAGCCGAAGGCGGCCCACCGGTCACGCAACTCGCTGCCCCGGTACGGCGGCAGGCGGCGGCCAGATCCCGGATCCCGCCAGCCGAACTGCTGCAGCTGGTTGCTGTCGACGACGACGATGAGGTTGTCCAGCGCGTACCGCTCGGCCACGTGCGCGCTCTCCCACACCACGCCCTCGTTGCACTCGCCGTCCCCGACCATGACGAAGGTGCGGAAGTCCCGGCCCGCGAGCTTGGCGCCGAGCGCCACGCCAACCCCGGCCGCCAGGCCGAGCCCGAGCGATCCCGTCGACATGTCCAGGCCGGGGAGCAGTGTCATGTCCGGGTGCCCCTGCAGCCGCGAGTCGATCGCGTCGAACGTGCTCAGCTCCGCGACCGGGAAGTAACCGCGCAGCGCCAGCACGGCGTACAAGCCGATCGCGCTGTGCCCCTTGGACAGGATGAACCGGTCCCGGTCCGGCCAGCCGGGCTCCTCCGGGCGGATCCGCAGCACCCGGAAGTACAGCGCGGTCAGTATGTCGGCTGCCGACATCGGGCCGCCGACGTGCCCTCCCCCGGCATGCGCCACCGACAGCACGATCTCGCGCCGCACCGCGCGGGCGGTCGCCTCCAGGTCACCGACGTCAGGCTCAGCTTTGATCACTGTTTGAAGCCTCGTAGGAACCTGGCACGACGGGGGGCGAGAACGAGCAGACGAGTTCCAGCGGCCCCGGCCCGGTTGACACGGTCGCGTGGTGCAGGCCGACCGGGATGTAGACCGTCGTGCCCGGCTCGAGCTCGACCGTGCCCTGCGGGGTGACGAGCCGGCCGTGACCGGTGGTGACGTGGATGACCTCTTCCTGGGCGTCGTGCACGTGCCCGGCGGGAGCCGAGCCCTCGGGGAAGACGGCGAGCCCGACGGTGAGGTTCGCCGCCGCGGAGTTCTGCGGCCCGATGCACAGGAACCAGTCCCGGCCAGGAAGCTCATATCGGGTCGAATCTTCGCGGCCGACGCCCTTGAGCATGTCCATCTCCTTTGATGTGGCCTTCCTCGGAGCGTGTCTCGCGGGGGTCCCGCCGACTAGTAACGCTACCGGTAACGTTACCAAAAGCCTAAGCTGCACCTGGATGGCAGTCAAGGACGCCTCCGGGGATGGCCGTGCCGCCGGCATGTCCGGTCATCAGGCCAGCCTCTCCACGCTTCCCGAGGGGAAGACACGCATGTCATGGCTGGGGATGATCCGCGCTTCCAGGTCCGCCAGGCGGCTGTGCGACCGCTCCCACGCCTCCAGGTCGGTGTGCAGGCCGACAGGGAGCTTGGCGCGCATGTTTTCGTGCACCATCACCTGGTCGCCCGGTATGCACAGCGGGCCTTCCGCGGTCTCCATCAGCACGCCCTGGGAGCCGGGCGTGTGCCCGGGCAGGTGCAGCAGCCGCAGCCCGTCGGCAACCGCCAGGTCCCCGTCTACCGGCGTGAAACTGCCGGGATCGAACGGCGGGGTGAATCCGGCCGACGGCGCGAAGTACTCCCGCTCCATGATCGTCACGGTGGGCGCCGCGGCGTACTCGATCTCCGCCCGCTGCACCAGCGGGCTGATGCCGGGGAACAGGTGATCGTTCCCGGCATGGTCGTAGTGCAGGTGAGTGTGCACGATCACCTCGATGTCGGCCGGGACCAGGCCGACGTGCCCGAGCAGCACCCCGAGTTCCTCGCCGGCCGGCCGGGCGATGTCCTGCGGATAGCTCGCCTGCACGCTGGCCGCGGACTCGAAGCTGGTGTCGATCAGCACGTTGGCCTGCCCGGTCGCCAGGAAGACCACGTGCGGTATCTCGACCGTCGTGCCCGGCCCGTCAAGGTAGGTGAGCATCGACTGGTCCACGGTGCTGTGCCCGGCGCGCAGCGCCCACAGCGTCCAGCGGCCGCTCATGCCGGGGCCACCTCGAGCTGAACGTCGGCCCGGATCTCCTGGCCAGGCAGCATCGTCATCTCCTCTCCGATGCCGGCCGCCTGCTCGAGGCTCAGCGCCCTGGTCGACCACGGTTCGAGCGCGGCGTGGTGGATGCCGCGCCAGCCTCCGTAGACGGCCCAGAAGTTGATCACGGGGAAGATCTCGCGCGGGAAGCGGAACGTGGCGCGGGTGCCCGAGGTCCGCACCACCTCGAACCAGCCGTCCTCCAGGTCGAACTGGTGCAGGCCGTAGACCTGGCGGTCTGCTGCGGCGGCAACGGACATGTCCATGGGCCCCGACGCGGTGTCCGCCACCGGCCACCGATACGTGGCACCCTCGGTGCCGAGCCCGCCACCAGGTGACTGGAGGACCGTTCCCTTGGTAACCGGCAGGCGGAACCTGGAGCCTTCCTCGATGGCCAGGCACGGGTGCAGCCCCCAGGTGACCGCCACCGGGGACCAGCCGACGTTGGCGATCGAGTAGCCGAGGGTGAGCCTCGGCGCATCCGGTTCCACCCGGATCCGGCATTGCACCCGGCACGGCACGATCACCGTGCTCACCCCGATCGTGACCGCGCACGGGTCGCCGTCGGCAGGCAGCACCTGCCACGGCAGGCTCCACAGCTCCCCCAGGTACGGAATCTGGTCCGGGAACGTGCCGCTCGGGTTGAGCGTGGGAAACGGATGGTCCCAGCCTCCGGTGAAGTAGTTGTCGAAGTTGGCACCGAACGGCGGCCGCCGCGGATCCAGCCGGGGGTTGTGCCATAGCAGCTCGGTGTCGTCGGCCTTGCTGACGATGCTGTAGATCTTGCCACCGAGCTCCGGGAGGACCGTCACCCGAAGGTAACGGCCCTCCAGGAGCACCGCCGGTATCCCGCAGAAGGACCAGCGCCCGTCGGTCATGCCGGATTACTCTCCGGCGCTCTCGGCCAGGCCCGGGGACGGCTTCCTGCTGCCCAGGTCGCGGCGCAGCGCGACGATCACGGCGGCCACCACGGTCAGCAGCAGGCACAGCAGGACGACGCTGCGGCCGGTCTTGAACCCGGCGTCCCACAGCGACACGAAGAAGCCCTTGTAGATGAGATAGATGCAGATGGCGATGCCGAGCACCGGGACCACCCCGTTGCTCAGCCAGTTGAACTGGTCCCTGCGGTGCAGCAGGATGTTGGCCAGGTTGACGAACATGTACGTGATCAGGGCGAACCAGACCGTCGCGTTACCCACCCAGAGCAGGAAGTTGTACGTGCCGAGGATCGCGCCGCCGATCAGGTTGGTCGCGATAGCCAGGAAGAACAGCACGTGCAGCGCGTTCCACGGGGTCTGGTGCTTGGCATGCAGGCGGCCGAGCGAGCGAGGCAGGACGCGATCCCTGCCCATGGCGTACAGCACCCGCCCGACACCCACGATCGCCGCGACGTACACGCCCAGGGACGCCGTCATGCCGGTGATGTCGACCAGGATGCTGCCCTTCCCCCAGTACACCTTCGCGATCGGCCCGAACGGCGTGACGCCTTGCGCGATGTCCTTCGTGACCTGGCTAACGCTCGCGGAGTAACTCAGCAGGTAGGAGCAGACGATCCAGAAGACGGCGGTGAGCACCAGAGCGCTGACGACCGCCATGGGCACCAGCCGCTTGGGAGTCTTGGTCTCCTCTGCCACCGTCGTCGCGGCGTCGTAGCCGGTGAAGGCCAGCACCCCGAAGATCAGCGCACCGAAGATAGCCGTCGCCCCGCCGGTGCCGGTGGCCGGGTTCAGCGGCGCCGTGCCCAGCGAGGACCCGTGCTTGAACCCCACCGTGATGGACAGCGCGAGCACAACCAGGCTCTCGAAAGCCATGAAGGTCACCGCGCCGCGGGCGGATATCTTGACCTCCGGGTAGGAAAGCAGCGCGACCGCCGCGCTGCTCAGCAGCACCCCGATCGCGAAGTACCCGTACCCGGTGGCGTGCACCCCGAAGTAGCCGAGGAACTCGTTGAAGTACAAGGCAAACTGCACCGGCATGGTCGCGAGCACGCCGAGGTAATACAGCGCCAGCATGATGCCGAGCCAGGTTCCTATGCGCGGCCGCGCCGCCTCGGCGACCCAGGTATAAGCCGATCCCGCCGATGGCCGGGTCCGGCTGATCACGGCGTAGCTGATCGCGGTCGGTACCGACACGACGAGCGCGAGGATGAAGATGAACGGGACGATCCCGCCCGCCGTCGTCATGATCGCCGGGAACCAGCTGTAGATCCCGAGCGCGGGCGACATCATGATAGCGCCGAGGGACGCGACGGCCACCAGGCCGATCGCGCCCCGGCGCAAGGTAACCCGCTGGGTGTCCTTGTCGAGAATCTGTGCCATGGTGCCGGACCCTTTCAGTCACTGAGCTGTGTAGCCGCCGTCGATGACCAGCGCATGTCCCGTCACGTAGCCCGCCCGGTCGGAGGCCAGGTACAAGATCCCCGCGGCGATGTGCTCCGGATCGCCGATCCCGAGCGGATGGGTCTTGATGTCCTCGGCGCGCGCCTCGTCCGGATCGGGCATGGCCGCGTAGTAGTCACGCAGCAGTGGTGTCTCGATCGATCCCGGGCACACGCAGTTGACCCGGATGTTGTGGCCTGCGTGGTCGAGCGCCATGCACCTGGTTAGGTTGACCACCGCGGCCTTGGATGCCGCGTACGCGGCGTAGCCGAGGAACCCGACCAGGCCGGCCTCGGAGGCCGTGTTCACGATGACCCCGCCGCCCTGCCGGATCATGGCCGGGAGCACGGCCTTGGACACGCAGAACGCGGCCCGCACATTGATGGCGAATACGTGATCCCACTCGGCGACGCTGGTCTCGAGCACCGTTCCCATGAACGCGACGCCCGCGTTGTTCACTGCCACGTCGATCCGGCCGTGGTCGGCGAGCACCGCCGCCACGAGCTGGTCTGCGGCCTGCGGCGATGCCAGGTCCGCCGGATAGCCGCGGATCTCGCGGTCGTGGGCCGCGGCCAGCCGGGCCGTCTCCGCCTCCAGCTTTTCGGCGTTGACGTCGGCGAGCGCCAGGATCGCGCCCTCTGCGGCGAAGGCCGCTGCCGTCGCCAGGCCGATGCCTGACGCCGCGCCGGTGACCAGGACAACGCGGTCGCTGAACTCCGCCGTCATGCCTGCGCCCATTCCGCGGCGACCGCGGCGAATGCCCGTTCATATGCCTCAGCCGCCGCGTCCAGGTCCCCGTCGCTGAGCGCGGTGGAGAGGTTCAGCATGCCCCTGGGCGCGGTATAGACGCCGTGGTTGAGCAGCGCGAGGTGCAGCAGCGCGGCGGGCCGGCGGTCGGCCCGTTCCGCGGCCTCATAGTCGCCGGGCGGGTCGCCGAGGAAGTGAACGTGCATGATCGACCCGGCCCTGGTGACGGTCACGTCCAGGCCTGCCTGCTTGCCCGCCCTGGTGATGTCGTCCTGGAGCCTCGCCGCCATCCGGTCCAGCCGGGCCACGGCCGCTTCGGTCAGCAGCTCCATGCTGACGTCCCCGGCCACCATCGACAGCACGTTGCCGTTGAACGTGCCCGAGTGCGCTAGCTGGCGCGGTGCCGAGGTCGACAGATGCTCGAGCAGGCCGGCCCGGCCTCCGATGGCCCCGACGGGCAACCCGCCGCCAATGATCTTTCCCATGAGGACGAGGTCGGGGGACAGGCGGAACGCCGCGTGCGTGCCGTGGTAGTAGTTCCGCAGGCCCTGGATCTCGTCCAGGATGAACAGCGCACCCGCTGCCCTGGCCGACTCCGCCGTGGCATGCAGGAAGTCCTCCCGCGCAGGGACGACGCCGCCGCTGCCGAGGAACGGCTCGACAAACACCGCGCCGACGGTGCTGTCGATGGCGGCCCGCGCAGCCGCGATGTCGTTGTACGGCAGCCGCAGCATCGTGTCCCAGGGGTCGGCGAACCGTTCGCCGGTCCCGTGGTACCCGCCGGTGAACGCCGCGATCCGGTCCCGGCCAGTGACGTGCCTGGCCAGTCGCGCCGCCAGCACCGAAGCCTCGCTGCCTGAGTTCGTGAACCTGGTCAGCTCCACCGCGGGAAGACGCGCGGCCAGGCGCTGCGCGAGCCGCCCCTGGGCCGGATGCGGCGCCGGGAACACAGTCCCGTGCGGCAGCGCCTCGCTGACCGCCGCGGTGATCTGCGGATGGCTGTGCCCGTGAACCAGGCTGGTGTAGTTGTTCAGCAGGTCCAGGTACTCGTTGCCGTCGAGGTCGCGCACGACGGCCCCGGTACCGGCGATGAGCACGACCGGGTGCGGCTCATAGCCCGCAACCGACCGGGTCTCGCCGCCGGGCAGCGAAGCACCCATCTTGCCGTGCTCAGCCTTCGACCTGGTCGTCCGGCGGGTAAAGGTCTCTTCGACAGAGGCCAACGGGGCTACCTCCGATAACGTTCTTTCCGATAGCGTTTCCGGTAGCGTTTCCAGAAACGTAAACCTAGTCAGGTCACAGTGTCAACGGCCACGTCAGGGGCTCGCTCCGCCCAGCCACCATCGCGACCGCCAGGGCCGCTCCGCCCAGCCACGGTCGCGACCTGAGGGCTCGCCCCCGCCCAGCCACGGTCGCGACGCCAAGGCCCGCTCCGCACCACCACGGTCTCCGGCCGGAGCCCACCTGGCTCAATTTAAACGAAACTTATCGTGTAAACGATGTGCCCTGGAGTAAAGTGCGCTCATGGACGTCCGGGCACTAGTCGCACCCGACGCCGGCGCCCAGCTCGGGGAGAGCCGTGCACGGGTTCTCGATCTGCTGCGGGCGGCGGGCGGCCCGCTCGGGGTGCGGGACGTCGCTGACCGGGCCGGGCTGCACGCCAACACCGCGCGCTTCCACCTCGATGGGCTCGTAGGCGCGGGCCTGGCGACAAGGGAGCCCCAGCCCCGGGAAACTCCCGGCCGGCCCACCATGGCGTACCGGGCCACCGGCGGGGACAGCCCGATGGGGCAGCGACGGTACCGGCTGCTCGCCCAGATGCTCACGAGCATGATCGCCGGCATGGTGCCCCAGCCGCAGGCGGCGGCCACCGAGGCAGGACGGGAGTGGGGCCGTTACCTCACCGAGCAGCCGCCTCCCTACCAGGGTCTGGCCGCCGAGCAGGCCGTGGCGAAACTCGCCTCGGCGCTGGAAGAGATCGGGTTCGCTCCCGAGGTTGTCGCTGAGGCTGAGGGCTACCAGCTCCGCCTGCATCATTGCCCGTTCCGTGAGGTGGCCGAGCAGCACCCGGATGTGGTGTGCGCGATGCACCTAGGGCTGCTGCAGGGCGTGCTCGAGCAGAGCCGGGCACCGGTGACCGCGACCGACCTGCAGCCGTTCGCCGAGCCGGGGAGCTGCGTCGCGCGCCTGGTCGTGGAGGGCTGATGATCAAGCCGATCCCGCCGCCCGGCGATGACGAGGCCGGCCCGGAACGTGCAGATCAGGTGCCTGGCTTTGAACCTGAGGGCGGCGAGGCAGCGTGCTGGGCGCATCTTGTCTGCCCCGAATGCGGCGCGATAACGAGTGAGGGGCACCAGAAAGGCTGCCTGCTGGCTCCGCAGAGCCAGGACACAGCCCAGTGACGCCCGGCGGCCGGGCGCTCGGCGTAGCCCTCGGCTGTGCGGCCATGGCCATGGCCACCGGGCCTGCAATGATAGAAACATGAACGTACTGAGCAGGTAGGGAGGCTGACGTCGTTCTCGGGATCATCGCTGCGCCTGCGGCAGGTTGGTTGGCCAGCGGCAGCATTTCAACTATCGTATTTGTAAAAAATGACCGGCCAGCTGGTA
Source organism: uncultured Actinomycetota bacterium (assembly GCA_963833885.1). GTDB lineage: Bacteria > Actinomycetota > Actinomycetes > Streptosporangiales > Streptosporangiaceae > JASHPR01. The sequence goes on along the minus strand of CAWHZU010000003.1, from coordinate 103,798 downwards.
AGGCTGACGCATCCACCGGGGAGAATCGTTGACTTACGTCATCGGGGCAGCATGCATCGACGTCTTGGACCGCACGTGCATCGAGGAATGCCCGGTCGACTGCATCTACGAGGGCGCTCGCGCGCTCTACATCCATCCCGACGAGTGCGTGGACTGCGGGGCGTGTGAACCGGTGTGCCCGGTCGAGGCGATCTACTACGAGGATGACCTGCCCGGCGACCAGAACCCGTTCCTGGCCGACAACGCTCGGTTCTTCACCGAGCCGCTACCCGGCCGGGATGAGCCGCTCGGCTCCCCCGGCGGTGCGGCGAGGAGCGGTGTCGTCGGGGTCGACACGGACCTCGTCGCCTCGTACCCAACGGCCGAATCTGCTACCTAGGTCCGGGACATGACGAGCGAGGCGTCAACCGCCGCCCACCCGGGTGTGGCCACCGGCGAACTCGCCGACGCGTCAGCCGCCGATCAGGAGGCTGCCGCGTCGGTTGCCGCGGCAGGCCAGGCCGCGCGCGCGGCGGCCGGGCAGCTCAGGCAGATGCCCGCCGACGGGCTGGACGAGACCCTGCGTGCGATCGCTGCGCGGCTGGGCGAGCGCTCGGCCGAGGTGGCTGCCGCCAATTCCCGGGATGTGCAGGCGGCCAGGGCCGAGGGCCTGGCCAGTGCATTCGTGGACCGGCTCACACTCGACCCGGGCCGGATCGCTGCCATGGCTGATCAGCTCAGAGCGCTGGCCGAGGTCGGCGCCGAGCAGGCCAGGGTTCGCGTCCGTGACCTGCACGACGGCCTCGAACTGCAGGAATGGCGCCGCCCCGTCGGCGTCATCGGGGCGAACTTCGAGGCCCGCCCGAACGTCGTCGTCGACATCGCTTCGCAGCTGATCAAGTCGCGCAACGCGGGTGTCCTGCGCACCGGCTCCAGCGCCATCGGGTCCGCCGGGGTGCTGATCGACGAGGTCGTCGGCCCGGCGATGGCCAGCACGGGGCTGGACCCGGCCGCGATCCAGCTGCTCCGTTCGCCCGGCCGCCAGACCGCGTTCGCGCTGGTGCGCGAGCCCGCCCTGATACCGCTGGTCATCCTGCGCGGCAGCGGCGAGAGCACCAGGGCGCTGGCCCGCGAGGCCGCGCTGCACGGGGTGCGGACGCTGGCCCACGCCGACGGCGGCGCGGTGATCTACCTCGACTCGTCGGCAGACCGGAAGCTGGCCCTGCAGCTGATCGAGACCAGCCTGGACCGCCTCGGCGTCTGCAACCGGCTGAACCTGCTGCTCGTCCACGGGGAGATCTGGGAAGCCATGGTCCCGCTGGTGACCGAGCTGGCGGAACGGATCGGCGTCGCCGTTTCGCTGCCGCCGCACCAGCATCGGCTCGGCCTTGAGTGGGCGCTGGAGGCAGGCTCCGAGGCCACGATCACCGTGGCCCCGGCCGCCGGGGCGACGGACGCGGCCGACATCGCCAACACCGAGACGTCAGGACTGGCCGCCGCCGTCGTGGCCGAGGATGCCGCCGCGGCAGGCCAGTTCCTGGACGCCTACGCCGGCACCGGCGCGTTCTGGAACGCCTCTCCCCGGCTGCTGGACGGGTTCAAGCTGCTTTCGCTGCCGGAGACGGGCATCAACATCGATGCCGTGCCCGGGCCGCGCGGGCCGGTGACGTTCCGGGACCTCTACCTGCGCCAGTACGCCGTCGTCCCGCGCCGCCCGGCCGTCTAGGCCGGCCCGCTCCCTGGTCAGGGGCTGGCGGTCAGGTCGCGCTCATACCCGATGCCCGGTCGGCCACCGGGGCTGGCCGGGCCCACCGGGACGAACCCGGCCCGCTGCAGCACCTTCTGGGACGCGACGTTCTCGTGGTTCGTTTCCGCCCGGAGCATGCGCAGCCCGTGCTCCTTCGCCGCCAGCCGGCACAATTCCTGTACGTTCGCGGTCGCCACGCCGCGGCCGGCGACGTGCTCCGCGACCCGGTAGCCGAGCTCAGCCGTGCCGTCGGCGATGCGGTACAGGTTGAACCGGCCGAGTGCCGAGCCGTCGTCGCCGACGAGCACGTAGTAGGCACCGACACCGGCTTCCTGCTCCGCCAGCATGGCGTTGATCCCGTCGGTGAACTGCTCAAAGAACTCATCGCCGCGATCGGAGACCGACGCGGCGAAGTAGGCGCGGTTCGCGAGCTCAAAGGCCAGGAGCGCCGGGGCATGATCGGCGCGCAGGCGCTGTAGCTCGGGCATTGCCCAACTGTAGCCAGATCGCGCATCGCTGCCCAACGCCTTTACAGCTAGTGCCGTGTCAGACAACGTTCGCCTCGACTGGCGGCCCGGGGGTGCTGGCCTTGGGTGAAAATGTCGTACCCGGGTGGTGTAGTTGCTGGGTGCCTCGGTGTCGTGGTGGTGATGATGGCCGGGTGGTGTACCGGACCGCCCGGGTTGGCCTGCGTGTCACGGCGGGTCAGCGGCGGCGGTGTTTCGGGCTGCTGGTCTCGGCGGCCGATGTGTGGTCGTGCGTGCTGGATCTGGCGCGGTGGCGGCGGCAGGACGGTCTGCCGCCGGTGGCGGGGTATCAGCAGTTGTGCCGCGAGCTGGCGGCGGCCGGTCCGGGGACGTTCGGGGAACTGGACAGTGTCGGTGCCCGGTCGGTGCTGCGGCGCTACAGCGACGCCTGGTTCGCTGCCGCCAAGCGCCGCAAAGACGGTGGGAGCTCGGCCCGGTACCCGCGGCGCAAGCGGCGGCTGCTGCCGGTGCGTTACTACCAGGGCACGTTCACCGTGGATGGGCGGCGGTTGCGGCTGCCGGTGGCGCGCGGCTGCCCGCCGTTGTGGGTGCGGCTGGACCGCGACGTGCCCTACCCGGCGGGGCAGGTCCGGTCGGTCACCATAATCAGCGAAGGCGGCCGGCTGTGGGTGGAGGTGACCGCGGAGGTTCCGGTCGCTACCTATCCTCCTGGGGCGGGCCCGGATCCGGCGCGGGTGGCGGGCGTGGATCCGGGGATTATCCACCCGTTCGCGGTGGCCGGGCCGGACGGGCACGGGCTGGTGGTGTCGGGGCGCGCGATCCGCGCCGAAACCCGGCTGCACTTGTCGGACACCAAACAGCGTGCCAAGGCGACCGCCCGCCGCGCGCCGCCACCGGGCCGGGCCCAGTCGCGGCGGTGGAACAAGACCCGCGCCCGCCAGCGTGACCGGGAGGCTGCGCACCGGCGGCGGGTCCGCCAAGCCCAGCACGAAGCCGCTGCCGAGGTTGTGGGCTGGTGTCTTTCGCACTGGGTGGGCATGCTGAAGATCGGTGACCCGCGCGGCGTGCTGGCGCTGCGTGCGGGGCGGCGGCATAACAAGCGGGTGCGGGACTGGCGGGTCGCTCACCTGATCGGCTGCCTGACCGGCAAGGCTGAGCAGGCCGGGATCGTGACCGTGCTGGTCGATGAGCGGGGCACCTCGTCCACCTGCCCGGACTGCCGCAAGCGCGTCCCGAAGCCTGCCGGGCGCGTGTTCCGCTGCCGGCATTGCGGGTTCACTGGGCACCGCGACCTGGTCGGCGGCGCCAATATCGCTTCCCGTGTCCCGGGAGGCGGGTCCATCTGGGCTGGGGACCGTAACCGGTTCCCGGATCAGATCACGCACCGTCGAGCCGGGAACCATCTGCCTGATGTGTCCCCGGCACGGCGTGACCCCCGGCGCCGCCCCCATCGCGGCGGCACCGGCGGGTCCTTTGGCCGGCCGCGGCCCGCCCCACCGGACGTGGGGACGTCGCTCGCCAACCGCGCCCGAGCGGGATGCGAGGATCACCCAGCTCCACCCGGGCAACCGGGCAAACGCTGGCTGACACGGCACTAGCTGGGATAGACGACCAGCGACTCGCGGTGCACCGCGTGCACACTGCGGACCACTCGGCGTGCCGCGGGTCCCATCGGCACCTGCCCGTGCAGGAAGCCCCGGTCGAGCAGGAATGCCGTGCACAGACCCGGCTGGGCCAGCAGCAGCGAGTCGGCGAGGTCGCCGACCCGGTCCGGGGAGAACGCGGCAAGCTGCGCGAACGCCTCCTGGCTGGCCCGTGATGTGCCGTCGGCCAGTTCCCGGCAGTCCTTGTAGACGTCTGGATCGATGAGAGCACTCGCGGTCTTGGCGGGCTCCCCCGCGGCGGCCGAGTCGGCGTACCTCAGCCGCAGCAGTATCGAGATCACGCACGCAACCTGGTGCGGCGACAGCGCCCGCAGCAGGCGCAGCATGCTGGCAGGCAGCGCGACCGAGCCGCGGCCGATCAGCCGTTCCGGATGACGGACGTCGACCAGCTCGACGACGGAGCCGGCCGGGAACTCGCCGTCGACCCGCTTGACACCGGACAGGAACAGCGTGCTGCCGGTGCGCAGACTCGCCTCGGCCTCCCGGTTCACATGCACCGAGCCCTCGGAGTACGCCATGCCACCGATCCAGCGCCGGGAGGGCTCGAGCCACGCGCCGTGGCCGCGGATGACGGTGCCGACGCGCGCCCGTGGATTGAGGCTCCGGGCCACGATGTCGGGCTCGGTGGCCGAGCCGATCACGCACTCCACGCCGCAGCAGGCGGCCCTCGCGGCCGCGCCGAGCTTCGAGCCCATGCCGCCACGGCCGGTACCGCCGTTGGTCACCCGCACGGCTCGTGCCTCGTCCGGGGTGAGCCGGACGATCCGCTCGCTGAGCGAGGAGTCACGGTAGGCGGCACGGACGTCGGTGAGGAACAGCAGCCGGGACGCCTCGGCGGCCACCGCGGCGGCGACAGCCACCTGGTCGTTGTCAAGCGCGGACAGCGGATCCGCCGCGTCGTTGCCGTTCACGATCGGGAGCAGCCCGCGCCCGGCCGCCTCCCGCAGCAGCTGGCCAAGATCCGCCATGGCCCGCGCCGACGCCAGGTCACTGCGGGACACCAGGATCTGGCAGACCTCCACACCCACCGCTGCGGCAAGCTGCCGGTACAGTGCCATCAGCGCGGGCTGGCCTACCGCGGCGGGCATCCCGGTGGCCACGGCCTGCGGCCCGGCCTCGGGAGTGTCGTACTGCCGCAGGATCTCCTGCAGCGACGTGACGAGCCGCTCGTAGCCGCCGGAGCTCCCGGTAGCCCAGCCGTCACGGCCTTCCGACGCCATGCTCAGCGAGGAACGCACGGAGCCAACCAGCGTCTGCAGGGCCGGAGCCGCCCCGGCGGTCGGCCCTTCGAAGGCGAGCAGCCGCCGCCCGAGCGAGGCAGCACCGGACGTGACCAGGATGATCTCGTGACCGGCTCGCTGCGCCACCGCAATCTGGCTGACCAGGCCTGCGATGACATCGAGCGCCAGCCCGTCGCGGCTCGCGATCGAGCTAGACCCGAGCTTGATGACCTGTCTGGTCACAGACCCTCACGACCACACACAATGACGGCACCCATCGCTCCGGAGACTCGCGTTGCCGCAGGCAGAGACGGCAGGGTCCCACTTTAACGGGAGACAGCCAGCGCCCCGCCGCCGAACACGACGGCGACGCAGGAGGTGGCGGCCGACCAAGACACCGCGGTCAGGCAACCACGTCCATGCATCCAGGTGAACGCAGCCGTTGATGGCCGGCGAGGCGGAGCTGGCTTCGGGATCGGATGAGATCCGCGAGTTGGCGGGGCATCTGCGCGCTGCTGCGCGGCCGACCAAGCCGTCATCGATGACGACCCACCAGGCGCCAATGGCCGCGTTCGAGCAGCACCTTCCACTGCGGGCAGAAGTCGTCAATGATCGCACGCACTGCGGTCGACGCCTGGGCTTCGGCGTAGCCCCACTTCTCGGCGCCGGTCACCGCGGCCGGATAGATCAAGGCTGCGTATTCCGGGGTGTTCTCGACGGCATTGGCGGCGCGGTTGCAGACACTCCTCGCCCAGGAAGCCTCCGCCGCCTGCCCGTGTTTCGGGTAAAGCCCGACCTTGGCCATGGATGCGCGAACCGCTGGGATGGCGTGGGCGGTGGCGGCGAGCTGCAGCCCGCGAGTAACCCGGCAGTGAGGACGGCAGCAGATAACTCTGCAATGGTTCCCCTCATGACAGCTCCTCGCGCGCTGAACGCCCCCGTTCGCGCTGCCGACAAGCTACACCGGGTGACCGGCTCCGGCGGTCTGGTCCGCTGGACCGGGCTGGCGCAGCTGCTGCAGCAGCGCGCCGACAGCCGGGGCAACGATGAAGTGGCGATGCCGACGGTCCTCGGACTCCCAGTAGGCCGACCACATCCCGGTCGGGGTGAGGGTGATCTCCCACGCCGGGAACTCGGCCGCGATGTCGGTGGCGAGCGCGATCACGACGGCTCCGGGACGTGATCGTACTGATCGTCACCGAGCTGCGCCGCTTCGTCGCGCAGGCTGGCTGCCGCCAGCATGACGTCGCGGTCCTCGGCCTCCCGCTCGGCAAGTCAGCCGGCGGATCGCCGAGCGGACCAGCCGTACGCGGTCGCGCAGGATCCGCAGGTAGGTGGTCTCGTCCCGCACGGTGGCGGGGGCTGGCAGCGCGAGGGCTCGGTCGACGGCGTGGCACAGCTCGCGCATTGGGGAGCTGCCTGGAGGGATGGGGCGAACGATTGGTTGATCGGGCAGGGGCATGGCGGTTGACCTTGATCATTATCGGGAATCGTGCCTCTGACGCTACCGCAGCACGCTGCCGCACGCTACCGCACGCGGCCCTGAGAGCCAGCAGGAGGCCGCGACCTAATGTCTGGACCTGTGACCATCCAGGAAGGCCCGGTAGCTCCGTGGCGGCAGATTTACGCGCTGCTACGGACGCAGATCGACAGCGGCGAGCTGGCGCCCGGCGCGCGGGTGCCGTCGATCACTACGCTGGCCCAGGAGCACAAGGTCGCGCTGACCACGATCCGCAAGGCCCTTGACCAGCTCAAGGCCGAAGGGCTCACGGTCACCTCCCCGATGGGCACGTTCGTCGCGGAGAAGGAGCCGCCCCGGGAGCGAACTTGAGCAGGCCACCGCCGGCCGGGAACTGGGCGATACGGTGGCGGGACCGCCAGAGCGCGTTCGGCGAGATCCTGCCACTGGGGGCCGTCGCTGCAGCGGGCGGTGTCCACCATGCGGCGCTGCATGGTGCCGTCCCGCTCGATCCGGGTCGCCACGACCCTCACCAGCTCATTCTGTTCTCGCGCGGACACCGGGTAAAGCCCGTGAAAACCTTGGCTGGCCGGCAGTGCCGTTGCGGTCGGACTAGCCGCACAGGTACACGGGCAGTCCGCCCGTTCGTCCATGAGCGCTGGCTCCCAACAGGCGCCCGCGGATAATCTCGTCAGGCCGCTCGGCGAGGTCACCGACCGACGTCGCGAGAAGAGTGCCGTGCGCTACGTCGGTCCAGCCGGCAGATGGCCCGGGATTTGCGGGGCGAGCGGGGTCAGTTCGACCTGGGCGGAGGTGATCGCGAGCTCGATCAGGCGGTCGCGGGGCAGGTCGGGTATCTGGTGCATGTGCAGGACCGAGAGCCCGTCGAGCAGCGCGCAGAGGCAGAGTGTGATCTCGCCGGTCGCCCGGCGGGGGCGGAACGTCCCGTCTCGGGTGCCGCGGTCAATGATGGCGGCCAGGTCCTCGCGCCAGGGACGCGTCAGGTCATCGAGGAACTTGCTGACCTGCGCGTCGTGGGGTGCGCGTGCCCATGCCTCGGTCCACAGAATCCAGCTTGGGTCGGCGGCCCCGGCCCCTAGGTACAGGTCGGCGAACAATTCGAGCTGGCGCCAGGCCCCGGTGACCTGCTGCAGGACGGCGCGCCGGTGCCTGGTGTCCTTGTATTCGCACCACGCCAGTGTTTCCAGCAGGATGTGCTCCTTGGACGTGAAGTAGTACATCAGCTGCCCCGAGCTCATCCCCGCCCGTCGCGCGATCTCGGCGACGCGGACCCCGTCGATGCCCGATTCGGAGATCAGGTCCAGCGAGGCCTGCAATACGCGGTCGCGGCTGCGTCGGCCCGCCACGGTGCTGCCCGGCCCGCGGCCGAACGAAGGAGCGGTGACCCGGGCCGGACACTGTGAGAAAGTCGTGGCGGCCTGTTCCGGGTCCTGCTGCTTCTTGGGATCGATCGGACAAGTCTAGCCAGGAGGTATCTGGAGCATTACTCTAGAGAAGCATTTGAAGGAGCCCTGCCATCGAGCACCCGCCATCGAGATGCGCCCAGACGGCCGGGCGGCTTGGGGACTTGGGTCTTATCGCAAGCCTGCGGTGGCCGCAGCCAGGGACTCCGCCTTGCATGGACTGCCCGGAGCAGCAATGACCGCCCCAGATCACCAAGCCCGGCGGTACCGGATTGTTGCCTGGGGCGAGAGCCTGGTGATGCTGGGCGGCGTGGCTGACGGACTCCAGACCCAGTCAGGGCGAGGCTGGACGTCGGTCGTCGCGTCGGTTCGTGATGAGTGCGAGCTGTGGGGATTGCTGGACCGGTTCCTGAATCTCGCGATTCATATCGTCAGCATCAGCGAGCTCGGTGCTGAGGTAATGCGGTCCCCGGCCGTGCCGGGTGGCCCCTGGGTAGGCAACGGCTGCGGACCGGCTGCGGGATGGCAAACGTGGCTGGCGGGCGCCGCAGCCAGCGACCCGGACGTGCTGGCGCCTGCCCTGGGCCCGGTAGCGGGCAACATCGATCTGTCCGGATTGGACATCAGAACCCACGCCCTGGTGCGCCTGGCCGCTCTGGTGGCCGCCGGCGATTCCCGCGACCCAATCCGGTCCGCGTGTGAGGCGGCTCTCGACCGCGGCGTGACCGGTGCCGAGATCACTGGTGTGCTCGTCGCTCTTCTTCCCGTGCTGGGTTCCGATCGTATCGCCGCCGCCGCGGCCACCGTGCTCGGCTGTTTCTGAGGCTGGGGCGCCCGCCATCCCTGCGCCTCATCGGGTAGCCGGTCATGGCCAACCTGGGCTGCCCTCGGCCGGTCATCTGACCCGCAGGCGGGTGCGTTTCAGGCTCCGCCTCGCCATCCCGCATGCTGACTTCGACCTTCGCCGCCTGGCGGCGCTCCGCCGCGAGCTGGGCCACGGACGGTTCACCGGCCTGCTGGCTCAGGCCACCAGCGACACCGACCTGGCCGAGCCGATCACCCTCGACCAGCTGGACGCAGACGACGCCAGCGGCGCTTGAGACCTCTGAGCTCGTGAGTGCCCAGCCATCCGATCCAGCGGTGGTCCCTGCGGTCAGGGCCGCGATGGGTCATTCGCGTGTGGCCGGTGCGGCCTTCCCGACCAGGCGCAGGCCCGGTCCGCCGGGCGGTCATCGAGCTCGCCTGCTGTACCTGCGCGTTTGACCAACCGGCCCCACCGCTCATGCCGACCATAACGACCGGCGATCTCCCTCCCGCTCGGCAACGAACCATCAGCCCCGGTTGGCCAGCACCCACTGCCACGCCTGCCAACGTAGATCCCCGCTCACACCACCGCGGCCGCCAGACCTTCCACCGTCCTGGCCCGCCACGCTGACCCGCCCGCGAATCGGCCAGCAGATGCATGTGAAGGTAATGAGCCTTGCTGGAGGTTTGCAACCTCGCAGCCACTCGGAACAGTATTATGGGTTTGTGTTCAACCTATAATAAGGAGACCGCGTGGCTAAGGTTGTCCGGAGGCACTGGATCACCGAAGCCGCGGTCGGCGTGGCGCGACGCGACCGGCGGTCCTGCGACTACGAGGCGTACGTGCCTGATCTCCTGGCCGGCCGGAAGCTGCTGTTCGAAGGAAGCACTGCGGCCGACATCGCCGACGCGGAACGTGCCATAGCCGTCATGGACACAGAGGCTTCTACGTTGGTGGATACCGAGGCGCTTGCTCGTATCCTGCTCCGGGCGGAATGCGTCGCTTCCTCACGCATCGAAGAACTGGAGGTCGGCGCACGCCGACTCCTCAGAGCAGAGGCGGCCATCGATCTCGGCGAGGATCCAGCCGATGTCACAGCTGCCGAGATTCTCGGGAACATCGATGCGATGTCAGCCGCGATCCGCCACATTAAGCCGGAAGATCCAATCACCATCGAAACAATGCTTGACTTCCACAGACGGCTCCTCAGCGGAACCCGGCTGGAGGCCCACGCAGGCCATATACGTTCCGAGCAGAACTGGATTGGCGGCAGCGACTACAATCCCTGTTCAGCTGTATTCATTCCTCCGCCACCCGAACATGTGCGTGGCCTGCTCGAGGACCTTTGCGAATTCTGTAATGACGACGAGCTTCCTGCGGTCGCGCAGGCGGCAATGGCGCAGGCACAGTTCGAAACGATTCATCCGTTTGTCGACGGCAATGGCCGGACAGGCCGCGCCCTGATCCATTTCGTACTGCGCAGGCGAGGTTTGGCCACCCGCGTACTGCCGCCGATTTCGCTTGTCCTCGCCACGTGGGCGAAGGACTATGTCGAAGGGCTGCAGGGAACTAGATACCGAGGTCCGGCGTCGTCCGGCGGGGCACAGAGCGGGAACAATGTCTGGGTGGCTAGATTCGCGGCCGCCTGCGTCCGCGCTGCCGCTGACGCAGCGGGCTTCGAGAAACGATCACGCCTGCTTCAAGAGGAGTGGCGGGCGCAGGTTGGGCCAGTGCGGGCTAACTCGGCCACCGACCTGCTCTTGCGGGCCCTGCCCGGAGCGCCTCTGATCACCGTTACGTCAGCGGCGGCTCTTATCGGACGCACATTTGCTCCTGCTAATGATGCGATCAAGCGGCTCGAGGGCGCCGGGATCCTGCGCCCAATCGGCGTGGGCCGTCGGAACCGAGCCTTCGAGGCGACGGGAGTGATCGAGGCTTTTACAGCACTCGAGCGACAACTCGCTAGCCCTCGGGGAAATACCCTTACAAGCGGACCCTCGCGCGGGGTGCCATACCGACAGGAGGGCCAGTGACAACGCCCGGCCCGGCTGTCGTCGCCGAAGTGCACCGGCGGCTGCGCGCGCAGCAGGGCAGGTTCACTCCCAAGCCCGTGCTCCCGGCGCTCGACGAGGTCGTTGCGACCGTGCTGTCGCAGCACACCTCGGACATCAACTCCGGGCGCGCCTTCGCCCGGCTGAAGGAGATCTTCCCGAACTGGGAGCAGGTCGCCGACGCACCCACCGAGGACGTGGCCGACGCGATCCGCCGCGGCGGCATCGCCGACCAGAAAGCCCGGCGCATCAAGCAGATCCTGGCGGCCATCGAGGAGCGCGAGGGCCGGGTCAGCCTCGACCGGCTGGCCGAACTCGATGACGGGGCCGCAACGGCCTACCTGGAATCGCTGCCCGGGGTCGGCCCGAAGACCGCGGCGTGCGTGCTCGTGTTCTCCCTCGGGCGGGCCGCGTTCCCCGTCGATACCCACGTGCACCGCATCGCGATCCGGCTGGGGTGGATCCCGGCGAAGACAACCGCAGATGCGGCACACAGGATCCTCGCGCAGATCGTCCCGGCGCGCATCCGCTACGACCTGCACGTCGCGCTGGTCACTCATGGCCGGACAGTCTGCCGCGCGCAGCGGCCACGCTGCGATCAGTGCGTGCTGCGCGACCTGTGCGCCTTCGGCTCCGCCATCCGGCTGCCCTAATTGACGCCGAAGCAGATGTCTATTGCGGCCGGTACAGTTAAGGGTCAAATCGCTTGTATTCAGGAGAAGTGCACGGCCGCAACCGCACTGAAATCGCACGCTTGATGCCGAGAAACTATAGTTCCCGTACCGCACATGACGGAACTGTCCGGTCACCACACGCCCTGCGCCGTGGGTCGCCGCCATTCCCGCAGGCCACGTACCGGACGAGCAGGCTAATACCGGGGCATCGGCATCAGCGCACCTGCCGGGCACTTTTGGTAGGTCATTAAACTGTTGGTGCTTTTTATTCCCGAAAGTTCCCAGTCCTTGCGTGAAATTTCAGGCTTAAAGATGCCGCTCGCGGCGTACGGTGGTTGCGTTTAAAGAGCACATTCAGGGGAGGGTCGGCGATGAGGCTGACTGGCGGGTCGCCCGGGCGAATCCTTTACGTACCATCGGTCATCTGGCGGAGGAAGGGGCTGATAACCGGTCTGGTCGGTCTGGTCACTTCCGCATTAGTCGGCACCGCGGTCGTCGGTGTCCCGGCCGCGTCGGCGAGCAGCACCGAGAATGTCATCGTCACCGCGAGCGGGCTGCTGAGCCCGGTTACCGCTGTGGGTGACGTGCTTGGCAACGTACTGACGAAGTTTCACATCATCAACGGGGTCGAGGCTTCGATCCCGACCGTGCTCGAACCGCTGCTGGCGGCGCTGCCGGGCATCACGGTGACGCCCGACGTTTCGGTCAGCGTGCAGTCGACCGTCGAGTCGACGGGCCCGCACACGCCGTCCGATGAGTTCTTGCAGCAGACCGGCGCCACGCAGTTGTTCGCCGGCGGTGACACCGGCCAGGGCGTCACCGTAGCCGTGCTCGACACCGGCATCGACGACCTGCCTGACTTTGCCGGACGCCTGATCGGCGGGGTCGACCTGACCGGGGGGAACAACCCGTTCCAGGACAGCTTTGGCCATGGCACGTTCGTGGCTGGGCTGATCGCCGGGAACGGCGCCTCCTCGGGCGGGCAGTACGAGGGCGAGGCACCGGGCGCCGACCTGGTGTCGGTCAAGGTGGCCGGCGCGACCGGCCAGACCGACCTGGCGACGGTGATCGACGGTGTGCAGTGGGCGGTCGATAACCAGCTCGCCTACAACATCAGGGTTCTCAATATGTCCCTGGGCTTCCAGCCGTTCGAGTCCACCGTCGTTAACCCGCTCGACCAGGCGGTGCAGGCGGCGTGGAACTCGGGCATCGCGGTGGTGGCCTCGGCCGGCAACGCCGGGCCATCCAACGGGACCATTCTGTCGCCCGGGGACGATCCCCTGGTGATCACCGTGGGCTCGCTGGACGACATGGCCCAGCCGGTGGTCGCCGACGATGAGATGACGAACTTCAGCAGCGCCGGGCCTACGTCACCGGACGGCTGGGCAAAGCCCGACCTGGTCACCTCCGGCCGCTCGGTCGTCAGCCTGGCCGCGCCTGGCTCGACGATCTACAACGAAAACCCCTCGGCCCGCATCGGCTCGGGCAACTTCGTCGGTTCCGGCACATCGTTCAGCACGGCCATCACGAGCGGTGCGGCGGCCCTGATCCTGGCCGACAACCCTTCGCTCACACCCGATCAGCTCAAGGCCCGGCTGCTCGGCACGACCAGCCCTGGCCCGGTCGGGAATCCCTTCGTAGACGGGCATGGAGCCCTGAACGCGAACGCCGCGGCCACCGCGGGCCCGATGGACCTCGGCCAGTCCGTCGTCGGCTCGGTGCTGACCCTGCTCGGGGCCACGGTTTCGCTCTCACCCGTGACCAGCTTGGCCAACACCTGGAACGCGAGCCTCTGGTCGGGCGTCTCATGGCCGCAGGGTTCGGTCAGCAGCAAGTCGTGGAACGGGTCAGCGTGGAACGGATCGGCGTGGAACGGTTTTGCGTGGTCCAGCAAAGCCTGGAATGACGGCGGCTGGGCAAGCGCCGCATGGGACGGCTCCGTGTGGGCGGGCGCGGCGTGGGACGGCACCGCGTGGCAGGGATCCGTGTGGGCAGGCGCCGCCTGGAACGGCAGCGCCTGGAGCTCATCGGAATGGAACTAAGGAGTGGTCGCGACGTAGCCAGACCATGAAACTGCCACGCCCTGCTCGGGCGATCGTGGCCGCCTCCATCGCGGGCGGCGTCGGCACGCTGATCGTTGCGGGGATACGTCAGTCGGCCTCCGCGCCGGTCAGCGAGAGCCAGTGGTTCGTGGCCGCCGTCCTCGGCGTGCTGCTCTTGGGAAGCTGGCTGTGGCCGGTGATCGTGTTCCGGGGCGGCGAGTCCGAGGCCGCCCAGGTGGATGAGTGCTTCTTCGTCATCCTCGCCCTGCTCGTGCCGCCGGTCCTTACCCTCGGCACCCTCGCGATGGCGACGACCTTGGCACAGGCCATCCGCCGCCGGCCGCTGGTGAAGTCGGCCTTCAACGCTGGGCAGGTTCTGGTGTCCGCGGGGCTGGGCCTGGCCGTGAGCCGCGGGATAGCCGTGCCGACGGATTCGATCGGCGTCGCCCAGGTCGGTGCCGTCGTGGCGGGAGTAGCCGTATTCCTGATCGTCAATGAGACCCTGGTCAGCGGCGTGATGGCGTCGATCGGAATGACCTGGCAGGAGTTCACCAGCGACCTGATGATCCAGCTCACCCTGGCTGGCGGCGGAGCGTTAACCGGCGTCGTGCTCGCGCTCGCCGTACGAGCCGACCACTGGGCGATCGTGCTGGCAATTCCGTTGCTGATCCTCGGACGCTGGCTCATCGGCGCCAGGTACGCGGCGCTGTACGACCGCGCCAGGACCGAAGGGCTGTACGAGGTCACCCTGGAGGCCAACCGCCAGCTTCGGCAGCAGCCGGTCCTGGACACGGTCCTGGAGTCGGTCCGGCGGCTGCTCCGCAGCCCGCAGGCGACGCTGACGTCCGCAGATCCGGCGCCCGGTGAGCTGTCGGCAGCCATCACGATCGCCGGGGAGCAGCAGTGGCTGGTGGCGGCCGGCCGACGGCGCGATGAGCCGTTCGACGACGCCGACCACGGCCTGCTGCGCGCGCTTGCCGCCGTCGGCAACGCCGCCCTCAGCAACGCTGAGCTGTACCAGCAGGTCCACGTCGAACGCGAACGGCTCTCCTCCATCACCCTCAACATCGGCGAAGGCGTCTGCGCGATTGATGTGGACGGCAGGCTCACGTTCGTGAACCCGGCCGCGGCCGACCTGATCGAGCTGCCGCCACTCAACATCACCAGCGACCAAGCCGCGGAACCTGCGGTAGCCGCACCGGATTTCCTGCTCGTTCCGGCTTGCGAGGCCATGCGTACGCGCCGCGCGATCCGCGAGGACGACGCCCGTTTCCGGGGCAAGGACGGCGCGACCATACCGGTCGCCTATACGGCGTCGGCGGTCATGGGTGACGCCGGCCCCACGGGCGCGGTCATCACGTTTCGCGACATCACTGAGCGCAAGGCATTCGAGGACGAGCTCCACCATCACGCCTTCTACGACGGCCTCACCGGGCTGGCAAATCGCCGGCTGCTGGTCGAACGGCTCGAACAGGCGTTGCGCCGGTCGGAACTCGACCGCAAGACGCACGCGCTGATCTTCATCGACGTCGACCGGTTCAAGAGCATCAACGACAGCCTCGGTCACGTGACCGGCGACGAGTTTCTGGTCGCGATCGGCAACCGGATGAAGGGCGTGGTGCGTGGCAACGACCTGATCGCGCGCTTCGGCGGCGACGAGTTCGTGGTGCTGCTCGAGGACGTGGCCGGACAGGACGAGGCGGTCATCGCGGCGCGGCGCATCTGCGTCGCGGTGCAGCAGCCCATGGTGCTGTCGGGAGGCTACGAAATGGTCGCCACCGTGTCCGTCGGGATCGCGATGACAGACCCCGGCAAGACAACCGATGACCTGCTGCGCGACGCTGACGTGGCCATGTACGAGGCCAAGGTCAGGGGCGGGGGCGGCGTCTACCGGGTGTTCGACCAGCGGTCCATGGGAACCCGGTCCGCCGAGCGGATCCAGATCGAGGCCGACCTGCGCAAGGGCCTGGAGCGGGGCGAGCTCGAGGTGCATTATCAGCCGTTCTATTCCCTGGACGGGAAGCAGATCGTGGGCGCCGAGGCGCTCGTGCGGTGGCGTCATCCGGTGAACGGCCTGATCGCCCCCATGCGCTTCATCCCGATCGCAGAGGAGACCGGGCTGATACTGCCGGTCGGCCGGTACGTCCTGGAGCAGGCCTGTGCCCAGGTGCGCTCGATCAGGGACCGGCTCGGCGTGGACTTCCCGCTCAACGTCAACCTCTCGCCGCGGCAGTTCCAGGAGAACGGGCTGCTGTCGCAGGTCGCGGCGGCCCTCGACGCCTGCGGGTTGCCGTCGACGTCGCTGACGTTCGAGATCACCGAATCCATGGTCATGGAGGATCTCTCCGGCGCTCGCGACGTGATGAAGAAGCTCAACCGGCTGGGCGTGCGACTGGCTATCGACGACTTCGGCACCGGCCACTCCTCACTCGCCTACCTCAAGCAGTTCCCGGTGCACGAGGTGAAGGTCGACCGCGCCTTCGTCAAGGGCGTCGCGGAGAGCCGGGTCGACTCGGCGATCGTCCGGGCCGTCATCGAGCTCGCCAACGCCATCGGCATAGCCGCGGTGGCCGAAGGCGTCGAAACCTCCGACCAGGTGACAGGCTTGCGGATGCTCGGCTGCCGGATCGCGCAGGGTTACTTCTTCTCGCATCCGCTGCCGCCCAACGAGTTCTACGAGCTCCTGAAACGGCACTTCGCTCATGCCGCCGCGGGTTGAGCGCGCCCAGGCTGCGGTGCAGGACGGCAGGTAGGCATCTATATATATATTCGCCTAAATCCAAGTGTGCCCAGGGAACAGCAAGAACCGCCGCGTGCTGTCAAGCGGGATTGGCGGGGGATCTTCCGCGGGGTATGACCCGTCGTGAAACGCTTACGTCGTCCCCCGTCTCACCCCAGGGAGCACGCGATGAGCACGACCGAGGACCGCAGCGCCAGCACGAGTGGGATGCAAGGTACCGGGAGCGTGGACATGAAGCTCGAGGTGCTCATCATTCCCGTGTCCGACGCCGACCGCGCGAAGGAGTACTACGCCAGACTCGGGTGGCGGCTGGACGCCGATGTTGCCGGCGACGAATTTCGCCTGATCCAGTTCACGCCGCCGGGCTCAGGGTGCTCGGTCCAGTTCGGCACGAACCTCACGTCGGCCCCGCCGGGCTCTTTCCAGGGCACGCTCATGTCCGTCTCCGACATCCAGGCCGCGCACGACGACCTGGCCGGCCGGGGCGTCGAGGTCAGCCCGGTGTTCCACTGCGCGATGGGCAGCGTATGCCGGGTCCGCGACGGCGACGGGGTGTGGGAACGGGTTGGCGGGCCCGCGCCCGATCACAAGAGCTACGGCTCGTTTGCCACGTTCAGCGACCCGGACGGGAACAGCTGGGTGTTCCAGGAGATCACGACCCGGTTCCCCGGCCGGGTCGACGCCACCGAGTCCGCATTCGCTAATACCGCGGACCTGGCGAACGCGATGCGGCGCGCGGAGGCAGCACACGGCGAGCACGAGAAGCGCATCGGCGCGGCCGACCCGGACTGGCCGGACTGGTACGCCGCGTACATGGTGGCCGAGCAGGCCGGGACGGAGCTGCCCCAATGAGCGACTATGACGTGATCGTCTTCGGCGGCGGGGCGCCGGGTGAGCACTGCGCGGCGGCCCTGGCTGCGCGCGGGCTGCGCGTCGCCGTCGTTGAGCGAGAGCTAGTCGGCGGTGAATGCTCCTACTGGGCGTGCATCCCGTCGAAGTCGCTGCTGCGGCCGGGCGAAGCCGTGCAGGGCGCGCGTGACGTGGGCGCGACCGCGCAGGTCGACGTCCAGGCCGCGCTGGCCTGGCGCGACTTCATGGTGTCGGACTGGTCCGACGCCGGCCAGGAGCGCTGGCTGGCGGGCCGGGGCATCGCGCTGCTTCGCGGCACCGGCAAGCTCGCCGGCACCGGCGTGGTCGAAGTCGACGGCGCCCGCCACACCGCGGAGCACGTTGTCGTGGCGACTGGCGCGGCGCCGTTCGTGCCTCCGGTACCGGGACTGCGCGAGCTCGACGGCGTCTGGGGAACCCGGGAGGCGACGAGCATGAAGGCCGTCCCGCGCCGCCT
Source organism: uncultured Actinomycetota bacterium (assembly GCA_963833885.1). Classification (GTDB taxonomy): domain Bacteria; phylum Actinomycetota; class Actinomycetes; order Streptosporangiales; family Streptosporangiaceae; genus JASHPR01. The sequence continues at coordinate 86,160 of CAWHZU010000003.1, read as the reverse complement.
TCTCGTGCTCGGCGGAGGGGCCGCTGGCGTCGAGATTGCACAGATCGTGCGGCGTCTCGGGGGCGAGGCGGTGATCATCGAGGGTGCCGACCGCGTAATTCCCCGCGAGGCCGCGCCGCTGGGCGAGGCACTCAGCGAAGCCCTGCGCCAGGACGGGATCGAGCTGGTGCTCGGGATACACGCCACAGCCGCGCGGCGGGAGGGCGACGAGTACGTCCTGGAGCTCGACGGCGGCAAGGAAGTGCGTGGCGACAAGCTGCTCGTGGCGACCGGCCGGCGCCCGCGCGTCGAGGGGATCGGCCTGGAGACGGTGGGCGTCGAGGCCAACCCGCACGGCATCAAGGTCGACGAGCACCTGCGCGCGGGCGACCGGCTGTGGGCGATCGGCGACGTCAACGGCATCTGGCCGCTGACGCATGTCGGCGAGTACGAGGGCGATGTGGTCGCGGCGAATATCGCCGGCGACCCGCACCCGGTGAACTACGAAGCCGTTCCCCGGGTCACCTACACCGATCCTCAGGCCGCGGCGGTGGGCGCGACCGAAGCGCCCTACAGCGCGACCGCCAAACTGTCAGAGGTGCCAAAGATGGCCATCTACACGCACGCCTACGCCAAGTCCAACGGGTTCCTCACGCTGCTCAGCGACGGCAAGCGACTGACTGGTGCCTACGCACTCGGGCCCGAGGCCGGCGAGTGGACTCAGCAGGCGACGCTGGCCATCCGTGCGCACGTCCCGCTCGAGGTGCTGAGCGACACGATCCAGCCCTTCCCGAGCTTTTCCAGCATCTACAACGCGGCGGTCATGACGCTGCGCATGAACATCGCGGACATGCCGATGCCGTCCGGGCCAATGGCCGCGCAGATGGCGGACCGTGCCCACGCGGGTGGATCATGACCAGCCCAGCCGCTCCCGGCTCCGGGCAGCGCGGGCCGGAACTGGCCGGGCAGACCGTGGTCGTGATCGGCGGAAGCAGCGGCATCGGGCTGGAGACGGCCCGGCGGGCCCGGGCCGAGGGCGCCGAGGTGGTCATCACCGGCCGCAATCCCGACCGGCTCAGGCAGGCGGCAGCGGAGGTTGGCGCACAGCGCACGGCGGCCTTCGACGCCACCGACGCGGCAGCGCTGCAGCGGTTCTTCCAGGATCTGCCGGCACAGATCGACCACGTGATGGTCACCGCCGGCGGCCCGACCTACGGGTCCCTGCTCGAGATGGACGCAGCCCAGGTGCGCGAGGCGCTGGGCGACCACATAGTGCTGGGACTCGGGGTCGCCCGCAGCGCCGCGGGCAAGATGAGGCCGGGGGGCACGCTGCTGCTCATGGGCAGCACCGGCGCGCGGCGCGTCGGGCATGGCCTCGGGATCGCGCCCGCCGCCTTCGCCGCGCTGCCCCCGTTCGTGGCGTCCCTCGCGCTCGAGCTCGCTCCGGTCCGCGTGAACCTCATCGCGGCCGGCTTCGTCGACACCCCGTTGTCGGCATCGCTGCTCGGGGACCAGCTCGAGGAACGCCGCAATGAACTGCGGGCGACGCTCCCGATCGGCCGCGTCGTCGGGCCCGCCGACGTCGCCGCCCTCGCCGTCCACATCATGACCAACACGGCGCTGACCGGCGCGACATACGACGTCGACGGGGGCGAGCAGTTCGTCTGACGAGGTGCGCACGCGGGCGAGCTGGGGATTCCGTGGTCAGGCTTGCTCGGGGTCCGGGCCGAGGGCGGGCCGTCCGCCATCGACGGGCACGATTGCGGCGCAGCGCTCCGCCCGGGCCCGGAGATAGCGCTTTTCCGGGATGCTTGCGGTCCTGCGTGCCGCTTCGTCGAAGGCGTCGCGTGCCGCGCCGGGCGACCCGGCCAGTTCGAGGAGGTGGCCGCGCATCGCGTACAGCCGGTGATGCCGGGCCACCCGGTCGTCGCCGGCCAGGGTGTCCAGCAGCTGCAGGCCTGCGTCCGGTCCCCGAACCATCGCCACGGCCAGGGCGCGGTTCAACGTGGCCATTGGGTTGGGAGCGATGCGGTCGAGCAGTTCGTACAGGGCGAGGATCTGCGGCCAGTCGGTCTCGTCCGTAGTGGCCGCTTCGTCGTGGACCGCCGCGATGGCCGCCTGGACCTGGTAGGCGCCCACTGGGCCTGTGGCCAGCGCGTCGGTGACCAGGGCGACGCCCTCGGCGATGGCGGCCTGGTCCCAGCGGCTGCGATCCTGGTCGGCAAGAGACACCAGCTCCCCGGCGTCGTCGACCCGGGCGGCGCGGCGGGCCTCGGTGAGCAGCATCAGCGCGAGAAGCCCGGAGATCTCGCCGTCGCCGGGCCGGAGCCGGTGCAGGCCGCGGGTCAGCCGCAGTGCTTCAACGGTCAGGTCGACGCGGTTCACTCGCTCGCCGGCCGTCGTGGTGTAGCCCTCGTTGAAGATCAGGTACAGCACGTGGCAGACGGCCCCGATCCGCTCATCTACCTCCTCGGCGGGTGGCATCGAGAACGTCGCGCCGGCCTCCCGGATACGCTGCTTGGCCCGGCTGACCCGCTGCGCCATGGTCGCTTCGGGCACGAAGAAGGCCCTGGCGATCTCGGCCGTGGTCAGGCCCCCGACCGCCCGCAGCGTCAGCGCGATCTGCGATGGCGGTGTGAGCGACGGGTGGCAGCACAGCAGCAGCAGCGCAAGCGTGTCATCCCGGTCCGGCGCGCGCCCGTCCCCGGGGTACCGGCCCAGCTCGGCAGGGGGCGCGCCGAAGGTCAGGCGGTCCTCGCGATCGCGCCGGGAGCGCTCGCTGCGGACCTCGTCGATCAGCCGCCGCGTGCCGACGGTGATCAGCCAGGCCCGGGGGTTCTCCGGTATCCCCTTGGCCGGCCAGTCCATGGCGGCGGACAGCAGCGCCTCCTGCACGGCGTCCTCGCATAGGTCGAAAGCCTGGTGCCGGCGCAAGAGCACGCCGAGGACCTGCGGCGCCAGTGAGCGCAGCAGGTCCTCGACGTCGCTGCCGACCGGTTTCAAATGGTCTCGCCGGACTCGTGCAGGATCGGCCAGACCTCCACCGCGTTGTGCGCGGCGAACGGGTACTCGGCCGCGATGTCGAGCGCCCGCTGCTCGCTGTCGACGTCGAGGAGGAAGAAGCTGGACACGAACTCCTTGGCCTCGATGTACGGGCCGTCGGTCACGGCCGGTACCCCGCCACGGACCCGGACGGTCCGGGCCGTCAGCTCGTCGCCCAGACCGTAGGCGCCGAGCAGTTCCCCCGACTCCGAATAGCGACGGTTGAACGCGTCCACCTCGCCGATCGCCTTTGCTATCACGTCAGGCGGGAACGACTCCCACATCTCCTTGTTCCCGTAGATGATCGCGATGTACTTCATCTCTCCTCCTAGCCGCGTGTTGCCAGGCGGCGCGCTCCGGACCATCCAGAGCGGCCCGCCGACCGCCCGGCTGGGCGGCTTCAACTGGTAGTCGGAGCCGCGCGGCAGTCCTCGACATCCGCCCGCCGTCGTCCGGCCCACTCGCATGTAGTCAAATTTCTTGACTGTCAAGAATCAGGACTATCGGCTGAGGGCTTCACGAAGCGAGGGATTGTAAGCGGCCAAGGATGTCGCGAAGGTGCCGCACCGTCCACCGGCGGTCAAACAGCGTCGCGTCGCCGGCGTCCTCGGCGCGAAGGTGCTCGATCAACGTCACGTAGTCGTCGACGTCCAGCGTCCTGAGCAGGGCCAGCAGGTCGGCCGCCTCGCCCGTGACGGGGTCGACCGGTTCGACGAGCCGGTCGTAGAGCGCGACGACCTGCTGAACCATGGCCAAGTGGCGCTGCCCGGGGTCGACGGAAGGGAAGTTCGTCGCGGCGAAGTCCTCGGTGAAGACGATCGGCTCGACCGCCAGCGCCTGCGGCCCGTAGCGCTGGGCGAGGTGGATGAGCAACTCGACGTCGAAGGTCTCGTTGAAAGACGTCATCTCGCCGATGACCGGGCGGAGCGCGGGCCCGTCGAAGGCCTTGAAGCCGGCCTGGGTGTCGAGCACGTGGGCCAGGGATGGCACGAGCAGGGCCCGGACGAAATGGCGGAACAGGATGATGACCTTGTCCGGCTTGTCACCGGTGCTGTGCGGCTCGGTGGACGGCCCGTCGGCGCGGATCAGCACCGCCCCATCGATCCCGTAACGCTGGCCGAGCGCGGCGACCACCTTGTCGCCGCCCACGATCGGCGCCGCCAGCGAGCCGAGCTGGGCCAGGTTCGCCGACAGGTCCGCGTCGGTGTAGCTGACCACGTGCAGGCCGGCGCCGGTTGCCTGCGCCGGGCCGCTGCCGACCGCGGCGGCCAGCCCGGCCAGGATCGATCCGCCCTTCCGGGACTGGTCGGTCGAGGTCAGCCGGTCGAACGCGGGGCTGATCGAGGGGCCGTTCGCGATCATCTCGGCCAGCCTGAGAACCGTGACGCTGCGGTTGCCTTCCTTCGGGTAACCCTCGGCCGCAGCGATCTCCGTCATGAGGTCGGCGCTCGAGGGCTGGTCGGAGCATCCGTCGTCGCAGGCGATGATGCTCCAGGTGACGCCGGACAGCCCGCCGGTCAGCCAGTCGAGCTGGCGGACCTTGGTCCGCACGAAGTCCTCGCCGTGCGGGTGTTCCGCACGGGGGACCATGCGCCCGGTCTCGCCGTACATGGCCCACACCACGGTCAGGTGGATCGGCCCGGCGAGCTGGGCCAGCCGCCGGCGCGAGCGAGCCACGGCAGCGGCTTCGGCCATCACCGCCGGGCCATAGCCGTCGGCGACCCGTTCCGCCGCTAAGCCGCCCTCGATGAGGACGGAGGCCACGTCGAGCACCGCCTGATTCTGATCCGAGTTCGTGAGGTCGCGAACGGGGGCCAGCACGTTATCCATAACACCAAGGATGCCATCTATACGCTACCGTATATGACCATGGTCGCGATTACCCGGACGCCCCGCCACCGGTGGGTCGAGGAGGGCCTGCGGGCTCTTGCGGCCGGCGGCCCGGACGCCGTCCGGGTCGAGGCTCTGGCGCAGGCGCTCGGCGTGACCAAGGGCGGGTTCTATGGGCACTTCGCCGACCGGGGGGCGCTGCTCGAGGAGATGCTCGACTCCTGGGAGCGGAAGAGCACCGATGAGGTGCTCGACCGCGTCGAGCGCCATGGCGGCGACGCCAGGGCGAAGATACGGCTCGCGGGCGCGCTCACGTTCTCCCCGGATCTCCTGCCGATCGACCTGGCCATCCGTGACTGGGCCCGGCGTGACCGGGCGGTCGCCGAACGCCTCCGCCGCGTTGACAACCGCCGCATGGACTACCTGCGCCTGCTGTTCGGCGCGATCTCCGCCAGCGAGGACGAGGCCGAAGCCCGCAGCATGCTGGCGTTCTCACTCGTCATCGGCCACCACTTCATGGCCGCCGATCATGGCGCCCGCAGCCACGCCGACGTGCTGGATCTCGCGGCACGATGGCTGCTGCAGATCTAGACGACTCACGCCAAGCGGTCAATAGTGAAGGCGAGGTAACGTCCGGCGGCTCGCTGACGTGCGGCGGAAGGACCCTTGGATGGCAATGGCAGGTAGCGGGGTCTTGCCCGCCGAGGTTGACGTCGCCGTGGTCGGCGCCGGGTTCTCCGGGCTGTACATGCTCTACCGGCTGCGCGGGCTCGGGCTGCGCACCGTGGTGTTCGACGACGCGGGCGACGTCGGCGGGACCTGGTACTGGAACCGCTATCCCGGTGCCCGTTGCGACGTGCCCACGACCGACTACGCCTACAGCTTCGACGCCCGCCTCGAGGAGGACTGGGTCTGGTCGGAGAAGTACGCCACGCAGCCGGAGATCCTCGCCTACCTCCGGCACGTCGCCGACCGCTACGACCTGCGGCGGGATATCCGGTTCGGCACCAGGATCACCGCTGCCGTCTGGGACGAGGCCGCCCGGCGCTGGCGGCTGCGCACCGGCGACGGCAACGAGCTGAGCTGCCGGTACTACATCATGGCGAGCGGCTGCCTGTCCCTGCCGAAGACGCCGGACATCGACGGCGTCGACCGCTACCGAGGCGAGGTCTACCTGACCGGCAGGTGGCCGCATGACCGGGTGGACTTCAGCGGGAAGAGGGTGGCGGTCGTGGGGACCGGCTCCTCCGGAATCCAGTGCATCCCGCTGATCGCTGGCGAGGCCACCCGGCTGACCGTGTTCCAGCGGACGCCGAACTTCTCCGTTCCCGCGCGCAACGGCCCCGCGCCGGCGGACCGCGTGACCCAGCTCGCCACGGATCGCGACGGCTACCGCGAGGCCGCCCGCTGGTCCCGGGGCGGCGTACCGCGCGAGCTCACCGATGTCAGCGGCGTGACCGCGCCGCAGCAGGTCCGCCGCGAGCGCTTCGAGGCCGCGTGGCAGGCCGGCGAGCTGTTCGCGATCCTGGGGGTGTTCAGCGACCAGGGCGTCAACCCGGTCTCCAATGAGCATGTCGCCGGGATGATCCGGGAGAAGATACGCGCCGTTGTCAGCGACGCGGACGTCGCCGACGCGCTCTGCCCGAAGGACTATCCGTTCGGTACCAAGCGTCCGTGCCTGGACAGCAGCTACTTCGAGACCTTCAACCTGCCCAACGTCCGGCTGGTCGACCTGCGCAGGACCCCGATTGCGGCGGTCACCGAGGCTGGCATCGACACGGCCGAGGAGTCGTTCGAGTTCGACGCGATCGTCTTTGCCACCGGTTTTGACGCGATGACCGGCCCGCTCGTGTCGGTGGCCGTCACCGGGACGGACGGTGTGACCCTCGAGGACAAATGGCAACACGGGCCGGTCACCTACCTCGGCCTGATGACGACCGGGTTCCCCAACTTCTTCACGATCACCGGCCCGCAGAGCCCGTCGGTGCTGTCGAACATGGTGGTCTCGATCGAGCAGCACGTCGACTGGATCGCCGATTGCCTGCAGCGCCTGCGGGCGGAGAATCTGGACCGGATCGAGCCGACTGCGCTGGCCGAGGCGGGCTGGGTGCAGCACAACCAGGACTGCGCGGACATCACGCTGTACCCGCGGGCGAACTCCTGGTACATGGGAGCCAACGTCCCGGGGAAGCCAAGGGTCTTCCTGCCGTACGTCGGCGGCGTGGACGCCTACCGCCGGGCCTGCGACGAGGTGGCCGAGAAGGGCTTTGTGGGGTTCAGGCTCGACGGGCCGGCCGGGTCACGGTGCAACGACGGAGTGATCCGGCGGCTCCAGCCGGACATGGCGATGGTGCTGGATCTCGTGGCTTCGCTGGGGCTGCCCCCGATCGAGACCATGAGCGCCGCCGATGCCCGGGCCTTCTCGGAGGCCACCGCCGCCAGCCGGCCCCCGGGCCCGGAGGTCGGCGAGATCGCCGACGCGGTGCTGCCTGGCCCGGCCGGCGACCTGGCGTACCGGCTCTACCGCCCGCCAACGCAGGGCCCGCACCCGCTGATCGCCTATTTCCACGGCGGCGGCTGGGTCCTGGGCAGCCAGGACTCGGACGACCCGCTCTGCCGGGACCTCTGCGTGCGCACCGGGTCAGTGGTGGTGTCGGTGAACTACCGGCACGCCCCGGAAGACCGCTTTCCCGCGGCGGCCGACGACGCGTTCGCCGCGGCGAGCTGGATAGCGGCCAACGCAGCCGCGCTCGGCGGCATCCCCGGGCAGCTCACCGTCGCCGGCTGGAGCGCCGGCGGCAACGTGGCGGCGATCACGTGCCAGCTCGCCCGTGACGCCGGTGGGCCGGACATCGCCAGCCAGCTGCTGCTCGCCCCGGTCACCGATTGCGACCTCGCCAGGCCCTCCTACGCCAGCAACGGCGAAGGCTTCATTCTGACCGCCGGTCTCATGCGGTGGTTCTGGGACCACTACGCGGACGAGGCCGACCGGGCGAACCCGAAGGCCTCACCGCTGCGGGGCACGCTCGCAGGCCTCCCGCCGGCCGTGGTGGTGACGGCCGAGTTCGACCCTCTCCGCGACGAGGGCGACGCCTACGCCGAGGCCCTCGCCGCCGCCGGTGTCCCGGTGCGGCACATCCGGGCCCGCGGTCACACCCACACGTCGCTGACCATGGTCGACGTGGTGATATCCGGAGCCCCGGTCCGCGCGGAGATCGCCGAAGCCCTGGACAGCTTCCGGCCGGTGCCGGCCCAGGGCTGACGCCCACGGCGGTGCCTTGCTGGCCGGGTTTGCCAAATTAAGGCCAAGCTCTGTCAATTCTTATCGGTACGTAACACATATTCCGATAGGCTCCGGCCGCCCTTAGTGGCAACGGCGCTGAAGTGGAGGGCTTGGAATGAGAGGTTCTCGCGGTCTGGTACTGATTCGCGGCGTGGCCATAGCGGCGATCGCGGCACTGGGAGCGGGCAGCGCTGCGCTGGCACCGGTCGCGGCCGTTGGGGCGTCCGGCGCGGCGGCAGCGGTCCAGGTGGTTCCGTTTGCGACCGGGCACATCCTGGCCGCGGGCCACATGAAGCAGGCGCCGACCACGGCGCAATGTGAAGCGGACTTCGGCATCGCCTGCTACGAGCCATTCCAGCTCCAGAAGGCCTATAACCTGGCCCCGCTATTCTCCAGGGGGATCGAGGGCCAGGGCGAGACGATCGTCATCGTCGACGCGTTCGGCTCCCCGTCCATCGCCTCCGACCTGCAGACCTTCGACGCGCAGACGGGCCTGCCCAACCCGCCCTCGTTCCGTGTGATCACTCCCGAGGGCCCGGTCACCACGACCCCCGCGAACTGCACGTCCACGTTCAGCCCGACCGGCCCCGATCTGTGCTCCGACTACTACGGGTGGACCGACGAGACGAGCCTGGACGTCGAGTGGTCGCACGTGATGGCCCCGAAGGCCAACATCCTGCTGGTCGAGACCCCGATGACAGAGACCGAGGGCATCTACGGGTTCCCGCAGATCGTGGCCGCCGAGAACTACGTCGTCGATCACCATCTCGGTGACGTGATCACTCAGAGCTTCGGCGCCAACGAGCAGACCTTCACCAGCCCGAGGCAGATCTACAAGCTGCGTTCCGCGTACCTCAACGCTGCGCGGCATGGGGTGACCGTCCTGGCGGGCAGCGGTGACAACGGCTCGACCGACGATGACTGCGATCCGGCCTCGGGATGCGCGAACCCGGACAACCTGTTCTGCTGCACCGCGCACCAGGCGATCGACTGGCCCGCGTCGGACCCGCTGGTCACGGCCGTCGGCGGCACCCAGCTGCACCTCAACGCCAAGGGCAAGCGGACCGCCCCCGACAGCGTCTGGGATGACCTTAGTTCCACGGTCGGCGTGACGGGCCCCGTCTACACCTGGGGAGCTAGCGGCGGAGGCCACTCCACGGTCTTCCGGCGCCCGTTCTTCCAGAACGGGGTGGCGGGCGTCGTCGGCGACAGCCGGGGCACGCCGGACATCGCGATGAGCGCCGCGGTCAACGGCGCGGTCGACTTCTACGACACCACCGACCCCTCGGTGGCCGGCTGGGGCATCGTGGGCGGGACCAGCGAAGCCTCGCCGCTCTTCTCCGGGATCGTGGCTCTCGCCGACCAGGTGGCAGGGCACAGCCTCGGCTACCTGAACCCGGCCCTGTACGCCATGGCCCAGAGCAGGGTGCCCGACGGCATCGTGCCGATCTCCCAGGGCAGCAACACCTTCACGTACTGCCTGCCCGCCGACACCGAGAGCAACGACTCGTGCGCCTCGAGCGCCGACCTCGTGACCGTCCCCGGCTTCAACGCCAACGGTTTCTACAACGACGCGACCGGGTGGGGCACCGTCAACGCCGCCTCGTTCGTTCCGGCCCTGGCCAGATTCGCAAGATAGACGGAACGCGGTCCCGGCGGCTGACCGGTCAGCCGGGGTTGGTGGGGGGTGGCCGCGTGCCGCCCCCCACTGGCTTCCGGGCTTGCCGCGATGCTCCGGTAACGATCCGATACTTGCCCTTGCATTGTCACTAGGTAAGGCGTGAGGATAGGGTCCATGCCCAGCGCGCCGTCACCGGCCATGGTGTCAGCGGACGGCATCTGCCGGACCTTCGGCAGCGGGCATACGGCCGTTCATGCCGTGCGCGGGGTCTCGTTCACGGTGGACCGCGGTCAGCTCGTTGCCCTGCGCGGACGATCCGGCTCCGGCAAGACCACGCTGCTGAACATCATCGGCGGCCTGGATGACCCGACGGCGGGCCGGGTGTGGGTCGACGGCCGCGAGGTCAACCGGATGAACGAGCGGGAACGGCTGGCGCTGCGGCGGGACCGGGTCGCGTTCATCTTCCAGTCCTTCGGGCTCGTGCCGATGCTGTCCGCGGCGGAGAACGTCGGGATTCCGCTGCGCATCGCCGGCGTGCGGCCCGGCGAGCGCCGGGAGCGAGTCGCAGCCATGCTGGCGCTGACCGGCGTCGCGAGCCACGCCGCGCACCGCCCGGACGAGCTTTCCGGCGGCCAGCAGCAGCGGGTGGCCATTGCCCGAGCCCTGGCCGGCCGGCCGGGCCTGCTGATCGCCGACGAGCCGACCAGCCAGCTCGACCTGGAGACCGGCTGGCAGATCATGGAACTGCTGCTCAGCGTCGTGCGCTCGGAGGGGATCACCGCGCTCGTCGCCACTCACGACGAGGTGCTGATCGACCTGGCCGACAAGGTCATCGCGCTGGAAGACGGGTCCGTCGTCGGCGCCGGGGCCGGATAGGAGCGGCCGGTGCGTGGGCTGGGAGCCTCCTTCCTCGTCCGGCGGGCCAGGTCCTCGTGGCTGCTCCTGGCCTGCGTCGCGGTCACGGTCCTGGTCGCCACCGGGCTTGCGGCCGCGGAATGGACGTTCGCGGCCGAGGCGATCCAGCCCGGAGCGCAGGGCTTCCTCGCCGCACCGCAGAACCACGTGATCAGGTTCAGCGGCGTAGTCAACACCGGGGAAGCGGCCGCGGACACGCGGCTGATCCGCGCCACGCTGCGCAAGGCCTGGCCGGGGGTCGGCTTCCAGATGCAGAGCGCGCTGTGGGCGGAACCGATCCAGCTCTCGTCGTCGGCCAGCGGCACGTTCAGCACGCAGATCCAGCCGGCGTCGCTGGAAGGGATCAGCGCGCAGGTGACGCTGACCGCCGGGAAGTGGCCGGGCCCGCCGCGCCGCGGCGGTCCGGTGCCGGTGGCGCTGCCGGCCGCCGCGGCCAGCCGGCTGCACGTGACCGTGGGCTCGGTGCTCACCGGCGCCCCCGCATCCGGGGGCGCGCTTACGTCACTGCAGGTCACTGGCCTGTTCCGGCCCAAGAACCCGGCGTCGACATACTGGATGGTGGACCTGCTGCCCAGCTCGGGCGTCAGCCACCAGAACTACTCCATCAGCACCGCAGGGCAGAGCGAGCCGGCGACCACCGTCAGCTACGGGCCCGCGGTGGTGAACCCGGCCGCGTTCGGCGGGACGCTCGCCGTGAGCCAGGGCTCGTGGACGGTGCTGCCGCAGGCGCCGGCGATGGCCCGCGGGAACCTCGACGCGCTCGCCGTGAACACCAGCGTGGCGCTTTCGCAGCTCGGCCTCGCCACCCCCGAGGGGCTGCAGGTGACCTCGAACCTGCCGCAGATCCTGGACGGCATAGCCAGCACGAGCGTGCTGTCGCGGTCGCTCTTCACGATCGCCGCACTGGAGTTGCTGCTGGTGGCCGGCGCCGGACTGGTGCTGGCCGCGCGGCTGCTGGCCAGTCTGCGCGAGGAGGAGTCCGCGCTGCTGCAGGCGCGTGGCGCCACCCGGTGGCAGCTGGGGCGGCCCGTGCTGGCCGAGGCGGTGGTGGTCGCCGCCGCGGCCAGCCTGGTGGGCGTGCTGGCTGGCACTCGCCTGACTGGCGTGCTGGCCGACCTTGGCGGCGTGCGCCTGGCCGGCGACCCCGGCGGCGGCATCACCCCGCTGGCCTGGCTGTCCGCCCTCGTCATGCTCGTGCTGTGCACGTTCGTGATGGCCTGGCCGGCGCTGCACACCCTGGATCCGGGTGCGGCCAGGCTCCGCCGGGCCCGGCAGGGCCGCCTCGCGGGCATCGCCCTGGCGGGTGGCGACCTGGCCGTGGTGGCGCTCGCCGCGGTCGCGGTGTGGCAACTGCGCGGCTATTCGGCGGTCGCGCACCTGGCGTCGGGATCGCTCGAGATCGATCCCGTGGTCGCCGTCGCCCCCGCACTCGCGCTTGCCGGGCTGGCACTCATCCCGCTGCGCGGGCTGCCGCTGCTGGCCAGGCTGGCCGACAAGCTCACCGACCGCGAACGGTGGCTCGCCGCCGCGATGGTGAGCTGGCAGATCGCAAGGCGGCCGATCCGCCAGGCAGGCCCGGTGCTGCTCGTCGTCCTCGCGACGGCGACCACCACACTGGCGTTGGCCGGATACTCGAGCTGGCGGCAGTCGGCCGCGGACCAGGCAGCCTTCGCCGTCGGCTCGGATGTGCGGGTCGACTCCATGGGCGGGCTGCCGCCGGGCGCAGCCGACGCCATCACCGGCGCACCGGGTGTCACCGCCGCGACCCAGGCCAGCGTCGCCGACATCGGCAACGGGAGCCAGCTGATCGCGCTGAACGCGAACACGGCGGGCAAGACGATCCTGCTCCGCCCCGACCTGTCGCCGCTTCCGCTGAGTGAGCTGTGGCGTCTCATCATCCCGCGGCCGCTGCCCGGGCTGGCGGTGCCCGGCCAGCCGGACCGGCTGGAGATCGTCGCGACGCTCGGGGCGAGTTCGACTCGAGACGCGGCCGAGATAGCAAAGGATCTTGGCTCGGCCACGGTCATGGCCACGTTCCAGGATGCCGCCGGCGCCAACTACCAGATATCCCCCGCCGAGAGCCTGCCCGGCGACGGGCGGCCGCACGCCCTTGTCTTCACGCCGCCAGGCCCGCGGCAGGCCAGTTACCCGCTGCGGCTGATCGGGCTCACGCTGACCTATACCCTGCCGCCATACGACCCGGCGAGCCCGACGTCGGCGCCCAGTGCATACCTCAGCATCGGGTCCGTCGCGGTGGCCAAGACGGCCAGCGGCCCGTTCGGCAGGCCATTCAGCCACGGTGACGACCTGACGGCGTGGGACTACGCGGGATTCTCGCCGTTCGTGCCGACGGGGCCACAGAGCCCGTTCGCGGCGATTCCGCCATCGGACGGTACGCCGCCAGCGATCTCGGGCTGGAACAGCGCCGCCGGTGGGTCACAGGTCCTGGCGTTCAGTACCGGACACGATCCGTCGTTGCAGGTCATGCTCAACGCCCGCCTCGGTCCCGGGACCAGCGGGGAGGTCGCGATCACGGCGCCAGCACCGCGTGTCGTCCCGGCCATCGCGACCACCGGTTACCTGGCGGCCAGCCGGCTCGCCGTCGGCTCGTCCACCACGCTTCCGGTCAACGGTTTCCCGGTCCCGGTCCAGATCGTCGCGGCCGTGGCCAGGTTCCCGACCGTCTTCGGGCGCAGCCGGGCGCTGGTCGCCGATCTCGCGGACGTCAACGACCTGCTCGCCGCCAACCAGGTGCCGCCCTTGCCGGTGACCCGCTGGTGGCTGCGCACCGCTGACGGGCTCCCGCCGCGCATGCCGGCCGGCCTCGGCCTGACCGTCGCCAGCCGCGCCGGCCAGGAGGCGGCCCTGCTGAACAACCCGCTGCTGAAGGCCCCCCGGCAAGCCATGCTGGCCATCGGGGTGGCGGCGGTGCTGCTCGGCGCGGGCGGGTTCTCGGTCAGCGTCGCGGCCAGCCTCCGCTCGCGGCGGACGCAGAGCGCGGTGTTCGCCGCGCTCGGCGTGGGGAGAAATGCCCAGGCAGGCCAGCTGTGCCTGGAGCAGTGCGCGCTCAGCGTTCCGGCCGCTGCCGCGGGCCTGCTGGCCGGGATCGGCCTGGCCCAGTTGCTGGTGCCCGCGATCACCCTGACCTCGGACGCCGCGGAGCCCGTGCCGTCGGCCCTGGCGATCGTCCCGCTCGGCCCGGCCATCGCCCTGGCCGTGGTCACCGCGGCCGTGCCGGCCGGCGCCGCGGCCCTGTCGATCCTGCGCAGACCCGACCCGGCGGCGCAGTTGCGGGCGGAGGCGAGATGAGAACGCTGTCGCGGCTGCGCGCGGCCTGGGTGACGCTGACCGGCACCGGGGCCGCCGCCAGCATCGCCTTCGCCTTGCTCGCGTTCGCCTCGGTGCTGGCAAGCGTGGCGATCCCGCGGGAGAGCGTGGGGCTGCGCAACGGGGCGCTGCAGCGCGTTATCACGGCTTCGCACAGCAGCGACTGGGCCGTCACCGCGACGGCAGTCTTCATAGACCCGATAAGCAACGAGCCCCTCGAGGTTACGGCACCCGACCTGGCCGGGGCCAACGCCTCCTTCCGGTCGCAGCTATCAGCGGCCGGGGTGCCGATGGCCAGCGGCCCGCCCGCCTGGTCGGGCCTGACCAGCACCGAAATACAGTTCACCGGGGCGGCCCCGGCCGCCGGGTACGCGCCACCGCGGTTCGAGATGGTCTACCGCACGGCGCTCGCCCGGTACAGCCACGTCGTGGCCGGACATCTGCCAACCCCGGGCGGCGGCTCGGCTACCGGGGTGGTACAGGCCGCGGTGACCGCCAGCACGGCTGCCAGGTTCGGCCTGCGGGTCGGCACCCGTCTGCACGCGGGGCCGGTGCAGATGGTGGTGACCGGGATCATCCAGCCGGTGCTCCCGGCTGCCGTCTTCTGGACCGCCGACGCCACGGCAGCCAGGCCCCAGCTGACGCCTGCCACGTCGTCCGAGCAGGCCTTCTGGACCGGAGCGCTCTTCATCGCCGCAGGAGCGCTCCCGGTGGTCCAGCCCACTCTCGATCCGGTCATGGGCGCGACCTGGTGGTATCCGGTCGCGCTCGGCCGGCTCACCGTAGGCCAGGCTGGCCGGGTGGAGGCGGGCCTGCAGAGTCTGGTCTCCTCCGGGGCGGGAGTGCGGGGCGAGCCGGTCACGGCGACGATCACCTCCAGCATCCCTTCGATCCTGTCGCCGTTCATCGCGGGGGAAAGCGCCGTCGCCCCCGTGCTCCAGCTGCTCTATGTCAGCCTGGCCGTCATGGGCGCGGTGGTGGTGCTGCTCGGCGCCCAGCTGGTGGCGCAGCGCCGCGCCGCCGAGTTCACGCTCATGCGAGCCCGGGGCGCGGCGCTGTATCAGCTTGCCTGGGTGGCGCTGCGCGCCAGCCTGGTCATCGCGGCTGCAGCCGGAGCAGCGGGCGCGGCACTCGCCATCGGCCTGACCCCCCGCGACGGCGACGCGGTGGCCTGGTGGCTTGCTGGCGTCACGATCGCCGTGACGCTCGTCGGCCCGGCGGCTGTCAGCGTGGTCCCGCAGCGCGTGGCGTCCCGTCCGTCCGGCCGGGACCAGGGCGCCGCGCGCCGGGCGGCCCGGCGTAACTCGGCGGCCCGGCGGATCGTCATCGAGGCGGGGCTGGCCGCCCTGGCCATCGGCGGCCTCGTCGTGCTCCGGAACCAGGGCCTGGGTTCCGGGAACAGCGGTGTGTACCCGAGCGCCGCGCCGGTGCTCGTCGCGATCCCCGTGGCCATCGTCGTGCTGCGCTGCTACCCTCCGCTTGCCCGCCAGCTTGCCCGGATCGCGGGCCTGTCCCGCGGGGTGGTCGCGTTCGTTGGCCTGGCGCGGGCCACCCGCACCCCGTCCGGCACCGCCTTGCCGTCGTTCGCCCTGGTGCTCGTGCTGGCCATGGTGGCGTTCCCGGAAATGATCAGCACGTCGGTATCCGGCAGCCACCCGCCCCCGTCACCGTGGCTGAACGCGGCGCAGACGGCCCTGACCCAGGGAGCGGCTATCGCGGCCGGATTCGGCGTGCTGGTCCTGCTGCTGTCGCTGCTGCTCACCTCCCGGACCCGGGAAATGACGCTGGCGCGCATGGCGACGATGGGGCTGCGGCGCTGGCAGGCCAACCTGCTGCTGGCGGCCGAGGCGCTTCCCCCCGTCGTCGCCGCCGCCATCGGCGGCGTCGTCTGTGCCTGGCTGCTTGCGCCACTGGTCGGGCCGTCGCTGAACCTCGGGACGTTCAGCGGGACCGGGTTGGCCATCGCGGTGAATCCCGCCGTGATCCCGCTGGTCGCTTCCGCGGCCGGGCTGCTGCTGGCCGCGCTGCTCGTCCTGGCGGTCCAGGCCCTGATCACCTACCATCGCGGCAGCGCCAGGGCGCTGCGGATCGCTGACTGAAGGAGCCCAGGCAGATGACCGAGCCGTCAGCACGCAACCCACAGGACGAGGACGGCCCTGCGACCAGCGCGGACGGGATGATCGTCTGCGATCAGCTGGTCCGGATCTACTACGGCGAGGGCATCGAGGTACAGGCGCTGCAAGGGGTGGACCTGCTGATCGCCGACGGCGAGCTGACCGCGCTGATCGGCGCGGCGGGCAGCGGCAAATCCACGCTGATGAACATCCTCGCCGGACTGGACACGCCGACGGCCGGCAAGGTGTGGGTGGCCGGCCACAACCTGGGCGCGATGACCGCCGGAGAGCGGCTGGCCTACCGGCGGAGCGTCGCGGGCTTCATCTGGCAGCAGACGTCGCGGAACCTGCTGCCGTACATGACCGCGCGGCAGAACGTGCTGCTGCCGATGCGGCTGAGCTCGCTCGGCCGACGGAAGCGGCTGCAGCGCGCCGGCCTCCTGCTCGACACCCTCGGCATCGCGTACTGCGCCGACCGGACTCCGGACCGCATGTCCGGCGGCGAGCAGCAGCGCGCCGCCATCGCCACGGCGCTGGCCAACGAGCCGAAGGTGCTGCTGGCCGACGAGCCCACCGGCGAGCTGGACTCCTCGACCGCCCGGGACGTGTTCTCCGCCCTGCAGACCGCCAACACCGAACTCGGCGTCACGGTACTGGTGGTCACCCACGACCCGGCCGTGTCAACGCAGGTTCGCCGGACGATCGCGATCAGGGATGGCAAGACGAGCAGCGAGACGATACGACGCGCGGCCACCGACGAGCGTGGCGAGACCACGCTGCACGCCCGCGAGTACGCGACGCTGGACCGGGCGGGCCGCGTTCAGCTCCCGCGCGAGATGACCAGGCGCCTCGGCATGCGCAAGCGGGTTGAATTGCAGGAGGAGCCCGACCACATCGGCGTCTGGCCGGACCGGGCCGCCGACGAGGAACAGGAGTAGCCGCGGCCATGAGTGAACCACGCCGGATCGCCGCTCCAGTCGTGATCGTGGGCGGCGGGCCGGTTGGGCTCGCGCTGGCGGTGACGCTTGGCAACGCAGAGGTGCCCTGCGTGCTGGTGGAGCGCCAGCTCACGCCGTCGCCGATCCCGCGCGGGCAGAACCTCACGGCACGCAGCCTGGAGCACTTCTACTACTGGGACTGCGTCAGCGAACTGCGCGCGGCGCGCCTGCTGCCGGCCGGATTCCCGATCGGCGGCATCACCGCCTACGAAAGCCTGGCCGGCGAGCACTGGTACGCGCCGCCCGGCCGGGAGACGGTCGCGGACTTCTACTATCAGCGGAACGAGCGGCTGCCACAGCACCTGACCGAGTCCGTGCTGCGCCGCCGGCTGGCAGAGGCTCGGGCCCGTCACCACGCTGTTCGGCTGGTCGGTGACCAGCGTCTCCCAGGACGACGGCGGCGTGCGCGTTGCCGCGCGCCAGGACGGGGGCGCGGGCCGCTGCGAGATCGAGGGTGACTACCTCGTTGGATGCGACGGCGCCCGCTCGCTGGTGCGCGAGCAGGCAGGCATCGGCGGCAGCGGCGAAGACTTCGGGCGGCGCATGGTGCTGGCGGTCTTCCGCTCCAGCGAGCTCAACGAGCGCCTGTCGCGGTTCCCGCTGCGCACCACGTACCGGGTGCTGCATCCGGAGCTGAACGGCTACTGGTGGTTCTTCGGCCGGGTCGACGCGACCGAGACCTGGTTCTTCCACGCGCCAGTGCCGGGCGACGCGACGGCGGCCAATTTCGGGGTCGAGGCACTTGCCGCGCTGATCGGGCGGGCGGCTGGGTCCGCGGTGGCGTGCGAGTTTCAGCACGTGGGGTTCTGGGACCTGCGCATCAACGTGGCCGACCGCTACCGGCGGGGCCGGGTGTTCATCGCGGGGGATGCGGCGCACAGCCATCCGCCCTACGGAGCGCACGGCCTGAACACCGGTCTCGAGGACGCGGTCAACCTCGGCTGGAAACTGGACGCGGTGCTGCACGGCTGGGGCGGCCCGGGCCTGCTCGACAGCTACGGCGAGGAGCGGCGGCCGGTCTTCGCCGAGACGGGGGAAGCGATCACCGAGGCCATCGCCGACGACCGCGCATTCCTCGAGCGTTACAGCCCGCGGCGGGACCGCGCCGAGTTCGAGCTGGCATGGAGCGGCCGGACGTCGGCGGAGACGGCCCCTGCGTCCTACGAGCCCCACTACGCGGGCTCGCCGATCGTATGGGGACCCGCCGGAGCGGTGAGCGGCGTCCGTGGTGAGCACACCTTCGAGGCGCGGGCAGGGCACCACCTCCCCCCGGTCAAACTGTCCTCGGGAGCCAACGTCTTCGAGCGCCTGTCCGCCGGGTTCACCCTGGTCGCGCTGACCGCAGACCAGCAACCCGGCGCCGCGTTCCAGGATGCCGCTCGGGAATTGCGGATGCCGCTGCAGGTCATCACCGACAGCTTTGACGGGCCGCGGACGGCCTGGGCGCGGCGCCTGATCCTGGTCCGGCCCGATCAGTTCGTGGCCTGGACGGCCAACGACCCGCCAGCCGATGCCGTGGCCGTGCTTCGCCGCGCAGCCGGGTACGGTGATCCCGGGCCGGGCAAACGCACAGGGAGCCGCGGTGATTTCGAGCCCTGATGACGTGACGGCGGCCGTGCTGGCCGAGGTGGAGCGCGCGAGGGACCCTCGCACGAGGGAACTGCTGGCCGCGGCCGTCCGGCACCTGCACGCGTTCGTGCGGGAGACGCGGCTGACCGAGGCGGAGTTTCAGCACATTGCCGGGATCGTCGCGCGGCTCGGCCAGCTCACCAGCGAGTCGCACAACGAGGTCGTGCTGATCGCGGGCTCGCT
Source organism: uncultured Actinomycetota bacterium (assembly GCA_963833885.1). GTDB lineage: Bacteria > Actinomycetota > Actinomycetes > Streptosporangiales > Streptosporangiaceae > JASHPR01. The sequence continues at coordinate 67,239 of CAWHZU010000003.1, read as the reverse complement.
TGGCGTGTCGTCACTGGTATGCCTGCAGAACAACGGTGCGGGCGGGACGCACGAGACGACGGCGAACCTGCTGGGACCGTTCTGGCGGGCCGGCTCGCCGCGGGAGCGCAACGGCGCGTCGATCGTGCGCTCGCCGACCCCCGGCGACCCGATCTTCGTCACGGGGTCCGTGGTCGGCCCGGACGGGCGCCCGGTCGCGGACGCCGAGGTCGACGTCTGGAACACGTCGGGCGAGGGTCTCTACGAGAACCAGGATCCGCGTCAGGCCGATATGAACCTGCGCGGCAAGTTCGTCACCGACTCCGGCGGGCGGTTCAGCTTCCGCACCGTCAAGCCGGCCGGCTACCCGATCCCGGTCAACGGCCCGGTGGGCGACCTCCTGCGAGCGCAGGGCCGCCACAACATGCGCCCCGCGCACATCCATTTCCTGATCAGCAAGCCGGGCTACAAGACGCAGTTCTCTCAGGTGTATGCCAGCGATGACGCCAACCTGGAGACCGATGCCCAGTTCGGCGTGACCGCCGCGCTCGTCGGCTCTTACCTGAAGCACGACACCGCGACCGAGCAGGCGCCCGATCCGGGCGTGACGGGCACGTGGCATTCGCTCCAGCACAGGTTCGTCATCGAACCCGGTGACAGTTCACTGCCGAAACCACCGATCACCGCTAAGGCCACGGGAGACGTTCCGGTGCAAGAGATCCTGGAACGGGAGCCGTGACCCACCCTGGCCTGAAGCCGACGGACGCCGTCGCGGTGCCTGGCTGCTGTCAGGAAGCAAGCCAGTCGGTGATCGAAGGGCCGCCCTCGAGGCCGGGATAGGGGTCGCCGACCGTCCCGGGTGGCAGCGGCATGGTGGCGAGGGCGGCTTCCAGCTCGTCGGGATGGCGGGTGGGGACCACCCACAGCGGCTGATGGAAGCCGGGGCTGGACCAGTTCACCGACAGCGGGCCCCGGGCCGGCGTGATGCTCGGCACTGCGCAGTGATCCTGGTCGACGGTGATGACCAGCGCGGCGCGCATGAACGGCACCGCCAGGTTGCCCAGCGGCGTCCGCCGCTGCCCGACGCAACTCGCTGAATTCGGTCTGGGCCTCGCGGGAAGTGTCCTCGCCGCTGCCGTCTGCGTCGACGATCGCGTCGCTGCCGAACTGGACCACCGGCTCGCCAGAGCCAGAGTGCCGCACGTTCTGCTGCACCGCGATCAGATGCTGCACGTCGTCCTCGGCGACGCAGCCATCAGCGCCGGATTGCTGACGAGCCACCGCGGCCTGGGCTCGGCCGTGGGCGTCAGCGACGTCATCCGTGCGGCGGACCGAATGCCAGAGGCGGCGCAGGAAGCCCGCTGGGCACTCGGCGCATCGCAAGCCGAGAACCGGGGGCTCGTGCGTTACGGTGACCAGACCGTGCTGTTGCTGCCGCGCACGACCGACGAAGCGACGGTCCTGGTATCACGGGTTCTCGGCCCGCTCATCCGGCAGGACGCCGAGCATGGCAGCGACTACCTGAACACGTTGCGGGTCATTCTGCGCGTGGACAGATCCTGGCAGCAAGCGGCGGCCGCGCTCCACATCCACAAGCAGACGCTCGGCTACCGCATCCGGAAGATCGAGCAGATCACCGGCAGAGGGCTCACCAAGACCGAGCACATCGCCGAACTGTGGATCGCGCTGCGCTCGTATGACCTGCTCGTCGGCCACACCTCCTGACGCCGCCAGCAAACCGGTGCCCTGAGCGCTTTGGGTGGATCAGGCGGCATCGGTGGCGGCAACGTCCGCCGGCACCTCCTCGAGGTGGATCAGGCCCACGTCGATGACCCGCTGCGGCGCCGCGACGTACAGGTAGATCAGGTAGCCGATGCCGATGACCATCCAGACAGCCACGGCCGGGCCCATGTAGGACAGCGGCGGGGGCAGCGGGCTGATCCAGCTAATCCCCGCGATCTTGATTCCCGCACCCGCGCACCAGGCGGGCACGAACGCAGCGATGCCCAGCACCGGGACGATCACGTGCGAGACGATGTTCAGCTTGTGGTCGCGGCTGCGGGCGAAGAACCCGATGCAGGCCGCGTTCATGAAGATGTAGACGGCGACGATAAGGATCACGAGCGCGGTGCCCACCATCGCGAACGCTTCGGTCGGACCGTAGTGCAGGCCGAGACCGAGCATCGCCGCCAGCGAGATCACCGTGCCCAGCACGATCGCGTTGACCGGGGCCCGGTGCCGGTCGCTGACCTGGCCGAGCACAGGCGGGAAGGCCCTGATCCGGCCCATGGCGAACGCGGTCCGGCTTGACACGTTCACCCCGGCGTTGGAGTTGGCCAGCGTGGAGTTCACGATCGCGAGGAAGACCAGAATCCAGAACAGGCCGTAGAACGACCTGGCCAGGCCCACCCAGGAGGCACTGCCGGTGCCGGTCGTGAAGCTGGCGAACCCGGACGGCCCAAAGGCCACGTCGGCGGCGTAGGTGGTGAACACGTACAGCGCGCCGATCGAGAGGGTAGCGATCAGCACGGCGAGCTGGATCGTGCGCCGCGGGTTGCGCGCTTCCTCGGCGAGCGGCGCTGCTCCCTCAAACCCGCCGAAGGCGAGGATGCTGAATACCGACCGGCCACGACACCGGACAGCCCGTGGAAGCCGGGAGGCGTGTACTTGGTCGTGAACACCGACAGCGTGTTATGGCTGCCGGCATGGATTACCAGCAGAATGGCCATGATGAGAAACACGCCGATCTCGAACACGCCGAGGATCGTGCCGAGCCTGGCCGAGGTCCTGATGCCGAAGTAACCGACCGCGAAGATGATGAGCAGGCCGAGTATCGCCCACGGCCACCACAGGTTGACCGGGTAGCCGGATATCTCGGCGTGCAGCGTACCGGCGGTCGTGAATCCGAGCTGCAGCAGTACCAGTGGCGGAATGAGCCAGCCGACCATTGCATATGCCCACGCGGCCAGGAATCCGACAGCGGGATGCAGGCCGCGCGCAGCGTAGGTCGCCATCGATCCAGATGACGGCAGTTCGCGGGCAAGCTGGCCGATGCTCCAGGCCGAGAACAGACAGGCGATCAGCGCGAACACAACGGCCAGCGGGAGCGCGCCGCCGGCGAATGCGACACCGGCCGGGATGGACGCGGCGATCGCCGCGCCCGGTGCCATGTCGGTGATGCTCTGGAACAGCACCTCGCGCAGCCCGACGGCATTACGTCTGAGCCCGACGTCAGCCATAATCACTCCAAAGGGTCGAGGAGGGATTTTGCGCCGATCATGCCACCTGCTCGACGCCGGCGATAGGGCCCAACTTGTGAAGCCTGTTGGCCAAAGTGGTTAGCGAACGTGCAGATGAGGCGATCGGCGCGCCTCACCGGCATCGGTTAAGGCTGACTGGAACGGCCGGCGCTCAACAACAAGAAGAGCCGCACGTCGCCCCGCCCGGCCCAGATATTGAAACGTCACGATTCCCAGTGCGTGGTCCTGCGCATACTGGTCCAGTGACGTCGGCAGCTGGTTCCGTCGGGGGGCAGATCCGGCCCGCCGCGGGTCGCCATCGGCGGGCACGCCGGCCGCGGTTCACGGGGCCATCCGACCAGGCCCTGAACTGGCTGGCCGGCTGGTACGCGATCGCCCTGCGCCTCGGTGGCGCCATCTTGTTCACCGGGGTCGCCGTGCTGGCCGCAACAAGGCAGACCTCTGGCTGGTGGCTTGCCGCGCCGCTGACGGCGCTGTGCCTCTGGTCAGCCTTCTTCGCCTGGCAGGTCCGCCGGTCCGGGCTGACGGCAACCGTGGTGCTAGCTGATGCCGCGGCCATCTCGGCCCTGGCGCTGGCGCAGCAGCACCTTGTCCCGGCCGTGCTGATCACGGACAACACGAGCTGGATGCTCCCGCTGGCCTGTACCTCGGTGTACATCCTGCAGATCACGCTGCGGCCGTGGCTCGGGCTGCTTGGGGCCGCGATGGTTGTCGTCGCGTACGGGCTCGGCGCCGGCCACCCGGTCGATGCCTTCTTGCTGGTGGTGGAGACGATCGTCGCCGCCGGGCTGGTCGCGGTGATCCGTGGCGGCGCGCGGCAGGCGGACGCGATCGTCGCCGTCAGCCTGGAAACCGAGCGGCAGGTCCGGGCCGAGGAGGCGCGGCGCGCTGACGAGCGAGAGCAGCACCGGCAGCTGCACGACACCGTCCTGTCGACCCTGACCATCGTCGCGGCCGGCGCCTTTGCCGGACCGTCCTCGGCGCTGACGGCGCAGGCGACCCGAGACCTGCACGTGCTGCAACTACTTGAGGGCTCCCCGGCTGTGCCGGGCGGGCTGGCGCCGCTGACTGACCTGACGCCGAAGCTGGAGCAGGCCGCGGCCAGCACCGATGACCTGGCCGTGCGGCTGCAGCTCGTCCCCGTCACGCTGCCGTCCCCCGTCGCGGATCAGCTCGCCGCCTGCGTCGGCGAGGCACTGCGCAACATCGGGCGACACGCCGGAACGGGCGAAGCGGAAGTCACCGTCACCGGCGGTTCGGGCTGGGCGGTCGTCAAGATCACTGACCACGGCCGCGGCTTCGACCCGGCCGCCACCCCGCTATCCCGCAGGGGCATCCGCGAGTCGATCACCGGGCGGATGCAGGCGGCCGGCGGACGGGCAGCGATCGCCAGCCATCCAGGCGCTGGCACGACCGTCACCGTGAGCTGGCCGACATGACCGCCGCACAGCCGACAGCACAGCCGACCGCGATGATGTCGGGCCGCTATCAGCGGGCCTTCACTATTGCGGTGGTCTTCCTGGTCGCCGGCTGGCATCTCGCCGGAGCAGGCGGCCAGCTACTGCACAACCGGCCGGCCTACAACTCGTTCGCCTTCCAAGGCGCTATGTGGCTGGTCATGGCGCTGGCGATCGCCGCCGGGTCGGTCCTGGTGCTGCGCGGAACGCCCGGCTGGCGCTCCGCTTGGGCAGTGGCCCTGATCGCGCTGGCCGCGAGCACCGCAGCGGCGGTGGCCAGCCCGGCCGCCCAGATGCTGGCGGTCAACTGGTCGTGGGGGAGCGCCGGCTGGACGGGCGTGCTGGTGCTGCTCCGCCGCCGGTTCACCGAGCTTGCGTGGTTCCTCGCCGCCGAGGCCCTGGCCATCCTGGGCGTCCAGGTGTGGGACGGGCTGCACCGCACCGACTTGGCCGGGTTCCTGGCCGTGCTGGCCTGGTCGACCGGCGCCCAGGTGGCCGTTGCCGCCGGGGTCAGGGCGCTGGATGTCGCCGCGGGCCAGGCCGCCGCCGCGGCGGGGAGCGAGCACGCCGCCCGTGAGCGGGCCGTCACCGCGGAGATCATCCGGGCCTCCCGGCACGCCCGCTGGCTGGCCCTGCAGCAAACCGCCGTCCCGCTGGTCGCCGAGCTGGCAGCGGGGACGGCTGACCCGGGCGACGCACAGGTGCGCATCAGATGCGCGGTCCAGGCGGCCCGCCTGCGCCGGCTGCTGGCCGAGGGCGATGAGGTACCCGGGTCGCTGGTCCACGAACTGCACGCGAGTGCCGACGTGGCCGAGCGGCGTGGGGTTGCCGTCGAGATCGAGACGGCCGGGCCGCTGCCACAGGTGCCCGGCCCGGCCCGGCGGGTCATTACCGACGCTGCGATCGTAATCCTGACCGCCGCGCGCAGCCGGGCGCGGATCACGCTGGCGGCGGTGGCCGCCGGAATCGCTGTCAGCTTTGTCGCCGATACCGGCGCGGTCGTCGGCCTGCCGGCAGGCGGCGAGGGGGTCGCTATCGATCAGCAGCAAGACGGCGGCATGCTATGGGCGGAGGCACGATGGAACAGCCAGTGATGGTGGCGATCATCGAAGACCATCCGGTTGTCACCGAGGGAGTGGCGTCCTGGATCTGGTCCGATCCCGGCCAGCGGGTGCGGCTGGTGCAGACAGCACGCGACCTGACTGCGCTCCGCGCCGCGCCGGAGCCGCGGGCCGACGTGGTCATCCTGGACCTGGAACTGTCCGGCGAACTGGTTACCGCGCAGATCCCCGACCTGGTGGCGGCCGGATACCGGGTGGTGGCCTTCTCGGGGCACAGCGATCCGGTGATCGTGATGGAGACGCTGGACAACGGCGCGCACGCGTACGTGTCCAAGGAAGAGGGTCGCGACCATCTGGTCGAGGCCGTTCTGGCGGCTGCCGCCGACCGGCCGTACATGACCCGGTCGCAGGCCAAGGCGATGCTCGCCGACCAGCGCCCGGCCCGGCCGGCGCTGTCGGAGCAGGAGCGGCAGGCGCTGCTGCTGTGGTTCCAGGGCATGTCGAAAGCATCGGTCGGGCGGCGCATGTCGATCAGCGAGAACACGGTCCGGCAGTACATCAGCCGCGCGCGCGCCAAGTACGCCGCCACCGGGCGGACCGCGCCGAGCAAGGACGCGCTGCTCGCCCGCGCGATCGAGGACGGCGTGATCAAGCCGGGCGACGTCACGCCGTACAAGTCGTTCGCCCGCGCCACGGCCGACCCCCCAGGCCTGGGTGCCCCGGGCCGGTGAACGACCCGGGACACCCACGCCCCCCCGGGAGCTGTCCCCCCAGGCGAATCGGCCGCAGGCCGACGCCGGGCTGCATGGCGGTGCGCCACGGCGCCATCACTTGACCGACTGGCGCACGATCAGTTTTCCCGACAGCGGGCGGACTGTCAGGACGCCCGAGCGGGTGACACAACGGCGGGCTCGCCACCGCTACCCCGCGGCCGGCTCGCTACCGCTACCCGGGGCGGGCTCGCCACCGCTACCCGGCGAGCCTCCGCTCCGCCCCCCAGCCGCCGTAGCCTCCCGCCGCCCCGAAATCCGGGGAGCCCGGGCCTATGCATTCTGTTGATCTTCGACAGTGTTGATCTTGAGAAATGCGGTATATGGTACGGGCGTGGGGACGGGGTATTTGTCGTGACGCCGTCCCCGGTTCACGGCTTCACGCGCTCGCTAACGAGGTTCATCGGCCGGGCAGGCGCGGCGGACGAGGTAGCTCGCCTTCTAGATGAATGCCGGCTCGTGACGGTAACCGGGCCGGGCGGGGTGGGGAAGACGCGGCTGGCCGCCGAAGTTGCGGAGCGAGTGGCCGACCGGTTCGCCGACGGCGTGTGGCTGGTGGAGCTGGCAACGGTGCTGGATCCCGCACAGATACCTGCGGCCACGGCAGCCGTGCTGGGCGTTCGCGAGCAGCCTGGCGTCGCGGTGACGGATTCGCTGGCCGAAATGCTCGGCCGGCAGCAGATGTTGCTCGTGCTGGACAGCTGTGAGCACATGGCCGGGGCGGCCGCCGAGATGTGCGCGGCGCTGCTCCAGGTCGCCGATGACGTGCGGATCCTGGCGACCAGCCGTGAGCCGCTCGGCGTTGCCGGCGAGGCCCGGTACCGGCTGCCCCCCTTGACGCTGCCTGCGCCGGATGATCCGGCCGGAATTCCGGGCTCCGAGGCGGTGACGCTGTTCGCCGACCGGGCCCGCCGCGCCGACCGGCAGTTCACGCTCAGCGCCGACTCCGCCCCGGCGGTGGCACAGCTGGTAACCAAGCTGGACGGGATGCCGCTGGCGATCGAGCTGGCCGCCGCGCGGGTAGAGGCACTCGGGCTGTCGCAGCTGCTGGACCGCCTGGATGACCGGTTCGTGCTGCTGGCTCGAACGGACCGGCAACCTGCCGCCGCCCGGCATCGCTCGCTCGCCGCCACCGCCGACTGGAGCTATCAGTTGCTCAGCGAAGCTGATCGTCGGGTGTTCCGGCGGGTCTCGGTATTTCCGGCTCCGTTCACGCTAGAAGCCGCCGAAGCGGTCGCCGGGGAGGACGCAGGGCCAGCCGTGCTGCGGCTGGTGGACTGTTCCCTGCTGGCACCGCCCCGGGTCGGGCCGGACAGCCGGTCCCGTTATCTCATGCTGGAAACCTTGCGTGGATATGGCCTTGATCGGCTGCAGGATGCCGGGGAACTCCAGCAGGCCAGGGCCTCGATGGCCCGGTATGCCGTCGGCATGGTGGACCAGGCCTTGGCCGGCATGCAGGGTACATCCGGCGAACTGGCCGCCGCCCGGTGGCTTGACGCCGAAGAGGCCATCGCCCGGCATGCCTTGGTCTGGGCTCTGGACTACGAGCCGGCCGCCGCGTTGCGCCTGGCCGTGGGGTTGGCTCCATGGTGGCGGCTGCGGGGACGCACGGTGGACGGGGAGCCGCTGCTGCGGGCGGCCATGGAGCATGCCGAGCCGGGCGACGGCGAATGGTGCGCCGGGCACTACCGGCTGGGGCTGATGGCCATGACAGCCGGTGATTTTACGACTGCGCTCGATCACTTCATGGCCGTCCCCGACGCCGAGGCTGACCGGGGGCCATCCCCGGTGCTTGCGGACTGCCTCACTGGCTGCTGCGTTGCTCTGGCCAACCTCGGCCGGACCGCCGAGGCGGTCGAGAACGGCCAGCGCGCCCTCGCCGTCGCCAGGCAACTGCGCTACCTGGCCGGTGCGGCGCTGGCGCTTACCAACCTCGCCATCACCACCTATTACGTCGGGGAAATCAGCGACGCCCTGAGCTGGGCGAGGCAGGCTCAGCACATCGACCGCGAAAGCATCCCCGGCGGGATCGCCCGGGTGTGCGACAACATCCTGGTGCTCGTACTGATTGCCGCCGGTGAGTTCAGTGCCGCCGAACGCTCCTGCTTCGAGGCGCTGGACGGCTGCCGGGAAGCGGGGGACCTGCAAACCCAGGCGGCCCTGCTCACGCTGCTCGGGCACCTCGACCTTGACGCCGGCCGCCTGACTGACGCGGCGGCACACCTGCAGGAATCCCTGCAGGTTTCGCTGCGGATCGGTGACCAGACCGAACTGCTCAACGGCGTCGACAACTGCGGGCACCTGTGCGCCGCCACTGGGCGCTGGGCCGATGCCATAACTTTGTGGGCAGCGCTCGCGGCCTACACCGAGCAAGCCGGACTGCCCGATCCCCAGGATGACGCGCTCCGCCGCCAGGATCCGCAGCGCGAGGCGGCGCGGATGCTGGGACCGGCCCGCACCCGGGAGGCCGAGCATCGCGGGGCCGCGATGACGCTCGCCATCGCCGCTGAGTTCGCGGCCATGCTCACCTCCGCCGACGCGGCAGCACCTCAGGCTCAGCCGCCAGCCGCGCAGCTCACCCGGCGTGAGCGGGAACTTGTCAGGCTGGTTGCCCAGGGATGCACTGACGCTCAGATCGCCGGGCAACTGTCCATCAGCATCCGCACCGTCCGCTCGCACCTCGACCGGATCCGCAACAAGACCGGCAGCCGCCGGCGCGCCGACCTGACCCGGCTGGCTCTTCAGGCCGACCTGGTCTAGCAGTCCGGGGTACTTGTACCCCGGGCATCGTCTCGCCCGAAAAGGGGTACTCCGCCCTCTCGCCGGTAGCCCTGCTGATCGGGGAGCCTGTCCAGCAACGGCACCCGAGCGAACGGGGAGAGGAAGCAGACTATGTCGTACGAAGACAAGATCAAGGAGCAGGTGGGGCCCTACCTGCAGCCGGGTGAGCGCGTTCTCGCCGCGTTCATAGCGCGACCGCGGGGCGCGACACAGGCAGGCGTGGGCGGACTGGCCGGGAGCATCATCGGGGGCAGGAAGGCCGCCCAGCAGAGTCGTGCCGCCAAGGACGCCGGGCTGCAACTGACCAGCCCGATGGCGCTGGCACTGACCGACAAGCGGCTCCTGGTGCTCCGGGTCAGCGCACCGATCGCGATGGGCAACGGTGGCGACGTCAAGGATCTCGTCAGCGAGGCGCCGCTGACGGACGTCGATTCGATCGACGTGAAGCGCCTGCTGGCCGGCAAGGTCGTGACGGTTACCGTCCGCGGCACGCCCGTCAAGCTCGAGGTCGGGGCAGGCACGGACACCAAGGGCATGGCCGACGGCCTCACGCTGGCCAAGACCGCCGTCTAAGCCGCCGCAGCGCCGGGCGGAGCAGCAGACAGGAGCGGCGAACTGGCAGCTTAGGAGTGCCCGATGCCGGTGATCACGACATCTGCGAGGTAGTGCTGGCCGCCTGGTGATCCTCGTGCCGGCATGCATGCTGCAGGGGCAGCGATGGCGAGACACTGTGGCTGTGGACACTGCTACGCCCGCAGGCCGGAGATCACTGTGACAACCGCCTTGTACTGGTGGCGATCCCACCGGAGCAGCACCTGGCGGAGCCTGCTCGCGATCGTAGTGGTGGGCGGACTGCTGGGCGCTGTCGCGCTGGGAGCGCTGGCCGGCGCTCGCCGGACAGCGTCCGCCTATAGCCGGTACCTCGCCTCGACCAACGCGAGCGACGCGATGGTCAACATCCCTGGACTCGTGCCCGGCATACCGGTGACGCGGCCGATGACGCTGATCTCACACCTGCCTGGCGTCTCGCAGAGCGCGGTGTACATAGGGATGGACGCCTATCCGGTGCTTGGCGGCAGGGTCGATGACGCGTTCCAGACCAACGACGTCACCGGAACCCTGAACAGCTCTTCGTTCGGCGCCGACGGATTCAGCCAGGACAAGATGACGGTCCTGGCGGGCCTGCTGCCGAGCACCGGGTCAACCAATCAGGTGGTGCTGACTCCCGGCATCGCCGCCAGGTTCGGAGTGGGAGTCGGCAGCACGGTTACCTACCTCTTCAGTAATGGCGGCAACCCATCACCGGGGATCCCCGGGGTTAGGCCGGTCAGGCGGATATTCCGGGTCGCAGCGATCGTCGCTGTCCCGCCCGTGCTGACGGACCAGTCGGACGCTGTCAACGCCACCGTCCTGCCGCCTGGTGCTACCCGTCAGCTGATTGCCTACTACCAGTTCGGCTGGGTCGGGGTGCGGTTGGACCGCGGAGCAGACGGCATACCCGAGCTGCAGCGTCACCTGGCCCGCCTGGCAGGCACTGTGCAGCAGCAGATTCCGCGGCCCTTCCGAGCGGAACTGGGCGGCGGCCTGACCTTCAACATCAGCAGCTCGACGATCATTCATGATCAGGTGCAGCAGGCGATCGGGCCGCAGGCTCTCGCGCTCGCCATCTTCGGCGGGATAGCAGGCCTGGCCATGCTCGTCCTCGTCGGCCAGGGCCTGGCGCGGCTTATCAGCAGGGCTGGCGGCGACATCTCGGTGATGCGCGGGCTGGGAGCTACCCGCGCCCAGGTAGCGCTCACCGTCGGCCTGCCCGCGTGCAGTGCTGTCGTCGGCAGCGTGATCCTGGCGGTGGCGGGGGCTATCGCGCTGTCCCCGCTGGCGCCTGTCGGCCCGATCCGCCAGTTTGACCCGGACCGCGGGCTGCAGGCGGACGCTCTCGTGCTCGGCGGCGGATCGGCCGTGCTGATCGTGTTGCTGCTTGCGGCGCTGACCCTGATGGCGACGCAAGCAGTTCGCCACCCCGGCGACCGCCCGGCGACCAGGGCGTCGGATGTCGCCAGGGTCGCAGCAGCCGCGGGCCTTCCGGCCTCTGCCGTCGTGGGCAGCCGCAACGCGCTGGAACCCGGATCGGGACGACAGGCGGCTCCGGTGCGGGCGTCCCTGATCGGCTCCGTGGCCGCTGTCACAGCTGTCACGGTCGCCGTGGTATTCGGCGCCAGCCTGAACGGGCTCATCACCCGCCCAGCACAATACGGCTGGAACTGGGGCGTACTGATCCAGGCTGAAGGCGGCTACGGCAACTGGACTCCCGGAGCCCTGGCCAAGCTGATCGATGGCCAGCCGGAAGTGACTGGCTGGTCTGAGCTCGCCTTCAGCTCCGTTCCGCTGGGCCGCGGTGGCACAATTGTCCCCGTCCTTGGCGTGCAGCGGCACAGCGGCACGGTCGAGCCGCCCACAACCAGCGGACATCCGATCAATGGCAGCGGCCAGATCGAGCTGGGCACCGTGACCATGCGTCAGCTCGGCGTGCACGTCGGCCAGACCATCCCTGCTGGGCCAGGACCGCACAGAAAGTGGCTCACGGTGGTGGGGACAGTCACGCTGCCGTCTTTCGGCGTAGCCCGGACCGACCACATCTCCCTGGGCCGGGGCGCGATGATGTCCGAAGATGAACTGCTGACCGTGCTCGGCGTGACACCCGCGGAAATGAAGCAGGCACGAGTGTCATCTCAGGCAGCTCCGTCGGCCGTAGCCATCGACCTGGCCCCCGGCATGACCCGCAGACAGCGGGCAGACCTCGTCAGCAGGATCACTTCAGCCAATCCAGACGGAACCCCAGGCGGGACTTACCAGCTCACCCAGTTCAAGCCGGCAGCGATCGAGAACGCCTCGCAGATGGGCGGTCAGCCGCTGGCTCTGGCACTGGGATTGGCAGCAGCAGCCGTGCTCTCACTGACCGTTACCGTCCTTGCCGACGTGCGGCGCAGGCGCCGCGAGCTGGCGCTTCTCAAGGCTCTGGGGATGACCCGGCGACAGGTCAGGGCGATCGTCGCCTGGCAGACAAGCATCACCCTGGGCATAGCGCTCCTCATCGGGATCCCGCTGGGTATCCTCGCCGGTCGGCTGGCCTGGCGGGCGTTCGCCGGGTCACTGGGCGTCGCGCCCGTCACGGTGGTTCCCGTCCTGCTCGCTGTCGCCGGCGCGGCGGCACTTCTGATAGCCGGCAACGCGCTGACGTCGGTGCCCGGCGCGATTGCCGCGCGGACATCGCCGTCCATCGCTCTGCGGGCGGAGTAAGCACCGCCGCTCGACACGCCGCGAAGCGATGTGCTGGACTGAGGCCGCAGATACCCATCCCAGCAGGCGGAGGGGAGGGCGCGATGATCGGTTACCTGATCCGGCGCATCTTGCAGACCATCATCGTCCTGTTCTTCGTGACGGTGTTCACGCTGTTTCTGGTGCACCTGTTCCCGGGCGGGCCGATCAAGGCCATGCTCGGCCAGCGGGCCACACCCCAGCAGGTCGCCTACTACAACAAAATCTACGGGTTCGACCAGCCGTTCTACGTGCAGTACATCAAGTGGGTCGGCCAGTTGCTGCACGGCAACCTCGGCTTCTCCAACAAGCTCAACATGTCGGTGGGCGCCCTGGTCGCCCAGGACCTGCCCAAGACGATCATCCTCGTGCTGCTCGGCACGGTCGTCTCGCTGGCCTTCGGCATCCCGCTCGGCCTCTACCAGGCCGTAAAGCGCTATACGGCCGGCGACTACGTGCTGACCGGCGTGTCCTTCCTCGGCTACGCCACCCCGCCGTTCTTCGTCGGCCTGCTGCTGGTCGAGTGGTTCTCCGTCGACGTCCACCTGCTGCCGCCGTTCGCGCCGCAGGGCACGTCGGTCGGCCAGATCCTGTCCCAGCCGACGGCGCTGATCCTGCCGGTGCTCTCCTACTCCTTTGTGCTCTACGCGCTGTGGAGCCGGTACATGCGCTCTTCGGTCATGGACAACCTGGTGCAGGACTATGTCCGCACCGCGAGAGCCAAGGGCGCCAGCGAGCGGCGGGTGCTGTGGGGGCACGTGTTCCGCAACTCGCTGATGTCCGTTATCACCCTGCTCGGGCTTTCCCTGCCAGATCTGGTGGCTGGGGCGATCTTCATCGAGGTCGTCTTCAACTACCCGGGCATGGGGCTGGCGTTCTACAACGCCGCGCTGAACGTCGACTATGAGGTTCTGCTCGGGTTTACCGTGATCGCCACGCTGGCGACGATCCTGGGGAACCTGCTGGCGGACGTCAGTTATGCGGTGCTCGACCCGAGAGTGAGATACAGCTGACGCCCCGGCCTCTGCAGTAGCCTCATACGTGAACCAGGCAATGGCAGCGCAGCACGATCGGCAGATCGGCATTGGAATACGTAAGGCTGGGCTCGTCCGGACTGAAGGTGTCACGTCTTGGGCTCGGCATGATGAGCTACGGCGACCCTGACTACGTTGATCTGTACCAGATCCACCGGTTCGATGTTGATACGCCGGCCGAGGAGACCATTCAGGCCCTTGATGATCTCATCCGGTCAGGCAAGGTGCGCTATGTCGGCGCTTCGGCGATGTATGCCTGGCAGTTCGCCAAGCTGCAGTATTGCGCCGTTGCCAACGGCTGGGCCGAGTTCGCCACGATGCAGAACCGGTACAATCTCGTCAACCGAGAAGACGAGCGCGATCTCATTCCCCTGTGTGCCGACATGGGCGTCGGGCTGATTCCCTACAGTCCGCTTGCCAGAGGCCTGCTAGCGGGGACAAGACAGCGAAGCGGAGTCACGGGAACCAAACGGGCCGCCGTATCCGGCGGTGACCGACTCGAGGACTTCGCCGTCCAAGACGCCGTCAGTGACGTCGCCCGGCGCGTCGGTGTCCCGATGGCACGCGTGGCGCTCGCCTGGGTGCTCAGCAAATCAGCCGTCTGCGCGCCGATCGTCGGAGCCACCAAAGAGGCTCACATACGAGACGCAATGGCCTCGCTCGACCTCAACCTCAACGAAGATGACCTGGCGCGGGTCGAAAGCCCCTACGTGCCGCGACTGCTCAGCGACTTTTAGTGAGCGGACTTGCCGCGCCTCCAAAGCCGTCCAAGGTTTCATGGCTCGGCTAGTCATCTAGGCACCGCGATCTCAGGTGCGCGCGCCTGCGATGAGCTACGGTGATCATCGGGAAATGCCGGGGCAAAGGCGCCGCCGTCATTGGAGGTTGGCATGCACATCAATGCTGGTGACACCGCCTGGATGCTGACCTCGACAGCGCTGGTCTTCTTCATGATGCCGGGACTGGCGCTGTTCTACGGGGGGCTGGTAGGCGCGAAGAACGTGATCGCGACGATGGTCCAGTCCTTCGTGGCGATCGGCGTGATCAGCTTGCTGTGGGTAATCGTTGGGTACTCGCTGGCGTTCGGCGCTGATCACTGGGGTGTGATCGGCAGCCTGCAGAACGTGCTGCTGCGAGGCGTCAACGGCACGCCGAACAGCTACGCGCCCACGATTCCGTCGCTGGTGTACATGGCGTTCCAGATGAAGTTCGCCGTCATCACCCCGGCGCTCATCGCCGGGGCATTCTGCGAGCGGATGCGCTTTCGCGGCTACCTGGTCTTCATCGGCCTATGGTCCCTGATCGTCTACAGCCCGTTCGCGCACGCCGAGTGGGGCGGGGGGGTTCTCGGCTCGGGCGGCCTGCACGCGATCGACTTCGCTGGAGGCTCGGTCGTCCATGAGCTAGCCGGGGCGGCGGCGCTCGCCACCGCCATCTACCTGAGGCGAAGCCACCAGCTGGAACGGCCGCACAGCGTGCCGCTGGTGCTGCTCGGTGCTGGGATCTTGTGGTTCGGCTGGTTCGGCTTCAACGCAGGCAGCGCGCTGTCCGCCGGGCAGGTGGCCGGCTACGCGCTGGTGAACACCCAGCTAGGGGCGTGCACGGCGATGCTCGTCTGGATGGGCATCGAGTGGTCGCGCCAGCGCAAACCGTCGGGCGTGGGCATCGCTACCGGCGCCGTCGCCGGCCTGGCCGCGATCACCCCGGCTTCGGGTTACGTGCAGCCGTGGGCAGCGATCATCATCGGCGCGGCGGCCGGGCTGGTCTGCTACGGCGCCGTCCACCTGAAGGACATATTCCACTACGACGACTCCCTCGACGTGGTCGGCGTGCACATGGTCGGCGGCGCGATCGGGGTCGTGCTCACCGGCGTGTTCGCCAGCCTCGCAGTGAACGCCGCCGGCGAGGCTGGCGGCTGGACCCAGCTCGGCCGCCAGGCGGTGCTCGCCGTCGTCGGGATCGCCTACCCGTTCGTCATGACCTGGATCATCCTGTGGGTTACCGACCACACCGTGGGGCTGCGGGTGAGTCCCGGAGAAGAGGCAGAAGGCCTCGATCTCGGCGAGCATGGAGAGGTCGCCTACCAGCTGGCAGAACCGGCAGCTGACATGACTGGTGCTGGCATGGCGGCCGCTCCAGGCTCGCCGCACGCAACTGAAGCGCCATAAGCCAGCAGGTTGATCGTCAGTTATTGCAGCGGTGCGCTCGCTGCGGCTACCTCCGGCTGCGCGCTTATCGGCGGGGTTGCCGAGGGGGCGCTGGCCGGGGTGGGGTGGATGAGCGCGGGTGCGTGCCGCCATACCAGGAAGGCGGCCGCGCCGAGGGGAATGGGCGGCAGGTAGGTGACGGCGCGGTACAACAGCACGGCGGCGGTCACTTGCGCGCTCGCGCGGGGCCGGCCCCGGCGGCCAGAACGCCGACCAGGCCGAGTTCGGTGATCCCCAGGCCGCCGGGGGTAAGGGGCAGCACGGTCAGCAGCCGGACGAACGCGTACGCCGCCAGGGAGGTCTGCCACGACACCTGGGCCTGGGACAGGCCGACACCGCGCAGGCACGCCAGCAGCACCAGCCACAAGATGACGTTAGCCGCCGCCGTCGTGACCGTGATCAGCCAGCCGCGGGCAGCCAGCAGCCCGGCCGCACGACTTCGGAAGCCGGTCAGGGACCCCGCGATGCGCGAAGGCGCCGGGCGGCGCACCAGCCGGCAGGCCATGGTGGCCACTCGCTGCAGCACAAGGTCGGCGCCTAGCGCGAAGCGCTGGCTGCGCAGCAGCAGACCGAGCCCGGCCGCCATGGCGACGAGCAGGCCCAGGCCTACGGCCGCGGAGCTGATCAGGACGGCATCCGGCTTGCTGACGGTCAGCAGGGCCAGCAGGGCGAGGACTGGCAGACCCAGCTTGGCGAAGACGTTCCAGATGCCCGACAACAGGGTGTACAGCACGTACTGTTCCGTGCTGACGCCCCAGCTGGACAGCATCGCCCAGCTGACCCCCATGCCGAGGGCACCCCCCGCAGGCAAGGTGTTGGCCACGGCATTGGAGCTGAGATTGACAACCGCCGCCTCGCGCAGCCGCAGCGAGGGCAGCACGGCGCAGATCCCGAACCAGTACGAGGCCAGGCTGGCGGCGGCCGCAACGCCGATAAGCAGCGCATAGGGCCAGGTCATCGCCTGCAGACTGGCCCACACACTGTGGTAGGACGCAAACCGCGGGAGTGCAAACCCGAACGCGGCGACGATGAGAGCGGCCGACACCGCGCCTCGGAGAACCTTCCGGGCTCGCCGCGGACGGCACTCGCCCGTTGCCGGCTGCCCCAGGCCCTGCGGGCAGGCTCCGACAGCAGCGGGCCCATCTGGTGGCGTCTCGGTGGCCATTGCGCCTTGCCGATGCTGATCGTTACGCAAAAAACTCCGCTTCCTGCGCCGCTCCTGCTTTTGCGAGGACAGCTGCCGGGGTCCGGAGCAACACCCGCAGACTACGTCAGGGCGAACGCGACGGTCGAGTACTTGGCCGTGAGTGAGTAACAAATGGCCAGCGCGCTGCCACCGCCGCTGCTCGGCAAAACTCCGGGGTGACTGCCATGAATATCCGGACCAGCGGACACGCTGTCGCGCCGGGCGGAAGCGGCGGACGGCACGCAGTCCGAATCTCCATCCTCCTACGCTGGTAGCATATAACTAGCAATTTATTTCTAGAAACTATGGTAATCTCAGGCGTGCACAGCTGCAGCTTCCCGGGAAGTCCATCGCCTTGAGCCGCTGCCCCTGGCGCACGACCTCGGGATGCGGCGGAGCCATGGCAACGACGGCGGCACAACCGCCTTCAGCTCGAAGCGGAGCAGCCGGTCGGTCAGAGAGTTCTTTTGCCTTGTTCGCAGGTACCGGCACCGGCCAGCCGCCGGGGTGCAATTGAGCCCACCCTGGCCGCGGCGCATGTACGCCGGGTGCGGCAGCCGTCAGGCAGCCTGTTCCGTCTCAATCTGATCGGAGACCCGTCATGAACTCCGCGACAACGGTCCACCGCGTCCTGGACCTTTCCGCCCAGAGCGAGGGTGGCATCACCATCGCCGAGCTGGCTGGCGAACTGGACATTGCCAATGCCCCGGCGCTGCGCGAGCAGCTTCTCAGCTTTCTACGGCCCGGCTCCAGCCGGCTTGTTATCGACCTGTCCAAGGTGAGCTTTTGTGACGCCACCGGGCTCGCGGTGCTAGTCAGCACTGCGCGCCGCGCCGGGCTGCTCGGCGGTTTCCTGCGCTTGGCCGCGGTTTCGCCACAAGTCGCCCAGGTGCTGGAGATCACCGGGCTCCACCGCCACCTGGCGAACTTCCCCACAGTCCACGCCGCGTCAACCGGGGCGCGCGGCGCCCAGTACGGCAAGGCGGCCGCAACCGGGCGAGCTGCCATAGCACACCCCGGGCCCGCGAACAGGCTCGCGGGCCCGCCCCGGGTCCCAGCGGACGCCGGTGAACTACGCGGGGCGGCCGCCGCCGTTCTAGCCTGCGCCGACGCATGGCGCGATGCCGATCCCAGCCGAAGGTTCACTCCAGCCCTGCGCGCGATGGCCCGCGCCCGCCATGGCACCGACGACGACGCCCTGGACACGGCGGCACGATCCCTGCTGTCTGCCCTCGGCCGCCATCCCCTGATCTCCTCCCCGGCAGTCGCCGCAACCGCAACCCGCCTACGGCAGGCCCTCAATCCGGCGGACCGGCTCGCCGCAACCTGACAAGGGCCGATACCGAAGCCGCGGCCACCGGCGGGAGAGCCCTTGGCCGGCCGTGCTCCGACGCGTATGACGGGCCGCACAGGCGTGAATGGCGGCAAGGCCCCGCCCGCCGCCACCTTCAGAGATCAGGTACCCGGCCCGGCCGGGGTGTGGCCCCGGTCGCTCACGGCGGCACGTTGTCGCCGGTGAGGAGAGCCAGAACCTCGCCCACGGTGCGCTCCCGGCCTGTGGACTCTGGCAGCGGGAGGTGCGCCTGGATCTGGTAGCGGTTGCGGCGGCCGTCCTTCTGCTTGACGACGTACCCGGCCTGGGCCAGGTCAGTGACAATGCCGTAGGCGCTGCGCTCGGTGATGTTGAGCCTGGCCGCGATGTCGCGGAGGCGGACGCCCGGGTCCTGTGCGATGCACAGCAGGACTCGTGCGTGGTTGGTCAGGAAGGTCCAGCTCGCGGCAGACAACTATCCCATCCAATTCTGGAAGTTATTTGCTAGTTTTATAGCACTAGCGTAGCGTCGCAGACAAGGCACCGGTCTCAGCCGCCGACGGCGGCCAGCTACCTGGGGTTACCGGAGGTGCTCATGTTCATGGCGGTCATCGTAATCAGCCCTGAAATGGCCACGATGGTGTCGCGTACCCGGCTGAGGCCGCCGGTGTCCCTCTCAGACCGCCAGGCCAGGCCGCTGGTCTTGCCGCTGCCAGGCGCGCTCATGTATCAGGTCCCGCTATGCGGATGAGCAGCCGGATCCAGCAGCCAGGCGGAGTCCGCGCCCAACGACTGACTTGCTTTACTTTGCGGGCCCAGGTTGGTGCGACCGCGCAGCTACGCAGTTCCTCGCGTCCTGCAGCTGACGATTCTGCTTAATCTCGCTGATGCGAAACTATGCAAGCCCGGCGCGCCTTGCCGAGGGATAGGACGGCCGGGATGTTCGGCTTCAAGATCGTCACACAGTACGAGAGAGGGATCGTCTTCCGCTTCGGCCGGGCGCTTCCCGGGACCCGCGAGGCGGGACTGACCTGGGTCAACCCGTTCACCGACCGGCTCCGCAAAGTGAACATGCAGATCATCGCGGCGCCCGTGCCCGGCCAGGAGGCCATCACCCGCGACAACGTCACCCTGCGCGTGGATGCAGTCGTCTACTACCGGGTCGTCGACCCGCTCAAGGCCATCATCAACGTGCAGAACTACACCTACGCCGTATCCCAGGTCGCCCAGACCTCGCTGCGGTCAGTGATCGGCCAGAGCACCATGGACGAGCTGCTGTCCGAGCGCGACAAGGTCAACGCGCACCTCAAAGACGTCATCGACGAGCCCACCGAGCAGCCCTGGGGCATCCGCGTGGAACGGGTCGAGGTCAAGGACGTCTCCTTGCCCGAATCGATGAAACGCTCCATGTCGCGGCAGGCCGAGGCCGAGCGGGAACGCCGCGCCCGGATCATCTCCGCCGACGGCGAGTACCAGGCATCCAAAAAGCTCGCCCAAGCCGCCGCCGTCATGGCCGCCGACCCGGCCGCGCTGCAGCTGCGGCTGCTGCAGACCGTCGTCGAAGTTGCGGCCGAGAAGAACAGCACCCTGGTCATGCCCGTCCCTGTGGAACTACTGCGGTTCTTCGACCGCACAGCCCCAGCAGGACTGACTGAACCCTCGGCCGCCGCAGGTCAAGATGAAGATGCGCCAGTGCCCGTGCTCACCGCATCCGCCCGCCTGCCAGCCGGCGCCGCTTGACCGCGTCCTTCAACGGCGCCCCGAAGGGTCCGCCAACCCGCCTAACTCCGGCTCGCGGTCTCGCGGCGGCCGACGCCGGTGTCGTCAATGAGCGCGGCCAGGCGAGGACCTAGCTGCAGCACGGAGATCATCGCCAGCGTCGACTCGGCTCCCTGGTTGCGGCTGCGACTTTCACGGCTGAGGCCGTCGCATCCTCCGCCGGTCCGCTCGTCGAGCAGCGGGAGCCTGGCGTCGTTGTCACCGAGGAACCAGGACACACTCATTTCCGCGCCAGCAAGCCAGCTGCTGTCACCGGTGACGGTTGCTGCACGCATGCACGCATCGGCCAGCGCGGCCACCTCGATGGGTTGCTGATCGAAGCCGGGGCGGTCCTCACCCCGGCCCCAGCCCCCGGCAGGCACGACCGACAGGTGGCCATCTCGGGTCTCGACGGTCAGCAGCCACTCGAGCATGCGCAGGCCGTCGCGCAGCACCCGGTCGCGGCCCAGGTTCGAGCCGGCAACGATGACGGCCTCAGCGATGGCCGCGTTCGCGTAGGTCAGCCTGCGCGCCGGCCACGGCCACTCCGGGTCTGCGCGCGCCTGGCCGATGATCGCACAGGCCTTGTCGAGGAGGGTGAGCGCACCGGAATGGTCGTGCCAGCAGTCGAGTATCTCGGCGGCGCCGAGCGCGGCGAATGCCATGGCGTGCGGCCAGGCGGACGAGACTTGGGCACCGCGGCCAAACCGGCTCAGTGACTCCTCCCGGATCCCGGGCGTCGCGCCTCGCACGGCGGCGGTGCCGAGGCCCCAGAGGGCGCGGCCCCAGCAGTCCTCTGCCCTGGGATGGTCGCGCCACCGGCGATCGTAACCGAGGCGGTTCCGGAACCTGCCGTCCGGCGACTGTGCCTGCGCAAGGAAGTAGAGGTAGCGGCGCCCCAGCGTGATGAGCTCCTGAGATGGCGACGGCTCCCGGCACACCACCACCAAGCCGCGGGCGACGTCATCGACGCAGTAGCCGTGCTCATGCCGGGGCACGACGCCATCAGCATGCTCAAGTAGGCCGATGTTATCGGTCAGCCGCTGCAGGTGCCGGAATGGCGCAGCAGGGTAGCTCATGCCGACGCTCCCGCCCGTTCCGCGGCGAGCGATGAGGCGCCCGGCCGGGGCCGGTGCGCGAGCTGCGCCGCAGCGAACGTGGCGAGCCCGCACAGCGTCGGCGGATAGGTGCTACGCAGCGCGTAGCTAATCTGCATGAAATGTCTCCTAGTCGTCGTCTTCCGCGCTGCGAGCTGCGGCACGGCTTGTCGTTAAGTCAGCGAGCGTCAACTGCGCGCGGCCGAGAATGGTCCAGGTAATGATGCTGAACTGCCTCCTTAGGCCGGTGACGTGCGTGGTGCGCGGCTGCCGATGGTGCGGGGCAGGCTGCGGTGCGGGGACAGTTCCCGCGGCGCATGGCCGCGAGCCTGCCGGTCGCGGTTGCCTGCCGCCGTTAGCTGGCCTGTCACTTGCGCCGGTTGCGTCGCATGACCCGGCGCAGCTGGGTGATCCGGGCGGTTCCGGCGGCGGCCATCAGTAGGGCACCGGCGATGGCCGCGAGCAACAGCGCCACGGCCAGCGACAGGCGCAGGTGCGCGCCCACGAAGCTGATGTTGACGGCGTGCGCGTTCTGGACGATGAAGATCAGCACCACGATGAGGAGGGCGACGCCGGCGATCAGCGCGGTGCGCACGCCGCTGATCCGGGTGTGCGCCGTCCTGCGCCGGGGCGCCTGCGGGGAGGGCGGGGCGGTGCCGTTGGCGGAGGGGGGCGGCAGGTCACGGGTGGTGCCTGGTGGCGCTTGCTGTTCGGTCATGGCGCTGCTTCTTCCGCGAGCGGGGCCGGCCCCGCGGAGATCCGGGCCGGCTCCCGGCTGGCCGGGGCCTTACGCCGCTGTTTCCCGGGGCCTGCTCAAGGCTACGCTTGAAGCCAGAAACTAGCAATTTATTTCTAGAAACTGCGATAGCTTTCCTGGTGGGAGAGCTGGGCTTCCTGACTAGCCTCGCCCGGTGATGCACGCCAGGGCCGCCGCGTGGCTGGCAAGAAGCCCGGCACCAAAACTATCCAGGAATTACTAGAAAAAAATTGCTAGTTTTTGAATACTCCAATAGTCTGTGAACACACCCGGGAGCACCGCCGGAACAACCAGCCAGCCCCGGGGAGCCGATGGAAGGTCTCCCATGGCAGTAACAGCAATGGTCCAGCACCGCGTCACCGACTACGAGACCTGGCGCAAGGCCTACGACGAGTTCGAGACCACCCAGAAAACAGGCGGCGTAACCCGCCAGAGCGTCTACCGGGCCAGCGACGACCCCAGCAACCTGCTGGTCACCCACGGCTTCGCCACCACAGCCGACGCCGAAACATTCCTCGCCAGCACCGAACTGCGCGACGCCATGGCGCAGGCCGGCGTCCAAGGCCAGCCGCGCATCGAGATCTACCAGGACATGTAACCGCGGTCGGCCAGCCCGGCAGCCACCGGCCACCGGCCACCGCTGCCGGGCCCGCCCGGTCACCCCAGCACCTGCCCAGCCAGCCACACCCCGCTCCGTCCCCCGCGGCCGGCGCGCATCTGAGAGGAACCCCCATGTTTATCGGCATCGGAACCATCATCGTGATCGTGATCATCGTGCTCGTCGTCATGATGCTGCGGCGGCACTGAGCACGCCCCCCGCCGCCCCGAAGCGAGCATGAACGTGCCGCGAGCCCAGACTGAGGCACCACCGCCGCGACCCGCAGACTCCGGCCCGGAACCGATGACACCGATCAGCTGAAGAACAGGAGGCACGCGATGCGAACACTCGGATACGTCACGGCAATAACCATGGCCGCCGCCGCCGGCCTCGGGCTTCTGGCAGTCATGTCATTGCCGGACATACGGCAGTACCTGAAGATCAGGAAAATGTGACCCCGAGAATTACCAGGCCCCGGCCGACGTGCACATGGCCGTCCGGTCGGATGAAGCGACGGGTCAGGCGCTGCTGGTGCCGCGGCAGGCGTGCGATTGGTCTCGGTGAGCAGCCAGAACGCGTGAACGTCCTAGCTGCCCACCGTCATGACCGGTTCAGGTGTTGAGGGCCAGCGCCGAGAGCCGGGCGGACGAGCCGTTGAACACGTCCTGGTCACCGGGGAAGGTGCCGGAGTCGGCGTACTGCCAAATCGTGTAGAAGCCCCAGCCTGCGGGCAGCGTGCCCGGGCTGCTCGCGAATCGGGCCAGCCACAGCGGATCCTCCGAGCCGAAGCCACTGTTGTTGCCGGTGCACGTGGTCCACCAGTCGGTGGTGCTGTAGATCACGGCCCAGCGGCCAGTCTTGGCGTGGTACTCGTTGACGAACGCCCTGATCCACGACACCATGCCCGACTGGCTGAGGCCGTAGCACTCAGCACCGTAGGGGTTGTACTCGATGTCGAGGACGCCGGGCAGGGTCTTGCCGTCGGCCGACCAGCCACCACCGTGAGCGACGAAGTAGTCGGCTTGGGCCGTGCCGCTGGAGTAACTCGGGTTAGCGAACGCGTATGCGCCGCGGATCAGCCCGGCGTCGTAGGAACCCTCATACTGCTGGGTGAAGTCCGGGTTGGTGTAGTACGTGCCCTCGGTCGCCTTGACGTAGGCGAACTGGGCGCCGTCGGCCTTGACCGTGCTCCAGTTCACGTCGCCCTGGGCGGCGGACACGTCCAAGCCGAGCACCTCCGACGAGGCGGCCGACGTGAGCTGCCGGGCGGCCGACTGCTCGCCCAGGACGCCGGACAGCAGCGGGATCGAACTGAGCGGGGGCGGGCTGGTGGCATTGCGCGGACTCAGCTCCCAGCCCATGTGGACCTGGTTGGCGTGCGCCTTCAGGTAGGCGAGGCTGGGGTGGCTGGCGACGCGCGCGGCCGCCGCCGGGCTGGCCGCCGTGGCCAGCGGAGCCGCCGCCATCACCACGGCGGCGAGCGCGGCCACCGTGAAACGCCGTCGACGCACGTGGCTGTCGTGGCCTGCACGAGAAGAGGGGCGCGGGGTAAGAGGCACAAATCCTCCTGCTCTTATCGGGCACGGGCAGTGCCGCCCGCGCGGTGTCCCTATTGTGGAGAAAATTTCAGGCGCGTGGCAGCATATATCAGTAAATTTCCGACAAGTCAGCTGTCCCCAGGGCCGCCCAGCGTCGCGCGGTCTGCCGGCGCCGGGCTGCGGGAGCAGCCGGCCGTGGTGCTGCGCGGCGAGTCGGCGCCCTCAGCTCTGATAGAGATCGATGCGGTTGCCGCCGGGGCCGACCGCGCACGAAGACCGCGGCTTCCACGGAAGCCGACGAGGACCCGCCCGAGGCCTCGCGAGTGGAGCCCGGTGACGCTCTACCAGGACGTAGCCGAGTCGAAGCTGGCCAGCGGCTTCAGCGATGTGGAGCCACTGCGGGTTCCTGTCCGATGCTGGCGCCCACGAGTGATCTTCGCGGGACCTGGTGGCCCTGCCCCCAAGACCGGCCAGCCCGTGGAATCGGCAAAGCAAGTGGTTCGGTGAACCGCTCTTCTGCCCCGAATTCGTCCGCTATATGTCCGTCGTCCGACCTGCACGAATGCCGAGCTCGCTTGCAGCATTGCCGAATAGTCATCGGCTGCCGATGCTCTTTCGAGCGCGCTAGTCGCGGCGGCTACGGCGAACCGGACCCACAGACTCCTGGTAAAGATCGCCGCTAAACATGCTGAGATCGTTACGTGGTCGGCTAGCGTCGATGCCGATTTTAGTCTGGAGGTGAATTTCGCCAGCCGAAAAGCTAGAGCCGAGCAGGGTCCCGATTATGAATCCGGCATGCCGAGAAAACGTCACTGTCGGATTTACTACCGCCTCAAGCGGCCTATCCGGAGAATTAGAATGTACTTACAGTGGTACCAGGCAACATGCGTGAGTCATGGTGGCTGACCCTGGAAAACTGTTTCCGGCTCCGGGGCGCCGGGTCCGGTTACTGGTTCATCTGCTCGGAGACGGCCCAGAGCCGTTCCGCGGCTTCGGGGTCGAGCGCGTAGGCGGCAACCCCGGCGGCGTCGGTGCCGGCAGCGGTCGGGTCGTCGGGGGTGTCTTCCTGGCAGTTCTCGAAGTACCGGCCGACCACGCCGTTGAGCCGGTGCGAGGTAGCCACATAGACGCTGGTGGCCGCGCCTTGGGTGAGCGTCTTGAAGGTGTACCGCCCGGACGAGCGGAGCGCGTCGAGTTCCGCCGGCTTGTAGTAGCGGGAGAGGTTGGAGTCGGCGATGGCCCCAGGGTGCAGGGCGTTGACCTCGATCCCGTCATCGCTCCAGTGCCGGGCAGCGGCCACGGCGAACAGCACGTTCGCGGTCTTGGACTGGGCGTAGGCCAGCGCCGGGTCGTACGGGCGGTCGCGGAAGTCGATGTCGTCGAAGATGACCGGGGAGTTCAGGTGGGCCCGGGAGCTGACCGAGACCACCCTGGCGCCCCCGGCGGCCCGCAGCGCGGGCAGCAGCCCCAGGGCGAGGCGGAAGTGGCCGAGGTGGTTGGTCGCGAACTGCAACTCATGTCCTTCAGGGCTGCGGCGCAGTTCGGGGACGGCCATCACCCCGGCGTTGTTGACCAGGATGTGCAGCGGGCCGGCGAGGTCGCGGATCAACTGGTCGACGGAGCCGCGGTCGAGCAGGTCGAGCAGGGCCACCGAGACGGCCGGGTTCCCGGTCGTGGTCCGGATGTCGGCGGCGGTCCGCTCAGCGGCGGCGAGGTCGCGGGCGGCGACGACCGTCTCGGCGCCGGCCGAGGCTAGGGCACGAGCTGTTTCCACGCCGATGCCGCTGGCTGCCCCGGTGACCAGGGCCCGGCGGCCCTGCAGCTCGATGCCGGCGATCACCTCGGCCGCGGTGGACTCGAAGCCGAACGGAGAGGTGACGCGGGTGGTGATCATGCGTTGTCCTTTGGGTTCATGCGGCGGATGATCGGGGCGAGTTCCTCGGCGAACGGCAGCAGCCTTATCCGGGTCGCCGGCCTCGCGCGCGCTCGAGTGGCGGACCTTGAGGTCCAGATAACGACGGCGCAGTTCGAGTGCGACTACCTCGTCGGCCGAGCGGCGGGCATGAGTCTCGAATAGCTCCCGCTGATCGCCGGCCGAATCGTCGCCCCGGCGAGCACTGGCCAGGTAGGCGCGCATGTCTTCGATGCTCAGCCCGACGGCGCGGAGGTTGCCCAGGGTTTCGAGGGTTGCGACGTCCTCGGGACGGTAGGCCGGTGCGCTTGAGGCGTCGCGCTGCACCCGGTTGACCAAGCCGATGCGTTCCCAGTAGCGCAGCGTGCGCACGTCCGGGAGTCCGGGCGGATGAAACTGCGGACATCCGCGGACAGCGTCCGCGTGCCCGCTAGCAGGGTGCTTACGCATACCGACACGGCCAGGCTCCTGATCCGCGCGGCTCTAAATTTAGGTACATCAGTCACGTCAGATCTTGATGACTTGAACATCGGGCATGGCGTCGTAATCAGAATCCTGAGTCACGATCGGAACACGATGGGCGATGGCCGTAGCCGCGATCCAGCTGTCGTTGATCGGCACCTTCCGACCTGCCGCGCGAAGCCGCGATACCAGTAGCGCCCAAGCTTCGGAGACGGCCTCGTCGACGGCCAGCGGCTCGAACCGCTGAGCGAGCTGATAGGTCGACAGCCGACGGGACGCGGCCTCCGGGTCCCTGGCCTGCAGCACGCCGAGCCGCAGCTCACCGAGCGTGATCGCCGAAATACCCCACTCAAAATCGGCGAACCTGCCGACATCGAATCGCGCCGCCTCCAGCCCGATGAAAACCGACGTGTCGGCCAGCGCCCGCTGGGTCGTCATCACGGCAGATCGTCAGTCGTCTCGGTCAGAACCGCCCGCAGTTCCTCCGCCAGCCCAGTGGTATCAGGACCCAGCCGAGCGAGCTCGTGGCCGATCTCCGGAGCGGGCAGCCACTGTCGCCGCCGCGACAGCGGGATGATCTTTGCCACCGGGCGGTTGTCCTTCAGGACCTCGATCTCTTCGCCCGACTCCACACGTCGCAGCACCTCCGCCGTGTGGTTACGAAGATCGCGTGCCGGGATAGCGCTCATTAAACGAGTGTAGCCGTTCAGCTACGATCGTAGCAAGTACGATCAACCTGACCGCGCACTCGTATGAAGCGGTGTGTCAAGGCTCCGCAGATCCCGTGCCTGGTTCTTGGTGGTTTGCGGATTGTGGTGTGCGGGCTGGCGTGGATTCTGGGCGTGCCTGTCTGAGCCCGTGTCCTGGATAGCTGCCGTGGGTCGGACGAGTGGTGGCCCGGGTCAAGGTGCGCGGAGCGCTCGCCGGCCGCAGGATCGCCCCGTTCCAGAAATGACCAGTATCGTGGCCGCCGCCTGGGCGCTGGCTGCCGGGTGAGCCGTATCCACGACCAGCGTCCCGGACGGAAACACCGACATCAGCCGCCCCGGGTTCACGCTACGCCCGTAGCCCTTGACCGGGCCGACGGCGTCCCGTTGAGCATCTTCCCAGCTGGCGCTGCTTTTCGGCATCCACCGGTTACCCGCCCGAGGCCGCAGCGACGATGATCTTGTCGATGTTGGGCGCGTAGTAGGACGGGTTGCCGATCGTGATGGTGTTGCTGCCCGCGTCGAGCCGGGCGGTCACCTCAACCGTGTCGAACTGGTCCCAGCTATAGGTGTTGCGCGCGTACGTCGTGACCGACGTGCCCGCCGACGTGGTGAGCGTGAAGCCGCGGTCGATGAGGTTGGTGTTGTAGTTGCCCGAGCTCTCGCCGTCGGCGTCCGCATAGCTGACCATGAGCCGGTAGATGCCGCCGGACTGCACGGTCACCCCGGTGAAGGTCAAGGTGTTGGCTGCGCCGTCCCCGATCCAGCCGACGTACTGGCCGCCGTAGGCGTAGGAGTCGGACTCCACCGCCGCCGTGCCGGACAGCACGTTCTGCGCGGCCGATGCCGCATAGGTGGTCGCGTGCCCGCCGACCGGCGTCACGTGCAGCCCGCCCAGGATCCCGCTGCCGACGTACATCACCGGGTTGATCCCCGCGTGCAGATAGACGGTGCCGGAGGGGACCCGGACCCCGTCGGTGGTCAGCGCGCCGCGCCCGGCGGCGCCGGCCGGCGTGATCCGGTAAAACCCGTCGGAGCCTGCGTCCACCGCGAACGAGACCGAGCCGCCGCGGCCGAGCGCAACGTCCTGAGTGGCCAGGCACCCGGGGCCGCCGCACTGCGCGGTGGACGCCCCGCCCGACAGGTCCGCGTAGGCGGCAGGGTACGTGATGCCCGGCTCGGTCACGCCCGGCACCGCGCCCGGAGCGAACGTGAGCTGGATATCATCCATCGTGACCTGGCCCTTCGCGGTACCGACCGACGGGTCGGACACGCCGAACGTGATCGTGTGCGTCCCCGCGGCCAGGTTGAGGTACACGTCCTCGTGCGACCGGAAGACCCAGTTCAGCGTCGGCGGGTAGCTGATGAACGACCACGGACCGGAGTCGACCCGCATGATCTCCTGCGCGATCGTGCCGGCCTGGTTCCCGTAGTACACCGACATCAGGTACCGCCCGGTGTGCGGGACGCTGACGGTGAAGGCCACCCGGCTGCCCGGCTGGTCGATGGAGCCGACGTCCTCGCCGCCCGCAGTGGCGTACCCGTTGTAGTTGGACTGCGACCCCTGACTGTAGACATCGGCGTCGGTCAGCGCCGCGTCCGCCGCCAGGTAGGTCTGCGTCCCGGCGGGCGGCGGCGCGATCACGGGCGCTCCCGAGGCGGGCGTGACGATCAGCTGGTAAGCGCTCATCGGGTTCAGCGCGCCCAGCGGCACCGTGACGGACCCGTTCACCACCCGGTAGTCGGTTTCCGCCACGTCCAGTGGCGTGTACGCGGATCCGTCGTACCCGGTCCAGCCAATGGACTGCACCGACACGTGCACCGCCTGGCCGAACACCGCAGGGTCGATCCCGGTGATGCTCACGGAGTCCGAGCCGCCGGACGGATCGGCGAGCAGGATCCTGGCCTGGTGTTTCGCGGTGTCGAGCGCGGCCAGCCCCTGGAGGGTGTCGAGCACGTCGGGCTGCGGCGGCGTCACGGACACCGTGTGGCCGGTGAGCTGGCCGTACCAGTACATGAGCCACCACTGCCCGTCCGGCTCGTCGTTGCGGACGGCCGTGTCGGAGTAGTTGTCGGCGATGTCCCAGAACGGCATGTCCGCGTAGACCTTCGCGTCCTCGAACATGGCTAGCAGCTGCACCATCTCGCCGGGGACAGACAGCTGGTACCGGTCCGCGTACTCGTCGATGTCCACCGGGATCGGCGTGATGCCGTCCTGGCGCTCCAGCGCGCGGAAGTTCGCGTAGTCGGAGGGGAACGACTCCTCCGTGCTCGGCTCGAGCACGTGCCAGGTGATGACGTCCGGCAGCACGCCGTGCGCCTTGGCATAGCCGAGAAAGTCGCTCATCACGGTGGAGTTGTAGACGGAGGTGTTGGGGCCGGCGATAAGCGCGCCCGGGTCGTCGGCGCGGATCCGCTGGTAGACGGTCGTCCAGTCCTGCTCGAACTGCGCCATCTCGGTACCGAAATCGCTGTCCGAGGGATCGAGCGTGTACCAGATCCAGTCCGGCTCGTTGAACGGCACGAAGACGTACCGGCTGGCGTCCGGGCTGCTGCGAACGCCGTCGACGATCGTGTCGACGACGGACAGGTAGCTGCTGATGCCGACGTCCTGGTAAGGCCACTCCGAGTAGTAGTCCTGCATGTAGTCGAGCAGCCACTTGCCGCCCACCGAGAAGAACTCAGAAGCGATCTGGTCAGCGTGCCCGGACGGATGCTGCGCGCCGCCGGCGGGCCCGGCGGCGATCGTCTTGATGTGTAGCGGGCTCAGCAGGTCCGATCCCGGAACTCCGTCCTCGGACAGCCCGTAGAGCGCGCCGCTGGCGCCGCCGAGCACCGGTCCGGCGCCGGAGGCGAGGCTGACGGTGAGGGTTCCGCCACTGGCCGCGGCGGCCGGATGCTGGATGAGGGCGGCCATCGCGGCCGCGACTGCCATGGCGGACACCGCCGCCATTGTCCGGTGGAACAGCACGATCGATCCTTCCGTGGGTCGCCGGCCTGCTGCCCGTGCGGTGGCGGCCCCGGCCCCATGTATGCGGCGAGCCTGTGTGATCGTTCACATCCATATTGATGGTGATTGATCACACAAGAGCGTGTCAAGGTCATACAAATCATGTAAAACAGCGGACTCTTAACCCGCGCGCGCGCCACCGCAGGTCAACGCGATCGCCGTCATCACAGTTGGGCCGGGGTGTCCATGTTGCGCAGGCGTTCCGGGTGACGGCGGACTACGCCTGACCAACGAGCCTGCCGACGCCGTCATTCGGTCATGCTCTGTGCGCCCGGACGGATGACGTGCTGGCTGGCAGCCGGCAGAGCCGACCCTCGACGCTGGCCGCGACCGGACTGTGCAGTTGACGCTCATATGTGACCGCCCCAGGCGCCCGGGTCGGGGCCGATCGGTCACTAGCCGGCCGGGCCGCGATCCCCGCGTCCTGGGGCGTGGACGCGGACGGCGTCACCGGGCCGGCGACCGGGCGGGCCCGCGATGCCGCCGCGCTGCCAGCTGCGGACCGGCTGGATGAGATCCCTGGCCTTGGCCGGGAGGCCGCCGCCGCGCTGATCGCCGAGATAGGCCTGGACATGAGCCGCTTCCCGACGCCGGAGGCGCTGGTGTCCTGGGCCGGGCTCACCCCGACCGCCCGGCAGTCCGGGCCCCGCAAAGGCCGCGGGAAGAGGGACACGGCAACACCTACGCCAAGCGGATCGCCGTCCTGGCTGCCTACGCCGCGGCGAACACGGACATGTTCCTGGGCGAGCGCTTCCGCCGCCTGGCCTCCCACCCTGGCGGCGGCGGGCGGAAGAAGGCCGGCTGCGCCGTGGGCCGGTCCATCCTCGTCATCGTCTGGCACCTGCTGAACGACCGCGCCGCCCGCTACCGCGACCTCGCGCCAGCACGCGCCGCGCGTCCTCAGAAGATAAAGGGGATCAGCATTTTCGTGGACTGCTGGTACTCCGGGTAGGCACTGGGGAAGAGCCTGGTCATATTGCGCTCCTCCACGAAGGCGCTGTAGATGAAGTACCCGCCGATCAGTGCCACGGCGATCAGCCACCAGACGCTGATGGCGATCGCCGAGCCGATTATGGCCAGCAGGATGCCGGTGTAAATCGGGTGCCGGATCGTCCGGTACGGGCCGGATGTGACCAGCTCGGGGTGTTCCTTCGTGGACGTCGGCATTCCCCAGTTCCGGCCGAGGTAGATCCGCGCCCAGACGGCCAGTCCCAGGCCGAGGACCCAGATGGCGAGGCCGACGCCCCACAGGACCGGGTCTCTGACGTATCCGACGCCATGCGCGTTCAGCACCCGCAGCCGGACCAGGAGCACGACGACCAGGATGAGCACTACCCGGACGCCCGCGAAGCGCGCCCAGTTGCCCTGTCCCCGCTGTCCCCGCTTGGCCCCGGCGGATGCGGCGAACCAGCCCACCCAGAAGATGACCCAGCCCACGCCGATCACGATGTCAACCACTCGCATCGAAGTACCCCTGCGTGTCCGGATCGCCGGCAGCGGGCACGTACCGCCGCTGACCGTCATTGTCGTCCCGGCGAGCTGCCCCGCGCATCATGCGGCGCCGGCCCGGTCGCGCAGCGGGAAGGCGAGGTCGCTGCCGCCGCGCCTGCTGGCGTCGGTCACTGGCGCGGTGGTAGTCAGGAGGGTAATGCGCAGGCCCAGGTGGTCACTGGGCTGCCGCTGCTGCTCGGCCACCCAGGCCATGGCCGAGTCCCCGACGGCTTGCCACTGCGCCGCCGTCGCGTCCTGGTCCAGGTGAGTGTAGGCCTCCTGGTGCGCAGGCTCGGTGCGCAAGGTGAGTCCGGGGAAACTGGCGGCGAGCTGGCCGGCCAGGTCCTGCGGCACCGGCCAGCAGAACTCCACCGGGCCGTCACTGTCCTGGTTCACCTCCCCGTAGTAGATCAGGAACGCGGCCCCAGCGACGCCGTCTACCCGCGGCGGCGGCTGGGCCTTGAGCATGCCGATGACCTCCTTGCCCAGGTCCCAGACTTCCTGCCGATTGCTGGCATGCCGCAGCAGGCAGAGCAGGCTTCGGGCGGGGATATCGCGGACCTTGACCTCGTGCATGACGTTCCTCTTTCCAGTCAGGCGGTCAACGAGGTAGCCGGCCAGGTCCCGGCGGCCAGCATGATCGGCTTCAGCCCCTGACCAGTAAGCGCCGACTTGCGCCGCAGCGGCCTCCGGCTCCAGGCTGAGGATCACCTTGATCTCCGTCAGCGGTAGTCCGAGCTGGCGCAGCGACGCGACCAGGCGAGCGTTGTCCAGCTGCCCGGCGGCATACCAGCGGTAACCAGAGTCCGGATCGACCTGGGCGGGCGGCAGCAGGCCCAGCTCGTCGTACAGGCGCAGCGCCTTGGGCGACAGGCGGGACAGCCTGGCGAACTCACCGATGCTCATCAGGTCCACGGACGGCTCCCTCGTACCGGGCCGACGCCCGGCTGCCCAGACTGTGCGGCTTTCCCCAGGGTCAAGGTCAAATTAGCGGTCTGCCGCCCTGCCGGTCAGCAAGGGCCCGATCGTCTCATTACTCGGGGCGATCCAGCGCCGGATGACGACGCTCACCGATCCCGCACGCGACAGGTAGGCCTAGACAGAATTCTCGATTGGCCCTAGCGACCGCTGCGGCGCCGGCCAGTGACCGCCACCCTGGAGAAACCTGCGCCGAGGATCAAGACGTCAGGGGTACTGAGATGCGAGCTGCAACTCAGCCGCCGCTCAATCGCGTCAGCCAGGTTCCCGCCGGCGCAATCTTCGTCCCGCCTCAGGGCCGTCGCTGTGACCTGGCCCGACTCTGATCCGCTGCAGCAGGCCAGGCCACTGCAGCGGTGCCGCACACCGCTCCCCCAGCCAACCGGCGAGATCAAACGAAACCATGTCTGACCTGGTGTTTTACGTGGTGGCAGGTGCTGGGTTCGAACCAACGTAGGCTGAGCCGACGGTTTTACAGGGAGCCGCCGCAGCGAGTCGCAGAGCGCTTTGACCTGGCGGAACGCGATCGCTTAGCCGGGCAGGCTGGCGGCTCAGCCACTCTTCAACCGCACCGCGCTCGCAGATCAGGAACTGATCGTGTCAGCCGGGTTGCGCTTCGAGGATGTGCTCGACCAAGGGTCGGACTGATCGGGCGGGATGCGATTCCGGACGGATGGCGCCGATCGTGAGGATGCCGTCGATCAGGACGAGGATCTGGTCGGCGCCTCCGCCGGGGTCGTGGTGTCCGAGGTTCGCCAGCTCTGTTTCGAAGATCTGGTGAAGGCGCTTGGTGTACGCCCGCGTTACCTCGTGTGCCGGATGGCTGGCGTCGGTCAGGGAGAGCTCGGCGGACACGTACCGGCAGCCCCGGAAGCCCGGGGTTGAGGTCGTCGTGTCCAGCTGGTCGAAGACTGCCAGCACCCGCTTGCGGGGGTCATCTCCGCCGGAGGCGAGCGCCGCGCGGTAGCGCTCCTCGTCCTTGCCTGCTGAGACCCTCAGCGACTCGGCGATGAGGCCATCCTTCCCGCCGAAATGCTGGTACAGGGAACGCCGCGCCACCGAGGCGTCCCCGAGGATGGCGTCCACGCCCACACCCACCCCTTGGGTCGCCGTCAGCCGTTGCGCGGACTCGAGCAGGCGTTCACGCGGCCCCGGGCTCTTCACAGCTGCCATGTCACCGGATCCTACCCCGTTCGGATTGACAGTAGACCGATCATACGGTCTACTCAATTAGTAGAACGACCAGTCGATCTAATGAGGAGGGGGCATGGGATCACTTGAGGGCAAGGTCGCGGTGATCGCTGGCGGGACGAGCGGCATCGGAGCCCGGGCTGCCGAGCTGTTTGCCTCTGAGGGGGCCGCTGTCGTCGTGGGAGGGCGTCGAGAGCCTGAGGGCAAGGACCTCGTCGTGAAGCTCGGGCCGCGAGCCCGCTTCGTCCCGACGGACGTGACGGTCGAGTCCGACGTGGAGGACCTCATCGGGGACGCGGTGGTGCAGTTCGGCTGTCTCGACGTCGTGATCAACAATGCGGGAATTGGCGGCAACCCGCCGGGCGGCCTGGACACGATCGACCTCAGCCGCTTCTGGGCGATCATGGCCGTCCATGTCGGCGGCGTGCTCGCCGGGATGAAGTACGCGGCCCGGGTAATGCTCGGCCAGGGCTCGGGGAGCATCGTCAACACTGCGAGCACCGGCGGCCGGCTCGGCGGCTGGACGGGGACCGACTACTCGGCGGCGAAGGCGGCGGTAATCCAGCTGACCCGAAGCGCCGCCGTCGAGCTAGGCGAGCATGGGATCCGGGTGAACAGCGTCTCTCCGGGACCCGTTCCGACCGGCATCTTCGGCAAGGCGGCGGGCATGGACCCGGCCGCTGCTGACCGCACGGCGATCCAGCTCGAGCCGGCGTTCCTCGCCGCGCTGGAGAGCCACCAGCCGATCCGCCGGGCCGGAACGCCCGAAGACGTCGCACAGGTGATGCTGTGGCTCGCCAGTGACGCCTCGTCGTTCGTCAACGGTCAGGACATCGCCGTCGACGGCGGCATTACCGTCGACGGCGGCATTACCGCCGGGCGGCCGATCTCGGTGTCACTTGCGGAGCGCAAGAAGCTTGCGGTGGCGTTCGCCGCCCTGACGTGACACCGCAACACGCGCCTTCTGCGCCGAAGCGCAGGGCCGATCGGCGCACACCCGAACACGATCGGATCGCGGTCCATGCGGGAAGTGCCGGCGCAGGGCCGCGCGATGCGCGTCCGGGAGACGCGGTGAGCGCGATCGGGACCACCGGGGTCCCGGCGCCCGCTCGCTGGATGCGCTCGTATGCGAACAGCCGGTGGGCGGCGCTTCCCGTTCTCATGGCCGGGACGTTCATGATCGTCATGGACTTCTTCATCGTCAACGTGGCGTTCCCCTCAATTCAGGCGGATCTGCACGCGAGCGGCAGTGCCATCGAATGGGTGGTCGCCGGATACGGACTCACCTACGCCAGCTTCCTGATCACGGCGGGGCGCATCGGCGACCACATCGGACGGCGCCGCCTTCTGGCCATCGGCCTGCTGCTGTTCGTGCTTTCCTCGGTCGCGTGCGGCGTGGCCCCGGGTCCAGCCTCACTGGTTGCCGCTCGCCTCGTGCAGGGACTGGCCGCCGCCATGATCAGCCCCAGCGTGCTCTCCATCCTTGGCGTCATCTACACGGGTCAAGACCGCGTCCGGGCGATCAGCGTCTACGGGATGGCCCTCGGGCTGGCCGCCGCCGGTGGGCAGCTGATCGGAGGAATCCTGATTCACTGGGACGTCGGGGGACTCGGCTGGCGGCTGATCTTCCTGATCAACGTGCCGGTTGGCATCGCCGCTCTCAGCCTCATACGGCGACTCGTCCCCGAGAGCCGGGCCGAGCATGCCCGCCGCCTCGACCCAGCGGGGATGACGCTCGTGACGCTCGCGCTGGCTGCGCTCGTCCTGCCTCTCGTCGAAGGGCCGCAAGTGGGCTGGCCGACCTGGACGTGGCTGTGCCTGGGGCTCGCTGTCCCCCTGGTCGCCGTCTTCTTGCTGCACCAGAGCTGGCTCGGCCGGCGCGGCGGAGACCCGCTGATTGAACTGGACCTTTTCCGCCGCAGTTCGCTCGCGGTCGGGCTGGCAACGCAGCTGGGGCTCTGGTGCTCGATGGCTTCCTTCTTCCTGGTGCTCGCGCTCTACCTGCAGCACGGCCGCGGGCTGGACGCCCTGCAAGCAGG
The DNA here is from genome assembly GCA_963833885.1 of uncultured Actinomycetota bacterium. GTDB lineage: Bacteria > Actinomycetota > Actinomycetes > Streptosporangiales > Streptosporangiaceae > JASHPR01. The sequence goes on along the minus strand of CAWHZU010000003.1, from coordinate 31,339 downwards.
TTCGGTGTTCACGATCCTCGCGGCCGCGTTCGTTGCCACCTCCCTTCGTGCACCCGCGCTCACGCTCCGGTACGGGCGCTGGCTGATCGCCACCGGTGCGCTAACCCTGGCGGCAGGGTTCGGCGCTCTGCTGGCAGCGGTCAGCGAGATCGGTGCGGCGGGCTCACTGTGGGCCCTCGTCCCCGGCCTGCTTCTCGTCGGGGCAGGCCAGGGCCTGACGATCACCCCGCTGACAGCCACAGTGCTGTCGCACGCCGAACCCGAGCGCGCCGGGATGGCTTCGCGCACGCCTTCGCCACCAGCCTGGTCGAACTCAGCTGCCTTCTCCTAGGTGTCGCCGCACTGACCTGGCTGCTACCAGGAAATCGAGCCGCCCCGAAATGAGGACGGTGCGAATGCACGGGTTCCGAAAAGGTGCCGTCAACGAAAGGAACTGTTATGACAGAAGAGTTCATGAAGTTCGTCGATCGGTACGTGGAAGTGTGGAACGAGCCAGACGCCGCGAAGCGGAGAAGGACGATCGAAGCGCTCTGGGTGCCAGGCGGCGCCAACTACACCCCATCGACGGAGGCGACGAGCTACCAGGCTCTCCATGGCCGGGTAACGAGCGCCTACGAGGCCTACGTCCGCTCAGGAAAGTACCGCTTCCGCAGGGCCGGGCCACCGGCGGCCCATCACAACGCCGTGAAGGTTCAATGGGAGATGGTCAATGTAGACGACGGCTCGGTGGCATCGGTCGGACTCGAGTTCCTGATCCTCGCCGACGACGGCCGAATCATCTCTGATCACCAGTTCATCGTCAGCTAGCTTAGCCAGCCGGACAAATGGCAAGCCATCAGGCCACCATAGATCGACCGGAATATGAACGACAGTCTCCGCTGGCAGATCGCCTGATGCCAGGCAAATCGTAGACAGCGCTAGGCGCAGCTCAGGTCTGACCTCCTGGCCCCGGCCCGGGGCCAGGAGTGGTGCTGGCTGCCCGCTGATCGGTGCTGCAGCCTCTCCTGCCAGGGGGCGGCTTCCAGTGCACAATGGCGACCATGAAGATAAGGCGGACCGGCGGCCAGCGGGGCTGATGCCCGGTGGCCGCGGCGTGGTACTGGTGGCGGGCGACCCGCGGCCGTTCCTGGCGGGCAGTGCTGACGGTGGCGCTGATCGGCGGGCTGCTGGGCACGGTGGCGCTCGGCGCGCTGGCCGGAGCCCGCCGCACCGGGTCCGCCTACGGCCGTTACCTGGCATCGATCAACGCCAGCGATGTCTTCGTCGACATTCCGGGTCCGTTCCTGCCGCCGATTCCCAAGATCGCCGCCCTGCCAGGAGTGCAGGAAAGTGCCGCGTGGGTGGGTCTGGCCGCGTATCCGGTCATTCACGGGCGGGTGGACGATTCGTTTTCCGCCAGTGACCTGGTGGGCAGCTTCAATGGCGAGTTGTTCCGCCAGGACCGGATGACCGTCGTGGCGGGCAGGCTTCCCCGGCTGGGCTCGATGAGCGAGATCGCGCTCACGCCGGTCACGGCCCGGGAGTTCGGTGTCGGCGTGGGCGGGAGAGTTACCTGGCAGTTCTACGGGACCAGGCTGCCGTCGGGCACGCCGTACCCGGCCGGGCGGTCCACGTTCGTCGTGACCGGTATCGTGGTTGTCCCGCCCGTGCTGACCGACCAGTTCGACGACGTCCCGAACGCGGCGGTACTGCCCCCGGCCGCAACGGCGAGGTATCTGCGCGGCCAGTTTCAGTATGCCTGGGTCGGGCTGCGGCTCACCGCGGGAGCCGCCGGGATCCCGGCCCTGCAGTCCGAGATCGACAGCCTGGAGCTGAACCTCGGCCGATCCCTGCACAACTCCCAGCTGCTGTTCAGCATCCGCCGCATGGACACTGTGCATAACGAGGTCCAGCAGGCGATCAGGCCGCAGGCGGTGGCGCTCGCAGTGTTCGGGATCCTGGCCGCGCTGGCCATGCTGGTGCTCGTCGGCCAGGGCCTGGCGCAGCTGCTGTCGCGTTCAGCCGGGGAGATCTCCGTCCTGCGGGCGGTGGGTGCCGCGCGCGGCCAGGCCGCGCTGGCCGCCGGCCTGGAGGGCGGCATCGCGGTCGTGGCCGGGGTCGTGCTGGCTGTCGTCGGCGCTTACGCGGTGTCGCCGCTGGCCCCGGTCGGGCCGGTACGCCGGTTCGACCCGGCCCGGGGCTTCGAGGCCGACCCGCTCGTGCTGGCCGGCGGCGGCGTGGTCCTGGCCCTCGTCCTGCTCGGCGTGCTCGCGGTACTGGCCTGGCGGACGGTCCGCCCGGCCGGGCGGAAGCCTGCGGTGCGACCGTCAGTGATCGCCGTCGCGGCCGCCGCGGCCTGCCTGCCGGTCCCGGCGGTGATCGGGGCACGCCACGCGCTCGAGCGCGGATCGGGGCCGCGGCCCGCGGCAGTCCGTGCTTCCCTGGCCGGGTCGGCCGCGGCGGTGACCGCAGTGGTCATGGCCGCGGTGTTCGGCGCCAGCCTGAACGGGCTGGCCAGCCACCCAGCCCGGTACGGCTGGAACTGGGACCTGCTGATCCAGGCCGAGGGCGGTTACGGCAACTGGAAGCCGGCGGTCATGGACCAGCTGGTCGACCATCAGCCAGGCGTCACCGGATGGTCGCAGTTCGCCTTCAGCCAGATCCTCATTGACGGGCGGGAGGTCCCGGTCATGGGCCTGCAGCGCGAGGTCGGGTCGGTCGAGCCCCCGACGACCAGCGGCCACCCGATCGCCGGGCCCGGCCAGATCGAGCTCGGCACCAGCACCCTGCGCCAGCTCGGCAAGCAGGTGGGCGGCCAGGTGAGGGTGGGCGCCGGGAAGACGGCGCGCACCCTCACGATCGTCGGCGCGGTGGCGCTGCCCTCGTTCGGGCTGATCTTCGCCGATCACGTGTCGCTGGGCCGCGGCGCCCTGCTGCCCGAAAGCACGCTGCTGGCCATCCAGGACATCACCGCCGGCGTTCCGAGCCAGCAGGCTGCCGCGGCCTTCCCGGCCTTCCCGTCTGCGGTAGCCATCGACATGGCTCCCGGCACCGCGGATGCCCGGCGGCTGGTCAGCCGGATCGCCTCGGCCGACCCGGATGGCTCACCGGGCAGCACTTACCCGCTCGGCCCCCAGCGCGGCGCGGCCATCCTGAACGCAGCCCAGATGGGCAGCCAGCCGCTGGCGCTGGCGATCGCGCTGGCTGCCGCGGCGGTGCTGGCCCTCGCGCTGACGGTGCTGGCCTCGGCCCGGCAGCGCCGCAGGCAGCTGGCCGTGCTCAAGGCCCTGGGCCTGCGGCGGGGCCAGCTCCGGGCGATCGTCGCCTGGCAGGTCAGCGTGATCCTGGTGATCGCCGCCGCCATCGGGGTGCCGGCCGGGGTAGCCGCGGGCCGGTGGGCGTGGGCGACCTTCGGTGGGGTGGTGGGGTTCGTGCCGGTCAGCGTGGTTCCGGTGCTGCCGGTGGCCCTGGGCTTCGTCGCCCTGCTGGCCGCCGGCAACCTGCTGGCCTTGGCACCGGCGCTGATCGCAGCCCGGACACCCCCTGCCGCCGCCCTGCGCGCCGAGTAGCCGGTCCTTACCGGCGGCCGGGCCAGCGCCAGCGTGACCGACGCCGCTGCCGCCGACGAGCGCGGCGTCCAGGCGATCCGGGTAAATCAGGTCGGCCAGGGCCGGGCCGACCCAGGTGAGCATCACCGCGCGGTCGATGTCGACTCGCGGGTGCGCCGGTCGGTGTGGTAACAGGTCGATCCGATCCCGCCCGAAAATAGAATTCGGCAGCTGACCTGCTGGTCTTCCGTGCATCAGGCGGCGCGCGCTGATCATCTCTTCGAGCAGGGTGATCATACGGGCGGGAGAGGTTGCAGGCCTGCACGGGTCACCGTAACGGGCGCCATCTGCACCAGTCCTTGGCAGGTCAGACCCGGTAACCACATTTGAAGCGGTATAGGAACTGCTGAAATGCGCGTCGGCGCGGCGCGCCGACGGTATCCGACCAGAGCGGCCGCCCGCGTCTGGGCGCTGCCACGCTCTGCGGGCGGCAGCGTCACGGTGTGTCGCAATCCAGGCCCTGCTCGATCAGGTGCCGGTAGTGCTCGATCTTCTTCTCCAGCCCGGCCAGGTCATCTTGCAGCTCGGCCAGCCGGGCCACGATCCGCTCCCGGTGCGCGGCCAGCAGCGCGAGCCGCTGGCCGTGCGTGGCCGCGCCCTCGGTGACCAGCCGGGTGAACTCCCGTATCTCCTTGGTCGGCATGCCGGTCCGGCGCAACCGGGCCAGCGTTCGCAGCAGCGCGACATCACGCGGGCTGTAGCGGCGGCGGCGGCTGGAGTCCCGTTCCACCCGGCGGAACAGCCTCTCGCGCTCGTACCAGCGCAGGGTGTCCACGCTGAACCCGGTCGACTTGGCCACCTCGGAAATACCCAGATAGCGCTCGTTGTCAACTGCCATCGACGTCATGCCACCCACGCTACGAGCTGGAGCGCACTCCAGCACAAGCCCTCGGTGATCTCGTTCGCGAGAATCGGCCGCATTCTGCGTTCGTCAGATCACATGCAAGTCGCTTGGAAGGGTCTATGAACGCCGCGTAACCCTGCGCACCCTGGCTGGCGCGCCGGGCGGCCCGGCGGCTGCGGATGTGTAGTCTGGCACGCCGACGCAGGTGAACAGCAGCGCGTCGAGTGGCTCGCCCAGCAGCGGCGCCACCTCGCTGTCGATGAACGTCATCCCGCATGCGCTGGCGCCGAGTGCGTAGGCGGCCAGGTGCAGCCGGCCCTCGGCCAGGCCGGCGGCGAGCTGTGCCTCGCGGTATTCCCGGTCGTCCAGCCGGCCGATGCCGACCGCGGCGATGGTGACGAATGCGGCGTCGCGGGCCAGCGCCTGACCCAGGCATATCCGGTGAAGCTCGCCGCGCAGCGCGCCGGGGCGCACGGGAGTGCGCATGTCGGGCCACCGGTAGATCCCGGCGGCCAGGCCCTCGACGTCATGCACCACGACCCAGTGCGGCACCCCGGTACCGCGGACGGCGACGTTCATGCAGGTGCGCAGCAGTTCCTGCGGCAGGCCGCGAGCTGGGTTCATGCGCCGCTGTGACCCGCGGGCCGCGATGACGGCTTCCACCGACGGCAAGGCAGCGGCCGGGACACTGACCGGGGCACCGCGGTCCCAGGGCAGGCCGAGCCGGTCGCGTTCGCCCGCCCGCTGCGCGGCGGTGACGAGGGGGAACTCGACGGGTACTGCGTCGACCCGCCCCGTGGCCGCTGGGCCGGCCGGGTCGAGCGCGGGGGCGCCCTCCCCGAGGCCCACCACCGCCACTGGCAGCTCATGAACCAAGTCCGCCCCGGCCAATGCGGCCACCGCCACGTCGGGAAACGTGGCGTACAGCGCGGCAGCCAGGCCAGCGGAATCGGCCAGCGCCAGCAACTGGGCGAGCATCGTGCCGGCGTCCCAGTACACGTGCCGCCAGCCGCGTTCCCGGTAACGCCAGCCGGTGCGCCACGGCACGCCGGTGACGATCACCGCCGGGGTGCTGCCGCGCGGCGCCGGGCCCACCCGCATCAGCGCATGCTCCAGCGGGTCATACCAGTGCACCCCCGGCGGCAGCGTCACGCCGTCCGGCACCGCGACATACAGCTCCAGGGGGAACCGGCCGCCCGCCGACCCGGCGGCACGGAACGGCTGGATCCCGGAGGGCAGTTCCATGGTGCGCACCACTCCGGCGGACAGGAACAGCAACCGGGAAAGCTGCGGCAGGTCAAGCTCCTCCGGCGCACCCCGTGTCGTGCCCGCCAGCACATCGATCGCCGCCGCGGTCGTCCCCGGCAGCTCCCGCGGCAGCAGAAGCCGGGGCAGAGACTCCGGGTACCGCTTGAAGAACCACGGCAGCCGGGCCGGGTCGTTGACCTGAAGATCCTGCAGCACTCGGGGATCGTCGGCAGGTGCGGTCCAGTGCCGGCCCGGTTCATAGGACGTCAGCCGGTGCAGCATCTGCGTTGTGGTCTCCCCGTCTGCTCCCTCGCGCATGCGAACAGACGCTACGTCCTGGAGCGGGCTCTAGGTCAACCCGAGAAAGCCCGGTCACGTAGTCCGCCAGATGGTCCTGTACTTGGTCTGATCGGCGCGGCTGATGTGGCGTCCGCCCAGGCCGCACCCTCGAGATGGCCCGAAGGATGTGGTCCGCTATCGCCAGGCAGCAGTAACTCCGCATCCTTAGCTGACCAGCGCGGCCGGGCGCCTGGCACCCGGGACAGGTGAGACTGCAGCTCCGCCTCCGGGCTGCCGCAGGAATACCGGCTGGTCTTTCCCGGCGGCGGGCGATAGCGGGATACCGCCCTCAGCGGCTGCCCGGCGCGGCGCGGTTTGACCTGGAGCGTGCTCCATCATCCAGACTCGTTCCCGGCGCCCGGGCAGACCGGGCGGCTGGAGAGGAATCGGGCATGAAATACCGCACGATCGGCATGAACCCGAAGACCAGCCGTGAGGTGAGCGTGCTCGCCCTGGGCACGCACCTGTTCGGCACGGTGACCAGCGAGGCGACCTCGTTCGCGCTCCTGGACCGGTACGTGCAGGCCGGCGGCACCTTCATCGACACCGCCGGCAACTACGCGTTCTGGGTCAACGGCACCCAGGGCGGGGAGAGCGAGGAATTGCTCGGCCGCTGGCGGCGCAGCCGCGGCGCCAGCGAGGAGATCGTGATCGCGACCAAGCTCGGCGCCCGGCCGCAGGCCCCGGGCACCAGCTTCACCGACAACGCCGAGGGACTATCGGCCAAGGTGATCCGCGAGTCGTCGCAGCGCAGCCGGGACCGGCTCGGCATGGACCGGCTGGACCTGCTGTACGCGCACATCGACGACCCGAAGGTGCCGCTGGGCGAGACCGTGGAGGCTTTCGCCGCGCAGGTGGCCGAGGGCACCGTGGGCCTGCTGGGAGTCAGCAACCACTGGGCGTGGCAGGTGGAACGGGCCCGCAGCCTGGCCGCCGCGGCCGGGCTGCCCGGCTACGAGGTGCTGCAGTACCAGCACAGCTACCTGCGGCCGCGCACCGACCTGCCGGGCAGCCGCTCCCCGGACGGCATCCCGGGCATGGCCGGCGGTGACCTGCTCAGCTACCTGCGGGTCGAGCCGCAGCTGACGATGGTCGCCTACTCATCACTGATGAGGGGCGGCTACGTCCGCCCGGACAAGCTAGCTGCCGCCGAGTTCGCCGAGTACGACCATCCGGGTACGCCCGTGCGGCTAGCGGCGCTGCGGGAGGTGGCCAAAGACGCCGGCGCGACGGTCAACCAGGTCGTGCTGGCCTGGCTGATCGGCGCGCAGATCCCGGTAATCCCGGTGGTCGGCGCCTCCTCAGTAGCACAACTGGACGAGAGCCTGGCCGCGGTAAACCTGGAACTGACAACCGAACAGCGCGCCAGGCTGGACGCGGCCCGGTAACCAAGGCGACGGACACCCGCACCATCCGGCCATCCCTGACCGGCGCAAACCAGGGCCACGCCTTGCCGAAGTGCGCCGTCCTGCTGGGACGTGCTGCCATGGCTGTAGTTCTCCTGCCGGTGGCCGGCGAGTGCGCGCCGGGCTTGTGCGGGCTATGAGATGTGCTGCTGCAGGAATGTGAGCAGCTCGCCGGTGACCTCATCGGGTCGTTCTTGCTGGATCCAGTGGCCGCAGCCGGAGATGACCACGGTGCGCAGCTGGGCGACAGCTTGTTCCATGGGTGTGCGGTCGATGAAGCGGGTGGCGGTGTCGCGTCCGCCCCCGACGAACAGAGCGGGCTGGGTGATGGCCGCGCCGCTGAGCCGCCCGAGATCAGCCCAGTCGCGGTCAAGGTTGCGGTAACGGTTGAGCGCGCCGGTGAACCCGGTCCGCCCGAATTCGGCCGCGTAATAGCCGAGGTCATCGCCGGCCAGCCAGGCGGGAAGCTGCCTGGGTTCGGGGATGGGATCAAGCAGGCGGGAACCAGCTGGCAGCCCGCCGAGCAGCCGGGGAGCCAGGTCCTCGGGGGCGTCGCCGGACAGGCCGTAGAACATCAGGCGCAGGGTGCGGGCGACGTCGTGCTCCAGCTCGGCCTCCGCCAGCCCGGGCTCCTGGAAGTACAGCGCCCAGTTGAAGTGCTCCCCGGCCATCTGGCCCAGCATCCGGAGAGGTGGCTCAGGCGGGCGCGGCTGGAACGGCACGCTGAGCGCTGCAACCGCGCTGATCCGGTCGGAGTGCAGCTGGGCGCATGCCCAGGCTATGTTGGCTCCCCAGTCGTGCCCGGCGACCACGGCATGGTCGTGGCCGAGAGCGTCGATAACGCCGGTCACATCCGCGGTCATCTGGATCATCGCGTAGTCCTCGACTGCGGGCGGGGCGGTGGTGCGCCCGTAGCCGCGCAGGTCCGGGGCGATGGCGTGATAGCCGGCGTCAGCCAGTGCGGGGAGCTGGCGGCGCCAGGAGTACCACAGTTCGGGGAAGCCGTGCAGCAGCAGGACCAGCGGGCCGTCTCCGGCCTCGGCCAGGTGGATATCGATGCCGTTGGCGTGGACGGTGCGGTGCGTGACGGCGGGTACAGACTGGCTCATTGCGGTGCGTCCTGCCCGGCCTGCGGGGCCGGGCCGGGGAGGGCTGGCGCGCCGCGGGTGCCGGCGATGAAGCTCAGGTGGATGACGGCGAGCTTGCGCGTCCCGCCTTCGCTGACGATGACCAAGGTGGCCCGGGCCGCTTCAGGGACGGGGCGGTCCTGGTAGGTGCCGGCACTGGTGTGCCGGGCGGTGACCACGGTGACCTCGCCGTGGCCGGTGGCTTGGACCTGGTCCAGGCCGAAGCGGGTATAAGCGAGGTCGCGGGCCTGGTGGCGGGCCAGCCAGGCCGTCTTGGGCAGGATGAACCCCATCGGCCCGACCCCGTAAAAACCCGCAGTGAGCAGCTGGTCGAGGGTGCTGACGTCGCCGGCCTGCTCGGCGGTGGTCCATGCGGTGAGGAACGCGTCGGTCTGGTCGGTCATGGCGATCTCCTTGGTGCCGGACCCGCGCGTGTCACGACAGTGCCACTGCGGCGAGGAACAGCGCGAGGTCGATGGTGATGTGCATGGCGATGGTTGTGACGGTGCTGGAGGTGCGGTGCCGGACCCATCCGGCGGCCAGCCCGTAACTGAGCACGAGCGGGACCAGGACCGGGTAATAGGCGTGCTCGGCCGTGAACAGCACCGCGGTGATGGCAACGGCCACGGGCACGGAGGCGCGGCGGCGCAGCCAGCTGTAGATGGCGCCGCGGAACAGCAGCTCCTCGGCGGTCCCGGTCAGGAACAGGAGCCGGATGACGATCAGCGCCCAGGTCAGGGGGGTGGCGGTGGGCAGCCGCGCCTCGTCGCTGCCGGCGGCGACGATGGCCCGCAGGGTCGCCGGGACACCGCCGCTGAAGGAGCTGAAGGCCAGCGAGACGCCAATCCCGGCGGCCACGGCCACGACGAGCGCGGCCTGGGACAAGCCCAGCTGCCGCGCCGCCGGACGGCGCAGGGCCAGCAGGCGGTGCACGCCGCGCGGGCCGCCGACGGCGATGGTCAGGCCGGCGATCACGGCCAGGTAGACCGCAGCGACGATCGCGACGGTCAGCCCCTCGGTGCGGGCCCAGTGCGGGGCGGCTGCCCGCGCGACCCCGGTGATCGCGATGGCGAACAGGACAGCCAGGGTGGCCGACCACCCCAGGGCGGCGCACAGCTGCCGGCCGGTGACCCGCTCAGGGCCGACCGCCTCCGGGCCGGCCGGGTGATCGCGGGCGAAGCGACGGCGGGCCGGGCCGCGGGTCGTCGGGGGGTTAAGGGCCATCACACATTCCTCTCACTAACTTGAAGCAACTCGGAAAATGGTGTCACCCAAATTTTGCTGTGTCAACATTCTTTTGGTAACCTCAGGCTATGGATGAGGAACTGGGGCTGCGGGAGCGCAAGAAGCACAAGACCCGCCAGCTCATCGCGGCCACTGCCCTGGAGCTGTTCGCCCAGCGCGGTTTCGAGAACGTAAGCGTGGCCGAGATCGCCCGGGCGGCGGAGGTGTCCGAGACGACCGTGTTCAACTACTTCCCGACCAAGGAAGACCTCATCTACCAGGGACTGGAAGCCTTCGAGGACGAGCTCCTGCAGGCCGTCCGCGACCGCTCGCCCGGCGAGGGGGTCCTGCAGGCCTTCGGGCGGTTCATCCTGCAGCCCCGCGGCCTGCTCGCCGCCGACGACCCGGCCAGCGCCGACGCCCTGGTGTCGGTCTCCCGGCTGATCGCGTCCAGCTCCGCGCTGACTGCCCGCGAGCAGCAGATCCTCACCCGCTACGCCCGCTCGCTCGCCGCGCTCCTAGCAGAGGAAACCGGCGCCAGCCCGGGCGACCTGACATCCCAAGTCGTGGCCAACACCCTGATCGGCATCCACCGGGCCGTCCTCGACTACGTCCGCCAGCGAATAACGGCAGACCCCGCCGGCCCGCGCCGGCTCGCCCCGGCCCTGCAAGCCGACTGCCAGAAAGCGCTCGACCTGCTGGCCGCAGGCCTGGCCGGATACGACGTCAGGCCCCCACCAGCCGCCGCCCAGCCATCACCATCACCGTCAGCCGACACTGAGGCGCGGTGATCAGCTGGTCGTCAGGCGGGTCGGCACGAGGTTATCGGTGCCCGAGGGCGCGGCGCTGGCGCCGATGCCGTCGAGCAGCCGCTACAGCCCGTACTCGAAGACCATGTCGAGGTCAAAGTCGAACGGTTCCCGGATAATGTGGCCGAGCCCGGGATGGCCGGCGAAACCTGCCTGCTGCTGCAGGCCACGGTCGTGGTGGCGCATCCACTCGTCCGCCGACATCCCGGTGCCCTTCTCCGCCTGCGCCCGGAACTGCGCCGCAACCGGGATCCCGGGAGCGGGCAGTACCGGCCGTTCAGCGCGCAGCGGCTGGCATCTCCGCCGGTTCCCCGCCCGGTGCGCAAGTGCGGGACCGTCCGCACCGGACGGTCCCGCACTGTTCGCGGCGTGCTCACCCGACCAGGTCAGGCTCCGCGACCCGCTGTTCGGCCTCCTCGAGCGCCCCCTTGACGACCGCCTCCGAAGACCGGCCGAGCGCGGCCGGGATCAGGATGGCGGCCGCGGCGGCCACGGCGACCCCCGCTGCGCCGGCCCACACCGCCGGCGTCAGCCCGGCGACGAACGACGCGGCGGATGCGTAGCCGCCGCGGGCTGAGAAGACCGCGCCGAGCACGGCGATGCCGAACACGCCGCCCAGTTCCCGTATCGCGTTGTTCGCGCCGGAGGCGATGCCCTCCTCGGTGCGCCGCACCGAGCTGAGCACCACGTTCGCCACCGGGGCGAAGAACAGCGACATGCCCACCCCGGAGACCACGAACGCAGGGACCAGGTCCAGATATGGCACCGTCGGGGATGCGACAAGCGCCAGCCAGCCCAGCCCGATGGCCTGCAGGAGCAGCCCGCAGGCCAGCAGCGGCCTGCCGCCGATCCGGTCCGACAACGCCCCGGCGATCGGCGCCACGAGCATTGGCATGCCGGTCCACGGCAGCGTCCGCAACCCCGCCTGCAGCGGGCTGTAGTGCTGCACGACCTGGAGGAACTGCGCCAGCAGGAAGATCGACCCGAACATCCCGAAGTACATCAGCAGCGAAGCTGTATTGGTCATCGTGAAGCCGCGGGAGCGGAACAGCCGCATCGGCAGCATCGGGCTGCGGGCGCCGCGCAGCTCCCAGGCCACGAAGGCGGCCACGAGCACCGCCCCCATCACCATCGGCGGCAGCACGGTCATGCTGGTCCAGCCGTGTGCGTTGCCCCGGACCACGCCGAGCACGATGCCGAACAGGCCAAGGCTCGCAAGTACCACTCCGGGCCAGTCCAGCCGCGCCGCGGTGCCCTTGCTCTCGGTGAGCTTGGTCCGGGCGAACGGCAGCATCGCGACGCCAATCGGGACGTTCACCCAGAAGATCCATTGCCAGGACGCGCCGTCCACGATCGCCCCGCCGACCAGCGGCCCGACCGCGACGGCCAGCCCGCCTACCGCGCCCCAGGCGCCGAGCACCAGGCCGCGCCGCTCCGGCGGCACGGCCGCCGACAGCAAAGTCAGGGTGAGCGGGACCAGCACCGCGGCGCCCATGCCCTGTACCGCCCGCGCGGCGACCAGCCAGCCGATGCCGGGCGCGAGCGCGGCGGCCGCCGACCCCGCGGTGAACACCGCGAGCCCGGCGGTGAACAGCCGCCGCCGCCCGAACCGCTCGCCCAGCGTGGCGCCGGTGAGCAGCAGCATCGCGAACGTCAGCGTGTACGCGTTTACTGTCCACTGCAGGCCTTCCAGCCCGGTGTGCAAGTGCTCCCGGATCGACGGCAGCGCCGTGGTCACCACCAGGTTGTCCAGCGAGGCCATGAACAGCGCCGTAGACGTCACTGCGAACGCCCAGATCATCCTGCTCTTCGAGGTCATCTCCCCGCGTCCTTCCTAAGTCGTGAGTACTCACTAACTTCTGCGGGCAGGCCGGGCCCGCCTTTCTCCTGGTTAATGTGCTGCTAGTGCTTAGGCTTCGGGCACCACGAGGTCCATCGTCCGTCGACCTCGGGCAGGTTCATCGCCGCCGCGACGTTCATCAGCATGCCGACCGCGAAGAAGTCCACCACGGTCTGGTACGGCAGTCCGGTAATCCGCTCGACCTGCTCCCACAGCTTCCGGAATCCGGTCCGGGTGGCGTCACGGATCTGCGGGTCCTCGCAGGCCGCGTACGCCTGCATCTGCAGCAGCAGCAGGACCCGGTCGTCGAGCAGCACCTCGTACGCGTCCGCCATCGCCGTCATCGCCTCCTCGCCGGTCAGCTCACCCGCGGCCGCTGCGAACTCGTCTCGCACCCGGCGGAAGCACCGTTCGACCAGCGCCAGGAACAGCGCCTTCTTCGTGGGGAACAGGCGGAACAGGTACGGCTGGCTGATGCCGGCCCGGCGCGCGACCTCCTCGGTCGAGGTTCCCGCGTACCCGTGCGCAGCGAACGCCGCCATCGCCTCACCGAGTACCAGCTCGCGCCGCTGCTCAGCCGGCATCCGCGGCCCGCGTCCCGTAGCCCGGTCCCGCTGCCCCGTACCCGGCTCCCGCACTGCCTGTTCCGTCATGGCCACCAAGTTAGTAATCACTCACTAGTTTGTCAACGCCTTAAACTGCGCTAGCACCGGCCATCTCTCGATCCCGGTCTGATGCCTGCGCTGCAAGAATCGCCGGCCCTGACCAGAGCGCGCCGAACGGGCTGATCTGCGTGCAGGTCCGTACCAGCCAGATCCAGCAGCCTGCCAGCGCAGAGTCGGCAGGGAGCTCCGCGAGCTCCGATAGGCACTCTTAAGAGAGCGGTGCTGAAACCCGCTCCTGCGGGTGTCCATGTTCCGGCCGCGTATCCGGGGGAACCGGCAGGCTAGCGCAGCGACCGTGTCCTGGCCTCGCCGGTGACCGCCGCAGCACGGCTCCGGCTCAGCCACCACTCAACCGCGCCGAGCAAGGCCCAGGCCCGCAAATTCCGGCGGGATCCGGCCACAGTGCTCTGACCTGGCCAAACACGACACCGCCTGAACTCGCACTAGCGCCAGGCATGCGCCAGCAGGCGAATTTGCTGACGGCAGCGGCGGTGTTCTTGGCCTCGGCTACCACGTAGGCAGCACCATAGTTATTGCGCATGAAGTGCCAGCAGACTCTGGTGGCATAACTTGACATGGCCCGGTCACGCCCGCTGGCGCCGATATCGTCGCGTTGCTGCACTATCGGAGGGTTGGCGGCGGGCAGAACAGGAAGCTGAGAGCGTCTTCGCACCATTACCCGTAGCCGCAGCGTCATTCCGCCCTGGCCTGATCTGAGCCAGTCTTCATGTCAGTTCTCAGCCGGTTCTCGACCCTCATCGCTGCCCGCAGGGATCTTGTTGCCGTCAGGCTGCTTGCCGCGGTCGCTGGTCTGGCTGGTCAGCCCTGGATCACGACTCCTGATCCGTGCTGGCGTCAGGGCGGCCATGGCCTCGATGACGGGCGTTATGCCGGGGCGGGCGGTGATGATGCGGACAACGGCCTCGTCCAGCCCGGCGCCGAGCCGGGCGAATGCGGCCGGCGCTGGGCCGGCGGGGCCGTAGTAGCCGACCGCGTGCAGCATCTCGTCAGGTGCCGCGGCCACCAGTTCGGGCATGGTCGCGCCCTGGTCGCGCCGCTGCTCTAGCTCTTTGAGCTCCGGGTCGAAGCCCATCTGGGCGAACAGGCCCCGGTAACCCGCATTGTCCGGGGTGCCGGGGCGGGCCAGGGCGTAGCCGAGGACCTGTGTGCCAAATGCCTCCCGCGCCGCGGCCGCGTCGTCGTCGATGCAGACCCGGATGTACATGGTCATCGGCACCGCGCCCGGGCCGCGGGCCGCCCGCGCGGCGCCCGCATCGACCTCGGAACGGCTGGTTGCGATCCGCTCCGGTGTCGCCCAGTTGAGCAGCACGCCGTCGGCGGTCTCGCCGGCCAGCCTGAGCATCTGCGGGCCGAGCGCGGCCAGGTACACCGGTGCCGGCGGCAAGTCGCCGAGACCGAGCGTGGCGGAACTGGGCCAGCCGGGAGTGCCCAACGCCGGGCCCGCGCTGGTAACGGCCTGCCCGGCCAGCAGGTCCCGGACCTCGCTGACGTACTGCCGCATTACGGCAATGGGCCGGTCGGGCAGTCCCACCGATGCCCAGAAACCTGGCCCGTAGCCTCCCGTGCCGAGGCCGAGCACAAACCGTCCCGCCGACAGCTGAGCCAGTGTCGCCGCCTGGGCCGCCAGCCCGAGCGGGGTCCACATCCGCGCCGCCGGGACCACGGAAATCCCGGTCCGCAGGCCCGTGTCCTGCGACCAGGCTGCGCAGGTGTGGAACGAGTCCGGCACCCCTCCGGCGGGCGTCCACAGGCTCTCGAACCTGAGCCGCTCCGCCTCCCTGGCCGCGGCCCGCAACCCATCGAACGGAAGGCCAAGCCGGGCATCCAGCCCAACGCCGATCATCATGCCCGGCAGTATGCCAGCCTGGCGTTGACCGATCGCTGGCCACCGGCCGGCGAACCGACCCAGGCCCAGCGGGCCTGGCAGCACGCGCTAAGCATTCTCGAAGAGATCCAGCACCTCAACGCCGGCCCCGAGGCTCTGCTACGCGACCGCATCCGTTCGGTTAGTGTCGGCGTGCACGGGCGAGGAATCGAGGAGCCGGGATGCGGGTCGGGGTAACTCTGCTTCCGGAGCACGCGTGGGAACAGGACCGGCACCGGTGGAAGCGCGCCGAGCAGTACGGTTTTGATCACGCGTGGACGTTCGACCATCTGGCTTGGCGGTCGCTGGCGGACTCGGCCTGGTACGCGACGATCCCGACGCTGGTAGCGGCGGCGCTGGAAACGTCGGCGCTGCGCCTCGGGACGTGGGTCACGACCCCGAACTTCCGCCATCCCGTCCCGCTCGCCAAGGAGCTGATGACCCTGGACAGGATGTCCAGTGGCCGGCTCAATATCGGCCTGGGCGCAGGGGCCCAGGGCTGGGACGCGTCGGTACTGAGGCAGCCCGCGGTGACCCCGGCCCAGGCGTCATCTCGGTTCAGCGAGTTCGTGACGGTGCTGGACCTGCTGCTGACCCAGCCGCGCACGACCTGGCAGGGACAGTGGTTCTCGGCTGTAGACGCTCGCAACATCCCAGGCCCGGTCCAGCGGCCACGACCGCCGTTCATCGTCGCCGCCAACGGCCCGAAGGGAATCCGGCTCGCCGTTGACCAGGCCGAGGGCTGGGCCACTATGGGCACGGCTGGCCGGGACGCTGAAGAGGAGGCGTGGTGGGCGGGTGCGCGCGAGGCGAACGAGCGCTGCGACGACGCGCTGAACGCTGCGGGGCGAGCGGCGAACTCGATCGCCCGTTATCTCAACCTCGAAGTTCTCAGCACGTCGTTGACCTCGATTGAGCACTTCCGCCACCTGGCGGGCCGGGCGGGCGAGCTGGGATTCACCGATGTCGTCATCGCCTGGCCGCGGCCGACCGGGCCGTTCGCCGGGGACGAGCAAATCCTGGAAGACATCGCCGCGGACCTGCCCCGCGTCCGCCGCGTTCGCTCGTGATCTCGAGCTGGAACTGACCGCCGATTACCTCGTCAAGCAGGACGAAGAACGCGAACGCATCCACGCCGAGCGGGAACGCCAAGAAGAGGAAGCCGCCTGCTGCGACTTCGAGCGCGAGAAGACCCGGCTGATGAAGGAGCAGGCCCACTACTCCATGGCCCTAGCCCGGCTGCACGAACTCGGCGACAGCACCGCAGCGGCCGAGATTCAGGACACCTCGACCAAGTCACTCAGTCCATCGCCGATGTCGACCGCAGGGCGGCGAACATCCGCGCCGGTTATTCTCCCGCCTGCCCCACCACACCTCTCCGATGTCTTTGCGCTAGGGAGTCGTCGATGGGCAACGCCCTCGGGCGGAACGCCTCGGTCGGCCCCTGAACTTTGCCGCCTATGGCCCGGGGTCAGCCGCAGCCGCCCGGTCTCAGCCGGACACGGCCGGCAGACCGCGACCCGTTCCGCGCCAGGCCGTTACCGGGCGCGCCCGCTGGTGAGTGGCTGTTTTCGCTGGTGATGGCAGGTGTTGGGTTCGAACCAACGTATGCTGAGCCGACGGTTTTACGGACGATCGCCGCCCATGAGCCCCCAGGGCATCTGACCAGCATCGCCGCAGTCGGTCGCGTCCGTCAGCGACCATCGATCCCGTGTATATCCCATGCCTTTTGAATCCGCGGCCTCTTCGTCCCGAATCCAAATCCGCAGGCCACCAGTCTGGACCTATAGGGAGCCTGACCTGCTGAGACTCTTCGTCAACGTCTGTTGGAGTCCGTGAATGAACGGGCGATCGCCGTTCCGGTCATGAGGGTCAGGCTATTTCGTTCAGCTGTCTGTGTGGGTTTCCCATTCAGGTTTGGTTAGTGCGTATTCGACCTCTCCCTGCTCGGCGCCGTCGATGACGTCGGCGTCGGGTCCCACGTAGGGGACGGTGTGTACGGGAGTCAGGCCGCATTTCTCCAGCACGCGCCGGGACGCGGCGTTGGCCGTCATAAGGTGCGCGAACACCCGCTGAACGCCGAGGTCAGTGAAGCCCATGTTGATCAGGGCCGCGGATCCCTCGGTGGCGTAGCCCTTGTTCCAGGCCGCTCGGCGCAGCCGGTAGCCCAGGTGGATGTTCGTGATGTCGCCGTCCTCGGCGCGGAAGTGAAACCAGCCTAGGAACTCGCCCGTGTCGGCGGACTCAGCGGCCCAGGTGCCCAGCCGGTCGAAACGCTGGTAGACACCTAGGTGGAACGGGATGATCTTGTCTCGCAGGACCTCGCGAGAAGCTGGCCTGCCCAGGTAGCGCATGACCCCCGGGTCACGGTCCAGGCTGAATAGGTTATCGGCGTCGTCCGCGGTGAACTGGCGGATGTCAAGTCGCGGTGTCTTCAGGACGATGTGCCTGTCTGGTTCGCTCATGACGACGAGTATGCAGCGCGAAATTCCGCTGCGGAACAATGGAGAGAATAGAGAAAAGTCACACCTGCCAGCAGGAACAACCCGAAACGATAAATCGTTCTACCGTGCGAGAGGCTATTAGAAGATTCTCTGCGGCGTTGATTTCAACGTTAGCATATTAGACTTAAACGCGCCCGGCATTCGGCCTACGTCTCCCCGTTATCCTCGCAGGCGCCGAGAACCAGGTGAGTGGCCAGCGCGTCTGGGGTCGGCGCGCCCGATCGCATGCGACGGCCTTTCGGGCCGCCGTAGACGCGGTGGCCGCGAGCTGGACAATCGAGAGCGAGGAAGAGGCGGCCGATCGCCGAGGAGCGCGGCGCGCGGCAGGTGGCCTGGCTCCGCACGATGACGAGCCGCGGACCGAGCGGATCTCCCTGGTGCCGGTGCCGGTCCGCTCGGCCGGGCAACCCCGACAGCGCCGGCGCTGGCCTGGCGCCCATGATGAGGCAAGAGGCCGGTTACGCTGCGGCGAGCCGGCGCCTTGCCTCGGCGTAGACGTCGTCCGGCAGTGGCCCGCGCGATGCCGCCGCCACGTTGCTGCGCAGGTGCCCGGGCTTGCTGGTGCCGACGATCGCGCTCGATACTCCCGGGTGGCTGAGCGTGAAGCGCAGGATGAACTCGTGGCGGTTCATGCCGTCCTTCAGCAGCTCGTCCAGTTTGGCTGCCTCCCAGCGGTCCTGGGCCGCAGGGCCAGAGGAGCTGAGCGGCTGCACCGCCCAGTTCTTGTCCTCCGATGCGGTCCCCCGCGCCACGGCGCCGCGGATGAGCACGCCGGCTCCGGCGTTCGCTGCGCGCGTGATCAGCTCGTCGTGCTCGGGCTGGAGCGCGGAGTAGGGGATCTGGAATACGTCGAAGACGCCCATGTCGATCGTCCCGCTGGCCTGCAGCTCGCTGCGCGGCGGCGACAGGTGCACCTGGACCAGATCCAGGTGGTCGGTCTGCAGGCGGCGGAGGCTCTGCTCGACGTCGGCGCGGACGTTCGCTGCGCTGTAGTCGTGCTGGCCTATCGTGACTGCCTCGGACGCCATGGACACCGGGCAGCCGCACTTGGAGGCGAGGAGGAACTCGCTGCGGCGCGAGCTGAGGTGGCGGCCGATCAGTTCCTCGCTGCGCCCGTAGTCAACCGAGGTGTCGATCAGGCTGACCCCGGCGTCGAGCAGCTCGTTGAGCAGCCGTTCGGCGTCCTCGTCGGTGATCGCCGGGCCGCTTAGGTGGCTCGCCGGGCCGGCGAGCTGGCCGCGCAGCTCCATTGCGCCGTAACCCAGGACCGACACCTCGGCGCCGGTGCGGCCTAGAACTCGGGTGGGGATCGTCATCGCGTCATCCCGGCCTTGATGTACTCCATGGCTCCTCCTAGACTGGTTATCCGGACACCTTTCCGCTTACTGATCACGGTACCGGAGAGGTGTCCGCTTAGCAAAGAGGAGCCGGGATGCGGGCAGACGCTGCGAAAAACCGCGAGCACATCCTCGCGGTCGCCCGCGAGGCCCTGAGAGAGGCCGGGGACGCCTCGCTCATCGGCATCGCCAGGCGCGCGGGCGTCGGCCCGGGGACGCTGTACCGTCACTTCCCGACCAGGGAAGCGCTGATCGCCGCCGTCTACCAGGACGACGTCGACCGGCTGGTCCGCCTGGTGCCGCAGGTCCTGGCGGAACACGCCCCCCTGGACGCGTTCCGCGCGTGGTTCCGTACCCTCGCGGAGTTCGTCCAGCTCAAGCGGGGCATCGGGGAGACGCTGCAGGCCCCGGCGCTGCAGGAGGTGATCAGCAGTACCTACGCGCCGGTGGTGTCGGCCGTCGGCGAGCTGATCGCCGCATGCGCCGCGGACGGCAGCATGAGGGAAGGCCTGAACCCCGAGGACGTGCTGCTGATGATGAGCTTCATGACCCGGGTCGGGCCTGCTCCCGCCGCCGCGGCGCGCGCCGACCGCGCGATGGAACTGGCGATCTACGGCCTGCACCAGCGCTGAGAGCGCCACACCGCAGGCGAACCCACAGGTGAGGCATATATGTTCGCCCTGGCGCGCTCTCGCTGGTCATGTTGATCCCGTCCCTGCGCCTTCGCGGTGAGCCGGGCTCAGACGGCGACCCGGCCGCCGTCGACCGGGAGGACGACACCGTGCGTAAACGCCGCCTGCGGTGACGCCAGGTAGACGATGGCTGCGGCGATCTCCTCCGGGGTACCCAGCCGCCTGGCCGGCGCGAGCGAGGCCAGGTAGCCCTGCGCTTCCCGCATCCCCTCGGTGCCCTCGGTGCTGACCGGGCCCGGAGCGACCGCGTTGACGCGGATGCCCTTCGGCCCGAACTCGGCCGACCACGCCTTGGTCAGCAGCTCCAGCGCGGCCTTGGTCGACCCGTAGAGCGCCATGCCGTCGAGCCCGAACTCGGCCACCATCGTCGAGACGTTGACGATGACCCCGGCGCCGCGCCCGGCCATGCCCGGGGCCAGGGCGGCGGTCAGGAAGTAAGGCACCTTGACGTTGAGCGCGAACAGCTCGTCGAACGCGGCCTCGGTCGTATCGGCAGTGGGGCCGGCGGCACCAGACCCGGCGTTGTTGACCAGGATGTCGACGTGGCCGAGGACCGCCGCGGCCGCTTCAGCCAGGCGAGTCGCCGACGCCGCGTCGCTCAGGTCCGCGGGGACGAAATCAGCCTGGCCCCCGGCCGCCCGGATCGCTGCCACCGTCTGGTCACCGCGGGCCTTGTCGCGTCCCGATACCGCAACGTGAATCCCGGACGCGGCGAGGGCGACCGCGGTCGCCCGGCCGATGCCGCTCGTGGCGCCGGTGACCAGCGCGGTGGACAGGGTGGGGCTGGTGGAGGTCACGTGAAACCGCCTTCATAGTTTTTGGCTTGAACAAGCCAATAATGACCACAGATTTTCTGGCTTGTCAAGGCCAGAATAAGTTAGAGTGGGTCATGGCCACAGGGAACGCGCCCGCCGGGCGCCTCACCCGCAAGGGACTCGCGACGCGAGCCCGGATCGTGGAAGCCGCGGCAGAGCTGATGTTCCGCCACGGCGTAGCCGGCACCAGCACCGAGGACGTCCTCGCGGCAGCACAGGTCAGCAACTCGCAGCTCTACCACTACTTCAGCGACAAGAACGCGCTCGTACGAGCCGTGATCGAGCACCAGGCCGACCAGATCATCGACGGCCAGCGCCCGCTGCTCGACGAGCTGGACTCCCTCGCCGCGTTCAAGCAGTGGCGCGACATGCTCGTCGGCGTGCAACGGCAGCGGCACTGCGAGGGCGGCTGCCCTCTCGGGTCACTGTCCAGCGAGCTCGCCGAGACCAACGAGCCCGCACGGACGGCCCTCGCCGCCGGCTTCGACCGCTGGGAAGCCCCGATCCGCGACGGGCTCCGGCGGATGCGCGACCGGGGCGAGCTACAGGACGACACCGACGTCGACCGGCTCGCGCTGGGAACCCTCGCCGCCCTGCAAGGCGGACTGCTGCTCACCCAGGCCAAGCGCGATGCCGGCCCCCTCGAGGCAGCGCTAGACCTCGCGATAAGCCAGATCAGATACCACCTCAGCTGAGATCCGGCCACTCAGGTTGCCGCCTAACAGTCGGGCGTGGCCCGGTGTGATGCCGCTACGGCGTGAAAATTTGGGCAGCTGACCCGCCGCGCCCCGGGAGCCCGGCTGCGCCGGGCGCTGCCGCGGTTGTGTCCGGGGGGCCGCTGCGGGCTGATGTCCGGGCGTTGGTGCGGGCGGCCTGGGAGGCTGTGACCGCGGTCGTTCGCTGACGTCGCTTCTGCTTGGCGGGCCTGACCCCGTCTAACAGTCTGACGCCGGGAGCCATCCTTCAGGGCCGCTGAATGGTGCCTCGAGCCCGCGGACCAGATTTACCGCTTGCCCCTGGCTCCTGCGAACGGCCGCGGCCGTAACCGCCCTCTCATCGTAGGAGCCGATGATGCACGACGTGCAAGACGAGCCGCTGTTCTGCGAGCGGGTCGCCGGCCTGGATATCGCCAAGGCCGGGGTTGAGGTCACTATCGGGGTGCCGTCCGACACCACGGCCGGCCGCCGCCAGCAGGAAACCCGGGCATTCGGCACCACCCGCGCCGAGCTGGAGTCGCTGGGCGACTGGCTGGCCTGCTGGGGTGTCACCAGGATCGGCATGGAGGCCACCGGCGACTACGTGCGACGTGAGGGTGCTTGAGTCAAGTGGGAGGCACCGTTTGGAGGTTCGGCTGATGTCGAGGGTGTAGTACCTGGGCCAGTGCGTGATGGCCTGTCTCCACCTCGGCGTGCGTCGCGGGTAACTGCGGTGTGCGAAGCCCGGGGTAGAAGCCGAAGCGGCCCGTGTTCCATCCGGGGGCCGCGGGCGAGGAGAAGACCGGCGGGAACCTGCAGGCAGGGTTCCCGGCCTTGGGCCGGTAGCCAGCCGGGCCTGGGGTGATGGGTGAATAGCGTGAACTCTCGTTGACGTCTCGTGAAAGTGCCCCCCGCAGATGGGATGTTCCAGCGGGGCCGTAGGGACTGGCCGTGGAAGAGCGGCAGGTGCCGGCCGGAGGGTAATCGCCGGCCGGGAACGCACCACCGTCCCCGGGATAAAGAGAGCGCCCTGCCCGGTCGCAGCTTGCTCATGCGCAACACGACAACCCCGTTGGGGTCCGGTCACATGATGGCCGGTAGGCCGACCGTGAGGAAGGCTCAACTCCCCAGCGGGCGCAGGATGACCCAGCAAGCCAAGGCCGACGGCCGAAAGGCAGCAGGAAACCGGGGGCCGTAGGACCGGCACCTCCGCCGGATGGTCTGCGCATAACTGGTCGGATACGGGCTGGTGCCCGGCCCGAAAGGGAGCTGACGTGGGTCAGGTGAGCCTGTGAGGACCTGGTGAGCGGAGACGCTGGAACCGAGGGGCAAGTTGGACACCATCATGGTGAACGGACCTGAGGACGATGTTCTGGACTGGGACGCCGTCGATTGGCGGCGGGCCGAGGACGACGTACGGCGGTTGCGGCAGCGGATCTTCACGGCGAGTAAGGCAGGGGACCTCAAGAAGGTCCGTAATCTGCAGAAACTGATGCTCCGCTCCCGAGCGAACGCGTTACTGAGCGTGCGGCGGGTGACGGAGATCAACGCTGGCCGTAAGACGGCCGGGGTCGACGGGCGCATCGTGCTGGGCGGCTGGGAGAAGGCAGAGCTTGTCTTCTGGCTCCAGGACGGCGCAACCTCGTGGAGGCCCAGGCCCGTCAAGCGGATCTTCATCCCGAAGGCTGGGGGGAAACGGCGCGGGCTCGGTATTCCCGTGATCGCCGACAGGGCGCTGCAAGCCCTGACGGCGGGGGCGCTGGAGCCCGAGTGGGAGGCCCGGTTCGAGTCCCGGTCGTATGGGTTCCGGCCGGGCCGCTCCTGCCAGGACGCAATGCAGGCGGTCTTCGTGACCGCACGGGGAAAGACCTGCAAGCGCCTGTGGGCGCTAGATAGCGACCTGGCCGCCGCGTTCGACCGCATTGATCATTCCTACCTCCTCGTCCAGCTCGGCACCTTCCCCGCCCGGGGACGGATCGAGCAGTGGCTGAAAGCGGGAGTGATCGACGAGGGCCGGTTCGCTCCGACCGAGCAGGGCAGCCCACAGGGCGGGGTGTCCACGCCCCCAACGCAATGGATAACTTGCCGCATGGTCACCCTCCGTGTCAGCACTGGTGGGTTCTTTGTCGCCGGTGGTGCGTTCCCGGATGGGGATGCGGTGCCGGATGGTGACCTTCTCGGGTCCGATGAGAACGTCTTTGACCAGCAGCCGCAGCACGCGCTGGCGTTCGGTGGTGCTCGCGTCGTGGCTGTTGCCGCGGAGCTGGGCGAGGAAGCCTTCCAGGTCATCGGCGAGTTTGAGGTAGGCGTCGCGGTCGGCGAGCTGGGTATCGAGGGCGGCGGCCTGGCCGCGCAGGTTCGTTTCGCGGGCCCGCAGGGCGGGCATCCGGGCGCGGAGCTCGTCGATGGTGATCAGTTGTTCCTGGAACGCCTCGATCATCCGGGTGATTGCGGCTGCAGCCTTTGCGGTCTCGAGTTCCAGCCGGTTGCGCTGCCTGGCGGCCGGGTCGCTGGTGCGGGCCTGCTGGAGGCGCTTGCCGATCTCGGCCCGGATGAGCGCCGGGTCAGCGAGCAGGCCGGTGATGTGGTCCCAGACGGCGGTGTCGAGGTAGTCGGCGCGGACCGGCTTGTTGCCGCAGACCCGCCCGCCTTCGTAGCGGTAGTCATCAGACCCCAGGCACCGGTAGTAGTAGATCTTCTTGTTCGTGGTGCGGGTCGAGGTCCGGTAGTAGCCATACCCGCAGGCCGAACATGCGGCCAGGCCCTGGAGCAGGGAGGGGACCTTGGTGCTGCGGGAGGCGAACCGCTTGTTGTCCTCAAGGCGCCGGGCGGCCCGCTCGAACGTCGCGGCGGTCACGATGGCGGGGACGGGAATCGCGATCCAGTCCTCGCGGGGCCGGTCGACGGTCTTGAACGCCCGTGGTGTGGTGCGGCCCTCCAGGCGGGCCCGGCGGTTCAGCCCTGGCTGCTCCTGCAGGACCTGTGTCTTGCCGAACACCGCGGTGCCAGCGTAAGCGGGGTTGCGCAGCATGCCCCAGACCACCGACCGGTCCCAGCGGGCCTTGCCTCCGGGACGTTCTCGCTGGTGCCAGCGGCCAGGTCGCGATGGGCGCCGTCGTCGTTGCGCGACATCTCGCGCGATCGCCGCCTCATGCCGTGATCTCGTCCGCGCCGCTGTCCGCGTCTGATGTAGCGTGCCACGCCCGCCCAACGTCCTCCGCCCCCTCCTCCGCCCTACCTCTCCCTGGGCTTTCTCGACTCGCAACAGCCCTAACGCACCATCAGCTTCTTCCCTTCACCCTTACCCTGGTGCCGGCGCGGGCGAACTCCTCGATCAGCAGCGCCTGGTAGGCGAACTTGCGGGCAAGGCGGTCCGGGGAGTAACACAGCACCACATCGACGCCGACCCCGGCGACCACGTCCCGCAGCCGCTCCAGCGCGGGCCGCACCAGCGTCGCCCCCGAGTGCCCCTCGTCCTCGAACACCCACTCCTCAGGCAGCTCCACCCCCAGCTGCCCGGCGTGGACGCGCAGCGCCGCGGTCTGCGACCCGATCGTCTGGTCCTTCTTCTGCCGGGCGCTCGACACCCGGGCATAGATCGCCGCGCTCGTCACGGGGCGGCCTTCCTTCCTGGCCTGCCCGGATACGGGCCCGCCGTGCTGGCACGAGAATGGCGTAAGCCACTGACAAATCCGCAGCCGCGTGGCGGTCGAAGACGAACGCCGTATCAACAGCCCGGTCGTTCACCTGCGCGGATGCTCTCTGCGGCTCCGCGCCAGGAACTCCTCCAGCGCCTCTGCCACCACGGCGGAGATCGTCCGCCCCGTCGCCCTGGCATGCTCGCGGACAGCAGCCCCCAGCCCGGCTGGGAGCTTGACCGTGAACACCGACGTCGCCTGCGGCACATCCACGCGCCCAGCCAGCGCCGCGCGCTCTGCATAACGGCGGGCCTGCCGCTGCGAGCAGCCGAACCGGCCCGCCAGCAGCCGGGCAGCCTCAGCCACCGGGACACCAGCCTCTGCCAGGTCAGCAGCAGCGTTGATCCGCTCGGCATACTCACCAGCACGAGCCCGGTCACCAGCCATGCCATTAACATACTACCCTGCATGTCACAACCCGGCCGGAACGCGCCGCGGCAGCTCCAGCCGCCGGTAGCTCAGCGTGACGTCAAAGCAAAAGTTGCCCATTGCGTTGGGGGCGTGATCAGCCCCGTCCTGATGAACGTGGTCCTGCATGGGATGGAAGAGGCCGCCGGAGTCCGGTACATCACCACCGGCAGCAACGCCGGAACGGCAAGACCGGGCTCACCTGTGCTGATCCGCTACGCCGACGACGCGCTCGCCCTGTGCCACTCGCGTGAACAGGCGCAGCAGGTCCAGGCGCGGCTGGCCGCGTGGCTGCGACCCCGGGGTCTGGTCTTCAACCAGGACAAGACCCGCATCGTCCGCCTCGATGATGGGGTGGACTTCTTGGGGTTCAGCGTCAGGCGCTACCGCGGCAAGCTGCTGATCAAGCCGAGCAAGGCGGCCGTGAAACGGATCAAGGCAAGGCTGACCGCCGAGATGAAAGCCCTGCGCGGGCATAACGCGCAGATGGTCCTCATCCGGCTGAATCCGATCATCCGGGGCTGGTCGGCCTACTATCGGCACTGCGTGTCCTCCAAGGTGTTCGACGCACTGGACGACCACATGTGGAAGCTGACCTACAAGTGGGCGAACTGGACCCACCCTCACAAGGGGAAACGCTGGATCGTCCGCAAGTACTTCGGCAGATTCGTCCCAGCCAGGCGCGACCGGTGGGTGTTCGGTGACCGCGACAGCGGCGCCTACCTCCTCAAGTTCGCCTGGACGAAGATCACCCGGCACACGCTGGTGAAGGGCTGGGCCTCACCCGACGACCCGGCCCTGGCCAGCTACTGGGCAGCCCGGCGGCGACGCGGGACACCCCCGCTCGACCCGTCCCGGCTGCGGCTACTTCAGCGGCAGCGGGGACGCTGCCCGCTCTGCGGGCAACTGCTCCTGCATGCCGACCGAGAACCACAACACCCCGACGAATGGGAACAGTGGATCACAGCCGTCCGCGTAGCGACCCGCCACCAGGCGATCACCGTCGACGCGCGGCCCAGGACCCAAGACGGACCCGCCGTGCTCAGCCTCATCCACACCCACTGCCGACGCCGCCTCCCAGACGGCGACAGCGGTGGACCAGCACTTCCGCAGACCTGACCCAATGCACGCCTTTGGGCTTGCCCGAGCCGGTTGCCTGGAAAGCGGGCATGGCCGGTTCCGAGGGGGCGGCGGCGCGGCAACGCGCCGCCGCTACCCGACTGGAAACCGGTGTTCTTCCTGCTCGAATCGCGCGGGTTCGACTGCCAGCTGTACAACGCCGCGCAGGTCAAGGCGCTGCCCGGCCTGCCCAAGACCGACGTGTTAACCGAACTACGGGAAGGGCTTTGGCTGGTGAGCCGACAGGTCGCGAGCTGGGTGGCTACGTTCGCTGATCATGATCACGGACGGGGAAGTGCCGCGGGATCTGTCGCGGCTGGTGGTGCCGCTGCTTGGGTCGCTTGAGGCGACCGGGGATCTTTTCGAGCCGTTCCGGCTGGTTGATGCCGGTGGTGGGGTGGTCGTCCCGGCGGCGGAGTTCTTCCGGGAGCTGGCTGCGTGCGGGCGCCCTGCGGCGACGCACCGGTCGTATGGAATGGATCTGTTGCGCTGGTGGCGGTTCCTGTGGGCGACGGGGGTCGGCTGGGATCAGGCGACCAGTGTCGAGGCCCGGGACTTCTGCTGCTGGATCGGGTTGTGCGATAAGCCGGCCCGGCCGCACTGGCGGTATCCCGGCGGCGGAGCACCTGGAAGCGCTGCGGCGGCGCCGGGGACGCCGAATCCGGTGACTGGCAAGCGGTCGCCGGGCCGGGGTTACGCGACGGCGACGGTGGTCCATTGCGAGAGCGTGCTGCGCGGCTTTTACGGGTTCCATCTGGAGGCTGGCACCGGGCCGATGGTCAATCCGTTCCCGCTGGCCAGGAGCCGGCGGGGCAGCCGGGCGAACGCCCATCACAACCCGATGCAGCCCTTCGCTGGCGAGCGCGCCGGGCGGTACCGGCCGAAGGCTCCGCGGCGGGTGCCGCGGCAGATCCCGGATGAGAGGTTCGGCGAGTTGTTCGCGTTGCTGGGCTCGCACCGGGACCGGGCGCTGGTGGCGTTCTGGGTGTCGACCGGGGCGCGAGCTTCCGAGCTGCTGGGCGCGACGGCCGCCGATGCCGATCCGGGACAGCAGCTGATCACGGTGATCCGCAAGGGGACACGGCAGCTGCAGCAGCTGCCCGCCTCCCCGGATGCGTTCGTGTGGCTGCGGTTGTAT
The DNA here is from genome assembly GCA_963833885.1 of uncultured Actinomycetota bacterium. Taxonomy (GTDB): domain Bacteria; phylum Actinomycetota; class Actinomycetes; order Streptosporangiales; family Streptosporangiaceae; genus JASHPR01. The sequence goes on along the minus strand of CAWHZU010000003.1, from coordinate 3,959 downwards.
CAGGCTCAGATGCGCGGGCTGATCCCCGCTGGGCGGGATCAGCCGCTGTGGTGGACGCTGCGGCGTCCGTTCCGTGCGCTGACTTACGACGCGGCCCGGCTGATGTTCACCCGGGCCAGCGCCGCGATGGGCGCGAACTGGTCGCTGCATGACCTGCGTCATTCAGCGGCCTACCGGATGGCCAGTGACCCGGCTATGCCGCTGACCGACCTGCAGTGGGTCATGGGCCATGCCCACCTGTCCACGACCCAGCGGTACCTCAACCCGCTACCCGGCGACGTCATCGAGACGGTGCTGGCCTTCCACGCGCGGCAGCGCCACCACGGCGCCACGGGACTGGCGCCGGAGTACCGGGCCGAGAGCCTGCAGGTCCTGTTCGGCAAGGACGTGCTGTGACTGCGGCTCACCCGCTTCCGGCGGGCTGTGTGGTGCCCGTCCTGGGCAGGGCTGGCGTCCCGCTGCCGGCCGGGGGCACCGGCGCGGAGCTGCTGATCCGGTTCCCGCCCCGGCCCGCCACCCTGTCGTGGCCGGCGACCCTGGCCGCGCGGCAGCAGGTGCTGGCCCGGCTGCTGGCGCCGCCGTTCGCGCTGGATAATCCGGCCAGTCAGCAAGGCCGGCGGCTGGGCCTTGTCGCCGTGGTGAACTGGCTGGAAGCCCAGCCCGGAGACAGCTGGCAGGACCGGTGGCTGGCCAGCGGCGCTGAAAACTGCGGCGACTGGCGGGAGTTGATCACGGCCCGGAAGGCAGGCCGCGCCGGGACGTCGGCCGGCCGTCAAGGCCCGCGCCTCATGCCGGTGCCGGGCTGCTGGTGCTGATCGGCGCTGACGTGATCCGGCCTGGTATCGGCTGGCTGCTGCGGTGCCCGTCGGCGCCGCGCAACCTGGCCGCCGAGATGGCCCGCATCCGCGACCCGAAGGCATTCGCGGAGCTGGCCGCGTTGTGCCAGTCAGGAGCCGCCGGATCGTATGGCCAGCTGGCCGCGCTCAGCAAGATCGCTGTCATCATCGCGGCTAAAGGCGGCTGCGTCGACGCCATCACCGTCGGTGACTGCGTGCAACTGCTGGAGATCGCCGGCCGGACGCGCACCGGGACGACCAGCATGCCAGCAGCCCGTTCTTCTACCAGCTGCTGCGTGCCCGGGACGCGTTCGGCCCCGGCGCGCCGGCGGCGATGCGGGTGTTCTCCGGCCGCGGGCAGCCGACGTGCGAGCAACTGATCGACCGCTACCGCATCGCCAGCGAGCCGGTCCGCGACGTGCTCGTCGATTACCTGCGCGAGCGTCAGCCGTCGGTGGACTTCTCCTCGCTGCAGCATTTCGCCTACCTGCTCGGCAAGCTTTTCTGGGCCGATCTCGAAGCTCACCATCCCGGCATCGACTCGCTGAAGCTCTCCCGCGACGTCGCCGCTGCGTGGAAGCAGCGCGTGATGACCAGGACCACGACCACAGCCGCCGATGGCCGGGGCGTCCACACGGTGACGGCCCGGCTGGACGGCCGCAGCGTGCTGACCGCGGTCCGGGCCTTCTACCTCGACATCGCCGAATGGGCCGATGATGACCCGGCCCGCTGGGGACCGCACGCCGTGCGCTGCCCCGTCAGCGCCAGCGACGTCTCCCACAAGAAGGACCGGTCCCGGCGCAAGTCCCGGATGGATCAACGGACACGTGAACGGCTGCCGGTCCTGCCCGCCCTCACCGCCTGGGCCGACGCCCAGCGCACCGCCGCAGCCCAGCGGCTGCAGGCCGCGGCCGGCACCGCTGCCGGCGCGCCGTTCACCGCCGGCGGGCAGACGCTGCGCCGGCCAGTGATGAAGACCGAGACAACCGGCCGGATCTGGGCCGAGGACCCGGCCACCGGCAAGCGCCGGGACCTGACCTTCGAAGAACACCGCGCGTTCTGGACCTGGGCGATGGTCGAGGTACTGCGCCACACCGGCATCCGCATCGAGGAACTGACCGAGCTGTCCCACCACAGCCTCATCCAGTACCGGCTGCCCGCCACCGGCGAGCTGATCCCCCTGCTGCAGATCACTCCCTCCAAGACCGACGCCGAGCGGCTTCTCGTCATCAGCCCCGAACTCGCCGACGTGCTGTCGGCGATCATGCACCGGATCCGCCGGGCCGGGCCAGCCGTGCCGCTGGTCGTGTCCTACGACAAGAACGAGCGCGTCTACAACCCGCCGATGCCGCTGCTGTTCCAGCACCGCGGCCGGCTCGAGGACCGGCCCGTCTCCGAGACCGCGCTGCGCAGCTACCTCGACCACGCGCTCGCCGCGATCGGGTCAAGACGCCGGCGGCCGGCCGCTGCGCTACACCTTCCACGACTTCCGACGGCTTTTCATCACCGACGCGATCCTGCACGGGATGCCACCGCACATCGCCCAGCTCGTCGCCGGGCACCGCGACATCAACACCACCATGGGCTACAAGGCCGTCTACCCCGAGGAGGTCATCAACGGCCACCGCGCATTCATCGCCCGCCGCCGCTCCCTGCGCCCATCACAGGAATACCGCGTCCCCACCGACGAGGAATGGGCAGAGTTCACTCGGCCACTTCGAACGCCGCCAGGTCGCCCTCGGCGACTGCGGCCGCTCCTACGACACCCCCTGCATCCACGAGCACGCTGCCTGCGCTGCCCGCTGCTGCGCCCCGACCCCGCCCAGCGTTCCCGCCTGGCCCAGATCTGCAACAACCTCGCCGACCGCATCGCCGAAGCCGAGTCAAGCCCGGTGGCACGGCGAAGCCGAGGGCCTCAAAATCAGCCTCGCCGGCGCCAGCCACAAGCTCGCCCAGATGGACCAGATCACCGCCCGGCGCAGCGCCACCATCAACCTCGGCATGCCCGCCTTCGCCGCGCCGCCGCCGCCAATCACCACCCCGCCACCCCCCCCGCACTCAGATCATCTTAGTCGAGAAGACCGGCCGACTCGGTCTGGCTCGCCAGGATCACCGAGCGGGGCACAGTCGCCTCCAGCTTCGTGCCCCCTGAGCCGATCCGCCGGCTGCGCACCCACACCCGCTACCGCCGGCACCTCACCCAGGCCCGCACCGCCGAGAAACAGCGGGTGGAGAAGCTGCTAGAAGACGGGCACCTGAAACTGTCCAGCGTGATCTCTGACATCCACGGGGTCTCGGGCCGGGACATGCTGGACGCGATCGCCGCCGGCCAGCGCGACCCCAGGGCCCTGGCCCAGCTGGCCCGCGGCACCATGCGCGGCAAGATCGCCCGCCTGGAACAGGCGCTGGACTGCTCGTTCTTCACCGCCGAGCACGCCGCGGTGCTGGCAATGATGCTGGCCGCCATCGACCACTACACCGCCCAGATCCAGACGCTCACCGCCACCATCGAGAAACTGACCGCCCCGTACCTGCACCAGGCCGGCCAGCTCGACGCCGTGCCCGGCATCGGCCCGGTCGGCGCCCAGGACATCATCGCCGAGATCGGCGTCGATATGACGGTGTTCTCCACCGCCGCCCACCTGGTCTCCTGGGCGAAATGGTCCCCCCAGATCCGCCAGTCCGCCGGCAAGCGCAAGGGCAGCAACACTACCGGCCGCGGCAACCCCTACCTGGGCGCCGCCCTCGGCGAGGCCACCATCAGCGCCGGGCGCACCCAGTCCTTCCTCGGCGCGAAATACCGCCGGCTAACCCGGCGGATGCCCAAGAAGAAAGCCCTCGTCGCCACCGGCAACTCGATGCTCACCCACATCCACGCCCTGCTGTCGGACCCCGCCGCGAGCTACCAGGACCTCGGCCCGGACTACTACGAACAGCGCATGCATGTCCGCCGCCAGGCCCGCAACCACGTCAAAAGCCTGCAACGCCTCGGCTACAAAGTAGCCATCGAAGCCATCAACCCCGACACCGGCGAACTCCAGGCCGCCACCGCCTGACCCGCCGCTGACCGTAACCACCAGCCCGCCAGCGCTGGCGCGCCACCGGCCGCTGCCGCCTGCCCGG
>CAWHZU010000002.1:0-257510 GCA_963833885.1 uncultured Actinomycetota bacterium | reverse complement strand
CCCGCTTCCTCATCCAGGCCCGCAAACCCGGGGCCTGAGGGACAGCCCTCCGGCCCGGGTCGTCAGAACGGGCCCGGCTGGTCCAGGTTGGCGTCCGGGCGATCGTGCCCGCGATGACCTGGAAGCTGGCGGTGCGGTGGGTGCCGGGCAGCGCGTCCAGCACGTACCTGAGATAGCCGCGGACGAGGGTGACGCGGCCCGGCAGTTCCGCCTGGGGCACGGGCGCGTTTCCCCCCAGCGTGCCGCGGCCGGGTTAGCCAGGGCCAGAGCCATCGCGCCGACAGCGGCATTGTGCTGGCCGGCCATTTCGAGCCTGACCTGTGGAGACGGCGATGTCCGATGTGGAGATGCCCGCGCCGCCGACGTCGCCGAGGCCGTGCAGGCCGCCGCGCAGGACATCGACGACCTCTGGGGCGAGCCTGCCGAGACGGTCATGCCGGCCGTGCTGGCCGCGCGATCGGCACCGAACAAGCCCCTGACCTGGCTGCAGATCGGCGCGATCGCCGGGCCGGGGATCAGCCTGCCCTCGGTCGCGCTCAGGTCGAACAACCTCATGGTGCTCGGCAGCGGCCAGGCGCCCTTTCGGCCGAAGAGTTTCTCACCGAGACCCGGCGCTCATCGGGGAACTGGCCGCGGGAACGATCACCGTCGACGCACTCCAGGTCCGCCCGAGGACGTCGAGAAGGCACGGGGCGTGGCGTACGGGCCCGAAAAGAGGACCGTGTTTACTCCTACTGCGGCCTGCGCTCTGGCCTGACGGCCGGGCACTTGGGGTGTCGGCCATTCAGTCGGCCGCGGTATACACGTTGATCTCCGAGTCGGTCACCTGCCACTTGGAGCCGTCGTGCACCCATCCCCGCAGGTACCAGCGGATTGCCAGGTAGCGTGTCAGGATCGTCGGGCAAGCGTTGCCGGGCAGCTGGATTGTGAACTGGTAGTCGCACGGCTGGGTGAGACTAGTCCTCGTTGCCAGCGTCACCGCCTTCACCCGCTTGGCCCTGGTGACGGGTGACTCGACATCGCTGCCGTATTCGGCCTCGGACATCGTGGACGGCATCGGCGGGCGCGCCAGCGCCTCAATCATCTGCAGCGAGACCAGTATCCGCCGCGGCCGCGCGGCCTGGTGCGGGCTGACCCGGAGCACCCCTCGCAGGGCTTCACCTGGCCTTGCGTGCAGGACCGGAAGGTGCAGGGCCATGTCCCAGTCTCCCCGGTAGCGCACGGGCCAGGTCTCCACTTCGTGGTGGCGATAGGCCAGCGGGGCTCCCTCCACGTCCTGGTTCAGCGATCGCCGGGACTCGATCCGGACACCGAACTCGTCACGTACCGTCGCGCCGTCGCCCAGGGCGAGTTCGGCCCGTAGCCGGTAGTGGACTTTTAGGTCGCCGAGCGTGCCAGATGGTGCGCGTGCCCAGTTCGGCACGGCGGCCTCGCGTTCGACGGTGCCGCCGGCCGGCAGGGTGACCGGAAAGCTGAGCCTGGTGGCCGGGCCGGTCACGATCGCTGGCGGCGGGACACGCGGGGCTGACGGCACGACGATCACGTGGGCCCTGGACACATCCGATCGGCGATACCAGATTCCGGCGACCATTCTGACGCTGGCTGCCCGGATGCTGACGTCGCGACGTCCGGCCGCGGTGATCCGTACCGTGATGGGTTCTCCCGCCGCATAGACGCTCGCCGCCGGGGCGATGGCCAGGCGGACGGGGAGCCTGCGTAAGCGGTGCACGGCCTCACCGGTCCTGTGGCATCTCGATGCTGACCGTTGGGCAGTAGGACAGGATCGCTGTCCGGATCTCATCCATCGGGAAGTGAGGTGGCCCCACGGGGCAGAGACGCACCATCCTTGCGGGCTTAGCCTTACCATCGCTGATCCAGGCGGACAGGAACAGGCGCGGTTTGCCGTCCCGGTGGAAGCAGCCGATCCGGGCAACTTGGTCCCAGCGGGCTTCCGCAATTGTGTTCCGGTTCGCCTTAAGGGCAGCGATAGAGACAGACAGGCCACGGGGGTCAAGGACCAAAATCCTCCAGCGTCCCATGGTCCCGAGGAAGATGAGCGTGCCGAAGAACATGAGTATGAACCAGAGCACGAAGGTGACAATACCGATGCCTAGGCCGCCGAATTGAGCGACGAAGAACCACCCCACTGCGCTGCCGATGAGAGTGACCACCCAGCTGGCGCGCAGGAGCGCCAAGGAGAAGCGGCTAGGCATGTTCGTGAAAATGGTGGCGTCTCCCCGCAATGACGGGAGAACCATGCCCGAAGGCGGCTCGGGCACGCTCGCGGAAGGCTCGTCCTCGGGGCCTTCCGTGATTGGGGGCGGGTGGAGCGACGGCCCGGAGCTGGGCGGCGGTTCCGCCGCCGGGTCTGTTGCCGGTGTGGTGGCCGCCAGGAGCTGGGTGCGGGACTGGGGGATTGTGGCCCGCCGCTGGGGATCGCGTCGCAGCATTGCCGAGATCGCGTGCGACAGGCCGGGCGAGCAGTGCGGGACCGGGATGTCGTCTATGAGAATGGCCCGGAGGATGGCTTCCGCGGACTCACGGTTGAACGGCCCTTGTCCCTGGGCGGCGCAGTAGAGGGTGGCGCCGAGGGACCATAGGTCGGCTGCCGGGGTGATGGGCTGGTCGCTAAACAGTTCGGGTGCCATGTAGGCCTGGGTGCCCATGGTGCCGCTATCTGTGAGGCGCGGATCGCCGACGGTGTGTGCGATGCCGAAGTCGGTCAGCTTCACCTGGTTCCCCGCCGCGACCATGATGTTGGCGGGTTTGATGTCGCGGTGCACGATGCCGAGGTCGTGCGCGGCCTGCAGGACGTCGAGCAGCTGGACGCCGAGGGAGGCCACGGTGGCGTCGGGAAGCCCCCCGTTGCGCCGGATGAGCTGGGCGAGGGTGGGGCCGTCGATGAGCTCCAGGATAAGGTAGATGGCGTCGTCGGCGGCGGTGGCGGGCAGGACGTCGTAGGGGGTGACGGCGTTGGGGTGGTTGATGCGCGCGGCGCTGCGTGCTTCCCGCAGCGCTCGCTTGGCGTGGACGTCGCGGTCGGCGTCAGATAATCCCGGCGGCGGCCGCAGTTCCTTGACGGCCACCTGACGGACAAGAAGCCGATCATCGGCGAGCCATACGACGCCCATGCCCCCGCGGCCGAGTTCGCGCAGTAACTGGTACCGGCCTGCTACCAGCGGGGCCTGCGTGCGGATTTCGTCCCCCGGCATTGATCTTCCTGTCCATATTGATCTTCAGAAATGCAGCCATTGGCATTCTATGAGCGATTCACCCGATACCGCGGCCTACATCACCGGATGGCCGGCTGCAGATCGCGGTTACCCGGCCGTTTCCTTCGCAGGGCAGCCCTTGGGTGCCCTAGGCGCGGCCGGGTGCGGCGCGGGCTCGGTGCGCGTTTCCTTTTTGTCGCCGACCGTCACCGTGACCGTGCGCGACGCGGGCCGCGCCGCCCACTTGGCGTAGGCAACGTCGTAGTTGTTGCAGGTGATGGTCAGCCGGATGCTGTCCACGGTCTTCCGGGCGTCGGTCAGGCTGCCCGGGGCTGTCGCGCTCAGGATTGCGCTCTTGTCGCTCACGGGACCTGGGACAGCGGGATGCCGGTTCTGGAGTACACGCTTAACAGGCTCATCCCCAGCACCTTCTGGTTGACCCCGTAGTAGATGATCACCTGCTTGCCGTCGGTGCCGACGTAGTACTGGGTTTGCGTGTGCCGCCAGGCCGCGTAGCTGCCGCCGCCGATGACAACCACCAGGACGGCCAGGATCGTGGTGACGATCGGCCAACGCCGCTGCGGCGCGCGGTGATCGGCCGCGACGTTATCGTCCTCCCCGGATTCGGGCGGTGGCGGGAGAACGGTGTCCGAAGGCTGTTCGGGCATCCTGGTGGGGGACTCGTCCTCGGGGGCTTCCGGGGTTGTGTCCGGGTGCGATGGCGGCTTGGGGGTGAGGCCTGTGGTGTGTGCCGGGGGTTTGGTGGCTGCCAGGAGCGGGGTGCGGGTTTGGGGGATGGTGGCGCGCTGGGCGGGGTCGCGTCTCAGCAGTGCCGAGATCGCCTGTGAAAGGCCGGGTGTGCAGTGCGGGGCGGGGATGTCGTCGATGAGGATGGCGCGCAGGATGGCTTCGGTGGTTTCGCGGTCGAAGGGCCCGTGTCCGTGGGCGGCGTGGTAGAGGGTGGCGCCGAGGGACCATAGGTCGGCTGCGGGGGTGATGGGCTTGGCGTTGAACAGTTCGGGTGCCATGTAGGCCTGGGTGCCCATGGTGCCGGTGTGGGTGAGGCGGGGGTCGCCGACGGTGTGCGCGATGCCGAAGTCGGTGAGTTTCACCTGGTTCGCGGCGGTGATCATGATGTTGGCGGGCTTGATGTCGCGGTGCACGATGCCGAGGTCGTGCGCGGCCTGCAGGACGTCGAGCAGCTGGATGCCCCAGGCGGCCACGGTGGACTCGGGCGGGGGCCCGTTGGCCTGGATGAGCTGGGCGAGGGTGGAGCCGTCGATGAGCTCCATGATGAGGTAGACGGCATCGTCGGCGGCGGTGGCGGGCACGCTGTCGTAGAGGGTCACGGCGTTGGGGTGGTTGATGCGGGCGGCACTGCGTGCTTCGCGCAGCGCCCGCTGGCAGCAGAGCTCGCGGTCGGCTTCGGATAATCCCGGCGGCGGCCGCAGTTCCTTGACGGCCACCTGGCGAGTGAGCTGCTGGTCATCGGCGAGCCAGACCACGCCCATGCCCCCGCGGCCCAGTTCGCGCAGTAACTGGTACCGGCCCGCTATCAGCGGTGCCTGCGTGCGGACGTTGTCCCCCGGCATTGATCTTCCCCGTTCATGTCGATGATCCTTCAAGCGAAGTCAGCACGTGGAGTGGGAGAGCCCGGCAACCTGACCGCTTGTCCTGATTCATTGCTGTCTCCATGCCTGCTCTATGGCAACCGTGGGATAGCGCCGCTGGATCTCGGCCAGGATCGCATCGACCGGGAACCGAGGAGACCCCAGCGGACACAGGCGCACCGACTTTTCGGGCACGGGACCTATGGCAGGAACCCATGCGCACAGGTAATGCCTGGATCTTCGTCTCATAGTGCCGATTCGGATAAGCCGGTCCCAGGGGATATTCACCGTTCTCTCTTGCTGCTTGGTGGCTAATCCGAGTTCGACCGTCAGGCCCGGGGGGCTGAGCGTCAGGGCAAACCACTGTGACCGGATCAGCCGGGAAATGATTGGATAGGACGCCAAGACCAAGATCATTGTTCCCCCCAAACCGGGTGCGCGGTTCGGCAACGACCAGAGGAAGATGACAAGGGCGATGATCCAGCCGAACCGGACGAGGCCGCGGACAAAGGGGTTCGGCATGTTAGTGAACGCGCGGGTGTCAGCCGCTGGCCGCGCGTGGGTGTCGGGTCGCGCCGCCATGTCCGGGCCTGAAGGCGGCTGCGTCGGATGCGGAGGTGGCTGGGTCGGGCGCGACGGCGGCCGTGCGGGGGGTGGTGATTTCGCGGTGGTGTCTGGCGGGGTTTCGGTGGCTGCCAGCAGCTGGGCGCGGGCCTGCGGGATGGTGGCGCGCTGGGCGGGGTCGCGTCTCAGCAGTGCCGAGATCGCCTGTGAAAGGCCGGGTGTGCAGTGCGGGGCGGGGATGTCGTCGATGAGGATGGCGCGCAGGATGGCTTCGGTGGTTTCGCGGTCGAAGGGCCCGTGTCCGTGGGCGGCGTGGTAGAGGGTGGCGCCGAGGGACCATAGGTCGGCTGCGGGGGTGATGGGCTTGGCGTTGAACAGTTCGGGTGCCATGTAGGCCTGGGTGCCCATGGTGCCGGTGTGGGTGAGGCGGGGGTCGCCGACGGTGTGCGCGATGCCGAAGTCGGTGAGTTTCACCTGGTTCGCGGCGGTGATCATGATGTTGGCGGGTTTGATGTCGCGGTGCACGATGCCGAGGTCGTGCGCGGCCTGCAGGACGTCGAGCAGCTGGATGCCCCAGGCGGCCACGGTGGACTCGGGCAGGGGCCCGTTGGCCCGGATGAGCTGGGCGAGGGTGGAGCCGTCGACGAGCTCCATGATGAGGTAGACGGCATCGTCGGCGGCGGTAGCGGGCACGCTGTGGTAGAGGGTGACGGCGTTGGGATGCTGGATGCGGGCGGCACTGCGTGCTTCCCGGAGCGCCCGGCGTGCGTGGACGTCGCGGTCGTCAGGCGATAAACCGGGCGGCGGCCGCAGTTCCTTGACGGCTACCCGGCGGTAGAGCTGCAGGTCATCGGCGAGCCAGACCACGCCCATGCCCCCCCGGCCCAGTTCGCGCAATAACTGGAACCGGCCTTCTATCAGCCGTTCCTGCGTGCGGATGTTGTCCCCCGACATTGATCTTCCCCGTTCATGTCGGTCTTCTGCATATGCGACCATCGACATCTTATGAGCGGATCATCCGAAATCGTGGCCAAATCTTGATGCTTAGAACTCTGTGCGTTCGCCGTGTCGAAACACGTGCTGTTCAAGACCCATCGCCTCGGTGCTGGCTGAGGCTGACGAGCGAGCAGTGAAAGCTGTTGCTGGATGCCATTACTGTGGAATGGCCGAGCAAGGTTGCTGATCGACCGATTATGACCGCCATGCACGTTATGGCCCCCAAAGCGCCCTGGCCGGGGCGATACTGGGTTCAATGACTTGACGGGGAAGGCGCGCGCTGAGGGGGGCCCGCTGACGGGCGCGGGAGCGACGGCCAGCGTTCATAGGGGAAGAGGGAACGTATGCGGATGCTGCTAACGGCGGCTGCGCCCGCGCGGGGGAGCTTAGCTGACGTCGTCGTGGACGCCGATGCGGATGCGCGAGTTGGTGACGTTTCTGTAGAGCTTGCCAGACTGATGCGCGCTGAGACGGTCCCCGCGACCCTGGGGGCCGCCGGTCTTGGCAGGCACCACGCTGCGCACACGGTCGGCGCATCGTTGCCGGCGGTCGGCGCACCGTTATACGTAGATGGCCGGCTGATTGACCCTTTGCTGGCGGTCGCCGAATCGCCGCTGCGCCCTGGTTGTGTGGTCAGCCTGGGCGATGCGAGCGGCTGCCTGCCGGAGGAAGCCAGCGGGCTCGCGGAGATCAGGGTTGTGGGCGGTCCCGCAGCGGGCGCGATCCACCGGCTTCCTCCCGGTACCGCGGAGGTTGGCAGCGCGAGCCAGGCGTTCGTCTGGGTGCCGGATCCGGGTGTTCCCCCAAGTGCATTGCGCCTGACGATAGACACCAAGGGCGCATGCGAGGTCAGCCCCATCGGGGAGGCGGCAGCCACGCTGGAGCGTGAGCCGCTCACCGCGAAGGTGCAGTGGTTGCCCGGGCACCAGGTGGCCGTCGGGGAGAGCCTGCTCGAACTCGCCCTATGCGAGCGGCCTGATGCGGCGCTTCACCCCAGTGAGGGCGGAGCCGGTCTTGACTTCAACCGGCCGCCACGGCTGCTGCCTCCGGTCGGCGAGGGCACGTTCAAGATCCCCGACGCTCCGGCCAAGGATCAGGCTCGCCTGATCAACGCCCTGTTAGGGCTAGCCCCGGCGGCCGTAGGCGGTCTGATAGCAGGGACGTCGGGCAAGTTGATCTGGATAGCGGTAGCTGTGCTTGGGCCTGTGCTGATGCTCGCCAATAGCCTCACCAAGCGCAGACAGGGCCGCAAGAGCTATGCGCAGAAGTATGCCAAGTACCAGGAGCACAGGGAGCGAATCGAGAACAACGCGCGCGAGGCGCTCGAGGCCGAGCGCGATCAGCGCCGAGCGAGCTGTCCCGATCCGGCGGCCGTTTTGGCGATTGCCACCGGGCCGCGGCGCCGACTGTGGGAGCGGCGCCGCAGCGACCCGGATTTCCTGCTGCTGAGGGTCGGCACCGCCGACCTTCCGTCGAGGGTCGAGCTTCATGACCCGAATGTCGATGAGCCCAAGAGCCGCGCAGTCCTGCCGATTCCCGACTGCCCCGTCACGATCTCGCTCTATGAACGCGGCGTCTTGGGTGTGGCCGGGCCTGGCGGAACGCCGCAGCAGATCGGCAGCTGGCTCGTGGCCCAGGCCGCGACCTTGCACAGCCCTAACGACTTGCAGATCTATCTTCTGACGGATCCCTCGGCGCGGCAAACGGCTCAGGCGACCTGGGAATGGGTGCGATGGCTGCCCCATTGCAGGCAGCCAGACTCGAGTGCGGTGGCCCTGGTCGGAAACGACGCTGATACCAGGGCCGCGCGGATCCGTGAGCTGACGGATCTGATCACTGCCAGGCAATCGCTCCGCGGAGGCAGGCCGGCGGATCCTTCTCCCCGGGACATCCTGGTCGTCCTGGACGGGTCGCGCGGACTGCGCGCTCAGGCCGGCATCCCGACGATCTTGGCTGACGGCCCGCAGGTCGGCGTCTACGCGATTTGCCTGGACAGCGATGAACGGCTGTTGCCGTCCGAGTGCCAGGCGGTGACAGTCGTAGAAAGCGACGGGCTCCGCGTACAGCAGACGGGTGCTGCCCAAGTCAAGGACGTCCGGCCGGAGTTCGTGCGACCCGGATGGTGTATGCGCCTGGCTCGCGGCATCGCCCCGATACGCGACATCACCGATCAGGAAGGCGGCATGCGCCTGCCAGACTCTAGTCGGCAGCTCGACGTTCTCGGGCTGGATCCGCCCACGCCAGGGAAGATCGCGGCCCGATGGCAAGCAGGCGGCAGTTCCACCACCGCCGTGGTCGGTGAGGGCGTTGACGGGCCGTTTACCATCGACCTGCACCGCGACGGCCCGCACGGTCTGATCGCCGGGACCACCCGTGCGGGCAAGTCTGAACTGTTGCAGACCATGGTGGCGTCCCTCGCCGTCGAGAACCGCCCCGACGCCATGACCTTCGTCCTGGTCGACTACAAGGGCGCCGCCGCGTTCAAGGATTTCGTCGATCTCCCACATACCGTCGGCATGGTCAGCGACCTCGACGCACACCTGGTCGTACGGGCACTGGCGTCGCTGAAGGCCGAGCTGACCCGGCGCAAGAGGGTCCTGGATGCGGCTGGCGCCAAGGACATCGAGGAGTACGTCGGCCTGCGGATGCGCTCTTTGCGGAGCGGGCTCAAGGTTCCAGGCGCCACGCTGGCTCCCCTACCGCGACTGGTGATCGTCATCGACGAGTTCGCGCAGATGGCAGGGGAACTGCCGGACTTTGTCACCGGGTTGGTCGGCATCGCGGCGCAGGGCGCTTCTCTGGGCATCCACCTGATCCTGGCGACCCAGCGACCGTCCGGAGTCGTGTCCGCCGACATCAGGGCGAACACCAACCTGCGGATCGCCCTACGGGTCACCGACCAGGCCGACAGCACCGATGTCATCGATGCCCCGGATGCTGCTCACATCGCGAAGGCAACTCCTGGGCGTGCGTATGTCCGCCTCGGCCACGCATCGCTTGTGCCTTTCCAGGCCGGCTACCTAGGGGGCAGCAGACCGCAGGCGGACGCCGAAGCCCGCAGTCTGGTGTGGGCGGCGCGAGTCGGCTGGACGGACCTGGGTCGGGCGGAGCCGCATCCCCATGCAGTGAAAAAGCGGGAAGAGGAGGAACTCACCGATCTGAAGGTTCTCCTGGACGCGATCAAGCGGGCCAGCGAAGGACTGGGCATTCCGCCGCAGCACAGTCCCTGGCTGCCGCCGCTGTCGAAACTTGTCACGATCGACGAACTGCATTCTGCTGGGGAGCCGACAGCCGGTGACGCACCACTCGTTCCGTTCGGTGTGACTGACATTCCGACCCGGCAGACTCGCGAGCTCATGGTCCTCGATATCGCACACGGCGGCCACGTGGTCATCGCCGGCGCCCCGCGCAGCGGCAGGTCGACTGTGCTGCGCACGATCGCCGGCTCGGTGGCCGCGCACGCGTCACCTGCCGACGTGCACATCTACGCGCTCGATTGCGGCGCTAGCACACTGCTTCCGCTCACCTCGCTGCCACACTGCGGCGCGGTGGTCACCCGCGACCAGACAGAACGGGTGGAACGGCTGCTTGCCCGGCTGCGCGGCGAAATCACCCGCCGCCAGCAGTTGCTCGCTGCGGGCGGGTTCGCCGGGATCGCCGAACAGCGCGCGCGGACCGCCGATCCGGCGCAGCGGCTGCCCTGGATGGTTCTGCTGCTGCACTGGTGGGAAGGGTTCAACGCCGCCTTCGAGAAATACGACTTCGGCCGGCTCATCGATGGATTCCTGCAGCTACTGGGCGAGGGTGGCGCAGTGGGCCTGTGCGCGGTCGTGACGACCGACCGGCTGGCGCTTACCGGCCACACCGGAACCGTCTTCGAGCGCCGGATGCTGCTGCGGCTCACCGACCCGGGGGATTCGACTCTCGCGGGGATCAGCGAGCGCTCGCTGCCCAGCCATCAGCCTGCGGGCCGGATCGTGATCGAGGGAACGCCGGATCCGCTCGAGGTGCAGGTGGCACTGCTCGACGCCGATGCATCGGGACCGGCGCAGGTGGCAGCGTTGCAGCGGCTGGGCGAGGCATCGCTGGCCAAGTACGGTCCGCCTGGCGGGACGCAGCGGCCGCTGCGCGTGGACCCGCTGCCGTCTCGTATCACGCTCGAGGAGACGTGGCAGCTCGCCCCCGGCTTCACCCCGTCGTCCCCGCTGTGGGCGCTGGTCGGCGCCGGCGGCGATGAGCTCGGGCCGCTTGGGCTCGACATCTGCGACGAAGGCCCGGGCCTGACGGTCGCCGGGCCGCCGCGATCGGGCCGGTCCGCCACCCTGCTGACGATGGCCACGTCGCTGCTTGCCAGCGGCACGTCCGTGCTGGTGGTCACCCCGCGCCGGTCGCCGCTGCGTTCGCTGGATGGGCGTCAGGGAGTGCTCGGAGTGCTCGGTTCCGACGCCGAGCCGGACGACGTGACGGCAGCGGTCAGTGGGCTGGACCGTTACGCGGTTGTCGTTGACGACGCGGAGTTGCTCTTCAACGGGCCGCTGTCCGCGCCGCTGGAGAAGATCCTCGCCAGCGGGCGGGACGCGGAGCACGGCCTGATCATCGCTGGCGCCACCGGCGACCTGGGACGGGCCTTCTCCGGCTTCATCAAGGAAACACTGAAGTCTCGCTGCGGCGTGCTCGTCGCGGTCGAAGCGCCAACGGACGGCGACCTGTTCGGCATCCGTCTGCCCCGCAACGCCGGGCCAGGCCCGCTCGGCCGCGGGCTGCTCGTGCGGCCGGGCATGTTCACGCCCGTCCAACTTGCCTTCACCGGGTAACGGCAGACAATGACGGACGCGGCAACCGGGACCGGTGCCGCGTCCGTGGCGGAGCTAGGCCAGGCTGGCTCAGCCAGCGATCGCCTGAATGTTCTGGACCAGGGTGGTTGTGTCCTTCGTGTACTGCTCGTGCAGCTGGTTGTGTTCGTTCAGGTGCTTGTTCGTGATCTGCTCGCACTGCGAGTCGAGGTTCCGGAAGTGCGCGCCGTGCGCGACCTCAACGTTCTGCTGAGCGATAGTTCGGTAGCGGTTTAACGCCTCGATAATCTGGTTGTGCGCGTTGTCCAGCGTGATCTTCCACGTCTGGACTCCCGCTACGTCGACCCCGATGAATGGCGATCCCATTAGCTACTCACCCTCCGTGATTGTCGTGGGTCCCCCACCGCACGCCCCCTTGGCGCTCGCCCCGTGAACTGTACGAGACAATCGTTACGTAATGGTGCCGTGATAGGGGTCGGGATCGGCTCACTCCGTGACCTAAATGTGACCTAAATATGTGTTATCGGTCCTCAGCGTGCACAACAACCGTTTTTCGTAAAACTGGTCACATCATGGAAATATGCACAAGGCGCGCGTAAAATGTGGACGTTATGGGAGACATCGTTGGTCAGGCAGTCTCGGATGCCGAGGCGGACATGAACAAGGTGCAGGCCGCTGCCGACGCCATCAGTGCCGCGATTAGGGGCGTCAAGCCTTGGCTGACACCAGAAACCTGGGAAGGTAACGCGGCGACCGCATGGGCCGGCGAGTGGGAGAGTTTCTACCATGCTGTGCAGAGTTGCCTTAACGACCTGCCGTCCGCGGAGTCAGCCATCGTGTCCGCGGTCCAGACGCAGATGATGCAGATCGAAGCACAACACCGCTAGGCATCGAACGCCTGAGCGCCCCGGGGGCGTCTCGCGCCGCGAGACGAACGGGCCGCGCTGTTGTGGCAGGGAGAGCGAAGTGCTGAACGGGGGTAAATCCCGATGGGCGATGAGGTCGGAGTCCAGCCCGGCCGACTGAACGAGCTGGCCTCCAAGTTAGAGCAACTGCGGGACGTGCTGGCAGCAACCGTGCCGACGATCGTCAGCACTCTAAACGAGTACTGGTCGGGCGGGCAGGGGACACCGATCAACCTCTCCCCGCTCCAGCAGGCCCAGCACAAATCGGCCGACGACGCGGCCGACATCCGCACACGATCCAACATGGCTATGGCCTGGGAGAAGAAGGCAGCTGCCGATTTGCCTGGCGGCATGATCCACATGCCGTGGCTTTTCAGGGTAGGGCCGCTGAATGCCGCCAGCGCCCAGGCAGATGCCAAGCTGCTGGCCCAGGCCGAGGCCGAGTCCGGAAAGGATCCCAGGGCTGCGCGCGCCCTGATCGTGGAGGTCGAAGAAGATCTTCAACATCACGCAGGGGACGCCACGTTCCTGGCCGACTTCTGGTCCCAGCCGCAGGCCGCGAAGGCTGCCGGAGCACTGGCCGCGACTCTCCATGACGAGGACGGCGGCGGCATCAACGTGCTGTCCGCTAAGGATAC
Source organism: uncultured Actinomycetota bacterium (assembly GCA_963833885.1). Lineage (GTDB taxonomy): Bacteria > Actinomycetota > Actinomycetes > Streptosporangiales > Streptosporangiaceae > JASHPR01. The sequence goes on along the minus strand of CAWHZU010000002.1, from coordinate 244,792 downwards.
GAAAATCCTAAGCACCTTTGCCTCGTCCCTGGCGCTGACGTGCAGTCTGCCACCGGGCCAGGGCCTGAGCGCGCAACAGAGCGAGGCCCTGGTGGCCGCTTTCACTGCGGCCAGCCAAAAGAATCCGTGGTCGGCGGCGATGCTGCTGGCCAGCGGACCGGACGGGCATGCCTATGGCACCGGGACCGGTGCCCAAGTGCTGGGCAGTGTCACCGCTTCGCTGCTTAACGCGGAGCGCGCGGGCAACTTCACCGTTCCGATGAACTGGCGGCAGCTCGTCAGCTCGGGTACGAACCTGAACGGCGAGCTCGTCAACCGGGCGCTGGCACGATTCGACCCCACCATGACCCTGCTGAAACTGGACACCAGCAACCAAGCCGCTGCCGCATACACATTGTCGACGCCGGACGGCCCGGCCATCGCGAAGCAGCTCATGACCTGGCAGTTCGTGCACTACGGCAACCTCAGCTACGACGAGCGGGGCGGCATGACCGCCTTCCCCGACTACACCGGCCCTGAAGGGCCATGGGACCAGTACCAGGTGCCGTGGTCTCAGCAGGCCATCGGCGGGTTCCTCACAGCCGCCGTCTCCGCCCCCCGCGGCGATACCACGCAGGCTGATTGGAGTGCCGAAGCCGCGGTGAACATCGTCCGGGGCCTGCCCCCAGCGACCGGGGACGACGCCGTAACCGTCAGCCCGCAGGTTCAGGCGGCGCTGACACGGCTGATGACGAACTTCCGGTTCGACCTAGCCGTCTCCGCGGACGATCCCTCCCTTACTAGCACCGAGACTACGCATTTTGGCAGCGTCTGGGGCATTAGCCTCACCTCGGCCAATGAGCAGAAACTGATCCAGCAGGCACTGCGCAATCCGTCGGCGTTCGGGACATTCCTGGCCCAAGTCCGCGGTGACATCGGCGTGGCTGCTGTCATCGCCGTCAAGAACCCCGGCGATGATATGCCGCTGACCTACGAATCAGCGCTAGCCGGACTGCTCCAGCGTGCCCAGAACGGGCTCCACTTCAGCACAGTGGAACAGGCAGCAGCCGCCGCGGCTGAGAACCAGGAGATGGACAGCATTCTGCAGGGTGGCCTTGGCGTCGCGCTTGGGCTCATCCCAGGGGGTGGCGTGGTTCAGGGCGTGGTGGACTCCGCTGAGCTGGCCAATGCCCTATCGGGCCCTGTAATCGGGAGTTCCCTGTCTGACTCGACGGACCCGGCCCAGGCTCTCCAGGACGGCGATGATGCCTTCTACGACCTGAAATCCGGCATGTGGGTGCCGATCGCCAATGCCCTGATCGCCAGCCACCTCGTCGCCCCGCCACCGGCAGGCCAGGACCCCCCCACGTGGGTAGCCCAGCAGCTCGCGCAGAACGTCCAGCAAGCCGATCAGGCGGCGGTGGACAAGCTCCAAGCCGAACTGGCCACCAGCAGTCCGGAAGACCGTGGCCAGATCCGGACGCAGATTGACAAGCTGGAAAACCAGATCGCCAACGCGCAGAACCTATTCGAGAGCCTGGTTCAGCAAGCGCGCGATGGCATCGGCGGCCAGCAATAAGCAGGCCCATGGGGCGAAGGAGGTGGCACCTTGCACCCGCGCGTGAGCCCGGCCCGGGCTGGAACAGCTTTGGCAGCAGTAGCGACCCTGGCTATCACGGGATGCAACAGCAGCCCAGCCAAGCCGAAGCCTGCCAGCACCAGCACCAGCCCCAGCAGCCAGGGCAGCAATGTCCTGGCTCGCGACAATCAACTCGTCGTCGCGCTGGTTGTCTGTTTCTACCAGCATCACCTGATCCCCCAGAAGGCCGTGAACGCCACACCGCGCTTGCCCGTGCACCACGGCGAGGTGGCAACGTCAACATCGGCCGATCAGAGCGCGGTGCTCATGTGGTTCGCGTCCGTGGGGCAGGGTCTGCTGGTTAAAGGCGTCTCCATGAGCTCGTGGCTGGGGGACTCCGACATAGACCCCAGCGCTTGGCCGACATCCGTGTGCGGACCGATCCCACCACCAGCGGGCCAGAGGTAGCTGGGCAGGCCGCCGCGCCTGGCGTCATTCGAGCCGGATCGTGAGTACGGTCCACCTGCCGAGGCTGATCTGGTCGCCGTCATGCAGGGGTGCGCGTTGGCCTGGAGTCACCTCGATGCCGTTCAGAAGCGTGCCGTTGGATGAGCCCTGATCGATCAGCGTCCAGGTGCCGTCCGGTTCGGCGACCAGGACTGCGTGCTGATGGGAGACCCCCGTGTCCGGGGGCGGGCCGCTGAGGTCGATGTCAGGCTCGGTGCCCTTGGAGGTGCTGCCACGGCCGATCTGCATCTGGGTCCCGGTGAGCGGGATATGGTGCTCGGGCCAGCGGGGCGGGAACTGACCCGGGTCAGCCCGCGCCCCGTTGGCCTGGATCGCGCTCTCGAAGTGCCGGCGGTCGGCCCGGACCACCGCGGTCCAGGCCCGGCGGGCCACGCTCACGCCGCGAAGGTGCAGCGACGCCCCGGGCTTGATGCCCTGCTCAGCGAGGGTGCTGTCGGCAGCCAGGACCGGGCCGTCGGTGGCGGCGAGCTGCCATTCGTCAGCGCGTGCCGCGGCCGGGCTGGGGCATAGCCCCGTGGTGGCCAGCAGTTCGGGCAGCAGCCTGGCTACCGGCTCGTTTGCCGGCAGGTCCAGCATCGTCTGGCCAAGCGCGCTGACGACTGTCAGGTGCAGAAGGTGATCAGCCTCGGTCATCCGTCGTCATCTCGTCTCCGCCTCGCTACGCGATCTTCACCGACTTCGTGATGACCGACCTTGCGTCCAGCGCCATCGCGGCTTCCGGGGTCACCCTCTTCTTGACCTGCACGGTGCCGGTGGGGGCATCAATCACGTCAACCACGCTGGCCAGCAGCCCGAGCATCGCTTCGTTCCCTGATTGGTGGGCGAGCGCGACGGCGCGGCCTAGCTGGTCGGTGGCTGTGTCCTCGTCACCGCTCTGGAGGGCCGCAACACCGTGCTGTGCGTTCTCGGCGAGTTCGGCCTGCTGCAGATAGTGCCTAACGTGCGCGTTGCTCTTGCTCGATTGCTGCAGATCACCGGTCCAGATCGCCCGGACGAGGCCCTGCCCCACGGTGCGCGAGCCGACCACAACACTCACCCGCGCAGCCAGCCTCTCCTGCCCAACGGTGTCGGGGCTGAGCCGCACGCGGATGTGGTAGTCCCGGCTCTCCGCGTCGCCCCATGCCCCGGTTGGGTAGTCGCCGGCCAGCGGTTCGGACTGACTGCGGCGTTCGGTCAAGTCATCGACGGTGGGCGAGACCTGCTTGACGAACTCCAGCACTGCCTGCTGAGGTGTCCCGATCCGGAGCATGACGTCGGCCACTTGCTTGCCCATGGCCTTTCCCATCATCGACTCGAAGGCGGCGCTCAGGCCCTCCGGTTGCGGCACTATGTCGACGGTGCCGAGCAGAGCCGTTGAAATCCGACGCACCTCGGCGACCTCCCAGTCGGTGCCGACGCCACGGCAGTCGCAACTGAAAACGCCTTCGCACGCGGCGATGGCCGCCTCCAGGTCGCTCACGGACTCGAGTTCGTCTTTGCCGTCGGTCAGCAGGATCGCGTGCCGGATCGGTGCGGACGACCGGGCGAAGATCTGGCGCGCCAGGGTCAGCCACCGGCCGATCGCGGTTCCGCCGCTCGGCTGCAACTCGGCGACCGCGCGCTTGGCTAAATCCCTGGTCTGCGCGCTGGCAGTGGCCAGGGCGCCGTTAGCGGGATAGACCGCAGTAGCCTCATGGGTGCCTTTGATGACCGCGAATCCGACCCCGTCCCGGATAACATCGATCGCCGCGCAGGTGGCTTTCCTGGCGTGCTCGATTTTGATGGCCGGGTCGCTCATCGAGCCCGAACAGTCGATGATGATCACTTCAGCCGCGTCCGAGCTGGCCTGGATGGCGGCGACCCCCGTCTCCGGCGCCGTCACGGTCACGATGGCGTCAACCTGCTGGCCTCCCTCTGGGAGGTATTCGTTCTGGAACACGGCAATGGTGAAGCCTCGCTCACTCATCGTCTCTCCCCGTAAGGTGACGCTAATACCAAACATCCCTGCAGTCACATAATTCACTTGCTAGGAAGCCCCGAACACTAGCGTAGTAAAGCGGCATATCAAATATTGCTAAAATTCGGCATCATCCCTCGCAGACTGCTGCCGCACATTATCCGTAAGGATCATGAACGCGACGGGGAAGATCGACACCGGGCGACGTAAATTGCTGGCGCGCGTCGGGGGGCGACGCGCGGGCATTGCAGGAATGGCTGGTGGCGGGCCGGTGCCATCTTCCCGACACTCCCCGGTGACAGCCGCCGACCTCGCTGGGAAGGCGCGTCGGCGTGCTGACCGGGTTGACGGATCATCCTGCCCGTCATTCCAGCGGCTGGTGGGCGATCGCCCGCGGCTCGCGCCCGGCGAGCAGCCAGCCCCCGGCGGCCGCCACCACCGGCAGGCCGACGAGGACCGCGGCCAGGTCAAGCCACGGCAGCAGGGACATGTGGCCGGCCAGCAGCTCACTCCAGGATGATGCGACGACGGCCAGGTAGGCGGCGACGGTGCCGACCAGCGCGGCCAGCAGGCCGAGCGCGCCCGCCGTGGCCGCGGTGATGCCCCGGCGGGTTCGGGCGCTGGCCCCCGTGGCAGTCAGCGTCCGGATGTCGCCGGAGGTCTCGCTGCGGATCAGCCCGATCGTCATCGCGAGCACGCCGAGCGCGACCAGGATGCCGACTCCGGTCGCGTCGTTGCGGACCTCATTGAGCGATGGCGTCCCGTTCTTGGTCTCGATCGTCAGGCCTGCCGCCGCGGCGACCCGCCGGGCGCTGCTGATCTGAACCGGAGTGAGCGACCGGGGTGCCTGGATCAGCCAGGCCACGGTCGCCTGCCGCAGCCTGAGCTTGGCCGCGACCGAGGCCATGATGAGCAGGTTGGGATCGGACACGTCGGTGGGCAGGCTGGCGAGCGTCTGGATCGACGGGGTCGCCACGAACTTGACCACCGGGTTCTGCGACGTGAAGTTGCCGTACTGCAATACCAGGTTGGGCGAGCCCTGCAGGCCGGGCCGGGACGTGAGCAGCACCGTGCCGGGGCTTATCGCATCCGCCTTGATCCCGTAGTGCCGCAGCAGCGCTGGCGTGGCGACGTAGATGTCTATCGTGCCCTGCCCGCCGCCCAGCCCGACCTGCTCCAGACCGGTGTCGGTCGGCGCCACGGCCGCGGTGAGCGGGAGCACGTTGCGGGTCCCGAGCGCCGCGGCGATCCTGGCCGCCGTGGCCTGCCCGGCCTGGCGCTGCCGCGAGCTGGGCAGCGTGTCGCCGCTGGTGCTCCCCGGGTCGTTGCCCGGGGTGTAGACGGCAAGCTGGTTGGGCGGGAGGTTCGGGCCCACGTAGTCCAGGGGCTCGGTGAACCGGTTGGTCGACAGCAGCGTGATCAGCATCGCGATGAACACGGCAAGGGTTGCCGCGGCGAGCGCCGCCCCGGAACGCGCCCGGTACCGGGCCAGGTCACGCATTGCGATGCGGCCAGCGACCGGCACGTGCCGGGCGACGCGTGCCACCTGCCCGATGATCACCGGGGCGAGCAGCACAAGACCGGCGATCGTCGCCAGCACGCCGGCCAGCGTGTCGAACGTGCTCGAGCCACCGCTTCCGTTTGTCCCGCCCGAGAACACAAGCAGCACGATGCCGAGGGCGAGCACGGCGAGGCCAGGGCGCGGCGACCGACGGCTCTGCTTCGGCTCCACCGGCCGGCCGGACAAAGCGGCCACCACCGGCACGTCGGCCACGGCGCGGGCTGGCTGCCGGGAGGCGAGGACCGCGGTCACCACCGCCAGGGCCATGGCCACGCCGATCAGCCACCACGGCAGGCTGGTCCAGGGGACGTAGTGGTCTGCGCTGGTCCCGAAGTACGGGGCGTAGGGGATCCAGGCGCCTATGCCGATCGCGCCGCCGAGCACGGCGCCGACAACGCCGACGACGGCGCCGTTCGCGACCATGACCAGGCGGACGTCCTTGTCGGTCGCGCCGAGCGAGGACAGGATGCCGAGCGAGCGGAGCCGGCGCTGGGCCAGCACCGTGAAGCCCGCCACCGCGACCAGCCCGATGAAGAACAGTCCCACGACGGCGAACGCGAGCGCGATCACCGCAGGGGTCAGCCCGCTCGGCGGCTGCGGCCGCAGCGGCGTCGTGCCCGGCGCGAAGTTGAACGTGGCGAAGCTCAGCGGCGTGGCGTCGAATAGCACGGTCACCTGGGTCGGCCTGGTGACCTGCCCGGGTGCGACCAGCGCGAACGTGTCCAGCAGGTTCTGCGGATTCTCCACGATCCCGGTCACCCGAAGCGCCCGGCCGTCGACGTGCCAGGTACTCCCGATTCCCGCCCGGAACGATGACGCCAGCCCGCTGGTCAGGTCGACCTCACCGGGCCTGTGCGGGTAGTGGCCTCGCACCAGGGCCAGCGTGGGCCTGCCGTAGGCTCCGTCCGGGTTCTGCGCCCGCAGCTGCGCGCCGGTGACCAGGCCGGTCGCGAAGACCTGGTTCTCGATCACGTCGACGGTGCCGAAGTGCCCCCTGAGCGCCGCGATCTCGCTGGCCAGATGCGGGTCGTTGCCCGGCAGGTTGACCAGCGCGTTGGCAGATCCGAACCCGGCGTTGGCCGGCAGCGGGAGGTTCGTGCCCAGCGCGGCACCGAAGATCGTCGCGGCGACCGCGACCGTGATCAGCGTCAGCACCAGGATCTGCTGGCGCCATTCGCGCCGGAACAGGCGCAGCGCCCAGCGCAGCACCGCGCGCCGCGCTGGCACGGCGCCACCGGTTTGGGTCGGCCGGTCCAGTACGGCCGTCATTGGCTCGGTCCCGACTGGAGCAGCGACTCGGGGCTCGCCGGCGGCATGGTCTGGTCGACGATGCGGCCGTCCCTGATGAACACCACCCGGTCCGCCCACGAAGCGAGCTGCGCGTCGTGGGTGACGACCACCGTGGCAGCGCCGCGGTGGCAGGCGGCAACCAGCATCCGCATCACCGTCTCGCCGGTCGCCGAGTCGAGCGCGCCGGACGGCTCGTCGGCGAGGACGAGCTTGCGGTTGCCAACTATCGCGCGTGCAATCGCGACCCGCTGCCGCTCGCCGCCGGAGAGCTCGTCGGGAAAGCGCTCCGCCTGCTCGGTCAGCTCGAGCTCGTCGAGAGCCTCGATGCCAACGGCGCGGGCCTTTCTCGCGGTGAGCCCGTCGAGCTCCAGGGGCAGCGAGACGTTCTCCACTGCGGTCAGCCCGGGCAGGAGGTTGAAGTCCTGGAACACATAGCCGATCGTGCGGCGCCGCAGCCTGGCCTTCTCGGCCCTGGACAGCTTCGACAGCGTTGCCCCGCCGACGAGCACGTACCCGCTGGTCGGCTCCTCCAGACTGCCTGCGATCGTCAGCAGCGAGCTCTTGCCCGATCCGCTCGGGCCCATCACCGCCACAAGCTCGCCGGCCTCGACAGACATGCTGACGTCTTGCAGGGCCTGCACCTGGGTCGGGCCCTCGCCATAGATCTTGGCCACGTGGCGTAGCTCGAGGAAACTCATGGCCGTACTCCTACTCTGCGGCGCAGCCGCGGCATGGCCGGGGCAGCCGGGGTTGGTGGCTCGCTGCGGGCCCGCCGGAACCGGCCGTCGGCGGTGTCCAGCCAGCGGACGACCGAGTCCAGGCGGAACAGCTCCGCGTCCACCGCGAGCGCGAAGCTGAGGTCGAATTGGGCCTCGTCTTCCTTGAGCCGGGTCCACTGCTGCATGAGCTCGACGAGGTACCTGCGGTGCACCTGGATCACCTCGTGCACGTCGACGCCGGGCACCCGCCAGGCGACAAGGATCTTGATGACCAGCTCGTCGCGCGGCGGCAGGCTCAGGTCCGGCGGGGTGCGCAGCCAGGAATCGAGCTCGCCCTGGCCGTCCGCGGTGATCTGGAAGCCCTTCTGCGGCCCGTCCTCGGCGTCGTCGGACTCGACGAGCCCGTCCCGCTCGAGCCGTTGCAGCGTGGTGTACACCTGGCCGACATTGAGCGGCCAGACCTCGCCGGTCCGCTCTTCGAACTCCTGACGGAGCTGGAGGCCATACTTGGGGCCCTCGCTCAGCAGTGCGAGCAGGGCGTGCCGCACGCTCATGATGGTATGCAACTCGGAATCATACTGAGTATAGTACCGGCAATGCGATACCACCGCAAGCCCTGAATGACGCTTAGTAGCAGAGTGTAAGTACTTGATTACTCCGAGTATGCTCGGGGTTTGGCGGGGGGGTTTTCGCGGCGGGCTTCGCCGCGCCTGCTCGCCGGGACGGGGTACTGGCATATGAGCGCATCGGTGGCCGACACCGACCTGCCGACGTCACCGCTGCTTGACCGGGTCAGGCGGGGAATCCTGGGCGAAGGCGAGCTCATGGAGGGCCCGTTCGGGCCGCGGCGGTTAACCTACGCCGACTACACGGCATCCGGGAGGTCGCTCGACTTCATCGAGGACTTTATCCGCGAGGCCGTGCTGCCGTGGTACGCGAACACCCACACAGAGAGCTCGGGGACCGGGCTGCGGACGACCAGGCTGCGCGAGGACGCACGGCTGATGATCCGCGACGCGGTCGGCGGCACAGCGGACGACCTGGTGATCTTCTGCGGCTCCGGGTCGACCGCCGCGATCAGCAAGCTGATCGGCATCCTGGAACTGCGCATCCCGGCAGGCCTGGATGCCCGGTACGGGCTCTCTGAGCTGATCCCCGAGTGCAGGCGGCCCGTGGTGTTCGTCGGCCCGTACGAGCATCATTCCAACGAACTGCCCTGGCGCGAGTCGATCGCCGACGTCGTGGCCATCGGCGAAGACCGCGACGGCCATATCGACATGGCCGAGTTGCGCCGGCAGCTCATCCACTTTGCCAGCAGGCCGCTGCGCATCGGCAGCTTCTCCGCCGCCTCCAACGTCACCGGCATCCTCACCGACACCCGCGCTGTCGCCAGCCTGCTGCACGAGCACGGCGCGCTGTCGTTCTGGGACTACGCTGCGGCCGGTCCCTACCTGCCGATCCGGGTTGCCGCGTCGGCGCCGGGCGAGGACGACCACAAGGACGCCATGTTCCTGTCGCCGCACAAGTTCCCCGGCGGCCCGCAGACGCCCGGCGTCCTCGTCGTCCGCCGCGACCTGGTGCGCAACGCCGTGCCCACTACACCGGGAGGCGGCACGGTGGAGTTCGTCGACGCGGTAGAGCACAGCTACCTGGATGACCCGGTCGCGCGCGAGGAGGGCGGGACCCCGGCCATCGTCGAATCGATCCGGGCCGGGCTCGTGCTCGGCCTCAAGCAGGCCATCGGGACGGACCTGATCCAGGCCAGGGAGGAGTGCATGTGGCGCCGCGCCCTGCGCCGCTGGGGCGGCAACCCGCAGATCCAGATCCTCGGCAGCCAGCAAGCCCGGCGGCTGGCGATCGTGTCACTGCTTATCCGCCATGGCGATGGGCGCTACCTGCACCACAATTTCGTGGTAGCGCTGCTGAACGACCTGTTCGGCATCCAGGCGCGCGGCGGCTGTTCCTGCGCGGGACCGTACGGGCACCGGCTGCTCGGCATTGACCGGGCCCACTCGCGTGCGCTGCGTAAGGAGATCAGTAACGGCTGCGACGGAGTGAAGCCCGGCTGGGTCCGGGTCAACTTCAACTACTTCATCTCTGCTGCGGCTTCCGACTTCATCATGGACGCGGTCGACATGGTGGCTGCGGATGGCCACCGGCTGCTGCCCGACTACCGGTTCAACCCGCGCACCGGACTCTGGCGCCACGCGACTGGTATCAGCCCCACCGGCATCACGAAGCCGCCGCTCCGGCTGTCCGAGCTTTGTTACGGACCGGACGGCGAGCTCGCCTACCCGATGTGCCGGGCGCGGGCGGAGGAAGACGTCTTCCCTGGCTACCTGCGGGATGCCCGCGCGCTGTTCGCGAGCCGGGCCGCCGAGGTGCCGGACGGGCCGACCGGGCTCACCCCCGGCATCGAGGCCCTGCGCTGGTTTCCGCTGCCGCCCGCCTGCCTCGGCTTGCGGGATGGCAGCAGCGAGGCCACCCCGGCCGAAATGGCCGCGCCGGCCATAAGCAGATAACCGAGCGCCGGGCCATCCCCCTCCCCCAGGGGATGGCCCGGCGCTCGTTCTCCCTAACCGGCGCTGGTTTTTGTCAGCTCGGGTCGAGGCCGACGTTGGCCGAAGTCGACGGCTCGTTGACCGGGTCACCGGAGTACACGGCGGCCACGAGGTACGAGCCGCCCTTCTTCAGCGCGTTGAGAGTCGCGCTGCCTGTGCAGGTGACCGTGTTGTTGGGGGCCGTGAAACCGGTCAGCAGCATGCCCGCGCACTCAGGAATCGCCGCCAGGTTGCCTGCGTTCGTGCCGACGTAGAACGTCACCGAGCCGATGCCGCCGTTGTTCTCGTCAATGTTCGCGCCCATGGCGTCCACGTCCGCGGTCACTGAGATGGCGCCCGTGGTGGCCGAGTTCACGACGACCGTGGTGGTGGTGGTGTTCATGACGGCAAGGGCGTACGGGCCGGCGTAGGACGAGGCCTTGTCCGCGGCGTTGCGCGCGAAGGTGGCGGCGAAGTCATCGATCCCGTACTCGGGCGGGGTGATGGTGCACGACCCCTTGCCGTTCGTCACCTTGGCGGTGCAGGAGAACGCGGCCGGCAGTCCCGCCGGAGCGGTCGGCGCGACCTTCACGCTCCCGTTCGCGGCCGGCGCGCCGGCCTGTGACGTCACGGTCACGTGGAAGGTGAAGGGCTTACCGACGTCAACGGTGCCGTCATTGGCGTTTGTGATCTTCGTGGTGGTGTTCGCGCGGATTTCCTTCAGCTTGGCCACGCCCGACGACGAGGCCTTGTGAGTGGCGTTGCCGGCGTAGAAACCGCGCACATTGAACGTGCCAGGCTCTGTCGAGATCACGCGGCAGGACGCCTTGCCACGGGAGAGCCGCACGGAGCAGATCTTGTGACCGTTGATCTTGAACGTGAACTTTCCGGCCGGCGTCTTGCCACCGGACACCTTGGCCGACAGCTTCACGACCTCATCGACGAACGCGGTCTTGGGGCTGACAGACACGCTGGTCTTCGTCGCGTGCTTGGTCGTGTGTGCGGTCGCCGCGGATGCGGCGCCCGCCCACAGGCTGCACGTCGCTGCGGCTACGGCGGTTACGGACAGCACGCGGATGGCGCCAGAGCCGAGGCGACGGCGAGCGACCCCCGCCGTCTGCGCGCCGTCCGCGGCCGCACGGTTCAGTCTCATGCGGGATTCCTCCTGAAGTCACACCGATGGAAGCGATGAGCGCAACCGCGGCCATCGGGCGTTAGCCCCCAGATACCCGCGTTCTCTCAGGGATAGGACGCCTGATGGCGGTACCGCGTTTACGTCTGTGACGTGTGTGTTAGGGGAATCCTGATGAGTTACCGAATGACTTCGCCGAGTACCCGAACAATGACCGGATAATGGATCTTCGTCGACTGTGCCTGGCTGCGGGGTGGCGCTTCTGACGCTAGGCGCCCGGCCGGTCACAGATCGGGGTCGGTTACCGAATATCCGCGACCGCGCAGCTCATCTGCTATCCGCCTGCGCCGCGGCACCCTGAGCCGCACGTCAGCAAACGCGCTGCCCGGGCCAAACCGCACAACCTCTACGCGCCGCCAGCGCAGGACAGGGAGGTGCACCACGATCCTGCTGGACACGGAGATCTCGCCGACGGCGTCTTTGCTCACTGACCGCTCGCGTATCCACCACCCGGTCAGCGACGCGCGGACAGTGAGTTCGTGATCTCCAACGACAAACCTGCCATACGGCCACCGCACACCCCGGCGTCCGACCGTCAAGTCAGCACGCATCTGCACCCGGCAGGAACCGCCGGGCGTGCTCTCGGCCACCGTAGAACGCTAACAGCCCTGCCCGTCTGGCAGGAAAGCGCGAGCGGTGGTCAGCTAAGCGGCTCGCCGGTCTGCTCCCGGACGTTCCTGCGCGCCGTCCTCGTGCGAGGTCGCTTCGCGGTCTTCGTGCCCGGCCTGGTCCGCGTGGCGGTGAACGGAGGGATGGGCGTTGGCGTGGAAGACCAGCGCGATCCACAGGAAGAGGAACACGAACGCGACGACGGGGATGACAACGGGAGCGAGTGCCGATCCGGTCATGGCAGGCACCTCCAAATGTCATTGCACCGCCGCGGCACCGCCCGCACATCACCCGCGCAGGGTGATGCGAGAGCCAAGCGGATGATCGCGGCCTCGATCGCGGCCCACTTGTTCGTTTACAGTGCGCTGGGAACAATCGCGGAGACGACCGATGAACAGCAGTCCTGAGCACCTCGACGTCCTGATCGTCGGCGCCGGCCTGTCCGGCATCGGCGCCGCCCGCTACCTGCAGGCCCGGTGCCCCCGCGTCTCGTACGCCATCTTCGAGGCGCGCGACGCGATCGGCGGGACCTGGGATCTGTTCCGCTACCCGGGAGTCCGGTCCGACTCCGACATGTTCACCCTCGGCTATTCCTTCCGGCCATGGCAGAGTGCTCAGGTCATCGCGGGCGGTGACGCGATCCTGACGTACATCACCGACACGGCGGCCGAGACCGGAGTAGACGGCCGTATCCGGCTCAACCACCAGGTCGTCCGGGCGTCATGGTCAACCGGCGAGGCACGGTGGCGCGTCGTCGCGCGCCGCACCGGCACCGGCGAGACGGTGGAGATCACCTGCGGCTTCGTGTTCAGCTGCACCGGCTACTACCGCTACGACGGCGGCTACCTGCCGGACTTCGCCGGCCTGGACCGGTTCGGCGGCATGATTGTGCACCCGCAGTCGTGGCCTTCTGATCTCGGCTACGCCGGCCAGCGCGTGATCGTGATCGGCAGCGGGGCGACGGCCGTGACGCTGGCGCCCGCGCTGGCCGAGACCGCCCGGCACGTGACCATGGTGCAGCGGTCGCCCACCTACATCGCACCGCTTCCGGCCAGGGACCCGATCGCCGAGGCGGTCGGCCGGATACTGCCGCCACGGCAGGCCGGCCCGGCAATGCGGTGGTTCAAGGCGCTGACCACCCAGGGGTTCTTCCAGCTCAGCCAGCACCGGCCGGAGCTGGTCAAGCGGATGGTGCGCCGTCAGATCTCCCGCCAGCTGCCGGCCGGATACGACGTCGACACCCACTTCACGCCCCGGTATAACCCGTGGGACCAGCGGTTCTGCATCGCGCCCGACGGCGACCTGTTCAAGGCGATCAGGAACGGCAGCGTCTCCGTGGTCACCGACCACATCGACACGTTCACCGAACGGGGCCTGCTGCTGAAGTCCGGCGACGAGCTTGAGGCCGACATCATCGTCACCGCTACCGGCCTCGAGTTGCTGTTCATCGGCGGGATCGAGCTCTGCGTCGACGGGGAGGCCGTGGACATCGCCAGCAAGCTGGTCTACAAGGGCATGATGCTCGAGGGCGTGCCGAACCTCGCCGTAGCCGTTGGGTACACGAACGCGTCCTGGACCCTCAAATGCGACCTGACCTGTAACTACGTGTGCCGCCTGCTCAACCACATGCAGGCGACGGGCATGCGCCAGTGCACCCCGGTCAACAGGGACGGTTCGGTCAGCGGCCGGCCGCTGCTGGGCCTCACCTCGGGATATGTGCAGCGGTCGGCCCACCGGTTCCCCAAGCAGGGCTCCCGGTTCCCATGGCAGGTGCATCAGAGCTACCTGCGCGACTACCGGGCGCTGCGGCTCCGCGGCATCAAAGACCAGGCCATGGTGTTCTCCAACCAGGGCTGAACGGGGCAGCGACGGGCACACCTGCCAGCGCAGGCGGCCCGTCGCTGCCCCGTTCGGTCGCTACTCGGCCTTGCTGTTCCTGTCTCCGAGAGCGCGATGGTGCACCGAGGTCGGGGGGCTGACCTCGGGCCGCAGAGGGGTGTGGGGACCTAACTCTGCATCACCTGGCAGGCTAGGCCATACCCATCACACCAGGACAGAGACGAATATCTCTCAGGGGACGGGAAACCCTTGGGGGCCGGGTCTAATCAGTCAATCAGCGTGGTTTTCGGCCGGATCACGCAGAACTCGTTTCCCTCGGGATCGGCGAGGACCGTCCACGATTCTTTGCCGGTCTGCCCGATGTCCACCCGGCGGGCACCGAGCGTGAGCAGGCGCTCGATTTCGGTGTCCCGGTCCGCGGCGCTCGTGGTCAGGTCCAGGTGGACTCGGTTCTTGACCGTCTTCGCATCGGTCACGGGCATGAAACAGATGCCGACCTGCGCGTTTACATCCGGCCCGATGACGATCTCGCGCTCGCGCTCGGAAAGGACCTCCCAGCCGAGCGCCTGCGTCCAGAATTGAGCCAGCTTCGGCAGGTCGTGAGCGTCCACGACGACGTGGTGCAGGGTCACAGGCATGGGATTAGTATGCGCGCGCCCGCTGCAGAAATTTGCTTTGCCTGGGCCTTCGGAGGCGGTCGCGCAGCCGACATGGGCGGCGATAGTGTCATGCAAAGTACTTACTGACGATAAGGAATGAAGCGGAATGCGCATCCCCGGTCGCGTGACGGCCATCGCCATCGCAGCCGGGGTTGTCGCAGCAACGGTCATCGCGTGGTCGGCCGCTGATTCCGCGACGCGGTCACCGGCGACCGTCGGCAATGTCGGCGCAGAGGTCGCCCGCTCAGCGGCCCGAAGCGCCCGGCCGTTGCCGTCCGCTACCCCATCGGTGAAGCCACCCGTCCGGATCGTCGGTGCGCCAGCCGGGGTGCAGGCCAAGGGCGCCGTGCTCGCCGATGCCAGTACCGGCTCGGTGCTGTGGAGCCGTGGCCTGAACACCGAACTGCCCATGGGCAGCATCACCAAGGTGATGACCGCGCTTGTGGTCATCCGCGCCGGGGACCTGAACCGGAAGATCCGCGTGCCAAAGTCCGTGATCGCGTACGTGTCAAAGTACGGCGGGGAGAGCGCGGGCCTGATTCCCGGTGACGTGGTAACGGCGCAGGAACTGCTCGAGGCGATGCTGCTTCCGTCGGGCTGCGACGCCGCCTACACGCTGGCCATGGCGTACGGCCCCGGTATGTCGGCGTTCCTGGCCAAGATGAACGAGACGGCCAAGCAGCTGGGCATGCTGCACACGCGCTTCACCAGCCCGGACGGGCTGCCGTACCCCACCGAGTTCTCGACCTTCTCCACCCCGGCCGACCTGCTCACGCTGGGCATTGCTGCGATGAAGTCGGCCGTGTTCCGTTCGATCGTGGCGCAGCCGTTTTACCAGCTGCACAAGGGTCCCGGGCACCACGCCTACTGGTGGAACAACGACAACGATCTGATCGGCACGTACCCGGGCGCCACCGGGATCAAGACCGGGTTCACCAACGTCGCCCTGCATTGCCTGCTCTTCTCGGCGTCGCGGGACGGGCTGAACCTGATCGGCGTCGTCCTCGGCAGCCCGGCCACCAGCCCGGAGACCGGTGCCGTCGCCGCAACCAAGATCCTGAACTGGGGCTTTGGTCTGCCGCGCACCTAGTAAGGCGCCCAAGCGACACGAGGAGTTAACGCGCCGCTAGCTGGACGCTAGCGATCCGTTACCGCTTTTGGGCGGCAATGCGGTGCAATCAAGGCTGCGCGGGGCCGTTCCCTGCCATCGCTCCGTGGAACGGTCCCGCTTCCGTGGGCGGCCGCAGCCAGGTCCGGCCCTCGTGGCCGATGCGGTCACAGATCGTCCCCCGCTGCGAACGAATACGGCGGCCACGGGCCGGTCACGTCGGCGCGGAGCGCGGCGTGGTCGTCGATGACCGACGCCACGATCTCGGCGAACTCGTCGGCGCGCTCGGTCTCGAGCAGGTATGCGCCGTTCAGCACCATCCATCCCGAGTCGGCGCCGAACCGTGGGTCCGGCGAGGGACGGCGCCGGGTCGCCACGGCGATGTCGCTGAGCGCCTGGCCGATCTCCTCGGCGCACGCTTCCGCCTGAAGCCAGAGTGGCTCCAGGGCAGGCATGTCGTCCGGTACGCGCGGCCCGACGGGCTGGCCGTATGGATCTACATACACTTTCACCCCCCACTCCTGCGTGCCGCGAAACGATTCCACCACCACCGCGAGCTCAGCGCGGCGCTCGGCGAGCTGCCTGCGGATCGTTCCATCGTCCGGGTAAACCGTGGCCAGGCGGACCGGCAGGACGGGGTTGTCCTCAGCCAGGCTCGCTATCACCTGGTGGTGCGCGCGCCCGGCGGTTTCGATCGCGGTCAGGCCGACGAGAAGCCTCGTGAGCGGCCTATCGCCGTGGCCGGTGTCGCCGACCGTGCCGACCACCGCGGAGAGGCCCGCTTCGGTCACCGCCCGGACCGGCTCCCCGGCGACGCCGGTAACGCCGGACAGCTGCTCGGTTTCGACCTCGGTGGTGACGGCGTAGACCCAGACGACGTTGCTCGCATCCTGGCCGTCCGTCGGCTCGGCTGCTCCGGCCGAGCGGCAGCGGCAGAAAACCGATCTGGCCGCGTGGCCGCTGCGGGCCTTGCGCGTCTGGGACAACAGCCCCTTTTTCATGATGCTCAGTCCTCCCTTTCGGTCGCAGGGTGATGCGATCACGGCTGGTCGAGGTGGCGGGCGAGGGTGCGCAGGCCGCGGTGGGCGGCGGTGCGGACGGCGCCGGGTCGTTTGCCCAGGACGGCGGCGGCGCGGGTGGCGTCCAGGCCGAGGACGGCGCGCAGGAGCACGGCTTCGGCTTGGTCGGGGGGCAAGGTGGCGATGAGGCGGATGGCGGCGGTGGTGGTGAGGGTGTCGATGGCGGTGCTGGCGGTGTCGTCTGCGGCGGCGAGGCCGGCGAGGTCTTCGGCGGGGACGGGGATGGCCGGGGGGCGGCGGGTGTGGCGGCGCAGGTGGTCGAGGGCGCGGTGGCGGGCGATGGTGGCGGCCCAGCCGCGGAAGGCGTCGTGGTTGCCGTGGAAGGTGTGCAGGTCGCGGGCGATGTGCAGCCAGGTTTCTGAGGCGATGTCTTCGGCGTCGTCGCCGGTCAGGGCGTGCAGGTAGCGCAGCAGCCGGGGTTGGGTGTCGCGGTACAGGAGCCGGAACGCGTCGGGGTTACCGTGTTGCGCGGCAACCAGTGCCGCCTCCAGCTGAGCACCCAGCGACGCAGCTGACGCCGCCTCCGGCTCGCCGGCCGGGCTAGGTCCATCCGCGTCGGCGGAATCCAGGTCGGCGTCAGCGACGGCCGTCACTGCTGTATCCATCGGTCGCCGCCGGGCGCTCAAAGCCGTTGCAGGCCATCGAGGACCCGGCGCAAGAGCGCAGTGCTGACGGGCTGGGCCTGCCTGGCCGGGACCGGGATGCCGCGGATTCGCCGCGGCAGCGCAGGCCGGGCAGTGCCGCGAGTGCTGGCGAGCGCGTAATCGTCCTCTGCAGAGGTCCGCGGCTGCGGAAACCGCGACCGCAGTGCCTCGGCGACCGGGATCCGTGCGGGTCGTGGGCCAGCCTCGGCGTGCAGCGGGAACTGCGCTCGCAGTGCCTCGGCGACCGATACCGTCGCGCGCCGCTGCTGCGGCACGCTGGCCGGCTGCCTCGTGTGGCGCGGCCCTCCGTCCGGAGCGCCATGGGGCAGGCTCACCGGGGTGCCCTCCGGGATGTCTGGTTCTGGGTCGGCTGTGCGCCGCTGGTCGATCTCCCCGAGCGGGCGGGACGGCGGCAGGGGATCCACCGTCCCGCCCGCACGTAGCTGCGCCTCGGTGCCTAGCCCACCGGCAGATGCGAGAGCAGCGACGCGGGCAGCTGGCCGAGCAACGAGGCCGGCAGCTCGGAGAGGACCTGGGACAGCGCCGAGGTCGGCAGCTCACCCAGGACCTTGGGCAGTGCGCCGGCCGGCAGGCCGCCGAGAACCTGTGCCAGGGGCGCGGTCGGCAGCGTGGTCAGCACCTGGCCCAGGCCGATTGCGGGCAGAGTGGTCAGTACCTGCGACCGGGGGGCGGCGGGCAGGCTGGTGAGCACGTGGGCCAGTCCCGCCTCCGGCAGCGTGGTGAGCACCTGGGACAGCGCACTTGCCTGCAGCGTGGTGAGCACCTGGGCGAGGCCGGTGGCGGGCAGCGTGGTCAGGACGTTGGACAGCGCGCTCGCCTGCAGTGTGGTCAGGATCTGTGCCAGCCCGGGGGCGGGCAAGGCGGTGAGCACCTGGGACAGCGCACTTGCCTGCAATGTGGTGAGCACCTGGGCGAGGCCGGTGGCGGGCAGGGTGGTCAGGACGCTGGACAGCGCGCTCGCCTGCAGCGTGGTGAGGACCTGTGCCAGCCCGGCGGCCGGCAATGTCGTGAGCACCTGGGTCAGGCCCGAGGCGGGCAGCATGGTGAGCACCTGCGTCAGCGCACTTGCCGGCAGCGTGGTGAGCACCTGCGTCAGCCCGGTGGCCGGCAGGGTGGTGAGAACCTGGGACAGCGTCCCGGCTGGCAGGGTGGTGAGGACCTGGGACAGGCCGGTGACCGGCAGCTCGCCAAGCACCTCCGCCAGCGTCGGCGCTGGTAGTGAGGTGAGAATGCTGCCAAGTGCCGAGGCCTGCATCGCGGGCAGGATCTCGATCAGGATCGATGCGGGAAGCTGGGTCAGGTCGCCCGGCTGCGGAAGCTGCGGCAGGCCGAGCAGGAGCGCGCAGTAGTCGGGCACGGCGGTGCTGACGTTCGCGGCGCTCACCAGGGATGCGTAGCTGGAGCCGCTCACCACCTGGCCAAGCGCCGGGCTCCCCAGGGCCTGCTCTAGACCGGCCTGGCTGCCGATGCTGGCGCTGACCTGCGCTGACGGGATCGAGGCGACCTGAGAGGCGAGGGTGTGGCAGAGATTCGCCAGGCCCGTCGGCGCACCCGGTGACGATGTGGCGGTGCCAGTCGGCGGGGCTGTGGGCTGGCTGGTGCCGGATGGCTGGCTTGACGTGGGTCCACTCAGGGCGCCGGTGCTCGCGGCGAGCGCCACGCCGCCGGTTACGAAGACGGCGAGCGTCGCGGCGACGGCCTTGGCGGTAAGAAGTTTTGCAACCGGGGACTTGATCATCTGCCCTCTCCGTGGCGTGGTAACGGGAACGAGATGATGCGCCTGGAACGCGGTGACCGCCTTTGCCTCACCGGCCAGTTCCGGCTCGTGTCCGGGTGCCGCAGCAGCGGCGAGGACGCGGACCAGCGGGTCTGGGCCTGCGCCCGGAACGGCGGTGCCGCCGAGAAGCTGCTCGGCAGCCTTCCGGGAGATCCGGCGGGAATCGTGTGTGCTCATCTCATGTCTCTCAGCGCCAAGTTCTCCGGTTGTGTCACACCTGCGTTCGCATCACTCCTCCTGCGGGGTGTCTGGTCGAGGTGGCGGGCGAGGGTGCGCAGGCCGCGGTGGGCGGCGGTGCGGACGGCGCCGGGTCGTTTGCCCAGGACGGCGGCGGCGCGGGTGGCGTCCAGGCCGAGGACGGCGCGCAGGAGCACGGCTTCGGCTTGGTCGGGGGGCAAGGTGGCGATGAGGCGGATGGCGGCGGTGGTGGTGAGGGTGTCGATGGCGGTGCTGGCGGTGTCGTCTGCGGCGGCGAGGCCGGCGAGGTCTTCGGCGGGGACGGGGATGGCCGGGGGGCGGCGGGTGTGGCGGCGCAGGTGGTCGAGGGCGCGGTGGCGGGCGATGGTGGCGGCCCAGCCGCGGAAGGCGTCGTGGTTGCCGTGGAAGGTGTGCAGGTCGCGGGCGATGTGCAGCCAGGTTTCTGAGGCGATGTCTTCGGCGTCGTCGCCGGTCAGGGCGTGCAGGTAGCGCAGCAGCCGGGGTTGGGTGTCGCGGTACAGGAGCCGGAACGCGTCGGGGTTACCGTGTTGCGCGGCAACCAGTGCCGCCTCCAGCTGAGCACCCAGCGACGCAGCTGACGCCGCCTCCGGCTCGCCGGCCAGAGCAGCCACCGTCGGATCCTCTGACCGGTCCATCGGAACAATGATGAATCAATGTCGCAGTCTATGTCTCATATTCTTCCGGTTTCTTCCGCTTATTTCCTAGGACTCGCTGCTCGGCGTGCCGCGCCGCGCCGGTGCGGGTCCGGGTGGTCCAGCCCGTCGGCAGCGCCCCAGCCGCCGCGATCACGCCGGACGCTTGTCACTCGCTGAAACGGCCATTGCCAACCGCAGTCCCGCGAGGCAGAAACACCCGTGGCGGGCGTTCCTGGGGTGTTTCACAATGACGCCATGGCGCGCCCGCAGCATGACAGACCGGGTCGGCCAGGGCGGAAGGAGAGCCGATGAAGACCAGGGCAGCGGTGCTTCGCGATGTCGGCAAGCAGTGGGAGGTCATCGAGCTTGAGCTGGATCCGCCCAAGGCCGGTGAGGTGCTCGTTCGCTTCGTCGCGTCCGGGCTCTGCCACTCGGATGATCACCTGCGAACCGGCGATATCCCGGTCAGGTACCCCATCGTCGGCGGCCACGAGGGGGCCGGAATCGTCGAGGAGGTGGGCCCCGGGGTCAGCCGGCTGAAGCCCGGCGATCACATCGTCTGCTCGTTCCTGCCGGCCTGCGGCCACTGCCGGTTCTGCGCCCGCGGCCAGACCAACCTGTGCGACCTCGGCGCCCTGTTCGTCGATAACTGCCTGCCCGACGGCACGTTCCGATTCCACGCGGGAGGCGAGGACTTCGGTCAGATGTGCCTGCTCGGCACGTTCTCCCAATGGTCGACGTTGTCGGAGCACTCGTGCATCAAGGTGGACGACGACCTGCCACTCGAGACGGTGGTTCTGGTCGGGTGCGGGGTGCCGACCGGCTTCGGCACCTCGGTCAACCTCGGCGGCGTGCGGCCGGGTGACACGGTGGTGATCTACGGTATCGGCGGCGTCGGGATCAACGCGGTGCAGGGCGCCTCGATCGCCGGGGCGATCAACATCATCGCGGTGGATCCCCTGCCGAACAAGCGCGAGGTCGCCGAGTGGCTTGGCGCCACGCACAGCGCCGCGGACGCGGAGCAGGCCCAGCAGCTGGTCACCGAGCTCACCCGCGGCGTCGGGGCCGACCAAGCCCTGATCACCGTTGGCGTGGTCGACGACGAGGTGATCGACGCGGCCTTCGCGGCCATACGCAAGCACGGCACCGTGGTCGTCACAGGGCTGGCCGGGCCCGGCAAGAAGAACATCCACCTGTCCAGCTTCGAGCTCACCCTGTTCCAGAAGCGGATCGAGGGCGCGCTGTTCGGCGGCGGCAACCCGTTCGACGACATCCCGCTGATGCTCGACCTGTACCGGGCGGGCAGGCTCAAGCTGGACGAGCTGATCACCACCAGGTACCGCCTCGACGAGGTCAATCAGGGGTACCAGGATCTGCTCGAAGGCAAAAACATCCGCGGGGTCCTGATTCACGAGCACTGAGCCGGGGGCTCCGCCCCCCGCAGGTCAGGCCCGCGCCTGCGACTCCTCGAGCGCCCGGCCGACGAGCACCCGCGCGAGGTGCTCGCGGTAACCGCGGTCGGCGTTGATGTCTGCGGACGGGCTTGTGCCCTCCGCGGCGTGTGCTGCGGCGCCCCGCGGCCCGGCTCCGTCGGCCAGGGCCTGCTCGACCGCCGCGGCCCGCACTGGCGTCTGGGCCATGTTCACCAGCGCCACGTTGCCGCCCTGGACCGCCACGCCGACGATCGCATAGTCGATCGCGCGCTTGGTGAACTTCTGGAACGCCCATCGCGTGGGCGTCTCTGGCTTGGGGATCCGGATCTCGGTCAGCAGCTCGCCGGGCTCGAGCACGGTCTCGAACAGGCTCTGGAAGAAGCCGGCGACCGGGATTTCCCTGCTGCCGGACGGGCCGCGGGTCACCAGCGTCGCGTCCAGGGCCAGGACCACGGCGGGCAGGTCGGCGGCTGGATCGGCGTGCACCAGGGAGCCACCGATCGTGCCGCGGTGCCGGACCTGGGGGTCGCCGACCTGAGCGGCCGCGTGCGCGAGCAGCGGCAGCTCGCTGGCCAGCAGGCCAGACCGGGAAAGCTCGTCGTGACTGGTGAGCGCGCCCACCGCGATGTGGCCGTCCTCCTCGCGGACGTAGCGGAGCTCGTGGAGCCTGCCGATGTCGATCAGGACCTCGGGCACCGCGAGGCGCAGCTTCATCAGCGGCAGCAGCGAGTGGCCTCCGGCCAGGAACTTGGCGTCGTCCCCGTCCTGCGCCGCCAGGTCAAGGGCCTCGTCAACAGAGAAGGCCCGCTTGTAGGTGAACTGCGCCGGGATCACGCGGACCGCCTCTCGCGAAGCGCCGGGGCGGCCGCCAGCACCGCCCGGACGATGTTGTGGTAGCCGGTGCAGCGGCACAGGTTGCCCTCGAGCGCCGTCCTGACCTCTTCCTCGGTGGGCGAGGGGTTCTCCGCCAGCAGCGAGACCGAGGCCATCACCATGCCCGGTGTGCAGAACCCGCACTGCAGCCCGTGCTCGGCGTGGAAGGCGGCCTGCACCGGGTGCATCTCGCCGGAACCGTCGGCGAGCCCCTCGACGGTCGTGACCTCGGACCCGTCGGCCTGGGCGGCGAGCACGGTGCAGGACTTCACCGACTTGCCGTCCAGCAGCACCGTGCACGCACCGCAGGACGTGCTGTCGCAGCCAACGTTGGTCGCTGTGAGGTTTGCCACCTCGCGCAGGAAGTGCACAAGCAGTGTGCGGTCGGCCACCTCGGCCGCGATCTGGCTGCCGTTGACCTTGATCGTGACCTTCACGGGGTCTCTCCGTTCTGCGTTGCCTCGTCAATAGCGGCCCACACCCTGACTGGCGTGGTCGGCATGTCAATGTGCCGGACGCCGAGGTGGCTGACCCCGTCGACGACGGCGTTCTGGACGGCCGGGGTGGCGCCGATCGTCCCGGCTTCGCCGATTCCCTTAACCCCGAGCGGGTTGACGTCCGTCGGCGTCTCGCTCTGCACTAGCTCGAAGCTCGGCAGCTCCGCCGCGGTGATCGCGGCGTAGTCGGCGAGAGTGCCGGTGAGGGGGTTGCCGTCGGCGTCGTAGATCATCTCCTCGAGCAGCGCCTGCGCCACACCCTGGGCGATGCCGCCGTGCCGCTGCCCCTCGGCCAGCACCGGATTGACCACAATCCCGGCGTCATCCACGGTCACGTGCCTGATCAGCCGCACCTTGCCGGTCTCGGTGTCGATCTCGACAACGGCCACGTGGCTGCCGAACGGGAACGTCGCGCCGCCCCCGGCGTACTGGACGTAGGCCATGAGGCCGTCCTCGCCCGCGTGGGTCGCGACGTCCGCCCAAGTCCGGCCCGTGCCCGGGTCGCCGCGGACCTGCCAGGTCCCGCTGCCGGCGTCCAGTTCCAGGTCGGCCTCGGCGGCCTCGAGCATGTCAGCCGCTACACGCCGGGCCTGCTCCTTGACGTCGAGCGCGGCCTTGTGCACGGCGACCCCGCCAAGCTGCAGCGACCGTGACCCGTACGTCCCGATGCCCTCGGGGATCAGATCGGTGTCGCCGTGAATCACGGTGACGTTGGGCATCGGGATCCCGAGTTCGGCCTCGACGAGCATGGCCCACGCCGTGTGATGCCCCTGGCCGTGCGCGGAACTGCCGGTGTACACGGTGGCGGTACCGTCGCCATGCACCGTGAGCCGGGCGGTCTCCCCGGCCGCCGCGTCCGCCGCCGTGATCTCGACGTAGCTGGCCAGTCCGATGCCGAGCTGCAGCACGTCGCCGCGTTCCCGGCGCTGCTGCTGCTCTGCGCGTAGCTCGGCGTAGCCCGCTGCGGCCAGCACCTTGTCCAGGGCCGTGACGTAGTCCCCGGTGTCGTACGTCGCGCCGGTCGGCGTCGAGTAGGGGAACTTGTCCGGCGGGATCAGGTTCTTCCGCCGCACCTCGGCCGGGTCCATGCCGATCTCGGCGGCGAACAGGTCGATGGCGCGCTCGACAGCGGCCGTCGCCTCGGGTCGGCCGGCGCCGCGATAGGCCGAGATCGGCGTGGTGTTGGTCACCACCACCCGGGAGTGGGTCTGCACGCGAGGTATGTCGTACGGGCCCACCGCCATCAGCTTGGTGAGGAACGGCAGGAAACCGCTCATCCGCGGGTACGCGCCGGTGTCCTGCACCACGTCGAGCCGGTAGGCGAGCACCCGGCCGTCCTTCGTGCCGCCCAGCTTGATGGTCTGCTCCTGGGCGCGGCCGTGCGTCATCCCGACCAGATTCTCGCTGCGCGTCTCCACCCAGCGCAGCGCCCGGCCGGTCTTCCTGGCCGCCCAGGCGACCAGGATCGCGTCCCGGTCGATGCCGACCTTGGCGCCGAACCCGCCGCCGACGTCCGGGGTGATGACCCGGATCGTGGCCGGGTCCATGCCCAGCGCTCCGGCCAGGATGAACCGGCTGATCTGCGCGTTCTGCGTGCTCACCCAGTAGGTCAGCTTTCCGTCGGCGAACCAGGCGGCCGCGGCGCGTCCCTCCATCGGCATCGGGGCGAGCCGCTGGTTCACGATCGTCCGCTCGACGACCGCGTCGCAGCCCTCGAAGATCGCGTCGTCCGCGTCATCTCCCGAATTCACCGGCATGTTCGAGTCGGTGGCGTCGAACAGCAGCGTCTCGGTCTGCAGCGCGCCGGCGACGCCGATCACCGCGGGCAGCGGCTCATAGTCGACGCTGACCAGCTCGGCGGCGTCTTCGCCCTGGTAGCTGTCGCTGGTGATGACCATCGCCACGGGCTCGCCGACGTACCTGACCCGGTCCACCGCCAGCAGTGGCTCCGACCACACGCCGCCAAGCGGCATCGGCGCACCCTCACTGACCTCGCTGCCCGGCTCGGGGGGCGGCGGGGGCACCAGGTCGTCCATGTCCTGGATGGTCAGCACCGCGAGAACGCCCGGAGCTTGACGGGCCGCGTCGGTGTCCATGCCGGTTATCTTCGCGTGGGCCATCGGGCTGCGTACGAACGTGACCCGGGCCGCGTCGGTCAGCTCGGGGACCCGCAAGTCGTCCACGTAGGTGCCGCCCACGGTCAGCAACCGCGGGTCCTCGGTCCGCACCACCCTGGTACCGAGAATGCTCATGTTTTGGTCGCTCGCCTTCCGGTGTTTGGCCTGGTAGGGCCGTTGGCGGCGGCGAACGGGACCCACCGCCGCGGTCTTAGCATTCTGGCATCGGCCCGGTCCGAGGTACAGCCTCGGTATGCCGTCTTCGTGGCGGTAGGCCCCAGAGGCCGGTCAGGCGGCCCGGGCCTGCCGGAAGTGCCGGTCAAGCTCGTTGGCGTAGCTGCGGCCCAGCTCCGCGCCGTGCGCCGCGACCCAGTCGGTGAACACGGTCTCCCCAGTCGCCGGCGCCGCCGAGTCGGCCAGCCCGTCGGCCATGGCACGGTACTCCTCGCGGGTCAGCAGCGTGTCGCGCAGGGCCGTGCCGAGTACCGAAGAGAGGCCAAACAGCGCCGACGGGGGAACGCCGACGACGACGGCGCGGCTGCCCACCGCGGCCCGGATAGCGTCGACCATCTGGCGGAATGTCACGCTCTGCGGCCCGACTGCGTCGAGCGTAACCGTGTCGTCGCCGGCGCCGAGCCTGACGTACAACCGCGCCAGGTCGTCGACGTGAATGCCGCGGACCCGGTACTCGCCGCGGCCGCCGATCGCGAACACCGGCACGCGCCGCAGCAGCCACGCGATGTTGTTCACGAGCACCCCGTTGCCGCCGAACAGGATCGCGGGCCGGGCGATCGCGCACGGCACCCCGGTCCCGGCCAGGATCCGCTCGACCGCTGCCTTGCCGCGGAAGTATGGGTACGGCGAGTCCGGGCTCGGGTTCGTGATCGAGGTGTGCACGATGCGCTGCACGCCTGCCCGCTGCGCCGCCTCGAACAGCACCCGGCTGTTCTCGACGGCGACCTGATGATCGACGCTGCCGTGCGGGAACCGCACCCAGTAGGTGTTGTACAGCGTGTGCGCACCCCGCATCGATTCGGCGAGTCCCGCTGGATCGGTGAAGTCCAGCGGGCGCGCGTCGATGTCGGTGCCGGCCGGAGCACTCCCGGGATGCCCGGTGAGCGTCCGCACCTGATGCCCGGCGGCGCGCAACTCCCGTGCAACGGCGGCACCGGAGTAGCTGAACGCACCGGTAACGACGTCGATCTGGGTTGCTGGCTGCGTCATTGTGAGCCTCCTGACTGATCGCCCGGCATTTCGCCCCAGGGCAGCGCGCCAGCCATGTCGGCCAGCAGAGCCAGCGTGCCTGCCCGGTCGAACAGCGAGAGCGCCGCGGCGCGGTCCCCATCCAGGTTGGCGAGCTGCTCGAGGCCGAGGAATCCGGCGACCACCGCGTGCGCCACGTCCTTGGCGGGCAGCAGCCGCGCGAGCGGCGACGACGCCAGCCCGCGGCGCACCGCTGTCTCCGCAAACTCACGCCACGGGGCCACCCGGGCCGCGACCTGCTCGCCGAGGCCGGGAACCGACCTCGCTCCGGCGATCATCTCGACCAGCACGGTCACGTGCCCGGAGTCCAGGTCCTCGGTGAAGATGGACCGCGCAGACGCGACCAGGTCGCTCAGGGACTCGGCGTGCTCGAGTACCCCGCGGTACGCGGCCATGCGTCGCTCGCTGATCGCGTCGAGCCCGGCGAGCAGCAGGTCGGTGACGGTGCCGAAGTGGTAGAAGACCAGCGTCTGGTTGCATCCAGCCAGCCGAGCGATCTCTCTGGCACTCGCTCCGGCGAAGCCCACTGTCTTCAGCGCCTCGATCGCCCCTTCGACCAGCGCCGCTCGCGTTGCCGCCGACCGGCCCTGGCCGCCGGGCGCGGCAGTCCGCCGCGGACCCGCCTTGGCCATCCCGCCTCCCGCACTGTCATGCGCGTACACGCGCCGTCCAGAACTCTTAATCAGATTATCAAAGCAAACGCTCAAATCCACGGGGACGGTGGATGCTTCGGCCAGGTTCGGCCACGGGGCCCGGTGGATGCTTCGCCAGGTTCCGGCTCGGGGCCCGGTTGATGGTTCGGCCAGGTTCCGGCTCGGGACCCGGTTGATGGTTCGGCCGGCTGCGGCTTGACTCCGTACCGGGGTGCGGCGGCTAGCTTTGGGACCATGGCTGGACTGACGATCGGGAAGTTCGCCGCCGCCGAGGGGGTCGGCGTCGAGACCGTGCGCTTCTACCAGAGGCGCGGGCTGCTGACGTTGCCGGAGCGCCAGAACTCCGGTTTCCGTGAGTACTTCGAGGCCGACCGGTGGCGGCTGGCGTTCATCCGCCGCGCGCGGCAGCTGGGGTTCACGCTGGGTGAGATCGGGGAGCTGCTGGGGCCCGCCGAGGCGCGGTCCACCGACGAGATTGTCCGGGCTGCTCAGGCCAAGCTCGAGGCGATCGAACAACAGGCCAGGGATCTCGCCGTGCTCCGGTGCAAGCTGCGCCGCCTGGTTCAGGTGTGCGAGCACGGCGACGGCGACGACTGCGTGGCGCTGCGCCTGGCCGATACCGACGTGAACAGGAAGGAACGATGAGCATGGGAGAGATCAAGGCCGTCACCGACGCGAGCTTCGAGGCCGACGTCCTGAAGAACTCCAAGCCGGTGATCGTCGAGTACTGGGCGGAGTGGTGCGGCCCGTGCCGCATGGTGGCCCCGGTGCTCGCCGAGATAGCCGCGGAGCACGCCGACGAGATCGACGTCGTCAAGCTCAACATCGACGAGAACCCGGCCACCGCCCAGAAGTACCAGGTCATGGCCGTTCCGATGATGAACGTCTTCTCCGGCGGCGAAGTCGTCAAGCAGGTGCTCGGCGCCAAGCCCAAGTCGGCGCTGCTGCGCGACTTCGCCGACTACATCTAGTCGCGGGCGATTCGTGGCGGCAGGGCAAGGGCGGGCAGAACCGCGAGTGCGGTGAGGCCGAGCACCCAGGCGAAGGTGTGCCCGAACGCCACCGCTGTGGCGCTGGTGGCGGCATTCTGCTGCAGGATGAGCGCGAGCGTCACGGTGCCGAGCACCCCGCCGAGTTGCTGCAGGATGCGGTTGGCGCTGGTGGCCGGCGCCACCTGGTCCGGTGCCAGGCCCTGGTAGGTAACGGTGAAGGCGGTCAGCTTGACCGCCCCCTGACCGAGACCGGTGATGAACAGGCCAGCGGCGAGCACGGCCTGGTTGGCGGTAATGCCGACGAGGGCGTAGGGCACGAGGCCGGCGATGGCCAGGACCATGGCGGCGAGAGAGATCGCGCGCTCGGCGCCGGTCCGGTCGATGAGCTTGCCGGTGTAGGTCATGGCCAGGCTCATGCCCGCGCCGAGCGGGGCGAGAAGCAGTCCGGCCTCCAGCACGCTGGCATGCCGGACCTGCTGGTAGTACAGCGGCAGCAGAAACACCGAACCGAATAGTGAACCGCCGAGCAGGAACTGCAGGACCGACGAGGCGGTGAACGCCCGCACGGTGAAGAGCCGCAGGTCGATGATGGGCTCGATCCGGCCGACGAGTGCGTGAGCGGTGTAACCGGCCAGCGCTGCCCCTCCGGCGGCCAGTGGCAGCCATGCGGCGGGGACGGCGAAGCTGCCGTGATTGCCGGCCTCGGACAGCCCGTCCGTGACCGCGGCGAGCCCGGCCGCCAGCAGGCCGAGGCCCGTCAGGTCGAGCCGGCTCCGGCGGGCGCCGCGCTCGCCGCCGGGCACCAGTCGCCAGGCCAGCACGAGGCCGAGAAGGCAGATGGGTGCGTTGATGTAGAACGCCCACCGCCAGCCGAGGGCGCTGACGACCAGCCCGCCGAGAATCGGCCCGAGCACCGGGGTCAGGCCGCCAGGGACGGCGACGAACACCATGGCCCGCCCCATCCGCTCCTTGCCCGCGGCCTGGCCGAGGATCACCCGGACCAGCGGCAGGAGCATCCCGCCCCCGAGTCCCTGGAGCACCCGGAAGGCGATCAGCGCCGGCATCGACCAGGCGATCCCGCACAGCATCGACCCGAGCAGGAACGTTCCCAGGGAAGCCAGCCACATCGCTCGCGCCCCGAACCGGCGGGTGGCCCATCCGGTCAGCGGCATGGTGATGGTCAGCGCTAGCAGGTACCCGGTGCTCACCCACTGCACCGTCGCCACCGAGACGCCGAAGCTGCGGCCGAGCCGGTCCAGCGCGACGTTGACGATCGTGGTGTCCAGGCCGGATGCGAGCGAGCCGAGCATCAGCACCAGGGCCAGCTTGATCAGGACGGGATCGAGACGATCCCGTCCCGGGCCTGGGGATGGCCCGGGGCCGCCACTCGGATCGTCTGCCGGGCCGTGGGCTGCCGTCGCCGACGCGGTCACCGAACCACTCCCCAATAAGACTAGACGGTCAAGTTCCGTTTAGATTAGACGGAACGGTCTCGTCTAGCAAGCTGGTAGGCTGACGGTCATGGCGACACTCGCTGCCTCCGGCTCTGCGCAGCCGGGCCGAGACCGGCGATCACCGGCCAAGCACGCCGCGATCCTTAAAGCCGCGACCGAGGTGTTCTTGCGCGAGGGCTACGCCCGCGCCAGCGTCGACGCCATCGCCGAGGCCGCCGGCGTGGGCAAGCAGACCGTCTACGGGCACTTCGGTGACAAGCAGCGGCTCTTCCTGGCCGTGGTCGAGCATGCCCACGCCGCCAGTCCCCTCGACCGGGCCGACCTGATCACCGACACCGGGGATCCCCAGGCCGATCTGACCGCCGCCGCCAAATGGCTGATCCGCGGCGTCACCGCGCCCGAGATCGCCGCGCTGCATCGGCTCACGATCGCCGAGCTAACCCACCACCCCGAGCTGCAGCGCTCCTGGCGCGACGACGAGCGCGGCCAGAGCCTCATCGCCGCGATCGCCGCCTACCTCGCCGACTGCGAGCGCCGCGGCACACTCACCGTCCCCGACCCGCAGACGGCCGCGCGGCAGTTCGTCTGGCTCGCCGCCGTCGAGGCCCAGGTTCGCTCGCTGCGCGGCATCGAGCCCCTCAGCAGCCGCGAGATCAACAGCATCGCCCGCGAGACCGCCACTCTCATCGTTCGCGCTCACCAGCCGAGATAGCCGCTGGCGTCGCGTAACGGCCCGTCATCCGGTCAAGGGTTGTCGATGGCGGCGGACTCCTGTGCGGGCTCCTGGGCCTCGCCTCCGATGTCCCGCTGCACCCCGCCGCGCAGGCCGAGAATCGCCACGACGGCGGCGGCCGCCATGATCGCGGCCATCACGTACAGCACGGTCTGCGTGGACTGGGCGAAGTCGACCCGGTAGAAGTGCGGGATCGATGCCACACCCCCGCTCCCGCTGCCGCTGCCGTGCGACTGCGACAGGCTCGCCGCCTCGGCGGCCGCCTTGCTGCTCGGCAGGTGGTAAAGGGAGATCAGCGAGCTGGTGACGTGACTGCGCATCACGGTGACCAGGATCGTGCCCAGGATGGCCAGGCCCATGCTGGCGGCGTAGTTGCGGACGGTCTGGGTGATGCCGGTGGCCTCGCCGTAAGTGAGCCGGCTGGCCCGGTTGACCGCGTCGGTGCTGGACGGTCCGAGCATGAAGCCCATGCCGGCGCCGGCCAGGATGATGTACCACTGCTGCGCGCTGAAGTTGAGGTCGGTGACCTTCCCTGCCCACAGGAAAAACCCGACGGCGCCGAGCACGCAGCCGATCACGACCGGGCGCTTGGCCCCGATCCGGTCCAGCATCCGCCCGCCGATCTGCGCGGCGATGACGAAGCCGATGAAGAAGAACAGCAGGATGACGCCTGCCTGGGAGGACGACTTCGCCAGCGAGATCTGGGCGTACTCGCTGCCGAAGAAGAACACCGGGATGAACACCAGGTTGGTGATGCCGAGCACCATGTTCTCAACCAGGAACGGCCGGATCCGGAAGATGCTGACCCGCATCAGTGGCGATTCGGTGCGGACCTCGACGAAGTAGAACACGACGAGCAGCGCCAGGCCGACCGCGATGGACAGCCAGATCAGCGGGTTGTGCCAGCCCCAGATGTTCGACTGCTGGAAGCCGAACACGCTCAGCGACACCCCGGCAGCGATCAGGACCAGGCCGCGGTAGTCGATCCGGGCCGGCTTGTGGTCGGTGACCGGCTTGGAAATGAAGATCAGCGCCAGCGCGATCAGCGCGACCGGGATGTTCACCCAGAAGATCGCCCGCCAGGTCCACTGGGTGAGAAAACCGCCCAGGACCGGGCCGATCGCGGTCAGGCCGCCCGCGATGCCGAAGAAAAGGGCCAGGGCCTTGCCGCGCTGGCGCAGCTCGAAGGTCTGCACCACGATGGCGAGCGCGGCCGGGAACATGATCGCCCCGCCCGCGCCCTGCACGACCCGGAAGATCACGATCCACGCCTCGGCGAACGAGCCCTTCGGGGTCAGCCCGCACAGCGCCGACGCGACGGCGAACACGATCACGCCGAGCGTCACCATCCGCCGGTGGCCCATTGTGTCGGCCAGCCGGCCGCCGAACGCGAACAGCGCGCTGAGCGACAGCAAATAGGCGTTGACCATCCACTGCACGCCGGTGCTGGTCAGCCCCAGCTCCCGCTGGATGTTGGGCACGGCGATGGACACGATCGTCTGGTCGATGAAGGTCATCGCGACCGCGAAGATCATCGCCGCCAGGATCAGGTTCCGCGAACGGCCTCCGATGGCGCTGCTGGCAGTCATGGCCCCCCTCATTGGCTGCTGACATCGAGACCGCGAGCAGTCCACGGCCGGGCCGCGTGCGGCCCGCGGCGGGACGCGTTCCCGACCAGACGCTACGCTGCGGCCTTTGCCTCGTGAAGGCCCAGGAAGCCGGAAATCCCGGGCGGGTCACGCCTCTGGCCGGTCAGCATTTGCGACGCCGCTTGCTGATTCAACGATAGTGGGGGCGACTCCGGCGGGTCGGCGCGCCCGGCGTACTGGGCGGGCCGGGACCGGCTCGGCCGGCTCGAGCGGCAGCTGCGACGGCGGCTTGACCTCCTCCAGCCGCAGGTAGGTCACCAGCCGCTGCCCGCCCCTGGTCGCCAGCGCGACGAGAACCTGCTGCAACTCCGTGACGTTCCGGGCCACGACCGTGAGCAGGTAGTCCATCTCCCCGGCGACGATGTCTGCGGCGACGATCTCCGGTATCGCACGGACCTGGTCCTCGAACACTCGGCTGGCGCGCGCGTCGTGGCTGCCGAGCGTGGCGGCCACATAGAGCTGGAGCGGGAACCCGGCTGCCACCGGATCGAGGCGGGCGCTGATCACGCGGATGACGCCCGACTCCTTCAGCCGGCGAACCCGGTTCAGCGTCGCCGCCGGCGAAAGCCCGACCAGCCGGGCGAGCTCCACGTTCGTCCGGTCCGCGTCGACCTGCAGCTCGCCGAGCAGTTCTATGTCAATGTCATCAAGCTCAACCGCCATACTGCCAAATATTATCTCGTCTAATCGCGCGAACAGCGTTCTTTATGCAGGCGTCGGTGACTCTGGATGCATGACCAACAACCGTCGTCTCGTCTTCGCGGCGCTGATCGCCGCCGGGGTGCTGTGGGGCACCACGGTGCCGCTGTCGAAGCTGGCACTGGTCTGGCTGGGGCCGGCCTGGCTAGCGTTCGCGCGGTTCGGCGTCGCAGCGGCCGTCCTGCTGCTCGTTGCGGGCAGGGACAAGGTCCGCGCCGTGTGCCGTCCGGCCGTGCTGGCCAGCGGCGCGGTGGGCTACGGCGGTTCGGTGCTGCTGCAGAACCTGGGCATCGTGCGTACCAGCGTCACCCATGCGGCGCTGATCATGGGCGCCACGCCCGTGCTCATCGCGATCATCACCGCGGTATGGCAGCGCACCATGGCCAGGCCGGTGGCCTGGGCCGGGTTCGCCGTTTCGCTGGTGGGCGTCGGCCTTGTCGCCAGCGGCAAGGGCGGCGGCGCGACGCTCGCCGGCGATGGCCTGGTGCTGGCTTCGCAGCTGATCTCGGCCGGGTTCACCGTGGCGCAGGGCCGGCTGCTGCGCGACCGCGACCCGGTGGCCGTGACCGGCGTGCAGTTCGTCGCGGCCGCCGGCGCGGTGCTGCCGATTGCCGTCGCCACCGAGGGCGCCCCGGCGGCACCGTCGGGCCTGGGCAGCCTGCTGGCGGCCGCCGGGCTGGTTTTCTGCGGCACGATCCTCCCGTTCACCCTGTTCGCTTACGCGCAGAGCCGGGTGGCGGCGGATGTGGCCGGCGCCTTCCTCAACCTGGAGCCGCTCGTCGGTGCCGTGGCGGGGGCCGTGGCGTTCGGGGATCCGGCCGGCCTGGCGCAAGCGGTGGGCGGCGCGGCCATCCTGATCGGGATCGTGCTCAGCAGCCTGCAGCTCCGGCGGGGCGCGACCGCCCGGCGCGGCCGGCGGCCCCGGCCGGTCCCGATTCCGGCTCGGTGAGGAAGACTGGCCAGTGCCGTACCGGCCAGAACGCCGACCGCAGCTGCCTGGATAAGCCCGGTTCGCATTGCAAGCATGAATGACTCAGTCGTCACATAAGCCGTATATCCATAGATCACGCCATTCGACTCCGCCACCCAGCGGGGGTAAGCAATGATTCGCGAGGGACCTTCTGTTACGGATGTAGTCAGATGAGCGGGGCTGACGTTGGCATGTCACCGAGAACGAGCGGCCGCGGGTTGCGCGGCCTGACCAGGCTACCGTTCGCGCTCCGGGCGGCCGTGGCCGTCGCGGTACCCGTGCTGGCCCTGGCCGCCTGCGGTACCGCGGCCCCCAAGGCCGCACCCACGCTGGCGGCATCGCATGCCGCGAAGGCGTTCGCGTCCCCCACCCCGTCGCCCACTCCGAGCCCGACGCCGAAGCCCAAGAAGCACCGGCGCAGGGCGCACGCCGCGCACACCTCCTCGCCAGCCGCCAGCCAGTCGTCTCCCGCCAGCTCGGGGTCCGGCTCGGGCTCGGGGTCTGGCGGCGGGGCGCCGACGGCGAGCGGCTGCCAGTCCACGTTCGTCCCGGCCTACTTCTACGCGAGCAACATCTGGGACCAGGCCATCAACACCAGGCCCGACCCCACCGTCATGCTGCTGAACGTCGACAACGGCGTCGGCACCTCGCCGCTGTCTCACTTCCAGAGCCTGGTCAAGCAGGCCCAGGCCGCGGGCATCACGGTCCTTGGCTATTCGTCCACCGAATACGGCGCGCGCTCGGTCAGCTCGGTCGAGACCGAAATCAACGACTACAAGTCCTGGTACGGGGTGAATGGCATCTTCCTCGACCTCACCCAGGGAACGTCGGGCGAGTTCTCCTATTACCAGACGCTGGCGAACTACGTCCGCTCGAAGATCTCCGGCGGCATTGTGTGGCTGAATCCTGGTTCCTACCCGGAGCCAAGCTTCATGTCGATCGCGAACGTCGTGATGGTCTTTGAGGGCTCCTACTCGGCCTATCTTTCGGATCAGGTCCCGAGCTGGATCAGCCAGTACTCGCCGAGTCAGTTCGCGAACGTCGTCCACGACACCCCGCAGTCGGACCTTGCCAGCGCGATCAACCTGTCCAGGCAGCGCAGGGCCGGGCACCTGTTCGTGACCGACCTGTCCGCGTCGGGCAACCCGTACGGCGCGCTGCCGAGCTACTGGTCGCAGGAGGCCAGCAGCGTTCCCTCCGGCTGCTGACGGCCCGGGCCGCCGTCCGGGCCCGGCGTGATCAGGAACCGGCGGCGAAGGCCAGAACGGTGACGCCCGCCGCGACCAGGCAGGCGCCGCAGAAGCGGGCCGGGCCGACGCGCTCGCGCAGCACGATCGCGGCCAGGGCGGTGCCGATCACTACGCTGGACTCCCGCACCGCCGCCACCGGCGCGGCCGCCGCGAGCCGCAGGCCGAACAGCGCCAGGGCATAGCCACCGATGATGCCGATGCCGATGACCGCGGTCCGCGGCCGAAGTTCGCGGCGCAGCGCCTGCAGGCCCCTGGACCTGGCCACGAGCGTGAGGTACGGCAGCACCAGCAGCGCCATGACGGCCTCCAGGTACGCGGCGGGGCTGGCCAGGCTCACCCCGTGCTTGTCGACCAGCGTGTAGCCCGCGATGCAGACGGCGATCAGCAGGGCGATGCCGGTGTCGGCGAACCCGCCCGCGATTTTGATGCCGCGCACGGCCGTCGCCCCGACCGCCACGAGCAGTACCCCGGCTAGCTCGCCCGCGCTGGCGTGGTCGTGCAGCGCGACCAGGCCGATCAGCAGAACGAGCACCGGCGCAAAGCCGCGGGCGAGCGGGAACACCAGGCTCAGCTCGGCCCGGCGGTAGGCCGCGGCGAGGAGCGTGAAGTAGATGAACTCCAGGGCCGCGGACGCAACCAGGTACGGCCACGCCGCGAGCGGTATATGGCCGAACGCCAGCGCCGGGGAGAACAGGATCACGCCGATCGCGAGGGCGACCGCGGTCACCGCCTCGGTGTCGCGCGACTGCTTGACCAGCAGGTTCCATACTGCGCTCGACACAGCGGAGAGCAGGGCCAGCACCAGTGCCGCGGTCGGCATCACCGGGTCCGTGCGGCGGCAGCGGGCGGCACCCGGCGGACCTGAGTGGCTGGTGGTACTCTCAAACTGACGATACCGCTACTCTGTTTCCTCACATACAACGATAGCAGTATCGTTCGCCCTGAGCGCCTGGCCGCCCTTTCCCGGGCGCTAGCAGCGGCGGGCGAGGGAGCAACCGATAGCGGTTTGGATCCGTCCGCCGAAAACCGGACGGATCCAAACCGCTAGGCAGACCCGGAGCCGGGAGGTTCCCGTGCCAGCGGATAAAGGTGCCTGTGGCGGCGGATAGCAGTGTCGCGACGGTGGCCGCAGCGATCAGGGCCGAGGCCGGACGCCGCCGGGCCGGGGAACGGCTGCCGTCGACGCGGGAGTTCACCCGTCGGCTCGGCGTCAGCCCGGTGACCGTGTCCAGGGCGCTGGCCGCCCTGGTGTCCGAGGGGATCGTGATCACCAGGCCGGGCGAAGGCAGTTTTGTCGCGGCGCGGACCGCGGCCGGCAGCGGGCATGCGGCCGACTTTTCCTGGCAGACCCTCGCGCTCGGCGAACGCCGCACCAGTGCCAGCGGTGTGCTGGTATCGCTGGAAGAGCCGCCAGCCGATGAGATCCCGCTGGCCAGCGGTTACCCGCATCCCTCGCTGCTGCCGGTCCGGCCGCTGGCTGCGGCCATGGCCAGGGCCGGGCGGCGGCCGGATGCGTGGCAGCGGCCGCCGGTGACCGGCATCGACGGGCTGCGGGCCTGGTTCGCCCGCAGCATCGGAGGCCAGGTCGACGCGGCCGACGTGATTGTCACCGCCGGAGCGCAGGGCGCCCTGACCGCCGCGTTCCGGGCGCTGGTGCCCGCCGGTGAGGTGCTGCTCGTCGAGTCGCCGACCTATCCGGGCGCCCTCGAGGTGGCCGCCTCGGCGGGGATCCGCGTCGTGCCGGTGCCCGTGGACACCGACGGGATCCAGCCGGATGCCCTTTCCCGGGCGCTCGCGGCGACCGGCGCCCGCGCGATCTACTGCCAGCCGACCTTCCAGAACCCGACCGGCGTGGTGCTGTCGGCCGAGCGGCGGCCGCAGGTCCTCGCCGCGGCCGCCGCGGCCGGGGCATTCGTTCTCGAGGACGACTATGGCCGTTACCTCGGCCACGAGCGGCCGGCCCCGCCGCCGCTCATCACCGAGGACACCGACGGCCGGGTCGTTCACCTCACGTCGCTGACCAAGCCGGCATCACCGTCGCTGCGGATCGGCGCGCTCGTTGCCCGCGGGCCGGTCGCCGAGCGATTGCGCGCCATCCGGGTCGTCGACGACTTCTTTGTCTCCAGGCCGCTTCAGGAGACCGCGCTGGAACTCGTCAGCTCGCCCGCGTGGCCCCGGCACCTGGCCAGCCTCGCCCGGGCGCTGGCCGCGCGGCGGTCGACGCTCGCGCTTGCGCTGCAGCAGCGCATACCGCAGTTCAGTATCCCGGTGCTGCCCAGCGGAGGCGTGTGCCTGTGGGTGCGCATGCCCGGCCACGTTGCGGAGGACCAGCTCGCCATCCGCGCAGCCCGGTACGGGGTCGTGATCAGTCCCGGCCGCAGCTTCCACCCGGCCGAGCCGCCCGGGTCATTCATCCGGCTCAGCTTTGCCGCCGCCGCTCGCCCCGAGGACCTGCACGAGGGTGTCCGGCGCCTGGCGCTGGCGCTGGGAGCCGGCTAAGCGCACGAGGGTGTCCGGCGCTGGGACTCGGCTGAGCCCCGCGCCCTGGGGTCTCAGTCGCTGCCCGGAGCCGTGACGAAGTCGATCAGCTCCTCCACCCGGCCGAGGAATTCCGGCTCCAGGTCGGTGAAGCTGGACACCGAGCGCAGGATGCGCTGCCAGGCGGCGGCGGTGTTCGGCGGCCAGCCGATCGCGGCGAGCACGCCCTCCTTCCACGGCCGGCCAGGAGGCACCCGCGGCCAGCCCGGGATGCCGAGCACCGAGGGCTTGACCGCCGCCCAGACGTCGATATACGGATGCCCGACGATCAGCACGTGCGGCGATCGCACCTGCGCCGCGATCCTGGTCTCCTTCGACCCGTCCACGAGGTGATCGACGAGTACGCCGAGCCTGCGGGTAGGCCCGGGGGAGAAGCTGGCGACGATCGCCGGCAGGTCGTTGATGCCCTCGAGGTACTCCACGACGACCCCGACGTCGCGCAGGTCGTCGCCCCAGATCTTCTCGACGAGCTCGGCATCGTGGCGGCCCTCGACGTAGATGCGGCTCGCCTTGGCGACCTTGGCCCGGCTCGGCGGCGCCGCGATCGAGCCCGACGCGGTTCGCGCGGTCGCGCCACCCCCGCCGCTCCCACGGCCCTCACCGGGCCTGGCCTGCGGGACCGGTCGCACCAGCCGTACCGGCTTGCCCTCCAGCAGGAAGGGGGCGGGGCTGAGCGGGAACACCCGGCGCCTGCCGCGGCCGTCTTCCAGCGTCACCGCGTCCTTCTCGCAGAACACCACGGCGCCGCAGAATTCGGCGGCGGCGTCCTCGACCACCAGCCCGCGCTCGGCCGGTACCTGCGGAAGCTGACGCTGCCCGGGGCGCCGCCGCTGCTCCGCGAGCACATCCCGGCCGTACTGCCTGCTCCGCACGAGCCTCCTCCTTGCCGTTTGCGTGGCGCCCGCGCCGCCAATTCCCCGCAAAGCACCGTAACGAGCCGCGGCCGGTAGCGCGCTGCGCCACGCGGCACGCGGCTCTGCGGGTTCACGCCGGCGGTTGGCCGGACTGGACGTCGACCGGCGTGCTGCCAGCGGGCGACACGCCGATCTGGGCGTGGGTGGGAAGCTGGATCAGCGTGACGTCGAGCGAGCCCATCCCACGGGTGACCTGGGCGCTGGTGGCGGGGCTTAGCTTGACGCGGTACTCGAAGACCGCGGCCGCCCCCGGGGAGATTTCCTGAATGCCACCCGGCTCCATGACGTTGAGGTAGTCGGTGCCGAACCCCTCCACGTCGTAGGGGATCGTCTGCCACACGTTCGATGTGCTCTCGCGCTCCTGCAGCTTCCCGGCCGGGAACAGCGAGTTCGCCGTGCACGAGCAGTGCCCGAGTGACACCAGCGGTAGCACGTTCGAGTACGTCTGCGCGGTCCCGTTGGTAACCGTGACCAGGAACTTGACGTATCGGCCTCCTGGCACCAGCCCGGTGGGAGTGCCGAGGATTGTGACCTGCCCGGCCAGCTCCCCCTGGGTAGACGTCGTGGTCGCGGACGAGGTCGGCGTGGGCGTCGCGACCGGTGCCGGCGTCGCGGCCAGGGTACCCGCCGGAGTGGAAGGGGCGGAGGCCGGCGACGGGCGCGAGGTCGCGGTCGAGGCCGCTGGAGCCGGGTTAGCGCCCGGCGTGGCGTGTGACGAGCAGCCGGTGACCGCGCCGAGGGCGGCGGCGGCGAAGGCGGCGGGAACCGCCACGCGGCCGAGAATGGCAGGAATACGCGGGGTGCGTCGGGCGGTGGATGGCGTGGCGGCGGTGTTCATGTCCTACTCCGTTCGGGACACTGCTGTGACAGGGATAGGAGTCACGGAGGATGGCCACGCCAACAACTTTTGCCGGGGATTCCCGGATAATTTCTGGAGCCGCTCTGCCAGAGGCGTCCGGGGTGCTGGGACGATGTGGCCGTGCGGCACTTCGCGACCAAGGAAGGCCTGGTGGCGCGGCAGTCATGACAGGGACCGGCCTTAGCCGGGCCGACCGGGCGGTGCGGCTGGCCATCTACCGTTCGTTCGCCGATCAGCGGCCGGCATCGGTTGGGCAGATCGCGGCGGAGACCGGGCTGGCCGAGGCAGGCGTCAGGGCCGCGATGCGCAGCCTGCACGAAGCGCACGCCATCGTGCTCACGCCGGCGGGCGACGCGGTGCGGATGGCCCACCCGTTCTCGGCCGCCCCCATGGGCTTCGTGGTCGGCGCCGACGGTACCGGCCCGGCCGGCTACCCGGGGGACTGCATGTGGTGGGGCGGGTGCGCCTGGGACTCGTTCGGCATCAGTGCCGCGCTCGGCGAGCCGGTCGTGATCCGGACCTGCTGCCCTGGCTGCGGCCGCGACCTGGTGCTGCGGGTCGGCCCGGACCAGCCACCCGCCCAGGGCCCGGTGGTGCACATCCCGTGCCAGGCGAGCCGCTGGTGGGACGACGTGGTCGCCGTGTGCAGCAACATAAGACTGTTCTGCGAATCGGCCCACGTCGACGCCTGGGCCAGGTCCGGCTCCCATGCGGTCGGCCAGGTCATCCCGTCGGTCACCATGTGGCGGCTCGCCCAGACCTGGTACGGGAACCGCCTGGACCCCGACTGGTCACCCCGGCCGGCCGCCGCCGCGCAGCAGCTGCTCGAACAGTGCGGCCTCGCCGGCGACTTCTGGCGACTGCCGGGATGACCGCGGATGAAGACGAGAACAGTGGCTGGCCGACGGCCGCCAGGGACTACCGGGTGGTGCTGCTGACGATCACCTCGGGCGCGGTGAACGCGGTCTCGTTCCTGGCCCTCGGCAAGGTGTTCAGCAGCGTCATCACCGGCAACCTGGTGCTGCTCGGGGTCGCCGCCACCACGCATTCCTCCGTCGAGGCCATTCACGCCGGCGTGGCGCTGGCCGGGTACGCCGCCGGGGTCCTGATCGGGGCTCCCCTGGCCGGGCGGCGTTCTCATCAGGCCGGACCTGGCCGGCCAGCGTGACGGCCACGCTGGCAGCGGAGCTGGTCGTTCTGGCGGGCTTTTCCGTCGGGTGGGAGCTCTCGGATGGCAGCCCGCACGGTGGCGCCCAGCTTGTGCTGCTGATCGTGGCGGCGGCGGCCATGGGCATGCAGAGCGCGGCAGTGTACCGGCTCGGCCGGATGTCGAGCACGTACCTGACAAGCACGCTCGTCGGGGTGCTGACCGGCCTGGCCACCCGCACCAGGCCCGACGGGCTCGGCCGCAGCCTCGGCGCCCTGGCGGCGATCGTGGTGGGCGCGCTGGCCGGCGGAATTCTGGCCAGGTCGGCCCATGCCTGGCTGCCCGTGGCCGTGCTGCTGCCGCTGGGCGTGGCGGTCGCCGAGTCCATGGCCGGATCCTGGCGCACCAAGCGAGCCAGCGACCGGAGCTAGGCGCCGCTGCGGGCAGGTTTGCCCGCTGATCACTGGGGCAGTTGGGGCGGATGCCGCAGCGGAGGATCGTCCGCCGGGCCGGTGCGTGGGCCGTGTGGTGGGTGCTGCTGATGTCGTTCTGGGTCATGCTCGACGACTCCACGGCGACCGACGAGCTGCTCGCCGGCGCGGGCGCGGCGGCGCTGGGGGCCTTCCTCGCCGAGCTCGTCGCCCATCAGGCCGGCCTGACGTTCCGTATGCGGCCGGGGTGGCTGGTCCCTGCGCTGCGCCTGCCATGGGAGACGGCGCTGGACACGGTGATCGTTTTCGCGGCCCTGTGGCGGCGGCTGGCCCGCGGCGAGGAACCGGCCAGCGGATTCCGCGAGGTTCCGGTGCGGTATGGCAGCGACACTCCGGAGGGGGAGACCCGGCGGACGCTCCTGGTAGGCGGCCGGTCGGTCGCCCCCAACTCGTTCGTCCTCGGCGTCGACGCCGATCGCGATGTGATGATCATCCATCAGCTCGTGGTCAATCAGGGAGAGCCGGTGGAGGCGGGTGGCGGGCAATGAACGACGGTTTCATCATCGCGGCCATCGCCATGCTGATCGCCACCATCCCGTGCGGGATAGTGGTGCTGCGCGCGCAGCTCATGTCCGCCGTGGTGGCGTACGAGGCCATCAGTTCGATCATCGTGATGGTGCTCGTGCTGCTGGCGGAGGGCTTCGGCCGCTCTGGCGAGTTCGAGCTGCCGGTGCTGCTCGCGCTGCTGCTGTTCGGCAGCGGGCTGGTGTTCGTCCGGTTCCTGGAGCGCCGGCTGTGACCGGGCGGGAAGTGCTGGCCGACGTGCTGCTCGGCCTGGCCGTGGCGATCGTGCTGGCCTCCTCGATCGGCCTGCTGGTGATGCGCGACGTCTATCAGAAGCTGCACTTCGTGACGCCGATCGCGCTGGTCGCACCGCTGATCGTGGGTCTCGCGGTGCTGGCGCAATCCGGGCTCGACGAGAACACCGGCGAGACCTGGCTGGCGCTGGTCTTCATCGTGATAGCGGGCCCGTTCCTGAGCCATGCCACTATCCGGGCGGCCCGCATCCGGGAGAAGGGCAACTGGCGCGGGGAACGCACCCCTGGAGATGGACCTTGAACGGGACGCCCGTGGTTGCTGTGGTGACGCCCTACACCACGGCGACGGGCCTGATGGACGCCCTGCAGGTGACGATCCTGGTGCTGGTGGCGCTCGGCGCTACCGCGGTGGTGCTGACCCGGGCTCCGGTCCGGCAGGTGATCGTGCTGAGTGTGTACGGGATACTGCTGGCCGTCTTGTTCCTGGCGTTCCAGGCGCCGGACGTCACGCTGTCCGAGCTTACGGTCGGTGCGGTCGCGCTGCCGATCCTGCTGCTGCTCACCCTGGCCAAGGTCGGGGGGCGGGAGAAGTGACGCCGGCGGTCAGGGGGCGGCCGAGATGACGCCGGGTCAGCGCCGGTGGCTGTTCCTGGCCGCGATGGCCTGCCTTGCCGTGTTCCTGGTCTGGGGCCTGGCCGGCCTGCCCGGTTTCGGCAACTATCCCGGCCCGTACGGCGACATCATCAATCGGATCGCGGTGGGCCAGACCAACGCCACCGGCGTGGTGTCGGCCATCAATTTCGAGTACCGCGGATTCGACACCGTCGGCGAGGAGTTCATCCTGTTCGCCGCCGCCGCCGGGGTGGCCACCGTGCTGCGCCGGCTGCGCGGCGAGCGGGAGGGCCCGGACCGGGACGAGGCGGCGGGCCGGGAACAGGTGCCGACTAGCAAGGCCGTCCGGACGGTGGCGCTGGTGCTGACCGGGCCGGCCGTGGTCATGGGGTGGTACCTGGCCTCGCACGCCCAGACCAGCCCGTCCGGCGGGTTCCAGGGCGGCGTGGTGCTGGCCACCGCGTTCGTCCTGGTGTACCTGGGCGGGCAGTTCCTCGCGTTCGAGCGGATCAGCCCGGTCGACCTCACCGACGCCGTTGAGGCGCTGGGCGCCGGCGGCTTCGCCGCCGTTGGCATCACCGCGGTGGTCATGGGCCTGCCGTACCTGCAGAACTTTCTGCCGCTGG
Organism: uncultured Actinomycetota bacterium; assembly: GCA_963833885.1. Classification (GTDB taxonomy): domain Bacteria; phylum Actinomycetota; class Actinomycetes; order Streptosporangiales; family Streptosporangiaceae; genus JASHPR01. The sequence continues at coordinate 202,350 of CAWHZU010000002.1, read as the reverse complement.
GCACCGTTCCGGGCGCGGTGAGCTCCTCCGGGACGATCGCGCTGATCAGCTTCTTCGTGGGCGTCGAGGTCGCGGCGGCGTTCCTGCTGATCGTTGGCGAGCTGCTGGACCAGACCCTGCTGGTGCGGGAGGGGAGCCGGTGATGCAGATCTTCCCGTTCATCGTGGTGGTCTGGATCCTGGCCGTCGGCCTGTACGGGATCGTCACCAGCCGCCACCTGGTGCACCTGATCGTCTGCCTGATCGTGGTGCAGTCGTCGACGTACGTGCTGCTGCTCGGCGTGGGTTACAAAACCGGGGCGGTCGCGCCCTACTTCTTCGACGTGCCGAACCACACCCCTGCGGTGGATCCGGTGGTCCAGGCGCTGGCGCTGACGGACGTGGTGGTGGAGGCGGCCGTGTCCGCACTGCTGCTGGCCTTCGCGATTCAGGCACACAAGCGCTTCGGCACGCTGGACCCGCACGAGCTTGCCCAGTTCAAGGGCTGACCGGGGGCGCCATGGATCAGCTGCCCGTGCTGTCCGTCGTAGTGCCGCTGCTGGCCGCGGCGGCGGTGTCGGCGCTGGGCCCGCTGCTGCGCGGCCGCCGGGCGATACTGGACGCGGCCGCGATCGGCACCGCCGCTGCGGTAACGGTGATGCTGGTCGTGCTGCTCACCCGGACCGCGCACGGCGACGTCGTGTACTGGTTCGCCGGGTTCCGGCCTTCGCACGGGATCGCGATCGGCATCGACTTCGCCGCAGGCCCGCTGAACACCGGACTGGCCGCCCTGGCCGCGCTGCTGGTCACCGCTGCGATGCTGTTCTCCTGGCGGTACTTCGAGCAGGTGGGGACGTACTATCACGCGCTGATGCTGACGTTCCTGGCCGGCATGGCGGGGTTCTGCCTCACCGGGGACATCTTCGACCTGTTCGTGTGGTTCGAGCTGATGGGCGTGTCGGCCTACGCGCTGACCGCCTACCGGCCCGAGGAACGCGGGCCGCTGCAGGGCGCGCTGAACTTCGCGATCACCAACAGCGTGGGCGCCTACCTGTCGCTGTCCGGCATCGCGCTGATCTACGGCCGCACCGGCGCGCTGAACATGGCCCAGATCGGCCACGACATCGCGCGGCACCGGCCGGACGGCCTCGTGGTGGTGGCGTTCGTGCTGATCATCGCCGGCCTGCTGATCAAGGGCGCGATCGTGCCGTTCCACTTCTGGCTCCCCGACGCCCACGCGGTGGCGCCGACGCCGGTGTGCGTGCTGTTCTCCGGCGTCATGGTGGAACTCGGGCTCTATGGCATAGCGCGGGTGTACTGGTCAATGTTCGGCCAGGCCTTGGGGCACCGGTCCGTGATCACCGCCGCGTTCCTGGCCCTGGGGCTGCTCACCGCCGTGGTGGGGGCGCTGTTCTGTTTCCGCGAGCGTCACATCAAGCGGCTGCTGGCCTTCTCCACGATCAGCCACGCGGGCATGTTCCTGGCCGGCATCGCGCTGCTCACCCCGCTCGGGCTGGCCGGAGCGGCCGTGTACGTGGCCGGCCACGCACTGCTGAAGGCGGCCCTGTTCCTGTGCGTCGGGATCGTGCTGCACCGCCTCGGCTCGGTCAACGAGACGGCGCTGCACGGCCGGGGCCGTCGCCTGCGGGTCACCGGGGTGGTGTTCACCCTGGCCGCGCTCGGCCTGGCCGACCTGCCGCCGTTCGCCACGTTCCTCGGCAAGGGGTGGGTCGAGGACAGCGCCGCAACGCGCGGCCTCGGCTGGATCATCGTGATCTTCGTGCTCTGCTCCGTGCTGGTGGGTGGTGCCGTGCTGCGGGTGGCCGGGGGTGTCTTCTACGGGCTGGGCGATCCGCCAAGCGAGGATCCGGAGATGGCACGGGAGTCCTCCGAGGAGACCAGCGAGACCGCGCAAGGCAAGACCAGAACCCCGCTCACCATGATCATCCCTGCCGCTGTCCTTGTGGTGGCCGCGATCGGCGTGGTGTTCGCGCCGCACATCGGTGCGGGGGTCGAGGGCGCGGCCGTGCGGTTCGAGGACCAGGCCGCCTACAACGCCACCGTGCTGTCCGGCGCCCGCGTCGCGCACCCGACCGCGATCGCGCCCGCCGAGCCCGCCGGGGTGACCGTGACCGCGGTGGCGACCGGCGCGGGCTCGGCCCTGGGCGGCCTGGCCCTCGCCTTCTTCGCGCTGTACTGGCGGCGGCTGCCCGTGCTGCGCCGGGGATTCGAGCCGGGCGCAGGGCTGGCGCGCTCGCTGCGGCGGCTGCAAAGCGGCGTGATCAACGACTACGTGACGTGGATCGTGGTCGGCCTTGCCTGCCTGGGCGGCGCACTGGCGCTGGCCATCCGGTAGCGCCAGGGCGCTAGCGGGTGTCCGCTAGCGCCCTGGCCCCGCGTCAGAAGCCGGCCGCAGCTAGGCGTGGATCTTGCGGGCCCGGTCGGCCTCGCTGGCCTCGTCGCGGGCCTGGTCGGCCGGAGCCTGGAGCGGCTCGGCGATCTTGGGCTTGACCGCGGTCGGCGGGCGGCGCACGCAACCCGCGTAGGCGGTCAGGGTCTCCCGGACGATGCGCTCCCACGAGTAACGGGACTTGGCCCGGTCAGCAGCGCCGATCCCGTAGGCCTCGAGCCGCAGCGAGTTTGCCAGCAGCCGCCGCAGCACCGACGCTAGCCGTGCCGGATGGGGTACCCCTGGCGGCAGGAGCAGGCCGGTGGTCGCGTCGACGATAGCGTCTTGCGCGGCGCCGGTCACCGGGGCGACGACGGGGGTACCGCATGCCATTGCCTGAAGCATCGTCAAGCCGACCGGCTCGTAGGGCGCGGTGCTCACCAGTACATCGGCGGAGCGCAGCAGCGCGGGCAGGTCATCCGGCGTAATCTGCCCGGTGAACACCAGCCTGTTGCCGACCCCCAGCGTCTTTGCCATCCGCATCAGGTCCTGGCGTGCCTTGTTCTTGGCCAGACCCGCCTTCTCCGGGCCGCCGGTGATGACGAGCTCGGCGTCCGGGAGGTCGGCGAGCGCGTGCACGGCGATGGCCAGGCTTTCCGGCTCGGTCAGCGGCTCGGCCGCGAGCAGGCGTACCCGGGCGCCGCGCTCCGCCGCCGGGCCGTCCGCTGAGAACTGCTCTATGTCGACGCCGCAGGGCACGACCTTGATCTTGGCCCTGGGCACGCCGAGCCTGGCCAGGTCGGCGAGTTCCTCGGCGGAACTGGCCAGGACCACATCGGCGCTGCGCGCGATGCACGCCTCGAGGCGGATCCGGGCGTCAGACGGGGTTTCCTGCAGGCCATGCCGCTGCTCGGCGGCGCCGAGCGAGCCGAAGGTCTGCACCACAGGGATGGACAGGCCCCGTGCTCCGGCCAGGGCGGCCAGGCCCATCGTCCAGGAGAAGGCGTGGACGACGTCGGGACGGTTCCGGCGCCAGCGCTGGGCGAGATAGTTGCCAAACTCCGGCAGGTGCGCCGTGAGGGCATCCGGCTTCACCGGCGCGGCCGGGCCAGCGGGCACGTGCTCGATGGTGACCCCGGGCGCGGCAATCGCGCTCTCCGGCAGCGCGTCAGAGTCCTTGCGGGCGTAGACGGTGATGCGGTGGCCGACGGCGGCCAGCGACCGCGCCAGCGAGATCACCCGGGTTGCTTCGGCTGCGGAGCGGGGGTCTAGGTGCGTGGCGAGCGGGTCACTGCTGGGTGCTACGAGCGCAATCCTCATCACGGGTCTCCTGGTTCATGTCCGGGGGCCACGGCGCGGCTGGGAGGGCCGGCCGTGCTCCGGGAACCGGAGAGCTACGGCGAACGCAAAAAGGCACGCCCCAGTCACGCCATGACGGCGTGGCGGGCGTGCCTGCGTCGTAAGCACTTCCGTGCTGTTATCTCTTCCCTGGGCCGCGGCAGCTTAAACCAGGCGGCTGCTTAAACCACGGAGTCGGGCCCGGGCGCGGGGTGGGGGGTCCGCGCCCGGGCCCGACAGCTACCAGCGATAACAGCTACCAGCGATACCAGCGTCCGCGGCTGCGGCCGCCTCCTTCGGCGGCACGGAACAGGAATCCAAGCACCCAGATCACCAGGACGACGAGGGCAAGGATCCACAGCAGGTGGATCGCGAACCCGCCCACGCCGAGCAGGATCGCCAGCAGCAGGACCACAAGAATGAGGGCCACGGCAGGCTCCTTTCTTTGCAAAGCCTTCTACTGCCCGCCTGCCGGAAGTTAAACAAAAGCCTTCCGTATGGCTAGGGAAAGCGCGGTAGGCGCATGTGCATGCGGATCGTGGTCCCGGTCGATCCGGTCCTGATCTCGACTAGGTCGCACACCTGGTTCACTAGGTAAAGGCCATGGCCGCGGCCATCCGGGCCACGCCTGACCCGGCCGGCGAGCGGATCAGTGATCCATCCCTGGTCGTGCACCTGACAGAGAATTTCGTTCCCGTCGAGCCATACCTGGAACGTGCCGCCCGACTTGGTGTGATCGAGGGTGTTCGCGGCGACCTCGCTGGCCGCGAGAACCAGGTCGGCGACCCGGTCCGCGCCGAGCGAGGCGCCGCGAGCGTGACGTTCCACCAGGCGCCGAACCGGCGCCAGGTCGGTGTCGTAGGCCAGGCTCTCGGCGCCGACGGGCGGTGGCGGCAGCGGCCGGTCGCAGTCTGACGGGACTCCCCACGCCGGCCTGTGGCTCGGCGCGGTGACCGGCTGGCCACTCGCGAGATACTCCGGATGCGTCCAGGTGGCGTCCGTGATGGCGGACGGGGGCAGGCGCGTGGCGTCATAGGCGCACGTGATCGTGGCCGCCGACCCGGCGAAAGCCAGGTTCATGAGCGCCTCGTGCCGGGTGGCTTCGCGGAGTTCGGCCGGTGACCGCCCCGGCCAGCACGCCTCGCCGACGATAAGAACACGCTGGTTGGCGTGCTTGTCGATAAAGGCCCGCACCTCCGGGATGAGCCGGGCCGGGTTACGGCCTACATCGCCGATGTCGGCGTACAGCAGTTCCCCCGGCTCCCCGCCCAGTTGCCCGGCAAGCAGGGGAGTCTCGTCCCCGGGCAGCGCGACGAACGTCGGCTCGCCCCGCGCGAGGCTGGCCCGCACCAGACCGAGGATCTGCGCGCGGCGTTCGGCCTGGTCGCGGTAGAAGAACGCGACATGACGCAGGCTGTCGTCGCGAGTGTCAGCCACCGCGCATGCCGACCCTCCTGCCCGTGCCCGTACCGAGTGGCGGTCCATTGGGCGTTAGCTTCCCCCTCATACCGCACCTATGCGTATGCATTGTGTATGCGGCCGGGCGGGCCCGCCCAGCATACGATGAGGACGGAAGGGAGTCCCTGAGCTGGCTGCCGATTCGGAGGTGCACGTGACGGAACTCCGGCTCTCGTCCGAGCACCGCGACGACTGCGTGATCGTCACGGTCGGCGGTGAGCTCGACATCGTGACCAGCCGCCAGCTCGACGAGCACCTGACCAGCGTCCGCCGCAAGCAGCGCTGCATCATCCTGGACCTGGCGGAAGTGGACTTCATGGACACCAGCTCGCTGGCGGTGATCGTCGGCCACTGGAAGCGGCTGCAGGCGGCCGGCGGGGTGCTGGCGCTGGCCGGCGCGCGGTACCGGCACACGAAGACCCTCTGGATCACCGGCCTGGCTGAGCGCCTGCCGATGTACGACACCGTTGACGACGCGATCGCGGCCGGACTGACGGCCCCCCGCTGAGCACACGCCCGCGTCAGCCGACCCGGATCGCAACGAGACACGCATCGTCGTCGGTGTTGGACGAGGCCTCGGCCACTATGCGGTCCGCGAAGGAGCCGATGTCGCCCGGGGCCGCCCGGCTGGCGATCTGCATCAGCGCGCCCAGGGCATCGTCGATGGTCTTGTCCCGGCGCTCGATGAGGCCGTCGGTGAAGAGCAGCAGGATGTCGCCGATCTGCAGCGGCGTAGTTGTCTCCGCGTACTTGGCATCCGGATCGGCGCCGAGCAGCAGGCCGTGCGGTGGCGACAGCGTGCACGCCTGGCCATCGCGGACCAGGATGGGTGGCAGGTGCCCGGCTCGCGCCCAGCGGAGCGTGCGGTCGGTCGGGTTGTAGAACCCGCAGACGGCCGTGCCGATGATGCCGTCGGTGAAGTGGCACGCGGCGCTGTTCAGCCAGCCGAGCAGCGTGCCCGGCCCCGCTCCGGTGATCGAGAGCCCCCGCAGGCCGTTACGGACGGTCACCATTCCGGTCACCGCGTCGAGGCCGTGACCCGCGATGTCCCCCACCACCACGAGCACTTCCTTGCTCGGCATCAGCACCGTGTCGTACCAGTCGCCGCTGACCAGGCTCCCCGGCCCGGACGGCCGGTACCGCGAGGCGACCTCCAGCCCGGCCGCCGCCACCGGCTCCGCGGACCGGGGGGTGATGGCCTGCTGCAGGTGCATGGCAAGGCGATGCTCCTCGGCAGCCCATTCCTCGGTATCTGCCAGCTGTTCGCGCGCGGCGGCGAACGCCACCTGAGTGTGGTAGTCAGCCGAGAGATCCTGGTAAGCGCCCCTGACGGCGACCACCGCACCGGCCGGATCGATGATGGGCTCGGCGTAGGCGCGGATCTGGCGCACACTGCCGTCGTCGGGCCGGATGACCCGGAACGCGGCGGCGCTTTCCCTGCGCTCGACGAGCAGCGTGTCGCGGAAGCCCTGCACCACGGGGACGTCGTCGGCCGGGACCCGGGAGTGCAGATCCGCGATCGGGACCGGAGCGCCGTGCGGCTGGCCGAACAGCGCGAACGTTGGCTCGGTCCAGTGCACCTCGCCGGTCCGCACGTTCTCCTCCCAGGTGCCGATCCGGCCCAGCCGCTGAGCATGCTGCAGCAGGGTGGTGAGGCGGTCGGTGTCGTCCGCTGGCCGCCAGGCGATCGCTACGCCGTCGTAGAGCCGGGCGATCCGGATGGCCGGGGTGGGCATCGCGGCGGTATTGCCGGCCTGGGCGGCCGCGAGCTCGCCGGACACGTACTGCGGCTCGCCCGTCATCAGCGCCTGGACGCAGCCATCGAACAGGCCCCCGGCGAGTGCCGCCTCCGGATAAAGCTCGAGTATCTGCCGGCCTGCCAGCTCGCCGGGCCCGCGGCCGGCCGGGTCGCGGAGCCTGGCGCTGACGTGCTCGACGCGGAAATCGGTGACCTCGCCGGAGTCGTCCCGGACCGCGTGCGCGAACACGAACCCGTCGAGCAGGCCATCCATCAGGCCAAAGATCCAGGACGCCCGGTGCCTGGCCGCCCGGTCCACGTCGGGAAGCTGGGTAGCGAGTGCATGGGTGGCGAGATCGGCGAGGGAGATGAGCTGGCGGCGCAGCTGAGCGGGGAAATCGGCGAGCGGCTCCGGCCAGCAGATCACCATGACGCCGGTCAACGCCCCCGAGTCGTGCAGGGGCAGCCCGACCCGGGCCCCGCCGGGCCAGCGGCCCATCAGCGGCCGGTCATTGCCAGGCGGCGGGCCCGCAGGCCACCAGGCCTCCACCCCGCTGCGCGCCACATCCTGGGGCAGGGACGGCATGTCCGGATGTATCCGGTGCCAGCGGCCTGCCTCACGTTCCCCGAACCCCGCCTGCCCGGCGAGCTCGAGGCCGCCGTCCGGCTCGATTAGCCAGAGTGCGACCGCGGCCGCCCCGGCCGGGGCCAGCACCTCATCGAGCAGGGCGGCGGCCACGGCGTCGCCGTCGGGCGCCGCATCGGCAGCCGCCCAGGCGAGGCTGAGCCTGCCCGCGGCAGGGTCCGGCGCCTCGGCCGTCCCGTCCGGGGTTGGCTGGCCGGCGATCTGCGCGGCCAGGTCCGCGACGGTTTCGCCGGATTCCGCGGCCAGGCTGTCCAGCTGGCGCCGTGCCTGCGCGGGCGAGCAGTGCAGCTGTTCCATCAGCATGCCGGTGGCCACGTCGATGACCGAGCGGGCTGCGGCTCCCGAGCGAGCCGCGTCGAGCTCGCGCCGCTGCCGGGCGACCAGCGCCCGCAGCCGGGCGATCTCGGGACCGCTCGGTTCTGCCACGCCTTCCTGCCTTCCCGCGGGCACCCGCAACCGCGCGTACTCGCACGCTACCGCGCGTTTTGCAATCTGCTGACTATTCTCCGCCTACACGGGGAGTGACAGGATCGGTCTGTCGCATGTGCTGGCCGCTGGGGCGCACTCACCCTGCCGTGACGAAGTTGCCCTGGGTAGCTAAGGAGTCCCGATGACGACAATCACCGAACGGGCGGGACAGCCCGCGGACAACCGGCTGCAGCGTCTGCTGACCGGGCTGACCGCGGTGCGCAGTGGCGACTTCAGCACCCGTCTGCCCGCCGCGGATGACCCGCTCATGGACGAGATCGCGGCCGTGTTCAACGGCATGAACGAGCAGCTTTCGCTCGTCACCTCCGAGGTGACCCGGGTTGCCAGGGAGGTGGGCAGCGAGGGCAGGCTCGGCGGCCAGGCAGAGGTGCCCGCGCTGGCCGGAAGCTGGAAGGACCTCACCGACTCGGTGAACTCGATGGCGGGCAATCTGACCGGCCAGGTGCGCGACGTCGCCCGGGTCGCGACGGCCGTGGCCAAGGGCGACCTCGGCCAGAAGATCACCGTCGACGTCAAGGGCGAGATGCTCGAGCTGAAGAACACGCTGAACACGATGGTGGACGAGCTGTCGGCGTTCGCGGACGAGGTGACGCGGGTGGCCCGCGAGGTGGGCACCGATGGCCGGCTTGGCGGGCAGGCGCGGGTTCCCGGTGTCGGCGGGACGTGGCGGGACCTGACCGATTCGGTGAACTTCATGGCGGGCAACCTGACCGCGCAGGTCCGGTCGATCGCCCAGGTAACGACCGCGGTGGCGCAGGGTGATCTCACTCAGAAGATCAACGTCGACGCGCGCGGCGAGATCCTGGAGCTCAAGAACACCATCAACACGATGGTGGACGAGTTGTCGGCGTTCGCGGACGAGGTGACGCGGGTGGCCCGCGAGGTGGGCACCGATGGCCGGCTTGGCGGGCAGGCGCGGGTTCCCGGTGTCGGCGGGACGTGGCGGGACCTGACCGATTCGGTGAACTTCATGGCGGGCAACCTGACCGCGCAGGTCCGGTCGATCGCCCAGGTGGCCACCGCGGTGGCGCAGGGTGATCTCACTCAGAAGATCAACGTCGACGCGCGCGGCGAGATCCTGGAGCTGAAGACCACGCTGAACACGATGGTCGACCAGCTGTCGGCGTTCGCGGACGAGGTGACCCGGGTGGCCCGCGAGGTGGGCACCGAGGGAAACCTCGGCGGCCAGGCCGCCGTGCGCGGGGTGTCGGGCACCTGGGAGGACCTGACCAACAACGTCAACGTCATGGCGTCCAACCTGACCGCTCAGGTCCGCTCGATCGCCCAGGTGGCCACCGCGGTGGCCCGCGGCGACCTGAGCCAGAAGATCACCGTCGAGGCCCGGGGCGAGGTCGCGGTGCTGGCCGAGGCGATCAACGGGATGGTCGACACGCTGGGCGTGTTCGGCGGCGAGGTAACGCGGGTGGCCCGCGAGGTGGGCACCGAGGGGATCCTGGGCGGCCAGGCCGTCGTTCCGCACGTCGCGGGGACGTGGAAAGACCTGACCGACAACGTCAACTCGATGGCCAACAACCTGACCAGCCAGGTCCGCAACATCGCCCAGGTGACGACCGCGGTGGCCAACGGTGACCTGTCGAAGAAGATCGACGTGGACGCGCGCGGCGAGATCCTGGAGCTGAAGACCACGATCAACACGATGGTCGACCAGCTGTCGGCGTTCGCGGCCGAGGTCACCCGGGTCGCCAGGGAGGTGGGCAGCGAGGGCAGGCTCGGCGGCCAGGCCGAGGTCGAGGGCGTGTCCGGCACCTGGAAGCGGCTGACCGAGAACGTCAACGAGCTGGCCGGGAACCTCACCCGCCAGGTCCGGGCGATCGCGGAGGTCACCAGCGCCGTTGCCACCGGCGACCTGACCCGGTCGATCTCGGTCGAGGCCCAGGGAGAGGTCGCCGAGCTCAAGGACAACATCAACGCGATGGTCCATTCGCTGCGCGAGACGACCAACGCCTACGAGGACCAGGGCTGGCTGCAGTCGAATCTGGCCAGGATCGCAGGCCAGATGCAGGGCCATCGAGATCTCCGCGTGGTCGCAGAGCTGATCATGGACCACCTGGTCCCGCTGGTCGGAGCGCAGCACGGCACGTTTTTCCTGGCCGAGAGCAACGGCGGCGAGACCCGGCTGCGGCTCATCGCGGGCTACGGGCTGCGCGCCGACATCGAGGCGCCGAGCCAGTTCCGCCTCGGCCAGTCGCTGATCGGCCAGGTGGCGCGCACCAAGAAGCCCATCGTGGTGACCGACCTGCCAGCCGATTACGTGAAGATCTCCTCCGGGCTCGGCGAGGCGGCCCCGGTCAACCTGGTGGTCCTGCCGATCGTGTTCGAGGACCAGGTCCTCGGCGTCATCGAGGCGGGCGCGTTCTCCCGGTTCACGCAGCTGCACCAGGACTTCATGGAGCAGCTGATGGAGACCATCGGCGTCAACGTCAACACGATCATCGCCAACTCGAGGACCGACGCGCTGCTGGCCGAGTCGCAGCGGCTCGCGGCGGAGCTGCAGGCCCGAACCCGGGAACTCCAGGTCCGGCAGGACGAGCTGCAGCGCTCCAACGCCGAGCTGGAGGACAAGGCAGCGCAGCTTGCCAGGCAGAACCGGGACATCGAGATCAAGAACGTGGAAATCGAGCAGGCCAGGCAGGAACTCGAGGACCGCGCGCGCGAGCTCGACCTGGCGTCAAGGTACAAGTCACAGTTCCTCGCGAACATGTCACACGAACTGCGCACCCCGCTGAACAGCCTGCTCATCCTCGCCAGGCTGCTCTCCCAGAACGCGGAGCAGAACCTGACTCCCAAGCAGGTCGAGTACGCACAGGTCATCCACTCGTCAGGGACCGACCTGCTGCAGCTCATCAACGACATCCTGGACCTGTCCCGGGTAGAGGCCGGCAAGATGGACCTGCACCCCGAGCAGTTCGCCCTCGCTGCCCTCGTCGATGACCTCCGCGCCATCTTCCGGCCACTGACGACGGAAAAGGGCCTCGAGTTCGAGGCCGAGCCGCTGCCGCCCGGCCTCCCCGCCGAGCTGGTCACCGACCGCCAGCGGCTCCGGCAGATCCTGCACAACCTGCTGTCGAACGCGGTCAAGTTCACCGAGCAGGGACGGGTGGAGCTGCGGATCACCGCGAGCGCCGCGGCCGGTGCCGCCGGCTCGGTCATCGCGTTCTCGGTGACCGACACCGGCGTGGGTATCAGCGAGCACAACCTCGAAGTGATCTTCGGCGCGTTCCAGCAGGGGGACGGCACCACCAGCCGCCGCTACGGCGGGACCGGCCTGGGCCTGGCGATCTGCCGGGAGCTGGCCACACAGCTGGGCGGGCGGATCACGGCCGAGAGTGTTCCCGGCGAGGGCAGCACGTTCACGCTGTTCCTGCCGGCCCAGCTTCCGGCCGCCGAGGAGCGCGAACCGGCCGCCCGGCCGGCTGGGCTCGTGGCATCGAACGGTGCGGCCGCGGGCGGGATGGGCGGGGCTAGCAGGGTGGGCGGGGCGAGCGCGGCAGCCGGGCCGGGCCGGGCGGGCGGGTCGGACACCGAGCCCGCCGGTTCGCCGCCGGACCCGCCGGCCGGGCAGCGTAACAGGCGGTCGCAGACACCGCCCGGAGCGCACGACAGCCTCCACGGGAAGAGGGTCCTGATCGTCGACGACGACATGCGCAACGCCTTCGCGATCACCAGCATCCTGGAGCTGTACGGCATGACGGTGCTGCACGCGCCCGACGGCCGGACCGGCATCGAGATGCTGCGCGCCAACCCTGGCATCGACATCGTCTTGATGGACGTGATGATGCCGGAGCAGGACGGGTACACCACCACCGGCGCGATCCGCAAGATCCCGGAGTTCAGCGGGCTGCCGGTGATCGCGGTGACCGCCCGCGCGATGCACGGTGACCGGGATAAGAGCCTCGCCGCCGGGGCAACCGACTACATCACCAAGCCCGTGGACACCGACGAACTGCTCAGCTGCATGGAGCGCTGGGTCAGGGTACCCGGGGCCAGGGAAACGTGATACCCAGAGAGATGACCGGAAGGGCACCAGCGCCACGACCGCCGACGCGGCGCACGCGCGATGGGAGGCGGAACGCTACGTCCGGGGCTGACCTGGCGCGTGAAGCCACTGGGCTGCTGGGCACCGCCGAGACGTCTGCTCCCAGGTCCCTGAACCAGCTCGTGGACCAGGCCGCCCGGCAGGTGCCCGGCTGCTCCGGCGCCGCGGCCGTCTTCTGGCAGAGCGGCGAGCCCGTGGCGGTCGCCGCGAGCCATCCGTCCCTGCCTGGGCTGATCGACGTGCAGGTGCGCTGCGGGAGCGGCCCGCTGCTCGACGCGCTCGGTTCGGGAGAGGCCGGCTGCGCCGATACGCTTGAGGAGTGGCGGTGGCCGGAGTACGCGAGCGCGGCGCTGCGCCAGGGCGTCCGGTGCTCGCTCAGCCTGGCCCACCGGACCGGCGGTGAGGCCGTGTGCCTGTCGCTGTACGGTGCGCGGCCCAGGACGCTGGGCCCCGATTCGGTCGCGGTGGCCGAGCGCCTGCTCGCCTTCGGCGGAGCGGCGGTCGGCGTCGCATCCGAGTATGGTGACGCTCGGCGCGCAGCCCGGCAGCTTCGTGACGCCGCCGAGTCCCGCGCCGTGGTTGACCAGGCCAAAGGTGTGCTGATGCATGCGCTCGGCTGCACGGCCGAGGAGGCACTGCAGCGGATGCGGCAGGTCTCGCAGGCGCAGAACATGAAGGTGACCGACGTCGCCACGAGGATCATCGAGTCCCGTGGAGGCGACGGGCTCGGCTGGACCAGCAGTGCCTGACCAGCGCGTGGCACGGTCCGCTGACCCCCGGGAGGCAGCAGGCGAGGCCGCCCGGCTGAAGGCCAGAAGCGACGCGTTGCGGCAGGCCGCGGGGCTGCCCGGGGCCGAGCTCGGGCCGCTGCTCGAGGCCGCCCTCGCCGAGCTTGACGGGGCGGTGCAGGAGCTCGCAGGCGCGAAGGACGCTTCGGGCGGCCCCCGCGGGGACCCGGCCGACGGCCCGAACGCCGAGCGACGGCTGCTGCAGGCCGTCTTCCAGCAGGTCCCGGTGCCGCTGTTCCTGCTCGGGCTCGACGGAACGGTGCGGCGCGCCAACTCGGCCGCCGGGCAGCTGGTGGGTTCGGGCTCCGGGTACCCGACGGGAAAACTGCTGACCGCCTTCATCGACCTGCCGTTCCGTGCGGCGCTGCAGTCCCAGCTCGCGGCTGTCGTGCGCACTGGCGAGATCCGCACGGTGCGCTGCGGTGTGCTGACCGCCGATGGGGTCGCGGAGCGTGAGATCACCGTGTGCCCGGTGCTGGCGCGCGGCGACTCCGGCCAGCTCATCGCCGCCGTGGGCGCGCCCGGCGTCGTCCTGGCCGTCCCGGCGCCCGAGCACGGCGGGAGCCAGAACGGAGAAGCGCAGCAGGCAGACCCCGCGCTCCGGTCGGCGACACGGCGCCTCGACCTCGTGACGTCGGCCACCCGCATACTGCTCGAGAATGCCGAAAGCACCGAACCGGTGACCATGCAGCGCTTCGCGCGGCTGCTGGCGCGTGAGCTGTCTGCGTGGCTCATCCTTGACGTGGAGCGGAACGAGCGGCTGCGGCGGCAGCTGGTGGTGGGGCCCGAAGACCAGCCGTCCGAGGAGCTGGCGCGCGAGGTGGCGGGGGTGGACCCCTCGTCGGACTCGGCTCCGGCGCAGGTTCACCAGACGGGTATCTCGATGCTCGTCGCGCACGCCGAGGACCCGGGCATCCTCGGAAACGGCTCCGGCGGCCCTGGCGGCGCGCCGCTGCTGATGCAGCTGGGCACCACGTCCCTGCTCAGCGTGCCGCTCGTGTACAGCGACCACCGCTACGGCGCGCTGACCCTGGCCCGGGCCGCCAGGCACGGTCATTTCGGGATGGCCGACGTCGGGCTGGTCGAGGAGCTCGGCGAGCAACTCGCGCTGGCGATGCGGGCCGGCCGGGTGCTGCGGCACCGTACCGAGATCGCCGATGCGCTGCAGGCGGGCCTGCTGCCCCGCCATCCCCGCCAGCTTCCGGGCGCCGAGGTCGCCGCCGGCCATCTGGCGGCCATCGCGCAGTACGTGGGCAGCGACTTCTACGACAGCTACCCGGCCGGCGGCGGATGGGGAATCTCCATCGGCGACGTCTGCGGCGGCCAGGAGCTGGCGGCCGTCGCCGCCGCTGCCAGGCATGCGATTCGCGTGCTCGCGCACTCGGATCCCGATCCGGCGGCGGTGCTGCGCGGCGCTAACGAGATCATGATGGAGGAGGAGTTCGGCGGCCGCTTCGTCACCGCCAGCGTTGGCTACCTGCAGTGGCAGGACGGCCGCCTGCACGTGGTGCTGGGCAGCGCGGGCCATCCGTGGCCGGTCCTGGTCAGGCCGGACGGCAGGACGCAGGTCCTGCAGGGCGGCGGGCTGCCGCTCGGGATCTTCCCGGACGCCGAGCCGGCCACGCAGGAACTGGACCTTGAGCCCGGTGACCTGCTGTTCCTCTTCACCGACGGCCTCATCAGCGCGTGCGGGCCGCACATGGTCGATTTCGAAGACCGCCTCACCGACGAGCTGGCGGCGCTCGCCGGGGAACCCGCGGCCCGGGTGGTGTCCCGGATCCAGGAGATGGTGCTGGAGATCGGCGGCGGTGAGCTGCGCGACAACGTGACCATGCTGGCGCTGCGGGCTGGTGAGCCCCCGGACGGCTGACCGGAGTCTGGCGCGCCGCGCCCGCTCGCGCGGCCTGCGGTCAGCTTCGCGGGCCAGCTTCCGCGCCCACGATCTGTTCGCGCAGGTAGTCGAGGGCCGCAGCGAGCAGCCGGGACACGTGCATCTGGGAGATGCCGAGCCGGTCGCCGATCTCGGCCTGGCTCATGTTCCCGTAGAACCGCATCATCAGCAGCTTCTGCTGCCGTTCCGGCAGGTCATCCCAGTGAGTCCAGACAGACTGAATGTCGAGCGCGTGCTCGAGCTGCGGGTCTTCCTCACCCATGAAATCGCCGAGAGCCGCCGCCTCCTGGCCGCCGGGCATCGGCGCGTCCAGCGACGCAGCCTGGAATACGAGGTCGGCGTGCTCGGCATCGCGCAGGTCGGCGCCGCTCACGCCGAGATGGGTGGCCAGCTCGTCGGACCGCGGCGACCGGGCCAGCTGCTGAGTCAGGTCAACCCTGGCCTGCCGCAGTTCCTGGCGCAGCTCCTGCACGGACCGCTTCACGTGCACCTGCCAGCGCTTGTCCCGGAAGTGCCGCTTGATCTCCCCGCTGATGCACGGCTGCGCGTACGCGGCGAGGTTCCTGCCGACCGCGGGGTCGAAGTTATTGATCGCCTTGAGCAGGCCGACGTATCCGACCTGCATCAGTTCCTCCTGCGACTCCGGGCTCTGCCGGTATCGCATGGCGCAGTGCCGAACCAGCGACTGGTACCTGGTGACGAGTTGCTGACAGGCGGTATCGCGTTCGAGACTCTGCCGTGGCAGCGACTGGACAAGACGCACCAGCGCCTGATCACTCGGGTCCTCGGTGTGGGCGGGCAGGTGGGTCATGGAAGCCGTCATGTTGGTACCTCTCCGGGGCGGGCTAGTTCACGTTCATGCCCTCCACGCGAGCCTCAAACATCGGCCGTCATCGGCGCCGCCAAAGCATGATGGCGATACCGGCGAATACGACCGCGGCCCCAGCGGCAAGCGCCGACGGGTTGCTCAGCCAGCCGTCGGCTGCCTGCTCCCTGGCCTGGCTGGCGCGGGCGGTCGCCTGCTCCCTGGCCTGGGTCGCGCGGGCGGTCGCCTGCTCCTTGACCTGGCTCACCTTCTGCTTCGCCCGCGCCTTCACGTCCGCCTTGGCGGCCAGCGCCTCGGCCGTCTGGCCGAGCTGCTGGCGGGTCTGCTCGATGTCTTCCCGCAGCTCACCTTCGGTCCGTCCGGTGCTCATCGGTGCGTCCTCTCCTTGATCTCGTCAACATCGGCCTTCACATTGCCGATCGTTTCCTCGGGCACGGGGGGCGTGGCCTTGGCCAGCCGCCCCTTGCCAAGCAGCGCAGCCGCCCCAGCCAGCAGCAGCAGTGCGGCGCCAACGATGAGCGCGGCGAGCCAGGCGGCCAGGACCGAGGCGATCGCGATGACCGCGCAAGCGATCAGGCAGCCAAGCCCGTAGACGGCTATGCCGCCGCTGCCCGCGAACAGGCCGATGCCGAGGCCAGCCTGCTTGCCCTTCCGGGTCATTTCCAGCTGCGCCAGCCGCAGCTCGTCCCTGACTAGATGGGATACCTGCTCAGACAGCTCTTTCACGAGCTCACCTGTGGGGCGATCTTGAACCGTCATCGGCCGCGAACCTCTCGTTCCTTCGCTCATCAATTCACCGTCCGGTCGTGGTCCGGTCACGTTCGGTTTGCGGCTACCCCCGCATGAGAGCCCCTAACGCACGACAGGCATGGTGTTAGCGGGCGTCAGCGTGACCCGCCTGCCGGTCGGCTTCCGCGTTGATCTCTGCGCCAAGCAGAACCGCCAGCCCGGCGAGGTAGAGCCAGAAGATCAAGACGACCACGCCGGCGAAGGCGCCGTACGTCTTGCCGTAGGAGCCGAACCTGGACACATAGAACGAGAACCCCAGGGAGGAAAGCAGAAAGATGGCCGTGCCGGTTACCCCGCCCGGGCTGACCCACTGCCAGCGGGGCGATTCCCGGTTCGGGGCGTAAAAGTAATAGACCGAGAACAGCAGCGAGACGGCGATGACCGTGAGCACCCAGCGCCCGGCGGTCCAGGCAATGTCGAAAGCCGTTCCGGTTGCCGACATGCGGTCTTCGACCGCCCTTCCGATGGAGGCGCCGAAGACGATGAGCGCGGAGGCGATGCCGCCGCAAACCGCGGTCGCCAGCATCAGCGGGAAGGCCCGGAGCCGCTTGGCGACGAAACTGCGGTCGATGGGTACCTCGTAGGCGATGTCGAGCCCGGTCTCGAGCGCCGCCATCCCGCTCGACGCGCTCCACAGCGCCACGGCCACACCGATGATCAGTACGGTCAGCGAGGCCTTGTCGGACCGGGTGGTTGCGGAGTGGACGGCGGCGGTGAACACTCCCGACGCACCGGCCGGCAAAGCGATGTTCAGCCCGTTGACCAGCCGCTGCGTCGTGCCGCTGCCAACGTGCGCCAGGCTGGCCAGGCCCAGCAGCGCGATAAGGGCGGGGAACAACGCCAGGAACCAGTGGTACGCGAGGCTCCCCGCGGTCATGCTGCAGCGATCGCGCACGAACTCCTTGGCGATTCGCCTAATGGCGTCGCGCCAGCCGTTCCCGCCGATGGTCTGGACCATGTTGGGACGTTAGCGGAGGATTGGCAACCTGATCATTGGGTAGCCAAGCTTCCAGGCAAAACTGGCGAGGACGGGGCAGATGAGCGCTTACCCGACGGTGGTCGAGTCGCAGGAGAACATCGGCAAGGAAGCTAGCGCCGTGCACGCATGGCGGGTGAGCCAACTTACCCGGCTAGGCCTGGATTGGCCCGAGGCGGAAGACGTCGCAGACCGCGTCGACTGGCACGCCGTCGCCAAGCTCGTGCGGCGCGGATGCCCGGTCTCGCTTGCCGTCGCGATTGTCGAATGACGCAACAGCGCGGATCAGCCCGGCTGGGCCGCCCGGTCACCGGGGCCCCGACGCGTCTCGGCGGGCTCGCCCGGCTCCGCCAGCGACGCGGTCATGCTCGGGTAGACAGGTATGAGGCGATCCACCCCGGTGATGGCCAGAACGCGCAGTACGCCCAGCGAGGCCACGACCAGCCGTATTTCCGCGCCGTTGGCGGTCGCCCGCTTGTGGGCGCGGACCAGGGCGTTGACGCCGGCGGAGTCGCAGAACGTCGTTTCGGCCATATCCACGATCAGCACGGCCGGGCCGCGATTGAGCAGCGAAAGCAGCTCTTCGCGAACCTGCTCGGAGTTGGAGATATCGATCTCTTCGGGCAGCGTGATCACCGCTGCTTCGCCAAGCCAGGCCACGGGAAAGCGTTCCTGAGGCATACGCCGTCACCCCAACTCATTAGAAGAGGGACGGGCCGCGTCTCTGGACCCAGTGAAGCGGCCGAGCCGTCGCTCGACGCCGCAACGAGCATTATTCACGTCCCCCGCCGTCCGCACAAGCTGGGGCGAGTCGGGCGCCCGGGCGCCGGTGACCGGGCCCTCCGGCCGTAGGCTTGCCTCGTGGCCACCGGTGACCTTGGCCTGGAGATCCTTCCGGCCATCCCCGCATCCGCCGGAGCGCTGATCTTCGACCGCAAGGGCCGCCTGCTGATCCTCAAGCCGACGTATAAGTCCGGCTGGACGATCCCCGGTGGCGTCATGGAAGCGGACGGCGAGACGCCGTGGGAGGCCTGCCGGCGGGAGGTGCGGGAGGAGTGCGGCCTGGACGTGCGCACCGGCCGCCTGGTGTGCGTTGACTTCCGCCGCCCTCGCCCTGGCCGGCCCGGCGGCATGCGGTTTCTCTTTGACTGCGGTGCGTTCGGGGAGGCTGACCTCGCCGCCATGGTGTTGCAGGCGGAGGAGATCTCGCAGTACCGGCTGGCAAAGCTGGCCAAGGCGCTGAAGCTGCTCAGGGGCCCGATCCGGCGGCGGGTGAGCGCTGTGTCCGGTGCCAGCGGGCTCGTGTACCTCGAGGACGGCAGGCCGGTGCCGGGCATCGGTCCCCGATCCGGCTTATGGATCCGGCCCACGCCATTCGCGAGCCGAAACGTAATAAGCGGTGTAGCCTTTCCCTTTCTTTCTCATATGCCTAACTATTAGAGTCATATGCACGGATAGCGAGGTGGCTGACATGCATATGCGGCGGGGATTGGTGCTTGCGCTCGCGGTACCGGCCGCCTTTGTGGCGCTCTCGATTTCCGTTCCGATGGCGGACGCGAGCATCGGGGTTGGCGTGCAAGCCGCTCCCGTCCGTCTGGCAGACGCCGCCCTGACCGGTCAGAGCTATGCGCTCCCGCCCGTCTATGTGTCCGATACCGGAACCCAGCCCGAGACGATCGCGGTACAGGTTGACCGGCTGTCCACGGGCCGCGGCCGCAGCGTGCCGCAGTCGTGGGTCCGCGCGACCGGGCCCGCGGTGCACCTCTCGCCGCACCAGGGCGCCCAGGTTCCGCTCCAGCTGGCGGTGCCGGCCGGTGCGAAGCCGGGACGGTACCTGAGCGACATCGTGGTCACCGCCGCACCCGGAGCATCGGTGGGTCATGTCAATCTCGGTGTGGCCGCCGCCACCCCGCTGGAGTTCACCGTGCGGCAAGGGTCGCCGCCGAGTCCGCTGGTGCCGACCTGGACGTGGTGGTTCACGGCGGGGCTGGTGGCGCTGCTGGCCGTCGGCCTCGGCCTGCGCCGGTCCGGGATCCGGATCCGGATCGAGCGGACGCCGACGGTGGCGCCGGCGGTCGGCTCGTGGCTGCGGCGAGGCCGAGCCCCGGCAGCCGTCGCGATCCTCGCCACGGCCGGGCTCGCCGCCTGCAGTACGACGCCCACCTCCAGCGCGCCGGGCACCCCGGGCGGCAGCTCGAGCATCTCGATCTCTCTCAAGACGGTTCCGACGCTGGTTTCGGTGACGGTATCGCCGTCCACGGCGCGGTTCGGCGGCTGCTCCGGCGGCAACCGGAGCGTGAACACCGCGTCGACGTCGGGCGCGCTCGGCTTCCCGAACGGGCAGTGCTGGCTCGGAAAGGCCGGCTCGGGCGGCAGCTACCCGATCACGATCACGAACACTGGGGTCGCCGCGAAGATCTTCGTGAACGGCGGGAACGCGGTCCCTTCCGACGGCGGCACGCAATGGGGCCTGTGCAACCTCGGCAGCAGCCCCGCGGTCGGATGCGCCAACGGGAGCGGCAAGATGCCGGGGAACAATCAGTACCTGCTGCAGAACTTCGCCGCGGGCAGCGACAACACGGCCGGGCTCACCAACAACTCGGTGTGTGACCCCGAGTTCTCGGCCGGCAGCTGCCAGGCGGTGACGGGAGATGCCCAGCAGGAAGGCATCGAGATCACCGGCCCGGAGCTGAGCAGTGACACCGCGACATCGTGGACGGTAACGATCAAGTGGACCGCGGTTTCGCTCGGAGACTAGTGCCGCCGGGCGCCGGGCGCGGACCGCCGACGGGCCGTCCGGTCAGTCCGCCCAGCCGGGCCGGACCAGGCCGGCCTGGTAGGCGAACACGACGAGCTGGGCCCGGTCCCTGGCGCGGAGCTTGGTCATCGCCCGGGCTGCGTGCGTCTTCACGGTCGACGGGCTGACGTAGATCTTGCGGGAGATCTCGTCGTTGGACAGCCCAGAGGCGATGAGCGCGACGACCTCGCGCTCTCGCGGGGTCAGCTCATCCATGCCGTCCAGGCTGGTCGGCTCCCTGGTTCGCGACGCGAACTCGGCGATGAGGCGCCTGGTGACGGTCGGGGACAGCAGTGCCTCGCCCGCGGCGACCACCCGCACCGCCCGGATCAGCTCCGCCGCGTCGGTGTCCTTCACCAGGAACCCGTAGGCACCGGCCCGCAGCCCCTCGAATACGTACTCGTCCAGCTCGAAGGTGGTCAGGATCACGACCCGGACGCCGCCGAGGCGGGGCAGCGCCGCGATCCGCCGGGTCGCCTCGATGCCGTCAAGCCGCGGCATGCGGATATCCATCAGCAGCACGTCCGGGGTCGCGGCGGCGGCAAGCTTGACCGCCTGCTCCCCGTCGGCGGCCTCCCCGACGATCTCGATGTCGTCCTCGGCGTCGAGCAGCGCGGCGAACCCGGCCCTGACCAGCTCCTGGTCGTCGGCCAGCGCGACCCGGATCATTCGTCGCTCACTGGCAGCCACGCCTTGACGCCGAAACCGCCCGCCGGCCGGGTCCCGCCTCCAGCGTGCCGCCGAGAGCCGCCGCCCGCTCGGTCATCCCGGCGATGCCGCGGCCGGATCCGTTGGCCGCCGGCGCCGGGCCGGGCAGACACAGCACGCCGTCGTCGTCCACCTCGACCAGCAGCGCGCCGTCGCCGTAGCCGAGGTGCACCGTCGCGGCCGAGCCGCCGGAGTGCCGGGCGCTGTTGGTGAGCGCCTCCTGAATAATCCGGTAGGCGGTCAGGTCAACTTCGGCGGGCAGCGCCGCCGCCTGGCCATCCTCCTCGACGCTCACCGCGAGCCCGGCGGCCGCCGCGTTCTCGATGAGGTCGCCAAGGCGGGCCAGCCCTGGGGTCGGCGCCCGGGGCGCGCCGGCGACGCCGTCGGAATCGACGTCGCGCAGCACCCCGAGCACCGAGCGCAGCTCGACCAGGGCCTGCCTGCTCACGTCGTTGATCGTGGCCAGGGCCGTCCGCGCCCGTTCCGGCTGGCGGTCCATCAGGTGCAGGGCCGTGTTCGCCTGGACGTTGATCACCGCGATGTTGTGCGCGACGATGTCGTGCAGGTCGCGCGCCATCTGCAGCCGCTCCTCGCTGGCCCGCCGGCGAAGTTCCTCCGTGCGGCTTCGGTCCAGCGCCGCGGCTCGCTGGCTCCGAATCCTGATCAGCTCGGCGACGATCAGCAGGAACACCAGCCCGGCGGCCAGCACGAGCGCGAACATGACCGAGGTGTGGTTCCGCTGGCCGATCAGCCACGGCGGCCACACGGATGCGACGTAGCCAACGATCAATGACCCGATCGCCGCCGCCCGCTGCCTGGCCAGGACCGCGGTGAAGAATGCCACGATCACCGCGAACCAGACCACCTTGGCCCCGAGCTCCACCGCCCAGATCGCGGTCACGAGGGTGACCAGCAGAACCGCGACCGGGTAACGGCGGCGGGCGACCAGCGCCGCCCCGCCCAGGCCCAGCAAGACGAGGGCCAGCACTCCCGGCGGAGCCTGGTGGTGTGCGTGCGGGCTCCAGGAGTCGGCTTGCTGCGAGACATACACCTCAAAGGCGATCACCGCGGCCGCGATCACGGCGTCGATGGCCCAGCTGCCCGCGCTGCCGGGCCAGGCCGGCGGCGCCCCGGTGCCGGCCGAGGGCCGCAGCGCCCGTAGCCAGTGTCCTGGCAGCTCCCTGTCTTTCATCACTGCCTTGAACGCTACGCGCCCCGGCCGGTCAACGGCATCGGCCGGGTGGTGACGTCGAGGGCTGCCCGGCTACCGCATCTGGCGCAGCGCAGGCACCGCTGGCTACCGCCTCAGACGACCCGAGACGGCCCGTGGGACCGACGACGCCACGGGTGGCGGCAGGCACGCTGAAGCAGGCAGGAAAGGAGATGTCATGTCAGTGATCGAAGTGCGCGGCCTGACCAAGAGGTTCGGCCAGGTGCTGGCGGTCGACCGGCTGAGCTTCACGGTCGAGGCCGGCGAGGTTGTCGGGTTCCTCGGCCCGAACGGCGCCGGGAAGACCACGACGCTGCGGATGCTGCTCGGCCTGGTCAAGCCGGATGACGGCACCGCCACCATCAACGGCAGTTCCTACCGGGACCTGGCCGAGCCGCTGCACCAGGTCGGCGCCGTGCTCGAGGCGTCCAGCTTCCACCCCGGCCGGACCGCGAGGAACCACCTCCGGGTGCAGGCACTGGCGGGGCAGGCGGACCCGTCGCGCGCCGACGACGTGCTCGAGCTCACCGGGCTCACCGAGGCCGCCGACCGCAGGATCGGCGGGTTCTCGCTCGGCATGCGGCAGCGCCTTGGGCTGGCCACCGCGCTGCTCACCGACCCCGGGCTGCTGATCCTGGACGAGCCGGCCAACGGCCTGGATCCCGAGGGCGTCCGGTGGCTGCGGGACCTGCTTCGCGGCATGGCCGCAGAGGGCGCCACCGTGCTCGTGTCCAGTCACATCCTGGCCGAGGTCGCGCACACCGTTGACTCGGTGGTGATCCTCGACCGCGGGCACCTCGTCACCCAGTCCTCGCTGGCCGATCTGACCATCGGCGCGCAGGACCTCGAGGACGCCTTCTTCAAGCTCACCAGGGAGGCATCGAGATGACCCGGCTGATCCGCGTCGAACTGCTGAAGATCCGCACCGTCCGGATGACCTGGGGCCTGCTCGCCGCCGCGGCCGGGCTCACCGTCCTGTTCTCGGTGCTCGAGGCGACCTTCTCCGGTGGCGGAAGCAAGGTCGCGTCCCTCGCCGTGGCCTCCGGCCTCAACTCCGTGATCACCGGCGGGATATGGGCGCTGGTCCTGGCCGCGGTGATGGGCGTGACGGTCTCCAGTGGCGAGTTCCGGCACTCGACCGCCACGCTGACCTACCTGGCCACACCGCGCCGGAACCGGGTCCTGGCCGCCAAAACGGTCGCCGCGGGCGCGTTTGGCGCTATATACGGGCTGATTGGCTACCTGATCGCTCTCGGCACCGCGCTGGGCTTCATCTTCGGGCGCGGCTACCACGTCCCGGTCGGTGACATCACGCTGGTCCGCTACGGGCTCGGCCACCTGGTCGCGGCAGCCCTCATGGCCGCGATCGGGGCCGCGCTGGGCTCGCTCATCCGCTCTCAGCTCGCCGCGGTCATCGGCGTCTTCGCGTGGACGATCGTGATCGAGTCCCTGCTCGGCGCGCTGTTCAACAGCGTGCAGCCGTACCTGCCCTACACGGCGGCCACCACCCTGGCCGGGTCGCAGCTCGGCGGGGCGGCGTTCGGGCCCGCGCACGGAGCGGCCAGCACGGCCACCGCGCTGCCGTTCGCCGGGGCCGCCGCGCTGCTGGCCGGCCTGGCCGTCGTCCTTGCCCTGATCGCCGCCCGGACCACGGTGCCGCGCGATGTCAGCTGACCAGAGGGCGGCCGGGCCGCCCGTCATCGTCAACCCGCTGAGCGGCGAGCAGATCACGATCCTGGCCACTGCCGCGGACGACCGCGGCGGCGTCCTGGAGTGGGAACTGCTGCTCGCCCCCGGCGGGCGGGTGCCGAGCAGCCACGCCCATCCCGAGCAGGAGGAGTGCTTCACCGTGCTCGACGGGTGGATGCGGTTCCGGGTCGGCAGCCGGCGGATCACGGCGGGGCCGGGCGACACCGTGCTGGTGCCGCCCGGCACCGTGCACCACTTCGCGAACGCCGGCCCGCGGCCCGCCAGGGTCGCCGTGCAGACCTGGCCGGCGCTGAGCATGCTGCAACTGCTGGAGACCGCGGCGGCCATGGCGCAGGCCCAGCATGCCGCGGCGCGCAGGCTGCCGAGCCCGGTGGACCTGGCGCTGTTCATGCGCGACTTCGAGCGGGAAGTGCGCGCGCCGTACCTGCCCGCAGCCCTGGTCAGGGCCGTGATCCGGCCGGCCGCCTGGCTGGCCGGGCGGTGCGGGCTTGACGCGCGGTACCGCCGGCTGCGGGGGGTGCGGTCGCCCGGCGGCCGCGCGCGGCCCGGCGCGGGCAGATGACCGCGATCGAGGTCGATCACCTGGTCAAGCGCTACCGGTCGGCGGCGGCCAACGCCGTCGGCGGGATCAGCTTCACCGTGCCCGAGGGCCAGCTGTTCTGCCTGCTCGGGCCCAACGGCGCGGGGAAGACGACCACGGTGTCGGTGCTCACCACGACCCTGGCCCCGACGTCGGGCCGGGTCCGGATCGCCGACCTGGACCTGGCCACGGAGCAGGGCAAGGTCCGCAAGGAGCTCGGCGTGGTGTTCCAGCAGCCGTCGCTCGACCTCAACCTGACCGCCGAGGAGAACATCAGGCTGCACGCGGTGCTCTACGGGCTCTACTCCTGGCGGCCGTCGTACCGGCTGATGCCGGCCGGCTACCGCAGCCAAATACAGAACATGGCTAACGTTCTGGATCTCTCCGATCTCCTCGGGCGACGCGTCCGGGCCCTGTCCGGGGGGCAGCGGCGCCGGCTGGAGATCGTCCGGGCGCTCATGCACCGGCCCGCCGTGCTGTTCCTTGATGAGCCGACCGCTGGCCTTGACCCGGAGAGCAGGCGCAGCCTGTGGGCTTACCTGGCGCAAGCCAGGGTGGAACTAGGGACCACGGTGTTCCTGACCACGCACTACCTTGCCGAGGCGGAGGCGGCCGACGCGGTGTGCGTGCTGGTCAAGGGCAGGATCATCGAGCGGGGCAGCCCCGATGAGGTCAAGGCGCGCCAGCTCAGCGCGACGCTGGAGGACGCCTACCTCCAGCTCGTCGAGCGGGGCTGACGCCGTGCTGGCCCAAGAGCTGTCCGGGGTCGCGGCCATCGCCCAGCGCGACGTGACCAAGCTGCTGCGCGACCGGCCCAGGCTGGCCGTCAACCTCGCGTTCCCGGTCCTGCTGATCGGCGGGCTCGGCGCGGTCCTGCAGCCCACGGTGGGCAGGGTCACCGGCCTGAACGCGGTGACGCTGGCGTTCACCGGCGTGCTCGCGGCCAGCCTGTTCCAGTCGGCCGCGGCCGGGATGATCTCGATCGTCGAGGACCGGGAGAACGACTTCTCCCGCGAGCTGTTCGTCGCCCCGGTATCCCGGCTGACCCTCGTCACCGGCAAGGTCGCGGGGGAGACGCTGGTCGCGGTGTTCCAGGGGATATGCATCGTCGCGTTCGCGGTGGCGTTCGGGGTCCGGATGTCGGCCGGGCAGCTCGCCGCGCTGGCCGGACCGTGCCTGGCCTGCTGTCTGCTCGGCGGCGCGTTCGGGCTGGCGACGATCGCCACACTTCCGAATCAGCGCTCGGCCATGCAGATCTTCCAGTTCCTGATCATCCCGCAGTACGTGCTCGGGGGCGTCCTGGTCCCGCTCCGCGGCACCGCTTTCTACCTGGACGTGGCCGCGCACCTGATGCCGATGCGGTACGTGGTCGAGCTCACCCGGGCCGCGTTCTACGCCGGCACTCCCGGCTACGGCCAGGTGGTGTCGGGCAGCCCGCTGATCGACGCGGCGGTGACCGCGGGACTGTTCGCCGCGCTCATGGCGGCCGGGTCCGCCGTGTTCGGCCACCGGGAGCGAACCCGCTGATTCAGCCGCTCTCGTCCAGCACGCGCGCGAACGCACGCAGGTAGCCCGGATCCCCATCCCGGTCGCGGGCCAGCCAGTACTCCGCACCCCAGAACAGGTAACTTCCCAGAACGTGGCGCCACTCGCTGGCCAGCCTCAGCAGCCGGCTGTAGGTCGTGATCAAATCTTCGGGGCGGCAGCTGTACATGGCCAGGCCGGCCGGGTTCGGCGGTGTCGTCACCGCCTCCCACGGCTCGGCCTGCCCCTCGGCGATCGTCAGCCCGCGGCCCGCGGCGGCGGCGCGGCCGAGCTGCAGCCGGAGCTGCCGCTGCCTCCTGCGGGTCTGGCTGCCGTCGAGGTACACGGACAGCGGCCCGGCGCTGGCCAGGGCGTGCCGCGGGTAGTAGTCGACGCCGACGATGTCGGCCAGGCGCTGCGCGACCGCCAGCGAGTCACCCTGATCCCGGGTGCGCCAGCGCTGCTGCAACGCCACCGGCGTTGACGTCGGCAGGAAGCCGTTCATCAGGACCGGCCGGCCGGCCGGGTCGGCGGCCCGAACCGCCGCGACCTCGGCGCGCACGAACGCCTCGGACAGCCGCCAGGAATGCTCCATGCCGAGCGGGTCGACGGCCTCATGCTCGACCTGCCAGGCGATGATCGCGTCGCGATCCGCGTACCGCGCTGTGACCCGGGTGAGGAACTCCTCCGCCGCCCGGAGCAGCCCTCGCTGCCCGCCCGGGGTGACCAGGGTGCCCTCGGGCAGTTGGCGGCCCAGGTGGTGGTCTGGCACGAAGAACTCGGGGTAGCCGAAGTTCTTGACCGCGCCGACGCCGAGGACGACCTGCTTGCCGGCCTGCTCGGCAGCGTCGAGCACCCGGTCGAGCTCGCCGGTCTCGAGCCTGCCGGGGGCCGGCTCCAGCCGGTCCCAGTAGGCGGCGATCCTGATGACCTCGAAGGGGTAGCGCAGCAGCGCTTGCAGGGCTGCCCGCGGTTCCAGGCCCAGTGCCTCGGCCTGCAGCGGCCGGAAGCTAATCCCGAGCTGGGTGCTGCCGCGCGGCTGCACCGGCACCCGCTGCCATTGGCCGGTCAGCGGGCGCGCGGCCCGCCGCACCCGCAGCTGCG
The DNA here is from genome assembly GCA_963833885.1 of uncultured Actinomycetota bacterium. GTDB lineage: Bacteria > Actinomycetota > Actinomycetes > Streptosporangiales > Streptosporangiaceae > JASHPR01. The sequence goes on along the minus strand of CAWHZU010000002.1, from coordinate 175,354 downwards.
TCAGCACCGCCCCGCCTCGCGAGCCTGCGCCGCGCCCGCACCGTGCGCGACGCCAGGCCCCTGCCAGCCCAGGGCGGCGGGACCGAGGGTGTAGGCGCCGGTGAGCGTGTCGCCGTCGGCGTATGACATCGATGCGGCTGGCGGCGGCGCGGCTGTGACCAGGCCGGCGATCAGCGCGGCGATGTCGGCCGCGGCGGCGGGCCGGCCAAGGCGCGCGGACGCGGCACGCATCGCGTGCGTGCGCTCCCCGTCCCGGCGCAGCCCGTCGACCTCGACCAGCAGCCGCCGCACGCTCCGCGCCCGGCGCCCGGCCCCGGCGCGGGTGACGATCTCGGTGTTGCCCGTTTCCTGGCCGGGCAGGTGCGAGGTCAGCAGCAGCGGCGCGCCGCAGCACGTGGCCTCGGCGATCGTGCCGGGGCCCGCCTTGGTTACCACCAGGTCACAGGCCCGCAGCCAGTCGGCCATGTGCCGGGTGAAGCCGGTCACGGTCAGCCGGCCGCCGCAGCCTGCCGACGCCGCCAGCCGGTCGAGCCTGCGCCTCAGCCGCTGATTGCGCCCGCAGACCGCGACGATGTCCACGTCAGGGAACCGGCGCAGGATCGCGGCTGTCCTGGCGGCGATGCCGCCACTGCCCTCGCCGCCTCCGGTCACCAGGACCAGGAACGCCTCCTCGCGCAGGCCGAGCGAGCGGCGCAGCATCGCGCGCTCCTCGCCGCACAGCGGGCCGCCCCAGAACTCGCGGGTCACCGGCAGGCCGGCCGCGACCCAGCCGCCCCGGCCAGGGTGACGCGGCGCAATGATCACGTCGGCATCGGCGTACCGCCACGCCGTGTGCATCCTGGCGAGGTCGGTGACGACGGTCACGACCGGCGCGCCTGGCGCGCCCAGATCTCTGGCGGCGACGGCGGCGGAGCCGGTAAGCGGGTGGAACGACACGACTGCCGCCGGCCGGTGCGCCGCTGCCGCTTCGGCCGCGGGCCGGTCGGCGAGCCGCAGCAGCGCCCGGTGCAGCACCCGCATGGCCGCGCGCGAGTCGCAGACATGGTAGGCGGCGCCCCACAGCCACGGGGCCAGCCTCGTCGCCGGGCCATACAGCCCGGCGACGAAGCGGAGCAGCCGCGCCGAGCCCGGCCCGCCCAGCGGATCACACAGCGCCAGGGCGAAGCGGCCCGGGTACATGCGCTCGAGCGCCTGGCCGACCGCCCGCGCCGCGTTCCGGTGCCCTCCGCCGGTGTCGGCGACCAGGAACAGCAGCGGCAGGCGCGCCCCGGCAGGTTCGTTTTCCAGCATGGGCTCGATCATGCTGGTCCGTGGCCGGCGCGTCGTCACCCGCGCGGCCACCGCCGGCTACACCGCTGGCCGGCATCGGCGGCCTCCCGCTACTGCGCCCGTGGTAGGCGGCACGCTGAACGACCTGGCGCCCACCTTCTATTAGAAGGTCTATTAGAATGGTGTCATGGCCGCACAGCGAAGCGCCGACGAGCCCTCCCCCACCGGCAGGCCCGGCATCCCAGGAACGGGGCCGACCATGACCGTAAGCACATCGCTGCACGCCGGGACCGTGGAGGCGGTGCGGAGCCGGGTCGGTAAACGGGGCTTCTCCTCGTATGTCGAGGCTGCGCTGCGCCGTCAGATCGAGCAGGACAACCTGGCCGAGCTCATCGACGAGTACACGGACATCGAGGGCGGATTCACTGCAGAAGAACTGGCCGCCGCACGGGCCGCTCTCTACGGCGCCGAGGGGCCCGACTCAGGGCACGCCGCGTGACCGGAACGCTCGTGCTCGGCTGCGAGGGCCTGTCGAAGGTGGTGCTCAGAGACCGGGCGACCAACGCCCTCCTGGCGCAGGCCCGCATCGACGGCCTCCGGGTCGTGACCAGTGCCGCCACGCTCGTAGAGGCACGAGATCCCCGGATGGACCAGGCACGCTTCGATTGGGCCGTCTCCCGCTTAGTGGTCGAGCCCGTCACCGAGGACATCGCTCGTACCGCTTCCCGGCTCCTCGCCGCCCACAGCCTGCACGGTCATCAGCACGCGATGGACGCAATGGTGGCGGCCACCGCGCTCGCCGCGCCCGCCCCGAGGATCCTGCTCACCTCCGATCCCGGGGATCTGACGTTGCTCTGCGGAGAAGGCGTCCGAGTGGTCAGAGGGTGAGCGTTCGCCGTCCCGCTGCCGGGCCGGCCGGGGCAAGGCGGCGCGCACGGCGGCGGGCCACCGCGGGCGCGCCGCGTCCGCGCGGCCGCGGCCGAGCTGCTCGGCCTGCAGTTCGCTGGTCAGCCGGTCCAGGTGAACGAGCATCTCCCCGCGCAGCGGCCAGCCCGCTGATGCCTCGTCGGGGGCGTCGCGCAGCACGGGAGCGAGCCGGCCGGTGTGCTCGCGAGCCTGCACCAGATGCCGCTCAACCTCGGCGCCGTCGGGGACGCGGCCGTCCGTCAGGTCGGCGCGGATCAGGCCGCCGTAGGCGCGCAGCGCGGCCGCAAGCTGCCGCAGCACCTCGGCCATCATGTCCGGAGCGTCCGTGGCCAGCATCGCGGCGTTGGCTTCCGGCAGCCGTACCTCGTCCGTGATCGAACGCGTGAGGCCCCTGATCGTGACCGCGGCGTGCTCGAGCGTCTCCAGGCCGTTGCGCAGCGGGACCGCCGTACGGGCGGGTCGCAGCGCGGACGGCCGCAGCCTGAGGCTGTCCTCGGCCTCGCCGAGCGCGTCATCCGCGTGCTGGACCTCGCCGGCAAGCGCGCGGGCCCGCCGCAACCACGCGTCGGTCTGGTCCGGAGCCGAGCCGCCGGGCAGCCCCGATGCGATCTCCTCCAGCAGGTCCGCCATCTGCCGGCTGAGGTCCCCGATCGCGTCCTCGGCATGCTGCGTCCGCTCCGGCGACAGCAGAACGCCGCCGAGCAGCCCGGCGGCGGCCCCGACCAGCGTGTCAACGATCCGGCCGGACGCTGCGGCCCCGGTGTCGACGGACAGGATCAGCATCGCGCTGATCGGTACCTCGAGCATGTGGTCACCGAGCTTCAGCACGGAGCCGAGAAGCAGCCCGGCAGCGATCGTAAGGCCCAGGCTCCACCAGGTCAGCCCCACGGCGGCGGAGAACGCCAGCGCGACGAGCACGCCGGCCACAACGCTGACCACACGCTGAAAGGCGCTCCTGACCGTCTGGTACGCGGTCGCCTGAACGACCAGCACGGCGGTCAGCGGGGCGAGCACCGACCGCGCGGTTCCGGGCAGGATCCAGGCGAGCAGGTACGCGAACACCGCGGTCACGGTCAGCCTGGCGATGAACACCGCCTTCGGCTGAGACTGGGAGCGGGCGAGCGCGATACGCTCCGGCGCCCGGCGCGCGGTCTGACGCACGGCGGTGCGGAAGGGCGCTGCATGCAGGCGCAGCGAAAAGTCAGTTGCCATGGTGATAACCCGGGGGAAGAGGAGAAGTGCGGTGGCAGCGCATGATCGTCGCGCATCGGGGCGCGGCCGCCCACCGGTTGTGCCAGCAACGCCGGGGGCGGCAGCTATTTCCAGTGTGACCAGGCTCACTGCCCGCTGCCACCGGCGGCTCTCGCGGCGGGCGGGCGGTGCACCAGGATGGTGCCATGAGCACATCGGCCCAGACGCCACGCACCCTTGATCGCGGCACCGAGCAGCGAATCAGGGAAGGCATCGGCCGCCAGACGCTGCTGACCACGCTCGGTATCTCGATCGCGGAACTGGCCGTCGGGCGGGTGGTGCTCGACCTGCCGTACCGGGCCGATCTGTGCCAGCAGAACGGCTTCATGCACGCCGGGGCGATAACCACGCTCGCGGACTCGGCGTGCGGGTACGCTGCGGCGAGCCTGATGCCCGAGGACCGGGACGTGCTGACCGTGGAGTTCAAGGTCAACCTGCTGTCGCCGGCCCGGGGCGACCGGTTCCGCGCCACCGGCGAGGTCATGCGTGCGGGACGCACGCTCACGGTCTGCTCAGCCGAGGTCATCGCCTGGGCCGACGATGGCGACGGCAATCCGGAGACCTCGCTGGTCCGGGTCGCGTTGATGCAGGCCACGATGATGGCCGTCACACCGCCGGATGGATTCCGCCGGTGACCGTTTTCAGGTGACTGACTGGTAACTGTGCCCCGCTTGGGGGTGCTCTGGGATGGATGCTGCATGTAGCCTGCAGTGCGTTATCCGAGACGGTTGGGCGAGATATTGGACTGATACCGGTGGACGTAGACAACAGCCAGGGCCGGATGGCCGACTTCCTGCGGGAGAACGAGGCGAAGCTGCTCGATCGCTGGTGCGAGATCGTCTTCGCAGCGACCCGCGGCCGCGCGTCAGCCGAGGAGGTGCGCTTCGAGCTTGCCGACCTTTACGGGTTGGTCGTCCGTGCGGTGTCCGGTGCCGACGAGCTGGCCATGGGCGAGCTGAGGGCTGCTCTTGCGACCCTGTCCCGGTCCCGGGCGCGAAGCGGGTTCTCGCCGAGCGAGACGGCGCTGGCGGTATTTTCGCTCAAGGACGCGGTGTACGAGTTCGTCGCGGACGCGGCCGAGATGGTCCCCGAGTATCTCGCGTTCGCGCGCACCGTCGATGATCTTGGCCTGGGCACGTTCGAGACCTACGCCGCGACCAGGGAAGAGATCATCAAGCAGCAGGCCGAGGCGATGCTGGAGCTGTCCACTCCGGTGGTCCAGCTGTGGGACCGCATCATCGCGGTTCCGCTGGTGGGCACGCTGGACTCGGCACGTACCCAGCTGGTGATGGAGAAGATGCTGGACGCCCTGGTCGCCAACGGGGCCACGCACGCGGTGATCGATATCACCGGCGTGGCGACGGTGGACACCGAGGTAGCACAGCACCTGCTGAAGACCGTTATGGCCGCGCGGCTGCTCGGGGCGCAGTGCATTATCTGCGGGATCCGGCCGCAGATCGCGCACACGATCGTCTCGCTGGGCATCGAGTTTGGCGATATCACCACCAAGGCGACACTCGCTGGCGCGCTGGCGCACGCGCTGCGCAGTTCGGGCCTTAAGGTCGGGCCGGCCTGATGGAGCGTGTGCCGATCTTGAAGATCGGGCCGACGCTGTTCGTCTCCATCCAGATCGACCTGCAGGACCAGAGCGTTGTGCAGCTGCAGGAGGATCTCGCCGACGAGCTGGTGGCCACCCGGGCGACCGGCGTGATCATCGATATCACCGCCGTGGAGATCGTGGACTCGTTCATCGGACGCATGCTGGCCACCATCGGCTCGATCTCGCGGCTGTTCGACGCGGAGACGGTGCTGGTCGGGATGCGGCCCGCGGTCGCCATCACGCTGGTCGAACTGGGGCTGTCGCTGGACGGGGTGCGCACCGCGCTCGATGCCGACCAGGGCCTGCGCATGCTCAACGGGCATTCCTAAGGTGGCAGCTCGGCATGGATGAGCTGCCGATCAAATCGGGCGACGACGTGGTCCGGGTGCGCCAGCACGTACGGGCGGCCGCGGCGGGCACAGGGCTGTCGCTGGTGGATCAGACCAAGCTGGTGACGGCCGCGAGCGAGCTTGCCCGCAATGCCCTGGTCCACGCGGGCGGCGGAACGGCGCGGGTGGAGGTGGCCACGTCGGCCACTGGCCGGGCCGGCATCCGGATCACCTTCACCGATGAGGGCCCCGGCATCCCGGACGTGGGCCTGGCGCTGACCGACGGCTGGACCACGGGCGAAGGGCTCGGGCTTGGCCTGTCCGGGGCCCGGCGGCTGGTCGACGAGTTCAAGCTGGCGTCCAAGCCCGGCGAGACCAGCGTCATGGTGGCCAAGTGGTCGCGCTGAGCGGGCAGCTCAGCAGCCCGGCTGAGCACGAAATGCGGTGGCTTCGCGTCGAGGAGCCGAGCGCGGTCTCCGCGTGCCGCAACGCGGCGATGGCCATGGCACGCAATCTCAAGTTTCCGGCGAAACGGGCGGACCGGCTGGCCCTCGCGGTCACCGAGGCCGCGTCCAACCTGCACAAGTACGCCAAGGATGGCGCACTGCTCCTACGAGTCAGCCATGACGCTGGCGCGCCGGGCATCGAGTTCGTCACCATCGACACCGGGCCAGGAATGCCGGATGTCGGTGCGGCATTCCAGGACGGGCATTCCACCGCCGGTACGCTGGGCATCGGGCTGGGCTCGATCAGCAGGCAGGCCGACTTCTGCGACGTCTACTCGTCGGCTGGCCGCAGCACCGCCCTGGCAGCCCGGTTCTGGGCCGATCCCCGCGATCCGCCGGTCATTAGCTGCGCGGGCCTGACCAGGCCCATCATCGGCGAAACAGCATGCGGCGACGCGTACGGGGCGGTCAGTGCCGGCCACGTGCTGACCGGGGCGCTTTGCGATGGTCTCGGCCACGGCCCGCTGGCCGCCACGGCGGCCAGGGAAGCACTGGCGGCCGTCTTCGAGGAGCCGTCCAGCCAGCCCGCCGCGCTGCTCGAGCGGGCACACCAGCGCATGGGCAGGACACGAGGCGGCGCCCTGGCCATCGTCCAGATCGACGGCCCCGTGGTCCGGTTCGCCGGACTCGGCAACGTGGCCGCCTGGATTGTCTCCCCGGACACCCGCAGCGGGATGGCATCCATCCCCGGGATCGCGGGCCACCAGGCGCGCCGGTTCCGGCAGTTCGAGTACCGGCTGCCGCCCAAAGGCATCATCATCATGCACTCCGACGGCCTCACCAGCCGGTGGGACATCGCCGCGCTGCCCGGCCTTGCCGGGCGTGATCCGCTGATCTCGGCGGCCGCTCTGCTCGCCGAGGCCGGGCGGCATCGCGACGACGCAGGCGTGCTGGTGCTCAAGCCATGACCAGCTACTTTGCCCGCATCGAGGTACGGGACGTCGGCGGAGTCTTCGCCGCGCGCCAGCTCGGCCGCGAGGTGGCGGCCGAGCTCCGCCTCGACCGCCAGGATCAGGTGCGCGTGGCCACCGCTCTCAGCGAGGTCGCCCGCGGCGCCGTGGTCGCCGCGCAGACCGCGGCGATTGCGTTCAGTGCCAATGAGTCACATCTGATCATTACCGTCAAGTTCGACAGCGAAGTCCCCGCCGAGGGCACGCGCGCGGCTTCCCGGCTGATGGACGACGCAACGGCAGCCGGGCCGGTGCTGCGGATGCTGAAGCGGCGCCCGGCCAATCTCGTCGACCTGCCTTCGGTTGCCAAGCGGCTGGCCGCCCTGTTTCCTCCCTCGCCCCTGGACCAGCTGGATGAGCTGCGGCGGAACAACGAGGATCTGATCCGCGCCCTCGATGACCTGCGGCAGCAGAAGCAGCAGCTCGTCCTCGTCAACGCCGAGCTCGAGGAGACGAACCAGGGCGTGATGGCGATGTACAGCCAGCTGTCGGAGGAACTGGAGCAGACGAACCGCGGGGTGGTGGCCCTTTACGCGGAGCTCGACGAGAAGTCCGAGCGGCTCAGGGAGGCGTCGGAGGCCAAGAACAGGTTCTGGGCGAACATCAGCCACGAGCTGCGCACACCGCTGAACTCGATCATCGGCCTGACCCGGCTGCTGGCGGACCCGGGAGGCGGGAGCCTCGACCCGGAGCAGCTGCACCAGGTGGACCTGATCCAGAATGCCGGGCGCACCCTGCTCGCGCTCGTCAATGACCTGCTCGACGTCGCGAAGGCCGAGTCGGGCCGGCTTCGCATCGACCCAGCGACGGTCGCGCTGCCCGCGCTGCTGGGCCGGCTCCGCGGGCTAGTGCGCCCGATGGCGGAAGGGCGGCCGATCGAGGTCATCGTCAGCGACGAGGGGGCGCCGGATTCGGTTTTGACCGATGAGCTGGCCCTGACGGCTATTCTGCGAAATCTGCTGGCCAACGGCATCAAATACACGAACAGCGGGGAGGTGCGGCTGAGCGTGCGTACCGCGGGGCCGCGTCTCGAGATCGTTGTCGTCGACACCGGGATCGGCATCCCGGCCGGCCAGCAGGAGCGCGTGTTCGAGGAGTTCTTCCAGGTTCCCGGCGTCCGCCGGGGCGGCACCGGGCTCGGACTGGCCTACGCGCGGCGGCTGGCCGGGCTGCTCGGCGGCGACCTGACCCTGACCAGTGAGCCCGGCGCAGGCACCACCGTCGTGCTTTCGCTGCCGCACGGGCCAGCGGAGGTCGGCACGGTCCTCATCGCCGACGACGACCCGGGCTTCCGCCAGGTGCTGCGCGCGCTCCTCGCCGGTATTGCCGACCAGGTGATCGAAACCGAGGACGGCGACCGGGCGCTCGCCGCGGCCACGAAGGATAACGTCGATCTCGTGGTGACCGACCTGCGTATGCCCGGCCTGGACGGCGCCGCGCTGCTGCGCCAGCTGCCCGCCGCGATACCGGCGATCGTCATCACGGGCGTGGATGTCGAGCCACCGCCGCGTGCCGCCGCACTGCTGCACAAGGACGAGCTCACCAGGGACCGGCTGGCTTTCGCGATCCGCAACGCCTGCCGGGAAACGTCATGACCGAGCCGGCGGCGGTTCTGCTCCTCGTCGATGACGACGAGGCGAAGCGCTACGTCCTGGCCACCTGGCTGAAGCGCGCCGGGCACACCGTGCTCGAGGTCGGCACCGGCCAGGAAGCACTCAACCGGGCCACCGAGGCCGAGGCGGTCCTGCTGGACGTGAACCTGCCCGACATGAGCGGTTTCGACGTCTGCCGGCAACTCAAGTCGGATCCGCGGACGGCGGCCATCCCGGTGATCCAGGTGTCGGCGACCGCCGTCGCGGTCGCCGACCGGGCTTACGGCCTGACCCAGGGCGCCGACGCCTACCTGATCGAACCGACCGAGCCGGAGGAGCTGCTGCCGACGGTCACGGCGGCGCTGCGCTACTACCGGGCCCGGCAGCGGGCCGAGGCAGCCGCCTCCCGGCTGACGTCGCTGACCAGCGTCACCCTGAACATCAACAAGGCTCAGACCTTCGCCGGGCTCGCGCGTGCCGCCGCGGCCGGCGCGGCGCGGATCTTTGAGGTCCCCTCCGTGCTGATCCTGGTCTTGCCCGACGGCCAGCTGCGCCGGATGGCGGCTTCCCCGGAACGTCCGGTGCCGGTACCCCGCGGCGGTCGGCTCGAGATACTGGACGACATCTCCGACTACGTGCTCGGCCCTGGCGAAGGCCACGCCGCCACGGTCATACCGCAGGGCGATTGGGTCCGGCTGATCCCGGACACCACGCTGCGCACGGACGTTGCCGTCGCCGTGGCGAGGATCAAGCCGGGACGGCCTCCGGTTGCCATCGCGGTCGCGTTCGGCCGCGGCGCGGGCGAAGAAGAGCTGCAGATCCTTCGCCAGCTGGTGCAGTCGACCGCGCTGGCCGTCGAGGCGCTGCGCGCCTATGCCGAGGAGCACCTGGTGGCCCTCACCTTGCAGCGCAGTTTCCTGCCGACGGTGCTGCCCGAAGCACCCGGCTTCACGATCTGCGTCCGGTATGCACCAGCGAGCGATCAGGCCGAGGTCGGCGGCGACTTCTACGAGGCTCTGGAATGGCAGGACCAGCTGCTGATCGCGATCGGCGATGTGCAGGGCCACTCACTGCATGCGGCGACCGTGATGGGCGAGCTCAGGCACGCACTGCGGGCGTTCGCCAGCGAAGGCCGTTCACCACTCGAGATCACCGGCCTGCTCAACCAGGTGCTGCGGCAGTATCACCCCAACATCCTCGCCACGCTGTGCCTGGCGCTGCTGGACTCCTCATCGGGGGCACTGGAAATCGTGAACTGCGGGCACATTCCCCCCTTGATCGTCGATGGCGTCACGGCTGCCTACCGGGGCGAGGGCGGGCTGCTGCTCGGCATGCCGGTGCACAAGCCGCACGTCGAGCAGGCGGTTCTGCCGCCGGGCGGGACCGTGCTGCTGATCACCGATGGCCTGATCGAGGAGCGGCAGGTCCCGCTCGAGGACAACATGGAACGCCTGCGGGCCGCCGCCGAGGAGGTCGCCGGAGCCGACGTCGAGGCATTCGGCAACCACATAATGTCCCTCTTCGGCGCCCGCGAGGATGACGTGGCCATGATCGCGCTGCGAAGGAGCGCACCATGACAGCACTGGATCAGGACGTTCGCTGGTCGGGTCGGCACGCGATCGTCACCATGCCCGACGAGATCGACCTGACGAACTCCGGCGACCTTGACGGGCTGCTGGCGGCGGTGATCGCCGAGTCCCCGCAGACGGTCACGGTCGACCTGACCGCCACCACGTTCTGCGACTCGGCCGGGATCGGCGTGCTGGCCCGTGCGCACCAGCTGGCCACGGCCGGCGGCGCAGAGCTGCGCATCGCCCTTGGCCATTCCCCGGTGGCTCGCATTCTCCAGCTCATCGGCCTGGACCAGATCGTGCCGGTCTACCCGGACGTCCAGCACTCGCTGGACGCCGGCGCGCCGTCCGGCGCGTAAGCGGTCCGCCCGCCACGTTAGCCTCGCGGACGGCGGGGTAGAGACGCGCCTTCAGCTTGACGAAGGGCGGATTCATGGACGAGACGATCCCCCCGCAGAACCAGGTTGCTGGCGGCCCGGGCACGCCGCTCGAGCTCGGCAGGGCGGGCTGGCGCGACACGGTCAAGCGAACCGGGAAGAAGTTCGTGCGGGACCGCTGCAGCATGACGGCCGGGAGCCTGGCCTACCACTGGTTCCTCGCCCTTTTTCCTGCCCTGATCGCGCTGCTGGGCCTGGCCAGCCTCGTGCATGTGGGGGCCAGCACCGTGCACCGGCTGGTCGACGGGCTGAACAAGGCGCTGCCGCCCGGAGCGTCCGGGGTATTCAGCCAAGCCGTCCACGCCGCCGTCGCCCGGTCCGGCAAGGCCTCGCTCACCGCGCTGATCCTCGGGATCGTGATCGCGGTATGGAGCGCGTCCGGCGGCATGGCCGCGCTCGAGACCGGGCTTGACGTGGCCTACGAGGTGCCGGTCGACCGCAAGTTCGTGGCCAAGCGGCTTCGGACGTTCCCGCTCATGCTCGCCACGCTCGTTCTCGGCGGGATCGCCGCTGCGCTGGTCGTGTTCGGCGCGTCGATCGGATCGGCCATCGAAAGCCACGCGCCGGTCGCCGGAACGGCCTTCGTCATCGCGTGGACGGTCCTGCGCTGGGTGCTGACCGTCATCCTGATCTCGCTGCTGTTCGCGGTGTATTACTACTACGGCCCGAACCGGGAGTCGCCCCGCTGGCAGTGGGTGAGCCCCGGCGGCCTGGTCGGCACCGCCATCTTCCTGATCGCCTCGCTCGGCTTCTCCTTCTACGTGGCGAAGTTCGGTTCCTACGGCAAGACCTACGGCGCCTTCGCCGGGGTCGTCATCCTCATTTTCTGGCTTTACCTCGCCGGACTGGCCGTGCTACTGGGCGCAGAGATCAACGCCGAATCCGAGCGAGAGGCGGCGGCGCAGGCCGGCCATCCGCAGGCGAGAGCCAGCGCCGAGGAGTTGCATAAGGCCGCGTGACACCGTCGCGCCCGCAGCCACCTGGGCCTGTGCGTTAGCTCCCGGTGAAAGCCGCCATCAGGCCTGGGGCAACGCGCGCCGCGGCGTCGTTGCCCGGCTGCCAGGTGCAGGCTAGACCCACGGCGACGACAAGTCCTGTGCCGAGAAGCCAGCGCAGCGCGTCGGCCACCGGCTCGGGGCCCGGCCCGCCTGGTGCCGGGTACCGCAGCCCGGGGAGTTGCGCGGAGTCGATGACGTCGAGATCGATGTGCAGATACAGCGGGCCGTCCGGCAGGGCTGCCCGGTCTAGGCCGCCGACCTCGGCGCGCCGCATCTGCGCGCGCTCCAGGTAGCTGACCTCGGGTGGATCCAGGTCGCGGGCGCCGACGAGCAGGACCTGCTGCTCCGGCACCGGCCGCAGGCCGAGGCGCGCGGCGACAAGTTCCGGCCGGTAACCGACCAGCATCCGGAGCGGCAGTCCGCCGATGTAACCGGAGGCCGTGGTCTCCAGCGTCTGCACGTCGCCGTGCGCGTCGAACCAGACGATCCCGGCCACCGAGTCAGCCCGCTGCAGCCCCGCCACCGTGCCCAGCGCCGTGGTGCAGTCACCCGAGAGCACGACCGGCCGCTCTCCGCGGCTCGCGGCGCCAGCCACGGCATCGGCGACCGCGCCGTACAGCACGGCCAGCCGGTCCCACACATCGTCCGAGTTGAACTCCGCAGTGACCGTGTGTCCCGCCCGCAGCGGGACGTCGAGGTCGGGCAGATACTCGTCCAGGTGGTAAGGCACCCCGATGACAGTGTCCACAGGCTCCAGAGTGCCCAGTTGGTGAGACGATCAAGCCATGAGCGAGCTGCCACATGAGCTACGGGATCTGATCGCGTCTGGCCCGATGGCGCATCTGAGTACCGTCAACGCCGACGGCAGCCCCCAGGTGACCGTGATCTGGGTTGGGCTGGACGGCGACGATCTTGTCAGCGGGCACATGGGCTGGCGCGCCAAGCTGGGCAACATGCAGCGTGACCCGCGCGTTGTGCTCTCGTTCGACGCGCCGCGGGCGCCCGGCGTGTTCCTGAACCCCTACGCAGTGTTGCGGGCGCACGCCACCATCGAGCCCAGCGACGGTTCCTGGGATCTGCTCAATCGGCTGGCGAAGGTCTACATCTCGCCGGAGGCGGAGTTCCCGGCACCAAAGGGGCCCGGCTACATCGTCCGGTACTCCGTCGAGCGGATCGGTGGTGTCGGTCCCTGGGTGTCTGGCTAACCGGGCTCGCCGCCCGGCCGGTGGACCACGAAGAGGCTGCCGCGCATGCCTGCCGGGGAGGATTCGGCGGTGATCGTGCCGAATCCAGCGTTGCTGAGCAGGCGGAGCCAGGTCGCGAGGCTGAACGCGCCCAGTCGGTGGGTCTCGTTCACGACCCGGACCGTGGCGTCCGCGTCGCGCAGCACGAACTCGTACTCAGCCTGGATCCAGTCATCGGCCGGGTCCGGGTCCCACGTCCATTCGGTGAAGCTCGCCTGCCGCCCGCTGGCATCGCTGCCCCCGCCACCCCCGGTGAACGGCCGGAACGTGTCCGCGACATGGTCGGGCACGAACACCGCCAGGCCGCCGGGACGGCAGTGCACAAACACCGTCCCGATCACCTGGCGCAGGTCGTCCTCGGTCGTCATGTAGTCGATGGCGTCATGCACCAGCACCGCGTCGAACGTGCGGCCGAGCCGGATCGTGCGCATGTCCCCGCGGACGTGCTCGCACTCCGGGTTGAGCCGGCGGGACACGTCCAGCATCTCGTCGGCGAGGTCCACGAGCGTCATGGCCAGCCGATCCTTGAGGTGCACCGCGACACCGCCGCCGCCGCTGCCCAGGTCGAGCACCTCTCGCACCGGGAGCTCGGCAGCACGGAACAGGCCGGCCAGGTGCACGGCTTCCCCCGTGTACTCCTCCGGCGGCGAGATCAGCGGCCACCATCCCGCAAGGTCGCTATACACGCGGTAGTCCCTGGCCATGCCGCCATGATGGCGCATCGGCGCTGGTGCGAGCGCGCGCGCTGCGGATGACTAGGGGATACGGGCGCAACCGAGTAGCGTTCGGTTTATGACCGAATTGACGTGGCTGGATGCAACCGCGCAGGCTGAGCTTGTCCGCACCGGCGAGGCCAGTCCCGCCGAACTCGTCGACGCGGCCATCGGCCGCATCGAGGCGGTGAACCCAAAGCTCGACGCCGTGATCAGGACCCGGTTCGACCAGGCCAGGGCCGAGGCCGCCGGTGATCTTCCGGACGGGCCGTTCCGCGGGGTGCCGTTCCTTTTCAAGGACCTGGGCTGCACGGTCGCCGGCGAGGTGACCGCGTTCGGCGTCGGGCCCATGCGCGATCAGGCGATCCCGCTCACGTCGTACCTCGCCGAGGCGTTCCTGGCGGCCGGCTTCATCCCGCTCGGCCGCACGAACGTCCCGGAGATGGGGACCACGGTGACCACCGAGCCGATGAGCTTCCCGCCGGCCCGCAACCCGTGGGACCCCGGGCACTCCACCGGCGGGTCGTCGGGCGGGTCGGCCGCGGCCGTGGCCAGCGGCATGGTGGCGGCCGCGCACGCCAACGACGGCGGCGGGTCGATCCGGATCCCGGCCAGCGAGTGCGGTCTGGTCGGGCTCAAGCCGAATCGCGCGCGGGTGAGCCAGGGTCCGCTGATCGGGGAGGGCTGGGCCGGCGGCACGATCGACGGCGCGGTGGCGCGCAGCGTGCGGGACGCGGCAGCGATCCTGGATGTGATCAGCGGCTGGCATCCGGGCGAGCCGTACTACGCCCCGCCGCTGCCCCGGCCGCTGCGTGAGGAGGTCGGTGCCGACCCGGGCAGGCTGCGGATCGGGTTCGTCGACCGCCCGGGCGCCGAGGGCTTCCTCGATGACACCGAGTGCCGCGCGGCGGTCGCCGGCGCCGCGCGGCTGCTGGAGGGGCTCGGTCACCACGTAGAGCAGTCCGCGCCGGACGTGATGTTCGATGAGCTGTTCATCCGGCACTTCACGACGATCATCGCCGCCGATACCGAGGCGACGTTCCGCGTTTTCGAGATGCTGCTCGGCCGGCCGATCGCTGAGGACGAGATCGAGCCGCGCAACGTCACCTACCGCAAGATCGGCGCGGCCATGGACGCGGTTACCTACCTGGATAGCCGGGCGTGGCTCGGGACCTGGGTCCGGCAGATGGCGTCCTGGTGGACCGAGTACGACCTGCTGCTCACGCCGACGCTGGGCGCGCCGCCGCCGGAGCTCGGCTGGTTCACCGCGGACGGTGCCGAGAACGAGGGCGACCGGATCGTCTCATTCATTCCTTATACAGCTCAATTCAACATGACCGGCCAACCGGGCGTGACCCTGCCGCTGCACTGGACGCCCGGCGGGCTGCCGGTCGGCGTGCAGCTCGTGGCCGGCTACGGCCGGGAGGATCTGCTGGTCCGGGTGGCCAGCCAGCTCGAGCAGGCGGCGCCCTGGGCGGACCGGCACCCGCAGGTGCACGCCTAGGCGGTCAGGGCTGGCGGGCCGGCTGCTGCTGCGGCCCGGCGGGCTGGTCCGGTCCCGTCGCTTCCGTGGAGTCGGCGGGCGGCCCTGACCCCGGCGGGAGCGCGGCCCGCTGCGGCGCGGTGGTTCGCCAGAGTTCGCGGACTAGCACCTGGATCGCCCCGGCGGCGGGGATAGCGAGCAGCGCCGCCACGAACGCGCCGAAGATCCCGCCGATCCAGCTTCCGATTTCCGCCCCGATCAGGATCGACAGCAGCACCAGCAGCGGGTTCACCTTGACCGTCCGGCTCATCACGACCGGGTTCAGGATGTGGTTCTCGACCTGGGTGTAGACCAGGAACACAACCAGCGTGACGATGCCCGCCGTTAGTGAGTGGGTCAGGGCGAAAAGGACCGTGGGGATGCCCGCCAGGGCGCCCCCGATCATCGGCAGGAAATCGACCAGGGCGACCCAGAGCGCCCAGAGGAAGGGAAACGGGACGCCCGTGATCAGCAGCGTCACGAACACGACGCCGCCGGCGATGACCGAGGTCAGGAAGTTCCCCAGCATGTACCCGGTGACCGAACTGTTGACCTCCCGCGCCACCCGCGAGTAGCGCTGCGCCCGGTCCGGCGACATCATGCTGAGCACACCGGCCCGCATCTTGGGCCCCTCGAGCAGCAGCAGCAGCGTGAGCACGAAGATCGTAAACAGCGCGAACAGCAGCGAGAACGCGCCCTTGCCGACGCTCAGAGCCGGCTGCGCGAGGCCCTTGCCGAAGTCCACGAGCTTCGGAGTATTTTTCTGCACCCATTGCTGGACGTGATACCTGCGGACCAGGTGCCCGATCCAGCCCTTGCCGTGCTCGGCCTTGCTCACGTACCCCGGCAGCGTGTTGGCCAGGTGCGTGATCGCGCCCACCAGCGGGAGCCCGAACGCCACGGTGAGGCCGAAAAACACGATCAGGCCCCACAGCGTGACCACGGCCACGGCCCAGCCGCGGCGCTTGATCCGCCACCGTTGCAGGGCTACCACAACCGGGTTCAGGATCAGCGCGACAAACCCGGCCACAACGATCAGCAGGATGACGTCCCGCAGCCGGTAGACGAGCTTGCCGAGCAGGAAGGCGACCGCCACGACCGCGACGGTGACCAGAATCGTTCGCAGCGGTATCCCACGGATAGCCGCGGCCTTCCACAGCCGCGCCCGACGGGTGTCGGGCTGAGGCATTTCATCGGCCATTTGACCATCATGACAGCCGCGCGCCCGGGGAGATCCCCGGGCGCGTGGCGATGGGTCAAGCGGGCAGCCGGGTCGGCGCCGGTTCGGTGGCTGGGCTCGGAGCCGGCGCGATCCCGGCTCTGGCGCCCGGAAGCCAGCGCAGCCAGCGGGGCAGATACCAGCAGCGGTCGCCGAGCAGGGACATGGCGGCCGGGACCAGCACGCCGCGGACCACGGTCGCGTCGATCAGCACCGCGGCAGGCAGGCCGATGCCCAGCATCTTCAGCTCGAACAGGTGCAGCGAGGCGAAGATGGAGAACACCGCCACCATGATCACCGCGGCGCCGGTCACCACCCCAGCGCTGCTGGCGATGCCGCGGGTCACCGCGTCCTTGGTGCTGGCGCCGCCGAGCCTGATCTCCCGGATCCGGCTCAGGATGAAGACGTGGTAGTCCATGGACAGCCCGAACAGGAAAACGAACAGGAACAGGGGCACCCACGGCGTGATCGCGCCGAAGCTGGTGTAGTCGAGCGGGCCCTGCAGCCTGCCGTCCTGGAAGACGAGCGTTACCAGGCCGTACGCGGCGCCCACCGACAGCAGGTTGAGCCCGATCGAGACCAGTGGCAGGGTGACCGACCGGAACGCGACCAGCAGCAGCACGAACGCCAGCGCCGCCACGACCGCGAACACGAGCGGGTACCGGGTGTCGATCTGGCGGGTGTCGTCGTAGCTGGACGCGGTATTGCCGGTCACGGCGTAGCTGATCCCGTGGACCCTGCCGAGCGTCGCGGGCAGCGCCCGGTCCCGCAGCGTCAGCAGGGCGTCGTTGGACGCCGTGTCGGTGCCGTTGCCGGCCAGCGTGACGTTAACGATCAGGGCGCGCCCGCCCGCCACGCTAGCCGTGGTGATCGGTTCGCGGATCGGGCCGTTAGCCGACGCCCGGGCCTGCAGCGCGCTGATCGCGTTGCGGACCGCGGGGCCGGACAGCCCGGTGCCGGTCACCACGACCTGGGCCGGCGACGGGGCCTGCGGGAACGCCTGCTGGATCCGGTTGTAAGTGGCGACGATCGGCACCTTGTTCGACACGTCGTTCTCTGGATAGGCCAGCCGCATGCCCAGCGCGGGCGCGGCGAGCGCGAGCATGACCACCGCGGCCACGCCGCCCCACAGCAGCGGCCGCCGCACCACCCGGCGGACGAGCGCGGCCCACAGCCGTGACGGCTTCGCCGCGGTGCGGCGCCGGCCAAGGAACGGGATCCGGGCCCGGTCGGCCCAGGGCCCGAGCCAGGACAGCAGCGCGGGCACGAACGTCAGCGAGCCGATCACCGCCACACCGACCACGGCGATGGCCCCGAACGCGATGCCGGTGAACTCCGCGGCACCGACCAGGAACAGCCCGGCCAGCGCGATCATCACGGTCAGGCCCGAGATCACGATCGCCCGGCCCGACGTGCCGGCCGCGATCCGCAACGCCTGCGCGACGCTCGCCCCGCGGGCCCGCTCCTCGCGCTCGCGCCGCAGGTAGAACAGGGAGTAGTCGATGCCGACCGCCATGCCGATGAGCAGCGTCACCTCGGAGGTGGCCTGACCGACCGGCAGCCAGTGGCCGGGGATGGCCAGCAGCGAGAGCGCGGTGATCACCGAGGTGGCGGCCAGCAGCAGCGGGATGCCCGCGGCGATCAGCGCGCCGAACACGAGGACCAGCAGAACCAGCGTGATCGGCACCGAGGTCTCCTCGGCCTTCCTGAAGTCCCCGGAAACCAGGCCGTTGATGGCCCGGTCGGCGCTCGCGTCCCCGACCTCCTGGACTAGCAGGTCAGGGTGGCGGGCTTGGATGGCCGCGACCGCGTTGAGGTCGGGCACCACCGTCTGATCCTCGTTGTTGGAGTTGCCGGGGATGTTGAACGTGACCAGCGCGCTTCGCCCGTTGGCGGAGATGAGCGAGGCGCCGCCGCTGCTCAGCGGCGAGCGGATGTCGGCCGCCGCGTGCGGCAGGCCGCGCAGCGCGGTGACCACCTGCCGGGTCGCCTGCCGCAGCTGCGCGTCGGTGGCGAAGGTTGCGCCGGGCGCGCGGGACTGGATCAGCACGTTCTCAGCGGGCGGGAACGTGACGTTCAGCCGGTTCAGCGTTTGCTCGGCCCGGCCGGACTGGCCGGCGTCGTACGACTGCACGTTCGTGCCCGAGATCATGTGCGTGCCCATGAACACGGCGATTACCAGGAGGAACCAGCCGAGCACCGCGGTCTTGCGGTGACGGGCGCTCCAGCCGGCGATCCGCTCCACGATCGGCGGCCTGGTCCGGGTCACCGGGGCCTGCGTCGGATGCGCATGCATGAGGACCTCATTCGGTAGTTAGCTGTCTGCCCAGGACAGGCTCCCTTGCCGCGGCCCCGCCGCGACATCCCGCAGACCGCCCAATCCGGGGTGGGGCTAGCCTCAGGGCGCATCGGGGGGAAGGCGGTATGGGCAGCCGCACCGACGTTCGCCTACCTTCAGATCAGCGAGCCCCAGCCGGGGCGCGGCGCAAGCCCGAGCCGGGGCGGGGCGCGAGCCCGAACCGGGGCGCGGGCGAGCCCGAGCGGGGGTGGGGCGGACAGGCGAGGAGGGGAACGGCAGATGGCTGCGGCGGACATCAGATCGGCGGTCGCGTGGGCCGGGCTGCCGGTGACCGCGCTGCACGCCGTCGTGTCCACCCGCACCTGGCTTGCCGTCATCCACCTGCTGTCCGGGTGGGTTATCGGCCTGGCGGCGTTCATCGTCATCGTGACAAGCGTCTCGGCGGGCGTCGCCCTGCTCGTGGTCGCGCTGAGCGGAATCGTGGTGCTGTGGACGCTGCTGCTGCTGTGCAGCCAGTTCGCTCGCGCCGAGCGGCGCAGGTTCGGGGTCCTGCTCGGCGTGAGCATCCCCGCCTCGCCCGCCAGCCGGCGGCCGGGCAGCGGGTGGCAGCGGTTCTGGCGGCGCTTCGCCGACCTGGACACCTGGAAGCATTTCCTCTACGCGCTGCTCCGGTTCCCGCTCGGCATGGCGGAAGCCGTGATCCTTGCTGGGGTGTGGTCGATCGCCTTTGCGATGATCGCGCTGCCCGGCTACGACTGGCTGCTCCCGCGCGACACCACCCTGTGGAGCACGACCATGCCAGCGCCGCGCAGTGCCGCCGGGGTGGTGGCGATCGCGGTCGGCGGCCTGCTCCTGCTGCTCGCTGCGCCGCAGGTGACCAGGGGCCTGGCGGCCGCCGACACGGCGGTCGCCCAGTTCCTGCTCGGCTCGCCGGACCAGTCGGCGCTGCGGGCCAGGATCGGGGAACTGGAGCGCAGCCGGGCACGGGTGGTGGACTCCGCCGAGGCCGAGCGCCGCCGGATCGAGCGGGACCTGCACGACGGCGCCCAGCAGCGCCTGGTCGCGCTGGCCATGGACCTTGGCCGGGCCAGGGCTAGGTTCGCCGACGACCCGGAAGCGGCGCGGGCGATCGTCGACCAGGCGCACGCCGAGGCCAAGGAGGCCCTGATCGAGCTGCGCAACCTGGTGCGCGGCGTGCACCCGCCGGTGCTGACCGACCGCGGCCTCGACGCAGCCCTGTCCGGCCTGGCGGCGCTCAGCCCGGTCCCGGTGGCCGTGAGCGTGGACGTGCCACGCCGGCCCGCGGCGTCGATCGAGGCCATCGCCTACTTCGTCGTCGCCGAGGCGCTCACCAACGTCGCGAAGCATTCCCGCGCCGCGGCCGCCCAGGTCCGCGTCCGGCGGCACGGGGACACGCTCGGCATCGTGATCCGCGACGACGGCATCGGGGGTGCCGACCTGGCTGCCCGGGCCTGTCCGGGCTCGCCGACCGGGTCGCCGGAGTGGACGGCGGGCTGTCGATCGACAGCCCACCTGGCGGCGGCACCGTGATCCGGGTAGAGCTGCCATGCGGGTCGTGATCGCCGAGGACTCCGTGCTGCTGCGCGGGGCTGACCCGGCTGCTGGCGGAGGCCGGGCACGACGTCGTGGCGGCAGCCGGGCAGGCCGAGGACTTCCTGCGCGAGGTCGGCAGGCACCAGCCAGACGTGGTGGTGGACGTGCGGATGCCGCCGACGTTCACCGACGAGGGCCTGCGCGCCGCCCTGGTGGTGCGCGGGCGCTGGCCCGACGTCGGCGTGCTTGTCCTCTCCCAGTACGTTGAGGAACGCTACGCGACCGAGTTGCTCTCCGAGAGGGCGCAAGGGGTTGGCTACCTGCTCAAGGACCGGGTCGCCGACCTGTCCGAGTTCCTCGGCGCCCTGGACCGGGTGGCCGCGGGAGGCAGCGCGCTCGATCCCGAGGTCGTGGCGCAGTTGCTGGCCTGCAGCCGCCATCCGCTCGCCGCGCTGACCGCCCGCGAGCGGGACGTGCTCGCGCTGATGGCCGAGGCCGCACCAACGCAGCCATCGCGGCCGCGCTCGTCGTTGGCGAGGGCGCGGTGGAGAAGCACATCAACAGCATCTTCGCGAAGCTCGGTCTGGCCCCCGCCGACCGGGACCACCGGCGGGTGCTCGCCGTGCTGCGCTACCTGGGAGCGGATTAGGGCCTTGGCTGCATCCATGCCCATGAGGCCAGCGCGCCGGGTGATCCTGATCCTCGGCGTCCCGGTCGCGTTCGCCCTCCTGCTCGCGTTTGCCTACAACGCAGTGACCCAGACCTACCAGGTCGAATACCACGTTCACATCAGCGCCCCGCCCGGAGACCAGCAAGCCCGGGTGTCGATCGACAACGCCGACGCCATCGTCCGTCCCGGCGCTGACAGCCGGATCGTGGTCGACGGGACGCTGCGCGGCAGCCTCCGCAGGCCCGCGTTCAGCTGGCGGCCGGCCGCCGCGGGTCTGGTCCTGCACTCATCGTGCCTGCTGGGGTTCACCGGCTCGTGCACGATGGCCTATGACGTCAGTATGCCGCGTGGCCTGCGGGTTGCCGTGACCGACGCGACCGGCAACCTGACGGTCAGCGGCTTCAGCGGACAGGTCACGCTGTCGGACGGCTCCGGCGACGTCAGCATCGGCTACTGACGGCCGGCCGGCGCGGTCTGCGTGGGATCGATGAACACGTGCGGGGCCACCGGAAGCTTCTCGGCGAGCCGCTGGTCGATCTCGTCGGCGAGGTCCTCCGCCCGGTCGGCGCTGATCTCGTCGTCGAGCGCCACCCGGGCGGCGACGATCAGATGGTCCGGACCCAGGTGCATGGTGAGCAGATCGAGCAAGGCGTCGACGCCGGGCGTGCCGGAGATCTCGTCCCGGATGACCTGCAGGACGCGCGGATCGGCGGACTCGCCGATCAGCAGCTCTCTGCTGTCCAGGCCGAGCCGCACGGCCACCACGACCAGGAGCACGCCGATCGCGATCGAGGCCCCGCCGTCCCAGACGGGCGACCCGGTAAGCTGCTGCAGCAGCAGCCCTCCGGCGGCCAGCACCAGGCCGACCACGGCGGTGCTGTCCTCGAACAGGGCCGTCTTCACCGCGGTGTCGCGGCTTCCCCGCACGTGCTCGATCAGCTGTGTGTCGCTGCTGCGGGCTTCGCCGCGGACCTGGTGGTAGGCCCGCACGAGCGAGATGCCCTCCGCGACGAACGCCACGCCCAGCACGATGTAGGCGACCGTGAACGAGTGGCCGCCACCGTGGCGTAGGGTGAGCAGCCCCTCGAAGACCGAGAAGCCCGCGCCCGCGATGAAAATGCCGAACGCGGCCAGCAGCGACCAGAAGTAGCGTTCCTGGCCGTAGCCGAACGGGTGCCGCTCGTCGGCCGGGCGGTTCCCCTGGTGCAGCGACGTGAGCAGGAACGCCTGGTTGAGGGTGTCGGCCACGGAGTGGGCCGCCTCGGCGAGCATCGCGCTGGAGCCGGTCAGCAGCCCGGCGGCCAGCTTGGCCACTGCCACGATCACATTCGCCGCGCCCGCGATGAGCACGGTACGGCGCGTGGACCCGCCCCCGCCCGCCTCAGACCTAGCCACCCCGCAACGCTCCCCGGCAGGCGCCGGCGTAAACACCGTACGCGCGCTTTGCCGCGGCGCCGTGTAGCCAGCCAAACCGCGGGTAGGCCGGGCGTCTGACCCAGCGCAGAGGAGATGACCCATGACCCGCTACGGCTACTTCCTGGCGTCGGAAGAGCACGAGCCCCAGGTGCTCGTCCGCCAGGCCAAGCTGGCGGAGGAAGCCGGCTTTGACGCCCTGTGGATATCCGACCACTTCCACCCCTGGCTGGACGAGCAGGGGCAGAGCGGCTTCGTGTGGTCGATGATCGGCGCGATCTCGCAGGTTACCTCGCTGCCCATCACAACTGCGGTGACCAGCCCGCTGCTACGCCTGCATCCCGCGATCGTCGCGCAGGCCACGGCCACCTCGTCACTGCTCACCGGCGGCGGCTTCACGCTCGGCGTGGGAAGCGGGGAGGCGCTGAACGAGCACATCCTCGGCGGGCGGTGGCCGTCGGCCGAGCAGCGTCTCGAGATGCTCGAGGAAGCCGTCGGCGTGATCAGGGAGCTGCTGACCGGGCATCTGGTCACGCACACCGGCACGCACTACACGGTGGAGACCGCGCGGATCTACTCGGTGCCGCAGGACCCGCCGCCGGTCTTCATGTCCGGTTTCGGCGAGAAGGCGATCAAGCTCGCCGCCCGCATCGCCGACGGCTACATCTGCGTGCAGCCAAACGCCGACTTCGTCCGGCTGTACCGGGACTCCGGCGGCGGTGACCGGACCGTCCAGGGCGGGCTGAAGGTCTGCTGGGGACCTGACGCGGCGCGGGCGCGCAAGACCATGCACCGGCTGTGGGCCACCGACGAGATCCCCGGCGAGGCCGCCCAGCTGCTGCCGTTGCCCCGGCAGTTCGCTCAGCTCGCCGAGCTGGTCGCTGAGGACATGATCACGGCGCCGTGCGGCCCCGACGCGGACGAGCACATCAAGGGGATCCGGGCCTACACCGACGGCGGGTTCGACGAGGTGTACATCGGCCAGGTGGGGCCCGATTACGAGGGTTTCTTCGAGTTCTACGCCGGCCAGGTGCTGCCGCGGCTGCGCGAGGGCGACCGATGAGCGACAGCGCGACGCTTGAGCGGGAACTGGCGGCCAGGGTCGACGGCGAGGTCAGGTTCGACCCGGGCACCAAGGCGGTCTACGCGCAGGACGCGTCGAACTACCGCCAGGTCCCGATCGGCGTGGTGCTGCCGAAGAGCGCCGACGCGGCGGCCGAGGCGGTCGCGGTGTGCCGGGAGCTCGGCGCGCCGGTGCTGTCCCGGGGCGGCGGCACCAGCCTGGCTGGGCAGTGCGTGAACGAGGCGGTGGTGATCGACTGGACCAAGTACTGTCACCGGCTGGTCTCGGTGGACCGGGACGCGAAGACCGCGGTGATCCAGCCGGGCATGGCCCTGGACAAGGCCAACGACGCGCTGGCCTCCTGCGGCCTGATGGTCGGGCCGAAGCCATCCACGCACGTCAGCTGCACGATCGGCGGCATGATCGGCAACAACTCCTGCGGGTCGACGGCCCAGGCCTACGGCAAGATGGTCGACGCGGTGCGCCGGCTCGAGATCCTCACCTACGACGGGCTGCGGACCTGGGTCGGCGAGACCAGCGACGAGGACTACGAGAAGATCATCGCCGCAGGCGGCCGGGAAGCCGAGATTTACCGGCGGCTGCGCGAGATCCGCGATGCCTACCTGAGCCAGATCCGCACCGGCTACCCGAAGATCCCGCGCCGCGTCTCCGGCTACAACCTGGACTCGCTGCTGCCCGAGCGCGGGTTCCACGTGGGAAGGGCGCTGGTCGGCAGCGAGAGCACCCTGGTCACCGTGCTGCACGCGGAGCTCTCCCTGGTCGACGTGCCCAAGCACAAGGCGCTGGTCGTGCTCGGCTACCCGGACATCGCCGAGGCGGGCGACGTGGTGCCGCTGGTGGTCCGGCACTCCCCATCGCTGCTGGAAGGCTTGGACGACACGCTGATCTCGCTCGAGCGCGAAGAGCACTTCTCGGCCGACGCGCTCAACCGGCTTCCGGAGGGTTCCGGCTGGCTGATGATCGAGTTCAACGGGGACACCCAGCAGGAGGCCGACGACCGCGCGCAAGCGCTGATTGACGACGTGAACGGCGACGGCGACCACCCCAAGCCACACGTCGCCTACACCGAGGATCCCAAGGTCGAGGAGCGGCTGCAGGAAGTCCGCGAGGCGGGCCTGGGCGCGACCGCCTACCCGCCGGGCAAGCACGAGACGCACGAGGGCTGGGAGGACGCGGCGGTGCCGCCCGACCGTCTCGGCGACTACCTCCGAGACTTCCGGAAGTTGCTGGAACGCCGCGACTACCACGGGGCCTCGCTTTATGGCCACTTCGGCCAGGGGTGCGTGCACACCCGGATCCCGTTCGAGCTGCGGACCCGGGAGGGCATCGCCGCCTACCGCTCGTTCATCGAGGAGGCCGCCGACCTCGTGGTGTCCTACGGCGGATCGCTGTCCGGCGAGCACGGCGACGGCCAGTCACGCGGCGAACTGCTGCCGAAGATGTTCGGTCCCGAGCTCATGCGCGCGTTCGGCGAGTACAAGGCGGTCTTCGATCCGGGCAACAAGATGAACCCGGGCAAGGTCACCAGCCCGTACCGGATGGACGAGAACCTGACGCGCCGCGGCTTCTTCCCCAAGGAGCCGGTCACGTTCTTCCACTACCCGCAGGACGGTGGCAAGTTCTCGGCGGGCGCGGCCTCGCGTTGCGTCGGGATCGGCAAGTGCCGCGGCGACGAGGGCGGGGTCATGTGCCCCAGCTACCGCGTGACCCGGGAGGAAGAGCACGCCACCCGGGGCCGGGCCCGGCTGCTGATGGAGATGGTGCGCGGCGAGGTCATCACCGACGGCTGGCAGTCGGCCGAGGTTCGCGACGCGCTCGATCTGTGCCTGGCGTGCAAGGGCTGCCGCAAGGAGTGCCCGGTCGACGTGGACATGGCCACCTACAAGGCCGAGTTCCTCGCCCACCACTACGCGGGCCGGCTGCGCCCGGCCGCGCACTACTCGATGGGGTGGCTCCCCGCGCTCTCCCGGCTGGCTTCGACGGCGCCGGGCCTGGTGAACGCCGTCGCCCGCGCGCCGGGGCTGGGCCGCCTGATCAAGCGGGCCGGCGGCATCGACGAGCATCGCGAGCTGCCGCGCTTCGCCGCCGAGCGGTTCACCAGCTGGTACCAGCGCCGGGGCCAGAGAGATGGGGGAGAGCCGGTCCTGCTGTGGCCGGACACGTTCACCAACAACTTCCACCCCGAGGTCGGCAAGGCCGCCGTCTCGGTCCTGGAAGACGCCGGGTTCCGGGTGGAGCTGCCCGCCAAGACGCTGTGCTGCGGGCTGACCTGGATATCCACCGGCCAGCTCGGGGTGGCCCGGCGGGTGCTGAACCGGACCATGGCCGCGCTGCGGCCCGCGTTGCAGGCGGGCTGGCCCATCCTGGTGCTGGAGCCGAGCTGCGCCGCCGTATTCCGGTCCGACGCCGCCGAGCTCACCGGCTCCGATGACGCCCGGCTGCTCGCGAAGCAGACTAGGACGCTCGCCGAGCTGCTCACCGAGGCCGGCTGGCGGCCGGGCGCGGAGGACCCGGCCGGGCTGCATCCTGGGGCGCGGCGGGCGATCGCCCAGGTGCACTGCCACCAGCACGCCATCCTCGGCTTCGACCGCGACCAGGAGCTGCTGCGCGACTGCGGCGTGGACGTGGACGTGCTCGACAGCGGGTGCTGCGGCCTGGCCGGGAACTTTGGCTTCGAGCGCGGCCACTACGACGTCTCGGTGGCGTGCGCAGAGCACGGGCTGTGGCCGGCGGTCCGGGATGCCGACCCAGGTACGGCCATCCTGGCCGACGGGTTCTCCTGCCGCACTCAGATAGAAGCGGGGCATCTCGGCCGGGAGGGTATGCACCTAGCTGAGCTGCTCGCAGGGATGCTGGATGGCGTTCCGCAGCGCGCTCACAACGGCAGCAGCCGAGGAAACGGAGGTTAGGTCATGTCATCCGAAAATGACCACGGTGGATTCAGCACGGGAGGCAACGCAGCGCGGGTAGGCCAGCCCAGCCAGGACCGGCCCGAGCACAGGCAGGATGGCGGCCACGACGACGGCGATGACCGTCTGCACCGGGTGAGCCGCGGCGACCGGGCGGACCGGGGAGCCCAATGGAACCGGGGTGACCGGCCATCGATGGACGCGCAGGTCCTCACGGACCTCGGTGCCCAGGTGTACGAGGCGGTTGCCACGCTCGAGTACTCGGGCCGCTCGGTCACCAGAGACGAGGTCATGCAGGCAACGGATCTGGACGACCCCACGGTCGGCGAGATCCTCGACACGCTCACCGACCAGGGCGTTCTGATCCGGACACCGGCTGGCGACGGCGACGCCTTCGAGCTGGCCCGCCGCGACTGGAGCGCAACCCCGGACACCCGGTCGCGCTGACCGCGGAAAAGATCGGACGCCCGGTCGCGCTGACCGCGTCCCGAAAAGATCTAGGAGCCTTGAGTGCAGATGCTGCACCGGAGCCTCCCAGATCATGGTTGGTGCGTCAACCGTGGGTTGACCGCGCAAAGTCGTCAACGTAAGGTTGACGCATGAGCGCTTCCTCAGTCTCCCTCGATGAACTGATCGGCCACGTGAAGACGATGAGCCCGGAAGGCGGGCCGCTGGACAACCTGGCGGACGCAGTCGGCGTCGGCGCCGACCTGGACGAGACGTCCGACGCGCTGATCGGCCACTTCGTTGACCGGGCCCGTAGGTCCGGAGCAACCTGGAGCCAGATCGGGGCCAGCATGGGCGTAACCAAGCAGGCGGCCCAGAAGCGGTTCGTGACGCTGTGGGAAGGCGCCGACTTCTCCCGGTTCACCCAGCGCTCACGCAACGTGCTGGCCGCGGCCGGGGGGATCGCCGCTGGCACCGGGGCCGGGACGGTCGACGCATCGCACCTCGTCGCGGGTCTGCTCAGCGAGCCCGACGGCGTCGCCGCTAAGGTCATCCACGGCGCCGGCCGGACCGACGAGCAGGTGCTGACCGCGCTGGGCCTCGAGTCGGCCACCGGCGTCGCCGCCGGTCAAGGCGGACGGGGAGGTGGGCCGACGGGCCCGGAGTCGCTGCGTCGGCTGCGCTTCACCGAGGAGGGCCGGATCGCGATCAGGGGAGCCCTAACCGCCGCGCTGAAGCTGGGCCACAACTACATCGGCACCGAGCACCTGCTGCTGGGGATCCTGCAGGGCAAGGGGGACGCGCGGGAGATCCTTATCGGGCTCGGTGTGACCGCCGGGTTCACGGAGGGGTGGATCGTCGAGGAGTTCGCGAGGATCCAGGCGCAGCGCAATGCGGCTGGATGAGAGCACGCCCAGAGGGAGGCAGCAATGAAGGCACTGGTCAGCTGGGAGGACGCCGAGGGCGTGACGCACCGCTTCCAGATCGGTTACGACCCGGACGACGCAGCGGCCAGGCTCTTTCTCGAGGGAATCGAGCTGCACGTCAGGTTCCGGCTGGAGACGTTCGACGCCGACGCCGACGCCGGCCGAACCGAAGGGTCGACCCGGGAAGAGTTATGATTTGGCCAGGTTGTGACCGCCGTCGCTGCGCACCGTGCGGACAGCGACGGCATATCTGGTGCTGGTGATAACAGGGTGACCGTAACTTCGGTGCCATCGGCCGAGACCTTCGGCGGGTACCGGCACGAAGCCTTCCTCTACTCGGGTTTGCCCGAGTTCCTCTCCGGGACGCTGTCGTTCATCCGCCGGGCGGTCAGCGCGGGCGACCCGGTTCTCGTCGTCGTGAGCGCGGCAAAGATCGACCTGCTGCGCCAGCAGCTCGGCGCCGAGGCCGGCCATGTGACCTTCGCCGACATGGCCGGCGTCGGTGACAACCCGGCCCGCATCATCGCCCAATGGCAGGCGTTCGCGCAGGGCAACGCCGGGGCTGCACAGCTGTGCGGGATCGGCGAGCCGATTCATCCCGAGCGCTCCCCGAGCGAGCTCGCCGAATGCCAGCTGCACGAGGCGTTGCTGAACGTTGCGTTCGACGCCGCCACCCCGCTCTGGCTGCTGTGCCCCTACGACCTCGAGGCGCTGGCCGCGGACGTGATCGACGAGGCGCAGCGGACCCACCCGTTCGTCGCCCACGGTGACCAGCGGCAGGCGAGCAGCGCATTCGAGCCGATCGACCTGGCCGACCCCTTCGACCGCCCGCTGCCGCCGCCGCCGGCCGAGGCGGCGCCGGTGTCCTTCGGCAGCGGCGACCTGCGCCGGCTGCGCACGTTCGTGGCCGGCCATGCCGAGCAAGCCGGGCTCGAGAAGGAAGCAGCCACCGGGGTGGTGCTCGCGGTCAGCGAGGTCGCCAGCAACAGCATCAGGCACGGCGGCGGGCACGGCGAACTGCGCGTCTGGGCGGAAGGACGCATCCTCGTCTGCGAGGTGTCCGACCGGGGCCACATCACGTCGCCGCTCGTGGGCCGGGTCCGGCCGGTGCCCGACGCGGCAGGCGGAGCCGGCCTATGGCTCGCGAACCAGCTCTGCGATCTGGTGCAGATCTCCTCGTCGGCTCGCGGAACAACGGTACGGGTCTACCAGGCGGCCGGGCGCTGATCGGACCGGCCCGGTGGCGGCGCGTTCAGGCCCCTTGGTGTGGTTGTGACGGTGGCTGCCCGCCGACCCGAATCACGATCTCGGTGGCGAGGTCGCGGAGCTTCATGTTCCGGTTGTTTGACGCCCGGCTCAGCGTCGCGAACGCCTGGTCGGCGTCGCATCGTGACTCGGCCATCACGATCCCGATCGCCTGGTCGATCACGGCCCTCGACCGCAGCGCGTGCTCAAGCTGAGCGGCCAGGTCCCGGGCCTCGGCGTAGCGGCCGACCACCACGATGGCGGCCGAGGCCGGCACCGTGAACAGCGAGATCAGGTCCTCGTCCAGCTTGCTGAAGCCGTCGGTCTGGTGGCTGGACAGGTTCAGCGCCCCCAGCCGCCGGCCCGACAGGCCGAGGCCAGCCGACAGGTAGCTGCGCAGTCCCATCTCCTCGGCCAGGCCGGTGAACTCGGGCCAGCGTTGCTCGGCCTCGTGCAGGCTCCACCGGTTGACCTGCTGGCGGCGCGCAGCATCCAGGCACGGGCCGTCGTTCAGGACGTACTGACGTCGGTCCAGCTCGTACGTCTTTTCGTCGGTGGCCGCGATCGTGCTGGGCTGGTCCTTTGCGTCGAGCACCGTGACGCTCGCTGCGTGGCAGCTCGGGATCGAGCGCAGGGCGAGCGCGAGAATGCTGCCCAGGGTGTCGCGGACCGACTCGTTCTCAGTCAGGGTCCTGGCCAATTCGGTCAGGGACTCGACGAGGTCCTCGTACCGTCCGCTCAGCATGGATTCGGCTGCCGGGTCGTCGGCTACCATTCCGGTTCCCTCTGATCCATCCATTTGCCGCTAAACCGTCTCCGCTCGGCTCGGCGGGCTGCCGGAGCGGGCAGCCCTGGCCCAGGGTAGGAGCTTGGTGGCGGAAAGACGAAAGAGCCGGAAAAACCGGAAGGCTGGACCGGTGAGCCGGCTTTCTGGGCATGGCTAGCTCCCACTGCCACGAAGGACATTAGGTAGCCTCGCTGCCGGACCACGTGCGGCGGCCTGCGGCCGCGCGCTTGACAGTATGGCCGAGGCGTCTTGCTCGGGTCAAAGCGGCGAGCCGGAGCCCCGGCCGCGTCCCCATGCGCGGTGGGACCGCAGCGGCAGCGGCTGGCCGACGGCGCCGGGGCAGCGGGCAGGGCGGGTGATGCGGGGGGACTGCCCGACCGTCGCCCGGGAGCGGTCAGGCCGGGTACCTGATCCCGGGCTGGGCCGCCATCTCCTGGTCGTGGCTGCTGGGGATCTGCAGCTGGATCGAGCAGCCCTCCGGGTCGGACCTGATGTCCATCCAGTCGCAGATCTGGTTGGCCAGCCAGAGGCCGTCACCGTCGCCGGGCACCAGTTCGGCCGGCCGGAGGCCGAGGAACGGGTCGCTGATGCTGGCGCCCTGCTGGCGGAAATCGCAGACAACCGCGCCGGGCTGCTCCCACGTCCGCACGGTGGCGCCGGCCGTCCAGCGGCTCTTCAGGTAGGCGCCGACCTCGCTGACCGCCAGCACCAGCATGTCGGCGCGGTCGCCGGCCACGCCGTGCGCGTCCGCGCTGCCGACGATGAACCGGCGAAGGCCGCGCAGGTCCCCGCCGAAGTCGAAGGTCTCCGCGCCGTCCGGCGGCTGCGCCAGCGGCCTGGTGTCACAGGAACGCACGAACGACGCCGGATCGGCGTACTGCGGCAACCGGCTCTGCGCCGACCCCGCGACCTGCACCGGGTGGGTACGCAGGGCATCGTCGAGGATGCCGGGGTCGGTGGTACGCGCGTCGTAAGGGCAGATCATCGAGATGCTCGTGGCGGCCAGCGTGACGTTGAGCGCGGCCTCCATCCGCGTCCATGCCGTGATCTCGCGGGCCGACCGCCCCGCCCATACCGGCTCCGCGAGGATGCGTACCCGCCCGCTCCGGGGGCTGCCCTGGGCGCCCTTCCAGTAGCGATAGAGCGCGGCGACCCGGCGTGGCGGGCGGCGGCCGAAGAACGCTGATTCCGCGTAGGCCACGTCTCCGCTGCGCTCGCCGAGCGCGGCGCCGAGCAGCTCCAGGTTGGCCGGGTTGGTGACCGCCAGCACGGGTTCGCCGAGCGCCAGCCCGTCGGTCAGGAACAGCAGCGCCGTGTCGAGAAACTGGCTCTCGTTTTCATAGATGCAGGCCTCGTGCTGGAAGGCCCCCTCGGCGGGGTTCACCAGGCCACGCTCCCATGCCGGCCGCTCTCCCGGGCACCGGGCGACCCCGGCGGCTGGTCCATGGCAAGGCCCGGGGTGGAATCCCAGCCGACGATCCGCAGCACGGCCGCGAGCTGCGGCGGCACCTCATGCAGTACCACCCGCCGGCTGTCGCCGCCGTTGTTGCCGCGGGCACCGTCGTCGGCCCCGGTTACGCGGACGATGGCCCGCAGCCCGGCAAGGTCGCAGTAACTCACGCCGCCCATGCTGACGTGGACCTCGCCCGGACGGTGCGCGAACTTGCCCAGCGCGCCGATCAGGCCGTCGTAGGTGGACTCGTCGATCTCACCGACGATGGCCAGGCCGGGCGGATCGTCGGTGTTCGTGATTCGCAGGACCCCGTCGTCGTATACGGCGCAGTCACCTGTCATCGCGAATCATCGCCCCTCGAGCAGGTCAGCGGCCGGTGCCGGGGCACGCCGGGCGACGACGAGCCGGGGCGGGCGCGGATTCGGAAGGCCCCTCGATGTCGTCGCTGCTAGAATCTCCTGACTATACCTGCGGCGGGGCCGGTAAGGCGCCACAAAGACGGCGCAAACGAAGTCTCGGATCGCGCAGCGATGCTGGGCGCTCCTGGAGGGGATCCGATGCCTCCTCTCGGTGGCTGGCTCGCCGCATCATTCCCGGAAATCCAGCTGGCTCGGTACCCCCACAACGGAACCAGCGCTCCAAGGGCCGCCCGGCGCATCCGGCCGGCCGAAGGCTGGGTGCCTGATGGGACGTGAGATGGCCTGGGCGGCTGCCGATGGTGAGGTGGATGTGGGTTCCGCGGAGGCGGGGCTGACGGTGCTGCTGGAGGCGTGTGAGCGGGCGGTGGAGGAGCTGGGGTCGGCGGTTCCTCCGGCGCAGATGCGGGCGTTGCTGATTATCGGGGGTTCGGGGGGTTTGAATTTGAGCCGGCTGGCGGGGGCGCTGGGGGCGTCGGCGTCGGCGGCGAGCCGGTTGTGTGACCGGATGCAGGCGGCGGGGTTGCTGACGCGGGATCGGGCGTCGGCGAGCCGGCGGGAGATTGTGCTGGTTCCGACGGAGTCGGGGCGGCGTTTGGCGGAGTGGGTGCGGGGGCGTCGCCGGGCGGCTTTGGGTGAGGTGCTGGCGGCGATGTCGCCGGATGGGCGGGAGGCGCTGGCGCACGGTCTGGCAGAACTCGCCGGCGCCGAAGGCTTCTAAACCGACCAGCTCACGCCGGTGTCAGGTGTCCTGCAGCACCGGGTGCGGCGCTGGCGGCTTTACCATCCTGTGACTTTGGGGGTTGCGGGGACGCGTTCGGCATGAGAGCCTTTCCTCATGGAAACACTTTCTATGGAGAAAGTATCCGAAGGGCGAGACGTGGCCACGGCGCCCGCGCCCGCTGGCCGAACCCTGGCGGACCTCGAGGGTCTTGAAGACAAGCAGTTGCTCCGGATCGTGCGGTCGCAGCCGCTGGACAGCCCGCAGCGGGTGACCGCGTGTGAGCTGCTCGTGGCCAGGCACCGGAACCTGGTGCGCTCCTGCGTGCAGCGCTACAAGCGTTCGCCTGAGCCCACCGAGGACCTGATGCAGGTCGGCTACGTCGGTCTGCTGAAGGCGATCAACAACTTTGACCCGGACGTGGGCGGCAGCCTGGCGGCATACGCCCAGCCGTGCATCTCCGGTGAGATCAAGCGGCATTTCCGCGACAAGCGCTGGCAGGTGCATGTCGAGCGGTCGATGCAAGAACTGGTGCTGCAGGTTCGCGAGGCCACCCGGCAGCTGACTCAGCAGCTGGGCCACCAGCCCGGCGACGCCGAGCTCATCGAGCACCTGGGCATCACCGATGCCAACCTGCGCGAGGCCAGGCGGGCCGACATGGTCTTCCAGCCGGCGTCGCTCGACGCTCCGCTGGCCGGCCGTCCCGACGCGGCCAGCCTGGCCGACGTGCTTGGTGAGGAAGACCCGGAGGTCGAGCACACCGTGGACATGGAATCGGTCGCCGCACACTGGGGTGAGCTGCCCCACCGCGAGCAGAAGATTCTCTTGCTGCGGTTCTACGGAGACATGACCCAGGCCGAGATCGGCCAGCAGCTTGGCATCTCGCAGATGCACGTCTCGCGGCTCCTCGCCCACGCCCTTGGCCATCTGCGCCAGCGTCTCCTCGACACCACTCAGGTCAGCCTGGCCCGCGCCAGCTAAGCTGCACCGCTGGCGGACTGGTGGTCCCGGCCCCCCTTCCAGGACCACCAGCCCGCCAGGCATCCCCCGCCGGGACGCGAATCAGTCGGGCACACCGCCGCATCCATCTCGCTACGGCGACCCCCGCTGCGCACGCAGAGCGCGGTGACGACGCTCCGCCTCATCGGCAGGGATGCCGATAATCGCGGCGACGACATCCCAGCCCAGGTCCACCTGCTGCGCCGCGTCGAGCAGGTCGGCTTCCAGTCCGTCCAGATAGAGCCGGAGGTCGCAGAGCACAGCGAGCGCGGCCCCGACATCAAGCACGTCGGCGGGACGCACCGCGTCATCGCCCACGGAGTCGAGTACCGCCTGAATCGCCCGAATATCCTCTGCCTGCCGGACCGGTCCTTGCCGGGCCGGCTGCCCGGCACTGAGCACCCGGCGCGCGGTGATCCTCAGCCGTGCGCTATCGACGACCGCGGGGTCGGGTACTGGGAGCATGCCGGGGCGCGGGGCCGTAAGCACTTCGGCGCCGACGCCCGCGCCCTGACCGGCGCACGGCGCGCCGACCGGGTTCGGCACGGGCCCGGCAACGGCCTGATCTTCGAGCATGGCTGGCTCCGGATGTCACGAAGACACGCCTAGCCACGCTGCCGGACTAGAGATGGCGCGGGTATCCCGCGCCTGAGACAGTATTACCGGGCTAGTACTGCGGGGTCAACGTGACCAGTGGGACGGGCGCTCCCGCGAGCCCCGGCCCGCGCGACGCCCGCGGCGAGCCCCTCGCGGCGGTTCTAAACTCGGTGCGGCAGTGGGTTCGTTGCGGCCTGGCTGCAAAACCACGTTAGGAATCGGCGATATCGGGCAGCGGCTAATCATGACCGAATCACGTCTCAGCCATGGAAGCATGCTGAGCGCGGTCGGGCTCGGGCCGCGACATCCGGGCCGCCGGAGGCTGGATGCCTGATGGGACGTGAGATGGCCTGGGCGGCTGCCGATGGTGAGGTGGATGTGGGTTCCGCGGAGGCGGGGCTGACGGTGCTGCTGGAGGCGTGTGAGCGGGCGGTGGAGGAGCTGGGGTCGGCGGTTCCTCCGGCGCAGATGCGGGCGTTGCTGATTATCGGGGGTTCGGGGGGTTTGAATTTGAGCCGGCTGGCGGGGGCGCTGGGGGCGTCGGCGTCGGCGGCGAGCCGGTTGTGTGACCGGATGCAGGCGGCGGGGTTGCTGACGCGGGATCGGGCGTCGGCGAGCCGGCGGGAGATTGTGCTGGTTCCGACGGAGTCGGGGCGGCGTTTGGCGGAGTGGGTGCGGGGGCGTCGCCGGGCGGCTTTGGGTGAGGTGCTGGCGGCGATGTCGCCGGATGGGCGGGAGGCGCTGGCGCACGGTCTGGCAGAACTCGCCGGCGCTGAAGGCTTCTAGCCGCAAGGCGGCTAGCGGGTCTGGCTGAACGTGCGGCGGTAGGCCTGCGGTGTGGTGCCGTATCTGCGGGCGAAGTGCCGGCGCAGCATCAGCGGGGTCAGGCCGCACCTGGCGGCGATTTGCTCGACGGGTTCGCCGGTGTGCTCGAGCAGTTCCTGGGCACGGCTGAGGCGCTGGCCGATCAGCCACTGATGCGGCGTGGTCCCGGTCCGGGCCGCGAACTGGCGGGCAAAGTTCCTCGGGGACATCACCGCGCGCCCGGCCAGATCATCCACGCTGATCGGCTCGGCCAGGTGCTCGAGCGTCCACTGCTGCACGGCCGCCAGGTTTGCCGGATCCGCTGCCTCGCTGACGATCACCGGGACGTACTGTGCCTGGCCGCCGTCGCGGTGCGGCGGCACCACCATGCGGCGCGCGACCGCGTTCGCCACGGCCGCACCGTGTTCGAGGCGGAGCAGGTGCAGGCAGGCGTCGATGCCGGCTGCCGTGCCCGCGCTCGTGATCACCGGGCCGTCGGCGACGTAAAGTACGTTCGGATCCACATGGACCGCCGGGTAGCGGCTGGCGAGCACGTCGGCCCACTTCCAGTGGGTGGTGGCCCGGCGGCCGTTGAGCAGCCCCGCGGCGGCAAGCACGAACGCGCCGGTGCACTGGCTCAGCACACGCCCGCCGCGTTCGGTGATCGCACGCAGCGCCTCAGATACGGGCGCGGGCGGCAGCACGTCGGTCTGGTCCCAGCACACGACGATGCCAAGGTCGGCCGCGCTGAGCCGGTCCAGACCGGCCTCGACGACGATCGGCAGGCCGACGTCGGTGCGGATCATGCCGGGCGCGGCGGCGGTGACCGCGTAGTCGTAGCTGGGCAGGCCCTCCGCGCTGCGGTCGCAGCCGAAGATCTCCGCCGTCACGCCCAGGCCGAACGAGGACACCCCCTCGTAGGCCAGCACTGCCACCGATGAAATCATGCAGCCATTGTGGCAGGAAAGTACCTAAGAATGTCAATCCTGCCACTCGTCGCTCGCGTTCGCGCCGACAAGGCTCAAGACATGGAACGAGACGGCACCGCGGTCCTGCCTGGCGCGACGGATGGTCGCCGGGAACCGGCGCGCGCCGGCGGGTCCGCCTGGGCTGCCCTGCTCGTCGTCTGGGTGGTCTGGGGCTCGACGTTCGTCGCCATCCGGGTCGGCGTCGAGAGCATCCCGCCCCTGGCCATGGCGTCGCTGCGGTACCTGGTCGCTGGCGCGATGCTCTTTCCGGTCGCCTGGCGCGGCGGCGGGCAGCGACTGCGTGCCGCCGACCGCCCGGGGCCGGCTGAATGGCTGGGCATGGCGGTGGTCGGGACCATGCTGCTTGCCTTCGGCAATGGCGCTGCCTGTTACGCCGAGCAGACCCTGTCGGCCGGTTTCACCGCACTGCTCATCGCCACGGTCCCGATCTGGATGGTGGTCGCGGACCGGGTGGTCAACCGCCGGTCCATCTCGCCGATGGGCTGGCTCGCGCTTGGCATCGGGGTCGCGGGTGTCGCGGTCCTGGCCCGGCCGCAAGGGCGCGAGTCGTGGCTTCCCCTGCTGATCGTGCTGGGCGGGAGCCTCAGCTGGGGCACCGGCTCGGTGCTGGCCGGGTGGCTCCCGGCGCCGGCTCGTCCGCTGCTCGGGAGCGCGATGGAGATGCTGGCCGGCGGGCTGGTGCTGGCCGGGCTCTCGGCCGCGACCGGTGAACTGAGTCGGCTCGACCTCGGCCACGTCAGCGGCCGCTCGTGGCTCGCGCTGCTGTATCTGATCGGACCAGGCTCATTGCTGGCGATGACCTGCTACGTGATCGCGCTGCGCAACCTGCCGACGGCGACCGTGTCCACCTACGCCTACGTGAACCCGGTGGTCGCGGTCGCCCTCGGCTGGCTGCTTCTCGGCGAGCGTCTCACGCTCGTCGCCATGCTCGGCGGCGCGGTCGTGCTCGTCTCGGTCGTGCTGCTGCTCACCAGCCGCTCCCGCCGGGCGGCGTAACGTCTGGCGACCGCCGCTACAGCGCAGCGAGCTGGTCCAGCAGGGCTCGATAGCTCCGCAGGGCGTTGCGCAGATCCTCGGTGTCCGCGCCGTCGCGGTCCCATTCGCCGCGAAGCCCGGACTCCCGCTCCTGCGCGCTGGCCACGACCGTGGCGATCACCTCGGTGACCATGTCGGCGGCGCTGGTGACGGAGCCGTGGGGATCGTCCACGAACGCGGACTGGATCGTTGTCCAGCGCTCGTGCAGCTGCTGCGCGTCGCCGGCCATCGGGCTGCCCTCCGGCACGTCGCCGTTCACCGGCATCCCTGGGCGGACGGCCGCGGAATCGGCGGCAGCGTGCTTCGGGCCCGCAGTGGTGGAAGCGGGAATGGGTTCCGCGCCGGGAACCGGCTCGGCCGCGGTGTCGTCCGCGGAAACGGGGTCCACCAAGGTGTCGTCCGCGGAAACGGGGTCGGCCACGGTGTCGTCCCCGGGAAGGGGCTCCAGGCTGTCGTCTGCGGTAACCGGCTCCACCACGATGGCCGATGCAACAACGGTGTCGGGGTGGGTGTCGTCGTCCGCCTCGTCCAGGTCGGCCTCGTCCAGGTCGGTCTCGTCCGAGTCGTCCGCATCGTCGGAATCCTCGGCGATGATGACCGCGTCCGGGTCGATCGCCTCGTCGTCCTCACCGACGAGGTCGGGGCGGCCGACCGGCTCGTTCCGGTCGTCACTGACGGGCTCGTCCTGATAGCCATTAACCGGCCTCCCGGACTCCTCGGAGTCGGTTACCGTCGCGTGGACCTCCCGGGCCTCAGCATCGTTATTCATGGGTCCCTCTTTCTCCGGCCGGCGTGGGGAGCGCCGGACTGGTCGACGCGCTGGCGTCGGCGTGACGCTGGCTGCGAAGCCGCTGTTCCACTACCTGGGAGTAGCCGGGCTAAACAGCCCGTATCGGCGTCAGCGCCGCGCGTCCCGGCTGTCGGCGGCCGCATCATCGGCAGCCGGGGCCGAACCACCGG
Organism: uncultured Actinomycetota bacterium; assembly: GCA_963833885.1. Classification (GTDB taxonomy): domain Bacteria; phylum Actinomycetota; class Actinomycetes; order Streptosporangiales; family Streptosporangiaceae; genus JASHPR01. The sequence continues at coordinate 137,918 of CAWHZU010000002.1, read as the reverse complement.
CGGCAGCGGACCGAGGGCCGGGGGCCGGGCCATCCGGGTACTCATCGACGTCGGCCTGGTCGTCCGCGTGGGCCTGCTGATGGCCGCGGTGGCTCTTGGGGATCAGGTCGGACAGGGCCCGGCGCATCCCCCCCAGGCCGGCGTTCCTCGGCACCTTCAGGCTGACATAAGCGAGGGCGCCGGTCGGGATTGGCAGCCAGAAGTTCACCAGCCGCCAGGCGAGCACGCCCAGGGTGGCGACGCTGCGGGTCAGCCCGAAGCCGACTAGCAGGAACGGCGTGAGTGTGTCGATGATCCCGAGGCCGCCTGGCGTGATCGGGATCGCGCCGACCACGTTCGCGACACCGTACGCGGCGAACAGCCCGACCGGGTTCGCGTGCCCGCCGAACGCGGCGATGAAGCACCACAGCGAAGCGGCGTCGAGCAGCCAGTTCAGCGCGGCCCAGGTGAGCGACCAGATGAGCACCTCGCGATTGGTGCCCAGGTCGCGGATCGACGCCGCGGCGCGCAGCGCGATCTGCTCTAGCTTGTCGCCGCCGACGCCGGGAATGCGCTCGCCGACGGCCCGCAGGATGCTCACGGCCCGCTTCTCGCCGCGGGTGACGCCGAAGATCAGGGCCCCCACCATCGCCAGGACCACGGCGCCGACGATCGCGACCGTCGCGTAGATGGGCTGGAAGCCGGACAGCGGGATCGAGATCACCAGCGCGATCCAGAGCAGGACGTTCAGCACCACCGTGGAGCCGATGCCTTTGGTCGCCATCATCACGCCGACGTCCGTGCCGTCCACGCCCTCCGCGGTGAACAGCTGGTAGCCGATGCCGGCGCTGCCGACCGTTCCGGCCGGGATGACGTGCGCCACCGCGGCCGCCGACAGGTCGATGCGGAACAGCCGGGACAGGCGGGGCCGTCCCTCGGCCGGCAGCAGCACCCGGTTCAGCAGCGCGTAACAGAACAGCGAGAGACCCTCGAGGATCAGCCCCGCGATCATCCACCACACGTTCAGCCTGCCGAGCAGGTACAGGTCCTTGCTCGCGCCGACGAGTTCCGGGATGACCAGGTACTCGACGATCAGCGCCAGGATGAGCAGGATCGCCAGCCGGCGCAGCGGCCGCCGGGCGTGGCGCAGCCGGCTTCGCCATCCCCTCGATGGCTGCGTGTTCTGGTCTGGCTGCTCCGCCTGCTTGGTCAACTCGTGTCCAGCCGCCGGAACACCACTTCCTGCAGGAACAGGCGGATCGCGGCCGCCGCGGGGATGGCCACCAGCGCCCCGATGATGCCCAGCAGCGTTCCGCCGATCAGCACGGCCACCAGCGACACCACCGCGGGCACCTGAACGGTCTTGCCCATGACCCTGGGGACGATGAAGTAGTCCTCGGCCAGCTTGTAGCCCACATAGAACCCGAGCGTGGCCACGGCGACCGGCAGCGACACGGTCAGCGCGACCAGGGAGACCACCGCGCCGCCGACGTACGCGCCGATGACCGGGATCAGGTCAAAGATGGCAACCATGAGGGCCAGCAGGATCGGGTACGGCACGCCGAAGATCAGCAACCATATATAGGTGCCGATTCCCGCGATCACGGAGGTCAGGACGTTCCCCAAGACAAAGCCGCCCACCTTGGTGAAGATCTCGTCTCCAATAAGTATGACGCGGGTCCGTCGCGAGTGCGGAGCCAGGCGGTAGGCGAAGAGCCTGATTTTCGGCATGCTAAACAGGAAATACACCACCATGACGGTGATCAGGATCACGGAGGTGGCCGCGCTGAGCACGAGCTTCCCGGCGCCGAGCACGCCGCCGACCAGCGTGCTGCCCTTGCTCGACAGCAGCTTGGAGGCCCGCTGCTGGAGGTGATACTTCACATTCAGCTTGCCCAGTTCCGAATTGTGGTTCTGCAGCGAGTGCGCGTACTGCGGCAGGTGATCGGCCAGCGCGCTGGCCTGGGCGACGAGCGGCGGGATCGCGGCGGCCACGAAGCCGCCCAGCACGGCGAGCAAGGCCAGCAGGACCGTCAGCACGGCGGCCCCGCGGGGGAAGCGATGCCGCTCCAGCCAGGTGACGGCGGGATCGAGCCCCGCCGCGATGAACAGCCCAAGACCGATCAGGATCAGCACCGAGCGGGCCGTGACCGTGAGCTCGACCAGACCGTAGGTGACCGCGACGCCGGCGGCGGCGGCCATGCCGATGAAGAACGGCGAGCGCCGGTTGACCGGGCGCCCCAGCTCGCCGAGCCCGCCGGTCTCCCCGGCTATCTCGGCCGCCTCGGCGACTGCCTCCTCCACCCGGTCGGTGGACTCTTCTTCGGCATCGAGGCCGTCGTTGGCCTGCTGCTCCTCGCTCTCCTCGGCAGCGTTTGACAGCGAGGAAAGGGCGGCGTTCGGCTGACCCTGGTCGACCGGCATCTAAGGCTCCTGATGACGCTGGTGCCCCGGCGGCGTTTTCAGCCGGCGCTAAGCCATATCGGCTGCCCGGCATCGGGCTTCTCACACATGAGAGCCCAGGTCGGGGCCGGGGCCGCCCGAGCGCCACGTTCACCTCCGGTCGCCGGGCTGGTTTGGGGCGTCGCGTTAAGGGCAGTTTTCGGCGGATTCTTCGGGAGGCACCGATTCTTCGGGGAGACACAGTGACCACGCGGTTAGCACGAGGCAGGACCCGCAGAACCAGGTACGCGGGCCGGAGGGCGGCCCGGAGCCGTTACCTGGGACTGCTGGCCCGCGCCGGGTTCGCCGCCCGTGGCGTGCTATACGTGATCATCGGCTGCATCGCGGTCGGGATCGCGTTCGGCCGTTCGAGCGGCCAGGCGGACTCCGCCGGCGCCGTACGCGCGGTGGCCGCGACGCCCGTTGGCCTGGTCGCGTTGTGGCTGCTGGCGGCCGGTTTCGTCGGGCTGGCGCTGTGGCGGCTGTCCGAGGCCGCGTTCGGCGGGCCAGGTCCCGGCGAGCAGAAACCGGGCTCGCGCCTCGCCGCGCTGGGCAAGGCCGTAGTGTACGGGGCCCTGGCGTTCACGATCCTGAAGTACGCGATCGGCGCCGGAGCGCCGAAATCGAGCAACCAGCAGTCGACCGACCTCACCGCGTCGGTGCTGCATCATCCCGGCGGGCAGGTCGTCGTCGTCGCGGTGGGGGTCGCCCTCGTCGTGGGTGGCGCGTACGTGGCTTACAGCTCCTGGCGCCGGGACTTCCTCAAGCAGCTCAACCTGACCGGAGCCAGCCAGCGAGCCCGCCGCATCGTCAGGTGGCTCGGCCAGGTCGGCGGCATCGCGCGGGGCGTGGTGTTCGCCGCCGTCGGGGTGTTCCTGATCGTCGCCGGCGCCAAGTCCCAGCCGGATCAGGCAAAGGGCCTCGACTCCACGCTGCGCGCGTTCGCGCAGACCCCGCTCGGCCCGTGGCTGCTGGTCGTGGTCGCTCTCGGCCTGGTCACGTTCGGCCTGTACTCCTGCTGCGAAGCCCGGTGGCGCAAGGTGTCCTGACCGCGCTCAGGCGTCGGGTCCCGTGCCCTTGGCCAGCTGCTCGGCCAGCACCGCGGCCTGGCTGTGCTCGGCGTCCTTGGTGGCGGTCAGCAGGGTAACCGTGCCGCGGCTGGCCGCCTCGGCCAGCCGCGCGAGCGCTTCGGCGCGCTCCGGCTCGCGCAGTTCGGTCACGTAGCGCCGCCGGAACTCGGCAAACCGTTCGGGCTCATGGCCATACCAGCGCCGCAGGTCATCCGACGGCGCGACGTCCTTGACCCACTCGTCGATGTGCGCGGCATCCTTGGACAGTCCCCGCGGCCAGAGCCGGTCCACCAGCAGGCGCACGCCGTCGTCTGGCGAGGGCTGCTCGTAAATCCGCCGCACCCGCACGTCCATGCCGACCATTCTCGCTGATCACACCAGCAGGCGGCGGGTCACCACCCCGCGAGCGCGGTCGCTGCCCAACCAGAACGAGAAGCTGTCGCCGATGTCGAAGTACTCGCGCGGGTCGTCGCAGACCAGCACCACGTTGATGATCACCGGATCCTGGTCCGGCCACGGCGGGACGTCGCCGCTCCTCGTGGCCAGCGCGCTGAAGAACTTTCCCTGGCCGGTCTCGTGGCTGTGCCCGTGCAGCACCACGCGCCGGAGCTGGCCACCAGACTCTCCCGCCGGGCTGCCCTCAGGCGAGTCTCCCAGCGTGACCAGGGCCTGGAACCGGTATCGCTTCACTGCACATTTATCGTATCACGATATTAATTCCGGATGCCGTGGGTGGCGTGGGTGGCGTGGGTGGCGTGGGCGGCTAGCCAGACGATCATGGCCGCGAACGTCAGCGCCCACACGAAAGCGGCGGCCCATGCCGCGGTAGTCCCCACGGCGTGCACGAGCGGGAGCCGCGCGGCGGCCCCGAGCTGCATGCTGGCGGTCGCGTACATGCCGCACGGGAAGACGATCATCCACAGATCCGCGCGGTACCGCACCGGCTCCCGCCGGAGCAGATGCCGCCAGGCAACGCGGCCGAGCAGCAGCGGGATCAGGCTGCTGGCGAGGATCCAGAAGCCGACGGCCGCGGCGGTGAGCGCGGGCCGGGCCGCCCGCACCGCGGGCGAGCCCATGTCCTGCAGGATCAGCGCGGCGGCGAGGACCGTGATCGAGGCCCCGCCCATGGCCACCCAGTAGGGCGCGGTCGGGTTGCGCGGTGCGAGCCCGGCCAGCAGCAGCCGGGCCACGACCAGCGCGGTGATCAGCAGGTACAGCGCCACACCGGCCAGCCAGGCGGCGATCGCCAGTAGCGCCGCGGGCCGGGCGCCGAGGATCCCCACGGCCCACAGGAACGTCGCAGCGATCGCGAGCGACTGGGTGCCGACCGCCCAGAGGTACCAGTTGCCGCCGATGTCGGCGAGCGCGGGCGGTGTGCGATGCCGGACGGCCACCCGCCCCGGAACCAGGCAGGTGAGCGCCAGCCAGGCCGGCAGCGCCGCGGCGGCGAGCGCGGCCGCCGCGGCATCGTGGCCGTCGCCGGCCAGCCGGTCCCCGAGCACGCCGCAGGCAGCCACGAACGCGAAGCCGGTGAACGCGCTTCGCGGGCTGGCCAGGTCGGCGCGCAGGTCGCCGGGGAACGCCGCTGCGCGCAGCGCGGATGCCGCCACGATGACCGTGAAGCAGGCCGCCGCGATCGCCAGCAGCGAGGCCGAGACGCGCGCATCGCCGGCCGCCCGCAGCGCCGCCGATACGATGCCGGTTGCCATCACGACGGCGAAGCTTCCCGGGTGAGTCCCGCGCACCGCGGATGCCGCCCGCACCCCACCTCGCCTCGGCCGCCGGGGCAACATGTCGCTCTACGATATACTGCCGCGGTGCGCCAGCTGAGTCGTGAGGACTACGAGAACCTGCTGGCGTTTCGCACGAGCCTGCGCCGGTTCCTGCACTGGAGCGAGACCCAGGCGCGCGCCGCCGGTCTGACCCCAGCCCAGCACCAGCTGATGCTCGCGGTCAAGGGGCACCCCGGTGTGCACGGCCCGACTATCGGCGACCTGGCCGGTTACCTGATGCTGCGCCATCACAGCACCGTGGAGCTGGTCGACCGGGCCGAGGCCGCCGGCGTTGTGGAGCGGTGGGGCGACGACGACGACGGCCGGGTGACCCGGGTCAGGCTCACCGCCGAGGGTGAGGCCCGACTCGCGTCGCTGGCCCAGGCGCACCTTGACGAGCTGCGCAGCCTCGCGCCGGTCCTCGACGCGGCTGTCGCCCAGTGGGCCAGCCCGGTCAGCCGCTGACCCGTTTGGTGCGGATGACCAGGGTGAGGCCGATGGCGACCAGGTAGCCGACGGCGGCCACGGCCAGCGGCAGGTGCAGGGCCATGCCGTGGCTGGAGTGCTGTGAGCCAGCCAGCAGCGCGCCCAGCAGGGCGACGCCGAGGGCCCCGCCGGATTGCCGGGCGGCGTTCAGGATGCCGCTGGCCAGGCCAGCGCGCTCCCGGCCGACCGAGCCTACGACGACGGCCGTCATGGCGGGCATCGCCAGCGAGCACATACCGAGCAGCACCGACCCTGCGACGATCAGCGCCAGCGACGTTCCGGCGTCGGCGACGGCCAGCAGCGCGGCGCCCGCCGCGGCCAGGACGAACCCCGTGATCATGGGCGGCCTGGGCCCGAGACGGGCGGTCAGCGGGCCGCTGGCGGTGGAGCCGACCCCAACGGCGACGCTCATCGGCAAGATCAGCAGGCCGGTGCTCAGCGCCGACTCGTGCCGCGCCTGCTGCAAGAACAGCGACAGGCAGATCAGCGTGCCGTAGATGCACAGGTTGAACAGCAGGCCCACCCCGGTCGCCGCGCTGAGGTTCCTGGACGCCAAGAGCCGAAGTGGCAGCATCGGAGCAGCCTGCCGGTGCTCGGCCAGCGTGAACAGCACCCCGGTGCCCACGCCAGCGGCGAGCAAGGCATCTGGAACTGGGCCGAGCCAGCCCTGCTGGCCTGCGGTGATGAAGCCCGCGGTGAGCCCGGCGAGGGCACCGACTCCCAGCAGCAGGCCCCACACGTCGATGCGCCGTGACGTGTTGAGCGGCGATTCCGGCACGTACCTGCGGAGCAGGAAGATCGTCGCCGCGCAAACCGGGACGTTGATCACGAAGATCAGCCGCCAGCTCCCCAGGGCCACGAGAGCGCCCCCGATCACCGGCCCCAGCGCGACGCCGAGCGAGCCCATGCCGCCCCACACGCCCAGGGCCCGGGCCCGCGCCCGGGCGTCAGGGAACTGGTGAACGAGCAGGGCGAGCGAGCACGGCAGCAGCGCCGAGGCGCCGAGCCCCTGCACGGCCCGCGCTGCGATCAGGGCACCTAGCGTCGGAGCGGCGGCGCACGCGGCGGAGCCGGCGCCGAAGACGGCCAGCCCGGCCGTGAAAAGGCGCCGCGCTCCCGCCCGGTCCGCCTCCGATCCCGCCGTGAGCATGACCGCCGCGAGCGCGAGCGTGTAGGCGTCCACGACCCACTGCAGGCCGGCTACCGAGCCGCCGATCTGTCGCTGGATGGCGGGGAGCGCGACGTTCACGATCGTGACGTCGAGCTGGATGACGAAGAAACCCAGACACACCGTGATGAGGCCGACGATCGCTGCCCGTCCGCCGGGTCCGCCGGATCCGCCGGGTCCGCCCGGTCTGCGCGTTCGCGCCTGGCGCGCCTCGGTTCCCCGTTGCTCGGTTGTCTCCATGCCTCTAGCCTTAGCCGCCAATACTTCGGTCAGGGTCGAAGCGTGACCCGGCGGCCGTTAGGCGTACCGGGCACTCATCCAATCCGCGGCGGAACCGCAGATGACAGGCCCGCCGCGGCGAACGCGATCTCGATCAGTGCATCGGTGAGTGTGACCCGTCTCACGCGCCGGTCCGCGAGCGCGAGCCCGGCCATGGACGCTGCGTGGGTGATGTCGACCGCCGCGCCGAGCCCGAGCAGCTCGGTGCTGGGCCCGACTCCGGCGGTCACCGCCGCCTGGACCAGGTGACGGGCGCCGAGCACCCTGGCCACGTTCCGCGAGCGGCGGTCTGCCGGGTGCCCGCCGCCCAGCCAGAGCGCCGGCCCGGGAAGCAGCAGCAGGGCCGAGCCGTAGCCGGCCCGCGCCACCTGCAGCGCGCGGGCGGTCGCGCTGGTCACCGTCGTCCCCTGCGCCAGGCGCGCTGGCCGGCCACGACCCCGGTGGCAACAGCGGCACCGGCGACCGCGGCACCGGCGGCGAGCCCGGCCGTGTGCTCGTCCAGCCACACCTGCGCGCTGCTGGCGTGCGATCGCTGGTCGAAGACACCGTGCGCCCCGTGGTCCCTGCCGCCCTGGCCGTCCATGGCCTGGTACAGGTTGTCGGGCCGGTCGTCGTTGACCTTCTCGCTGGTCTGCTGGGAGTCAAAACCCGTGCGCGCCAGGTAGCGGTCGAGCAGCGCCGGCACGAACTTGTTGGCAAAGATCGTGGCCGCGGTGGACGCGCCGACCCAGTACTGCCGCCGCTGCGGATGGTCGGCGGCGAACAGCACGCCGCGGGCCGCGACTTCCGGCTGGTAGATCGGCGGAACCGGCTGCGGGTGCCGGGGCAGCCGGGACCGCACCCAGGAGAACTGCGGCGTGTTCACCGCCGGCATCTGCGCAACCGTGATGTGCACCCCCGAGTGCTCGTGCAGCAGCTCGCAGCGCAGCGAGGAGGTGAACCCGTTGATCGCGTGCTTGGCGCCGCAGTAGGCCGACTGCAGCGGGATGCTGCGCGCGCCGAGAGCGGAGCCGACCTGCACGATCGTGCCGTACCCGCGCGGCCGCATCCGGGCCAGCGCGACCATGGTCCCGTGCACGAAGCCGAGGTAGCTGACTTCGGTGACCCGCGAGAACTCGTCCGGCGTGATCTCGGCGAAGGGCGCGAACACCGACGTGAACGCGACGTTGACCCAGACGTCGATCGGGCCGAAGAACTCCTCCACCTGTCCGGCAGCCGTCTCTATCATCGCGTAGTCGGACACGTCGGCCGGGATCGCGAGCGCCTTGCCGCCCGCCTCCTCGACGTCCCTGACCGCGCCGTCGAGGCCGGCCTGGCCGCGCGCGATCAGGCCGACGTTGGCGCCGCGCTCGCCGAACAGGCGGGCGGTCGCCCGGCCGATGCCGGCGCTGGCCCCGGTTATCACCACTGTCTGGGTCATGTCTATTACTCCATCCTTCGTTGTTTCGAGCCTGGTCACAGGCTGTGCCAGGGCGCCGCAAGCCGGGCGGCGCACTCGAGGACCATCGCGTGCACGAACGCCTGCGGCAGGTTCCCCCTGAGCTGGCGCTCGGCGACGTCGTACTCCTCGGCGTAGAGACCCGGCGAGCCGCACGCGGCCCGGTTGCGCTCGAACCAGCGGGCCGCCTCGACTTCCTGGCCCTGCTGGTGCAGCGCGAGCGTCACGATGAAGCCGCACAGCAGGAACGCGCCCTCGGCCTCGCCGAGCGGCCGCTCGTCGTGGCGGAACCGGTAGGCGTAGCCGTCCTGGGTCAGCTCGGCCAGATATGCGCGCAGGGTCTCGGCGGTGCGGGGATCGTCGGCGGCCACGGCGCCGCGGATCGCGGGCATCAGCAGCGCGGCATCCAGGCCGGGATCGCCGGGTGAGCGCTGCCAGCGCCCGGTCGGATGCATCGCGTGCTCGGCGGTGTCCGCGACGATCACGTCGGCGAGCGCCGACCAGTCCGAGGCCTGCGGCTCGGTGGTGCAGTGCAAGGCCGCGCGCCGCAGCCCGGCGGCGCAGATCAGCCGGGAGTGCGTCCACGCCTGGTTGTCGATCTCCCATATCCCGGCGTCCGGCTCCTGCCAGCGCCGCGCGATCGCGTCGGCGGCGATCTCGGCGGCCTTCCTGCTTCCGGAGTCCAGCCGGTCATGGGAGCCCGCCGCGGCGAGCAGCAGCAGCGACTCGCCGAGCGCGTCGAGCTGGAACTGCTTGTTCACCCAGTTGCCGACCAGATCGTAGCCGCCGGGGTAGCCGGGCAGGTCGAGGTCACGCTGGTCCGGCACGCGCCCGCCGTCGGCGGTGTAGGCGGGGACCAGCTTCGGGCCGTCCTCGTGCAGCCGGGCGGAGATGAACGCCACCGCGTCGTCGAGCAGGGAGAACGCGCCCGCCGCCGCGGCGGCCCGGCCCGCGTAGACCTGGTCACGGATCCAGGCGTACCGGTAGTCGTAGTTGCGCCCCTCCTCCGCTCGCTCGGGCAGGCTGGTGGTGGCCGCGGCCACCATCCCGCCGCCGGAACTGGTCAGGCCGCGCAGCATCACCTGCGCCTGCCGGGCGTCGCGCGGGGCGACAACGTCGTCCAGCGGCGGCACGGCGTCAGCCCACCGGTCCTCGGTGCCGCGCCAGAGCTGGTCGGGTTCGCCAGGCACGTCGCCCAGCGGCTCGGCGGATATCTCGAGCACGAGGTCGCGGCTCTGCCCGGCGGGCACGGTCAGGTTCATGGCCAGCACCGAGGCTCCGCCTGAGCGGCGGACCCTGGCTCCGGAGACCTCGCCGGACCAGCGCACGTGCAGATCGCCGGCGCGGCCGGTCCAGGCGTCGTGGCCGCCCTCATCGTGGCGCTTGATGGCGCGCAGCCCGTGCTTGCCGAATCCGGCCCGCGGGTCCAGGACCACCTCGACCTCGGCCGGGCAGTCCCGCGCGATGATCCGCCGCAGCAGCACGATCCGGTCGCGGTCGCCAGGAAACGCGAGGGCCTCGCGGCATTCGGTGAGGCCGCTGACGGTGATCCAGCGGCTGCGCCAGATCAGGGTGCCTTCCTCGTAGTAACCACCCCAGACGAACGTGTGCGCCGGCATGACCGCGTACACGCCTTCGCCGCCGATCAGGGCGGAGAACACGGCGTCACAGTCCCATCGCGGCGCGCACAGCCAGACGATGTCGCCGCGCGGGCTGACCACCGCGCCGCGCTCTCCGTCGGCGATCAGCGCGTAGTCACGCAAAACGTGCGGGTGAAACTTGGGCATCCACCGCCGCTACCCGGGGCGTGCCGGTCCATGCGGCCTTGGCGGATGTGATGTTTGGATGCGCGCACGCGGGTGAGCTGATAGCGGATTAGGCCCTCAGGGCAGAACGCAAGTTTGAATCGGGCAGGTGACACCCATGACGGAGCCAATCATGCCCCGGAATGGAGATACCCCGCCGCGGCCGAAGGTCGACGCCGGGCAGCTGTGGCCCGGCGGTGTGGCCACGGCTATTGTGGCGGCGCTGGTTGCACTCGTCGGCATATTGCTGTGCCGGTGGCTATTCAACATTCCGCTCCTTTCCCCCCGTCAGGACGGTGCGTACGGCGACGCGCACACCACCGGTTATGTGCTCGGGGCCGCGGTGGCCGCGCTGATCGCGACCGGCATTCTCTATTTGCTGCTGCTCAGCACTCCGCGGCCGACGACGTTCTTCACCTGGATCGTCGCGCTCGCGACGATCGTCATGGTGCTGTTTCCGTTCAGCACCGGCGCGCCGCTGTCGCAGAAGGTGGCGACCGCGGGCGTCGACCTCGTGATCGGGTTCGCGATCGGCTCGCTGCTCAACGGCGTGGGCGCGCGCTCGGTCAAGGCGCCGGACCTCCGCCGGCGGCGGGTACCCGACGACGATGCCGGCCAACGGCCGTCCGGGTTCCGGCACCTACCCCGGGCGCAACGATTACCCCACGCGTGAGTACCCCACGGGTGCCGAGTATCCTCGCCGCCCCGGGCGCCCCTCCTAAGAGCTCTCGTCCGCGGCCCAGCGGAAGATGCCCTTCGCCATCGTGGAGGTCGCCGTTTCGGCCCTGGCCGCGAACACCTGGCGGCGGATCTCGGCTATCGCGGTGTCATCCGGTGCCGCGAGCCACGCAAGCTCGGCGAGGTGGCCGGCCAGCCGCTGGGCCGCGTCGTCGTCCTCGCCGTCGGCCGCGACCAGCGCCAGCGCCCGGTCGGCGAGCACGGCAGGGCCGCCGGCCACGCGGGCTAGCTCGGCGGCCAGCGCGCGCTCGGGCGCTGGCTTGAGCGTGGCCGGGTTCCCGTCCCACCAGCCGCCGTAGAGCCGCCAGATGTTGCGGACGATGAACTCCGGCTCGTCGTACACCGGCCGCAGGTACGGCCTGGCTTCCAGGTCGGCGGGCGGCCGGACCGAATGGATCGCGTCGTCCAGGCGGCCGCCGCGGTTCATCACCTCCAGGGTCTGGTCGACGAGCGTCTCGAGCAGCGCGGCGGTGTCGCCGAGGGCGCGGCGGACCCGGTCCGCGCCGATGACCGGCAGGCCGTGCCCGGGCAGCAGGTACTCGGCTCCCAGCCCGGCCATCCGCCGCAGCGCGCCGGCCCATTCCTTGGGGTAGCGCTGCACCTTCTGCGGGTTGCCCGCGTTCGGCGACGCCCAGATGAACAGGTCGCCGCAGCACAGCACCCTCCGGCCGGCCAGCCAGGTGACGGTGTGATCGTCGGTCTCGCCCTTCTCGTGCCGCAGCCGGAACGCGGCGCCGCCGACTTCTAGCCGCAGCTCGCCCGAGTAGGTGCGATCCGGGTACCGGTACTCGGTCGGCCAGCGCAATCCCCTGGCGCCGAACTGCCGCTGGTTGATCACCTCGTTGTAGCCGGTGGTCAGCAGGTACCTGTCGAAGCGCCGGGGCAGCGCCTCGTGCGCCACCACGACCGGGGCCGGCCAGCCGCGCTCGGCCGACTCCGTCTCCCAGGGCGGCATCCCCGAGGTGTGGTCGATGTGCCCGTGCGAGTACACCGCCGTGTTCAGCCGCTGCCCGCTCCACCGCCGCAGTTCGTCATGCACCGCCGCGGCCACGAACGAGCTCCCGGTATCCACCAGGACCAGGCCGTCCTCGGTCGTGAATGCGGTCACATTGGCGAATGAGGGCAGGAACGCGACGCCATCTCGGACCTCGGCCAGCCCGCGGCGGTGGGCGATCGGGTGATACTCGCTGCTGGTGACCTCGCCGCGCCACAGCCGGTCCGCCAGGTCAAGAATGTCGTCGGGCATGCGGGTACGGCCTCTCGTCCGCGTCACCGGCCGGTGACGCCGTCAATGCTCTCGCGCAGCAGGTCGGCGTGGCCGTTGTGCCGGGAATACTCGTAGATCATGTGCACGTAGACCATGCGCAGCGAGAACATCTCGCCGCCCACGTCGAAGGTGTCGGCGAAATCCATCCCCGCGACCGCCGCATCGGACCGCGGCCATTCGGCCTGCAGCCGCGCGACGTCCGCCTCGGCCCGGGCCGCCATGGCGTCGTCGAAGTCGGCGGCCCTGCCGCGAGACGGGTCGTACATGGGCTCGACGGACAGGCCCGCCGCGCGCTCGGAGAACCAGATCCGCTCCACCTTGGCCAGATGCCGGATCAGGCCGAGCAGTGACAGGCTGGATGAGCCAATCGGCCGGGTGGCAAGCTGTTCGCCGGTCAGCCCGGCGCAGATGTTCAGCAGTGTGGCCCGCTGCCAGCCGAGGAAGCCCTCGAGGATCGGCCGGTCATCGCCGGTGAGCGGCCCGTCGGCCGGGCCGGGCGCGGGAACTGTCCAGGTCATCCCCGAAGCTTGCCACGGGTCCGGCATGACAGAGACCGCCGCCGGAGGTGGCGCAGCTCCGGCGGCGGTCTCGGTCTGGGAGGGATCGGGAGGCGGTACAGGTCAGCGGCGTACCCGCCAGCCGGCGCCAGGCCGGCCAGGTGCAGCGCCAGGGCGATCAGGCCCAGGATCACCAGGCTGGCCGGGGCGAACACCGCGTCGGTGGACGTGGCGGTCACCCGGATGATGAACGCGATAGCGAAAATGATTACCGCTACAATGGCGAGCATTGCAGTTCCTCCTGCTTAGTTCCTGGCCCGCGTCACTTGCTGGGCTGTGGCACCTGACACCTGATCTTGGGGTTCACGCCAAAGTAGTTCAGCGGGCCGGCCAGGATGGTCACGATTATCGTCCCTGCCTTGGCGCAGTTAGCTGAGGTTCCGCTGTAGTAATTGCGCTGGCCGGCCGCAATGGCGCCGATAACCAGCCAGATAACCAATAGGAGCGTTCCGATGCGCATGATTTACCACCTGTCAAGCGGTAAACGCCACGGGTTTCTCGGGCGTTCTTCGTGCCGGTAAGTACCAGGGAAAAAGATTCTTAAACACTCTCGTTGTCGCTGCAGAGCAGCTCCCTGAGCCGGCTCCGGCCGCGATGCAGGCGGGACATCACCGTGCCGATTGGGCAGTGCATGAGCTGGGATATTTCCCGGTAGCCGAATCCCTCCACGTCAGCCAGGTAAACCGCCATGCGGAAGTCTTCGGGGAGCTGCCGCAGCGCGTCGGTCACGCTGGCGTCCGGTATGCGGTCAAGGGCCAGTTCCTCCGCGGAACGGGTGGCCCCCGAGGACTGCGCGGAACGCGAATGGGCGCGCTCCAGCTGCCAGTCCTCGAGGCCGGCGAAGGTCAGCACTGGCTCTCGCTGCCGCTTCCGGTAGCTGCTGATGAACGTGTTCGTGAGGATCCGGTTCAGCCACGCCCTGAGGTTGGTTCCCTCCTTGAACTGATGGAACGAGGCAAACGCCCGGGCGTAGGTCTCCTGGACCAGATCCTCGGCGTCGCTGTGATTTCGGGTCATCCGCGACGCCTTTGCGTGCAGCTGCCGCATGTAGCCGAGCGCCTCGTCGAACTGCGCATCGGCGCGGGGGGCACGCGGCGGTCGCGCCGCGATGCCGGGCTGGTCTGTGATCATTCCTGGATGTATTCCTCCACGACCTCGGCACCCTGCGGCTCGGCCGGGTCGCCGGGGTACTCGGCCAGCTCCTCGGCGGGCACGTCCGGTATCGGCGCGGGTTCGTCGCTGGGCTCCGGCTCGGCCGTCTCGTCGGCCGTGAGATCTCCCGGCTGGTGTCCGTTGCTCTCCGCCTGCTCCGGGTCGGCAGCGGGGTTGAGCATGACGTACGGGGGATAGCGCTTCTCGTCTACATGACCAACGACGGGACCGCCGCCGCCCCGCCGCAGGGTCGTCCGCCGGCGCAGCCAGCCCTGGGTCGGCTTGCGCAGGAACAGCCCGGCGACCCCGGTGGCCATGATGACCACGCCAGCGATCTGCAGATTCAGGAAGCTCGGATGGGCACTCACGGCGAACGTGAAGATCGCCCCTATGGCAATTAAAGCCAGGCTGGTCGCGGTTCTCATTTGTCGGTCCTCCAGTGGGGATGCGCCTCGGGCTACTGCCCTTTCCCTCGGCGGTTTCTTCTACCTGGCCGGGGAATTCTCAAACCCTGGGACGTTTCCCCGCCGCGTCCCGGGTAGCGTCCAGGTTGCACGGAGGTGACCGCGATGAGGCCGGAGGAGTCCTCGGATCCGCGAGATCGGGCTTCGCGGGATCCAAGGGACGAATCAGAAGCTCAGCGAGACGACCGGAACCTCGCCGAGCTGCTCCAGGAACTCCGGATTTCCGGCCTGGGCGTGCAGGTCCTGTTCGGGTTCCTGCTCTCGCTGCCGTTCACCATGAGGTTCGCCAAGCTCAGCCAGGGCCAGCGCGACCTCTACCTGGCCAGCCTGGCGCTATCCGCCGTGGCCACGGCGCTGCTGCTCGGTCCCGTCGCCTACCACCGGGTAGTGTTCCGCCGCCGCCAGAAGGAGCCGCTGGTGCGGGCGGCCAGCGTGATGGCCACGCTCGGCCTCGCCGCCGTGGGACTGGCGATCTGCGCCGCGGTCCTGCTGGCAACCACCACCGTGGCCACGGGCCTGCCGGCCGGCCTCATCACGGCCTTCGTCTTTGTGCTGTTCGCTGGCCTGTGGTTCGCGTTCCCTCTCGCCCGCAGGTGAGATCGCGGGCGGCGGGGGTAGGCGACTCCCTATGGCTACCGAGATTCGAGAAACAGAGCGAAAGTACGAGGCGCCGCCGGGTACCTCGCTGCCGGACCTTGACGACCTGCCTGGGGTCGCCGCCGGGTCCGGCCCGGAAGAGCAGCGGCTGGAGGCGCGATATTACGACACCGAGGACCTGCGCCTGATCCGCAGCGGCATCACGCTGCGCCGCCGCCAGGGCGGCAGCGATCCCGGCTGGCACCTGAAGCTGCCGGAGGGCGGCGACTCGCGCCGCGAGATCCAGTTGCCGCTGGCCCGGGCCACCCGGCAGGTACCCAAGGAGCTTGGCGGCCTGGTGCGCGCGTTCACCCGCGGCGAGCCGCTGGCGCCGGTCGCCGAGATCAGAACCGTCCGCCACCGCCTGGTGCTGCTGGACGAGGCGGGAGACTCGCTGGCCGAGGTGGTGGACGACGACGTCTCCGCGAGCACGCTGGGCGGGCAGACCGAGCTGTCGCACTGGCGTGAGGTAGAGGTCGAGCTGACCGGGGGCGGCCAGGGTCTGCTCGCGGCGGCCGACAAGTGGCTGCGGCGCGGCGGGCTGCGCCCGGCCGGCCGCCAGGCCAAGCTGGAGCGGGCGCTGGGCGACCAGCTTCCGTCGCGTAACGGGGGCCGCGGCCTGGCCTTCGCTGTCGACGGCTGCGGACGTGGTCCTGGCCTATGTGGGGACCCAGGTGGCGGCGATCATGGCGTTCGATCCGCTGGTGCGCCGGGACACGCCGGACGCGGTTCACCAGATGCGGGTGGCCACCCGGCGGCTGCGCAGCACGCTGAAGTCCTTCGGCGGGGTGCTGCGCACAGCAGACTGTGAGCGGCTCGGGGACGAGCTGAAGTGGCTCGGCGGCGTGCTCGGCACCGCGCGGGATGCCGAGGTTATGGCCGGGCACCTGCAGGCCGGCCTGGACGAGCTGCCGCCAGAGCTGATCATGGGCCCGGTACGTGCCCGGGTGCGGGTTCATTTCGCGCCGGTAGCGGCCGGGGCGCGCGCTGCGGTGCTCGAGGCCCTGGACGGCGACCGCTATCTGGCCCTGCTCGACGGCCTGGACGCGCTGCTGGTCGATCCGCCGCTGACGCCCGAGGCGGGCAGGCCCGCGGCCCAGGTGCTGCCGGCCGCGGTCCGGCACACCCGGCGCCGCGTGCGCCGGCGCATCCGCCGGGCGTGGCACGTGCCCGCCGGGACGGGCCGGGACACGGCCCTGCACGAGGCGCGCAAGGCCGCCAAGCACGCCAGGTACGCTGCCGAGGCCGTCAGCCCCGCGTTCGGCAAGCAGGCCAGGCGTTTCGTCAAGCGGGCGAAGAAGGTCCAGTCGGTGCTCGGCGACCACCACGACGGTGTGGTCGCCCGCGCCACGATCAGGGAACTCGGCGTGCAGGCCCACCTGGCCGGCGAGAACGCTTTTACCTTCGGGGTCCTCTACGAGCAGGACGCCTGCCGTGCGGCGGACCTCGAAGCGCAAGCCCGCCGGGCCTGGAAGCGGGCCGCCAAGCGCAAGTACAGTGCCTGGCTGCGCTAGACCGACGGGCCGGGCGGTTCATGCCGCCGTTCGGGGCGAGACGGGGCAGGCCGGCTCCGGATTCGGGCCCGGGTCAGGTTCACCTGGGTTCCAGCGTCCGGACAGACACAGCGCGACCAGGCCCGCGGCCGCGGCGAGCAGCACCAGCGGGCTGAGCACGTTGACGCTGAAGTCGTGGATGAGGTCGGCGGCGCGGCCCAGTTGGGCATCCGCTATGCCCAGGGGGGCGGTGATCGTGCCTACCGCGACCGGCGCCAGGATCAGCCAGTCGAGCCGGGACGCCGGACAGAAGATCAGCAGACAGATGATCATCGTGGCGTACCACGGATACTGGTAGGGCCACAGCAGCAGCCACGCAATGCTGATCGCCAGGGCTGGCCGCACCGCGGGAAGGTCCGGGATGCCCGCGGGCATGCGCCGCAGCGCCAGCAGCGCCACGGCAATGACGAGGGCGGCGGCGATCAGCGCGAGGTAAGACTGCGGCACCGGGAGCACGTCGTAGAAGCTGCCAGCGCTGGCCTGGTTCCGGCGGGAGGCAACGGCACGGACCGCGGCCACGCCAAACCAGGCGTACCCGGGTACCGCGACAGCGAGTGCGGCGCAGGCGGCGGCCAGCGAGGCCGGCCGGCGGCGCAGGGCCCAGATCACG
This sequence comes from uncultured Actinomycetota bacterium, assembly GCA_963833885.1. Lineage (GTDB taxonomy): Bacteria > Actinomycetota > Actinomycetes > Streptosporangiales > Streptosporangiaceae > JASHPR01. The sequence continues at coordinate 120,502 of CAWHZU010000002.1, read as the reverse complement.
CCGAGGGCAAACAGGGCGTAATTGGCCTTGATGTCGGCGGCGACGCCGATCAGCGCTCCCGAGGCCAGCGCCCGCGGCAGCGACGGCTGCTGGTCCTCCGGCTGCCACCGGAGGACCAGCAGCCCAAGCAGGCCGGCCGCGGCGGCCAGGACGTCGAGGTGCCCGGCCGCGATGACGTCCCACAGCAGCAGCGGGTTGAGCGTCCACAGCAGGTGAGCGCGCAGCCGGCGGGCCGGATCGGCACGCAGCAGCCGGTCGGCGACGAGCGCGACGACGGCGAACGCAACCGAGTTCCACAGCTTCAGCCAGAACGTGATCCGGGCAGCGGAGACGCCGCCGAGCTTGGCGGCCAGAAACTGCTCCACGGTCGCCAGCGGCCCGTAGACGCTGACCATGTGCTGCCAGCTGACCGGCACCGACCCAGCCAGCGCGTCGTGCACGCGGCGCAGGTGGTAGGGGGTCATCAGGTACGGGCTGTGGCCGAGCACCACGATCCGGCCATAGGCCGCGTAGTCGAACGCGTCGGTTGAGCCGGTCGGCGGAAGGACGGTCAGCACCGCCACCACGATCGCCGCGATGATCAGGAGCCATCTGGGACTGGGCCTGGCGCCGTGGCCGATCGCGGCCAGTCCGGCGATCACGCCGCTGGTTCCAACCGCGACGGCGATCCACAGGGCGATGCTCGCCGCGCCCAGGCTCACGTGCGTCGTTGGCAGGTCCCACGGCGGGCCCAAGGCCGGCAGCACGATCGGTGGGTGCTGCCAGCCGTCCCGCAGTAGCGACAGGGCGATCATGATCAGGATCGAGGAGCCGATCCCCACCGTCGCCAGCCAGGTCAGGATGCGCGCCCGCGCGCCGTCGCGCATGTGTGATCCTTCCGATCTGGCCATGCCCGATATATCGATACCTATAGAGATGCGTGAGGCCCGCACTTTGTTGCATTGCAGGCGCCGATTCCTTGCTAGTGCACAGAAAGGGTGGCCGCGCTGGACCCTCGGTGGGTGGGCGGCCGTCCCCGCCTGATCAGCGATGAGGACGTGGAGTTCATCGTCGCGGCGGCCACCGCGCGCCCGGAGAAGCTGGGCTAGCCATTCAGCACTGGAGCTTGCGCAAGCTGGTGAGCTACCTGGCGCGAACCCAACCCGGGTGGTCGTGATCGGGCGGGAGCGGCTGCGGCAGATCTTGCATTCCCGGGGCATTTCCTTCCAGCGGACCCGGACCTGGAAGGAGTCCACCGATCCGGATAAGGAGCCAAGCTTGATGTGATCGAGTATGTCACCAGTAAGTTCCCGGACCGGTGCTTCGCCTTTGACCAGTTCGGCCCTATTATCGATCCGCTCCCTGCCACGGCACCTGCTGGGCGCCGCACCGCAGGCCCGCCCGGCTGCCGGCTACGTATCTACCGCACGCACGGGATCCGCTACTTCCATCGGCTGCTACTCCCTCGCCGATGACCAGTGGGGCATCATGCTCCAGAGGGCCTGGGTGGGGGAGAGGCGGGCGGCGCGGATGGCGGGCAGCAGTCCGGCCAGGGCGCCGATGAGGATGGCGGCGGCCAGGCCTCCGGTCCAGGCGTCGGTGGGGATGACCGTGGTCCAGCCTTTGCCGTGGGCGTAGATGGCGGTGGCGGCGGCGCCGGTGATGATCCCGGCCACGCCGCCGATCAGGGACAGCGTGATCGCCTCGGCCAGGAACTGGGTGCGGATCTGGCCGCGCGTGGCGCCCAGCGCCCGGCGCAGCCCGATCTCCGAGCGGCGTTCCAGGACTGAGATGACCATGATGTTGGCGACGCCGATGGCGCCGACGAGCAGGGCGACGGCGCCCAGGCCGAGGAACAGGGTGCTGAATGCGCTTTTGGCGTCGGCCTGGGCGACGAGGGCGTTGGACGGCTGGGATACCTGCACGCTGCTGGGGTCTTCGGGGTTGGCCTGGCTGGCGAGCAGGTTGTAAACGGCGTTGACCCGGCTGTCGGTGGCTTTGAGGTAGGTGGTGGTGGGGTGGCCGTCGAAGGACAGGTAGGTCTCGGCGAACGGGAAGCCGACCAGGACCGAGGAGTCGACGTCGGGGGAGAGCACGTCGGGCTTCAGGATGCCGGCCACGTACAGCCACATGCCGCCGTTGCCGTTGGCGCCGGTGCCGGTGACCCAGACCCGCTCGCCGGGGAACACCTTGTCGATGCCCAGCAGCTGCGCGGCGGCGGCGCCGAGCACGCAGACCGGTTCGCGGGCGGTGGCGGTGTTGAGGAACTCGCCCTGCGCCACGCTGGTCCCGGCGGTGGCGGGAAGTCCGCGGGTGGCGGCGTCGACGGTGAGCGCGTTGGTGTTGACCGAGGGGATCAGCGGGGAGCGGTAGACGCTGGCGCTGGTGGCCCCAGTGGACTGGACCTGGTAGACGCCGGGCAGGCGGGAGATCATCGCGGGTGCGGCGAGCGGGAGTTCAGCGGTGGCGCCGGTGATGCTCTGGCCGGGCTGGACGGTGAGCAGGTTGGTGCCCAGCGCGGCGATTTCGGCGTTGAGCCCGGCGGCTGAGGATGATGACAGGCCGAGGACGGCGACGATCGCGGCGACGCCGATCGCGATGCCGAGCGCGGACAGCGCGGCACGCAGTTTGCGGGTGCGCAGGCCGACGACTGCCAGCCGGGCCAGGTCGCCGGGCCGCAGCCGGGCCGCCGCGGGCGCGGGCCTGGCCGAGCGGGCGCCGGAGATGGTCACGGTCATTGGAGTCCTCCTTCTGGCTGGCCGGGCCAGCCCGCCATCCGCTCTGCGACCTCATCCGCCCAGGGTGCGGCGCGGGCGGCATCGGCGGCCGCTTCGGCTGCGGTGTCGGAGACGATGCGGCCGTCGAGCATCCGGATCTGGCGGCGCATCCGGGCGGCGACCTGGGGGTCGTGGGTGACCACCACGATCGTGGTCCCCGCCGCGGCGTTGAGCTGGCCGAGCAGGTCCAAGATCGCCGCGCCGGTGGCCTGGTCCAGGTTTCCGGTGGGCTCGTCGGCGAGCACGATCGCCGGGGAGCCGGCGATCGCCCGGGCGATCGCCACCCGCTGCCGCTCCCCGCCCGACAGCTGGGTGGGCCGGGCACCCAGCTTGTGCCCCAGGCCCACCCGCTGCAGCGCTTCGGCGGCCTGCTCGCGGCGGCGGGCCAGGCCCACCCCGGCATACAGCAGCCCGTCGGCCACGTTGGCCAGCACCGTCTGGTGCTCGGCCAGGAAGAACTGCTGGAACACAAACCCGATACTGGACGCGCGCAGCCCGGCGAGCTGCCGGTCGCCGAGGGTGGCCACATCCAGGCCGGTCACCTTCACGGTCCCGGCGGTGGGCAGGTCCAGGGTGCCGGCCAGGTGCAGCAGCGTGGTCTTGCCCGACCCCGACGGTCCCAGCACCGCCACCAGCTCGCCGGCCGCCACCTGAAGGCTCACCCCCCGCAGCGCCGGCACCGGCGGCCTGCCCGGGTAGATCTTGGTCACCGTCTGCAAGTCCAGCACCAGTTCTGGCCCGCCGGCCACGGCCGGGCGCGGTGCCCCGCCCGGCGCCGTCATCGTGCTGCTCATATGCCCGGCACCACCACACGCTGGCCGGGCGTCAGGTTCCCGGTCACCTGCACCGTCCCGGCGGCGTCGTCGAACAGCCCCGGGGTCACCTTCACCAGGTGATGCCTGCCCGGGCTGGTCACCTCGACCGCGTACCCCCCGCCGGGCTGCGCCAGCAGCGCGTCCACCGGGACGATCAGCACGTTGCTGACGCTGCCGGTGGTGATCGTCACCTGCACCGGGGCCTGGTTCAAGCTCCCGGCCGCCTTCGGGTCATTCAGCGACACCACCACCGTGATCGTCGCCGCGGTCGACCCGCTGCTGCCCGACCCGTTACTCGACGACGAAGAGGACGAAGACGACGAAGACGATGACGAGGACGACGAGGACGAGGAGGACGAGGCGATGCTGATCGAAGAGATCACTCCGGGGGTGAGTGACCCGTCGGGCAAGGTGACCGAGACCTTGTTGCCCACCTTCACCTCGGTCTGCAGCGAGGCATCCAGGTCCATCGTCACCACCGGGGTCAGCGAACTGCCGGTCAGCACCGTGCCCCCGGCCGTGGCCGCGGCGCCCGGCACCGTGCCGGTGCCCAGGGCGGTGACCAGGATCGCGCCCGGCAAGAACACCGCCTGGCCCAGCGCCAGCGTCCCGGTCTGGGTCAGCCCCAGGTGCGCCTGCAGCAATTCCAGCGCGTACGCGGTCTCGCCGCTGAAGTAGTCCCAGCCCGACTTGGGCCCCAGCGCCGACGTACTGGCGTAACCGAGCCTGACCAGGTCGGTGTTCAGCTCGGTGACGTCGGCGCCGGTCATGCCCTCGGACAGGTCGCGGTAGGCCGGCACGTTGCCGTACAGCAGGACCACCGGGGTGCCGGAGACCTGGTAGATCGCCTGGCCCTGGCGGATGGTCTGCCCGGCCGAAGGCAGCCAGGTAAACGTGCTGGCCCCCGAACCCGACGAGGCCGCCGAGGACGAGGCCGATCCGCCCGAGCCCGACGACCCGGGAACCACTACGGTGTACGACCCGGCGTCGCCGAGCGTCCCGTTTTCCAGGGTCTGCTCGGTCAGCGACCCGCGGGTAACCGCCTTAGTGCCGGTTGCGTACACGCTGCTGCTGGCGGCTGGCTTTGCGGAGCTAAACACCCCGGCCGCATCGGCCCCGCCCAGCACGGCCGCGACCACCACGACCACCGCCAGGGCCAGGACCCAGCCCCGGCGCCGCCGCCGGTACCCGGTCACCGCCAGCTCGCCCGCCGCAGGCTCGCCCGCCTGTACCGGCAGGCTCGCCCGCCTGCTCACGTGCATCGGTACTGCTCATCGCCTATCACCCTTCACGCGGCCGGCCGGATACGGCCGGGTTCGCTCGTTGATCTTGTGGTTCATCACCCGCTGGGGGGCACGGGCACGCCGCAGGTCTTCGCCGCGGCCCGGAACTGCGTCGAGTTCGTATCGACGCCCGCCGGCAGCGAGACGTAGAGGACGTTCGGATTCGGATCCGGCCAGTTCGGGTATCCGTGGGATCGCATGCACGACGCAGACTTGAGCGCGCTGAGGAACTCCTGATGGGTCTCGGTGCCCTGCGCGTTCCCGAACGGCAGCAGATGCTGGCACGCCTTCTGCGCCGACTGGAACTGCGCGGCGGAATCGGCCTCGGCGAACCATCCATGGAAACCGATCGCAACGCCGCCTGGCGGCGGCGCGCTCGGAGGGCCCGTCAAATGGGTGAAATAGAAGTCGGGTATGCCGTGGCTGCGTATGCACGACGCGTACGAGTCCAGAACCACCGCGAGGCTCTGGCCTGAATTCGCGCCCGGTTCCGACGGGTGCGAGCCGCCGCCACCGCAGGCGGCCGCGAGCAGCCCGGTAACGGCCATGGCAACGATCGCCGCCGCCGTCCGCCGCCGTGGGGCGTCGCCCAGGTGCCGGCCCCTGTCGTTCATGTGACCTTCCTTGGTCTCGGGGCTGGAGGTCCCCGCGGCGCCATGCTTCTCCGCAAGCGTCAGACAGCCGGGGGGGTTGCGTGTGAGTTTCGCGTGAACGCTGGTTGTGCACCCGTCGGCCTCATCCGGCGGATGGCAAATGGGCCTGGTCCGCTGCCGGACCCGGGTGGGGATCGGGGCAACGAACCCGGGCGGAGCCAGGAAGGCGACGTCCTTGCTTGCGAGCAGGTCCGGTCCGCCGTTCCCGTAGCGGCGAGCCGGTATCGTATGCCGGGCAGTTGTCTGCGGCCAGTTGACGCCGATGCCTCGGTGCCCGGGGGCGGGGAGGTAGCCCGTGCGCGCGCATGCAGATGGCGGCCTTCAGCCGCGTTGTGCAGGTTCTGCTGCTGGATCGTCTGTATGCTGGGTTACGGTCAGCCCGGTGCCCGCGTTCGGGAGCACGACCGGCACGTGGGTGCAGGGACGCGTCTCCTCGGGGACCGGGTGAGACTGGATCGGCGTTGAAGTCGCCGCGCCGTCGGGGTACGCGGAAGCCGCGCACGCCGTGGCGCGCAGGGCGAACGGCCAGCGCGGCGTGGGTCGCGGGCGCGCAGAGGTGTTCGCCGCGGCCGAGGACCCGCCGCAGCTTGTTGATGCCGCGGCCAGCAGGACGATCCCGCTCGCTGCGACCGCCAGGATGCCCGCGCCGGCCAGCCGTGAGCGCACCGGCCGCTGCTTGTGGGTCATTCGCCTGGTCTTCTGGGTCATTCGCCTCGTCTCCCATGCAGTGGTGATCTGACTGGGGCCATCCTCGGCGGTGGACGTCGGACCGCCGCGCGGGTTGCGTGTGAGTTCGGTGTGAAGAGCGCCGGGCTCGTGCGCCGCCATCGCGGCCAACGCTGCCGGAAGGCCAGGGCCGTGTCGTCGCGCCGGAGAGCCAGGTTGCGGGTCATGCCACCGGGGCAGCGCGAGGCCGGGCATACCTGGGTATGACAGCCCGCCCGGCGCGGCCGCGATCGCCCCCCGCGGGCCGCGGCGGTTGCCGGAGTTGTCGTTCATCGCGTGTTCTCCTCCTGTCGAGGGCATTTCGCGCGCCCGCAGACAGGTGTATGGGGTTGCGGGTGACAGCACGGTCACAGAGGCTGTGACCTGGTTGTCACATACGGGCTGGCATCCTGGCGGCAGGGCTGACCAGGCCAGGTAAGGCTGGTCCCGGCTGGGAGAAAGCATGAGAGTGCTGGTGGTTGAAGATCACAAACGGCTCGCCGAGGCGGTGGCGGCGGGGCTGCGCGACGAGGGCATGGCCGTCGACGTGGTGCTCGACGGGCAGGACGCGCTCGACCACGTGGCGCTGACCCGCTACGACGTGCTCGTGCTGGACCGGGACCTGCCCGGGCTGCACGGCGACGAGGTATGCAAGGCCCTGGCCGCGGACCGGTGCCCGGCCCGGGTGCTGATGCTCACGGCCGCGAGCACGGTCGCCGACCGCGTCGACGGCCTCGGCCTGGGCGCGGACGACTACCTGCCCAAGCCGTTCGATTTCGCCGAGCTCGTGGCCAGGATCCGGGCCCTCGGTCGGCGTGCCAGCGTGCCGCTCCCCCCGACGCTCAGTCACCGTGACCTGTCCGTCGACCCGGCCCGGCGCGTCGCGTTCCGGGCCGGACGCCGCCTGGCGCTGACCCCCAAGGAATTCGCGGTGCTGGAGTGCCTGCTCGCCGCTCAGGGCGCGCTGGTCACCGCCGAGGAACTGCTGGAGCGGGTGTGGGACGAGAACGCCGACCTGTTCACGACCACGGTCAAGACCACCATCGGGCGGTTGCGGGCCAAGCTCGGCGAGCCGCCGCTCATCCAGACCGTGCGCGAGGGCGGCTACCGGATCGGCGAGGAACGATGACGAGCCTGGCCGGCCGGCTCGGCGCACCGCGGGCCTGGCTCCGGCTGCCCCGGCGGACCGCGCGGCTGCGGCTCACCCTGCTCTACGGCAGCCTGTTCACCGTGTGCGGGGCTGGCCTGCTCGGTTTCACGTTCTGGCTGTTCTACCGCGCCACCGCGGGCAAGCAGCTGCTCCCGCCGGCGGCAACAAAAAACGTGCAAGTTGCCATGCCCCCAGGGCGCTCAAGCCCCCCGCCTGCACCGTGCCGTCACGTGCATCCCAGCCGTCTGGCCCAATGCGTGGAAGGGCTCGGCGAGGGGCGGGCGCACGCGTTCGACCTGCACGCGCTGCTGGAGCAGTCCGGCATCGCGCTGGTCGTGATGGCGGTGCTCGCGTTCGCGCTCGGCTGGCTGGTGGCCGGGCGGGTGCTGCGGCCGCTGCGTTCCATCACCGCGACCGCCCGGGCGATCTCCGCCACCAGCCTGCACGAGCGGCTTGCCCTGGCCGGTCCGGACGACGAGTTCAAGGAGCTCGCCGATACGCTGGACGGGCTGTTCGCCCGGCTCGAGGCGTCGTTCACCGCGCAGCGGAACTTCGTGGCCAGCGCCGCACACGAGTTGCGCACCCCGCTCACCCTGGACAAGACCCTGCTGCAGGTGGCGCTGCGCAACCCGCGCAGCACTGCCGAGCGGTGGCGCGCCACCGGCGCGGAGCTTCTGGAGTCCGGTCTGCAGCAGGAACGCATCCTGGAGGCGCTGCTCACGCTGGCGACCAGCGAGGCCGGGATCGGCCAACACCAGCCCGCCGACCTGGCCAAGGTGGCTACGGCCTGCCTGGAGTCGGCTGCCGCCGAGGCCGGGCGCCGCGGGCTGCACGTCGAGACCTCGCTCGGCCCGGCGCCGATGCTCGGCGACCCGGACCTGATCACCCGCCTGGTGGCCAACCTGATGGACAACGCCGTGCGGCACAACGTTCCCGGCGGCACCGTCGAGGTCAGCACCGCCCAGCGGGACGGCCAGGCGGTGCTGACCGTGGCCAACGGCGGGCCGGTGATCCCTCCCGGTGAGATCGGCCGGCTCATGCAGCCGTTCCAGCGGCTGGCCACCGCCCGGAGCAGCGACGGTGACGGGCACGGGCTGGGCCTGCCGATCGTCCGCGCGATCGCCGCCGCGCACGGCGCCGCGCTCGCCACCCGGGCCCGGCGCGGTGGCGGCATGCATGTTCAGGTCAGCTTCCCGGCCTCCGGAGCTGCGGCGACCCGGCGGGAGCCACAGACCGCCGAGGCCAGGACGGGCATCATGGGATTGTGATGGTGGCCGCCGCGCCGAAGCGGCGCTGCCTCACCTGGACCCGGGGCCGCCGCTGCCGGACCCCGGCGGAGGTGACGGGGCCACGAACCCCGGCGCGTAGTCAGGGGGGATGGGGCCGCCTACCCGCTTTCCCGAGCAGGCGTCGTAGGCGGCCTCGTAGGACGGCGTGTTCGTGTCGACGCGGCCGCTCTGGATGGCCGACTGGACCGGCTGCCAGTTGATGCCGGACCCTTGCGTTGACCCCGCGGGGTCGGGGAAGTCTTCGATTCCGTGCGCGCGCATGCAATGCGCGGCCTTTACCGCGTTCCTGAGATTCTGCTGCTGCATGTCCTGCAACTGCGTCACGCTCAGCCCGGTGCCTTTGTTCGGTAGCAGCGATCCGCATTGTGCCCAGGCGTTGCGTGCCTGGGGGTTGTTCTGGGTGATCGACTCGATCTGCGAGTTATTGAAGTTTCCCTGCCCGTCGGGAGCGGGAAACTGGGGAACGCCATGCGAGCGCATGCACTTGGCGTAGGCGAGCGACTGGGTGTACGTCCCGCCAATGAACGTGTCGGCTCCCGCCGTGCTCGTGCCGCCGCACGCCGCCGCCAGCACCGCGATGCCCGCCGTCGCAACCAGAATGCCCGCCCGGTGCGGTCGCAGTCGCCGCCGCGGGCCGCGGCGGTCGCCGCAGTTGTCGTTCATCCGCGTGTTCTCCTCCTGTCAAGAGCGCTTCGCGCGCTGCCCGGGTCACCAGCGGCGCTATCCCTCACCGCAGGCCTTCTGCGCGGCCAGGAACTGCGGGGAGCTGGTGTCGATGTCCGACGGGAGCGGCAGTTCTTCGACGCCGCCGTTCGCCCCGCGCTGGGGATCGGGGTAGTCAGGAAAGCCGTGCGCCCGCATGCACGCGGCCGACTTCACCATGCTGTTGAGCTGCTGCTGGCTTACGGGCCTGGGCCCGCCGCCGGGGAGCAGGTGCTTGCACGACTTCATCGCGGAGGCGAACTGGGCCGTCTGTGGATCGATGCCGATGACCTGATACCCCATGAAGGTCAGCACCGTGGCCGACGGGTTGGGGGTGCTCTGCGGGTTGCTGAAGTAGAAGTTTGGCTCTCCGTGCCTGCGCATGCACTGCGCGAACCGGTCCATCTGCTGGACGCTCCCCTGGCCCGGAGTTGGCGAGCCCGACGGGTGTGATCCGCCGCCGCTGCACGCCGCGGCCAGCAGCACGACCCCGGCCAGGGCGGCCACGGCGGCCGCGTGGCGCAGGCCGACCGGGCGGTGGTGGTTTCCCGTGCTGTCCTGTTTCACCTGGTCGTCCTTATCCTTGGGCGCAAGGTCCCGGCGGCACCATGTTCCTGGCCGGACGTCAGATCGCCGCGCGCGTTGCGTGTGAGTTCGGTGTGAGGTACGGACAGCGACCGGCGTCGGCCGCGGGCTCACATCAAACTCGAATGCAGATCACACAGGGGATTAGCGGTGAGGTGATCCGATGGCTGCCGGGAGAGGGAGCGTGCTGATGAGCGAGCTGGCCGCCAACCTGCCCGCCGATCACGGCGGGCTGCTGGTCGTCGACGACGAGCCGTTCCTGCGCGACGCGGTCGCCGCGTCGCTGCGGTTCCTCGGTTTCGACGTGACGACCGCCGACAACGGCGCCGAGGCCCTGCGGCTGGCCCGGGACAGCCGGTTCGACCTGCTGGTGCTCGACGTGATGCTGCCCGACGTGGACGGCTTCGACGTGGTTCGCCGGCTGCGCCGGGACGGCAGCTGGGTGCCGGTGATCTTCCTGACCGCCCGGGACACCCAGGCGGACAAGGTGACCGGGCTCACGATCGGCGGTGACGACTACCTGACCAAGCCGTTCGGCCTGGAGGAGCTCGCGGCCCGGATCCGCAGCGTGCTGCGCCGCACCCGCCCGGACCGCGCGGGCGGGCCGGTGCTCACGTTCGCCGACATCGAGCTGGACCAGGACAGCTACCAGGTCCGCCGGTCCGGCCGGGCGATCGAGCTGTCGCCGACCGAGTTCCGGCTGCTGCGCTACCTCATGCTCAACCCGGGGCGGGTGCTCACCCGGGCCCAGCTGCTGGACCACGTGTGGGACTACGACTTCGGCGGGTCGAGCACTGTCGTCGCCACATACATCGCCTACCTGCGGCGTAAGCTCGCCGCGTATGGCCCGGATGTGATCCACACCCAGCGCGGCGTCGGCTACACGCTGCGATCGCCGCGCGAGCTCGGCGTAACGGAGGGCCAGCGATGAGGCCGGGCCTGCTGCGCCGTCCGCGCCGGGCCTTGCTGCGCACCCGGGTCCTGATCGGCGTGCTGCTGGTCACTCTCGTCGCGCTGGCCGCGTTCGACGTCGCCGCGGTCACCGCGCTGCGCACCTACCTGATCGGCCAGACCGACTCGCAGCTGCAGAACCTCGTCGGCCTGTACCGGCTGGCCAGCTCGCTCACGCAGTCGTCGGTGCAGGGCGCTGGGCTCAGCCGCCCGCCACGAGCCACCCCGCCGGCGAACTGGATCTCCGTGCCGCCGAGCGCGAAATTCCAGGCACGGGAACGGCAGCAACTGCGCGCGCCGTTCCTGCAGCCGTTCTCGGTTGAGCTCGTGACCGGCAACTACGTCAAGGGGGTGTCGCCCAGCCTCACGATCAGGGGCCTCGTCGTCGGCGGCGGAGGACTCGCTCCCCGGCTGCTGCCGCAGAAGAACCTCAACGAGCTGGCCGCCCGCGGCCAGGCGTGGACGACGACCAGCCTCCGGGGGAACGAGCCGCTGCGGCTGCTGGCCAGGCGTGCTCCTGGAGGGAGCGTCATCGTGGCGTACACCAGCCTCGATGGGGTCAACAAGACGGTCGGCCAGCTCGAGCTGATCTTGGTCATCGGCTCGGCGGCCGCAGGGCTGCTCGCCGCGGGGAGCGTCGCCTGGATCATGCGCCGCGGCCTGCGGCCGATCGAGACCATGGCCGGACAGGCCGACGCGATCACCGCGGGCGACCTGACCGGCCGCGTTGGCCCGCAGGACCCGCGGACCGAGGTCGGCCGCCTCGGCGTGGCGCTGAACGGGATGCTCGCCCGCATCGAGGACTTCATCACCGAGCGCGAGGCTAGCCAGGAAGCCACCCGCCGGTTCTTCGCCGACGCCAGTCACGAGCTGCGCACGCCGCTGGCCTCGCTGCGGGCCAACGCCGAGCTGTACCAGCAGGGCGCACTGACCGAGCGCCCCCAGGTCGACGAGGCGATGCGCCGCATCACGCTGGAGGCCATGCGGATGAGCGGGCTGGTCGACGACATGCTCCGGCTGGCCCGCCTCGACCAGCATCCCGGCCAGGAAGAAGAGCCGGTCGACCTGAGCTCCGTGCTGCAAGGCTGCGTCGACCGTGCCCGCATCGCCGACCCGCAGCGCACCTGGCGCGCGACCATCGACCCTGGCCTCGTGATGGAAGGCGACGAGGAACTGCTGCGCCGGGCCGCCGACAACCTGCTGGCCAACGTCAGCACGCACACCCCGCCCGGCTCTTCGGCCACGATCGTGGCCGAAGAATCCGACGGCACGGTCACGGTGCAGGTCAGCGACGACGGGCCGGGGGTCCCGGCCGGGCAGCTGCCCAGGATCTTCGACCGCTTCTACCGCGCCGCCGCGCCGTCGGCGCGGCCCGGGTCGGGTCTGGGCCTGGCGATCGTCACCGCGGTCGCCGCCACCCACGCCGGCACCACCCACGCGGCGCTCAACCAGCCACACGGCTTGCGGATCACCCTCACCCTGCCCGCCACGTCACCCCTCCCCGCCGACCTGGCGAGCTAAGCACCCGGATGGCCCCACGCCCGGCATCGATGTACCAAAAGGCTCGTTCTTTGCAGCCCATCGGTACATCCACGCGGCGATCATGGGGGTAGGGCGGCGATCATGGGGGTGAAGGCGGTGGTTATGGGGCGGGGTGGTGGTTGTGGGGGACGGGGTGGCGAAATCCGAGCACTTGGTTAAATGCGGGGCGCAGCGGGCACCTTGCCGGTGGACGGCATCGCCGTTCCTGTCAGATCTTCCCCTGGAGCCCGCATGATGGCCACGCCTGCGCCGAGCCCCAGCGCGAGCCCGAAGACGAGCCCGAGCCCGCGGCCGCGTCCCCGCCCGCGGGCCGCCACCTACCGGGTGCAGCTGCACGCGGGCTTCACCTTCGACGACGCCGCGGCCATCACCGGCTACCTGGCCGAGCTCGGCGTCAGCCACCTGTACTGCTCTCCGGTGCTGCAGGCCGCGGCCGGCAGCACCCACGGCTACGACGTCGTCGACCACGGCCGGCTGAACAGCGAGCTGGGCGGCGGCGACGGCTACCGCAGGCTCTCCGCAAAGCTGACCAGCAACAACCTCGGTGAGGTGCTCGACATCGTGCCCAACCACATGGCGCTGGCCGGGCGGGCCAACGCCTGGTGGTGGGACGTGCTGGAGAACGGGCCGTCCAGCGTGTACGCCGGCCACTTCGACATCGACTGGGACCCGCCACAGCGCAAGCTGGCGGCCACCGTGCTGATGCCGGTGCTCGGCGACCAGTACGGCCGGGTCCTGGAGGCCGGGGAGCTGGTGCTGGAGCGGCAGGGCGGCTCGTTCACCGTGCACTACTACGAGCACGAGGCGCCGATCTCGCCGCGCACCCTCGGCGGGCTGCTCGGCAAGGCCGCTGCCCGGGCCGGGTCCGAGGAGCTGGAGAGCCTGGCGGTCGCGTTCAGCCGGCTGCCGCACGGCAGCCGCACCGACCGGGCGGCGGTGGTCGAGCGGCACCGGGACAAGGAGGTGCTGCGGGCCCGCCTCGCCGACCTGTGCCGGGCCCACCCCGAGGTCGCCAAGGCGATCGACGCCGAGGTCGACGCCGTGAACAACGATCCGGACGCGCTCGACGAGCTGCTCCGGGAGCAGAACTTCCGGCTCGCGTACTGGCGCACCGGCGCGGAGGAACTGTCCTACCGCCGGTTCTTCGACATCGAGACCCTGGCCGGGCTGCGCGTGGAGGACGAGACCACGTTCGCCGACACCCACCGGCTGATCCTCGACCTGGTCGCCGACGGCTCGGTGGACGGGCTGCGGGTCGACCACGTGGACGGGCTCGCGGACCCCGAGGGCTACCTGATCAGGCTGCGCGACGCCACCAGCGGCGCTTACGTCGTTGTGGAAAAGATTCTGGAGGCGGACGAGGAGCTGCCAGCCACCTGGCCGGTAGCCGGGACCTCCGGCTACGAGTTCCTCAACCACGTTGGCGGGTTGTTCGTCGACGCGGGCAACGAGGCGGCCACGCGGGCCTGCTACGCCCGGTTCACCGGGCTGCAGCAGGACTACGCGGACGTGGTGCACGCGGCCAAGCTGCAGATCATGCGCGAGGAACTGGCCGCCGAGGTGGAGCGGCTGACCGGCCTGCTCGCCGACGTCTGCGAGCGGCACCGCCGTCACCGCGACCACACCCGCCGCGAGCTGCGGGAGGCGCTGCGCGAGATCATCGCGGCCTTCGGCGTGTACCGCACGTACTTCCGCGCCGGGCACCCGGCGACGCGCGCCGACCTGGCGCACGTGGCCGAGGCGGTCGCCACGGCTACGCGGCGCTGCCCCGACCACGACGCGGAGCTGCTGCACTTCATCGGCGACCTGATCACCAGGACCTACCCCGGCGAGGAGGAGACCAGCTTCGCGGTCCGGTTCCCCCAGGTCAGTGCGCCGGTCATGGCCAAGGGCGTGGAGGACACCGCGTTCTACCGGTACCAGCCGCTGATCAGCCTCAACGAGGTGGGCGGCGACCCGAGCCGGTTCGGCGGCGCGCCCGCTGAGTTCCACCAGGCCATGGCCCACGCGGCCCGGCGCTGGCCGGAGACGATGCTGACGCTGTCCACCCACGACACCAAGCGCAGCGGCGATGTGCGCGCCAGGATCAGCGTGCTGTCCGAGCTGCCCGGAGCCTGGGAGAGCGCGGTGGTCCGCTGGGCGGAGCAAAACAGCGCGCACAAGCAGGACGGCTGGCCGGACCGCAACGCCGAGTACCTGCTCTACCAGACCCTGGCCGGCGCCTGGCCGATCGATGCGGGCCGGGCCGGCGCGTTCATGCTGAAGGCGGCCAAGGAAGCAAAGGTGCACACCTCCTGGATCGACCCGGATGCGGGCTACGACGACGCGTTGTCCGCGTTCGTGACCGCGGTCCTCGACGACCGCGCCTTCGCCGCCGACCTGGAAGGTTTCCTGGCCGAGCACCGGATCGTCGAGCGCGGCCGGGTCAACTCCCTGGCCCAGACCGCGCTGATGCTGACCTGCCCGGGGGTCCCCGACCTCTACCAGGGCACCGAGGTGTGGGAGGAGTCCCTCGTCGACCCGGACAACCGCCGCCCGGTCGACTACGCGCGCCGCCGCGCGCTGCTGGACAGCCTGGCCGACGCCGGGCCCGAGGCCGCCCTGGCCCGCGACGCCGACGGCGGCCCGAAGCTCTGGCTCATCCACCGGGTGCTCGGGCACCGGCGCCGTCACCCGGGTGCGTACGGCCCGGGTTCCGGGTACGAGCCGCTGAACTCCGCCGGCCCCAGATCGTCAAACATAGTGGCCTTTACGCGTAGCAACGGGCTGGCCGTGGTCGTCCCCCGGCTGGTCCACGACGTCACCCAAGGATGGGCGGGCACCACGGTCGAGCTCCCGCCGGGCCCGTGGGCCGACGTGCTCACCGGCGCGCCGGTGGACGGCGGCCGGGCCGCCGTGGCCGGCCTGCTGCGAACGTTTCCGGTCGCCGTCCTGGGCAGGAACGCGTGACCGAGCCAAGGGCGAGCCAGGCCAGCACCGTGCACGAGTTTCGGGTGTGGGCTCCTGGCAAGGGCAGCGTGGACGTTGTCACCGGCGGGCGCGAGGTGCCGATGCGGCCGCGCAGTGGCGGCTGGTGGGCGAGTTCCGTCAACGGTGCCGGACCGGGCACGGACTACTCGTTCCGGGTAGATGGAGGACCGGCGCGTCCGGACCCTCGCTCGCCCTTTCAGCCGGAGGGCATCGACGGACCGTCCCGGGTTGTCGACCACGGGGCCTTCGCCTGGACCGACGGCCGCTGGCGGGGGCTGCCGCTGGCCGGGTCGGTGCTATACGAGTGCCACGTCGGCACGTTCTCGGCCGAGGGGACGTTCGACGGGGCGATCGGGCACCTCGGCCACCTGGTCAGCCTCGGCGTGGACGCGATCGAGCTGCTGCCGGTCGCCGAGTTCTCCGGCCCGCGCGGCTGGGGCTATGACGGGGTGGACCTGTTCGCCCCGCATCACGCCTACGGCGGGCCCGACGGGCTGAAGCGGCTGGTCGACGCGGCACACTCGGATGGCCTCGGCGTGATCATGGACGTCGTCTACAACCACCTCGGCCCGGCAGGCAACTACCTGCCCGAGTTCGGGCCGTACTTCTCCGAGCGGCACCAGACCAACTGGGGCCCGGCGGTCAACTTCGACGGACCCGGCAGCGACGAGGTACGCCGGTTCGTCATCGACAACGCACTGATGTGGCTGCGCGACTACCACTGCGACGGGCTGCGCCTCGACGCGGTGCACGCGATCGCCGACGACTCGGCAACGCACATCCTCGAGCAACTCGGCACCGAGGTGGCAGCGCTGGCCGCGAATCAGGGCCGGCCGCTGTTCCTGGTCGCCGAGAGCGACCTCAACGACCCGCGGTTCGTCCGTGCCGTGGACGCCGGCGGGTACGGCCTCGACGCCGCCTGGGCCGACGAGTGGCACCACGCGCTGCACGCGACGCTGACCGGGGACCGCAGCGGCTACTACGAGGACTTCGGGCCGCTGCCGCTGCTGGCCAAGGCGCTGCGCCAGGCGTGGGTTTACGACGGCATCTACTCGCCGTACCGTCGCCGGGTGTTCGGCCGGTCGCCGGCCGGGCTGCCCGGCAGCCGGTTCGTGGTCTGCACCCAGAACCACGACCAGGTGGGCAACCGCGCGCTGGGCGAGCGCAGCGCCGCGCTGATGAGCGACGGCCGGCTGCGGGTGGCCGCGGCGCTGCTGCTGACCTCGCCGTTCGTGCCGCTGCTGTTCCAGGGCGAAGAATGGGGCGCGAGTACCCCGTTCCAGTACTTCACCAGCCACTCCGGCGCCGAACTCGGCCGGGTGGTGAGCCAGGGGCGGCGCGCGGAGTTCGCTTCGTTCGGCTGGAGCCCCGAAGGGGTGCCCGATCCGCAGGACCCGGCGACGTTCGAGCGGTCCAAGCTCGACTGGGCCGAGCCGGGCAAGGAACGCCACGCCAGCCTGCTGGCCTGGTACACCGAGCTGATCGCGCTGCGGCGCCGGGTCCCGGCGCTCACCGATCCGCGCCCCACCCGGGTCGAGACCGCGTGCGATGCCGACCTGGGCTGGCTCGTCATCCGCCGCGGGCCGGTCACGGTCGCCGTTAACCTGGGAACGGCAGACTGGAGCCTGGATACCGGGCCGGGGGCGGAGACTGCTCGCCGCCTCGGATCCCGGTGTCGACGTTGCAGGTCAGCGCGTTGTCCTGCCGCCGGACAGCGTTGCGATCGTGTCTGAGGCGCACGAGGCCTGAGTTACCGGTAGCGTGGCCGGTCCAACGAAATCAGCGGAAGCAACGGGACAACCTGAAAGGACCCAGCCGTCTATGACCGAGGCCACGATCGAGAACTGGCCGGGGAGGCCATATCCGCTCGGGGCTGCCTACGATGGCGGCGGCACGAACTTTTCGCTGTTCTCCGAGATGGCCGAGGAAGTCGAGCTCTGCCTGTTTGATGACAGCGGCGGGGAAGAACGGCTGCGCCTCGAGGAAATCGACGCGTTCGTCTGGCACACCTACCTGCCGACGGTCGCGCCCGGGCAGCGTTACGGCTACCGGGTGCACGGGCCGTGGGCGCCGGAGCACGGCCAGCGGTGCAACCCGGCCAAGCTGCTCATTGACCCCTACGCCAAGGCCATCGAGGGTCAGGTCGACTGGAACCCGGCATGCTTTCCGTACACCATCGGCGACGAGAACTCGCGCAACGACGATGACAGCGCTCCGTACGTGCCCAGGTCGGTGGTGCACAACCCGTACTTCGACTGGGGCAACGACCGGCCTCCCGACGTCCAGCTGAACGAGTCGGTGATCTACGAGGTCCACGTCAAGGGCTTCACCGCCCGGCATCCGGACATCCCCGAGGCGCAGCGCGGCACCTACTCTGGCCTGGGCCATCCCGCCGCCATCGAGCACCTTACCGGGCTCGGCGTCACCGCCGTGGAGCTGCTGCCGGTGCATCAGTTCATCCACGACGCCCACCTCATAGAGCGCGGACTGCGGAACTACTGGGGCTACAACTCGATCGGCTTCCTTGCCCCGCACAACGAGTACGCTGCCACCGGCCAGCGCGGCGAGCAGGTCGCCGAGTTCAAGGCCATGGTCCGCGCGCTGCACGAAGCGGGCATCGAGGTGATCCTCGACGTCGTGTACAACCACACGGCCGAGGGCAACCATTTGGGACCCGAGCTGTCGATGAAGGGCATCGACAACGCCGCGTACTACCGCCTGGTGACGGACGACCCCCGGTTTTACTACGACACCACGGGGACGGGTAACAGCCTGAACGTGGGTCACCCGCACACCCTCCAGCTGATCATGGACTCGCTGCGGTACTGGGTGACCGAGATGCACGTGGACGGGTTCCGGTTCGACCTGGCCGCCAGCCTGGCCCGCCAGTTCCACGAGGTCGACCGGCTGTCCGCGTTCTTCGACCTGATCCAGCAGGATCCGGTGGTCTCGCAGGTCAAGCTCATCGCCGAGCCGTGGGACATCGGCGAGGGCGGCTACCAGGTCGGCAACTTCCCGGCGCTCTGGTCGGAGTGGAACGGCCGCTACCGGGACACGGTGCGGGACTTCTGGCGCGGCGAGCCCGCCACCCTCGGCGAGTTCGGCTCCCGGCTGACCGGGAGCTCCGACCTGTACCAGGCCGATACCCGCCACCCGGGGGCCAGCGTCAACTTCGTCACCGCGCACGACGGGTTCACGCTGCGCGACCTGGTCTCCTACAACGAGAAGCACAACGAGGCCAACGGGGAGGACAACGCCGACGGCGAGCCGTACAACCGGTCATGGAACTGCGGGGTCGAGGGCGACACCGACGACCAGGCAGTGCTCGCGCTGCGGCATCAGCAGCAGCGCAACTTCCTGGCCACGCTGCTGCTCTCGCAGGGCGTCACGATGCTGCTCGGCGGGGACGAGCTTGGGCGCACCCAGCGCGGCAACAACAACGCCTACTGCCAGGACAACGAGATCTCCTGGTACGACTGGGAGCACGTCGATGAGGACCTGGTCGAGTTCACCCGCCTGCTGATAGCGCTGCGTCGCGACCACCCGGTGCTGCGCCGCCGGCGCTGGTTCCAGGGCCACTCGATCCGGGGCTCGGTCGACCTCGGCTGGTTCCGTCCGGACGGGGCTGAGATGAGCGATGACGACTGGGAGGCCTCCCCGCCATCGGTCGGCGTGTTCCTCAACGGCGCGGCGATCACCGATCGTGACCGGCGTGGCCAGCGGGTCACCGACGATTCGTTCCTGCTGCTGTTCAACACCCATTCCGAGCCGATCGAATGGACGCTGCCCAAGCAGTGGGGCCAGTGGTGGGACCTGGTCACCGAGACGGCCGATCCCGGCCGCTCGGAAGACGACGTGCTGGAAAGCTCCGCGACGATGCCGGTCGCCGGGCGCTCCGTTGTCGTCCTGCGCCACCGCGACGCCCCCGAATAAGCCGCCGCGGCCAAGTCCTGGCAGGAGAGTAGTCAGGGGGTTTTGGAGCCGGGCAGCTGATGGCTGGCGCACTGGGTGAAGGCGGCGCCTGCGGCGATCGCGGAGGGCTGGGCCGTGGCGGTGGGCGCCTGCCCGCACCCGCCTCCTGACGAGAGCGAGCCGACCACGATCGCGCAGACGAGCAGCGCGAGCGCGACGAGGATCACGGCGCCCGGCTGCGGCCGCCAGCGCCGCTGCGGGATCTGCTCGATCGTCGGCATCGCTTCCTGCCGGGTCAGCCTGGTGAAGATCGAGAAGAGCGAGTTGAGCCGCGGATCGCGGGACCGCAGCGCCTGTTCGATACTGGTCAGGGTTCGCTCCTGCGCGATTGGCAAGCTCATCTCTTCTTCTCCGTTCAGGTCTTCCAGGGCAACTACCCCGGGAGCGGTTCTGAAACGGGGAAATCAGGTGCTGACGTCGGCTTTCAGTGAGCCGAGCCGACTCTGGCTTCGGTTGGGTCGGCGTCTTCCTCGGTCAGCGGCCGGGCGATGTCTTCCAGGCTCTCCGCTCGGCCTTGACCCCAAGGAAGAGCTCGGGCTGGCTCCGGCCGAGGCGAAGAACAGCACGGCGAACCAGCAGGCGGTCATCGTGGTGGCGTTCAGCGAGCCGGTGTGGAACAGGTAGGCGGTGCCGAACAGCAGCAGGCCGGACAGGTTGCCCCGGCCACATACATGGCGGCGCCGAGCCCGGTTACCTGGCCCTGGGTGATGTGAATCCCGCTGCCCGGCTTGGCGAGCTGCCCGGAGATGTTGCCGACGATCGTGACCTCGAGGCCGTCCAGGATCCAGACGGTCCCGAGGCCGATGATGATCATCCAGTGCCAGCGCGACCAGGGCAGGCGGTCAAGGCGAGCCGGGACCTTCGTACGGATTGTTCCCGTCTGGACCTGGCTGCCTATGCCGCCCTCCCCTGGCCGCTTGTACTGGTGGGCCGATCGCCGGCCGGTTACTCAGGTGCGCCGCTGCCTGGGCACATCGGACCCGGTCGTTGCGGGCTCGGCGTCGTACTCGTCCGCGGGCTCGGCGTCGGGCACGGTCTTGGCCGGGTAGGCCGCAGTGTCGCCCGTGTCGGCCACTGGCTCCGGGTAGCCGGGTCCGTGGCCGGTGCCCACCGCCGGAGCCCCGCCCACCTCCCCGTCCCCCTCCACGGGCAGGCCGACCGTGGTCTCGGTGACCGGCGTCTCGTCGGCGGTGGTGGAGGTCTGGCCGAGCAGATCCTGGAACAGGGCGCGATAGTGGATCATTGCCTGCCGCAGGTCCTCGGTCGAGGCCTGGTTGTCGGCGGCGCGCTGGCTGATGTCGTACGCGGCGCGGTAGTGATCGAGGACGCTCGCGTGGTCCACGGACAGGTCGGCCATCACCTGGTCGCCGCCCTCGGTGGGGTAACCGCGCTCCTGCATCACGGTCATGACCAGCCGCTGCGCGGCCATCACGGCTTCCTGTGGCGAGTCGACGAACTGCTCCTGGACCGCTGCCCAGTTCTCCTGGTAGCGGGCCCGGACCGCGGGATCCAGCGGTCGGATGTCCAGGCCAGCGACGCGGCGCTGGCGGCTGGACAGTTCGGCCTCGGCCTTGGTCTTGCTGCCCTTCTCCTCGACCATCCGGTCGTACTCGGGGCCGAAGCGCTGCTGGAGCCTACGCCGGCGCTGGTACATAACTCCGGCGACGATGGCCGCCACCACAATGATGACGACGATGATGATGACGATGGTCCCGGTCATTGCCTTCCTCCCGGGTTCGGTATTCGAGTGCGACTGCACTGCCCGGGAAGGTGAGTCTCAAACAGCCGCCATCCGCGCGCCAGAAAAGGAAATAGGCCCGCCTGGCAGAAACCGGACGGGCCAAACGACGCGACTTACCAGTAATACCAGCGGCGGCGCGGTGCCGATGGGCTGTACCAGCGACGGCGCGGGGCCGCAACGGTCTCCCCGATGCGCACGACGAACCCGAGCAGCCAGATAACCAGGGCGACAAGCGCCAGCCACCACAGGACATGGAGCGCAAACCCGAGTGCGCCGAAGATAAGCACGATCAGCAGGGCCACAAGGATGATCGCCATTGAGGCTTCCTCTCAGGAACCTTACAAAGCGACCATTTCTTCTACCCTTGTGCTGGCCGTCAAACCTGTGCGGCCGGGAAACCGTGATGTGCTGCGCACCCGGCACGCGACCGCTACGCTGAGCGCCAACTACGGAGAGTTAAGTCTGACTACGAATAGTAATCATCCCGGTGTTTCAGAACAGGGGCGAGCGGTACGATTCCGCGCCGCCGGAAAGGACACCCATGTCTGGTCCAAGTCGTGGGGATCTCGACCTCGACCGCGCGCTCGTTCCCGATTCGCGGCCTGCTCCGTCGCGCCGCCGCGTGCTGCTGGGCGCCGCGGGGGCCGGAGCCGTCGGCCTTGCCGCGGCAGCGGTGGCCGGCGCGGGGCCTGCGTTCGCCGATACCAGCCGGACGGCGGCAGCCCCGGCGCACGACGCCGGGGACACTGGCCACGGCAGCGAGGTCTCCGAGCCGGTCGTGGTTCACCTGCGCGATGCCCGGTCCGGCGAGCTGGACATCTTCGCTGGAACCACGCACACCCGGCTCCGCGACCCTGACCTCGCCGCCCGACTCGCCCGGGCCGCCAGGTGATCATCCGACCCGCCCTGTCAGCCACGCCGACCAACCCGTGAGGTAACTCATGTCATCGCACCGCGAGGCGCCGGAAATCTCCAAAGACCCGGTCGCCGACAGCACCGACGTCTACGCGTTCGTCAGCCCGGACCGGCCGGACGCGGTCACGCTCATCGCCAACTACATCCCGCTGCAGGGCCCTGCGGGCGGGCCGAACTTCTACGAGTTCGGCGACGACGTGCTCTACCAGATCCACGTCGACAACACCGGCGACGGCCAGGCGGACATCAGCTTCCAGTTCCGGTTCCGGACCGTGCTGCGCGACGCTGACACGTTCCTGTACAACACCGGGCCGATCTACTCGCTGGGCAGCCCGAACTGGAACAGCCGCCAGTTCTACAGCGTGGCCTGCGTCCGGCACGGCAGCAGCACCACCCTCGGCAGCGGGCTCGCCTGCCCGCCCTGCAACATCGGGCCGCTATCCACCCCGAACTACGCCGGTCTGGCAGACCAGGCGGTACACAGGCTCCCTGGCGGCATCAAGGTGTTCGCTGGCCAGCGGGCGGAAGGCTTCTACGTCGACCTGGGGTCGATCTTCGACCTGGCCAACCTGCGGCCGTTCCAGGAGCTGCACACGCAGTACGGGATGCACATCTTCGACAAGCCCGCACCGGGGGTCAACGCCACCGCCGCGCTGAACGTGCACTCGATCGCGATCCAGGTGCCGATCACGCAGCTCACCCGGCGCCGTCCGCACGGCGTCACCGATCCGGCCGCGGTGATCGGCGTGTGGACGACCGCGAGCCGCCAGCGGGTACGGCTGTGGGACGCCGACCAGGCCGAGAACGTCAACAGTGGCCCGTTCCGCCAGGTGTCACGGCTGGGCAACCCGCTCGTCAACGAGGTCCTGATACCGCTGGGCAAGAAGGACCTGTGGAACACGCTGCCGCCGTCCGACGACAAGCAGTTCGCTTCCTACGTCACCAACCCGGAGCTCGCCTCGTTGCTGCCGCCGCTGTACCCGGGCGTGTTCCCCAATCTCGCCGCGCTGGACAAGTCCGGTGCGGCCCGGTCCGACCTGGAGGCGATCCTGCTGACCGGGATACCGTCCGGCATCGTGCCCGGGTTCCAGAACTACACCGGCCCGGTGCTCGCGGACATGCTCCGGCTCAACACCGCGATCCCGCCCACCAGGAAGCCAAACGAGCTCGGCATCCTGGGCGGGGACCTCGCCGGGTACCCGGACGGCCGCCGGGTGTTCGACGATGTCGTGACCATCGAGCTCCGGGCGATCGCCGGGGCCACCTACCCGCTGGTGAACAAGAAGTACGTCCCGGACGCGGCGGCAAGCAAGGTCACCGACGGGCTGACGTCCCGTAGCGTCCCGTCCGGCTACCTGAAACGGTTCCCCTACCTCGGCGTGCCGTACAGCGGCTTCGACACCCCGTCCTGACGGCCATGACAGAGCCTGCGTGGGGCCCGTCGAACGCCGGCAGTGTCGTCCTGGACCTTGGCGCCGACGTCGGGGCGCTCATCCTGGACACGCCCGCCGAGCTGGCTGGCCGGGAGATAGAGATCAGCCCGGCCAGCGACGGCGCGGGCGCCCGGCGGACGCACGCGCAGGTCCGCGAGCGCAGGACCGGCGCTGGCACCGGCTACGCGGCGGTCTACCCGGGCCTGTCGGCCGCCGAGTACACCGTCTGGAAAGACGCTGTCACCCCGGCCGCCACCGTCACCGTGCTCGGCGGCCAGGTGGCCCGCTGCCACTGGCCCGGCTAGATCTCGACGATCGGCGCCGGGTATCCACGGCGCTGGCTCTCGGGCAGCGTCCACGGCCGGCGGATCGCCACGGCGTCCAGGCAGCCGAGCTCCGGCACGTAGCGCCGGACGTAGTCGCCGGCCGCGTCGAACCGCGTGGCCTGGCGCAGCGGGCTGAGCACCCGGCCCGGCCTGGTGTCGTTGCCGGTCCCCGCGGCCCACTGCCAGTTGCCGTAGTTGTTGGCGATGTCCCCGTCGGCGAGCAGGTCCATGAAGTGCCGCGCGCCGAGGCGCCAGTCGATGCGCAGCTGCTTGCACAGCAGCGACGCAACGATCATCCGGGCCCGGTTGTGCATCCAGCCTTCCTGGTGCAGCTGGCGCATGCCCGCGTCCACGATCGGCACCCCGGTCCGGCCCTCCCGCCAGGCGTCGAACGCCTCGCGGTCGTCGCGCCAGCGCACCCGCCCCGGCCGGTAGTCCCGGGTCGTGATGGCCGGGAACGCGCCTGTCACCTGGTGAAAGAAGTCGCGCCAGGCGAGCTGGCGGGTGAATTCACCCGGCCCGGCCGCCTCGGCCAGCTGCAGCGGTGACAAGCAGCCGAAGTGCAGGTACGGGGACAGCCGCGAGGTCTCGTCGCCGGCCATGTCGTTGCGGCCGTCGGCGTAACCGTCCACGCCGCCGGAGCGCAGCCAGGCATCGAGCCGCTTGGTTGCTGCCGATTCCCCGCCCGGAAACGTCCCGGTACCCTTGCGCCGGGCGGCGAGGTCGGGCAGCTCGCCCGGTTTCAGGCCGTCCGGCAGGTGCACCTTCTCAGGCGCGGCGGCCACCGGCCGGCGCTTCACCCGCTCCCAGGCGCGCAGGAACGGGGTGAACACCCGGTAGTGGTCACCTCCGCCGGACGGGCGCAGCTCGGCCGGCGGCACGACCGTGACGCCCAGGGACAGGACAAGCTCCAGCCGCGCTTGCTGGCACGCGGCGGTGAGCCTGCGCTGGCGGCCCGCCGCGTATCCGCTCACGTCGCCGGCGCAGAACACGCCCTCGGCGCCGGTATCCCGCGCCAGCCCGATCACCTCGCCGACCGTGTCGCCGCGCCGGATGACCAGGTCACCCCCGCGCTTGCGGAGCGAGGAGCGCAGGTCATCCACCGCCTCGAGCAGGAACCGCACCCGGTTCGGCGCAGCCAGATGGCCGCTCACCAGACGGTCCTCGAGGACGAACAGCGGTACGACGCTTGCAGCCCGGCGCACGGCGGCATCAAGCGCCGGATTGTCGTGTACCCGCAGGTCACGAGTGAAGAGCATGATCGCTAGGCGCATGAGACGAGGCTAGCGGCTGTTTGGGGCGGCGCCCGGCGAACCTTTTTGTGCAGCCGGGCTCCGCATCTGGCCAGCTACCCACCACCACGGCGGCAAACATGGGCGAGCTCGAGTTGGCGGAGCGCCGCGTTCCGGATCGATCGCAGGGACCCGGCCGCCGATGCACCGGTAGGTTGGGGGGCGGTGACCCCGCCAGCCGCTCGCGCGCCCGCCACGCTGCCGGAGCATGGCCGGGCGTCCGGCTGGCTGCGGTCGGTGCGGCTGGCGCTGGGAACCACCGCCGCCCTCGGGCTGGCCCGCTTTGCGTACGGGCTGCTCGTTCCGGCCATGCGCGATGAGCTGGGCTGGAGCCTCGCCAAAGCCGGTACGCTGACCACTGCGAACAGCCTCGGATACCTGGTGGGTGCGCTGGCCGCAGGCCCGCTGGCCCGGCGGCTGAGCGAAACGGCCGCATTCCGGCTCGGCATGGTCCTCACCGCGGCCGCGCTCGCCGCCAACGCGGCCACCGGCAGCTACCCGCTGCTGTTGCTGACCCGCGCGGCAGCCGGGGTGTCCGGAGCACTGGTGTTCATCGCCGGAGGTGTGCTCGCCTCCCGTGCCGCGGCCAGCCGCGGGTCACCGCTTCCGGTCTCCATCTATTTCGCCGGCGCCGGGCTCGGTATCGCGGTCAGCGGGACGGTCATCCCGCCGCTGCTCAGCCACCACCCCGGCCGGTGGCCGCTGGCCTGGGCCGGCCTGGCCGTGGCGGCCGGGCTGGCCGCGGTCTTCAGCTGGACGGCGGCGGCGGACGACGCGAAGGCCGGATCGGGCGCGGATCGCACTGGCGCGGATCGCGCAAACGGGAATGGCGTCGCCGCTCCGCTCGCCGACTGGCGCCCGGTCGCGGCGATGTGGCGGGTCAGCGTCGCCTACCTGCTGTTCGCCGCCGGGTACATCGCCTACATCACGTTCCTGTCGGCCTACCTGACCGCGCACCACGCGAGCGTCACCCAGGTGGCCGTTACCTGGGCGGCGCTCGGCGTCGCCGCGATCGCCGAGCCGGTGCTATGGAGCCGGCCGCTGCGCGCCTGGCCCGGCGCCAGGGCCCTGGCCGCGGCGCTGGCGGCGCTGAGCGCAGCTGCCGCGGTGGCGATCATCAGCGCCGATCCCGCCGTGGTCATCGTCTCGGCCATCGGCTACGGCGTCAGCTTCCTCGTTGTCCCCGCCGCCATCACCGGGCTCGTCCACGCCGCCGTTCCCCGTCCCAACTGGACCGCCGCGCTGGCGGCCTTTACCGTCGTGTTCGCGGTCGGCCAGATGGCAGGCCCGTACCTGGCCGGGCTGCTGGCCGACAGCTACGGCGCCGGCGCCACGCTGGTCTGGACCGCCGCCCTGTGCGCCGCGGGTTCCGTGGCGAGCCTGACGGTGCGGTCGGCCGGGAAGCCATGACCGGCGGTCAGGCAGCCGGCCGGATGTTGGCGTTGAGGTGGAACACGTTGTCCGGGTCGTACTCGGCCTTGATCCCGGCCAGCCGCCGGTATTTGGCCGCGCCGTAGCTGTTGCGGACCCGGTCCTCCCGGTAGTCGGTGGTGCCGTTGACGTAGCCGTCCCCGCTGCCGATGGCGTGCGGTCGCAGTGCCTCCCAGAAGCCACGGACCCAGCTGCGCTCGGTCTCGAGCAGGTCGGCGTCGAGCGCGAGGCCGATGATGAAGGCGCCGTACCGGGGCGAGCGGCCGCCGCCGAACGCGGTTTCGTCGTCAGCCACCTGGCTGTACGCTCCGTCGAGCCGGTAGAACATGGCCCCCGACAGCGGGGCTGCGCGCCTTATCCGGCTGGCCAGCCAGTCGTGCTCCTGCGTGGCCCCGAACCCGGTCAGCAGCAGCGCGTACCCGGGCGCGAAGTGATACCGCCGCGGCACGAACGGCGCTGGCGGCGCGTTCACCGCGGCGATCACGGCGTTGATGCCGGGCGGCATCGCGGCCGTGATTTCACCGGCTAGCCGGAGTGCCTGCGGGCCCTGGTCGAGGCTCCAGAAGAACAGCCCGACCTGCACGACCGGGTCGATCCCATGCAGCTGGAACTCGAACGAGCTGACCACGCCGAAGTTGCCGCCGCCGCCACGGATCGCCCAGAACAGTTCGGGATTCTCCGCGGCGGACGCCCGCTGCAGCCGGCCGTCGGCCGTGGCCACCTCGGCGGCGGCCAGGTTGTCGAGGCTCAGCCCGAACTCGCGGCTCAGCCATCCCATGCCGCCGCCCAGGGTGAGCCCTCCGACGCCCGTGTGGCTGATCAGCCCGGCCGGGACGGCCAGACCGTGAGCCTGCGTTGCGGCGTCCAGGTCGGCGAGCAGGGCCCCGCCGTCGACCTTGGCCCGCTGCGCCGCCGGGTCCACGGCGACCGAGTTGAGCAGGCTCAGGTCGATCATCAGGCCGCCATCGCACACGGCCGTGCCGGCGGTGTTGTGGGCGCCGCCGCGCACGGATATCTCCAGGTCATGCTCTTGCGCGTGGCGGACGGCCGCGGCCGCGTCGGCGGCCGACGCACAGCGGGCGATCGCGGCCGGGCGGCGATCGATGCCCGCGTTCCACACCCGGCGCCTGTCGTCAAATCCTGTGTCGTCCGGCGTGAGGACGGGCCCGCCCATCACGCTCCGAAGCGCGCCGATGCTCCGGCTGACCGCCTGCCTCATCGCTGATCTCCCCCCGATGGCTTAGCTCACTCGAGGCGATCAGCCGTGCGTGCAGCGTGGCTGCCCGGCATGCGGAGACCATGTGAAGATCTGGACCCGGCATAGTGGTGTTCGGATGCTGACCACAACCCGCGGCGAGGAGGCAGGGTGGCGGAAAAGACGAAGCAGGCGGGCCTGCCCGGCTGGCTCGAGCCCGAGCTCGCCACGCTCACCAGGGACCGGTTCTCCGACCCGGCGTGGATCTATGAGCGCAAGCTCGACGGTGAGCGCTGCCTGGCCTACGTCGCGGGCGGCGGCGGCGAAGTCAGGCTGATGACGCGCAATCAGCACCAGATCACCAGCACGTTCCCCGAGGTCGCCGACGCGCTGGCCGCGCAGGCCACCGAGGAGTGCGTGGTTGACGGCGAGATCGTCGCCTTCGATGGCAGCGAGACCAAATTCGAGCGGCTGCAGCAGCGGCTCGGCCTGGCCACGCCGGGCAAGGACCTGATCGCCAGCGTGCCGGTGTACTACTACGTATTCGACGTCCTGCACGCGGGCGGCCGGGACGTACGCCCGCTGCCGCTCACCGAGCGCAAGCAGATCCTGCGTGCCGCGCTGGCGTTCAAGGATCCACTCCGGTTCACCGAGCACCGGGACACCGAGGGCGAGGCCTTCTACGCCGAAGCGTGCCGCGACGGCTGGGAAGGCCTCATCGCCAAGCGGGCCGACACGCCATACCGCAGCGGGCGGACCAAAGACTGGCTGAAGTTCAAGTGCGAGAGCGGCCAGGAGTTCGTCATCGGCGGGTTCACCGACCCGCAGGGGTCGCGGTCCGGGTTCGGCGCGCTGCTCCTCGGCTACTACAACTCCGACGGCCAGCTCGTCTACGCGGGCAAGGTGGGGACCGGTTTCAACCAGAAGCTGCTGAACAGCCTCCACGCGTCCATGGTCAAGCTGGAACGCGCCACCCCGCCGTTCGGCGCGGGCCCGCTGCCGCGCCCGCGCGGCGTGCACTGGGTGGAGCCCAAGCTGGTCGGGGAGGTCGGGTTCTCCGAGTGGACCGACGCGGGTGAGCTGCGCCACCCCAGGTTCCAGGGCATGCGCGACGACAAAGATCCAGCCGAGGTGGTACGGGAAGTTCCGTCCAGCGGAGACGAGACGTGACCGCCAAGCGGGCCGAGGCGGTAAGGGTCTCGGGCATCACGGTCCAGCTGTCCAACACCGGCAAGACGCTATTCCCCGACGACCAGGTCACCAAGGGGGACCTGGTCGGCTACTACCGGGACATAGCCGCCCGTATGCTGCCGTACCTGCGCGATCGCCCGCTCAGCATGGAGCGCTACCCGGACGGGATAACCGGCGAGCGCATCGTGCAGAAGAACGTGCCGCGCTACTTCCCCGACTGGATAGCCAGGACCACGGTCAAGAAGCAGGGCGGCACGCTCGTCCAGGTGATCTGCGACAGGCCGGCCACGCTGGTCTACCTGGCCAACCAGGCGTGCATCGAGATGCACGCCTTTCTCAGCAGGACCGGGGCGCTCGACCGCGCCGACCAGCTGATATTCGACCTCGACCCGCCCGATGATCACCGTTTTGACCAGGTCAAGCACCTGGCGCTGGGGTTGCATGACCTGCTCGAGGAACTAGGGCTAACCGCCTTCGTCAAGACCACCGGCGGCCGGGGCCTGCACGTCCACGTGCCGCTGAACGCCAGGGATGACTTTGACACGGTGCGCCGGTTCGCCCGCCAGGCCAGCGACGTTCTCGCGGCCAGGGAGCCGGACATCCTGACCACAGAGCAGCGCAAGGACAGCCGCGGTGACCGCGTCTACTCCGACGTCATGCGCAACGCCTACGCCCAGACCGCGGTCGCGCCCTACTCCGTGCGGGCGAGGCCGGGCGCGCCCGTGGCCACACCGCTGGACTGGGCGGAGCTGCAGGACGCCAGCCTGACGCCGCACCAGTTCACGCTGCGTACCGTGGGCGGCCGACTGGACCGGCCCGGTGCCTCCGATCCCTGGGCCGGAATGGCGCGACGGCGTTACAGCCTGGACAGGGCCGCCCAGCGACTCGCGAAGCTGGCCGGCGTTTAGTCGCTGAGTTCACGGACAGTCCATGGCCATACGAGAGAGAGGAATCACGCCATGAGTGCCAAGGACAAGGCGGCCGACAAACTTCAGTCAGCCAAGGGCAAGGTCAAGAAGAACACCGGCGAGGCGGTCGGCAACCCGCGGCTGGAGGCCGAGGGCCGCACCGACGAGACCGCGGGCAACCTGAAGCAGGCGGGCGAGAAGGTCAAGGACGCGTTCAAGAAGTAGCCTGGGCGCGAGTTCTTCAGGCCGGTGCCGCATTGTGCGGCGCCGGCCTCGCCGTCGGCGACGGGCCGGCGCTCACGCGGACACCGCCCTCGCTCGCCGTACCCGGGCCGCGCAATACATTCGCCCGGTCAGGCTCAGAGCGTGCCCATCGACCGCGCGCCCCCGGCGGCAGGCCGGCGCGAGACCTTGGCTCCCGGTTCCGGCGTGTGCCCCAGCGGCTGCAGTTCTGGCCGTTGCTCCGCTGGTTGGGGCCCCTGCGTGGCTGCTGGCGGCGAGCTCTCGTCGTGCGAGCCCTTTCCGCCAATAAGGGCCGGTATGACCGAATCCGGTATCACCGCGGAGGGCCGCAGCTGGCCAAGCCTGGGCGAGCGAGCCACCATGACCACGCCGACCACCAGTGCCGCGATCCCGGCGGCCTGCAGCGCGAGCAATCCCGGAGATATGTCGATGCGGTCACCGAAGACCACAACGCCGAGCAGGATTCCCGCGACCGGCTCGGCCGCCGTGATCCCGGGAAGCGACGCGTGCAACGGCGCGGCGTTGAACGAGTTCTGCATCAGCCACATGCCGATCAGGGCCGCAGCCAGCAGGCAGTACGGCGGCCAGGAGGTCAGCAGCCCGCCGAACGAATGAGCGTCAAGGATCTGCACGGAGCGGCGGGTCAGCGCGTCAGATATGCCCATGACCAGGCCGGTGCCGATGCCGGTCAGGGTGGCGCGGGCCTGGCCGCTGCGCAGGTGCCCGGCGTGAATGAAGCAGTAGGCCACGACGGCGATACCGGCAGCCGCCGGCCAGTCCGAGAATGAGCCGAACGACGCCGACGGCGTGCCAGTGGAGCGTGACAGGGACAGCGCCGCCACGCCTCCGGCCAGGACGATCGCGCCGATCATTTCGGCTGGCTTCAGGCGCTGGTGGGATAGGGGAACGGCGAGGGCGAGGGCGAAGATCAGGCTGCTGGCGAGCAGCGGCTCGTAGAGCGTCAGGTCCAGGTGACCGACCGACCACGCCGACAGCAGCTGTCCCGAGATCATCACGGCCAGACCCAGCAGCCACCGGCGCCGGTGCAGCAGGTCAACGATCAGCCGCAGCCGCAGGAAGTAGGAGCTCGGCGCCTGCTCGGCGGCGTACTGCTGCAGAACCCAGCCGACCCCAAGCAGCATCGCTGCCACCAGGGTCAGGGATACGGCAACAAGATCCATGTCGCTCCGCTGCTCATGCCGCCCGCGGTGCCTCTCGCCTGCGGCTCCTGTGCTGTCTGTGCTTTGCCCCAGCTGTTACGGGCTAAGCCCTCGCCTCCGTTGAGCTCTCATTTTGATTGTGCACTGTCGTCAGCGATGGCGGCTGACTCAGGACAGACACTTTTCGGCCACGAAAACCGTTGACAGCGCTCCGCCGAGAGTATCCCGGCTGCGGCAGCCCGGAGACCTGCCTGGGCGAAATGCCTGGTCAGGTCCCTTGATCGGTCGGCACGCGGTGCGCAGGCTCACGTCCGTGAGGCTGACTGGGGCGGGGCCGGGCCGGCATCTGCCTGAACCGGGCGAGTCTGCGGCTTTTCGGCTGATACGTGCCACCTTTTCGCCGTAGTGCAAGATCTCGAACGGCTCGCCGTCCGTCAGCGAGTACGTGGCGGTGGCGTGCGTGAGTTCGACCCTCAGCCGCCGCCCCCTGATCACGAGGCAGAACGCGATCCTGGCGAGGCTGTCCGGCAGCCGCGGCGCGAAGCTGACCGTGCCGTCCTCGTGGCGCAGCCCCCCGAAACCGCATGACCAGCACGATCCAGGTGCCGGCCAGCGAGGCGATGTGCACGCCGTCGCGGGTGTTGTGTTCCAGGTCGCGCAGGTCCATGAGCGCGGCCTCGCCGAGGTAGTCGTAGGCCAGGTCGAGATGGCCGACCTCGGCGGCGATGACCGCCTGGGTGCAGGCGGACAGCGAGGAGTCCCGCACCGTGAGCGCCTCGTAGTAGTCGAAGTTCTTCAGCTTCTGCTCGGGCGTGAACGCCTCGCTGCGCATGTGCATGGCGAGCACCAGATCGGCCTGCTTCACGACCTGCTTGCGGTACAGGTCGAAGTAGGGGAAGTGCAGGAACAGCGGGTACTGGTCGGGTCCGGTGTGGGCGAAGTCCCAGACCTGGTGCTTGGTGAAGTCCTCGGCCTGTGGGTGCACGCCGAGGGTCTCGTCGAATGGGATGAACATCTGCTCGGCGGCGTCCCGCCAGCTCGCGGATTCCTCCGCGTCGACGCCCAGCTCCCTGGCCCGGTCCGGATAGCGCTTGGCCGCATCGGCCGCCCGCCGCAGGTTGTGCCCGGCCATGAGGTTCGTGTAGATGTTGTTGTCCGCGATCGCACTGTACTCGTCGGGGCCGGTGACGCCGTCGATGTGGAACCGCCCCTGGGCGTCGTGATGGCCAAGCGAGCGCCATAGCCGCGCGGTCTGCGTGAGCAGGTCCAGCCCCGGGCCCTTGCTGAACTCCTCGTCGCCGGTGGCGTCCTCGTAGCGGACAACGGCGGCGGCGATGTCGGCGTTTACGTGGAAGGCGGCGGTGCCCGCCGGCCAGTAGCCCGAGCACTCCTGCGCCGGTGATCGTCCGCCACGGGAACGCCGCGCCCTTGAGGCCCGAGCTGGGTGGCCCGCTCGATGGAGCCAGGGATGCGTGCTGTGCCGCCAGCGCAGCGCGTTGCGCGGCGGCGTCCGGGGCGGTCAGCGTGAGCATCGGCAGCACGAACATCTCGGTGTCCCAGAACGCGTGCCCGTCGTAACCGGTCCCGGTCAGCCCCTTGGCCGGGATGGCCCGGTTCTCCGCCCTCGCCCCGGCTTGCAGCACCTGGAACAGCGCGAAGCGCACCGCCTGCTGCACCTCCGCGTCCCCGTCCACCTCCACGTCGGCACGGTCCCAGAAGTCGTCCAGGTACTTGCGCTGCTCGGCGAGCAGCCCGTCCCAGCCGGTCTGCCCTGGCCGCGGTCAGCCCCGCCCATACCTGGTCACTGACCCCGTTCGAGCGACCGCTGGCGGACCAGCCGTAGGAAACGAACTTGATCACGCGCAGCTTCTGCCCGGGCTGCAGGACCGTGGCGGCGGTGATGAGGCTGGTGTCCTCGACGCCCCGGGCGTCGACCCTGACTTCGGTCGGCCCGTCGAACGTGTGGTCCATGGTCGGCGCCGATGCGCAGCTTGGCTGCCTGGTGGACGTGCACCATGACCGCCGCCGTGTCGCGTCGGCGTTCTGCCATTCGTCGATGCAGCGGATTGGCCAGCGCAGCGGACACCCGCGGATCGTTGCTGGACGAGGGCAGCTGCTCGTTCGCCAGCAATTCGGATAGCACGGCGATCCGGGCCGACTGGCCCAGCGGCTCAACCTCGTAGCAGATGGCCCCGATCGCGCGCTGGGTGAACGACACCATCCGCCGTCGACGTCACCCGGACCGCGTTTCCTGGCCGGAGATTGCCACTCGGCGGTGCGGGTCAGCACCCCGGTACGGAAGTCGAGCACGCGCTCGTGCGAGCTGCAGTTCGCCGTAGCGGACGTCGAACGACTCGTCGTCGACGAACAACCGGATGAGCTTGCCGTTGGTCACGTTGATGATCTCTTGCCCGGACTCGGGCAGCCCGTAGGCGGCCTCGGCGTAGGGCAGCGGCTTCACCTCATACACCCCGTTGAGGTAGCTGCCGGGCAGGCCGCGCGGCTCGCCCTCGTCCAGGTTCGCCCCGCCATCCCGAGGTGGCCGTTGGCCAGCGCGAACACCGATTCCGTCTGCGCGAGCAGGTCCATGTCGAGTTTGGTCTCCCGCAGCGCCCACGGCTCGACCGTGAACGCCTCCTGCAGGATCACCCGTGCCCCAGCAGCTCGGACAGGTCCTTGACGACGACGTCGGCGCCGTCCTTCTTCAGTTGCTCGGCCTGGCCGACGCGATCGACGCCGACCACGAACCCGAACTTGCCGGCCCGCCCGGCGGCCACCCCTGCCAGCGCATCCTCGAACACGCTCGCGGCGGCCGGCTCGAGCCCGAGGGCCTTCGCCCCGGCCAGGTACGTGTCCGGGGCCGGCTTCCCGCGCAGGTGCTGCTGCTCCGCGACGACGCCGTCGATCCGCGCGTCGAACATGTCCTCGATGCCTGCGGCGACCAGTACGTCCTTGCAGTTGGCGCTCGACGACACCACCGCGCGGGGCAGCCCGGCTTCCTTGACCGCCCGCAGGTACGCCACCGAGCCCGGGTACGCCTCCACGCCGTCCTTGCGGATCTTGCGCAGCACGATCTCGTTCTTGCGGTTGCCGAGACCGTGCACCGTTTCCGCGGTGGGCGGGTCGTCGTCGCTGCCTTCGGGCAGGTGGATGCCGCGGGACTCGAGGAACGACCGGGTGCCGTCGGCGCGGGGCTTGCCGTCGACGTACTCGTCGTAGTCGGCGACGGGATCGAACGGGACGAACGGCTCGCCGGTCTTCCGGGACCGCTCCCGCAGGTAGTCGTCGAACATCTCTTTCCACGCGGCGTCGTGGACCTTGGCGGTCTGGGTCAGCACGCCGTCGAGGTCAAACAGGCAGCCGCGAATGCCATCCGGGAGTCCGAGCACCCGTCAAGCGTACGGGCCGGGGTCTACCACCCATAGATGCGGACTGGAAGTTCATGCAGCGGGACCTTGTCCGGGCCTGGATAGATGATCATCACGACGATGTCGTCGGGATCGCGCCCCTCAACGGCCTTGACCGGCCCGCCAATCCGGGTCTCCCGGTGCGCCGACAGCTCTTTCAGCGTGCGCTCGCACCGGTCGAGATCTGCCTCGTCCGCCGCGGTCCAGATCACATACTGGACGCCAACGCCGCCGAGCGAGTGCACGGCGCCGCTGCCCATGGCGCGCAGGATCAGCTGCGACCCGCTGCCGCTGGTCAGCAGGGAGGCGGTCGGGCTGTGGTCGGACACCTCGAGCTCGAGAACCTCGCGGTAGAAGTTCACCGACCTGTCCAGGTCCTGCACGAACATGACCGCCGACTCGAGCCGGGAACCGTTTGTCATTTGCTGACCCCATTTCCTAGCGCCACGACCCAGCAACGGGCCGACTACTAGTCTCGCGGGTCCTGGCCCGCTGCTGTCAGCCGACCGCTCTTTGCGGTGATGAACGCCCGCCTCATCGGGCAGGCGGGGCGAACCAGGCGTTCCCCTGCGGGAACAGGCACCGGTCCGCGATGTGGTTCAGCACCCGGCGGGCCTGGCGGAATCGTTCGGCCACCTCGGCCACGACCGCGAGCCTGGCGGTGCGGGCCGGCGCCAGGCCCCAGGCGGTCCGGTACCACTGCGCGCCAAGGTGCTCGAACAGGTCGATGGCCGGCGCATCAGCCAGCCGATCGTGCTGCTGCGCCGGCACCTGCGCCGCGCGCAGCAGCCGGGCCGCGCTGACCGGCCCGAGCGCGTGCGCCGCGGCGTAGTCCGGGAACACCCCGGTCAGGAACAGCGCCACATCGCCGAGCCTGCGGTACACCCCGGCCCGTTCGGCCTCGGGAACCGTATCGAGCAGCCCGGCCATCCGGACCAGGTCGAGCTCGCTGATCCGCCGCCCGCGCGTCGGCCGGGGGCGGCCCTTGGGGGCCGGCCGGTACTGCGCTGCGTTCCTGGTGAACGACGCGAGCAGCTCGGCCAGGAACAGCCGCCTCGCCGCGGAGCCGAGGAAGTCACGCAGCTCCGGCGCGTCGAACAGCGGCACCCGCTGGCGCTGCCCGGAGCGTTCCGGTACGTGATCCATGGTCGCCAGCTCGGTCGCCGCCTGGTGCACCGCCACGGCGAAGATCAGGAACGGGGACGCCAGGGCCGCCATGGCCGACGCCCCGGCCGGCCTGGCGGGCTGGGCGGCGCCAGCCGACGCGCCGAACACGGCCTGGAACACTCGCGGGTCCCCGACCAGCCCCAGGAGCTGCTCCGGGTGGGCCCGCAGCCACGGCGCAGCCTGGGCCGTGGGCTGGTCCGCGGCCTTGGCGAGGAGGCCCAGGTCCGCATCGGTCAGGTGGTCCGCATACCCGCTACCAACGAGCGCGCCGTCCATAAGATCACCATAAGCGCTACCCGCGGGGGGGCAAGCCCCCCCGCGTTCCCCCCAAACCCGCGCACATGACCCGAACAGCCCCTGGGTCCCTGCGCACTTCGCCCAAAACCCGCACCAGACCGGAAGATCCGGCCTCTCGCGTAGCACTCCAAACTGCGCACCTGCCGGTGCGCCCAGTGCTGGACGTTGGCGCACACCGTCGGCTAGGCATGTTCCATGCCTAGCCTCACCGAGTTCATTCGCGGCATGCCAAAGGCCGAGCTGCATCTGCACATCGAGGGAACGCTCGAGCCCGAGCTCAGATTCGCCCTGGCCGAGCGGAACGGGATCCCGCTGCGCGCCGCCAGCGCGGCGCAGATGCGGGCGTCCTACAGCTTCGACGACCTGACTTCGTTCCTGGCCGCCTACTACGAGGGGATGGAGGTGCTGCAGACCGCGGCCGACTTCCGCGACCTCGCCTGGGCCTACCTGGAGCGGGCGCACGGCGAGGGGGTGCGCTACGCCGAGATCTTCTTCGACCCGCAGGCGCACACCAGCCGGGGCGTGGAGTTCGGCACCGTGATCGGCGGGCTCCGCCAGGCTCTCGAAGAAGCCTGGCGCCGGTTCGGGCTGCGCGTGCAGCTGATCATGTGCGTGCTGCGCGACCATTCGGCCGAGTTCGGGATGGCCACGCTGCTGCAGTCGCTTCCGTACCGGGAGTGGATCGTCGGCATCGGCCTGGACTCCGACGAGAAGGGCAACCCGCCGGAAAAGTTCGTCAAGGTGTTCCAGCGGGCGCGCGCTGAGGGGTATCAGATCACGATGCACTGCGACACCGACCAGCCGAACTCCATCGAGCACATCCGGCAGTGCCTGGAGGTCATCGGGGTGGACCGGATCGACCACGGCGTGAACATCCTGGAGAGCGAGAGGCTGACCGCCGAGCTCAAGCGGCGCGGGCTGGGCCTGACCGTCTGCCCGATCTCCAACCGCTGGTGCACGGGCGATGAGAAAGCAGGGCAGATCAGGCGCCTGCTCGAGCTCGGCATCCCGGTCACGATCAACTCCGACGATCCGGCATATTTCGGTGGATACGTGACCGACAACCTGATCGCCGCGCAGCAAGGGGCTGGCCTGCAGGCCGAGGACCTGCTGCAGCTGGAGCGCAACGCGTTCGAGATCGCTTGGCTGCCCGCCTCGGTCAGGGACGGGTACCTGGCCGACATCGGCCAGTACGCCTCCGCCGCGGGACCACCATGACCCGCTGGGTCCTGCACGTCGACCTCGACCAGTTCATCGCGGCTGTCGAGGTGCTGCGCCACCCGGAGTTGCGCGGGCGCCCGGTGGTGGTCGGCGGCGACGGCGACCCAGCCAAGCGCGGGGTGGTGGCAACCGCGTCCTACGAGGCCCGCGAGCACGGTGTGCACTCGGGGCTGCCGATGCGGACGGCGGCGCGGCGGTGCCCGGACGCGGTGTTCCTGCCCGCCGACCGGCCCACCTACGAGGCCGCCTCGGCCGAGGTCATGACCGCCCTGCGGGAATTGGGCTACGTCACCGAGGAGCTTGGCTGGGACGAGGCGTTCGTGGCCGCCGAGACCGACGACCCGGAAGCCGTGGGCGGGGAGATCCAGCAGCAGATCGAGGCCGCCACCCGGCTCGAGTCCTCGGTCGGCATCGGGGAGAACCGGATCCAGGCCAAGCTCGCGTCGAACTTCGCCAAGCCGCACGGGATTTTCCGGCTGACGCACCAGAACTGGTTCGCCGTGATGGGCGGTCTGCCGACCGGCAAGCTGCTGGGCATCGGCGCGAAGACCGAACGCAAGCTGGCCGAGCTGGGCATCGGGACCGTGGCCGAACTGGCCGACGCGGACATCGCCGCGGTAGCGGCCAGGCTCGGTCCGACGATCGGGCCGTGGCTGGTGCAGACCGCACGCGGCCTGGGTTCGTCGGAGGTCTCGGCCGAGCCCTACGTGCCGCGCTCGCGCAGCCGCGAGACCACCTTCCAGCGGAATATCGAGGACTGGGCGCGGGTACGCGAGGAGGTGCTGCGGCTGGCCGCGCACGTGACCCGTGACGTCGAGGCGGAACAGCGGCCGGCCGTGCGCGTCGTCGTCAAGGTCAGGCACGCGCCGTTCTTTACCAGCACACACGGCCAGACGCTGGCGGAGCCGACCAGCGACGGTGCCGTGATCGGTGAGGCCGCGCTGGCGGCGCTGGACAAGTTCACCGACCGGCGGCCCGTGCGGCTGCTCGGCGTCCGCGCCGAGTTCCCGCCAGATCCTGCCGATCGCGCGGGCTAGCCTTCCCGCGCGGCGAGGGCCGTTCACTGGAGAGTAGAACCGCAGGTCGAATACGCTCTTCGGCATGAGCGCCCGGCCGACGACCTCGCACTGGGGCGCTTACCGGGTGCAAGGCGAGCCGGACGGGGAGATCGTGGTCACGCCGCACCCCGACGACCCGGCGCCGTCCCCGCTGCTCGGCAACATCCCCGGCGCGCTGCGGCACGCCACCCGGGTGCGGCGGCCAGCGGTGCGCCGCGGCTGGCTCGAGGACGGCCCCGGTCCCAGTGACCGGCGCGGGCACGACCCGTTCTGCGAAGTCAGCTGGGACAAGGCGCTGGACCTGGTCGCGGCCGAGCTGGCCAGGGTACGCGGGGCGCACGGCAACGAAGCGATCTTCGGGGGCTCGTACGGATGGGCCAGTGCCGGGCGGTTCCACCACGCGCAGAGCCAGCTGCACCGGTTCCTCGCGCTCGGCGGCGGTTACGTCGCCTCGCGCAACACCTACAGCCTGGGCACCTCGGAGGTGCTGCTGCCGCACCTGGTCGGCAGCGCCGGCCTGGTGCTGCGCGGCGCGTCGTCCTGGCCGACGATCGTGGCGAACACCGAGCTGATCGTCGCGTTCGGCGGCATCCCCGAAAAGAACGTGTACGTCACCCCGGGCGGGATGACCACACATGACACCCCCGGCTACCTCGCCCAGCTCGCGGCCAGGGGAACCAAGATCGTGCTGATCAGCCCGCTGCGCTCCGACCTGCCCGGCTACCTGGACGCCGAGTGGCACCCGGTGATCCCGGCCACGGACGTCCCGCTGATGCTCGGGCTCGCTCACACGCTGGCCGCCGAGGGCCGCCACGACAAGGAGTTCCTCGACATCTGCACGGCTGGCTACGACACGTTCGAGCGTTACCTGTTTGGCGAGGACGACGGCGCGGAAAAGGACGCCGAATGGGCCGGGTCGGTGTGTGGCGTCGAGCCCGAGGCGATAAGGGACCTCGCGCGGCGGATGGCTTCGGCGCGCACCCTGGTCACGGTCACCTGGTCGCTGCAGCGCACCCGGTACGGCGAGCAGCCGGTCTGGGCCGCGCTGGCGCTGGCCGCCATGCTTGGCCAGATCGGCCTGCCCGGCGGCGGGTTCGGCCACGGCTACGGCTCCATGGGCGACATCGGCAGCCACGGCCCGCTGGTTAAGCTGCCGACCCTGCGCCAGGGCCGCAATCCGGTCCGCACGTTCATCCCGGTCGCCCGGATCGCGGACATGCTGCTTAACCCTGGTTCCACCTATGACTACGACGGCGCAGAGGCTCACCTACCCGGACATCAGGCTGGTCTACTGGGCCGGCGGCAACCCGTTCCACCACCATCAGGACCTGGGCAGGCTGCGCACCGCGTTCGGCAGGCCCGACACGATCGTGGTGCACGAGCCGCACTGGACCGCCGCCGCCAGGCACGCCGACATCGTGCTGCCGACCACGACCAGCCTGGAACGGGAAGACATCGGCAGCGGGCGCCGGGACACCCACCTGATCGCCATGCACCAGGCCGCCGACCCGGTGGGGGAGGCCCGCGACGACCACGAGATCCTCGCCGGGCTGGCCGCCCGGCTCGGGTTCGGGCAGGCCTTCACCGAGGGCCGCGACGCCCGGCAGTGGCTCGAGCACCTGTACGGCGAGTGGCGTGAGGGCATCCTGGGCAAGGGGCATGACGTGCCAGAATTCGCCGAGTTCTGGGAGGCCGGGGAGTACCGGCTGTCCGCCGGGCCCGAGCACTTCACCCTGTTCGAGGACTTCAGGGCCGACCCGGTGCGGTCGCCGCTGTACACGCCGACCGGGCGGATCGAGATCACGTCCGAGACCATCGCCGGCTTCGGCTATCCCGACTGCCCCGGGCACCCGGTGTGGCTCGAGCCCGACGAGTGGCTCGGCGCCCCGCTGGCCCGCCGGTTCCCGCTGCACCTGATCGCCAACCAGC
Source organism: uncultured Actinomycetota bacterium (assembly GCA_963833885.1). Classification (GTDB taxonomy): domain Bacteria; phylum Actinomycetota; class Actinomycetes; order Streptosporangiales; family Streptosporangiaceae; genus JASHPR01. The sequence continues at coordinate 80,215 of CAWHZU010000002.1, read as the reverse complement.
CCTCGACCCGGCTGCACAGCCAGTTCGACGTCGGCGCGACCAGCCAGCGGGGCAAGGTCGCCGGCCGGGAGGCGATCCAGATGCATCCGCAGGACGCCTCCGACCGCGGCATCGCGGCCGGCGAGGTCGTCAAGGTCTACAACGACCGGGGAGCCTGCCTGGCGGGCGCGGTGCTGACCACGGCCATCCGCCCCGGCGTGGTCCGGCTGCCGACCGGCGCCTGGTTCGACCCGGTCCCGGGCATTGGGCCAACGCCGCTGTGCGCGCATGGCAACCCCAACGTGCTGACCGCTGACGTTCCGAGCTCCCGGCTGTCGCAGGGGTGCGCCGGCCAGCACGCACTGGTCCAGATCGAGCGCTGGATCGGTGAGCCGCCGCCGGTGACGGTGGGCTCCCCGCCGCCGCTGCTGCCCGCCGGGGAATGAGCGGTCTCGACCGGTCCGGACCGTATTCGCAAATTGTTTCCTGCATATCCCGTTACGATTAGCGTGGCGAGTGGGATGCCATTATCTGAGGCATTTCGCTGCGGCGGGGAGGCTAGGTGGAGTTCGGCCTGCTTGGACCGCTGGTAGTGAGGGCTGGCGGGTCGCGGGTGACGGTGTCCGCTGGCAAGCAGCGGGTGCTGCTGGCTGCGTTGCTGTTGCGTGCCAATGAGGTGGTGGGCGCGGGTGAGCTGGCGCAGGCGGTGTGGGAGGGGCAGCCGCCGGAGACGGCGCGGGTGACGCTGCAGAACTATGTGAAGCGGTTGCGGCAGGCTTTAGGGCCGTTGGGGTATCAGCGGATCGTGACCCGTCCGGCGGGTTACCTGATCGAGGTCATGCCCGGGGAGTTGGATATCACCCGGTTCACCGAGCTGCAGGCCGCCGCGGTCAGCGCGGCGCGGACGGGGGCCTGGGATGTGGTGTCGGCGAAGCTTTCTGAGGCTTTGGGGTTGTGGCGGGGGCGGCCGCTGGCGGATGTGCCGTCGGGGGTTTTGGTGGCGGGTGCGGTGCCGCGGCTGACGGAGATGCGGCTGGAGGCGCTGGAGGCGCGGGTTGAGGCGGATTTGCATTTGGGTCGTCATCGTGAGGTGGTGGCGGAGGTGCGGGGGCTGGCGGCGGCGGAGCCGTTGCGGGAGCGGCTGGCTGAGTTGCTGATGCTGGCGTTGTACCGGTCGGGGCAGCAGGCGTCGGCGCTGGAGGCGTACCGGCAGGTGCGGCGGCATTTGGTGGAGCAGATCGGGATTGAGCCGGGTCCGGGGCTGCGGGAGCTGAACCAGCGGATTCTGCGATCCGACCGCACGCTGCTGCTCGCGCCGCCGGTGGGTGGCGGCGTGCCAGCACCGTCACCGGCGCCGCAGGAGCAGCGGGCTGCGGCAGACGTCCCGCTCAGCCCGAACATGCTGCCGGCCGCGGCGCCGGACTTCACGGGACGGGCGCGGGAGCTTGTGCAGCTGCGCGCGCTGTCGGGGTTGCTGCGGCCGGGCGGCCCGGTGCTGATCACGGCGATCGGCGGGACCGCGGGGGTCGGCAAGACGGCGCTGGCGGTGCACTGGGCGCGGCGCGCGGCGGCCGATTTCCCCGACGGGCAGCTGTATGTGAACCTGCGCGGGTTCGGCCCGGTCGACCCGCTGCCCCCGGCCGAGGCGCTGCGCGCGTTCCTGGACGCGCTGGGCGTGCCCGCCGCGCGCCTGCCAGCCACGCTGGATGGCCGGCAGGCGCTGTACTGCAGCCTGCTGGATGACCGGCGGATGCTGATCGTGCTGGACAACGCGCGCGACCCGGCCCAGGTCCGGCCGCTGCTGCCGGCCACCCCCACCGCCATGGTCCTGATTACCAGCCGCAGCGAACTCGCCAGCCTGGTGGTGACCCACGGCGCGACCACGATCTCGCTTGACGTGCTGACGGTGGCCGAGGCCCGCGACATGCTGACCGAGCGGCTTGGCGCCGACCGGGTTGCCGCCGAGCCCGAGGCGGCCGACGAGCTGATCGGGCTGTGCGCCCGGCTGCCGCTCGCGCTGGCCATCACCGCCGCCCGCGCGGTCACCCATCCGGGGTTTACGCTGGCTGCGCTCACGGCCGAGTTGCGGGATGCCAAGGGACGTCTTGACGCGCTGTCGACCGGGGAGGACGCGACCGATGTGCGCGCGGTGCTGTCGTGGTCCTACCAGAACCTGCAGCCTCCGGCGGCGCGGATGTTCCGGCTGCTGGGGCTGCACCCGGGGCCGGAGATCACCGCGGCGGCCGCGGCCAGCCTGGCCGGGACCGGGCTGGCTGAGGCCCGGCGGCTGCTGCGTGAGCTGACCCGCTGCCACCTGCTCGCCGAGCCGGGCGCGGGCCGGTACGCCTTCCACGACCTGCTGCGCGCCTACGCCGCCGAGCAGGCTGCGGCGCTGGACAGCGATGACGACCGCCGGGCAGCCACCGGCCGGATGCTCGACCACTACCTGCACACGGCGCACGCGGCCGCGATGGCGATCAACAGCGCCCGCGGCTCGCTCGACCTGTGCCCGGCCAGGCCGGGCACGGTGCCGGAGCACCTCGAGGGGCACGACCGGGCCATGGCCTGGTTCGGGGCCGAACACCAGGTGCTGCTCTCGGTCGTAGCGCTGGCCGCCGAGGTGCGCTTCGACGGGCCCGCCTGGCAGCTGCCCTGGACTCTCGCCGACTACCTGCAGTGGCAGGGCCAGTGGGATGACCTGGTCGCGATCCAGCGCATCGCGCTGGCCGCCACCGAGCGGCTCAGCGACACCGTGGCGCAGGCCAAGGCGCACCTCTCGCTCGGCCGGGCCTGCTTCGCCCTGCGCTCCTGGAAGGATGCCCGCAGCCACCTCTCTCAGGCACTCGGGCTTTACGTCGGCCTCGGTGACCCGGTTGGCCAGGCCCGCTGTCACATCAGCCTCGGCAAGGTCGCCGAACGCCTGGGCCACCACCGCGGGGCGCTCAGCCACGCCCGCCAGGCGCTCGCCCTGTTCGACGAGGCGGGCAACCGGCCAGGGCAGGCCCGCGCCCTGAACAACGTGGGCTGGTATCACGCCCTGCTCGGCGACCACGATCAGGCGCTGATGCGCAGCAAGCAGGCCCTGGTCCTGCAGCGGGAACTCGGTGACCGCTGCGGCGAGGCCAACACCTGGGACACGCTCGGCTACTCCCACCACCATCTTGGCGATCAAGCCCAGGCCACGAGCTGCTACCAGCGCGCCGCCAACATGTTCGAGGAGATCGGCGACCGCGCCGGCCAGGCCGAGACGCTCATCCACCTCGCCGACGCGCGCGGCGCGGCCGGCGGCAGCGAGGCCGCGGTCGCGGTTTTGCGGCAGGCCCTGCGCCTGCTGGACGAGCTGAACCATCCCGACGCGGACCAGGTCCGCGACAAGCTGAGCCGGGCCACCACGCCAATCAGCTCGCTCACCTAGCGGGTTATGCGGCCGGCGTGCAGCCCACCGCCGCCTCGCTGGTCAGCATCAGGAATGTCAGCGACTCCTGCAGGTACAGGCTGACCTCGGCATCGGTGTGCGAGAGGTACCCGATCGACAGGTCCTGGCCGAGGTGCAGGCTGAAGTCGCCGCCCCTGGTCGTCAGCACGATCGCGCCGCTGATCGCGGGCGCCCAGATGATGTCGCCGGTCAGCAGGCGCTTGATGTGCTCGATGACCGGGTACCCGTGGTCGCTGGTCTCGCTGACCTCGGTGTAGGCGTCGGCGCTCAGCAGCACCGAATACGGGCCGTCCACGCCCGCCACCCGCAGCTGGCTGAGCGCCTGCGCGATCGCCGCCGGGTAGTCCTTGGCGTCGGCGGGCAGGATCACCGGCGGGTTGCTCGCCCCCTTGCGGATGCCCTCGATTTCGGCGGCCGCGTAGCCCTCGACAATGGCGCCGTCCTCGGCGAACGCAATTTGCCTGGCGGCGTCCTTGACCGGCTGCCAGTCGGCGTCCTGCGCTCCCCGCGCCACGTCGTCGATCTCCTCGCGGCTCAGGGTGAACGTCGCACGCAGCTCAACCAGGGGCGCCACCTGGCGCAAGCGGGCCTGTACGCCGTCGCCGGGCGGGTCAATGCCGCGCACCCGGCCGGTGCCGACGGCGGAGAATCCCACGCCCGCCGGGCCCTCGACGTCGACCACGCGTCGGCCAGCCAGGTGACGCTTGAACGTGCGCGCCGCCTCCTCCTCGATCTGGGCCCAGGCCTCGTCCGAGATCGGCGCGAGCTCGCGGTGCAGGTTATTCATACTGGGACTCTCCCCTCAGGCTGCCAATATTCAGTGAGCCAGTGCCGTGTGAGCCGCTGCCCGCTGGCGGGCTCTGGTACGCGGCGTTGTCAGGTTCACCCGGGCCATCCTCGGCGTCATCGTCGTCACCCAGGCTCTCCAGCAGCGGCGCCGGCGGCACGAAGAACAGGCCCCCGGTCACCGCCCGGCTGACGTCGAGTATCCGGTCGTAGTTGCCCTCGGGCCGCCCGATGAACATGTTCCGCAGCATCAGCTCGGTGACGGCGGGCGCGCGCGAATAGCCGATGAAGTACGTCCCGTACTCGCCCGCCCCGACCGAGCCGAACGGCATGTTGTCGCGGACGATCTTCACTTCCCTGCCGTTCTCGGTGATCGTCGTCAGGGCGCTGTGCGCGTACGACGGCTTTGTGTCGTCGTCGAGCTCTATGTCGGCGAGCTTTGTCCGCCCGATCACCAGCTCCTGCTGCTCGGTCGGCAGCGCGTTCCAGGCGTCCATGTCGTGCAGGTACTTCTGCACGATCACATAGCTGCCGCCCGCGTAAGCCGGATCCTCGGCACCGATGATCACCGAGTCGAACGCCAGCTGCCCCGCGGGGTTCTCCGTCCCGTCAACGAAGCCGAGCAGGTCGCGGTGCTCGAAGTAGCGGAAGCCGTGCACCTCGTCGGCCACGGTCACCGCTCCGGACAGCCGCACCATGATCTGGGTGGCCAGCTCGAAGCACAGGTCCATGCGCGCGGCGCGGATGTGGAACAGCAGGTCGCCCGCCGTGGCCGGGGCGAACCTCGAGCCGGACCGCAGCTCGATGAACGGGTGCAGCCCGGCCGGCCTCGGCAGGCCGGTCAGCCGGTCCCACCCGTCCGCGCTGATGGCGGCCACGCACGTCAGGTAGTCCTCGGTGCCACGGAACCCCACCGCCCGGATCAGCCCGGCCAGGTCACCGCACAGCCCGCGCACCGTGTCGGCGCTGTCTTGGCCCTGGTTGACGACGACGATCAGGAAGATCGCGGCGCCGGTCAGCGGCGACAGCACGGCCTGCGGCTCCGCGCCAGCGGCTCCGGCTGCATCGGTGCTCACCGGTCTATCCTGCACCACCGGTAGCGCTCGCCGCCGCCGGACCCGGGTCAGCCCGACTCACCGCGTTCTCGAGGAGTTCCAGCGCGCCGTCGACGGCCCTGGTCAGCGTTCCGGCGTCCGGGGCCAGGCCGGCCAGGATCTCGTCCACGCCGCGCAGGCCGACCCGGTCCAGCAGGGTCTTCTCGTTCGTCACCCACTGCCCGGCCGCTGCCGCCGCGGCGTGCGCGGTCTGACACGCGGCCACCGCGATCGCCCCCGCGGTCTCGGTGATCCGGCCGCGCTCCGCGTAGGCATTCCGGCCGTAGTCGAGTGTCGCCTCGGCGCTGCTCCACCAGCTGCGCGACGCCGCGGTCTGCAGCGCGGCCGGGTACTGCGGCGGGCTCAGTTCGGCAGGCAGCTCCCCTGCCAGCAGCCTGTTGCCGGCGACTTCGGCCAGGACGATGTAGGTGGGAACGCCAGCCAGGTGGAACTGCAGCCGCTCGATCCCGAACCTGCCCGCTTGCGCCTCGTGAAGCCGGTATTCGACGTCCTCCAGGTCGCGGTAGTGCACGTCGACCTTGCGCCCGTCGACCTGCAGCCACGCGCCGCCGTTGAACACGCCGCCGCCCCAGCCGCCGATCTCGAACACCCTCCCCGGCCAGCCGACCGCGCGTAGGTCGTCCGGGGAGAACGCGCCGCGGTAGTACACGGCGAAGTCCCAGTCGCTGTCCGCGCGGTTGGTGCCCGCGGCCCGGGAACCGCCCAGGGCGACGGCCTGCACGCCCGGCAGCCCGGCGAGCCGGCTGGCGACGTAGTCACAGAACGCATCGTCGTCGCGCACGCTGGCGACGATAGCGCGGTGGCTCTTGGTGCGACACCGGGTTGCCGGGCTGGCCTATTAGCCTGGGCGGCTAGGAGGTTGTGCGGTGGATGAGCACACAGTGGTGTCCGCGGAAGAATCGGTGATCGCCCGCAAGGCGCTGCTGGAGCGGGAGAAGGAGTTCACCCGGCTGCGCGAGGAACTCGCCCGGCAGCGACGTGACCTGCCCTGGGAAGAGGTCACCAAGGAGTACTTCTTCGAGGGCCCGGACGGGACAAGAAGCCTTTCCCAGCTGTTCGACGGGCGCAGCCAGCTGATCGTGTACCACTTCATGTTCCCGCCCGACTGGGATGAGGGCTGCCCGCACTGCTCTTTCTGGGCGGACAGCTTCAACGGCGCCACGGCGCATCTGAACGCGCGCGACGTGACCATGGTCGCGATCTCCCGGGCTCCGCAGCCCAAGCTCGCGGCATATGCCAAACGGATGGGCTGGACATTCCCCTGGTTCTCGTCCGGCGGCACGGACTTCAATCACGACTTCGGCGTCGCGTTCTGGCCCGACACGTTGGCCAGCGGAACCGCCGAATACAACTACGGTCCGGGCGACCCCGGCTTCCCGGATCGGGAGGGCATCAGCGTCTTCTGCACGGGCGACGGCGGGCACGTGTCCCACACCTATTCGACGTACGCGCGGGGCCTCGACATGATGAACGCCGCCTACCAGTACCTGGACTTGGTCCCGAAGGGCCGCGACGAGGCCGGCCACGACGATCCCCAGTACTGGGTGCGCCGCCACGACGAGTACCAGAGCTAGGAGTTCACCGTCGCTGGCACTGGCGCTCGTCGGGTGGTCACGTAACGTTCACGGTATTTTGTGACACTTTCGGGCATGGCTCACGATGACTCGTCCCTAACCCGCCGGCAGATTCTGGCCGGCGCGGGCGGCACCGGGCTGCTGGCCGCCGCGGGCCCGCTGACGGTCCTCGGCGCGGCCCGTCCGGCAAGCGCGGCGTCCGCCTCTGGTGGTGCCGCCGACGGCACTCCGGAGCAGATACACCTCACCTGGGGCGCGGACCCGGCGTCGAGTGTGACCGTGTCCTGGGCCTCGCCAGGCCAGGCCACCGGCGCGCGGGTGCAACTGCGCCGGGGTGGCGGATTCGGCCGCACCGTCCGTGCGATCCAGCGGACCTACACCGACGGCATCAACGGCGAGACCGTCTGGACCTATCACGCCCAGCTCACCGGGCTAGCTCCGGACACCGAGTACTCCTACACGGTGACCGCCGACAACGACAGCGGTTCGCAGCCGTTCGCCGCCTCGTTCCGGACTGCGCCGGCGGGGCGGGCGCGGTTCCGGTTCACCAGCTTCGGCGACCTGGCCACGCCGAATACCCAGTGGGTGCTCTCTTACGGGCAGAGCGCCTACGCGGTCGCGGCCGTCGAGTCGTTCAAGCCCCTGTTCCACCTGCTCAACGGCGACCTGTGCTACGCCGACCTGAACCCGACTGCCCAGCCTGAGGTGTGGCAGGACTTCGGCAACAACAACCAGTCGTCGGCCGCGAACCGGGCCTGGATGCCGTGCCCCGGCAACCACGAGGTGGAGTTCGACAACGGTCCGCAGGGTTTCACCTCGTACCTGACCCGGTACCTGCTGCCGGACAACGGCACCGGCTGGTTCCGCGGGCGCTGGTACTCGTTCCAGGTGGGCTCCGTGCTGTTCGTCTCGCTGGACGCCGACGACGTCGTCTTCCAGGACGCCGGGGCGTTCGTGGCCGGGCCCGCCGCCCTGACGCCGGTGGCCAGCACCGGCAACCCGCCGATCGAGCCGGGCACCTCGTTCTACATCCACGGCTACTCGGGCGGCGCCCAGACCGCCTGGCTCGAGCGGACGCTCGCGGCGGCGCGCTCGGACCCGTCGGTCGACTGGATCATCGCGCAGATGCACCAGATCGCCTGCTCATCCTCGTCCACCGGGAACGGCTCTGACCTGGGGATCCGTCAGGAGTGGCTGCCGCTGTTCGACCGGTACCAGGTCGACCTGGTACTCAACGGCCACGACCACGACTACGAGCGGTCGTTCCCCTGCCGCGGCTTCGACGCCGTGGTGGGCACCGAGGTGGCCACCGGAGCGCCGGTGCAGACACTGCGGCCGCACCCGGTCACGACCCACGACACGGGCGTGTTCGACACCAGCCGGGGGACCGTGCACCTGGTGCTCGGCTGCGGCGGAACCGACGCCAACCTCGACGAGTACGGCCTGGACAAGGCCGACGGCCTGCCCCAGGCCAAGGTGTTCACGCACGCGAACCGGCCGGAGGCAACGTCGACGCCGGACGTGTACGCCCGCGCGGCAGCCGACGCGGTGGAGGACGCCACCTGGTCGGCCCGGCGGGACACCTCCACCGGCTACGGGATCGCGGTGTTCGACGTGGATCCCGAAGCGCCGGGCGGGATGACCAGCATCACGGTCACCCAGTACCACGCGGTCGGCGCGGACCCGGTCAACCCGACGACCGGTGAGCCGGGCGCGCCCACGCCGAATTACACCGAATTCGAGATGTTCACCCTGGTCCGGCCCCGTTCGGACCGCCCGGGTGGCGCGCGCACGTCGGAGGCCTCGCCGGCGACCGCCTGACCCGCCGCCTCGCCCACGCTTCGCCCGACCGATACGGGGAAACGTATCAGTACGGGGTAACGCGTCGGCTGATACGCCTGGCGCGTCTCCCGATAAACGAAACGCGAGCGGCTCACCCTCAGCTTGGCGGCGTTGAACCGGGGTGGCCTCGAGACCGTGAATGGAGTATGAGCACGTCGCACCGCCCTAACCATCAGCAGCACGTGCCGGATGCGCAGCGCCCGGGTCGATCGAATCACTCGAATCATCCGCAGCGGACATGGCAGCAGCTTGCCCTGCGGGTGGCCGGGGCCGGGCTGCTCGCAGCCACCGGCGCCATCCACCTCGACCTCTACCTGACCGGGTACCGCACGATCCCGACGATCGGCGTGCTGTTCCTGCTTCAGATCATTGCTGCGTTCGTCCTCGCCGCGGTCGTGCTGCTCGGCAGTCGGCTGGGCGCCGCGGCCGGGGCGCTCTTCTCGCTGAGCACCCTGGGCGGCTACCTGCTGACGATCTGGTTCGGGCTGTTCGGTTTCCGCGAGGTACGCACCACGGCCGGGATCGTCGCCGGGGTGATTGAGATCGCGGCGTTCGCGGTGCTGGCCGCGATGGCGCTGACACCCGGGCCGCAGCACGCGATGCACGGCCCAAAGATGGCCTGGCTGCGCGACGGCCTGCCCCGTGCCCTGCCCCGTCTCCTGGCTGGGGTTGGCGCGGTTTCGGTGCTGGCCCTTGTCCTGCTCGGGGTCGCGGTGGCCGGAGCAGCGACCGCGCCAAGCGCCCCTGCGCCGTCGTCCTCGGCCGCATCCGGTCAGGCGCTGAAGGCAACCCAGATCAACGGCGTGACCGTGCTCACCAACTCCAAGGGCATGACGCTGTACCGGTTCGCCCCGGACACGTCGACGAAGTCCGCCTGCTACGGGAGCTGCGCTGCCTACTGGCCGCCGGTTTACGGCGCGCAGAAGGCCGGTCCCGGTGTCACCGGCAAGCTCGGCACGATCAAGCGCACTGACGGGACGATCCAGGCCACCTACGACGGGCACCCGCTGTACACCTACATCGGCGACAGCCACCCCGGCCAGGCCACCGGCAACAACATCAACCTGAATGGCGGCTTCTGGTACGAGGTCCACGTCTCCGGCGGCTGAGCTCGGTCATCAGCTCACCGCCCATCCCGTCTGAGCGGCCCACATCTCGGCAGCCCGGATCAGGACCTCGGTCGCGGGGGACTTGATCTGGCCGTAGTCGGCCAGATCCGGCACGCTCACGGCCAGGCGATCGCCGCCCGGCCCAGCACCTCCCGTAGCTGGCCCGCGATGCGATCGAACTCGCTGGGCCAGCCCGGCTGGTGGTCCACGATCGTGACCTGGGTCGGCTCGTCGGGAAACGGCACGAAGCGCGACGATACCCCGGCACCAGTCCACCAGGACCGCATCGGCAGAGATTGCGGGGGCGGCGCGGAGAAAATCTAGGCTTTTCTCGGTCGTGTCCCATCAAACCGCCGCCGAGCCCCAGAAATGTCAGACCCCTTTTCTATCATCGAACTAACAGTCGAATAGTGGTTCGTGAGGAGGTTCTCGCCGTCATGTGCTTAGCCGGTCAGGTGCCCGCCGCGCCCGCCACCACCGCCGACGCGGTGGCGATGGCGCAGGCCGCGTTGAGCTGGCTGGCCAATACGGATGTGGCCTCGCTGACCACTATCGAGCAGGCGGACTGCCTGCGCGGGCTGGAGCGGGCGTCGTCGATGCACACAGCGGCGCAGTCGCGGGTGCTGGGTGCGTTCCATGCTCAGGGCGGCTACGAAGATGACGCGCACCGCAGCACCAAGACGTGGCTGAGTTGGCAGACCCGTACTACCCGCGGTGCGGCTGGGCGGGCCGTGGCCTGGATGCGCCGTCTGGGCGACCATCCGGCCGTGGGTGAGGCCCTGGCTGGTGGGCGGATCTCGGAGTCGTGGGCGCGCAAGATCTGTGACTGGACCGACGCGCTGCCCGAGGACGTCCGCGGCGACGCGGATGTGATCTTGCTGGGCGCCGCGGATGGCGGCGCGGACCTGCATGACCTTGCCGCGCTGGCCGAGGAGTTGCACAAGCGCTTCGCGGGTCCCGACACTGACGGCAACGACGACTTCGCCGGGCGGTCGGTCCAGCTGGACACCACCTTCCAGGGTGCCGGGAAGCTGGATGGGAACCTCACCCCCCAATGCGCGGCGGCGGTGCAGGCGGTGCTGGATGCTTTGGGGAAGCGGCGTGGTCCGGAGGATGAGCGGACCAAGGGCCAGCGGCTGCACGACGCCCTCGAAGATGCGTGCCGGCGATTGGTCGGGTCGGGGTGTTTGCCGGAGCGGGCGGGGCAGCCAACGCAGATTGTGCTGCATATGGATCTGGACCGGCTGCGCGGCCTGCCCGGCGCCCCCGAGGCCGAGGCCGCCTGGGCCGGGCAGGCGACCGCTGGCCCGGGCGATGACTGTGACGCGCAGATCGTCCCGGTGGTGACCGGCCGTGTCGACCCCGGCGTACTCGACCGCCTCGCCGCAGCCCTGCTGCACGGCACGCCTCCCGGCCTAGGCCAGGACAGCCCCGCCGTACCTGCCGCGTTCGGCCCCTCAGCTCCTGGCCACCCCAGCGGCAGCGACCAGTCCGCCACCCCAGACCAACCGCGGCCCGGCGACCAGTCCGCCACCTCAGACCAGGCCGCCATCCCAGACCAGGCCGGCAGCACCGGTGCGGCGCGGCAGGCGCGGGCCGAACGAGCCGCGCGGCGGTTGATCTTGAAGGCCGCGGCCGACCTGCTGTCGGGGCCTGGCGGGCTCGCGTCTTACCTGCGGACGCGGCTGGCGCCGGGGACGGTCGCGTCGGTGAGCCTGCCGCTGGACGTCGGCGCGTTGACGGAGACCATCCCGGTGCATTTGCGCCGCGCGGTGGCCGTGCGGGATCGGGACTGCCGGTTCCCGGGCTGTGATCAGCCGGTGGCAGCCTGCCATCCGCACCACATCGTTCCCCGCGCCCAGGGTGGCCCGACTTGCCTCACCAATTTGATGCTTTTGTGTAGCTTCCACCATTTGATTGCCGTGCACCGCTGGGGCTGGGGCATCGTTCTGCACCCCGACGGCAGCGTCACCGCTACCAGCCCTGACGGGGACAAGACACTGCACAGCCACGGGCCGCCGCCCGCCGCGGCCGCCTGATGACGGAGTGCGCACTGGTGGCGTGTGTCGGCCACCTAGACTGCCGTCCTCCTGAGAGTTGACACCTCGGCTTGGCCATGCCAGCGTGGCAACCATACGGTACCGTATGGTTGCTCTACGATCTTGCGCACCGCGCTAGGCGAAGGAGTCCGCGATGCAGGTCGGCCTGGTTGCGTTCCACTATCCGCGTCCCGAGTTCCGCGCCCAGATGATGAGCCGGGTGCGGCGGGCGGGCGAGGTTATCGAGGCCGTGCCCGGCTGCCTAGGGGTCGACTGCTGGCTGGCTAAGGACGGTACGGCGATCGTCACAACCGGGAAGTGGGAGTCCGAGCAGGCGTTCACCGCAGGGTTCGCCGCTGCGCGGGAAGCCGGCGTCGACTTCACCTATGACGAACGCGAAGTCCGCCCGCGTGAGATCTTCCGACTCTCCCGCGCCTGAGCGCGCCGGCCATTACTTCCGCGATTTCGCGTCGACGACCGTGGACACCACGCCGGTCTTGACGTCGTAGACGTGCCCGGAGACCCGGACCTGTGACGGGATCTCCTGGGCCCACAGCACTCGCTCGACGTCCGTCCGAACGGTGCGCTCCGGATCCAGGACGGGAGTATCGGCGAGGGTCCGCTCGTCGACGCCGATCCGCATAGCGAAGCCGTGCCGGAGCTCGTCGTCGGCCAGCAGCGTCGAGCCGCAGTCGGTGTGGTGGATGATCGCGACCTCGAACCACGGGCCGTCCGGCGCCTTGGACTCCACCAGGTAGCCGATGTAAGAGATGTCCCTGATGAGCGCGGGCGTGACCCGGCCCCCGATATTGCGCTCGACCACGGCCTCGCCCATTCCGACGCCGAGAGTCTGGGCCGGGTCGACTCGGGGGTCGATGCACGTGACGATGTACAGGCTCAGGAACGGGAGGAACGGAAGCGCCGGCACGTTGAGGCGGGCGTCGGTGGCGGCGAAGGCCCGGTTACGGTCAAGGAGCGGAGCGATGTTTGACATGAGTCCAGCGTTCGCCCATCCGCGAGGGGCGGCGAGGGGCAGAACTGCCGGATCTCGCAAGGATCCTGCCCGTGCTGGCGTGGGGGTGAACGTCGCCCTGGGCGGCCGGGAAGAAGGCGCTCAGGGACGCTGACCCCGGCCCTGGTAGGTGGCCCGGTAGGCGGTGGGTGTCGTTCCGGCGTCGCGCGCGAGGTGTACGCGCAGGTTGGCGGCGCTGCCCAGGCCGCTGCGGGCCGCGACGTCGTCGACCGAGAGGTCGGTGACCTCGAGCAGGTGACGGGCCTCCCGGATCCGTGCGGCGGCGAGCCAGTGCAGCGGCGCCATGCCGGTCTCGGCGACGAAGCGGCGGGCGAACGTGCGGGGCGCCCAGCCCGCGTGCCGTGCGAGGTCCGCGACGGCGAGCGGCTCCGCGAGGCGTTCCAGGGCCCAGTCGCAGGTGGCGGCCAGGCTCTGGGCAGGAGGCGGCACGGGACGCTCCAGCAGCTGGGCCTGTCCTCCGTCGCGGTGCGGGGCGACGACCATATAGCGGGCGATGCTGATGGCGGCATCGCTGCCGTAATCGGCGCGCACCAGCTGCACGCACAGGTCGATGCCGGCCGCCAGTCCGGCGCTGGTCAGCACGCTGCCCTCGTCGACCCACAGGACGTCCGGGTCGACCTTCACCATCGGGTGCCGGGTCGCGAGCTCGGCGGCGTACAGCCAGTGCGTGGTAGCCCGCCTGTCGTCGAGCAGGCCGGCCGCGGCCAGCGCGAAGGCACCGGTGCACACCGAGACCACGCGGGCGCCCCGGGCGACCGCCGCGCGCAGCGCGGAGCACACCTCCTCGCCGGGATTCTCCAGGGGCAGGTAGCCGGGAACCACCACGGTGTCCGCGGCGACCAGCTGGTCCAGGCCGTGCGGGGCGTTAATGGCGTACCCCGTCGTGCATGGCACCGGCCCGGGGGTGGGGGCGCAGACGGTGAAGCTGTATCGCTCGGCCTGCCTGCGGTCGCCGAAAACCTGCGCCGGTATAGCCAGGTCGAAGGACTCGACGGCAGGCAGCGCGAGGGCGGCCACGGCATGCACGGGCACGAGCCTATGAGGGGGCAGCGCATCAGCGGCCGCTGACCCCGACGCACGTCTCTCAGGTCACAGTCGGCACGGGCAGCAGGTAGCGAATCCGGGTCTGCAGTTCCCTGGTCGTTACCCGGAACGCGTCGAGATCGGGCGGGTGTGCCTGCGCTGGATTTGGGATGCTCCAGTGCACGGCCGCCGCCTCTCTGGGCAGCTCGCCGCAGTTCTCCCTGGCCCTGTCGCACAGCGTGATCACGCGCGTGAAGCTGTCGTCTGCGAACTCGCTGAAGTGCGTCGGCCGGTGGCCGCTGATGTCCACGCCTTGCTCGGCCATGGCTGCCACCGCGAGCGGGTGCAGGGAGCCTGGGCTGATACCAGCGCTGCGGGCCGTCACCCGGCCGCCCCCGAGGTGGTTCAGCCAGCCCTCGGCCATGGGGGACCGCGCGCTGTTGCCACTGCAGATGAACAGGACCCGGGCGGGCGGGCCCGCTGGCCCGGCCGCGCGGACACCCGCCTCCGCCAGCAGGGCGGGGTGGATCTGGCTGGCCATGCCGACGACGGCACCTCCGATGGCATCCAGGTCCAGTGCGTGGTAGCTGTCCCGGCCGTCGGCCGTGCTGCGCCGCACGCTGACCAGGCCAGCCTCGCGGAGTCGCGCCAGGTGGTACGAGACCAGGCTCGGCGCCTGACCGGTGCGGGCCACGAGCTCGCCGGTCCGCAGGTCGCCGGCCACGAGCAGGCTGACGATCGTCCAGCGCAGGTCGTGGGCAAGCACACCGAGGACCGGGGGAGAAGGCGCGACAGCCATGGCTCAATTATGCCAAACTAAATTGAATTATCTTCACAGTCTTGACCGATCTTGGCTAACCCGGAGGCGGGTGGGCGATGCAGGCCGCTGATCCCGGCGGGCACGGGCCCGACGAGCCGACGCCGCCTGCCGCTCAGTTTCGCCCCGACGTATCGCTGCTGACGATCGCCCGGGAGTGGGGCCGGATGGGCTGCATTGGGTTCGGCGGGCCCCCGGCGCACATCGCACTGCTGCGGGCGCTGTGCGTGGATAGCCGCGGCTGGATGTCGGCGCGCGAATTCGAGGACGGTGTCGCGGCCGCCAACCTGCTGCCCGGGCCGGCCTCGACCCAGCTCGCGATCTTCTGCGCCTGGCGGCTGCGCGGGCCACGCGGCGCGCTGGTCGGCGGCGCGTGCTTCATCGTTCCCGGGCTGATCGTCATCCTGGCGCTGTCAGCGGTCTTCCTGGCTGCCCACCCGCCTGTCTGGATCAAGGGCGCCGCGGCGGGCGCGGACGCGGCGGTCCCGGCCGTGGCCCTGAGCGCCGCCATCGGCCTGGCGCCAGCCAGCTGGCGCAGGGTTGGGGCGGCGCGCCCGGCTCGGGCCAGATGGGCGGCCTTCCTCGTGATCGGTGGTGTCGCAGCGGCGCTGATCGGCCCGTTCCTGGTGCTGATCCTGATCGGCTGTGGCCTGGTTGAGATGCTGCTGCGAGCCCCGCCTCGAGTGCCCCTCCGGCGCCATCCGGGGATGCTGCTGCCGTTGGTGGCCGGACCGGCGGTGGCCGCCGGCGGCCTGTTGTCGGTGGCGTGGCTGGCCTTCAAGGTCGGCGCCTTGTCGTATGGCGGCGGCTTCGTCATCGTCCCGCTCATGCAGCATGACGCCGTGCACACGTACCACTGGATGACGAGCGCCCAGTTCCTCAGCGCGGTCGCGCTCGGGCAGGTGACGCCGGGGCCGGTCGTGCAGACCGTGGCCGTGGTCGGCTACGCGGCTGCGGGCGTCGGCGGCGGGCTGCTGGCCTCGGCGGTCGCCTTCACCCCCTCGTTCGTGTTCGTGCTGGTCGGCGGTCCGCGGTTCGACCAGTTGCGCCGCAACGCCAGCATCCAGGCCTTCCTGACCGGCGCCGGCCCAGCGGCCATCGGCGCGATCGCCGGGGCCACGATCCCGCTCGGCCTTGCCTTGTCCCATCTGTGGCAGGTCGCGGTGCTTGCCGTGGCGGCGGTCTGGCTGCTAGCGCTGCGTCGCGGGGTGGTGGCTGCCATCGTTGGAGCCGGGGCGCTGGGTGTCATCGCCGCACTCGCCGGGGCGTCCATAAGCTGACCGGGATGCCGTGTCTGACCGGGACTGTCCCTCGGCTGGCGTTCGGCCTCCCGGATGGGGGAGCATCACCGCATGAGAATTTTCCTGGCGGGTGGCTGCGATGCATAACGTCGGCATCGTCCTGCACCCGCAGCGCGATTCCGCCGAGGCGGTTGACGCCATCCTGGGCTGGGCGGAGCAGAGATCCATCGGGGTCCTCGGCATCGTCTCGGAAATCAGCCGCCTGCGCTGCGCGGCGGTCGGCGTCACGCCAGAGGAACTGGGGCGGCGCTCCGACCTCATCGTCAGCCTCGGCGGGGACGGCACGATGCTGCGCGCGATGCGGCTGGCCGACCAGCAGCGCGCCCCGGTCCTTGGCGTAAACCTGGGCAAGCTGGGATTCCTGGCCGAAATTGACGTGCCCGAGCTGCCTGACGCGCTCACCGCGTTCGATGCCAAGGACTATTCGCTCGAGCCCCGGCTGGCCGTCGACACGGTGCTGGGCGGCAAGACCGTGACGGCTTTCAACGACATCGTCGTGGTTCGGGTGCCGGGCAACGGCAGCGCCGCGGTCTCGATCCGCATCGACGAGGAGTCGTTCATCAGGTACCTGGCGGACGCCGTCGTCGTGGCCACTCCCACCGGGTCTACCGCATACAGCTTCTCGGCGGGCGGCCCGATCATGAATCCCCAGATCGAGGCGCTGCTCGTTACTCCGGTCGCGCCGCACTCGGCCTACAACCGCGGCCTGGTGCTGTCCGTGGAGGACACGCTGGCGCTGGACATCCTCCCCGAAAGCGGCGAGCTTGCGGTCGAGGTGGACGGTCAGGTGGCCGGGCTGGTCGGGGGCGACTGCATCGAGCTCACGCCGCGGCCCGGCGCCGCCCGGGTGATCCGGCTGGGCCGCATGACGTTCTACGAGCGTGCCAAGCGCAAGCTCAGGGTGAATGACTCAGCCGAGGTCCGGGCGGGCCTGTAGCCGGCCCGGCAAAGTCCTTGACGTGGGCGGCTTGCCCATGTTGGGTCGTCTGATGGCCAGCATCGAAGCCAACCGGCGCCTCTGGAACAAGATCAGCGTTGAGTACCAACGGGAGCACGACCCACGCATCGGAGCGGCACCACGGCTGTGGGGGTGCTACTCGATCCCCGATGCACAGCTGGGCGCGCTTGGTGATGTCACGGGCCAGCGCGTTCTCGAGCTCGGCTGCGGCGCTGGGCAATGGTCCCGCAGCCTGGCTGAGGAGGCGGCGCATGTGGTCGGCTTCGACCTGTCCGAAGGTCAGCTCGCCGCGGCGCGCGCCGCGATGGGACCCGCACGCTACGGCCTGGTTCAGGGCGCGGCGGAGCAGTTGCCGTTCGCCGCCGACAGCTTCGACCTGGTGTTCTGCGACGAGGGTGCACTCCTCTGGGCGCCACCGGACATCGCCGTGCCCGAGGCCGCCCGCGTGCTGCGGCGAGGCGGCCGGCTGGTGTTCACCGTCATGAGCCCGTGGGCCACGGTTTGCTATGACGACGAGGCCGAGGCGGTGACGGCAAGGCTGCACCACGATTACTTCACGCTCGGGCCTCTCGACGAAGGTGACGGCGCCACCGCCTATTACCTGACCTATGGCGAGTGGGTTCGCACGCTGCGGCGGGCGGGCCTGATCATCGACGATCTCATCGAACCGCGCCCCGGCCCGGACCAGCGCAACGGCTACGGGGCCATGGAGCCGCCCGACTGGGCCCACCGCTGGCCAATCGAGATGCTCTGGGTAACGCACAAGGCGGGTTAGCGACCGGCCGAGGTCTCTGCCACCGCGAGCGTCGGCAGGAGCAGCCAGTCATCAACGCCGGTGAGTCGCATGATCTTGGTGACGGCCCGGGACGGGCTGGTCAGCTCCAGCTTGCGGCCCATCTGCCCGGCGTATGTATTGACCCTGATCAGGGCGCCGAGGCCGCACGCGTCGCAGAAGGCCAGCTCGCTGAGGTCCGCGATGACCGGGCCGTCGCATGAGTCGATGACGTCGGTGACGTAACGGACCGTGCGGTCCACCGTGGCTACGTCAAGGTCACCGCGGATGGCCACAGTGACCAGCCCGTCCGCGGAGACCTGGCAGCTCAGCTGAATCAGGTCATCTGGCCGGAAGGCGGCGTTGGCGAATGCCTCCGCCGCGGCTGCCACGTCGGTGGCTGTCCCATCATGGTCAGTGGCCGCCGGGCCGCCGCCGATCATGAATCCTCCTTGCAGGGTCGGGCGAGCTGTCTGGGCTCCGCAGGTAGTGCGGCCGCCGAGTGGGGTAGCTCGTGAGGCCAGAGAAACAGACGAGCCTTGGAATTTACCAGGTGAGACGTCTGTAACTGCTGAAGACTTGCCGTAGCGTCGGCCTTTTGGATGCGCAAATTTGTGTGCGTCACGGCAACTTCCAGTCAACGGGCTCGGCGCCCTGCTCCTCGAGCAGACGGTTGGCGCGGCTGAACGGCCGCGAGCCGAAGAAGCCGCGGTCGGCCGAGTTCGGGCTCGGGTGGGCCGATTCCACGCTCGGCACACCGGGCATCAGCGGGGCCAGGTTTCGGGCGTCGCGGCCCCACAAGATCGCCACGAGCGGGGTACCCCGACCGGCGAGCGCGCGGATGGCCTGCTCGGTGACTTCTTCCCAGCCTTTGCCGCGGTGCGAGCCTGGCTGCCCGGGCTGCACGGTCAGCACTCGGTTCAGCAGCATGATGCCGCGCTCGCTCCACGGGCTGAGGTCACCCGTGGCGGGCGCCGGGTAGCCGAGGTCGTCGCGGTACTCGCGGAAGATGTTGACCAGGCTGGCCGGCAGCCGCCGAACCTCGGGTGCCACCGAGAAGCTGAGGCCGACCGGATGTCCCGGCGTCGGATACGGATCCTGTCCCACGATCAGCACCCGCACGTCGGTGAACGGCTGCTGGAAGGCTCGCAGCACCAGATCGCCCGCGGGCAGGTACCGGCGGCCTGCTGCGATTTCCGACCGCAGGAAATCGCCCATGGCCTCGATGCGGTCGGCCACCGGCTCCAGGGCGTCAGCCCAGCCCGGATCGACGATCTCGCGCAACGGCCGTCCTGCCATGACCCACAACTCTATGAGCAACGGGGGACGGGCGGGGTGGCTTGAGTGAGTCACCCGGTCACTTTGGGGTCTTCGCGCGAGCGCGGTACGGGCCTACACTCGCTGGGAGGTGATCCTATGGACGACGTCGGCGACCGGTTGCTTGACTTGGTGCACGATCTCGACGAGGTCGCTCGCTGCCTCACCCCAGATCAGGCCCACGCGCAGTTCGACGAGACGACGCTGCAGGTCTTCTGGAAGAGGTGGCCGGAGGTGTCGGCCTGGGCCGGATCGCTGTGGCGCCTGCTCTCCGAGGAACTGTCTGGGCCATCCGCCCCGCACATGGACCCCGAGCTTGATGAGGTCGGGGACAGCGGCTGACATCGAGTCGGGGATAACGCCATGGCGAAGCTCAGGGACCTGATGCACACCGGCGTGGTGACGGTCGCGCCGGATACCGCGGTAACCGAGGCGGCGGCCAGCATGGTCCGCGCCCGGGTCGGGTCGGTGATCGTCCTGCAGGGCTCGTTCCTGGCGGGCATCCTGACCGAGCGGGACGTGCTGCGCGCGGCCGCCTCGGGTGAGGACCTGTCGGTTTCGGCGGTCTCCGCCTGGATGTCCCCGGATCCGCAGGCGGCGAGCCTGGACATGCCCGCCGAGGAAGCCGCGCAAATCATGCTGCTGAACGGCTTCCGCCATCTTCCGGTCCTTGACGGCCGCACGGTCTGCGGCGTCGTTAGCATCCGGGACCTGTTCGCCGCCAAGATCCGGCGACCGGTCGGCTGACGCCCGGTGCCTGCGCAGGACGGCGAGGAGTGACATGTCCGAGCCCGCCGCAGGCCTGGCTGTCACGGCACCGGTCGTGCCGGAGTGCCTGGAATTGCCCCGGCCGGCCCGGCTGGTGCGCACTGCCGGGGTGAACCTGGCCGAATCCTTTGGGCTCCCGACCGGCGCCTACATCCTCGCGGCGTGGCTCGCTGGCCGGAATG
The DNA here is from genome assembly GCA_963833885.1 of uncultured Actinomycetota bacterium. GTDB lineage: Bacteria > Actinomycetota > Actinomycetes > Streptosporangiales > Streptosporangiaceae > JASHPR01. Next base: position 60,164 of record CAWHZU010000002.1, on the reverse strand, counting down.
CCGGCCTGTGGGCGATGCTCGCCGCCATCTGGCTGACCGCCGGCACCCGCAGGCTGCTGACCGGCGCCGTTCCCGTGCTGGTGACGATCTCGCTGATCGTGCTGACCGTGCAGACCGTGATCGCGATTGCCACCGGCAACCTGCTGATCTTCCTGGTGCACTTCCCGCTCGCGGACCTCGGCCTGTGCCTGCTGTTCGCCCGGACGGCGCGCGGAGACAGCCCGATCTGCGCCCGGCTGGCCGCCGAAGTGATCGGGCTGCGCTGCCCGGCCGTACATCAGCCGCGTATGGACGACTTCTTCCGGCGCGCGACCGTGCTGTGGGCGGGCGTGTTCGGCCTGCTGGCCGTCGGCCTGGCCATCCTGCTGGCCACCATCCCGCTCGGCATCTACGTGCCGGTCTGGGCGGCCACCACGATCATGCTCATCGTCGCGGGAATCGGCGTCTCCATCCTGTGGATGCGGTCCGTGCTGCGCCGGTTCGGCATCGGGTTCCGCTTCGGGCCGGATGCCACCGTGTAGTGGCACCCCGGGTCAGGGCGAGGTGCGGCTCGGGGCGGCTTCCAGTTCGGCCAGCTCGGCCCGGGTTATCGCCTCATGTTCTTCCTCGTCGCGGCGGGCCGCGACCGGGCTCCAGCGGCCGCGCAACAGCGGGATGGTCAGCAGGAAGAACACGGCGCCACCGAAGCACAGCCAGTACCAGTCCTTCCACTGGCCCGGCGCGTCGGCTGCGGCCTTCTGCACTGCGGCGCCGTGGGCCTGCAGGTAGGGGAACACCTGCGGCGGGACCTTGGACAGGGCGGTCAGCTGCGCCGAGTACGGCTTCAGCTTCTCGAGCACCGGTGCGACGGAGATCACGCCCTCGATGGCTGCCCTGTTGCCGTCGATCGTGGTGAGAACGCCAAGGCCCTTGGCGCCGCCTCCCGCCGCCGCGATCGCCTGGTCGACGAGCTTGGACGGGATCGCGGACGGACTGGGGTAGGCGATCAGCTTGGTGAAGAGCGCCTGGTGGGCCTGGATCACCGCAAGCTCGGGCGCGAACGTCTGCGCGTTGAGGACCTGAGTCTTGTACTTCGACACGGTGGCCACGACGGCAGGATGCGACTGGGCGAACGCGATCTCGCTCTTGTAGGTGGTCGCGTAGGCCTGCACCGTGGGCCCGTAGTTCACAAGGGGCGTGACCGAGGTGATGACGAACGGGATGACCAGGAACGCGGCGAAGATCAGGACCCTGATGATCCATCCCCAGATCGCGAGCCCGGTGGCGATCAGCGCCGGGTTCCTCGCCTCCACGGTCTCGGTGAAGCTGGCCAGCCACGGGGTGTAGGCGATGCCGAGGAACAGCGACAGCAGCGCCAGGATCACCGCGAGCGTGTAGTAGCCGGGGTGGCGACCGGCCTGCTCCAGGTACACCACGGTCATCAGCGCCGTGCCGATCCCGCCGATCACCATAAACGGCTTCCGCACCCGGACCAGGTCGGCGATCATGCCGATCAGGATCACCCCGATGACGTTGAAGCCCCATTCCCAGTTGAGCAGTCCGTTGGCGTTCTTCGTCGAGAAGTCGAACACGGTGGACAGGTAGATCAGACCGAACCCGACCGACGTGTAGTAGACGAGCAGCAGCGTGGACACGCCGATCGAGGCGACGACGATGTCGGGCTTGAGCAGCTGGCGGAACGGATGCTGCAGCATCGAATCGACGTCGAGCCCTCTGGCCCTGGCTTCGATGAGCGCCCGGTCGCGCATGGTCACCATCAGCTGATCGCGCAGCTTCGGTGACAGCTCCCGCAGCCCGGCAAGCGTGATCAGGAACACGACGAGGCCGACGATCCCGCAGATGCGGTACTCGTGGGTCCAGAACCGCGGATCGGGGACGAACGCCGGGATGGTGTTCGTGGCCACCGCCGTGACGATCAGGCTGCCGAGCACCGGCCCGGCGGTCCAGAAGCCCATCGCGGTGGCGCGGCCGACCTGCGGGGAGTAGTCGCGGATCAGCGCAGGCGTGGCTACCAGCGTGATGCCCTCGACGGCGCCGACCACGAAAAAATCGATGCTGAAGGACCACTTGTTGGTCGCGGTTGGCAGCACGTACGCGACCATGATCCCGCTGATGAGCAGCCCGAAGACCAGCAGGTTGGCGCGGCCGAGCCGGTCGGCTAGCCCGGCGAACAGCGAGCCGAACGCGCCGATCAGGTTCCCGACGGCCAGGATCACCACAAAGAACGCGAAGCTTATGTGCACATTGACCAGCAGCAGCGTGGACACCGACCCGCCGACGTACAGCTCGTAGTACAGCGTGATCGTCGCGAGCACGGTGACGGTCAGGTAGAGGACGCGCCGCCCGTTCGACGGGTAGTGGTTGAGCTCACGGCGCCACACCCACGCGAACTCGGACTTCGGCGCCTCGCCGCCGAACTGGACCAGGAGGATGCCGATGGCCAGGAACACGAGCCCGAGGGTCAGCCCGATCAGCGGCAGGGTGCTCTCGTAGAGGGCGATCGCCCCGCGGACGCCGTCGTCGCCGCTGACGGCCGCCCGAACGCTGCGCGCCGTCTCCGTGAGAGAAAGGTCGGGGCTGACCAATTGGGTGACCCCGCCCGAGGCCAGGGTCACCTCCTGGTTCTCGGCTATCTTCAGTGGCATCCCGGTCTCCGGGTCCACGAAGTACGTGTTGGTCGCGCTGTAGTACTCGCCCGGCGACTGCCCGAACGAATTCTTGGGCTCGGTGCCGAACCTGGTCGGCGTCACCTTCTCCACGTAGCGGTAGGTGAGGATCCCGCCGATCCTCGCGGTGCCGGCGTAGCGGGCAGGCTCCGTCCGCCCGGCGCCGATGTCGAAGACCAGGTATGTCTGCCGCTGCGCGCCGAACGGCCAGACGAACCCGATCCCGGTCATGCGCACCGAGTATTTGGGCTTGCCGTTCACCGGGTTGGTGACGTACGCGCCGCAGCAGTCGACGAGTTCGCCGGTTCTGCGGTTGAGGGCCTCGCGGAACGCGACATATGCAATCGCTGCCCGGTTGGTGGTGTCCTGGACGGCGACGAAGCCATCCCAGACGGCCGCGCCGCCGCTTCCTGCCACGTCCGCGCCCTTGGTCGTCTCCGTGACCAGCACGGAGACGCCGACCAGTTCCTTTTCCCTGGCCGGGCTGAAGTACGACCCGGTTCCTGCCAGCTGGACGATCTGGTACTCGTCCAGCGGAAACTCGATCACCGACGGCGCGACCCAGACCCGCAGCAGCGCCGCGACCACGAGCAAAAACGCGCCGAGGATCGTGAGGATGAACCCGCTGACCCTGCGCATAGGAGCCTCCAGCGCACCGCCGTCAGGCGGACCAAGCCTGCTGTATCGCTACAACCCAGGCATGTTAGGGCCAATGCGGGCCACGGTCTACCGGTGAGTAGCGTCTTTGCCGAGCGCGGGCCCAAATGAACGCTCCATGTGACCGGCGAGCGCGTCGACGTCCCATGGCCCGGTGCCGACGATCGTGATGACCGGCTGGGGGATGTTGTAGAGGGCTACCTCGTAGCCTCTGGAGCTGACGATCTGCCCGTTGATCCAGCCGGACTGCTCGCTGGCGAGGTAGGCGACGACCGGCGCGATGTTGTCGGGGGAGCGCTCGGCGTCGGTGGCGGTCACGGCGCGACGGCGCTCGGTCGGCACCGATTCCGTCATCCGGGTGGCCGCGCCCGGCGAGATGGCGTTGGCGGTGACCCCGTACCGGCCCAGTGCGTTGGCGCAGGAGTAAGTGAGGCCGACGATTCCCATCTTGGCGGCCGCGTAGTTCGGCTGCCCCGGCGCGCCGTGCAGTCCGGACACCGAGGTGAAGTTGATGATGCGGTTCTGCGCGGACTCATCGCGCACCGAGCGCCAGTGGGCCGAGGCGAACTTTGTGGTGCTGAACGTGCCCTTGAGGTGGACCCGGATCACGTCGTCCCACTCCTGCTCGGACATGGTGAAGACCATCCGGTCGCGCAGGATGCCCGCGACGTTGACGAGCACGTCGAGCCGGCCGAACTGCTCGACCGCGGTGGCGATCAGGCCCTCGGCGGCGCCGTGATCGGACACGTCGGCAAGGCTCGCGACCGCCTTGCCGCCCACGTCAGCGATCTCCGCCGCGACCTGCTGAGCCGGGCCTGCGTCGCCGCCCGATCCGTCCAGGGCGGCGCCGATGTCGTTGACGACCACGGAGGCGCCCTCCGCGGCGAGCAGCAACGCGACCGACCTGCCGATTCCGCGTCCCGCGCCGGTCACGATCGCGACCCGGCCATCGAGTCGGCCCATGGCGGCTCACCAGTCCTCTCGGCAGGAGCTTCGATTTCCTAGAATTGCCTTCTGGAATTAGCTTCCGGGCGGCGAAGCCGGGCTGTCAAGGCCGCCGCGGCCCACCATCGGCGTCCGATGGGATCATGGAACGGTAAGCCCGGTGGGCGCAACGGATCGGTGAGGCATGGAGAATCAGTCGCGGGCTCGGCCGGCCCGGCCGGCCCGGTCCGCCAGCGGGGGATGGCAGTGGGGGCGCACCGCGCACACGCAGCGTGCGCTCCTCGACGCCGCCCGGGAGGTGTTCACCTCTCGCGGGTTCGCCGACGCCAGCATCGCCGACGTCGTCGAGCGGGCCGGTTCCAGTGTCGGCAGCCTCTACCACCACTTCGGCGGCAAGAGCGAGCTGTTCATCGCCCTGTGGCAGGAGCACCAGCTGGCACACGAGCAGGCCGCGAGCAAGGCCGTCGCCGACGCGAGAAAGGCAGGCATCACCGACCCTGGGGAGCTGTTCGCCGCCGGGGCCCGCGCCTTCCTGCAGGGCAGCTGGGAGCGCCGCGACCTTGCCTTGCTGTTCCTGTCCGGGGACGGCCCGCCCGGGTTCGAGGTGATGCAGCGGCAGCGCAGCCACGAATGGGTCGGCCAGAACGACGCCCTGCTGCACCTGCCCGACACCTCGCTGGACCGGCTGTACGCGTCGGTTCTCACGTCGCTGATCGGCGAGGGCGCCCGCGAGGTAGCCACATCGGGTAACCGCCGCCAGGCCGACAAGATCACTGACGCGGTGATCGAGTACGCCAGGCGGCTGATGGCCGGCGGTCCCTCGAAGCCAGGCGGGCCTGGCGGAGCGCGGGTGGCGGGGGGCTAGCGTAACGGGCGGTCTTAAGGGTTGACATTGCCGGCCAGACCGGGATCTCATCGAACCTGGAATCGCGTTCTAGGATTTGTGCCCCGGGGAGGCCCGCGATGGATCTTGACCTCGGCCCGGAGATCGCGCGGTTCCGCGCCGAACTGCGGGACTGGATCGCGGCGGAGGCGCCGGACGGGCTCGCCGAGCTGGCCGACTGGAACATAGCGGTCACCGCAGGCGGGTACCGGCGCGAGCAGCTTGCCGTGGCCGCGGCGCACCCCGCCTACGCGGAGTGGGAGCGCAGGCTGGCCGCGGCGCGGCTGATCTGCCCGCAGTGGCCGGAGGAGTACGGCGGCCAGGGCATGGACGCGGTGCGGCTCGCGGTGCTGAACGAGGAGTTCCACCGGGCCGGCCTGCCGCGGGTGCACCGCGGGATGGGCGAGTCACTGGTCGGCCCCTCGGTGATCGTGCACGGGACGCCCGAGCAGCGTGCCCGGTTCCTGCCGCGGATCATCTCCGGCACCGACGTGTACTGCCAGGGCTTCTCCGAGCCTGGCAGCGGGAGCGACCTGGCGTCGGTGGAGACCCGTGGCGTCATCGACGGCGACGAGATCGTCATCACCGGGCAGAAGGTCTGGACCTCGGGGGCGTCCCGGGCGACCATGATGTTCCTGCTGTGCCGCACCGACGTGGCCGCGGAGAAGCACGCCGGGCTCTCGTACGTGCTGATCCCGTTCACCGGCCCGGGTGTTGAGTACCGGCCGATCCGGCAGATGTCCGGGGCGTCGGAGTTCTGCGAGGACTTCCTCGACGGCGTCCGGGCGCCGCTGTTCAACGTGATCGGCGGGGTGAACAATGGCTGGCGGGTGGCGATGACCACGCTGGGTCACGAGCGCGGCGGGCAGGCCACGACCGCGCACCTAGGGTACGAGCGCGAGTTCTGGGAGCTTGTCGACACCGCCCGCAAGTACGGAAAGACCGCCGACCCACTGGTACGCCAGCAGCTCGCGGCGGCCTTCACCGGCGTGCAGCTCATGCGGTTCGGCGGGCTGCGCACGCTGGCCGAGGTCGCGCAGGGCCGTCCCCCGGGCCCGGAGGCCTCGGTAGCCAAGCTGTTCTGGAGCGAATACCACAAGCGGCTCGGCGAGCTCGCGATCTCGATCGTGGGCGCGGACGCGCTGCTGCGGCCCGAGGGCGACGGCTATCCGACCACCGCATGGCAGAACGTATTCCTGTCCAGCCGGGCCGGGACCATCTACTCCGGGACCAGCGAGATCCAGCGCAACATCATCGGTGAACGCGGCCTCGGGCTGCCGAAGGAGCCGAAGGTCGGGGGCTGATCCGGAATGCCGTCCCCGCAGCTTGCCCCGCTCGTCGCGCCCGGTCGGCTCCGGGAGTTCTTCGCCCCGCGCAGCATCGCGGTGGTCGGCGCCTCGGACACGTCGGGGTGGGCCCGCTTCGTGGCTGCGGGCAGCAAGGCGGCCGGGTTCGGTGGCCCGCTGATCCCGGTGCATCCGGTGCACAGCACCGTCTGGGGCCAGCCGGCGGTGCCCGGCCTGCGGGACCTGGCCGAGCCGGTCGACCTCGCGTTCATCATGGCGCCCGCGGACGCAGTGGAGGGCGTTCTCGACGACGCGGCGGTGGCGGGCGTGCGCAACGTTATCGTGCTCGCGTCCGGGTACCGCGAGGTCGGCGACCAGGGGCGGGCACAGGAGGACCGGCTGACCGCACGCGCCGCCGGGCACGGGATCACACTGCTCGGGCCGAACTGCCTCGGTTTCGTGAACGCGCACGCCCGGGCCGCCCCGTTCGCGCTGACCGTTCCGCCGTCGCTGCCGGCCGGGCCGGTAGGGATCGCGCTGCAGAGCGGCGCGCTGGGCGGTGTCGTCCTCGCCTTCGCCCACGCTCACGCGATCGGCGTGAGCACGCTCGCCACCATGGGCAACGAGGCGATGATCGCCACCACGGACGTGCTCGAGTACCTGGTCGAGGACGAGGCGACCCGGGTGATCTGCCTGTTCCTGGAGCAGATCAGCGACCCGGTGAGGTTCGCGGCGGCAGCCGAACGCGCTGGTCGCGCGGGCAAGCCGGTCGTCGTGCTCAAGGTGGGCGCGAGCCAGGCGGGCAGGCAGGCCGCGCTCGCGCACACCGGCGCGATCGCGGGCGACGACGCCGTGGTCGGCGCGGTGCTGCGCCAGCTCAACGTCATCCGTGTGACCAGCCTCGAGGAGCTGCTGTGCACCGGGGCGCTGCTCGGCTACGGCCGGCGTCCCGCTGGCCGGCGCATGGGGGTGGTCACCACGTCGGGAGGCGCGTGCGACCTCATCGCCGACCGCGCCACGGCCGAGGCGATCGAGATCCCGCCGTTCACGCCCGAGACCGAGGCGGCGATCACGCCGCACGTGCCGCCGTTCGCCGCGGTGCGCAACCCGATCGACGTGACCGGGTACTTCCTGGCCAACCGGCGGACCGCGGCGCTCACCGCGGTCGACCACGTGCTCGACGCCGTCGTCGCCGACCCGGGCATTGACTTCGTCCTGTTCACCGGGCTGACCCTGCCGGACGCCCGGCCCGACGACGAGGGGCTCGCCGGGATGCTCGCCGAGCGCGCCCGGTGGCTCGGCGAGCGGATCGCTTCTGCCCCGGTTCCGGTGATCCCGGTCGGCCACACGTGCGTGAACCTGAGCCGCTACGGGCGGGAGCTGCTGGGCGCGAGCGGCATCCACCTGCTGCCCGGCATCGACCTGGGCATGACCGCGCTCGGTCATGCGCTGCGCTGGCTGGAGAACCGGGCGGACCCCGATGCCGAGGCTCGCGGCGTGCACCGGGATGCCGGACGTGCCGGGGGTGCCGGGGATGCTGGGGATGCCGGGCTTGTTCGGAGCGCCGGGCCTTGGGCTGGCGCAGCCGATCCGGGCGAGCCTTGGTCCGAGGCCGCGGCGCGGGACCTGCTGGCCAGTTCCGGCGTGCCAGTGGTGCCGGGCGAGCTGGTGAACTCCGCCGATGACGCGGCGGCCGCTGCCCGGCGTCTCGGCCCGCCGGTCGTGCTGAAGGTTTGCTCGGCGCAGATCGCCCACAAGTCCGACATCGGCGGGGTGGCGGTTGGTGCCGGCACCGAGGAAGAGATCCGCGCCGCCTACGCGCGGGTGCGTGCCGCTGGCGAGGCGGTTCCCGGCGCCAGGATCGACGGCGTCCTGGTCAGCCCCATGCGCACCGGCGGAGTGGAGCTCATCGCCGGGGTGACCGCCGACCCCACGTTCGGCCCGGTGCTCGCGGTCGGGCTCGGCGGCGTCTGGGTCGAGGTGCTGCGCGACACCAGCCTGCGGATGCTGCCGGTGGACCCGCGCCAGGTGAAGCGGATGCTCGCCGAACTGCGCGGCAGCCCGCTGCTGACCGGCGGGCGCGGCGGCCGGCCGGTGGACCTCGACGCGCTGGCCGAGGTCATTTGCCTGGTTGGGGACACCGCGGTCCGCCTCGACGGGTCGCTACGCGCGCTGGAAGTCAACCCCCTGTGGGCCGACGGAAACCGGATCGAGGCGCTTGACGTGCTCGTCGTCACCTCTGGCCGCAGATCGGAGCCGGGATCATGAAGCTGGCCATAGCAACTGAGCAGCAGGAACTCGGCGATGCCGTGCGCCGGTTCCTGGCTGCCCGGGCGCCGCTGTCCCGGGTCCGCGAGCTGATGGAGACGCCGGACGGGATGGACCGGGCGGTCTGGCAGCAGGCCGGGGCCCAGCTCGGCCTGCAGGGGATCGCCATCCCCGAGGAGTACGGAGGCGCCGGGTTCTCCTTCGCCGAGCAGGCCATCGTCCTGGAGGAGCTTGGTGCCGCGCTGTACGGCGGGCCGTACCTGGCCAGCGCCGTGATCGCGGCCACGGCGCTGCTGTCCGCTTCGGATGAGGCGGCCCGCCGTGAGCTGCTGCCTCCAATCGCCTCCGGCCAGGCGGTGGCCACGCTGGCGGTCACCGAGGACGACGGATCTTGGGATCCCGCGGCGGTGCGGCTCACCGCGTCGCCCGCCGCCCCCGGCGGCGGCTGGATCCTGGACGGGCACAAGAGCTTCGTGCTGGACGGGCATACCGCAGACCTGATCCTGGTGGTGGCCGCCACCGGCTCCGGGCTGTCGCTGTTCGGCGTTCACGCCGACGCCGCCGGGCTGAGCCGCCGGGTGCTGCCCACGCTGGACCAGACCAGGAAGCTGGCCAGGCTCGAGTTCCGTTCGGTGCCGGCCGCGCGGCTGATCGGCGCTCCCGGAGAGGCGGGCGCGGTGCTGGCCAGGACCCTGGACGTCGCCGCGATCGCGCTGGCGGCCGAGCAGCTCGGCGGCGCGCAGCGGGCCCTGGACATGGCCGTCGGGTACGCCAAGACCAGGCACCAGTTCGGCCGGCCGATCGGCAGCTTCCAGGCGATCAAGCACCGCTGCGCCGACCTGCTGCTCGAGGTGTCCTCGCTGCGCTCGGCGGTACGCTACGCGGCGGCCGCGGTGGCTGAGGACTCCGCCGAGATCCCGGTCGTCGCGGCGCTGACCAAGGCATACGCCTCGGACGTGTACTTCCATGTGGCCGCCGAAAACATCCAGATCCACGGCGGCATCGGCTTCACCTGGGAACACGACGCCCACCTCTACTTCAAGCGGGCCAAGTCGAGCGAGCTCTTCCTCGGCGACGCCAGCTACCACCGCGAGAGCCTGGCGCAGCGGATCGGCCTTTAGCGGCGGCTGACGGCTACCGCTCGGCCTGCACCGGGGCCGGCATGGTCGCCCCCTGTTTCGGGGCGACCACCGGCGCCCGGTGCGCGAGCGTGACGATCCCCACGATCATCACGGCGAACGCGAGCACCTCCATCGTGATGTTCACCGGCCCGCTGGACAGCTGCTCGTGCAGCACGACGTGCGCGAGCGTGATCGAGACCAGCGGGTCGGCAGCCGTGATGACCGAGAGCACCGGCGACACCATCACGCCCGCCTGGTAGGCGCTCTGGTTGAGCAGGAAGCCGAGCGGGCCGATAACGATCACCGCCCACAGCGGCCATCGCTCCAGCAGGCCGACGAAGCCGCCGTGGCCGCCGGCTGTCAGCAGCTTGAACAGGAACGCCGTGACGCCGTAGCAGACCCCGCAGGCTAGCCCGAGCATGAGTGGCCGGACCATGCGGTGCCCCACCCTGGCCACCGTGAGGCACGCCGCCAGCAGCGCGGCCACCGCGATGCCCAGCGGAATCGCCTCGGCCACCGAGATCGTCGAGGTCCCGCCGTGCGGCCGGGCGACCGCGAGGAACCAGCCGAGCCCGCCGGCGCAGCACGCCACCCCGATCAGCATCACCCGGTCCGGCTTGTGGTGCCGGAACAGGGCACCGAAGTACACGGCGAAGATCAGGTCGCAGACCATAATCGGCTGGACGAGCGCCAGCGGGCCAAAGCGCAGCGCGACGATCTGGAAGACGACGCCGACGATGTTCAGGGCGATCGCCAGCAGCCATAGCGGCCGGCGCAGCAGCGCGAAGATGAGCCCCACCGACACCGCGCTGCGGTGCACCGCCACCTGCTTGGTGCTGCGCTCGTCAAGGACCGCCGTGATGCCATCCGTCGCCGAGGCGCCCAGCGCGCCGCCGACCGCGATTACCGGGAACATTGCCGGTCGTTATCCCCGCTGGAGCGGCTGCTCTACCCGATGAGCCGCCGCCAGGTGCCCTCTGTGGCGATTCGTGCGGCTACTACCTGGATGCCGGTATTGCGACGCCGAGCTCGGTCAGCAGTTCCTGCGAGTAGGTAACCCGGCCGGTCAGGGTCTTCGGATCGGCGTGGCAGAGCATCAGCGCCGCCTCGGCCATCACCGCTGGCGGCTCGGCGTTCGGGTCGTCCTCGGTGGTCAGGTGGTGGAAGATCGTTCCCGGGGTGGGCACCACCAGGGTGGGCGACAGCGCGTTGACCGCGATGTCGTCTTCGTACAGTTCGGCCGCCAGGCCGGTCGAGAACCGCTCAATCGCCGCCTTGCACATGCCGTAGACGGTCGATCCGGTCGCGAACCTTCCGGGTGGCAGCGACGGGGGGCGGGCGGCGATCGAGGAGATGTTCAGGATCCAGCCGCGGCCGCGTTCCCGCATCCCGGGCAGCACCAGCTTGGCGAGCTCGAACGGCGCCTCGACCTGCACGGCGAACATCAGCGCGAAGCGGCGCGGGCTGAAATCGGCGACCGGCGTGAAATAGGTCACCGCGGCGTTGTTGACCAGGATGTCTACCGGACCAAGCTTCTCGTTTGTCTCGTCGACCAGGCGATGGGAGTCCTCAGGCTTGGACAGGTCGGCGGATATCGCGACCGCGGTTCCCCCGGCCTCGCGGATCGCCGCGGCCGTGCTCTCGATCGTGCCGTGGAACCGCGACTGGCCGGGCTCCGTGGTCCTGGCGGCCACGGCCACTGCGGCGCCCTCGGCGCCGAACCGCTCGGCGATGGCCGCACCGATGCCGCGGCTCGCGCCCGTCACGATGGCGATCTTCCCGTCCAGGACTCCCACGTCGATCACTCCCTCGGGCCGGTCGGCACGGTCGCCGCCTCCCGGCAGCTACCTCCTAGGTCAGGTTGACACGGCCCAGCTACCTCCGAACACTATTTTTGGAACGAAATTCTAGTACCGGCGGAAAGCGCCGCCCGGGTCCCGCGACACGGAGGTCAGGATGGCTCTCGACCACAGCCTCGTTGGCATGCCAACCGAGTCCCAGCAACGCTCGTGGACGTCGACCGACGCGCTGCTGTACGCGGTCGGGGTTGGGGCCGGCCTCGGGGACCCGCTCCAGGAACTGGAGTTCACCACCGAGAACAGCGAAGGCGTCCAGCAGCAGGTACTGCCGACCTTCGGGATCCTGGTGGCGCAGCCGCAGTCTGCCCGCAAGCTCGGCAGCTTCGACCGGGCGATGCTGGTGCACGCCGAGCAGGCGGTTGAGCTGCACCAGCCGCTGCCGGTCGCGGGCACAGCAAACATCGTCTCCACGGTGACCGGCATCTACGACAAGATCTCTGGCGCCCTCGTGGCCAGCGAGAGCGTGGCCACCGACGCGGCGACCGGCGCCAAGCTGGTGACGTCGCGAAGCGGCGTTTTCATCAGGGGCGAGGGCGGTTTCGGCGGCGACCGCGGGCCGAGCAACGGCTGGCGGCGGCCGACCGGTGAGCCCGACCACCGGGTGCTCCAGCCGACCAGGCCGGAGCAGGCGCTGCTGTACCGCCTGTCCGGTGACCGGAACCCGCTGCACGCGGACCCGGCGTTCGCGGCCAGGGGCGGGTTCACCCGGCCGATCCTGCACGGCCTGTGCACCTACGGGGTGACGGGGCGGGCCCTGCTGCACACGCTGTGCGGTTCGGACCCGGCGAGGTTCCGGTCGATGTCCGGGCGGTTCACGCGGCCGGTGCTGCCCGGCGACACGCTGGTAGTGTCCGTCTGGCTGCCTGAGGATGGGGGCAACACCGCCCGGTTCCAGACGGCGGCCGAGGACGGGGCCGTGGTCATCGACCGCGGCCGGATCGAGTTCCTGCCGCCAGGAGACGAGGCGTGATGGCAGAACCGGCCGCGGCGATCGCCGGCATCCACGAGTTCGAAAAGCGCGTCGCCGGGGGCCTGAGCCCGCTGCAGATCAAGGCCGAGTGCGCGGCGCGAGCGCTGGAGGACGCGGGACTCACCTGGGCGGACGTGGACGCCATCTACGACGCCAGCGAGGCCGGCCGGATGCAGGGCCTCACGATCGCCGAGTACTTCGGCATCACCCCGAGGGTCGTGGACACCACGGCGGTCGGCGGGAGCTCGTACGAGTTCCAGGCCGCGCACGCGGCCAGGGACATCGCGGCGGGCAAGGCGAACGTCGCCCTGCTCACCTACGGCTCCGCGGCGCACAGCGAGTCCCGCGCGATCGGCACCGGCGCCCGCTTCGGCTCCGAGGCGCAGCCCGCCGCGAACATGGAACGGCCGTACGGGCTGACCCTGATCGGCAACTACGCGATGGTCGCCCGGCGCCACATGGTGCAGTACGGAACCACTCCCGAGCAGCTTGCCGAGATCTCGGTCACCACCCGCAGGCACGCCATGCGCAACCCGCAGGCGGTCGCCGGCCTCGCCGACATCGGCATCAGGAACGTTCGTGAGATCACCGTCGACGATGTACTCGGCTCGCGGCTGATCGCCGACCCGCTGCACCTGCTCGAGTGCTGCATCGTCTCGGACGGGGGCGGCGCAGTCGTAATCGTGTCCCGGGCCGTCGCGGCCGGCCTGCGCACCCGGCCTGCCTGGATTCTCGGCACCGGCGAGGCCGTCGGCTACCCGGCCAGCGGCGCTGACCTCACCACCACGGCGGCAGCCCGGTCCGGGCCCGAGGCGTTCGGCCAGGCGGGCATCCGTCCCGAGGAGATCGACATCGCGATGATCTACGACTCGTTCACGATCACCGTGCTGGCCATCCTCGAGGATCTTGGCTTCGCGAAGAAGGGTGAGGGCGGGGCGTTCGTCGCGGGCGGCCGGCTGGGGTTCGACCAGCCCGGCGCGCCCGCCCTCAACACCGACGGCGGGGGCCTGTCGTCCAACCACCCGGGCATGCGCGGGATCTTCCTGCTCATCGAGGCCACCCGCCAGTTGCGCGGCGAGTCAACGTCTCAGATGCCCGGCGCGCGGCTGGCCGTCGCGCACGGCAACGGCGGGATGCTCGGCACCAGGCACGCGGCCGCCACGATCGTCCTCGGAACGGAGTAAGCAGCGATGCCAGAGCAGCCCGAGCGCCCGCTGCCATTGTTCCCCGAGCCGGACACGGCACCGTTCTGGGCGGCGACCGCCGAGCACCGGCTGACCTACCAGGTCTGCCGGGCGTGCGGCCAGGTGGTCTTCCACCCCCGCCGCCACTGCACCTGCTGCACCAGCGGCGACCTAGAGTGGCGGGACTCGGCCGGCGCCGGGACCGTGTACACGTTCACCGTGATCCGGCAGCACGGCCACCCTTTCTTCCGCGCCCGCATTCCCTACCTGGTCGGCCTCATCGACCTGGACGAGGGTTTCCGCATGCTGGCCGAGATAGCCGCCGACCCGGAATCGCTGCAAGTGGACCAGCGCGTCATCGTTACCTGGGAAGACCACGCCGACCTCAGCGTCCCGATATTCGAGCCGCAATAATAAGAATGGGCAGGCTCCCCTGGGCCGGCCCATTCTCAAGACTGCGTCAGGCGGCGATCCGGTCCGCCGCGTTTTCCGGGGTGACCACCAGGCGGTGAACCACGTTCTCGGTGGTGACCTCGTGAGCGGTCAGGTCCCCGAGGGCGATCACGCCGAGCGCGATCGCGTCGGCGAACACCAGCCAGGTCAGCAGCGTTCCGGAGAAAGCCAGGGCCGCGATCAGCGACCACAGCCCGACGATCCCCAGGACGGCGTGGCCAAGCCGCTGCCCGGCCGTCCGCGCCAGGATCGCGCCGGCCAGGGCGAGCACGGTCAGCCCGGTGAAGACCCCGAACCCGACCCAACCCGCCACATGCGCCGTGAACACCATCGCCGCGACGGCCAGGAAAGCACCGGCGACGACGAACAGGTTGTCCAGAACGAACCGTGGGCTGAGCTTCATGACAAGCACCTCCTTGACGTCACCGCACCGTGACGCCGACATAATCCGACGGCGGGTCGGGCGGGCATTCCGCAAATGCCCTGGGCGGCTCGTCGGGCTTTCCTGATTGATTTCTTGAAAGCCATTCGCTAGCAACACAAAAGGCCTTGCCCGCATGCCCGGAGAAAATGTCTGGTAGGTCACATCACCCGAGCTGGCGGCGCAGGTCGTCCAGATTGGCGAGCGGCCCGAGGTGACGCAGCTTGTCCGGGTTGATGACGGAGCGGATCGTCTGTATCCGCCGGTCGGCGATGTCCAGCACGAACACGTTGACCAGGCGGCCGGCCGGGTCAAGAAACATCGCTCCGGGCTGGCCGTTGATCTCGGCCGGCCGGATCACGATGCCGACTTGACGGATCTGCTCGATCAGGCCAGCCAGGAGCCGGCCCACGTGATCGCGCCCGGCGATCGGGCGAGGCCACGACGGCCTGGCGCCGCCGCTGTCCCCGTACACCACGGCGTCTTCGGCAAGCAGGCTGACCAGGCCGTCGATGTCGCCGCCGCCGACGGCGGCAAAGAACCGGGAAGCTAGTTCCTCGCGCTTGACCCGGGAGGTCTCGAAGCGCGGCTTGCTTTCGGCCACGTGCCGCCTGGCCCGCAGTGCGAGCTGACGGCAGTTGTCCGCGCTCTTGCCGACGATTGCCGCGACCTCGTCGTAGCCGTAGCCGAGCACGTCGTGCAGCAGGAACACGGCCCGCTCCACCGGCGACAGCCGCTCCAGCAGCAGCAGGAACGCCATGGACAGCGAGTCGGCCTGCTCGGCAAGCTCCGCCGGGCCTGGCGGGCCTGCCGGGCCGCCGGTCAGCAGGGGCTCGGGCAGCCATTCGCCGATGTACGCCTCGCGGCGGGCGCGCGCCGAGCGCAGGTAGTCGATGCACAGCCGGGTGGTCACCGCGGACAGGAACGCCTTCGGTGACTCGATTCCCGCTGCCGACGACGCGCGGTGGTAACGCAGGAACGCTTCCTGCGCGATGTCCTCCGCTTCGCTGACGCTGCCGATCATCCGGTAGGCGATCGCGAACATCAGCGGCCGTAGCTGCTGGTACACGTCGGCTGTGGTCACTGCCCCCTCCCGGTTACGCTCTTAGCCCGCCGCGGAACCCCTGCCGCCAGCTCGGCCACGCCGGCTCCCAGCCGAGCTGCCGCTTCGCCTCCGCGTTCGACGAGCCGCGGATCTGGGTCATCATCGACACGCCCGCCTCGCCTGCTGCGAGGCGGCCGAGCCACGTCGGGACGCGCAGCGGCGGCTTCGCGCCGACGGTCTGGGCCAGGAACGGCAGCCATTCAGCCACGCTAGCTGGCTCGTCGTCGACGACGTTGTAGACGCCAGGCTCACCGCGGTCGAGCGCGGCGATGGTCACCGCCGCCGCGTCGTGGATGTGCAGGAACGACCAGATGCCGGCGCCGTCGCCGATCACCGGCACCCGCCGCTTCCTGATCATTTCGACGAACTCATCCGAGGCGCCGGGACCGCAGAACGAGCCGTACCTGAGCACGATCCCCTGCAGCGGCGCGGCCGTAGGCACCACCCGCTCCAGGTGGCGGATCGCTGCCAGCGACTCGCGCTGCGCGGCGGGCGGCGACGGGTCCAGCGGATCCTCCGCGTCCTTCACCGGGCCGCCCGAGCGGGCGTTTGGCCAGCCGGTGTAGCTCTGGGCGATGAGCCGCCGCTCCGGCCACGAAGACTCGCATCACGTCTCTTTTCTCCTGCGCGGTTGGGGGCGCGAGGGGGTCCCCGCGGGTTCGCCCTCTCAGACGAGGAGGGGTGTCGGCCTGTGACACCCGTCGGGCGAGGAGCGGCCCCGGTCCGTGGCACCCGTCGGGCGAGGAGCGGTCGGACCCTTCCCGCGGGACACTGGACCGCAATCGCGGCGAAATGGATAAAATTCGATCTGTGACGGCGCCGTACCGAGCACGGATGCTCCGCCGTCTGGGCCCGGGCATCGTTCTGGCGATCTTCGTCGTGCTGCTGGTGGCCGTGCCGAAGACGCCGGGCGCGCTGCGGCCCGCGCCGGTGCTGTCCAGCCTCGAGCGTTCCGGGCAGGTCAGCCTGGCCGGCGACTGCGGCTACAGCTCGCCGCTGCCCAGCGACCCGGCCCGCAGCCTGTGGCTGTTCTGCGATACGCCGGTCTACGCCAGGAAAACGGACCGGGACGGCCGGTCAAGCTGGAGCCTGCAGCGGTTCATCGAGGGCTCGACCGCTGCCGTGAGCTCGCCGGGATCGGCGGGCCGCGCTCCCGGCGAGCTCAGCGAGGTGGCCACGCCCGCCGACCCGGCAGGCCCGCCACACGCGCAGGCGCCGCGCCCGCGCCGTTCCTCGCGCAGCCGGCGGGCCTGGTCATGCCGGGCGGGTCGCCGTGCGGGCTCGATGGCAGCTACGCCGCGTCGTGGGTCAGCGGTGTCACCGGGGTTCCGTCAGCGCCCGACCTGCTGATCACGTTCAACAACTACTGCGTGCTGGGCGGGACCGGGGGCTTCGTGCGCGAGGGCTTCGGATTGGCCGAGTACGACCCGGCAACCGGCGCGCTCAGCGACGACGTGACGGTGTTCGCCGGCTCGCCGCTCGGCTCGCCGGTCTTCTCCGGCCGCTACCTGTACCTGTACGGGCCCACGTGCACCGGCCGGAAAGCCGGCCGGTGCACCGGGACGATCGTCGAGGCGCGGGTGCCGGCCAGCCCGGCAGCGTGGAGCAACCCGCTCAGCTACCAGTGGCTGGCCGACGGCCCGGCGGGCACCTGGACCCCGGATGCTGCGGCGGCGGCCGGGGTCATCGCCGGGCCGAGCCCGTCCGGGGTGAGCGTGGCCAGCTTCGCCGCGGTCGGCCGCGGCTACGTCCTCGTGGAGCAGACCAACATCGACGGCGCCTTCGCCGTGTACGGGTCGGCGTTGCCCGCTGGCCCCTGGAAGCGGGTCACGTCCGGGCGCGTGCCGTGCCGGGCGGCGGCCGGTTACGCCAACTTCTGCCGCGCGATCATTGGGCACCCGGAGCTCAGCACGCGGGCCCAGTTGGCCCTGTCGTACTTCAATCCCGCCGCGGCCGCACACGGTCACGTGATGGTGGCCGGATTCCGCTGGTGACCGTCAGTCGGCTTGCGGAGCGCGGTCCCGGATGATCACCACGACGATCAGGAGCGCGATCACGTCGAAGACCGCGGCCAGGGTAAAGGCGCTGGCCATGGCGTGCACGACGGTCTGATGCCGGATCGCCGTGCTGTAGGCCGTGACCAGGATCGCCAGCCCGAGCGAGCCGCCAACCTGCTGGGTCACGTTCACCATGCTCGATGCCGCACCGGACTCCTGCGGCCGGACGCCGGCCAGCGAGGCCATCGTGAGCGGCACGAACGCCACCCCCATCCCGGCGCCGAGCAGCAGCATCGGGCCGAGGACCCCGGACAGGTAGTCGGATCCTGGCGAGATCCGGGACAGCCAGGCCATGCCCACGACCGCGGGAATCAGGCCGGCCACCATCAGCGCCTTGCCGCCGAACCGGCCCATCAGGCGCGGCGAGAGCCGGGACACGGCGAACAGCGCGCCGGTCATGGGCAGGAACGAGACCCCCGCCCGCAGCGGGCTGAACCCGAGCTCGTCCTGGACGAACTGGGTCAGGAAGTAAAACATCCCGAACATGCCCGCCACGAGGAGCAGCCGGGTGACGTAGGAGCCGGCCCGGCCACGGTCGGCAAACAGCCGCAGCGGGGTGATCGGCTGAGCAACCCGGGACTCGTTGACCAGGAACAGCGCCAGCAGCACGACCGCGGCGGCAAAGGAGACCATGGTCAGGCGGTTGCTCCAGCCGTGCGACGCCGCCTCGATGAACCCGTACACCAGGGAGGCCATCCCAGCGGTCGAGGTGAGCGCGCCGGCCAGGTCGAACCGTCCGGGCTGGCGCTCGGACTCGGGCAGGAACAGCGGCGCGGTCAGGGCCACAAAGATCCCGATCGGCACGTTGATGAACAGCACCCAGCGCCACGACACCCACTCGGTGATCACGCCGCCGAGCACCAGGCCCAGCGAACCGCCGCCCATGGCGACGGCGGTGTAGATGCTGAGCGCGCGGGTTCGCTCCCTGCCCTCGGAGAAACTCGCAGTGACCATAGCCAGCACGGCCGGCGAGGCGATCGCGCCGCCGACGCCCTGCACGGCGCGCGCGGCGAGCAGCCAGGGTGCCGACGTGGCCAGGCCGCCGGCCAGCGAGGCGGCGGTGAACAGCACGATGCCGGCGATGAACACCCGCCGCCGGCCCAGGATGTCGCCGGCCCGTCCGCCGAGCAGCAGCAGGCCGCCAAAGGTCAGCGTGTACGCGTTCAGTACCCAGGACAGGCTGGGCTCGGAGAAGTGCAGCCCGCGGGCGATGCTCGGCAGCGCGATGTTCACCACGGTCATGTCGAGGATGATCATGAGCTGGGCGCCGAGCACGATCGCCAGGGCGATTGCCCTGCGGTCGGACCGGCGCGTGGTGCGCTGGCGACCGCCGGTCGTGACCTGCGCTATCGACGAAGTCGACATGAAAGCCTTTCGGAGAGATCCGGGCCGGGCCCCGCGGAAGGAATATCCACGGGCCCTCTGAGTTGGCTACCATGTAAGCGGAGGCAACCTCCGATAACTATACGGAGGCACCCTCCGCTTTGGCAAGTCGATTAAGGTGATGACTGATGAGCGCGTCAGGTGAGCCGATGAGCGCGACCGGCGTGCCCGCTGGCGTCCAGCACACCGCGAGGGGTTCCGGAGGGGCGTCGCCCCGGGCCAGCACCGTCGCGGGGGGTTCCGGGGGGTCGTCCCCAGGGGCCAGCACCCTCGCGCCGCGTCCGATGCGCGCCGACGCCCAGCGCAACTACCAGCGGCTGCTGGACGCGGCGGTGGCCGTGTTCGCCGAGCGCGGCGCCGACGACGTGTCGCTCGAGGAGATCGCGCGCCGCGCCGGGGTCGGGATCGGCACCCTCTACCGGCACTTCTCCACCCGCCAGGCTCTGCTCGAGGCCGTGTACCGCGGTCAGGTTGAGGCGATGCGCGCCAAGGCGGACGAGCTGCTCAGGTCCGATTCGCCCAGCGAGGCCCTGGCGGACTGGCTGCGCGCGCTGTCCGCGTTCAGCAGCACCAAACGGAGCCTGACCGCAGCGCTGCTGGAGACGCTGGGCAAGGACTCCGAGCTGCTGTCCGCGTGTTCCGCGGTCATCTACGGCGCGGCGGATGAGCTGCTCATCCGCGCGAAGGAGGCGGGCGCGGTGCGGCCCGACGCCGACGCCAGGGACCTGATGAGGCTGGTGCACGCGGTGAACATTGCGGCCCAGCACACGCCCACCGACCCGGGTCAGCCGGACCGGCTGATCGGCATCATCCTGGACGGCCTGAAGCCGCAGGGCTGACGTCCCCGAAGGCGGGATTCACTATCACGTCGCGGCCGGCCGGGTCGACGCTGCCCGGCAGGTGATCGGCCGGGACTGGCGCGCCGAAGACCAGGCGGGCGGGAATGTGGCCGGCCCAGACCGGCCAGCCGAAGTCGGACTCGGGGTCGAGCGTGGTTCCGCTGCGGGCCTTGGCCGAGGCCTCCTCGATCGGAACCTGCCACAGTGCGGTGTCCCGCAGCTCGTCAGGCTCGGGTCGGCGGACCTGCTCCCACCGGCCGGGAGTGACGTGCTCGATCAGGGCCCGCATGCCGAGCATGACTTCGTCGGGATCGGTGACCAGGGCGGCATCGCCGTGCACGGTCACCGACCGGTAGTTCACCGAGTAGCTGCGGGCCGACCGGGCGAGAACCAGTCCGTCAAATATGGTCGCGGTGACGCAGACCGGGCTGGACCGCCGCATGTCGCGGAACAGCCCGGCGGCGACCGAGCCGTGCATCACCAGCATGTCTCCGCGGCGGGCGTGCACCATCGGCAGCACCACCGGACGTCCATCCCGCACCGTGGCCACGTGGCAGACCGGCGTCGCGTCCAGCACCGCGTGCACGGCTGCGGTGCCGTAGCTCGCCCGTTCCGGGTTGCGCCGCACGGTGGCCCTGGCGCTGGCCGGACGGCTGCTCACGGCCGCGCCGCCGCTTCCTCGTGCACGCCGAGCAGGCCGTCGAGGCGGCGCTTCACTGCGGCCCACTCGGGCGCGGTGATCGAGTAGCGCGCCGAATCGCGCGGCAGGCAGCTGGTCGCCAGCCGGTGCGCCCGCAGGATCCCCTCGAACTGCGCGCCGATCCGTTCCATCGCGCGGCGCGACCGCTCGTTCCGCGCGTCGGTGTGCAGGCAGACCGACTCGGTCCGCCAGACCTCGAACGCGTGCTCCAGCATCAGCCGCTTCATCTCGGTGTTCGCGCCGGTGCGGATCGCGGAGCGGGCCAGCCAGGTGTGCCCGATCTCGCACACGTCCGGGGCGTCGGTGCCGTGCCGGGGGTGGCCCTCCGGCCACGGCCAGCGCACCAGGTCCCAGAACCTGGTGGAGCCGATGACCGCGCCGTCCGCGAGCCGTCGTACCGCGAACGGCACCGCTGTGCCCGCGTCGCGCTGGGCGGTGGCGGTCGCGATGTACGTTCCGGCTGCGGCCTCGCCCTGCGGCACCGGGCTCAGCCCGTACAGCGACGGGTCCTCGGCGGCCGCCGCGGCCAGGCCGGCGGCGTGCTCCGGCTGCAGCGGCTCGAGCCGCACAACGCGTCCCTCGAGCTCGGGGGAGAAGGTGATCATGATGTAACCCTTGCTACTCAATACGTTACAGTACATAATTTGTTTATGCTGATACAATACAGGCCGCAGGGACGCAATGCCAGTGAGATATCTCGCGACGTCGAGACCGCGGTGCGCGAGGGCCGGGCCCAGCCCGGGGTGTTGCTGCCGCCGGTCCGGGCGCTGGCTACCGCGCTTGGCCTGAGCCCGGTCACGGTCGCCTCGGCCTACCGTGAGCTGCGGGAAAAGGGGATCGCGCGGGGGAACGGGCGGGCCGGACCAAGATCACCGGGGCGCCGCCGATCGGGCCGCGGCCGCCGCTGGTGGCGCCGCCCGGAGCGCGCAACCTGCTGGCCGGCAGCCCGGATCCCGCGTTGCTGCCCGAGCTGCCGAGCGTGCGGCCGCAGCACAGGCTCTACGGCGAGCCCCCGGTCAGCCCGCGCCTTGGCCGGCTGGCGGCCGAGCGGTTCGCGGCCGACGGCATCGCCGCGGATCACCTGGCGGTGGTCGGCGGCGCGCTCGACGGCGTGGAGCGGGTCTTCGGCGCGTGGCTGCGTCCTGGCGACCGCGTCGCCGTCGAGGATCCCGGCTACCCTCCCGTGCTCGACCTGCTATCCGCGCTCGACCTGAGCGCCGTGCCGATGGCGCTGGACGAGGGCGGCGTCACGCCTGCCGCGCTGCAGGGCGCGCTCGCCCGTGGCTGCAGGGCGGTGCTGTTCACCCCGCGGGCACAGGCCCCGACCGGCGCGGCCCGGGACGAGCAGCGGGCCGCAAGTCTGGCCGAGGTGCTCGCCGCCGCTCGCGACGTTCTGGTCATCGAAGACGACCACGCGGGCCCCGTCTCCGGAGCCGCCGCGCACAGCGTCGCCGGCGTGGCCGAGCGATGGGCTGCTATACGTTCCGTCTCCAAGTCGATCGGCCCGGATCTGCGACTTGCCGTCATGGCCGGGGACGAGGTCACGGTCTCCCGGGTCGAGGGCCGGCAGGCGCTCGGCACCGGCTGGGTGAGCGGCCTGCTGCAGGAGATCGTGGCGGAGCTGTGGGCGGACCGCACGACCGACCGGCTGTTCGCCCGCGCAGCGGCCGCCTATGCACAGCGCCGTGGCTACCTGATCGACGCGCTGGCCGCCCACGGAGTGCCCGCCGTGGGGCGGTCCGGTCTCGCGGTCTGGGTCCCGGTGGCAGACGAGCCCGCCGTGACCGGCGCGCTGCTTGAACGCGGATGGGCGGTGGCCCCGGGCGAGCGATTCCGCATCGCGTCCCCGCCGGCGATCAGGATCGGCACGGGCACGCTGACCCGTGAGGAAGCGGTCGGGCTGGCGGCCGACATCGCCGCCTCGCTCTCGCGCAGGCCCCGCCGGAGCGACTGAGCCGGTTATCCAGGCAGAGACGCGGCAGGGCCGGCCCGCCGTGTGTTCCGGTGGGCCGGCCCCGTGTTGCAGCCTGGCGGCTAGGTCAGGCGGCGACGGCCGTGCGCGAGGTCGCTGGCTCGAGTGCCAGATCCAGCACCTCACGGACGTCGCTGACCGGGTGGATCTCCAGCTGGTCGCGCACGCCCTCGGGCACGTCCTCGAGGTCGGGCTCGTTCCGCTTGGGGATCAGCACCGTGGTGATGCCGGCCCGGTGCGCGGCGAGCAGCTTCTGCTTCACCCCGCCGATCGGCAGCACCCGGCCGGTCAGCGAGACCTCGCCGGTCATCGCGACATCGCTGCGGACCAGCCGTCCGGACAGCAGCGACGCCAGCGCCGTGGTCATGGTCACGCCGGCGCTCGGCCCGTCCTTCGGCACGGCCCCGGCCGGCACGTGCACGTGCACGCCCCGGTCCTTGAGGTCGCCGACCGGAAGCTCCAGCTCCGCGCCGTGCGAGCGCAGGTAGGACAGAGCGATCTGGGCCGACTCCTTCATCACGTCACCGAGCTGGCCGGTGAGCGTGACGCCGGTGCTGCCGGTCTCCGGGTCGGCCAGCGACGCCTCGATGAACAGCACGTCGCCGCCGGTTCCGGTGACCGCGAGGCCGGTGGCCACGCCGGGCACCGCGGTGCGCTCGGCCGACTCCGGGGTGTGCCGCGGGTGTCCGAGGTAGCCGTGCAGGTCGTCCGGGCCGACGGTGACCGGGAGCTGCGACTCGCCGGAGGCGATCCGCGCCGCGATCTTCCGCAGGACCCGGGCGATGCTCCGCTCCAGTGCGCGCACGCCCGCCTCACGGGTGTACTCGGCGGCCAGCCGGTGCAGCGCCTCGTCGGTCACGTTCACGTCGCTGGCCTCGAGCCCGGCCCGCTCGAGCTGGCGGGGGAGCAGGTGATCGCGTGCGATCGTGACCTTCTCGGCCTCGGTGTAGCCATCCAGCGGGATCGGCTCCATCCGGTCCATCAGCGGCTCGGGTATGGCCTCGGCCACGTTCGCGGTCGCGATGAACAGCACGTCGGACAGGTCCAGCTCGACCTCGAGGTAGTGGTCGCGGAACGTGTGGTTCTGCGCCGGGTCCAGCACCTCGAGCAGCGCGGCCGTCGGGTCACCCCGGTAGTCGGTGCCGAGCTTGTCCACCTCGTCGAGCAGGATCACCGGGTTCATGGAGCCCGCCTCGCGGATCGCGCGGACGATCCGGCCCGGCAGCGCACCCACGTAGGTGCGGCGGTGCCCGCGGATCTCGGCCTCGTCACGAACGCCGCCGAGCGCCACCCGGGCGAACTTGCGACCCATCGCCCTGGCCACGGACTCGCCGAGCGAGGTCTTGCCGACGCCCGGCGGTCCGGTCAGCGCGAGCACCGCGCCGCTGCGGCGGCCGCCGACCAGGGCGAGGCCCTTGTCGGCCCGGCGCTTGCGCACGGCCAGATACTCGATAATCCGGTCCTTCACCTCGTCGAGGCCCGCGTGATCAGCGTCCAGGATCGCGCGCGCTCCCGCGATGTCGTAGGCGTCGTCGGACCGCTCGTTCCACGGGATCTCCAGGACCGTGTCAAGCCAGGTGCGGATCCAGCTGCCCTCGGGCGACTGGTCCGAGCTGCGCTCCAGCTTGTCGGCCTCCTTGAGCGCCGCCTCCTCGACCTTCTCCGGCAGGTTGGCGGCCTCGATCCGGGCCCGGTAGTCGTCCTCCTCGGTGCCCGGCTTGCCGTCGAGCTCCGACAGCTCCTTGCGGATCGCCGCGAGCTGCTGGCGCAGCAGGAACTCACGCTGCTGCTTCTCCATGCCCTCGCGGACGTCGTTCTGGATGGTCTCGGCGACGTCGAGCTCGGCGAGCGCGTCACGCGCCCAGCTGGTCAGCTTCTCGAGGCGCTGCTCTGGGTCGACGGTCTCCAGCAGCTCGTTCTTCTGCTCGGAGGTCAGGTAAGCGGCATACCCCGCGCTGTCGGCCAGCGCCGACGGGTCGGTGAGGTTCTGCAGCACGTCGATGACCTGCCACGCGCCGCGCTTCTGCAGGATCGACGTGGCAATGGTGCGGTACTCGCGGGCCAGCTCCTGGGTTCGTCCGGTGGCCGGCGGCTCGTCCACAACCGTGCCCTCGACCCACAGCGCGGCGCCCGGTCCCACGGTCCCGGTGCCGATGCGCACCCGGGACAGGCCGCGAATAACAGCGGCGGGCTCGCCGCTGGGCAGCCGGCCGGTCTGCTCGACCACGCCGAGCGTCCCGACCGACGAGTACTTGCCGCCGATGCGTGGCACCAGCAGCAGCTGAGGCTTGGCGTCGGAGTTCTTCGCGTCGCCAGGCGCGGACGCCGACAGCCGCGCCGCTTCGATCGCCGCGCGAACCTCGGAGCCCGAGATCTCCACCGGAACCACCATGGTGGGCAGCACGACGGTGTCGTCGAGCGGCAAAACCGGCAGGGAGAGGGTCTCGCTCATCAGGTCACTTCCCTGGTTGAGTCTTACTTGATTACACTCATACAGCAGGGAGCGGCCCTCTTTTGTTCCAGGCCCCGTTTCGCGGTCAGCGGACGCTCATGGCGCCCGCGCTTGGGCCAGATAGAGCGGGGCCGGGGCCGGGGCTGGTTGGCACGGCACCGCCGGCTCGCTGCTGTCGTCCCTAGTAGCAGCAACGGACCGTTGCCTTTAATGCCCGCGCGGACCGGTCCGGCTGCGCTGTCCGTTACCGGCTAATTTGCGAAGTCCTGGGTCATCCAGACCGTGCCGGAACTGTCGATGCTCACGGCGATGCCGATGGACGTGAACGTGCTGCTGAGGATGTTGAGGCGGTGCCCGTCATCCGGCGGCTTCTCGTTCAGCATGTCCTGGGTAAGGCCGACCGCCATCTGGGCGATCGCCGCCGAGGTGTCCGAGACCGGTCCGCCCTCGCCGATGTTCTCTCCCGCCGCCGTCCACTTCACGCCGGCGTCGGTCTCGCGTGTGCCAAGCGTCGGCTCGCCCGGACACTGATGCGAGAGCCCGCAGCCGTCCGCCATGCGCCCGTTGTGCGCCGCGGCGCTGCTGTTGAGCCCGGCCAGGAACGAGTACGGGGGAAGGCCCGCCTGGGCGCGGGCCTGGTTGATCAGCGCGAGCACCTGGTCGGCTGCCGTCTGCTGGGTGGGCGGCGCCGTGGTCGCCGCGGGGCTGGGGGACGCGGGAGCCTGGGTCCGGCGCCGGTGGTGTTTGCGCGCCGCCCGGCTGGGGTCGGCCGACGGCGACGGGCTCGGTGAGGCGGTGCTCGCGGGACTGGTGGCGCTCGGACTCGCGGCGCTGGCCGCCGGGCTGGGGCTGGGTTGCGCCGGACCGTTGCTGCTGAGGCCGAGCCGCACGAACCCGCCGCCCGCGGTCAGGTAGATCGCAACGGCAATCGCGACTGGAGTCAGCAGGAAACCGCAGAGCACGCCAAAGCTCCGGCGCCGCCGGCTCGCCCGGTGCTGCGCCGCCGGACGAATACGCATCAGGCCACCCCACAGCGGTCACTCGCGACACTTGCGCTCCATTAAAGACCGTCCGGACATGCGGGCGCGGGGAATTGGCCTGCGGGGACGGGGCAAATGGCGCCGCGAGGCGCTGGCTCGCTCGGCGCGACCGGCCGAGCCCTGTCGATCTGTTTTGAGTGCTCAAATTTGAGCGGTCGCGATAGACTGGGGGCGTGAATCCGACTCGGCTGTTTGTGCTCGGCGCGCTCGCGCGCCGCGGCCCGATGTACGGGCACCAGATCCGCCGGGACGCGCGCGTCGACCGGACCGAGCTGTGGTCAGAGGTCAAGCCGGGATCGCTGTACGCGGCGCTGCACCGGCTGCAGGACGAGGGGCTGATCGAGCCGGTCCGCACCGAACAGCAGGGGAACCTGCCCGCGCGCACGGTCTACGCCATCACCCCGGAGGGCCGCAGGGAACTGCGGGCGCTGCGCGGTGAGGCGCTCCGCGAGCTGGCGCTGCGGCCCGATCCAGTCGACCTGGCCCTAGCCGTGAGCGCAGACCTGGACGAGGACGCGCTGCGCGGCTACTTCACCAGCCGCCGCGAGGCGCTGGCCACCAGGGCCGCGTTCTTCGCGCACGAGCGGGAGCGGTCCTGGCCCGATCAGACCGCCGCCGACGATCTGATCATCGAGCACGCCATCACCCGGATCGAGGCCGAGCTGCGCTGGCACGACCTGGTACTCGACCGCATCGGCAAGCTGGTCGCCGACCAGGCGCCAGCGGCGGACCGGTGACCGTCCAGCCACTGCGGCTACTCGGCGATCCCGTGCTGCGTACCGCGTGCGACCCGGTAACCAGGTTCGATGACGCCACCGGCCGGCTGGTCGACGACCTGCTCGAGAGCGTCCTGCTGCCCGGCCGGGCCTGCGGCCGCTCCGCAGATCGGCGTCAGCCTGGCCGCCTTTTCCTACAACTTCGACGGCCAGCATGGCTGCATCCTCAACCCGGTCATCGCGGCGACGTCCGGTGATTACGACGGCGTGGAGGCCTGCCTGTCCATCCCGGGCCTGTCCGCCTGGTGCCTGCGCGCGATGACCACCGTGGTCACCGGTGTCGACCGTCGCGGCGATCCGGTCACCCTGACCGGCTCCGGCGAGCTCTCGCGGGTGTTGCAGCACGAGACCGACCACCTGCGCGGCATCCTGTTCATCGACCGGCTCACCGGCCAGAACCGCAAGGATGCGCTCCGCGAGCTGCGCCGGGCGACCGGGCCGCTCAGCGGGGCAGCAGGATGAGCTTGCCGGTGGTGCGCCTGGCCGCCAGGTCCTCGTGCGCGCGTGCGGCCTCGGCGAGTGGGTAGCGGCCGCCGATGCGGACGTCCAGCTTGCCTTGCCTGATCCACCCGAACAGGTCTTCGGCCCGGGAAAGCAGCTCCTCACGGGTCGCGATGTAGTCGACCAGCGTGGGCCGGGTGAGGAACAGCGACCCGCCCGTCATCAGGCGCTGCGGATCCACCGGCGGAACCGGTCCGCTGGCCCCGCCGTACAGCACCATGTAGCCGCGGCGGCGCAGCGCGGCCAGGCTGGCGTCGAACGTTGCCTGCCCGACGCCGTCGTACACGACCGTGGCTCCCTTGCCACCGGTTGCCTCGCGGACGACGACGCCGAAGTCGTCGTACCCGGCGACGTGGTCCGCGCCCGCGGCCCGTGCCAGCTCCGCCTTCTGCAACGTGGAGGTCGTCGCGATCACGACGCCGCCGCGCATCTTGACTATCTGCGTGAGCAGCAGGCCAACGCCCCCGGCGGCTGCGTGCACGACGGCCGGATCGCCCTCCGCGACCGGGTAGGTGTCGGTCGCCAGATAGTGCGCGGTCATGCCCTGCAGCATGACCGCGCCGGCGATCTCGAGGTCGATCTCCTCGGGCACCGGGACCGCGCGGTTGGCGGGAATGATGACCTGCTCGGCGTAGCAGCCGGAGATGCCGGTCCAGGCCACGCGGTCGCCTTGCCGCACGCCGGGCACGTCAGGGCCCACGGCCGCGACCGTTCCCGATCCTTCGCTGCCCAGCACGAACGGGACGTCGCCGCGGTACGGCGGGCGGCCCTCCCGCTGATAGATGTCCATGTAGTTGACGCCGGCGGTGGTCACGTCGACGAGGAGCTGCCCGGGGCCGGGCTGTGGGGAATCGTGCTCGGCGAGCCTGAGGACTTCGGGCCCGCCGTGTGCCTCGGCGATTACTGCGCGCACGTGCGTTGTCCTTTCCGGCGCGAGCCTGCGGTCTAAACCCGACCCTACTGACATATCGGCCATGCCACCGTGTCAGCCTGGAGACCGTGACCGACCCGGCACGGCAAAACGCGCGGTGTAAAGTACGGGCGATTGGTCGCGGCAGGTGCGGAGGGAGTCATCGGGAGCCATGGCTAAGCGATGGAGCGATTTGAGCCCTCGCACCCGCAAGCTGATCATCGTGGGCGGCGTGGCCGAGGCTGGCCTCAAGGCGGCGGCTGCGATCGACCTCAAGCGCCGCGCGGCCGACCAGGTCCGCGGCCCGAAGTGGGCCTGGTTCGCCGGGCTGCTCATCAACTCGGCGGGGCTGATACCGCTGTCCTATTTCGTCTTCGGGCGCCGCAAGGACAGCGAGGGCTGAGGACCGGACGCGAGCCTTAGCTGCCGGGGGTCGAAGGTCCGTCACCGTAGGATGATGGCCATGACCGAACCTTCAGCAGCCGGATTTCCGGTGACCACGGCCTTGGGGCTGACCGGCATGGCGGTCGAGCGGGATCTCGGGGTCGCCTTCGGATTGGTTGTGCGCAGCATGGGGTTCGCCAGATCCGTGGGCGCGGGATTCAAGGCGCTGCGCCAGGGCGAGGTGTCCCAGTACACCGAGTTGCTCGAGGACAGCCGCAGGCACGCGCTCGACCGGCTGATCGAGAACGCCAAGCTGCTGGGCGCCAACGCGGTCATCGCGATGCGATACGACTCCTCCGAGATCGGGCAGCAGTTCACCGAGATCGTGGCCTACGGAACGGCGGTCGTGGTCCGTCCCGCCACTTAGCCATGGCCGGGACACCGGCTCCCGGCGGGCCGCGATCGCTGATCACTGAGGCCGGCCGGGAGCGCCTGGTTGCCCGGCTCCAGGAGCACTACGCCCGGGGCGAGCTCGAGCTCGATGACCTGCGCCGGCGGGTGGAGGTCGTGCTGGCCGCGACGTACCTGGACGAGGCCACCGCGGCCGTGGCGGATCTGCCGCAGCCTGCTGGCCCGGCCCCCGGCCCGGCCGCACCCGGCCCGGCCCCGAGGCCCAGGCGGCGCGGGCACGCCCAGGCCGCCAGGCCGGGTGCCGGGTGGGTGCGGACCAGCGAGCGGTTCCGCGATCCGACCAGCAGGGTGATCATGCGAGTCTGGGTGGACCCGTCCACCGACCCGGAGACCCGCCATTACCTCCCCGACAGCGAGTAAGAGCCGGGCGCAGAGGCTGGGACATTTACTCGTAGGAGATCATCACGGGCTGTGGTGAGTGCGCCATCGTCTGCTTCGGGTTCAGCATGGGCGAATCCTTGACGAAGAAATCCTTCCAGCCGAAGGGCACCCCCGCAGGCGTGGTGTGCGTGACGAAATTCCACGTCGCCTGCTTCATCGCCGGTGTGCCCTGCCCGTCCATGTCCATGACGACGGCCAGGTCGTCGTTATGGGCGTCGAGAGCCGGCAGGTCGCTGATCTCCCCGGCCTTGAACTCATGCAGCACGAGGAGCTTCTGCGGAAGGCGGTATTCCGCGGTGAGCTCGCCCAGCCAGTAGACGACGCTGTTCACCTGCGTGATGCCGACGTTGCCAATCTGCCGCAGCGGCAGCTGGTTTGATTTCAGCGCCCACTCCGGGTCGAGAGCCAGGCCGACGTTCGGCAGCTCCAGCAGCGGCTGGTACATCTTGGCCTGCTGCAGGAAGCTGGCCCGGCCCGGCTGCAAGTCCAGGATCACGTACATCCCTGCCTTGGCCGCGGCGCGTACCCAGGGCCGCAGCGCGGCCACCGGAGTCTCGTACGAGTAGTCCCCGGTCGGCCCCGCGGTGGACGTGGCGAGCGTGGTGATGATCTCGAACGCCGGGACGACGGGCGACTTGCTGTACGCCTGGTAGGACGCTGCGAGCTTCTTGATCCTGGTGACGCTGGCGCTGATGCCCTGCTGGCCAAGCGCCCCCAGCGACGGAGTCCCCGGGCGCCCGTAGAGCGCGATCAGCCGGTGCATCGGCACGATGAGCTGGCCGCCGTCCGGCAACTGCACGCCGGTCCTGGCCACGGCGAGGCGGGAATCCAGCCGGCTCGCCGGCCCGAAACCGCTGCCCACCGCGAGGACGTCCCGCGGCTTGTCCTTGGCGATCGTAGTGATCGTGGCCGAGTCGCCGCGCGGGTCGTAACCCGGCATCGCCACTACCCTGGCGCCGGCCGCCTCCGCGGTTGCCGTGGCCGCCATCGCTACGGCGGCGTTCTGCTTGGACACCAGGACGAGCGTGTGGGACAGCGGCTTGGGCTGCGACATGTCCGCCAGCCCGGCCGGGTTAGAGGTCACCCTGGCTCCAGGCATTTCCGCCGAAAGCTCGCTGGTCTTCAGCCCGACAACGAGCACGTTGCGCGGGTGCAGGTCGTTGATCTCCCGCAGGGCGGCAAGGGTGCTCGCGGAACTGGCCGACTGGGTTCGGCTTGGGCTGCCGCGGAACGAAACGATGCTGGTCGCGGTCGCGGACAACGGCGAGGACAGCAGCAACGGCGCGTGTGCCTTTTCGGCTAGTGGCATGGCTGCGGCCACAGACGCCGGATCGTCGTTAGCGACGACGACGCTGGACGCGCATCCCAGCAGCGAGTTCGCCACCTCGGCGGCGAGCTCGGCCGGTGAGCCGGAAAGGACAGACGTGGCCGATATCGGCTGGCGCCTGCAGGCCGAAGGGCCGGCGGCCGATGGGTGCAGATAGCCGACAAAAGCATAGGACGTGGCGCCCACCAGAACGGACAGCGTAATGACTAGCGTGATCGCCGCGCGGTGCGAGATTCGCCTCCGCAGGCGATCACTCCATTGCCCTAGCATGCAGTATTCCCCCCGTGCGTGATGCCAGTCCATTAACCTTTATTGACCTAATAATTGGCTGGCAGCCATTATTAATGGCAGGGGCTATATCGCCTGACGCGGCGAAGCGTAAACATTCAGCCCGGCACGGTGATGGGATAGCCGGGCAATGGACGGGAGAATGGGTCCTCGCTTCGCGAGCGGAAGGGCGCGGGAGGGTCGCGAGAAGGGAGTCGAAAGGGCGGGAAAATGGGCGCCGCGCGCCGCATTGGCCGCGGCAGGACGCCAGGGGCAGCGGCGGGACGCCAGGGGCGCCGTGGGCGAGTTAACCTGAGGCTGAGGCGTCGGCGGAGGGGCCCGCCATCGAACCGCGGCATTGCCGCCAACGGTCCCTGCCTGAATAGGTAGGAGGCGGTATGCGCGCACCCGAACTGCCCGACGCGCTGACGTCGGCGTTTGACGAACTGGCCGGGCTGGCCGATGAATCCGACACCGCTGTGCTGACGGCGCTGCGGGAGCGGCTCCGGGCGGCGCGGCTGCGAGTGCTGGTCGTGGGCGAGGCCAAGCGGGGCAAGAGCACGCTGGTGAACGCGCTGCTGGGCCGGGAGGTGCTGCCGACGGGGGTGACCCCGCTGACGGCCGTGCCGACCACGGTGACACATGGGACCGGCGAGGCAATGGAGGTGGCGTTCACCGACGGCCGGACCGCGCATTGCCCGCTATCGGCGCTCGGGAAATTCGGGACCGAGCACGGCAATTCCGGCAACTCCCGCGGCGTCGCGGCGATCACCGTCCGCCTGGATTCCCCGATCCTGGCCAGGGGCGTGGAAATCGTGGACACGCCGGGAACCGGCTCGGTGCACGCACACAACACAGCGGCGGCCGACGGCGTGCTGCCGACCATGGACGCGGCGATCTTCGTGCTGACCGCCGACCCGCCGGTCTCGGCGGCCGAGCGCGACCTGCTGGAACGCGTCCACGGGCTGTCCGTGACCACGTTCGTAGTGCTGAACAAGGCGGACTACACCGACGCCGCCGGACTGGCCGAGGCCGTCGGGTTCACCGAGCGCATCGCTGGCCAGGCCGTCGGCGCACCGGTGCGGGTCTACCCGGTCTCGGCCCGGGCGGCGCTGTCCGATGCTGGCGACGCGGGATTCGCCGCGTTCGCCGCCGACTTCGGCGCGTACCTCGATACCGGGAGAACCGCCGACCTGCGGCGATCGGCGGCCGGGCAGCTCGGCCGCGTCGCCAGCGCGGGGATCGATGAGATAGCGCTGGCCCGGCGTGCGGCCGAGCTGCGCAGCTCAGATGCTGCCGGGCGAGTGACGGCCTTTACGGCCCGGCTGGCGGCGGTCCAGGAGCGCGGCACGGCCGCCGCTGACCTGGCGGCCGCGGAGTCCAGGCGGATGCTCGCCGGGCTGAACGAGGCGGCGGAACTCCAGACCGCGCTGCTCGCAGCCGAGCTGCGCGCCGCGATCGGCGGCCTGCTCGACGGCGAGCTGGCCGCGGCGCCGCCGGGCGAGATCGAGCAGCAGGGCCGGGCCCGGCTGGCCCGGCTGGCCGTGGACGGTGCCGATTCGTGGCGGCAGGCGCAGCGGGAACGCCTGGAGGACGGGCTCGCCGCGCTCGACGACCGGCTCACCCGCGACCTGGCTGCCGAGCTCGGCGCGGTCCGCGACGCAGCTGCCGAGCTACTCGGACTCGAGCTGGCCACGCCGGGGCCGCAGGAGCGGCTGGCGCCGGACCGGCGGTTCTTCTATTCGGTCGCCGAGAGCATCGATCAGGCGGAGCTGCTGGCCGGAGCGGTCCGCCGCAGGCTGCCCGGCGAACTGGGGCGGCGGCTGGCCCGCCACCACGTGCTCGGCGAGATCCGCGACCAAGCCGAGCGGCAGATCGGCCGGGCCAGGGCCGACCTGCAGCAGCGCCTGGCCGAGGCGACCAGGCAGCTCGTCCTGGCCGCCGGGCGCCGCTACTTTGGCAGCACCGACCGCCTGGCCAGAGCGCTGCGGGCGGCCGCGGTTCTTCGCGAGCAGACGGCCGGGCAGGCGGCGGGCACGCTCGCCGAGCTGGCCGGCCGGGAGCAGGCGCTGCGCGGCGTGCTGGCCCGGCTGGCCCGGCTGGAACGGCTAGACCGCGGTGGCGACGGGCAGGATGACCGCTGACGGATGCTCGGGATCGTGGTGCACCTGCTGGTCGGCGCTGAGCAACGTGGTCGCGGTCGCTAGCGGCTCGCCGCTGCCGGTGTTGCGGGCGTACCTGGGGTGCGCGCCGCTGGAGACCTGGAGCCGGAGCCGGTGGCCGCGACGGAAGCGGTGGGCTGCGGGCCAGAGCGGGAACCGCAGCCGGATGGTGCCGTCCGGCTCGGGAACCGGCCGGCCCGGCGTCAGCCGGAGCAGGGCGTCGCAGATGTTGATCGACGCGCCGGTCGGGTCGACGTCGCACAGCCGGGCGAAGAAGTCGGTGTGCTCGCGGCTGGAGCGCACGAACAGGTCTGCCGAGACCTCGCCGAACAACTCGAGGTCGGCTGGCAGCGGGGTGCTGGTGTAGGTCAGCACGTCGGAACGGGCCTCGAGCATGCGGTTGTCCATTCGCGCCGCGCCCTGCAGGCCGACCGGCCCGCCCAGGCTCGGTGTGGGGTCGCCCGGGTGGTAGCTGTAGCGGTCCGGCTCGCTGGCGGCCGGCGGCTCGGTGCCGAGCGCCCCGTCCGGCTGCAGGTGCCAGCGCTGCGGCTGGGTGTCCGGCGGCCACGCCGGAAGGTCGCGCCATTCCTCCGCGCCGGTGACGAAGATCCGGACCGGGTCCGGCCGCAGGAGGCTTCGGTCGTCGAGCAGGTGCGCCCGCAGCCAGGCCACCGAGTCTCTCGCCCAGGCGGCCACCGCCTCCTGGTCGGCGTGCCGCCACGGCCCGATGGTCAGGTAGGGCTCGTGCCCGGCGCTGCGCAGCGCGGCGTAGTCACGCAGCTGATACGGCAGGAAGATGTCGTTCCAGCCGCCGACCATGCTGACCGGGGCGGCCACCCGGTTCAGGGTGTCGGAGAACCGGCGGCCCTTCCAGTAGTCGTCCCCGGGATCGTTGTGGGCCAGCCAGTCCTGGTAGTAAGCGACGTGGCTGCCGGTCGCCAGCCGGTCGAGATCGCGCAGCGGCAGCCTGTCGAACAGCGGCTGGAGCCTGTGGTCCTCTCGCGACTGGCGGACGAACGCGAATCGCCGTTCCTGGCCCGCGACCTGGTTGACCCAGGTCAGCGCCGTCTGGAGCGAGAACGCCTCGCCGCCGTAGAACGGAGCCCGGAAGTCGGAGGTCGTCACCTGCGGGCACATCGCCTTGAGCTCGGGCCCGGCGTCGGCAGCTATCGCCCACTGAACCATGCCCAGGTAGCTCGGCCCGGTCGTGGCGAAGGACCCTGGGTACCAGGGCTGTTCGCGCAGCCAGGCGACCGTGGCCAGGCCGTCGTCATGCTCGTCGGGTCCGAACGGGTCGAAGGTGCCGCCGGAGCCGAACGTTCCACGGCAGCTCTGGACCAGCACCTGGAAGCCTCGCTCGGCCAGCACCCGGCCGAACAAGATCCCCCAGATCCCGCGCCGCCCGTACGGCGAGCGGACCAACACCAGCGGCGGCCGCCCGTCCACGTGCGGCAGGTACCGGTCGGCGAGCAGTTGCACCCCGTCGGCCATGGGCACCCGCAGGTCACGTTCGACCTGCACGTCGTGGTTCGACGCGGGCGGCAGTTTCATCGTCCGCCCGAAGAAGCGGCTGGCTATCGTCATCGCCGGGAAGCTCCTAAATCGGCAGGCACGCGATTGGCGGCTCTGCCCCAATTTATCCTTCTGGGCTCCCGCGCCATCTGCGCAGGAAGGGTGATCTGCCGCCAGGGGGTCTCAGTTTGATGCCTTGCCCCCGCAAGAGCGCCCGGATGGTCTCGGCCGGCTGGCCGGTAATCAGCTCGACGTGGCGCAGTCCCAGCCCGCAGGATACGTAGAGCTCCTTCGCCAGTTCCGGGCCGACGTCCACCGGGACGGGGAAGCGCTGCCAGATGGGGCCTGGGGACGGCCGCCGGGCTATGCCGTGCCGGGATAGCGCCCGCCACACCAGCGAGTCTGCATACAGGGCGTCGATCAGCTCGATCTCGCTGGGCCCGTGACGTGGTATCGGTCCGCCGATGCGCACCGGCATGCCCTGATCGTGTGCGGTGCGAAGCACAACCCGTGCGGGCAGTCCCAGGCGCCTTCCGGTCTCTGCGGCCGTGAGTCCGGCACCGACGTACAGCCGGGTGAGCGATTCGACTGGCGCCGCCGCCCTGTCCTCCCGGTTGGACCGTCCGCGCGTCCGCATGGGAACACCCCGTGCGCGCAACCGGCCACGGATCGTCCGTTCGGGCATTCCGATCAGAGCCGAAATCTGGCCGGACGAGAGGTTCGAGCGCAGGTAGAGATGTACCGCAAGGTCGGTAAGCGCGGCTTGCCGCGGGGCGGGCGCTCGTCGTCGGCCCGCGCCCCGCGGCTTGACCGGCACTCCTGCCTTTCGCAGCAGGCGTCCGACGCGCTGCCTGCTGATCCCGACTGCCCTGGCTATCTCGTACGTGGAGAGCCCCTCGCAGTCGTACAGGTGGCTGGCCAGCGTCGCTGCGTTCACAGCCGACGGCTGGGCCGACTGGCCGGACGCTGGTTCCAGCGAACCGGTCGCTGCCTGTGCGTACGGGCAGCAGCCCGCTTCATGGCTCGGGCGCACGCCGCCGACCTCCTGCCTCTGGCAGGGACCGTTGGCGGCGTATCCGCGGTCTACGGCGGGCCCCTCCGCCGGTGGGTACAGCGTAGCCGCCCGAATTTGCAGGTGCAGGGGGCTGTCCCCCAGAATGGGGAGTCGGCGATGAGGCTCGCCGTAACCGCGGGACCGTCCGCTAATGGCCTCTGCAACCTAGTCCGGGAGACCGGCTGGCTTACGGAGGCTGTCAGTGTCAGACGTGGTGCCGGAGCAGCCCGGCAAACATAGCGGGGGCGCGCAGCCCCCTGTCCAGGCCGCGGGAGCGGACCGGTGAGCCCGGCTCTGCCGATCCCGGTCATCCAGTTCCTTCAGGTCGCGACCATTGGCGTCGCCGCACCGGGAGTCTCCGGCGTGATCGCCAAAGTCGAGGCCCGGCTGCAGGGCCGCAGGGGTCCCCGGGTGCTGCAGCCGTACTACGACCTGGCCAAGCTGCTGCACAAGGAGGCGCTCGCGCCCGAGGGTGCGAGCTGGGTGTTCCTGGCCGCGCCGGTGGGTGCAGCGGCGTGCTACCTGACCGTGCCGCTGCTGATCCCGGTGCTGACCAGCTTCGGGCTGCCGCTCGGCTACATGGGCGACATTCTCGGCGGCGGGCTCATCCTCGCGCTGGCCAGCTTCCTGGTCGCGATCGCCGCCTCGGAGACCGGGAGCCCGTACGCCCAGCTCGGCGCCAGCCGGGCGAAGACGTTCAGCGCGATCACCGAGCCCGTCGTGCTGTTCGTGATCTTCGTCGTCGCGCTGGTGACCGGGACCGACCTGCCGTACGCGCTGGCCGCCACCGTCCGCTCGTCGGCGAGCCAGATCGTGCGGCCCGCGCACCTGCTCGCCGCGGCCGCGCTGTTCATGGTGATCCTGGCCGAGACCGGCCGGATCCCGGTGGAGACGCACACCGGGACCAACGAGTTCGGGATGATCGAGGAGGCCCGGCCGTTCGAGCATTCGGGCCCTTACTTCGCGCTGCTGAAGTGGGGCTCGTGGATGAAGCAGCTAATCCTCTACACGATCCTGCTCAACGTGTTCGTCGCGCCGTGGGGCCTGGCCGCCACCGCGCAGATCGGGGACGTGGCGCTGGCGATCGTGGCGCTGGTGGGCAAGGCCGTGGTGCTGGGGATCGTGGTGGCCGTCATCGACAACTCGTTCGCCAAGCTGCGTCTTTTCAAGATCACTGAATTCGTTTCCGCTGCGTTCCTGCTCGCCGTGCTCGGCGTGTTCACGCTCTACCTGGGGGGTGGCTGATGTCGGCCACGGCCGCGGTCGCCGCGCCGAGCGTCTACTCCGGCGGCTCGAGCGTGATCGCGCTCGGCGTGCTGCTGGCGGAATTCGGCATGTTCCGGCAGGCGCTGCTGCGCGACCAGGTGCGCCTGTACGCGGTGCAGTCCGGCCTGATCTCGGTGCTCGCGGTCCTGGTCGCGGCCGTGCGCCACCTGCCGGACCTGTACGTGCTGGCCGCGCTGTCCGCGGCGCTGAAGGTCGTGATCGTGCCGATCGTGCTGCGCCGGCTGCTGCGCGGCATTGGCCGGGCAGGCGAGGACGAGCCGGCGGCTGGCTGGACCGAGATCGCCGGCAGCGGGTCGCTCAGCCTGGCCAACACGGTGCTGCTGGCCATCGCGGTCGCCGCGTTCGGCTTCTTCTCGATCCGCGCCCTGAACATCCAGAGTTCCGTCCTGCCGATCACCGCGCTGGAGATTTCGGTGTCGGTGGTGCTGGTCGCGTTCGTCCTGATGATCATGCGCCGCGACGTGGCGTCGCAGGCGATCGGCTTCCTGTCGCTGGAGAACGGGATCTCCCTCGCGGCGCTGGTCGTCGCCGCCGGGCTGCCGCTGATCCTCGAGGTGGCGTTCCTGTTC
Organism: uncultured Actinomycetota bacterium; assembly: GCA_963833885.1. GTDB lineage: Bacteria > Actinomycetota > Actinomycetes > Streptosporangiales > Streptosporangiaceae > JASHPR01. The sequence goes on along the minus strand of CAWHZU010000002.1, from coordinate 22,302 downwards.
GACCTGCTGGTCGCCGTCGTCGTGTTCGAGCTGCTGATCCGGGTGCACCACGGCCGCGCCGAGTCGCTGTCCACCGCCGACCTGACCAGCCTGCGGGGGTAGGGATGCTCGCAATCATCCTGCTGCTGCTCATCCTGCCGTTCGTCGCGGCGGCGGTCTCGCTCCGCGCCCCGGACCGGGTGGCCGGGGCGGTCACCGCGGTCACCGGGGTGGCCTGCTTCGGGCTGGTGCTCGCGCTGGTTCCCGCGGCCGCGCACCGGGACCTCGACTACCTGTCCTACCTGCGGATCGACGCGGTCAGTGTCGTGTTCCTGATGGCCACGAGCTTCCTGTACGGCGCGGTCGCGGTGTACTCGATCGGCTACCTGGCGCCGAGCCGACGCAGCCGCGACCCGGGCTTCTCCCGGTACTCGCGGCGCTTCTACACCGGGCTGAACCTGTTCGCCTGGTCGATGCTGGCCGCGCCGATGATGAACAACCTGGCGCTGCTGTGGATCGCGGTCGAGGTCACCACCGTGATCTCGGCGCTGCTGGTCGCGATCGAGAACACCGACGGCGCAGCCGAGGCGGCCTGGAAGTACATCCTGATCGCGTCGGCTGGCCTCGGCCTGGCGCTGCTCGCGACGATCTTCACCTACTACGCAGGCGCCCAGGTGCTCGGCCAGCACTACGACCTCTCGTTCACCCCGCTGCTGCACGCGGGAGCCCGGCTGCCGCACACTCCGGTGCGGCTGGCGTTCGTGCTCGCCGTGGTCGGGTTCGGCACCAAGATGGGGCTGTTCCCGGTGCACACCTGGCTGCCCGACGCGCACTCCGAGGCGCCCACTCCGGTGTCCGCGCTGCTGTCCGGCTCGCTGCTCGCGGTGAGCTTCTACGCGATCCTGCGCTACTACCAGGTGGCGGCGGCAGCGCTCGGCCCGGCCTTCCCCCGCGACGTGCTGCTGGTCTTCGGCGTTGCGTCGCTGCTGCTCGCCGCGCTCTACCTGCTCGACCAGCGCGACGTGAAGCGGATGCTCGCCTACTCCAGCGTCGAGCACATGGGCATCCTGGCGATCGGGGTGAGCTTCGGCGCCCCGATCGCGCTGGCCGGGGTGCTGCTGCACGTGCTCGCGCACGCCGCGGCCAAGGGCAACGCGTTCATGGGCGCCGGGGTGCTGGTGCTCAAGTTCGGCAGCAAGCGCATCTCCGGGATATCCGGCGGCCTTGACCTGCTGCCGTGGAGCGGGCCGCTGTTCGGGATCGCGATACTCGCACTGTGCGCGATGCCGCCGTTCGGGATCTTCCGGAGCGAATTCGAGATCGTTCAGGGCGGTTTTTCGAGTGCCCGTTACGCGACGCCAGCCGTGTTGATCGTGCTGGTAACGCTGGCCTTCTTCGGGCTGACGGTGGCCGCGAACCGGATGCTGCTCGTCCCTGCGCGCGGCCGGGTGGCGGCCGACCTGCCACGCGGCGAGCCGAGCGCCTGGATGGTGGTCCCCGTGGTCGCGGGGGTCGCCGCGCTGCTCGTGCTCGGCGTCCATCCCCCGGCGGAGCTGACCGGGCTGCTATCCCGCGCCGTGCACCAGCTGGGGGCGGTCACGTGAGCCTGGTTTCAGACACGCTGACCACGCTGTGGGAGCGGCTGGCCGAAGAGGTGGCCGCCGGCCGCAGGTTCGCGGGCCTGTTCGGCACCGCGCGGCCCGAGGGCCTGATGCTGTCGGCGCACCTGGCCGACGCCCGCGGCGTCACCGCGGCTGACACGATCCTGCCGGCGACGGCCACGAGCTACCCGGCGCTGACCCCGCTGCTTGGCGCCGCGTTCTGGTACGAGCGGGAGATCGCCGACATGTTCGGCGTGATCCCGCAGGGGCATCCGCGCCCCGAGCCGCTGCTGCTGCCGCAGCCGGTCGAGGGTGCGCTGCGACCCAGGCCGGGGGAGAGCGGAGGCCCGGCAGCCATCGAGCCCGACCCGCGCGCGCTGCCGCTGCACGTCGTCGGTCCCGGCCTGTTCACGATCCCGCACGGCCCGGTGCGCTCCGGTGTCTTCGAGTCGATCGAGTACCTGGTCGAGACCCCGGGCGAGGACATACCGCACCTGAACATGCGGGTGTTCTACAAGCACCGGGGCCTGGACAAGCGGTTCGAGGGGATGACCGCGGCCGATGGGCTGCTGCTGGCCGAACGCGTCGAGGGCACCGCGACGGTGGCGCACGCGCTCGCGTACTGCCACGCGCTGGAACGGATCTGCGGGGCGGAGGTTCCCTGGACGGCCGCGCTGGTCCGGGTTCTGCACGGCGAGCTCGAGCGGCTGGCCTGCCATCTGGACGTTGCGGTCCGGCTCGCCGACGCCGCCGGTCTCGCCGTCGCCACCGCGCGGTTCGGCTGGCACAAGGAGCGCGTGCTGCGGCTGGTCGGCCAGGCCTGCGGCAGCAGGTTCGGGCGCGGGGTGGTCGTGCCCGGCGGGGTCAGCCGGCTGCCGCTGACCGGGCCCGGTGAGCTGCTCTCCGAGATCGGCAAGCTGGACAAGGCGGTGACCGCGGACGTCGCCGCGCTGATGGGCACGGCATCGTTCCTGGACCGGCTGCGCCGCACCGGCCCGCTCAGCCCGCGGCGCGCCCGCGAGCACGGCGCGCTCGGCCCGGTCGGCAAGGCGTCCGGGTATTCCGACGACGCCCGCGAGTTCCGGCCGTACGACGCCTACCCCGCACTTGGGCTACATCAACCGGCGCCTCGGCCGGCGGGCGATGCGCTGGACCGGCTGCGGGTCCGCTGGGACGAGGTCGCCCAGACCTTCCACCTGCTCCGCCAGGTGGCCGACGAACTGGCCGAGGCGCCGGACGGGCCGCTGCGGGCCGAGTGCGACGCGACCGACGGCCGCGCGACCGGCTGGGCCGAGGCTCCGCAGGGCGAGGTGCTGTATGACGTGCGGCTGGAAGCCGCCCTGATCACCCGGTGCCATCCGCGCTCCGCGTCGTTCCACAACCTGGTGCTGATGCACGAGTTGTTCGCCGGTGACATCCTCACCGACTTCCCGTTCATCGAGGCGAGTCTCGGGCTGTCCGTGGCGGGGGTGACGCGCTAGATGTGGGCACTGCGAGGTCTTCGCGACGGCGTGGTCACCACGCGCTGGCCGGCCAGGCGCGACCCGTACGCGGCCGCCGTGCGCGGGCCGGCCACGGTGGTTGCGCCCGCCGACACCGGTGACCGGCTCGACCGGCTCTGCCCGACCGGCGCGATCAGCAGGGCGGACGCCACGGTGCGCCTCGACCAGGGCAAGTGCGTGCAGTGCGGGCGCTGCGTCGCCGCCCGGCCCGACGTGTTCGGCTGGACCGACGGACCGGCCGCCGCCGCCCTGTCGCGCGGCGGGCTCGTGGTTCCCGAGTTCGCGGAGAAGCCAGACCGGCTCGCCGCGCTGCGTAACGGCCTGAAGACCAAAACGTCCGCGCTCCGCCGGTCCGTGCACCTGCGGCACGTGGACGCCGGGTCGGACGGAACCGAGGAATGGGAGATCCTGGCCCTGTTCAACCCGGTCTACGACGCGCACCGGCTCGGCATCTTCCTGACCGCGAGCCCCCGGCACGCGGACATCCTGCTGGTCACCGGGGCCGGGGCGCGGGGGATGACCGAGCCGCTGCGGCAGACCTATGACGCGATGCCGGACCCGAAGATCGTGATCGCGGTCGGCACCGACGCGGTGAGCGGCGGGCTCGCCAGCCCCTCGTACGGGGTGACCGGGGGGATCGGCGCCGTCGTGCCGGTCGACGTCTGGCTGCCGGGCGCACCGCCGACGCCGTTCAGCATCCTGCATGCGCTGCTGCTCGCGCTGGGGCGGCTGCCGGCCGGAGCCGGCGAGGGAGCACGGTCATGACCGGGTACTCCGCCGCGCTCGCCGCCGGCCTGGCGCTGCTCGCCGTTGCGGCGGTCATCGACCTCGCCGCGGGGGTGCGGCGTCACCGGCTCGCGGCGCTGCCGTACCTGACCGGCGCGGCCGGCTCGGTGTGCCTGGTCGTCGGCGGGGCAGGCGCGCTGGCCGGGCACCCGGCCAAGGTGTGGCCGGCCGGCGTGCTCGGGCCCGGCACCGCCGGGCTGTCCGCCGACCGGCTGTCCGGGCTGTTCCTGGTGATCGCGTTCGGCGCGGCGGCCTGGGTGTCGCTCGGCTTCGCGGACTGGGCGCGCCGCGGCGGGACGGGCGGGACGGGCGGACTCGTGCTCACCCGGGGGGACGGCCCCCCGGACCCCCCCTGCCGGCGCGGGCTCGGCGCGTGCTACGCGCTCGCGCTCGCGGCCGTCGCGGTGTTCCTGACCGCCGGGGACGCGTTCACGCTGCTGTTCGCGTGGGAGATCCTGACGGTCGCGTTCTACCTGCTGGCCGGGTTCGAGCGAGGCAAGCCCGACCGGCCCGCCGCCGCGCAGGTCACGCTCGCGTTCGGGAAGGTCAGCGGCATGGCCCTGCTCGCGGGCCTGCTGCTGCTCTCGGCCCGGTCCGGGTCGCTGGCCGTGGCCAGCTTCGCGCACGTGCCCGCGAGCGGGGTGCGCACCACCGCGCAGGTGCTGCTGCTGGCTGGCTTCGCCGTCAAGGTCGGCCTGGTCCCGTTCCAGGTCTGGCTGCCGCGCGGCTACGCGGCCGCTCCCGGCCCGGCGCGCGCCGTGATGGCCGGCGTGGCGGTCAACGTCGGCTTCTACGGGATGTGGCGCACGCTGGCGGTGCTCGGCCCGCCGCCGGACTGGGTGACCGGCACGCTGCTCGTGCTGGCCGCGCTGACCGCGGTCCTCGGGATCGCGCATGCCGCGGTGCAGAACGGGCTGCTGCGGGTCATCGCGTACTCCAGCGTGGAGAACGCCGGGCTGATCCTGGCCGGCTTCGGCGTTGCCCTGGTCGGTTCGGCCGTGGGAGACCGGCTCCTGGTCGCTGCCGGGCTGCTCGCCGCGACCCTGCAGGTGATCGCGCACACGGCGGCCAAGTCGCTGCTGTTCACCGCCGCCGCCGGCATGGAGTCCGCGGCCGGGACCGACAACCTCGACGCGCTGCGGGGCGTGGCGCGGCTGGCGCCATGGCGCGGCACCGGCCTGGCCATCGGCGGTCTGACCCTGGCCGGGCTGCCGCCCACCGCCGGGTTCGTCTCCGAATGGTTCCTGCTCGAGGCGCTGATGCAGCAGTTCCGGGTGCCCGGGCTCGGCTTCCGGCTGGTGCTCGCGGTAACCGGCGCGGCGGTCGCGCTGACCGCCGGCTTCGCCGGGGTGACGTTCGTGCGGCTGATCGGCATGGTGGTGCTCGGGCAGCCCAGGCCCGTTCGCCCGGACCTGGGCGATGTCCGCGTCGGCGGCCGTGCCGCGATCGTGGGCCTCGGCGCGGCCTGCCTGGCGCTGGCCGCGCTGACGCCGCTGGAGATCCGGATGGTTGCCGCGGGGCTCGCGCCGATCGTGCCCGTCCCGGTGACCAGCGGGGCGCTGAAGTCACCGTGGGTGCTGCAGCCGGTGTTCGCCGGCTTCTCGATCCTCTCGCCATCATGGCTGTGGATCGCCATGCCGTGCTTGTTCCTGATCGTGGTGCTGCTCACGCTCGGCCTGTCCGGCCGCCGGCTGTTCCGGGTCCGGCGGGTGCCCGCCTGGCGGTCGGCAACGGCGGGCGTGACCGGATCGGCCCGCTACACCGCGTTCGGCTTCGCCAACCCGACCCGCCGGGTGCTCGCCACGGTGCTGCACACCCGGACGGACGTGCGGCGGATCGACGCGGTCGAGAGCGCCGCACACGTCGGGTACGAGTCGGACGTGATCGAGGTGGTCGGGTGGTACCTGTACCGCCCGCTGCTGCGCCCGGTGCTCGCGCTGGCGCGGGCCGCGAGGCGGCTGCAGTCCGGTCGCCTGGACGCGTATCTCGCGTACATGCTGATCGCGCTCATCGCCGTGCTGTCCGTGGTGATCGCGCTGTCCTGATCCACAGCCGTATTCGGCTGGCTACTTGTGACCGGGCCTCGTTCCCGCCCACAATGGCTTCGGCGATGAGGCTCGCCGTAACCGCGGGATAACAGCTCGCTGATGGCCTCTGTTCGCGTCCGCCCTGATGGAGGAAGCCATGGTGGTGGAAATGGCGGCGAGGGCCGAGGTGGCGTCGTGACAGCGGGCCCGTTCCGCCGGGTTCTCGTCGGCTGGGACGCATCGGCCGACGCCGCGGAGGCGCTGAGCGCGGCAGCCGCGATCGTCAGCGGCGGCACCGGACACGTGGTCGCGCTCACCGTGGTTCCGGCCGGTCCGGGTGCCGAGGCGGCGGACGAGCAGTTGATAGAGCGAGCCGCGGCCAGGCGGCGTGTCGAAGAGCGCTTCGAACGGGCGCGCGGCTGCGCGGCGGTCGGCGTCCGGATGAGCCTGCACATCGTCGAGGACCGGCAGGTTGGCCGGGCGGTCTGCGCCTACGCCGCCGAGCACGGCTTCGATCTGCTGGTGCTCGGCCGGCACGGCGACGGCGGTGCCTTACGCTCGCGTCTCGGCCGGGTGGCCGAGACGGCGGCCCGGGACAGCCAGGTCCCGGTCCTGCTGCTCGGTGCTCCCTGAAACCGGTGCTCCCTGAAACCGGGGCGTCCTGAGCCTACGCGTCGCCGCGACGGTCGAGGACCGCGGCGATGCGCTGCACCATCTCGGCCAGGATGGGGTGTGGTGTGGCGAAGTTGAACCGGAAGGATCCGGCGCCGCCCTCGCCGAAGGCAGGCCCGTCCACGACCGTGACGCGGGCGCGTTCGGTGACGATCCCGCCGGGTGAACCGGGCAGGTCCAGTGCGGTGCAGTCGAGCCAGGCGAGGTAGGTGCCGTCCGGCGGGCGGTAGCGCACCTGCGGCAGGTGCCGGCCGAGCAGATCGGCGAGCAGCCGACGGCTGTCGTCGAGATAGCCGACGACCTCGTCCAGCCACTCGAGGCCGTGGCGGAATGCGGCGATGTTGGCCACGACGCCAGGGCTGCTGGCACCGTGCGTGGCGAAGAACGCCAGCTCATCCCAGTGCCGCCGGTCGGCGTCGCTGCTGAGGACCACCTGGGCACATTTGAGGCCGGGGAGGTTCCACGCCTTGGAGGCTGACATCGCGGTCAGCGTGTGCGCCGCGGCGGCGGCAGAGGTGGATGCGTACGGGATGTGCCGCATCCCCGGGTAGGCGAGCGGGCCGTGGACCTCGTCGGCAAAGACCCGGCCGCCCCGGGCGTCGACGACGCCGCTCAGCTGCGCCATCTCGTCCGCCGTGAATACCCGCCCGAGCGGGTTGTACGGGTTACAGAAGATCAGCAGATGCCCGCCCCGCCGGAACGCGTCGTCGATGGCGTCGAGATCGAGGGTGTGCAATCCGGCGTCGTCGGCGCGCATCTGCACCTGGATGATCTCCCGTCCGAGGAAGCCCGGCATGGCGAGGAACGGCATGTAAGCGGGCGTCGGCAGGATGATGGGGGAGTCAGGGCGCGAGAAGTGCGTGATCGCGACCTGCAGCGCCCTGAGCACGTCGGGTACGTGCCGCACCTGCCCCGGATCGACGTCCCAGCCGTAGCGTCTTCGCTGGAACTCCGCGCACGCCGCGGCGAGCTCCTCGGCCATAAACGGCGGCAGGTAGCCGAAGTTCGCGTCGGCCGACAGCCCGGCGAGTGCGTCGAGGATCGCCGGGGCGGCGCCGAAGTCCATCTCCGCAACCCCGGCGCCGAACCCACCCGGGCCGGGCGCCGTCCATTTGACGCTGCGACGGGCGCGAAGCTGGGCAGCCGTGGTCGCGTCGATGATCTCTCGAAGAGTTTCTGCCACACCGTTATCCTGCACCTGAGGTGAGGCGATGTACGAAGTGCTCACCGCCCCGCGGGTCATCACCGGCGACGAGACCGTGGCCGACGGCGCAGTCGTGATCGGCGACCGCACCGTGGACTGGGTCGGTCCAGCGGGCGCCTTACCGGCCGAGTACGCGTCGCTGCCGCGGGCGGACTACCCGGGATCGACGGTCATGCCCGGCCTGATCGACAGCCATGTGCACCTCGGGTTCGACGGCGGGCCGGAACCGGCCACGCGGATGCAGCGCGAGAGCGATGCGCAGTTGCTGATGCTGATGCTGCGCAGTGCGCGGGAACTGCTCGGCGTCGGCGTGACCACCGCCCGGGACCTCGGCGGGCGGGGCTATCTGGACGTGATGGTGCGTGACGCCATCGCCTCGGGCCTGGCCCGCGGCCCGCGGATGATCGTGTCAGCCAGCCCGCTGACCGTCACCGGCGGCCACTGCTGGTTCATGGGCGCCGAGGCGGACACCGAGGACGACCTGCGCCGCATGGTCCGCACCCACCACAAGCACGGCGTCGACTTGATCAAGGTCATGTCGACCGGCGGCTTCATGACCACCGGGTCGGCACCCTGGTACGCGCAGTTCACCACGGCGCAGCTGGCGGTCGTCGTGGCGGAGGCGCGGCGGGTCGACAAGCCGGTCGCGGCGCACGCGCACGGCATCGAGGGCATCCGCCGCGCCGTCGAGGCCGGGGTCACCACGCTCGAGCACTGCTCGTTCGTCACCGAGACCAACGAGCGGTGTTTCGATGAGCCGCTGGCCGCCCGGATCGCGGAGCAGGGCATCATCGTCTGCCCGACCCTCAACGTGAACGCGCCCTACGTCGCCGAGCTGACCGATATCACGCCCGGTCAGTACGTCAAGACGATGCACGAGATGGGGGTGCGGATCATCGCGGGCACCGACGCGGGCGTCAACAACACCCCGCACCACCAGTTCGTCGGCGGGCTGGAGTACCTGGTGACGCTGGGCTTCCGGCCCGAGCAGGTGCTCGCGATGGCCACCACGCAGGCCGCCTCGGCGCTCGGCATTGGCGCGATCACCGGCCGGCTCGCGCCCGGCTACGAGGCCGACCTGATTGTCATCGGCGGCGACCCGTGCGCCGACATCACGGTGCTCGGCAAGCTGCAACGCGTCATCGCCCGCGGCCGGGATTACGTGCCGGACAGTGGCCGGTTCGACGTCAGCGCACCCGGCACCCCGTTCGCGTCCGCTGAGCAGGGCGCCGATCTCCTGATCATCGAGGCGACGAGGCGCCGGCTGGTCTAATCCACGGGGCGGCATCCGCCGTAGATGACGTTGTCGAGCTGCTTCCAGTAGACGTCCACGCCCGAGAACCCGGCCGACCGCAGATAGCCGAGCTGCTGGGCGAGCGGGATGATGTAGCGGATGTGGTTCTCCCAGCGAGCCTGCTCCTCGGGTGTGCGGTGCTGCCGCCTGCTGGCGGCCTCGGGGTCGTCGAGATCGCTGGTTCGCTGCCAGGCGGCCTCCACCGCGGGGTCTTCCGCCCGCACCGGGTCGTAGTTGAGATACCAACCACCCGGGACAAGGCGGGCGAAGATCTCGGTGAACAGGCCCTGCTTTCGTTCGTCGGGCAGGTGGTGCACGCACATCGAGGTCACCACCGCGTCGAGCGCCGCTGGGATCGCTCCGGGCCACTCGCCGGCCAGCATGTCGAACTCCACGTAGCGGTACCGCCCAGCGAACGGCTGCATGTCGCGCTCGCCCGCGCGCATCATCTCCGCAGAGAAGTCGGCGAGGATCGCCGTGCTTCTGGGGTGATAAGCCAGGACAGCCCGCGACGCGGCGCCCGTCCCCGCTCCCAGGTCCAGAAACGTGAACGCCTCCTGCTCGCCGAAGGGCAGGAGCAGAGCCATCAGCCGTCGCTGCGCCGCGCGCTTCGGTTCCTGCCGCTCCGCTTCCGCCGCCCAGTTCCGGATGATCTCCGGGGACTGCCAGATGGTCGCGTTCATGTCCGGACCCGACTGCTCCATGGGCAGAAGGCTACCGAGCGCCGTTACCGCCGCTCGGTGGTCTGTCCTCATCCAGCCAACCGCCGAGCTGGTAGTAGAGGTCCTCGCCGAAGCTGGTCGGGAGCGGCTCTTTCACCGCGAGCTTGTAGTTGCGGCCTCCGTCGGGCTGGCGTTCGGCTCTGAGGAAGAGGGTGGAGCCGGGTTGCTGGCGGCCGAACCGCTCGGCGAATTCAAACCGGTGGGTGACGAAGAAGACCGTGATCTGGGCCTCCAGCAAGGCGCGGGTGATCTGGTGACCGATCTCGGATCCCTCACGCTCGTTGGTCCCGGCGAAGGACTCGTTGAACAGCATCAGGCAGCGCGGCCCGATCTGGTCGGCGATCGCGCTCATGCGCTTCAGCTCTTCGTCGAGCCGGCCGCTGCTCATGCCGGGATCTTCCTCGCGGATGAAGTGCGTGAAGATTCCCAGGCTCACGCTCGCCCGGTAGGACTGCGCGGTGACGAACAGCCCGCACTGCATCATCAGCTGGGCCAGGCCCACGCTGCGCAGGAAGGTGGATTTCCCGCCGGAGTTGGCGCCGGTGATGATGAACAGCGACTTCCCGTCGGCCTGAACGTCGTTGCCCACGACCGCGCCCTCCGACAGCAGGGCAAGGCTGGGATCGCGCAGGTCCGTGCACGACAGCACCGGCGGCGACAGTTCCGCCGGTTCGGGAACCGAGACCGGTACCCCCTTGGCAGCCAGCTGATCGGCGAGATTGAGGCACCCAACATAGAAGCCCAGTTCCGCCCGCAGCATGGTGAAGTAGCTCTTGATGTGGTCGGCGGACTGGGCGGCCGCGTTGGCGACCAGGTTGAGCCCCCGGCTGGTGAGGTCGTCCAGGATCTGGCCGCCCGCCTCGTCGCGGGGCGGGATCGTGAAGGAGTACGTGGAACGGGGGCCGATCCCCAGCCGTTCTTTCCACCACGGCCGGGTGTCCCTCGGGTCGCGGAGCACAAGGTTGATTCCGCTGTTGTCGCGGCCGAGCTCGGCGCTGATCAGCACGCCCGGATGAAAGCGCAGCTTTTTCAGGTGGTGGCCGATCTCGTCGAAGTACTCGTCGCTGAGCTCCCGCTGCAGCGTGGCACACAGCGCCCGCATCCCGTCGGAGCGGAACTTCTCGCCGTGCTCGTCCGCGAGCTGCCGGAGCTGCCTGAGGCGAGCCACGTACGCCTCGAGATGGCTGACCGCGCCGGAAAGGTTGGTTGAGGGGCTCTGGTACGAGCCGCCGTAACCGCCGAAGATGCCCCGCTTGTCCTGCAGCGCAGCCGCCGCCACGGCGTACATCGCCCGGATCACCTCAGGCTGGGCGAGGCAGTCGGCGAGGATCCGCTGCCGGTAGCGGATGGGCTCGGGGTCGGTCAGCCAGGCGAGCAGCACTCTCCTCGAAACGTCCCAGAGGAACCGGTCACCGTCGGCCATCGCGTTCAGCAGCGTGGACAGCTCCAGGTCCTGGCTGAGGTCTTCGTGCCAGGGCGGCAGGTCAGCGCCGAAGTCGAAGTCCCGGTCCCGGTGCAGCAAATAGACCTTCATGACGCGACCCGCCCGCGCAGCCGCTCGTAGGTGAGGCCGTGCTTCTCGGCGATGGCCAGCGCGTGAGCCAGGCCGTCCGCTGGCTTGCGGACCACCTTGTAGGTGCGCTCGGCTGGGTTCTCCGGGACGATCGTGCTCATCATGCTGACCACGGAGTCCCCCATCGACGCCAGCTCGTCCACGAAGGTGACGTAGACGCACAGCGCGCCGAGCTGCATGACCTTCTTCATCAGCTTCGACCCCAGGAAACGGGCGTCATGCAGGGTCGTGGAGCTGAAGATCTCGTTCATGATCACGATGCTGGCGGGCGTGGCCTGGCGCAGGATGTCGCCGATCCGCAGCAGGTCGTCTTCGAGCTTGCCGCTCATCCTGGTCAGGTCCTCTTCCCGCCCGAAATGGGTGAACAGGCGGTCGAAGAGGAACAGGCGAGCGGAACTGCCCGGCACCGGGCAGCCGACGCTGCCCAGGCAGTGCAGCTGGCCGAAGGTCCGGGCAAAGGTGGTCTTGCCCCCCTGGTTGGGCCCGGTCACGACGAAGACGCGCTCGGGATCCTGCAGCCGGAATTCGTTGGTGACCACCGGTTTGCCGCCCGCGACGAGCTTGTCCGCCAGGGCCATGTCGAAGGTGTCGACGGCCAGGACGTCCTTGGAGTCGGCGGAGACCTCGGGGTAGCAGAAGTGCAACCCGGCGGAGCGCAGCCGCCCGATGTGGTCGAGGTAGGCGATATAAAACTGGAGTTCCTGATCGGCGCGTTGAATCCCCTCATCGAGGAACACGGCGTGCTTGTCGCAGAATTCGTCGAGCGCGGCGAATTCACCCGGGAACAGCCGGGCCACCAGATCAAGAATCTGAGCGGCAACATGATTCATCCCCGGCCAGGTCCGGTAGCGCACCTTGTAGTCCGCGACCGCACCCTGCTTGAAGCGGTCGAAGGTTCGGAGCACCTCGGCGCTGTAATCGGCTTCATCCTGGTAGCGGCTCACATCGACCCTGCTGCCTCGGATGCGGGTACAGTAACGGATCCTCCCGAGGGCCTCCCTGCGGTCGCGTGTCTCGCTCGCGAGCATGGTGAACCCGGCCGAAGCAACGTAGGAGGCCAGGTAATCGCGGAAGGCCAGCAGGCCACGGGATTTGATCAGCGCCGCGGCAAGCTCCTCGGCGAAGGATCGCACGGCGTCGCAGTAGATGGCCGCCGCGTCGAGGAACCAGCCTTCCCTGTGGAAGCGGTACTGCATTTTCGCGAGCTGACCGAGGTGGGCCCGCACCTGGCTCATGAGCTCTGCGAAACGCGTGACGTGCTCAAACAGCGCAGGATCCGCTAGATCCTGGAAGATCTCCTGGCGGTAGCGCACGGTATCGGCGTCGCGCAGATTGCTGAACAGGACGTTCGTGATCAGCTCGCGCTGCTCACGCTTCCCGGCGATGGCCGCCACAATCTGGTCGAAGTTCAGATCCCGCGCGAAGGAGCGATCCTGCTCACCCTTCAGCCGATCGGATTCCGCATGCTCGTCCGCCGATGCCTCTTCGAACAGCAGACAGGGACGGTTTCCCTGGAGCAGTTCACCTGTCGGCCCAGTCACCGGTGTCATGGCCCCTCCTCCTGCGTGCCGGCCGCTAGCCAGGCAGTAGGAGCCATCAGCCACGAAGGCGCACTCGGCGAGCCCCATCGCCGTCATCCAACTGTATCCCGGCCTAACCTTTCCTCCGGGCCCGCCCGTCCGCATCGGCGACCACGATCGGGTCGCCCGTGAACCGCCAAGGGTTTAATGTCGTTAATGCACTGCAGGGGGCCTTCTGCGCGGATACGGGTGGTCGCTATGGCAAGTGGCGCTGGCGGGGGATTCGAGGTCGACTATGCCCTGCTCGCTGAGGCTGCCGAGGGGATCAACGGGGTGATCTCGCAGCTGTCGGACCTGGGGATCGTGGAGACCGGCGAGGAGGGCCGCGGGTTCGCCCTGCTGGACATGGACGCGGAAGGCCTCGGGGTTCCCTCGCTGATGAGCGCGTTCTCGGGATTCACCGGCCGGTGGTCGTGGGGTGTCCGCACGCTGGTGCAGGACGGGAACCAGTTCGCGCAGCGCTTAGGGCTGGCCGCCGGGGTGTATGCGGACACCGAGAGCTACCTGTCGGGCGTCATCAAGGTGGCGGTCAACGCGGCGTGGGGTGACCCGCATCTGTCCAGCCAGCAGGTGGAAAACGAGTCCTACGGCCAGATCTTCTCGGCGTGGAAGCCATCGATGACCCTGACGTCGCAGGAACGGCAGGAAATGGACCAGATCAACTCCAGCGAGGTCAAGGACATCAAGGGCGGCCCGTGGTGGCTTCAGGCAGCGAAGACCGCCCGATAAGCATCTGTGCTGAACCGGCACGGACAGGGCCGGGAGCGCAGGGTCAGACGGGGAGGTTACGGCGATGAATTGGTGGAGTTCGGTGCGGCACGTCGCAGCTGATGTCCTCACGGCCCCGTCGCAGGGGGTCGCGTCGGCGCTGCGGGACGTGGGGGCGACCGGGCTGGCGAACGACATCGATGGGTTCGACAGCCGGGTGAGCTCGTTCATCGGCGGTGCCCAGCCGGAACTGCAGTTAGGGCAGACCGGCGATCCGACCCAGCTGATCCACGGTGACGCGCAGCAGGTCGGCGACGCGGCGACCAGACTGAAGGCGTTTTCTGCCGCGTTCGGGGAGGTGTCCACCGGACTGGCAGGCGTCAATGTCGAGCACTGGCAGGGCGTGGCGGCGGACGCCTTCCGGGCGAAGTACGCTCCGGAGCCGAAACGATGGTCGGACGCTGGCACGGCGTGCGGCGAATCCTCCGCGGCGCTCGAGGACTACGCCCACACGCTGACCTGGGCGCAAGACCAGGCCCGGGACGCGATCACCCTTTACGGCAGGGGCCAGCAGGCGACCGCGCACGCCGAGGCCGCGTACAGCTCGGCGGTGTCGGGCTACAACACCAAGGCGGCCGCCTACAACGCCGCGTTACAGGCGGGCAAGAACCCGGGCACGCGGCCGGTCCAGCCCGGCCCGTTCGTCGATCCAGGAGCCAGCGACCGCGCCGACGCGCAGAGCGTGCTGTCGGCCGCCCGGGCCCGGCGCGACGCCGCCGCGGACCAGGCGCAGACGACGCTCGCCCGGGCGACCGACCTTGCGCCCGCGACGCCGTCGTTCCTGTCTCAGCTCCGCGACGATCTGTCCGACGGCTGGAACGTCGGCAATCTCGGGGCGACCCATTTCGCTGGCGGGTTTCTCAGCGGGGCGTCCGGGTTCCTGGACTTCCTCCGTTCGGCCAACCCGATGGACCCGTACAACGTGCTGCATCCCGGCGAGTACCTGACCGGCCTGGACGCGTTGCAGGCCGAGCTCGTCGACATGAGCCTGCACCCGTCGGTGCTCATCAACTCGGTGCTCGGCACGGGCTGGCGGAGCGACCCGTTCAACGCGGGCGGGAATCTGACCTTCAACCTGCTGCTGCTGGAGGAGGGCGGTGACGATCCCGACTCGACCTCGCTTCTGCAGCGGGTATTTAGCCGCGATCCGGTGGACGTGGCAACCGGGGAGGTGCTGCTGTCCCAGACGGACCTGGCGCTTCCCGGCCTGCTGCCGCTGATGGTCGAGCGCACCCACATCTCGTCCTACCGGATCGGCCAATGGTTCGGCCCGTCGTGGGCGTCGAGCCTGGATCAGCGGCTGGAGGTGACCCCGCAGGGCGTGACGTTCATAGCAGCCGACGGAATGAAGCTGCACTACCCGCACCCGGACACGGTCGGCGGGATCGCCTGGCCTCGCGCCGGGTCGCGATGGCCGTTGCGGCGAACCGAGTCCGGCGGCTACCTGATCGCTGACCCCGCGTCCGGCCAGGTCCTGGTGTTCGAAATCCATGCGACGTCGGGTATCTGGCCGATCAGCTGGATCGGGAACCGCGCTGGGCAACGGCTGCTGTTCATCTACACCGACGACGGCCGTCCGTCGGGGATGCTGCACTCGGGCGGATACCGGATCCGCATCGACACCAGCGACGAAGGTCGCATCCGTGGCCTCTATCTCGTCGGGGCGGCGGACGACGGCGGCGAGGTCGAGCTGGTTCGCTACGAGTACTCGGGCGGTCATCTGACCGAGGTGTTCAACTCGTCCGGGCTGCCGCTCCGGTTCACCTACGACGACGCCGGGCGGATGACCTCGTGGCGCGACCGCAACGACGTGACCTACCGCTACGGCTACGACGTCGATGGCCGGGTCGAATGGGCGGCGGGGCCGGATGGGTTCATGTCCGGGACGTTTGCCTACGACACCGAGCGCCGGATCACCACGGTTACCAATGCCGCCGGAAACGTGTCCAGGTACGCGGCGAACGAGTGCGGCCGGGTGATCTCCGAAACCGATCCGCTCGGCAACACGACGCTGTCGCAATGGGATCGGCATGGTCGGCTGACGAGGCGGACCGACCCGCTCGGCGCCACCACCGGGTACGAATACGACGTCCTGGGCAACCTGCAGGCCGTGCATTACCCGGACGGCTCCAGCAGCACCATTGAGCACGACCAGTGGAGCCAGCCGGTCACCGTCACCGGCCCGGACGGGGCGCTGTGGCGGTACGCCTACGACCCGAGAGGCAACCGGATCAGCGAGAACGATCCGGCCGGGGGAGTGACGCGCTACGAGCATGACGAGCGTGGAGGCCTGACCGCGATGATCGACCCGCTCGGCGCTGTGACCCAGGTTGAATGCGACGAGGCGGGCCTTCCTGCTGTCGTCACCGACCCGGCGGGTGGAGTTACCCGCCTTGAACGTGACGCGTTCGGCCGGGTCGTGTGCGTGACGGACCCGGTCGGCGGCGTGACCCGGCTCGGCTGGACGATCGAAGGCAAGCTGGCCTGGCGCACCTCCGCAACGGGCGGCACCGAGCTGTGGACCTACGACGGTGAAGGCAACCTGACTGAGTACACCGACGCCGACGGGCGGGTCACCCGTACCGAGTACAGCCACCTCGACCTGCCCGCGGCCCAGACCGGACCCGACGGGGCCCGCATGGAGTTCCGGTACGACACCGAGATCCGCCTGACCACCGTCATCAACCCCGACGGCCTTACCTGGCAGTACGAGTACGACGCGGCCGGGCGGCTGATATCGGAGACCGACTTCAACGGCCGGACGCTGCGCTATGAGCGCGACGCAGCCGGGCGCCTGGCGGCGCGCACGAACGGCGCCGGGCAGACCGTTCACTACCGTCGCGACGTGGCAGGCAACGTTACCGAACAGCGCGCCGATGCTGGCCAGACCACGTTCGCCTACGACCCGGCCGGGCGGCTGCTGCGCGCCGTCAACGCCGACGCCACGCTGGAGTACACCTACGACCCGCTCGGCAGGGTCCTGAGCGAGACCTGCAACGGCCAGCCGCTGATCAGCAGCTACGACATGGCCGGGCAGCGTGTGCGCCGCCGACCCCGGCCGGGTGTGGACAGCGCCTGGGCCTTCGACCCGGCCGGGCGTCCGCACTCACTGCGCACCGGCGGGCACATGCTCGCTTCGACCACGACAGCGCCGGGCGCGAGATCCGGCGTCGCATCGGCGACGCGGCCACGCTCACCCAGCGCTGGGACGCTGACCACCGGCTGACCGCCCAGTCGGTATGGAACACCGCCGGGCAGGCCCAGCCGGGCGGGCCAGTCCAGTACCGCGCCTATACCTACAGCCAGGCGAGCGACGTGCTCGCGATCGCAGACCACCTGACCGGCGACCGGCGATTCGAGATGGACCCGGTCGGACGGATCACCGCCGTCCACGGTCAGGCATGGACCGAGCGCTACCGGTACGACGCCACGGGCAACCTCACCGGCGCAAGCGTCCCGGCTGCCGGGGGTGACGTCTGCTGGAACGCCTTGGCTACTCGGGAACGCTGATCCGCCACGCCGGGCACTACAGCTACACCCACGACGGGCAGGGCCGCATCACGACTCGCCGAGCCAAGAGCCTGTCTGGCAAGGTCAGGACCTGGGCCTACACCTGGGACGCCGAGGACCGCCTCACCGAGGTCGTCACCCCGGACGGTCACCACTGGCGGTACCGCTACGACCCGATCGGCCGCCGCATCGCCAAGGAGCACTACGCCGAGGACGGCACCACCCTGCTCGAGACCACCGCCTTCACCTGGGACGGCCCGGTCCTGATCGAGCAGGCTAGCCAGCGTCCCGGCGAGCCGCCGCGCACCACCACCTGGGACTACGAGCCCGGCTCCTTCACTCCGCTGACCCAGACCGAACGCACCGGGCTCGCGCGATGCCCCACAGGCCGAGGTCGACCAGCGGTTCTACGCGATCATCACCGACCTGATCGGCACGCCGTCCGAGCTCATCGGCCCCGGCGGGGACCTGGCCGGCCATCAGCTGCACACGCTGTGGGGCACAACCACCTGGGTAACCGGCGGAGCCTCGACCCCCCTGCGTTTCCCGGGCCAGTACGCCGACCCCGAAACCGGCCTGCACTACAACAACCACCGCTACTACGACCCCACTCACCGGCGCCTACCTAACCCCCGACCCCCTCGGCCTGGCGCCGGCTTCCAACCCGCACGCCTACCTGCCCAACCCAACGACCATGACCGACCCACTCGGTCTGATGGCCTACGAGAAAGGAAGCCCGGCTAATCCCGATAGCCCAGTAGGTAAAATATTTGACGACCGAGGTGTTCAGGCGAAAATCTACTCCAACGATCACGCGCCGCCCCATGCTCATATAGAAGGCGGCGGCCCCGAGACGAGAATCGGACAAAATGGGAAACCGTTGGAGGGAGATCCAGAGCTAACTCCAAAGCAGGCGAAAGTCGTTCAAGCGCACCTACCTGAAATACGCAAGGCTATACGGAGATATATGCAGTGGTATCGAAGGCAAGCGAAACCGTGACTCTATCGGAAGATCTTAAGAGAATCAGTGCGGACACGGGATTGGCTGACCATGACCTAGATACGCTTGTAAGCGATGAGCATGAGCGTTATGACTTCTACACCAAGGCCTTTGCCTTGGCGCCACCGCCTGACGATCGAACGCTGCTGAGTCTGGTTCTCCGTGATCCAGACCACGCGATGGGGGAGGCGGCAGCTGTTGAATTCGTTAAGCGGCAAGCTCATCGGTATGATTCCTACCGGTCCTTTGTTTCATGGGCGACGACTGTCTCAGACATCACTCAGAGCCGAGGGCTTCTGTTCAGGCGCATTCAGGAATGGTCAGAATTCAAGTCCATCATGGAGAGTGGCCAGCTCAGCCCAGATTCTCTGGATATTTCTCTGACTGGCTGCAGCGGAAGCTCTCCGACGAAGCAGAGTCCCCTGAGGTGCTTGCTACGCTTAGCGAAATTCGGTCGAACGAAGCGCATTCGTGATACTGCAAAACAACGCCTGCAGCAGCCTAGGTTAACAGGATCGCGCTCAGGCTGGTGACTAATGAAAATTAACGTCGAGCACTGACTACATACTTCTGTCGCCAGAAGGTGATCTCTTGTGAGAGTGAGGCCACACGAGCCCGCGTCAGCCACGTTGTTGCGTCGGCTTTCCGAGTGGATTCTCAGTCGGTGGCAGCCTTAGCCCGCCTCGTAGCCATAGGTCAGCCCAGCCCTCGTGATCCCGCCGCAGTCGCCAGGCTGGCAGCGGCCTGGAGGACCTCGTAGGCCGTGGTCTGAAATGCTGGCACCATGCCAAGTAGCCCTACCAGGGTGTTGATCCTCTTGCGGCACGCGAAGTCCGCCTGGCCAGACGACGTCCCTGATCATGAGCGGCCACTGGCGCCTCGGGGCCGCCGTGATGCTCCCGCCGCAGGTCGCTTGGCTGCGCAAGTCTGGCTATGTGCCAGATCGGGTGTTGTGCTCCACTGCCAGGCGCGCCCGCGAGACCTGGCAGCGCGCCGAGGAGAGGCTTGGCGCTCATCCGCAGACTGTTTTTGAAGATCGGGTCTATGGGGCGTCGATCGCGGATGTGCTCGATCTAGCGCGCCAGACGCCAACGGACATCAGTACCTTGCTGATCGTCGGCCATGACCCAGCTATGCGAGGCCTGACTCTTGGATCTGGCCGGCGAACACCCGGCTGATAACGGAAGCAGAAGCACTGGGCAGTGTTCGCATCAAGTACCCGACGGCCGCGATCGCAGTCCTTTCATTCTCGGGCGATTGGGCCGAGCTGAGCCCTGGGCAGGCCCACCTTGCTGAGTTCGTGGTGCCTGGCGACTTCCACTCGGACCACGGCAGGCGCTGACAGTATGCGTCGCAAGCGATCTGGCTCCCTCCAAACCGCTGCGGAAGCTATCCCTGACCTGGGGTTTCGTCGGGACATGGCCGCCTAGGTTGAGCTGCGGCGGCCCAATGTAACGGCTTGGGGCGACACGGCTTCAACTGATCGAAAATCGCAGCGGGGGCGTGCCGAAGGTAATACTGTGCTCGCGTGTACCTGGCTCGCTCGTCGGTCCGCGCGCCGCGGGTCGACCTTGCATGGCTGATTTGGCGACCGTTCCATTACCGACCGAGGTTGCACAACCTCTAACGACAGCAGCGCTCGGTGGCCATCAGGACGCAGCCTGTTTTGCGAGGACAAGCCGGGCGGGATCTGAGGAATAGATGTGGCTAGGCAGGCTGGTCTCGTTTAACCCACGATATGGCGCGTACTACAGATCTCACGGTGTCAGCTCTGCCGAGATAGCCGTGGCTTCGTGGTATAAGAGTTCTGCGTCCAGCTACAACGGAAATTGTGTCGAAATTTCACATCTTCAGGATGGCCGTGTCGCTGTCAGGGACACCAAAGATAGGGCATCCGGCCCGGCACTCATCTTTACTCGGCCGGAGTGGGATGCCTTTCTCGCAGGCGCCAAGAACGGCGAGTTCGATTCTGCCTGATTCCGTTGCTGTCGGTTAGCCCCACTCCTCCGTTGCAATTCTGGCTAGTTCATCTCGAGACCTCTCTAGATCCAGCGAACTCTCTTCTAGCGCGTGGAATGCCACACTGTACTTGAAAGTCTCGTCCTGGTCCTCAACTTGGTCCGTTCCAGTCAAGTGCTCAAATGTAACAATGTCGCTGAGCGGAACGTCATGAAGCTGAGGAAATTTGACATAGGTAAAAGCCCCGGTGGTCACTGGGGGATCACTCTTCAGCGGAAGGATCCGCACCCTTACGTTGGGCAGGCGGGAAACCTCGACGATGTGCTGAAGCTGCGCCCGCATGACCGACGCTTCTCCCAGCTTGCGGTGCAGAACTGACTCGTCCATCACGACGGATAGCTGCAGAGGCGGTTCCCGCTGCAGAACCTGCTGGCGCAGGCGCCGGGCCTCGACACGGCGTTCGACTTCGCTCGGCGGCACGGTGAACATGGAGTGCCAGCCGAGCATCACTGCCCGTGCATAGTCCTCTGTCTGCAGTAGCCCAGGAACGATCTGCGGTTCCCAGTTCCACACCGATTCGGCCTCGGCTTCGACGTTCAGGAACTCAGCATGTTCACCTGGCAGGCGCGCGCTGATCGCCTTGAGCCTGCTGGAGGGCTGTGATTCCTCGGCAAGCGCCAGCAGTTCCTCCCGGCGCCGCGGGTCGACCCGGTAGAGCTCAAGGAGCCGTCGCAGGTCTGTGCGCTTGACTCCGCTCTGGCCGCGCTCGAGCCTGCTGATCTTCGAGGTGGACCACCCGAGGCGTCGCGCGACTTCTTCGCCGATGAAACCGGCACGCTCGCGGAGCCGACGCAGTTCGGCGGCCAGCCGACGGCGACGGACGTTCGGGTTGCCGTGTTCAGCCACCCGCTCGGCTCCTTCTGGGGGCCCGAGATCCCCAGCCCACTGTGACTCAGTATGAGCGTAGAGGCTGTAGAGGCGACTTGAGAAGGCCATAAGGAGAATTCCCGGTGCAATTCCCGCCGGGTATTGCGATCTTGCCAGTTTTTGCCGTCTACTCGAAGAGAGGCCAATCGTTGTCGTGGGGCGGGGGGCCGGGAGGCTAGCATGATCGGCTGGTGGGGGTTCCAGATCGTGGAACCGCCGCGTGCCTCTTCCGGATCGGCTCGCATTCAGCGCTCGCTCGCAGCCAAGAATCGCGCGTCGCTCCATCGAGAACACGCAGCCGGTACGCATTGCGCCGCCGCGGCGCTCACGATCTCCCCCGGGGCAGCCGGAAGCCGAACGGCAACATCGACCCCAGATACGGCGCTGGGCCAGCGGAGGCCACCGCCAGCCCAGGCAAACCAATCTCCACCCGAATCGACTACGGAACGGAGTCAGTCGTGACTTCTCACATTACCCCGGCTCGCAGCCAATGCAAGAGCCCGATCAGCCGTTCTAGCTGCGGGATTGCACAGACGGACGGAGCAGTATCCGCGATCCGAGCGAGCGAGGTGGGACCGTGAACGGCCTCACGGTTGCCACATTGATGATCATGGCCGCCGTCATCGCCTGGGGATGCACGATGTTCTTCATCTCCGCGCAAAACTCTAGGCTCCGGGACGACATCGCCCGGATCGACCAGTTGGCGCGCAGGGAAATCCAGCACTGGAAGGACGAAGCGGCGCGGGCGCGTAGCCACGCGGCGCAGCTCGCAAGAGACGCAGAGACCTGGGCGGCCGGCGCCAAGCAGGGCCGCGATGACGTCATCACGGTTGTCCCGCTGCTCATGGCGGCGCAGGAAAACCACACAGCGGGCGGCACGTGCGGTCAGCACGGCGCCCAGCAGGTCACCGAAAACGCCTAGCGGATGTGGCGCTCCCCGGCCGGACGTACGCATCCGGCGGGGAGCCCGTCGAGACAGGCAACCGCGGGCCCTGACTCATTGGCCTGGGCGCGCCCGGGGCGGCGCTCGGGGCGCTCGGGGCCCTCGGGGTTCTGGCGCCCATGTCGGCCAGAACCTCGCCGGTGCTGGGCAGCGCGCCGTGGCGGCGCCTGATTACGTCGGCGATCAGTCCGGTCCAGCCGGTCTGGTGCGAGGCGCCGAGACCGGCTCCGTTGTAGTCCTCCCGGACCGTGCCCC
>CAWHZU010000001.1:0-210543 GCA_963833885.1 uncultured Actinomycetota bacterium | reverse complement strand
AACCCAGACGACCTTGCCGGCGGGCTTGACGCAGGCGCCCCACTGCTTGCTGAGGCTCCCCACGAGCATCAGGCCCCGGCCGTGTTCGGACTCCGGCCCGGCGTCCTGCCGGGTCGGCATGTCGGCGCTGCCGTCCCACACCCGGATGACGATGTTGTCGCGCTCGGCAACGAGCCACAGCCGGACGACCGGCCTCCGCAGACCCGCCGAGGCCTGGATCGCGTTGGTGACCAGCTCCGAGACGAGAAGTTCCGCCGTGTCGACGAGGTCGCAGCGTCCCCACTCCAGGACGATCCGCCGTGCGAGCGACCGCGCGCAGGGCACCGCGCTCGGCGTGGCGCAGAGTTCCAGGCGGCACGTTAATGGCTGGCACGGCGTTGGGGCGCGCGGCTGGGTGCCGCAAGGTACGGCCGTGGTCATGATTCCAGATTGACAGCGATGGCCGGTTTTTGGCGACCCACGGCCCTGCGCAGGTAACGCCGTGCGAAATGCCACGTATGCGCTCACCCGATAACGGCGGTCCTCGCGTGACGAACTCCGCTGTAACATTCTTCGCGCAGAGATAGCTTGATTTGATATGACCGTCATATCGTTACGGTCGGCCACCCGAGCCGACGATGAGTTCTGCTACCAGCTGCACAAGGCCGCGATGGGCGGCTACGTCGCCGCGGTCTGGGGCTGGGACGAGCAGGTTCAGCGCCAGTATCACGCCAGGGCGTTCAAGCCACGCCGCTGGAAGATCATCACCGTCAACGGGGCCGACGCCGGCATGCTCTCGGTCGAATACCGCCCGGACGAGGTCTACCTGGCACGCATCGAAATCCGGCCCAGCGTGCAGGGCCAGGGCATCGGCACTCGCATCATCAACGCGCTGCTCGCCGAGGCCCGCCAGCGGGGCCAGGACCTGGTGCTCGACGTTCTCCTCGTGAACGAGCGCGCCCGTGCCCTGTACGAGCGACTTGGCCTCACCGAGGTGGCCCCCGTCGGCGACGGCGGTGTCAAGATGAGGATGCGGTCGGCCAGCCGCGATGCGGTTGCGGGTTAGGGAACCGAGTCATCGAGCGCGAAACTGAGGTACCTCTCGGCGGAGCGCGAGATCGCCGCCACACCGTCGGCGGCGACGTTGCGGCGCCACCAGGCGCCGTAGATGCGGTCGAACCGGAACGGCTGCATCAGCGACAGCGCGCGGCGGATCGTGCGCGGCCGCTCCGGGATGTGGTTGGGGTAGCTGTACATGAAGCTGACCCAGCGGCGGTCCGGCACCACCGTGAAGATGTCGCCGGAGAACAGCGCACCATTGCCCTCGGGGTCGGCCGCCCAGTGCAGCACCTGGCCGCCGTCGAAGTGCACGCCCGCGTTGATCAGCGTGAGGCCGTCGCCGATCTCGCGGGTGTCACCGTCCCAGAACACGACCGAGTCGTCGGGACGGGCCACCCACTGCCGGTCCTTGCTGTGGATGTAGACCGGGGCGTCGAAGGCGTGCGCAAATTCGATCATGCTGCCGTAGAAGTGCGGGTGGCTGATGGCGATCGCGCTCACGCCGCCGAGCTCGGCTATCGCGGCGACGAGGTCGTCGTCGATGTAGGTGATCATGTCCCAGAGGACGTTTCCGGACGGAGCCCGCACCAGCAGCGCGCGCTGCCCGATCGAGGTCGGCGGCTCGGCGCCGACGCCAACCACGCCGGGACCTTCGGGCTTGACCTGGCCCTTGTGGCCAGCGTCGCGGAGCTCGGCCAGGCTCGTCCACTGCTGCCCGTCCCAGCCCACGTACTGGCGCTGGTCCTCGCAGATCGGGCAGTCCTCGCGAGGGGCCGGGTACTGGACGCCGCAGGTGCGGCAGATCGGCAGATCGGCTTGCATGCCTTACCTATACCCGGTGTTGAGCAGGGACTCGTCACCTGAGTAACGCACGGCACGGCCGTATCGCTCTAGGGGTGTTATCTGCCGCCCCGGCCGTAACACCGGGGCCCAAACTCAAGGAGTGCCATGCGTGCATCCCTGCTGACGCGAGCGGGATCCGTTGCCGCCGCCGCTGCGATCGCAACCACCGGGGTTATGGCTACCGCTGGCGCCGCGGATGCGTCCACGGCCCATCCGCGGCTGGCCACCCATCTCGGCGTCGCCAAGCGCCACGCCGTCGAGCACCGCCACCACGTGACGTTGCTCCTCGGACGGCTGTCCACGAAGCACCACAACATGGGGCTTCGCGGCCGGCTGGTCTTCCTCGACCGCGTCACCAAGAAGGGCCTGGTGCAGATCGGCCACGAGCGCACCGGCGCGCACGGCCGGGTCGCATTCGCTGTCCACCCGAAGGGGACCGTGGTGTTCGTGCTGGTCTTCAAGGGAACCCCGCACCTGCACTCGAGCCACAGCCACGCCGTCATCGTCAAGCACTAGCACCGTGCAAAGTCACACATCGGCGGGCTGGCTGACTGGACGCTGGGAAATGCGTGATCAGATGCTGAGAAGTGTCACGTGTTCACCCGCCCAGTCCGCCGATGTGGAACTCTTGCAGGCGCTATGGCGACAAAGGCTGGTGACTTGGGCGGGCTACTGGCACGGGCCCGGTCGGGCGACGAGGCCGGGTTCCTCGAACTCTGGCGGGCCTTGCAGCCGCGCTTGCTCCGCTACCTGCACGTCCTCGGCTGCGACGATCCTGATGACGTCGCTGGCGAGACGTGGCTCCAGGTGGTGCGCGATCTGCACAAGTTCGCCGGCGATGACGAGGACTTCCGGCGCTGGCTGTTCACCGTCGCGCGGCACCGGGCCATCGACGCCGTCCGGGCACGCATCCGGCGCCCCGTCAGCCCAATGGCCGACGGCCTCGACGGTTTCGCCGACGAACAGCTGGTTGAAGACGAAGTACTTGACGGCATGTCGGTTAAGAAGGCGGTCGCGATGCTCGCCGGTCTGTCACAGGACCAGGCGGAAGCCGTGGCGTTGCGGGTCATCGCCGGACTCGACACGCCCGCGGTGGCCAGCATCCTCGGCAAGTCGCCCGGAGCCGTGCGGGTCGCACTGCACCGCGGCCTCCGGGCGCTGGCCGCCGACCCACGGGTCCAGGCGCTGGCCGCCGACCATGGATCCGGCCTGCCAGACCAGGCCCCAGGCCTGCTCGCCCCCTGGGGAGGTGGACTGAGTGAGCACTGACTTCCCAGGCCACCCCCGCGACGACCTCTCCGGCGACGTTCCCGGTGAGCATCTCGGTGACTTCGTCGCCAGCGAGCCGGGGCTCGACGCCCTGCTCGGCATGCTGACCGCCGACGCCACGCCGGATGAGCTGGCCGACGAGGGCGCCGCGCTGGCGATGTTCCGGGCGGACCGACAGCCGTTCGAGGCCGGGCAGCCCGAAGCCTGGCCGCCCCCAGCGGAGACTCGTCTGCTCGAGGCGCCGGGTACGTCCATTCCGCATGTCAGCGGCCGGAGCGCGGCCGGCCGGCGTGGTTCACGCCGGCCGGCTCGCCGGGCCGGCCTGATGGCCGCCGCGGTCACGCTCGCCGCTGCCGCAGGGTTCGCCGTGGCGGCCTACACCGCGGCGCTGCCCACACCGCTGCAGCAGGCGGCCTACCAGATGCTCAGGTTCGCGGGTGTGCCGGCCGCGCACCACTCGAAGCCGGCCGCCACCTCGCCCTCTCCGCCGGGGAACACCCGGGGTCGGGGCCCCTCGAGCAAACCAGGCCCCTCAGCGTCGGCCTCACCGCAGCCGAGCAGTTCGGCCCCGGTGTCCCTGACCGGGCAGGCGAGCCTGTCCCTCAGCGTCACCAGCGGGCGGATCGTTGCCGGCACGAATGACACGTTCACCGGCCAGCTGACGGATAAGTCCGGCGACGTCGCCGGCGCCAGCGTGAACCTCCTGGAACGGGTAGCGGGCCAGCGGGCCTGGCATCAGGCAGGGACCTCGGCCACGGGCGCCAACGGCACCGCGGTGATAACCGCCCCGGACCTGACCGTGAACGCCGCGTTCCGGCTCAGCGGCCCGGGCGGGACGATGAGCAGGCCGGTGCTGGTCATCGTGGTGCCACCGGTGTCGGCCAAACTCAGCGGTTCCGGCGGGATGGCCAGCAAGATAACAGCCAGCAGCCCGCTCGCGGCTCCCGGCGACACCGTCGTGCTGCAGGTCCTGTCCGGAAAGCACTGGATGAACCTGCAGCTGGCCAAGCTGAACGGGGCCAGGCAGGCCCAGTTCATGGTGCGTTCCCGGCTCATGCAGCGCAGGTACCAGGTGGTGCTGATGCCTACCGCTTCTCACGGCCTCTCGGTGAGCAACGCGGTCATGGTCCCGCCGCGCTAGCCGCCGCCGCTCGGCGGCTAGCGCGGCGACCCCACCGGCGGAGTGGTCAGCGCGGCGCGACCAGCAGGGTCTGCACCGCGGTACCGCAGCGGGCGTGCACGTCGGACAGGGTGGTCTCGGCCAGGCCGGTGCCCTGTTCGCCGATCGTGCTGACCGAATCCAGCAGCAGCCACTCGCCAACTGGGTCGCGCGGCAGGATCACCGTGAGGTCGGTGTTGATGAACAGGAACTTCACCGGGTCGAGGGCGGAGCTCACCCCGCTGCCCGAGTCGGCGAGCAGCAGGGCTCGGCACATCGGGGACAGCTCTTCGCCTGGGATCAGCGGGATCTTGGGACGGGCCCAGACCAGAGCGGGGCCTGGCACGTCGAAGCCGCCGACCCCGACGTAACGCCAGTCGATGTGGTGCAGGTACCCGGTCATGTGCCCGCCGGGGAAGGTGGGCAGCGGGTGCTCGGCCGGGATGGGCGGCGGCGCCGGGCCCGCCCCGATGCCCGGGACCTCGCCGTCCGGAATCGCCAGCCGCCAGCCACGCGCGTGCAAGACCTCCTGCCCGTCGGCTTCGAGGACCGCCTCGAGCAGGGCCACCCGCCGCCCCGGCCTGACCATCCTCGTCCTGACCGCGATCTTCCCGAGCGGCACCGGCCGCAGGATGTCGACCGCCACCCTGGCCAGGCGCTGGCCCTCGTCCGGCTCGTGCAGCTGCAGCGCCCGCGCGGCGAGCGCGGAGGGCGGGCCCCCATGCTGGGCACCCGCGCTCCACGGTCCGGCGGTGGCCGGACCCGCCACGAACACACCCGTTCCGGCTGGCTCGTAAAAGACGTTAGGCACGCTGTAGGACGCTACCGGACGACGTGCGCGGAGTGCCGTCAGCTGACGGGCGCCGGCGGCCGGCCCAGGGGTGCGCAAACCGCGAAGTTTCTTAGGTTTGTGCGCAGCAGACCGTGCCGGTGGTTGCGTGTATTACCCGGAAGCGAGCCGACCAACGGAGGCTGCCGGTGACGTTCGAGGAGTTCGCCGCCTCACGGCTGCCTGCGGTGCTGGCCTTCGCTGCCGTGCTGACCGGTCAGCGGGCCACGGCGGAGGACATAACCCAGGAGGTCCTGATCCGGGCCTATGCCCGGTGGAACATGATCGGCAGCCTGGACCGGCCCGAGTTCTACGTGCGGAAAATGGTGCTGAACGAGTTCCTGTCATGGCGCAGGCGCTCGTGGCGGCTGATCCCTGCGGGCGACGCGGCCGACCCTGGAAGTAGCACCTTCGATCTCGCCGACCAGTACGCCGACCGCAGCGCCCTGCTCGCCGAGATCGGCAAGCTGCCGAGGCGCCAGCGAGCCGTGCTCGTGCTGCGCTACTACGAGGACCGCAGCGATGCCGAGATCGGCGAGCTGCTCGGCTGCCTGCGCCACCGTCCGCTCTTACGCCTCGCGGGCGGTCGCCGCGCTGCGCATCGAGATGTGCTCGCAGCAAGGAACCGTGACCTCGCTGCGCGGGAGGGAAACCCGATGAGGACCGAAGATGACCTGCGGTCGGCTCTGCGTTCGCTCGAGCGGGCGACGCCGGACACCAGCGAGGTGCTGAGCCGTGTCGCTCGCCGGCCCGGCGCCGGGACGGCCGCGCGGGGGCGCCGTCCCGGCAGGCGGCTTCTGGCCGGGTCGGCGGCGGCCGCTGCCGTCGTCGCGGTGGCGATCGCCGCGGCGCTGCTGGCGTCCCCGCCGCACGGCCGGAGCCGGGCCACGGCGCAGGACGCGCTGCGGAGCGTGCCGCGCTACTACATGGTGCTCGTTCCGGACAACGTGAAGTCTTACGAGCACAACCCGGTCGTTGGCGACGACTACGCGGCCATCCGGGACACCCTCACCGGTCGGACCCTCGTCAAAATCCGGCCGCCGAAGCCGTACGTCTCGTTCGTCGGTGTCTACGGCGCAGCCAACGATCGTACGTTCGTGCTCGCCGCGCAGACCACGCTGGCGGGCAGCCTGACGTTGCGGGAGAAATTCTTCTCCGCCCGGTTCAACCCGGCCGACGACGCGGTCAAGCTGACGCCCCTGGCCCTGCCGGGGCTTCCGGTCAGCAATGATTTCTCCGCGGCCGCGCTCTCGCCCGACGGGACTCGGCTCGCGGTGGCCAGCGGGGACAACAACACCCAGATCACGGTCTATTCGCTGCCGAGCGGTGCGGCCAAGACGTGGACGTCCGACGCGACCTCGGCAGCCGGCGCCGACCCCG
This sequence comes from uncultured Actinomycetota bacterium, assembly GCA_963833885.1. Lineage (GTDB taxonomy): Bacteria > Actinomycetota > Actinomycetes > Streptosporangiales > Streptosporangiaceae > JASHPR01. Next base: position 204,025 of record CAWHZU010000001.1, on the reverse strand, counting down.
CCGACCTGCTGTCCTGGTCGAGCACCGGGACGCTGGCTTTCGGCTGGTACAGCTCGGCGCCAATGGGCGAGTACCTGCTCGATACCAACAGCCCGGGCGGCAGCCTGCTGGCCCACAGCCGAGCTGCGCTCTGTCTCGAGCACTCGGCACCGTCATCCGCGTATATCGGCGCGGATTACTACGGCTACCTCACGTCCGACGGCACGAAGATCATCAGCCCGGTGCTTCGCGCCATACCGGTCGGCCAGACCGTGCCTTCCTGCAACGAGCCGCAGCAGCCGGGTACCTCGCAGCCGACGCCTGGGCCGACACCGCCTGCCACGGTAGAGCTCGAGGAGTTCTCCGCAAGGACCGGCCAGGCGGTTCGCGTGATCTACACGAGCCAGGCATACGGTGCGCTGGCGGACTCGGACGTGTACTGGAGCAACGCCTCGGGCAGCGTGCTGGTCCTGGAGGGAACGACCGCACACCCGAGCAGGCAGTGGGCCTTCGGAGTTCTCAGCGGCGGCACGTTCACTCCCCTCCCGGGATACTCCAGTTCGCCGCTCATCCCCATGCTGGCGTTCTAGGCACACGGCCCGGCTGCGCAACGTCAGGCGTGGTATGCAGCCGTCAGGCGGTCCTGCAGCCCCGAGGACGGACGTCGCCGGCGGCCAGTAGTCTCGGCGCGAGCCCCTGCTGGACGGAGACCCGCGTGAGGATTCTGCTGATTGGCGCCACCGGCACGCTCGGCCGCGCCGTTGCCACGGCGCTTGCCGCCGACGCCGACCTGATCACCGCCTCGCGGACCGGCGAGCATCCTGTCGACCTGACCGATCCGGCCAGCATCGCCGCCCTGTACGACAGCCTCGGCATGGTCGACGCCGTCGCCTGCGCCGCCGGCGTCACGCCGTTCAGGCCGCTCGGTGAGCTCGCCCGCGAGGACTACCTCGCCGGGCTCACCGACAAGCTGCTCGGGCAGATCGAACTCGTCCGCCAGGGGATCGATCACCTGTCTGACGGCGGGAGCTTCACGCTCGTCAGCGGCGTCCTGGCCTACGACCCGATCGTCACCGGAACCGTCGCCAGCGTCGTCAACGGCGCCCTCGACGCGTTCGTCCGCGCGGCCGCCATAGAACTGCCGCGAGGCCAGCGGGTCAACGCCGTCAGCGCCACCGTGTTCGAGGAAGCCTGGGACGCGTACGGCGAGTACTTCCCAGGGCACAAGCCGGTCGCGACCGCCGAAGCAGCGCGCGCCTACGTCAAGTCCGTGCACGGCCGCCAGACCGGCCAGGTGTACCGCGTCGGCTACTGACACCCGCCAAGCGTCCGGTCGTGGCGACGATCATGACGTCGAGCCGTAAACCCGGATCTCCAGAAGCTCCGCCAAGTCGGCGGTTTTGTCGATCAGGTCCAGTCGTTCCGTGGCGGTGATGTGCGCGGTCACGATCTGCCGCGCGGACACCATCACGCCGGTGACCTTCCCGATCACCGGAACGGCCACGGCTCCTCCGGCCGCGCCTACCCGGGAGACATCGCCGTTGGCGGCCATCGTGTACGTTCCGGCGGGCAGCGGGTAGCTGTAGACGCCATCAACGTCGGTGAGGATGCCGATGTCGGGTATCCGGTCGGTGGGCGGGCCCATCGCGTAGTAGACAACGCAGCAGCCCTCGACCGGTTCGCCGGATGTTAATCGCACGGTTCCGCGCACCAGCCCCCAGCCGTCCCGGAATCTGCTCCAGAATGCGGCACCGGAGGCGCCATCTGCGGGGTGACCACCTGCCGCCATCGGCGCCTCACGCCCTTTCGGTCGCAGCTCAGCTTATCTCGCCTGCGTCGGGCGGCCCTTCATCTCCAGGGAGGCCAGCCGGCTGGCCTCCCTGGGCGCCACCATCACTGGCGCATTGAGCGAGGAGGGCTCGACCACTACGCGGCCGTGATGAAGGACCCGGAAGGCAGCGAGTTCGACATCAGCTGACCGCACCCGGATATCGTGATCACGCTGAAGCACCGCCGCGGCTCCTGGACGCCGCGTGGCTTGGTCCGGTGGCAGGCGTGCGCCGAATGCTGGGTTGGGCCCACGAGTCGGTACGCTTCGTGCGATGGCGCCGACACGTCCGGCGCCACGGGGCGTTAGCTCAATGGTAGAGCAGCGGACTTTTAATCCGTGGGTTCAGGGTTCGAGCCCCTGGCGCCCCACCAGGAGGTCTTCACGTTTCAGTGCAGGCCTTGTTCACGTCGGTCCAGGTAATCTTCGCATCCAGGTACGACATGTCGCTGGTGTGGCTGGGCCAAAGCCACTACAACCTGGCCGTAGCCGGGGGGCAGGGTAGCCGCTTCGCGCTGGGTGGGGACGCTCCCGCCGGGTGCTCCCTGCGCGCAGGATGCGCTGGTTGCGAGTGATCATCAGGCAGGTGGCGGAGCTGGGTGCAGCAGGCCTGGGGTGCGATCAGCCATCGGACGTTAAATTGTAAACGTTTTTGATGCCCCCTTCGGAGATCCAATCACCAGCCACACTCGGTTGGTAAATTGTTAGAGCATACTTTAGCTCCGAGTCCGACAATTTCTGCAGCAAGTCGCGCAGCACATCGGTATTAACGGAGTCACCTGGTTCCGCTTTGAGAACCCCTTTTTCCTCGGCGTTCAGCGAGCCTGTACGCCGTCTGAATTGGCTTCGTATGTTTTTCCACAGGGCAGCCGCCGCGGCCGTAGTACCCAGTGTCGCGGCTTTAGCGGTCCCCTGTCCGACGCCACCCAGCAGGCTGAGGAGCAGCTCATCTGTTACGTCCATCTCGCGCTTCCCCTCGACGTTCGCACCCTTCAAGCCAGAGGGCTCTCACAATTTTAGAGCGCGGAGGGATCACGAGACAACTAATGACTGACGCCTCCAGGCGCGGCGATCACGAGGGTACAGTGGCACGACTCAATCGACCATTTCCACCTTATCCATTTAAAGCATGAAACCATATGATTTGCCCAGAACGTGCTGCCAGGACGAAGCATTACACATTCTCGCAACCTCGGTTACTGTAGAGATATCAGTGCTAGTACCACAAGTTACCCTGGCATTCAGATGGCTCGGCAGCAGGGCGGTTCTAGACGGCTGTGGGGGATCACGACATGCGGCCTCAGCGATCGGCCAGCCTTCGATTCCGTAATCACGCAATGACTCGCGTCCGCCTGCCTCCGCTGGCCCGGCCATGACTGAGCCCCAGGCCGCGCCGGGCTTTGGCCAAGAACAGCCCGACAGCCCAACTTCTTCGCCCACCCAGGGCCAGCCAAAAGAGACGCCTGCGACCGAGATCCCGACAGATGCCACGTCTGGCGCGCCCGATCCGTCGCACCCATTTCCCGTAGGGCCAGGCAGGGAGGCCTCGGACGCCACCTCGCGCTCAGGTAAAGGATCTGCTCGTCACCAGTTTCTCCGTGCGGCTGACAGGCTACTCGTCGAGGGCGATGTCGTCGAGAGCGGCGTCAAGAACGTTTTCAACCTTTCAGGCGCCAGGCGCCCTCGTCCCAGGGAAATCTCACATGAGCATATGGAGTTGATTCGCAACGCATATATCTGTCCTCCCGACTTCGGCAATATAGCGAGCTCATACTCCAGAGCGCATCATACTGCCATCCTCCGCGGGCCGGAGGGTTGCGGAAAGCTGGCCACGGCCGTGCGCCTCCTCATTGACGAAGGCGTCGAGCACATTTTGCTCATCGACGATTCCATCGCGATGGACAGGGTTTCAGACGCGATACAGACGGACCTCAAGGGCCGTGACAGGATTGAGAAGAACGCTGGTTTCATCCTTAACCAACCTGGCGACTTCGGAAGTTTGCACTCTTCGTATCTGCAGCAACTGGAAGAGCCGCTCAGCGTAGCCGGCGCGCGGCTCATAATAACCGTTAGCCAAGCTGAGCTAGGAGCCGATAACGATCTTCTTGACTATATAGTAGATCAAACATCACGGCCGGATCCGCGGGATATCGTCAAGAGCCATCTTGATTATTTAATCGGCGCTGTGAAGGCGGACTCCGAACTCGCCCGCCCGGAGATCGCGGAGCTCATGGAGACGGCGCTGAAACCCGATTCATCGTGTAAGAGTTCGGCGGATCTCGCGGATGCAATCGTTGGCGAACTCTACTTGGCGTCAGATGCGCAGGGCATAGACACCGGAAGAATAAGTTCACAGCTGGCACGGCGCAGCTCAGAGAGCTTCGAAATCTGGTTCGCCACACTGGGTGATACCTGGTCGATGACGTTTGCAATAGCTCTCGCAGTTCTCAACGGCCTGCCGTACGAGGCTGTCGCGAGAGGGGCCAAGGCTCTATATAACAACCTTGATACTGAGCCGAAGGTAATCATGGCCAATCCTGGCGACCCACTGCCCGAGACCCGGCGGCCGTTCCGGACTTCGCGTCGCGCGCTTCTGCACCGCCTCCGCGCGCAGACAACCAAATTAGAGTCTATCGGGCCATATGGTCTCACCATGGCCGATACGGTCGAGTACCAGAATCCGCACAACTCCCTGTCCGTGATACTCCATGCATGGTCCAACTATCAAATCCAGGATGCCCTGCTTCAGTGGCTAGAGGAGCTAGTGGACGATGAAATGGAGCTGGTGAGTATCTTCGCCGGACGGGCATTAGGCGTTCTCGCCACGCAGTCATTTGACTATATCGTCACCCGCATATTCCTTCCGTGGGCCAGCCATGAACGGGCTCACCGTCGCGCCGCCGTTGCCTACGCCCTTCGGTTTGTTGCCGCAGACGCCAGGCTACGGCCGAACGTCAAGAGCTTGGTGCTCAGCTGGTATGCAAACCGTGACGACCCCGCGCTGCAGTCGACCGCGGCCCGGTCCCTCGGCTTGGCCCTCAGTTCCTACGATCCGATGGTCGCCTCAGAAGCGCTCGACAGACTCTCGATCGTGGACGACATCCGGGTCACTGTCGCCATCGGTGACGCTTTTGCAGACCTGCTCAGCGACGCCTACGACTACTTCACGGCCGGAGAGGCGGATGGTCTGGCGCTGTTCGTGCTCGGCAGGCTGCGGGAGGCCCTGGATCAGCCCGACCGCACCGCGATGGCGCAGCTCGTTTTCCTGATCCTGGCGGACGGCCTGAACATCCGGATCAGGAAGGCCGGCGAGTCGCCGTTCATCTCCTGGCCGTTCCTGCTCCGGCTCGGGCAGCGCATCCCGGCCGCTCGCACGGCCCTGATCGAACTCTGGAGGTACGTCCTCAACGACGGCCGTTTCCCACACGAATCAGAACAGGTCATGGCCCGCTGGGCGCTCGCCGCTGAAGGCGACACCGAAATGCGAGAGGCCTTTCTCCGGCTCATCAGGGCCATGGTGCGCGGGCACGAACGCACGAGGGCAATCGTCAGCCGGTACACAACCGACTGGACAAGGGCCGAGAACCTAAGACCGATACCTCTTGTCAGCCAAGGGCTGCTAACCGTAGCGGAAGCCGAAAGGGTGCCGAAATGATGGGTGTTGACCTGATAACGAAAAAAGAGACTATCGCGCGCAACCAGCTATCGTCCGTTGATGCCGCCGTCGCAAACGTGGCGGTGATCTATTCTGATGCAAAGGGCGCCATTACCACCCTGGAGGACTGGCGAAAGCGCAGCTGGTCGCAACGGCGCGCTTCGAAATACCTGACTCGCTACGAAGTGGACATGAGCGACCACCAGCGCACAGCCAGCTTCCAGCAGTCGCCGCTGCCGTCGAAAGGGGGTCACTACTTCTTTCAGTGCATCGCCGACGTGGGCTTTCGCGTCTATGATCCATCCGAGGTCGTTCGCCGCAACATCTCCGATGCACTTGGCATGGTTTACAGCCACCTGCTCAACGAGCTCTGGCCGATAACGAGCCGTTACACCATCGAGCAAGCGGAGGAAGCTCAAAACGCAATCAACGAGCAATTCAAATTGCAGTTGCCAGTGCGTCTGGCTAACTCTGGCATCGAGATCTACCTGTGCCGAACTCGGCTTCTTCCCGACGTCGCAGCGCAGGAGCATCTTCGCTCGCTGGAAGCGGCGAGACGGCAGCGCGCTCTGGACGAGGCGAAGCACGAAGTCAACGTGGCCAGCTCTTCCCACGAGCAAGATCTGGCGAAACGCGCCCACCGGGCACGGCTCAGCACCGAACAACGCGAGCTAGACGCCTGGGGGGACAAGCCGATCGACGTGAGCAGCCTGATCCGGGCGCACCTCGCCCGGCATCCGGACGAGACAGCGTACGCGCTAGAGCTGCTGGCACGGCACGAGGAGGCCGCGCTCGCCAAGCGAGACGTTGACGACCAGCGATCAATAGACCTCATTCGCTACATGATGGAACACGGGCTCATCCACGCCGCCGATGTCGAGGTCCTGCGCAAGCAATCACTTGAGCGCGTTCAGGACATCGCGTCACCCACAGGTACTCCCGAACTCCCCGAGGCATCATGGGATGAGCCATTGCCCGGCAAATCCGAGCCCGTCGTGCTCGTCTCGTCTCATGCTGATCCCCAAGCGCCAGCACCCGGCGACACGGCGACGCCCAGCTCTCCGACCGTGGTCATACCGATCTACGTGGCGATTGACGAATCGCCGGACGACGAGGGCTATTTCGACGCGCTGAACGCGGCGCTCCAAGATCTGCCGTCACAGCTTTCAATGCACCAAGACGTCATAACAGCGATTCGCCTCAGCGTCATAGGTTACGCCGATGAGGTCAGGCTCCGTCTGCCATTGAATGTGATTGCCCAGGACAGCTTCGTACCGAAGCTGCAGCACCGCAGTGGCAGCCACCTTGCGCCAGTGTTCGAGTATCTGCAGAAGCGTGTGCCGGAGGACGTTCAGCGGCTCAAGTCCCAAATCTCACGAGTTGGCCGGCCGACCCTGCACATCTTGTCGGCGAGCGTCCCGGAAGACAGTGACGCGTGGCAGGCACCCTACCAGCAGCTAATGAACCGAGGTGCATTCCCTTACTCTCCTAACGTCATCGTGTGCGGCATCGGCAACGCTTCGCACGACGTCGTGAGGCTTCTGGCGCCACCCCCGGAGTTCGGCTGGCTGGCGAGCCCGGATATGCCGCTCGGCAAGGCGGCCGCCCGGTATATCTCCTATGTGCAGTCAAGCACGATCGCGGTCAGCAGTGCCCACATCAGCGGCAGCCAGGAGTTGCTCGTCACCCCTCCGGCCGACTTCGAGCCGATAGGCGACGCAGAAAAAAGCCAGCCGTAGAAACTAGAAGCGACTAGCTAGGACCATGAAAGGAAAGGAGATAATTAGATGCCTGACCCCAAGGGCAATTTGCTACCGGTCTATGTCATTGTAGACGAGTCGTACTCGATGAGTGATCACGCCGATCAACTGAATGACGGCGTGGTTTCGCTTTTCGAAGCGCTGAGGTCAGAACCCATGACCGCCGCGAAGGTACGACTATGCATCCTTGGCTTCTCTGACGATGTCACCGTCCGACTCGGCCTCTCAGACGTGCGTAACATAAGTACGCTGCCGAATATCAGGATCCGCACGGGCACTAACTACCATGCGGTGTTCAGCGACCTTGCAACGAGAATACCGTCCAACGTAGCGAGCCTTAAAGCAAATGGGTATCTCGTCCATCGTCCCACCGTATTCTTCATGAGCGATGGTCAGCCGAACGAGGATGTCGGGAATGAAGACTGGATGGCTGCCTATCGCCGCCTTACAGATAGAGCGCAAACCACCGCTGCACCAAATATAATTGCGTTCGGCATGGGCGAGGTATGGCCTCGGACGATACTAGACGTGGCCACCAGGCAAGAGTTCGCGTTCATCGCGCCCGAAACATCGGACGTGGGAGCCTCCATAGCTAAGTTCTTTGACGCACTCACTGCTAGCGTCATCGAATCTGGACGTTCCATGGAACTCTTCATAGAAAAGCCCGAGGGCTTTCGCATGGCCATCGATCTGGTCTAGTGGCGTAACGGATCAACATGGGCGATAACAAGCAGCCAGCACCCCGCTCTATACGACGAACTCGCGACAGGGCCGCCAAGGCACCTGGGAATCCTATTCCAGCGGATAACCAAGACGATGAAAGCGACTATGCCCGGAACCTAACGAGTCCAGTAGTCGTAGACAACAAAATTGAAGAATTCGAACCCAAACCGCAGCACATTCGGCCATACCTCCCGGATACCGTGTGCGACGGCTGGTCCTCCGAACACATGACCGTTCGGATGGCCTCGGTCCGCGGGTACCGGCACCGGCACACCGGAGTGCCGAGGCAAGATGCTGCGGACCTCAGCCATGACGCACAAACCGGCGCCGTGGTGTTCGCCGTCGCCGACGGGGTGTCGTCCGCCGAATACGCACACGTTGGCGCGAGCGCGGCATGCCGCGCCGCCGTCGAAGCCATCCAGCAGGAACTGGCGCCGGTCGGGGCAGTCATCCTCGACTGGCCTCGCATCATCGGCGCCGTCGCCAACGCGGTGACTCAGGACGCCGCCCTGATACTGGAGAGACAGCCGACGAGCCAGGACGAGGCCGAGAGCCTCGTGGCCACTACGCTCGTGGCCGGTTACCTTCGGCCATCGGATGACGAGCTTGCTGGATCGATCCTGCAGATCGGCGACTCTTCGGCGTGGCTTCAGCGCAGCGGCAGCTACCAGGCGATCCTGCCGGTCAAAGGATCCGATTACCTTGTGCCATCATCCGTTTTCCCGCTTCCGCGAATTCCGGTGGCTTGCGATCCTGTCGACGTGCGCCTCGAGCCGGATTCAGTTCTTCTCGTGGGAACTGACGGATTCGGTGACCCGCTTGGAGACGGCGATAGCTTGATAGGAGAGCTATTCGCGAGTTACCTGGTGACGCCGCCCTCCCCGATCAAATTTGCGCACTTGCTGGACTTTTCAAGAGAGACATTTGATGATGATCGCACTTTGATAGCCATCTGGCCTCGGCCTAGTGAACAGGGACAGCACTGATGGCGAGGTTAGCGGCGAAAGTAGATTATGACGGCATCGTCATCGGCCGCGACCTCCGCAAAGGGGGGCAAGGCCGGGTGTTCGATGTAGACACTCCCGTGCTCGACGGTGGGCGGAAGGCCGTCTTGAAGCTCTACTTGCCGGGCGCGCTCGACCAACTCAACGTGGCCATACTGGAGAAAATGGTATTTTTTGCCCGCCAGCTGTCTTCGACGAACAGGAACTGGCTCTACGACAACTATGCCTGGCCAGTATCCATCGTCGAGAAGAGCGGTAATCCCTGCGGTTTTCTTATGCGCAAGGCCCCATCAGATTACTTTTTTGATTTTCAATCAGCAAAAGGCGCGCAGCAGAAGCCGTCGGATGTGGCGTTCCTGCTTAACGGTGATGACTTCGTCAGGAGGGCTGGACTTTGGGTGACAGATCGTGATCGTCTTGTAATTCTTGAGACTGTCGCAATCAGTCTGTCCCGTCTCCACGGCCTGGGCGTGACAGTAGGAGACCTATCGCCAAAGAACGTGCTGTTCCGCTTGCAGCCGACCCCGGGCAGCTTCTTTATTGACTGCGATTCGTTCAGCTTGAACGGCGAGACGGCGCTGCCACAGCTCGAGACGGGCGACTGGGAAGCGCCCGCAGGTGAGCCGAGGGCCACGATAGAGACCGATTCCTACAAATTCGGCCTGCTCGCCATCCGCCTCTTCGCCCGTGAACAGGAGACGAAGGACGCGTCGGCGATCTCGGCGAAGTCCTCGGTACTCGGCAGCCTGGCCCGGCTCAGCATAAATGCGGTCACCCCGAACAGCCGGCCAAAGCCCGGTGCCTGGGTGGACAAAATAGAAGAAGTCGTCCGCTCTACTCCCGTCCACGACGAGAGCACTGAGTCAGCTGGCGGCGCGCCCCATGTCACGAATGGCCGGCCCCGCGTTCATCCACCAGGGCCTGCCCCCGGCCCGGTCCGCAACTTCCCCAAGCGCGCGGCCGTCTTGATCCTTGGCGGCGCCGTCGCCTTGATCCTCATATTTGTTTTCGTCATCCTCCCTGTGCTGATCGGATCATCGCCGGCCGCGAGCGCGGCAAACGCCGCAGCCAAGAGGGAGGCAACGACCATTAATGCCTTGCTCGATCACAATTCCTCAAGCCAAGTCCAGCTCGAGTCCGCCATGGGGCGTATTTTTACGTGCTCAGACGTGGCCGGCGATGAGGGCCAAGTCGACATGGTGGCGCGACAGCTTGCCAGCCAGCTTAGCGAGGCATCAGGGCTCTCCGTAGCGGCCCTGCCAGACGGGCCATCGTTGCGGTCATACCTGGTAGAAGTCCTGAGAATCTCATTGCATGCTGACAACGACTATCTGACCTGGGCCAGCGGGGTAATGGTCCATGGCTGTAATGCTCAGAACTTGCAGAACGCGACTTACGCTAATGGTTATACCCTGACCAAGGACGTCGTGGCGGCAAAGCTTAATTTTCTTCCCTTGTGGAACCATGTGGCCAGGACATACGGATTCCAGTACCGAACGCAGTCCGACATCTAGCGCCGCACCAAGATTACGTTTACTGAGTCCTGCGGCTTAGGAGCGTGCGAGCCCACGGCCCGGGCCAGCCGCGGATCCGGCTACGAACACGGTCCGTATGAGGCTGGCCATGCGTTCGGTGTACTTGCTGAAGGACCAGCCGCAGTCGATCGTCAGGTTGTCCGCGAAGTCACCTGACATCAGCGCCCAGAGCATGTCGGTAGCGCTGGCCACGGTCCAGGAGTCTGCCAGCAGGCCGGCGCGGTGCAGGCCGTTGACGAGATGCCGGCAGATGTGCCGCTGGTCGCGGAAGACCACCTCCCAGTGCGCGGCGAAGTCAGGGTCGCTGCGCCGTTGCCGCTGAATCGCCGTTGCCACAGCGCGGACCCTCGGGCGGATCCGGCCGAGGTGAGCCGCGAACTCGTCCAGCGCTGCCACTGGGTCCGGTTCGGCCAGCACCGGGCGAATCGAGTCGCCGAGGCCTTCGACGTCGGACACGTGGTCGAACAGCGCCACCAGCAGGTCGGCCCGGGTGGCGAAGTGGAGGTAGACCGAGCGCCTGGACACCCCGGCCCGTTCGGCGGTAGCGGCCATCGTCAGTGCCGCCGGACCGTTCTCCTCCAGCAGTGCCCGGGCCGCGTCGAGCAGGGCGGCGCGCGTGCGCCTGCTGCGTGCGTTGGTCGGGACGGCGATCAGCCCGGGCATTGGCGACCTCCCGCGCTCGTCAGCAGGTTCGGCGACAACTTTACGCTCTGTGCAGTTGAGCCGGAAGTTTACGCTATGTATAGTTGAGTTCAAGTAGTCATACTGTGTAGTTCCGTCAGAAGGCAAACATGGCAACGTCAGAGCAGACAAGCGCACCGGCCCTGCAGCAACTGCTGAACGACGCGGCGCTGGCCGGGGAGTGGATCCTCGATACGTCGAGGTCGACGGTCTCGCTGAAGAACCGGAGCATGGGCGGCCTGGTCCGGGTCCACGGCATCTTCCGCCAGGTCACCGGCAGCGGCACGGTCTCCCCGGCCGGCCAGGTGAGCGGCGCCCTCACGGTAGCCGCGGCGTCGATCGACACCAAGAACGCCCGGCGCGATACCCACCTTCGCTCGGCCGACTTCTTCGACAGCGATAACTATCCGGCCATCACCTTCACGGTGGACGGCATCCGCCCGTCGGGCCGGGGCGTCACCGTGACCGGCACCCTCAGCGTCCGCGACCGCCGCCAGCTGCTCTCCTTCGATGCCGCGGCAGCGGTCCGCGGGGACGGCGAGATCTGGCTCGACGCAGAGGTCAACATCAACCGGGCCGACCTCGGGCTCACCTGGAACCTGCTGGGCCTGGTGTCGATGAACAACACCCTTACCGTGCGCGCGGTATTCACCAGGCGTTGAGCATTTGTGCCGCCGGCGCGTACAGGCGGCGGCCCGCCCAAGCGGCCGGTACGGTTGCCAGATGACCTCCCGGCTGACGAGCACCCACGGCTCATCTGGGCCGTACGAGGTGGCCCATCCGGCCCTGGAGGACGCCGAGGCGGATGCGGCGCTCGTGGAGCACCGGGCGTGGGTGGCCGCCGGGCGGCCAGGAGCGGTCTCGCATGAGGAGGCGATGGCCGAGCTGCTCCGCAGCCGGTGAGAATCGAGTGGTCGCCGTCGGCGATCAGGTCAGCCCGTCGTTACGCCGAGGACCAGGCCTGGATGCAGGCGATCGGCGCGGCGGTCGCCCGGCTGGCCGATGACCCTTATCCGGCAGGCGCCTTCCACCGTGGCGAATACCACCGGCTGCGCGTCGGCCCGTACCGGGTGGCGTACGTGGTTGACGCCGACGTCATCACGATCAGCCGCGTCGAACGCGTCTGAGCAGCCCCGGCAGGCCAGCCAACCAGGCCTGAGGAAGCCCGAGGCGCGGCCGGGCATTGCCCCTTGGGCACCGGCCAAAGTTATTGCCTGGCCACAAAGCGAGCGGGCCGGTATTGTGGTTTTCACCTGGAGTGATTTGATCGACAGCTTGGCGACCAGGACAAAAACGCCTAAAGAGTCACGCGCCACATTCCGCGCGTCTCTTGGTTCTCGGTGACGGAGGAGCGCGACGGTGGCGAGTGCTGACGCAATTACTGACTTGCTCGACCAGCGGATCCTGGTGCTGGACGGTGCCTGGGGCACGATGCTGCAGGGCGCCGGCCTGCGACCGGAGGACTACCGCGGCGACCGGTTCCGCGACCACCCGCGGGACCTCACCGGCGATCCCGACCTGCTGAACCTGACCCGCCCCGACGTCGTGCTCGGGATCCACCGCCAGTACCTGGCCGCAGGCGCGGACATCATGTCCACGAACACGTTCACCGCCACCAGGATCGGGCAGGCCGACTACGGCCTCGAGGGCGCGATCGGTGAGATGAATCTGGCCGGGGCGCGGCTGGCGCGCCAGGCCGCCGACGAGGCGGGCGGGCGGCTGGTGGCCGGGTCGGTCGGGCCGCTGAACGTCACGCTGTCGCTGTCGCCGCGGGTGGACGACCCGGCGTACCGGACCGTGTCATTCGACCGGGTCAAAGACGCGTACGCCGAGCAGATGGCGGCGCTGGCCGAGGGCGGCGTCGACCTGCTGCTGATCGAGACGATCTTCGACACGCTGAACGCCAAGGCGGCGATCGCGGCGGCCCGCGAGGTGGCACCGGACCTGCCGCTGTGGATCTCGGTCACGATCGTGGACCTGAGCGGGCGCACCCTGTCCGGGCAGACGGTTGAGGCGTTCTGGACCGCGATCGAGCACGCGGCTCCGCTGATCGTCGGGGTCAACTGCTCGCTCGGCGCGGCGGAGATGCGGCCGCACGTCACCGAGATGTCCCGGCTGGCGCACACGTACGTGAGCTGCCACCCGAACGCGGGCCTGCCCAACGCGTTCGGCGGCTACGACGAGCAGCCCGCGCAGACCGCGGCGCTGCTTCGCGGCTTCGCTGAGGCAGGCATGGTCAACGTCGTCGGCGGCTGCTGCGGCACCGGCCCCGCGCACATCGAGCAGATCGCCCACGCGGTCGACGACCTGCCGCCGCGCCAGGCTCCCGCCCGCGGCAAGCGCTCACGGTTCAGCGGGCTCGAGCCGTTCGAGATCGGGCCGGACACCGGCTTCGCGCTGATCGGCGAGCGCACCAACGTGGCCGGCTCGGCCCGGTTCCGGCGCCTCATCGAGGCCGACGACAACCAGGCCGCGGCGAACGTGGCGATCCAGCAGGTGCGCGGCGGCGCGAACCTGCTGGACGTGAACATGGACGCCGACCTGCTGGACGGCGAGCAGGCGATGACCGCGTTCCTGAACCTGATCGCCACCGAGCCCGAGGTGGCCCGGCTCCCGATCATGATCGACAGCTCGCGGTGGAGCGTGCTCGAGGCCGGGCTGAAGTGCGTCCAGGGCAAGGGCGTGGTGAACTCGATCAGCCTCAAGGAGGGTGCGGAGACGTTCCTGCGCCAGGCCCGCAGGATCCGTGACTACGGTGCGGCCGTGGTGGTGATGGCCTTCGACGAGCAGGGCCAGGCCGACACCGTCGAGCGCAAGGTCGCCATCTGCGGCCGCGCCTACGACCTGCTCACCCGCGAGGCCCACTTCGAGCCGCAGGACATCATCTTCGACCCGAACGTGCTGGCCGTGGCCACCGGGATGGAGGAGCACAACGGCTACGCCAAGGCGTTCATCGACGCGCTGCCGCTGATCAAGGAGCGCTGCCCGGGAGCGCACACCTCCGGCGGGATCTCCAACCTGTCGTTCTCGTTCCGCGGCAACGACGTCGTGCGCGAGGCCATGCACTCGGCATTCCTGTTCCACGCGATCCGGGCCGGCCTGGACATGGGCATCGTCAACGCCGGCCAGCTGGCCGTCTACCAGGACGTCCCCGCGGACCTGCTCGAACTGGTCGAGGACGTGATCTTCGACCGGCGGCCGGACGCCACCGACCGGCTGATCGCGTTCGCCGAGACCGTCAAAGGCGCCGGCACCAAGCGGGAGGTCGACCTGTCCTGGCGTGAGGCCCCGGTCGAGAAGCGGCTGGCGCACGCGCTGGTGCACGGCATCGTCGACTTCATCGAGGCTGACACCGAGGAGGCCAGGCAGGCCGCGGACCGCCCGCTGGACGTGATCGAGGGCCCGCTGATGGACGGCATGAAGATCGTCGGCGACCTGTTCGGCTCGGGCAACATGTTCCTGCCGCAGGTGGTCAAGAGCGCCCGCGCGATGAAGCGCTCGGTGGCCTACCTCGAGCCGTACATGGAGGCCGAGAAGGAACGCGGCGGCCGGGGGCAGGGCAGGATCGTGCTCGCCACCGTCAAGGGAGACGTGCACGACATCGGCAAGAACATCGTCGGGGTGGTGCTCGCCTGCAACAACTACGACGTGATCGACCTGGGCGTGATGGTGCCGGCCGGGAAGATCCTGGACACCGCCGTCGCCGAGGGCGCCACCGCGGTCGGGTTGTCCGGGCTGATCACGCCCTCGCTCGACGAGATGGTCACCGTGGCCGCCGAGATGCAGCGCCGGGGCCTGAACCTGCCGCTGCTGATCGGCGGGGCCACGACCTCACGGCAGCACACCGCGGTGCGGATCGCGCCCGCTTACGATCGCCCGACGGTGCACGTGCTCGACGCCTCCCGGGTCGTCGGCGTTGTCTCCGAGCTGCTCGACCCGAACCGGGCCGGCGACCTCGACCGCCGCAATCGCGACGAGCAGGAGCGGCTGCGCCAGGAGCACGCCACCCGGCAGCGGCGGCCACTGCTGCCGCTGCCGCAGGCCCGCGAGAACCGCGAGCGGGTCGGCTTCGATGATCTTCCGGTGCCCGAGTTCACCGGCACCCGCGTCGTGGCCCCGGACCTGCCGTCCCTGCGCGAGCTCATCGACTGGCAGTTCTTCTTCTCGGCCTGGGAGCTGAAAGGCAAATTCCCGAAGATCCTGGAACGTGACGCCGCCCGCGAACTCTACGATGATGCGCTGGCCTTGCTGGATGAGATCACGGCGGGCGGGCTGCTGAAGCCACGCGGGGTCTACGGCTTCTGGCAGGCCCGCGCCGACGGCGACGACGCCGTGATCGACGGCGGGCCGCGGTTTCCGATGCTGCGCCAGCAGGCTGCACGCAACGACGCACGCCCCAACCACTGCCTGGCCGACTACCTGGCCCCGGCCGGTGACCACCTCGGCGCGTTCGCCGTGTGCGTGCACGGTGCGCAGGAACTTGCGGGCCACTACGAGCAGCAGCGCGACGACTATCGCGCGATCATGGTGAAGGCGCTCGCCGACCGGCTCGCCGAGGCGTCGGCCGAGTACGTGCACCGGCTGGCCCGGCGCGCGTGGTACGCGCCCGACGAGGCGCTCGCGGTCGAGGACCTGCACGCGGAGCGGTTCCGCGGCATCAGGCCCGCGTTCGGCTACCCGGCCTCCCCGGACCACTCGGAGAAGGCCAAGCTCGTCCGCCTGCTGGACGCCGGCAGCCTAGGCATCGAGCTCACCGAGTCGTTCGCCATGACCCCGGCGGCGAGCGTCAGCGGCCTGATGTTCGCGCACCCCGCGTCGCGGTACTTCGCGGTCGCCCGGATCGGCCGGGACCAGGCCGAGGATTACGCGGACCGCAAGGGAGTCGCGCTCGCCGAGGTGGAACGCTGGCTGCGGCCCAACCTCGGCTACGAGCCCCAGCCGGACTCCGTCAGCTAGACCGCAGCACGACCACCTTCGGCCCCGCCTTGCCGCGGATGCGCCGCAGGTGCCGCCGGGATGGCTCGACCACGTGCCGCTCCGTCGCTGCGAGCAGCAGCGGCAGGTCGGTGGCGCTGTCGGTGTAGGCGTAAGCCACCGGGAAGGTGATCCCGGCGGCGGCCAGCCGGCGCAGCTTCTCCAGCCCGAACGACATGACGCCGGTCGAGGTGGGCAGCGCGTTCCACATCCCGCACTCCCGCGACGGCCGCACGAAAATTCGCCCCTGCCGCAGGCGCGCCGCCACGACCTCAACCGTGTCCAGACCGAGCGCGCGGCAGGTCGCGGTGGCCAGCCAGTCGGCGCAGCCCGTCGCGATGACGACGCGGTCGCCGGCGGCGAGGTGCGCGTGCAGGCGGTCCAGCACACCCCGGATCTGGTTGCCCTCGGCGGCGTGCTCGGCGGCGAACTGGTCGACCAGCGCCTCGACTCGCCCCGGCGGCAGACCGGCGGTGGCGATCCAGAGCAGCACCGTTATCGCGTAACGGCGGACGAACGGCATAAAGAACAATGGCCCGAGCAGCGGCGCAGTCAGCAGGGCCGCTGCGGTCCGGGCCCGGCTGCGCAGGATCAGGCCCCTGATGAACTCGACCGTGGTATCACCGCGCAGCAGCGTCCCGTCGAGGTCGAACACCGCGACCCGGCGCCCGGCGGCGGGCGCCGCAGCGGTAGTCATCGGCTGGTGCGCTCCTTCGGTAGCTGCCCCGGACATGGTAACGACGGGTTGCGCGGCGCCATTGCCGGGGATGATCGACGCCAGGCGGGGCGGGGGCACGCCCGACGGGGGAACATGGCTTCAGGGGCAAGGAAGTACGCGGTGTCGATCGACGTGCCGCGGGCCGGAGGCTGGCGCGCGTGGAACACCGCTGCCGAACGGTTCGAGCAGCGGCTCACCGCCCAGGTGAGCCCGCCGGTCCTGGAGGCGCAGATCGAGTCGGAGACCAGGCAGGGGCTTAACTACGTCCGGATCCGGGTGACCGTGGCGGTGCAGGCCGCCGACGTTGCCGAGGCGGTCGGCGCCGCGTGGGGTCTGTTCCAGGACGCGGCCGGCGAGGTCGGCGGGTGGGACGTCGCCGCCGCCCGCGCCGAGGTGCACCCCGCTGGTCAGCGGCCCGCGCGGATCCGGCCGGTGCGGCGGCTGTTACCCGGCTGGCCGCCCCGCACTCCGCCCGCCGCTCCGCCCCCCCGCCCGCACCTCTCCGCGCCCCGCCCGGCCCGCCCCCGGCCAGTGGACTGCCCTGCCTATGCACACCTGTCCGGCGTTGGTTAGCTTTCCTCATGACGTGGCAACCGGAACTTGATGAGGTGCGGCGGCGCCGGGAACTGGCCGAGCGGATGGGCGGGCCGGACAAGATCCGGCGCCAGCACGAGGCCGGCCGGCTCACCGTCCGGGAGCGGCTGGCGGCGCTGCTCGACGACGGCTCGCTCCGCGAAATCGGCGCGCTGGCCGGGGCCGCCGCGTATGACGGCGACGGTGAGCTGACCGGGTTCACACCCGCCAACTTCGTCACCGCGACCGGGCGCATCGACGGGCGCAAGGTCGTGGCCGGCGGCGATGACTTCACGGTCCGCGGCGGCGCCGGTGACGCGGCGATCGCGGGCAAGCAGATCTACGCCGAGCGGCTGGCGAACGAGCTCCGGCTGCCCCTGGTCCGGCTCGTCGAGGGCACCGGCGGGGGCGGCAGCGTGAAGATGCTCGAACAGCTCGGCGCCACGTACGTGCCGGTCAATCCCGGCTGGGACTACGTGGTCGACAACCTGTCCACGGTCCCGGTCATCGCTGCCGGGCTGGGTCCGGTGGCCGGGCTCGGCGCCGCCCGGCTGTGCGCGGCGCACCTGTCGATCCTGGTCGAAGGCACGGCGCAGCTGTTCGTCGCCGGGCCTCCGGTGGTTCGCGGCGGCGTTGGGGAGGACGTCGACAAGGAGCAGCTCGGCGGCACGGCGGTGCACGGCCGCAACGCCGCGGTCGACCTGGTGGCGGCGTCGGAACCGGACGCGTTCGGCATGATCCGGCGGTTCCTTTCCTACCTGCCGCCGAGTGCGTATGCGCTTCCGCCGGTCGCGGGCTCCGGCGATCCGCCCGGGCGGCGGGACGAGGCGCTGCTGTCCGCCATCCCGAGGGACCGGCGCCGCCCGTACCGGATCCGGGAGATCCTGTCGGCCGTGTTCGACGCCGGCTCGGTGATGGAGGCGCAGCGTTACGGGGGACCAATCGTGACCGCGCTGGCCCGGCTGGACGGGCACCCGGTGGGCGTGGTGGCCGGCGACCCGTACGCGGCCGGGGGCTGCCTGACGGTCGAGGGCGCGGAGGCGGTGACCCGGCTCGCCGACTTGTGCTCAACGTTCCACCTGCCGATCGTCACGTTCACCGACCAGCCCGGGCTGCTCATCGGCACCCGCGCCGAGCAGCGCGCCACGATCCGGCACGGCGTCCGCGCGATCAGCGCCGTCTACCAGGCCAGCGTGCCGGGCGCCGAGATCATCGTGCGCCGGGTCTTCGGCGTGGGCGGTGCGGGCCTGGTCAACCGGCACCGCCTTATCCGCCGGTGGGCCTGGCCGTCGGCGGACTGGGGCTCACTGCCGGTGGAAGGCGGGATCGAGGCCGCGTACCGGGCCGAACTGGAGCGCGCCGAGGACCCAGCCGCGCTGCTGGCCGACATCCGGGCCCGGCTGGACGCGGTACGCAGCCCGCTGCGCACCGCCGAGCGGTTCGGCGTCGAGGAGATCATCGACCCGCGCGAGACCCGGCCGCTGCTGTGCGACTGGGTCCACGATGCCTACGCCACCCTGCCATCGAACCCTGGCCCCCCCACCTTCGGCACCCGCCCCTGAGGCGGGCGACCCTCCCACTCGCCATCCCCGGACCCGGACCGCCCAGGCTGGTGACCAGGGGTGCAAGGCAGACGTCAAGGCGAGTGCAAGATGAGCGTCCAGGCTGGTGGCAGATGATCGTGGTGCAGCACGACGGCGCCAGCCGCATGGCTGGCGCCCCGATGTCTCCTATCACGGCTAAGGAGCCTGGCAGATGTGGGTCAAGTCGAGTTACAGCTACGCCTGCGGTAATTGCGTCGAGGTGCAGCGCGAGGACAGCAGCGTCAGCGTGCGGGACGGCAAGGACCCGTCCGGCCCCGTGCTGACCTTCACCGAGAACCGGTGGAAGGCTTTCATCGCGGGCTGCCGGGCCGGCGAGTTCGACACTGGCGCGTGACCCGATCTGTCAGGTCAGCTTGCGCTCGGCGGCCCAGCGGGTCAGCTGGTGCCGGGTGGAGAGCTGGAGCTTGCGCAGCACGGACGAGACGTGCGTCTCCACCGTCCTGATCGAGATCGTGAGCTCCCGGGCGATCTCCTTGTAGGTGTAGCCGCGCGCGATCAGCCGGAGTACCTCCCGCTCGCGGGTGGTGAGCTGGTCGAGTTCGGGGTCGAACAAGGGGCGTCCCTCGGCCGCGTCGGGCATGGCCGCGAACGCGTCGAGGACGAACCCGGCCAGCCGTGGCGAGAAGACCGCGTCGCCCGCCGCGACCCGGCGCACCGCGTCCACCAGGTCGACGCCGGAGATCGTCTTGGTCACGTAGCCCCGTGCGCCGGCCCGGATGACCGCGATCACGTCCTCGGGGGCGTCCGAGGCGGACAGAGCCAGGAAGCGCACCTCGGGAAGCGCGGCGCGCAGCGAGCTGAGCACTAGCTGCCCGCCGCCGCCGGGCAAGTGCACGTCGAGCAGGACGACATCGGGCAGGCACTGGGTGATCACGGAGATCGCGGGCTGCACGTCGTCCGCCTCGCCGACGACCTCGACCTGGTCGCCGAGCTCGGAGCGGACGCCGGACCGGAACAAACCGTGATCGTCGACGATGACTACCCGGGGCCGGCTGGGCGCGCCCGCGCGTCCGGAACCGCCTGGCGTGGTCATGCGCGGCTCGGCTGCCGTTCCCCGGCCGCGCGGGGCATGGTCAGCGAGACCTCGGTGCCCTGGCCCGGGGTACTGCGGACGGAGGCCGATCCGCCGCGGCGGGTCATCCTGCCGTGGATCGACTCGGCCAGCCCCTTGCGGTCTTCGGGTACCGCGTCCGGGTCGAACCCGCGGCCGCGGTCGCGCACGAACAGCGACACCTCTCCCGGCTCGACCTCGGCGAAGAGCGAGACCACGTCGGCACCGGACCATTTGGCGGCGTTGACCGTGGCCTCGCGCGCCGCGGCGAGCAGCGCGCGAAGGTCGTCGTCGAGCTCGCAGTCCCCCACGGTGACCGCCTCGACGGGCACCCCGTGCTGGGCCTCCACCTCCTGCTGGATCAGCCGTATGCCGGAGGCGAGGGTCACGTCCTCGCCGTCCAGGGAGCCGGGCGCGCGGCCGTCGAACAGCCAGGCGCGCAGCTCCCGCTCCTGAGCGCGAGCCATCTGGATGACCTGCTGCGGCTGGTCTGCGCGCCGCTGGATCATGGCCAGCGTCTGCAGTACCGAGTCGTGCACCCGCGCGGCCATGTCCGCTCGCTCCTCCGCGCGGATCCTGGCCCGGCGCTCCTCGGCCAGGTCCCGGGCGATGCCGAGCCACCAGGGGCCGAGCAGGATCGCGGCACCGACCAGGACCAGCACCGCGCCAGCCACCGGCCGCAGCATCGCGAGGCTCTCATGCCCGTACGCCAGGAATCCCGCACCCATCGCCAGAAGAAGGATCGCGACCGCCACGCGCAGCCAGACCCGGCGCCGCGTCCCGCCTTCGGTCAGGCCGAGCAGCGGCGCGGCGACGTTGCGAAGCGTGGCCTGCTCGTCGAGGGGAGCGTTCCGCAATATCAGCACAAGGCCAGCGGCACACAAGATCAGCGGCCACTCCACGGTGCCCAGGAATCCGGCGCCGAGGTTCTGCACGACCAGGATGAGCACGAACAGCACGGACGCCAGCCCGACGGCGAGCGTAATGCCCCTCTTGTCCGCCCTGGCCTTGCTCCAGATGCTGCCGTCCATGCCGAGGGCCGGCACCAACAGCCATGCCCCCACGTAGAAGATGGCCACAAAACCGACGGTGACCAGGCTGGCAACCACGATCACCAGCCGCACGACCGTTACTTCAAAGCCCGTCCGGGCGGCGAGTCCGGCCGCAACGCCGCCGAGCAGGCCATCGTCGGGGTTACGGCGCAGCGGCCCCTCGCCTCGCGGCCCGCGCGCCCAGCGTGGGGACCTGCGCCCAAGTCCCCACGGACCGGTGTTGTGGTGCCAGGCACGCCAGTGATCGTGCCCGGTCGGCTGGGATGCGGCCGGGCCGTCGGGGTGCTCGCGTCCCGGAGGAGTCTGTGACCAGGAGGTCTCATCCTGCCACGGCGCGCGGCCTGGTTGTTTCTGCACGTCTCCATCATCGCGCCAGATCCCCCCGCGCGGCTATCCGGGCAAACCCCGGACCTTGACCCGGGGCTCTCCGGGTTTTACCGGGGTTCTTCCCGATACCCAAAGGCACGCGCGTGACGGCACGCTGGAGCCATGAACGCAACAGACAACACCACGCAGGCCACGGATCACGTCGAGACCAGCAACGAGACACCCGCCAGCGACAGCAACGAACCCCGCAGCTTCGGCGGGTCGATGCCGCTGCGCCGCCCGGTCCACGACCGGATGCTGGCCGGGGTCGCGTCCGGCATCGCCGACTACCTCGGCGTAGACGAGACGCTCGTCCGCATCGCGATCGTCGTGGCCACCTTCTTCGGCGGCGCCGGTATCGCGGTCTACCTGGCCGGCTGGCTGCTGATCCCGGAAGAGGGCAGCGATCAGTCCATGGCCAGCGAGCTGCTCCAGTCCATTTCCGCCCGGTCCCGATAAGCAAGGGAGACACACCGACATGCCAGCGCAGGCCAGCCCGAGCTGGTTCCTCACCGCAACCCGCCGCCGCACCAGCTACACGAGCATGAGGATTTCCGATACCGAGCGCACCGAGGCGGCGGACCTGCTGTCCAAGCATTATGGCGACGGGCGGCTGGACGAGACCGAATTCCATCAGCGCCTCGATCAGGCCATGCGCGCAAAGACGTACGCCGACCTGGGCGGCCTGTTCGACGACCTGCCGCAGCCCGGAGCCGAGGCCGCGGAGGCGCCTCGGACGCCGGCCCGCCGCCAGCGCGACCACTCACATCACCTCGGCGGGCTGGTGCTGGCGGTCGCGCTCGTGATCGCCGCAGCGGTTGTGGCCTCGCACGTGCTGGCCTGGTTCGCCGGGCCCTGGATCTTCTGGCTAGCGATCATCGGCGTGGCGCTGTTTGTGCTCGAGAGCCGCAAAAAGCGCAGGTGAGCCGTAGCGGTCGAGGATTCCCTGCGCTGCCGCGACGAGCAGCGCGCGAACCGACGGGGGCGAGAGGACCTCGAGTCGGCCGCCGAACCCGGCCAGCCGGTACGCCGCCGCGAGCTCGTGCTCGAAGGACAGCGTCACCGTCTGCCAGCCCAGCTCGTCGGGCGGCTCCGCGGCGTCAAGGACTGGCCGGGCATCGTCCCCGAAGATCTCGCCGAACGCGGCGAGCGCCTGGGGCGATGCCCGCAGCCGCACCGGGAGCCTGGGCCGGCTGGTGGTGAACTCGGCCGACCACCGGTCCCAGAACAAGGCGAGATCGAAGTCAACGGGACGGTCGGACGGCTCGTCCAGGATCGTTGCCGAGGCGATCCGGCCAGCCCGGAAGACCGAGACCCGGCCGCCACTGCTTGTGGCCACGAGGTACCAGGTTCCCGCCTTGTTCACCAGGCCGAGCGGCCCGACCGCGCGGGGGGCGGCGGAACGGCCGGCGCTCGGGGCGGGCGGCGCGAAGGGCTCGGGCGCGCGCGTCTGGGCAGCTGTGCCGGGGGGCGGCGGGAGGTCGGTCTCGGGAGCGCCCGCCGCAGCGACTGTGTCGGCCGGCTGGTAGGCAATGGCCAGGCGGCGGTGCCGGCGGAGTGCCTCGGCCAGGGTCCGCAGGTGCGGCACCTGCTCGTGACCGCGGAACCAGCGCGGCATGTCCAGATGGACGAGGGCCGGGCTGCCGCCGGCGTCTGGCTCCCGCTGTCCCGCCGTGACCCGGATCTTCCGGTGCGCCGCCGTGGCGGCGCCGTCCAGCCCAAGCTCGCCGAGCGCGCTCGGCACGCCCAGGATCAGCAGCGCCTCGGCCTCCTCCGGGCGCAGGCCACGCAGGGGAAAGCGGTAGCCGTCCAGCAGCCCGCAGCCACCCCCTGGCCCGGACTCGGTCAGCACCGGCACGCCGGCCGCGCTAAGCGCCGCAAGGTCGCGGTAGACCGTGCGGACGGAGACCTCGAGCTCCCTGGCCAGCGCCGCTGCTGTCACGTGCCCGCGGGCCTGAAGCAGCAGGACAAGGGATACGAGGCGATCGGCGCGCACGGAGCCAGATTAGGCGCTAATCGCTGACATAAGTTGTCACCGATATTCCCGTACCGTCAGGGCCATGCAGACGCACGAGTTCTACGCCCAGCCCGGGACCATGACGTCGCCGGGCCGTTACGCACCGCTCCTGGCCGGCCTGCCGCGGGACATCCCTGGCCTGGCCGCGGTCGCGCACGGGCTGCTGATCCACGAATTCATGGTCGAGGGGTACGGGGTGACCCTGTCCGACGAGGAGCGCGCCAGCGTGCACGTCCGCCCGGTCGAGCGGATGCTCGAACTGATCACGGCCAGGGACGGGCGGCCGCTCGACGTCGCGCGGGAACCGGCTGCACGGCTGCCGGTGAACTGCCGGCACTTCACCGTGCTGATGGTCGCGATGCTGCGGGCACAGGGCACTCCGGCCCGGGCCCGCTGCGGGTTCGGCGGGTACTTCAACGACGGGTTCTTCGAGGACCACTGGGTCTGTGAGTACTGGCACACCGGGCAGCAGCGCTGGATCCTGGTGGACGCGCAGATCGACGGCAAGCAGCGGGGCTGGTTCCCGATCGACTTCGACGTCACCGACGTGCCCCGGGACCGTTTCCTCGTCGCGGGCGACGCCTGGACCTCCTACCGCTCTGGCCAGGCCGACCCAGGGAAGTTCGGTCTCAGCATGATGAACGAGTCTGGCGACTGGTGGATCGCCGGCAACCTCATGCGCGACGCTGCGGCGCTCGGCAACACCGAGGTCCTGCCGTGGGACTGCTGGGGCGCGATGCCACGGGCCGACGAGCCGATCGACGAGCCGCGCTGCGCCATGTTCGACCGGCTGGCCAAGCTCACCCAGGCCCCGGATGCCTCGCACACCGAACTGCTCGGGCTTTGCCAGACCGATGAGAGACTCCGCGTTCCGGGAACTGTCCGTAATGCCGTGCGAGGCCGTGAGGAACCCCTCCTGGGCTAGCTGGCCTCGGGCAACACGATCGCCGCCGCGGCCGCGGCGCCCATCGAGACCGCGAACCGGCGTGCGAACGCAACGTGCGCGGCGGGTGTGTTCTCGTACGGAGCGCTCGGGCGCTGGGCGTGACGGCCCTGGGCACGGTGGCCTGCGCCCTGCCAGTCCTGCGGGTGCCGGGACCCGGCGTGCCGGCCGGCGGCGGGACGGGTGCCTGTGGTCGCGGGTGCCGATGACTTCATGCCCATTCCCTTCCCAGGAACCACCGCTGCCTGCGGCGATCCCCTCCGCCGCCACGGGCAGCGGTGGCTGTCGTTGCCCTGACAGCGGTAGGAGTTGCGGGACCGGCATCCGCCAACAACTTTTCCGCCGCGAATTTCCACGGAGGCGCAGGCGGCCGCCCAACTATCCTGAACGTCACCGTCCGTAAAGGTTTCGCGGGCTTCGAGGCGAGGTGGCTGCATGGCGGGTGACGGCGGGGACAGCGCGCCCGCCCTCCGCAGCCGGGCGCGGCGGGGACGGCCACGGGACCCGGGGGTGGACGAGTCGATCCTGTCGTCGACGCTGCTGCTGCTTGGCGAGGTCGGTTACGCGCAGCTGACGATGGAGCAGGTCGCCGCGCGGGCCAGGGTCGGCAAGGCCAGCCTCTACCTGCGCTGGCCGTCGAAGGTCGCCCTGGTCGCGGACGCCGTCCAGCGGCTCAGCCCGGACCTGGTTCCCGCGACACCCGACACCGGGAGCCTGCCCGGCGACATGCGCGAGTTCCTGCGGCAGCTGGTGCGGCCGCCGAGCGCGGCGGCGGCGGCGCTGCCGGCGGTGGCGGGCGAGGCCTCGAGCAACCCGGAGATGCGCCAGGCGTTCCGGCGCGGTGTCGCACCCGCGCTGGTCGACAGCGTTCGGACGATCGTGCAGCGGGCCGTTGACCGCGGCGAGCTTCCCCCGACCGCCGACGTCGAGCTGCTGTCGGTGCTGCCGATGGCCCTGCTGCAGCAGCTGCGGCTGATTCACGAGCGGCGGCCGGGCGAGGAGGTCGTCGGCCGCATCGTCGCCCAGTTCTACACCTCGTGACGACCCCGGCATGCCCGGCGGAGGCGAGCCATCGCGGCGCGGCACCAGAGTGGTGGGACCCGCGCTGTTGTTCTAGGAACAGCGTGGGCCCCACCACACTATTGCTGGGGCCAGGGGAGCACGGTCAGGGCTGGCCACTGCCGCTGCCATCGGGCGACTTTGGCCTGGTAGACGTGGCGCGGGGCGAGGATCGGGTTGGGCCGCACGACCAGGTTGAACACGTCGGACAGCCCGTGCGGCGCGTAGATGCGCCAGGACCCGGCGGGTTCGCTCCGCACTCCCAGACAGGCGCAGGTCGCTTCGAATGTGTCGATCGCGGCTTCGCTGGACTCATGCGCGGGGCACGGGATACCGAACTTGTGCTCGTACCAGAGGTGGACCCTTGCCTGGTTACGGATCTGGACCGGGGTGGCGATGCCTCCGAAGACCTCGCGTCCCGCCTGGATGACCGCGTCCTCGGCCTCCCAGGACAGGTCCGAGGGGTCGAAATAGCCGAGGTCGTAGTCCAGGATGCCGGACTCGGGCGGCTGGCCGGTGACCATGTTCCAGACGGTCTGGTAGAGGCAACCGGCGAGCAGGTACCAGCCCGGGAGGTCCAGGCCGGCGGCCAGGTCGAGCACCCGCATCAGGGTGGTGTTGGCGCCCAGCGCCGCGCGGAAGTGATCGAGCTGCTCGTCAATCGGTAGCCGGCCGATCCGCATGGAATGGTGTCTACCAGACCGGTCTGTCGGCGCCGGGCGGGCGCGCAGCCGGTCAGCCGGCCGAGCGTATGGGCGAGTGTCAGCCGGCCGAGCGTATGGGCGAGCGTCAGCCGGCCGAGCGTATGGGCGAGCGTCAGCCGGCCGAGCGTGTGGGCGAAGCGACCGGCTGCGGCCGGGGAGCGGCGGCGGGCTGTGTCGGCAAGTCGCGGGACGCGGCGAGGGCGCGGGTGAGCAGCAGCGTTCCGGACAGCGCAGCGGCGCCAAGCAGCAGCCAGAGCGCGTCGCGGACGCCGAGCCAGGTGCCCAGGCTGCCGCCGAGGAGCGCGCCGAGCGGGCTGGTGCCGAAGATCAGGAACCGCATGGTCGCGGTGACCCGGCCGCACATGCCCGGCGGCGAGTAGGACTGGCGGAAAGCGGCGATGATGATGTTGCCGACCGCGATGCCGGTGTACGCGAGCAGCGAGCCAGCTACGTAGAACGCCAGCCGCGGCCCGGGACCGGTGAGCGGGATGAGCAGCCCGAATGGCACGGCGCACAACGTGCTGAGCACCAGGGCCCGCGCGGTCCCGAAGCGCGCGGTGATGCGGCGGGTGAGCAGGGCGCCGAGGATGCCGCCGACCCCGGGGACCGCGGCGAGCAGGCCGACGGCGCCGGGGGTCAGCCCGACCACCCGGACCAGGAACAGCACCAGCAGCGCGGCGTAGCCGGTGAGCGCGAGGTTGGCGACCGCCCAGAACACGCTGAGCTGCCGCAGGAACGGGTCGCGCAGCACCAGCAGCAGCCCGTCGGTGATCTCCCGGCGCAGCCCGGCCCGGCCCGCCGCAGCGCCTCGGGCTCTGGTGCGGCGCAGCCCGGCCCGGCGCGCCGCCGTCGGCACCGGCGCTGGCCTGCGGGGAGGGCGGGCACCGAGCAGGCACACGGCCGAGACGACGAAGGACACCGCGTTGCAGAGCACCGCGGTCGCGGCGCCGACCAGCTGCGCCGCCAGGCCCGCCAGGCCGGGCCCGGCGAAGGCGGCGGCCGACGCGCTGCCCTGCATCTTCGTGTTGCCCTCGATCAGATCCCCGGGCCGGACCAGCGACGGCAGGTAGACCTGGTACGCGGTCATGAACAGGACGCTGGCGGTCCCGCCGAGCAGCTGCACGGCGATGACCAGGCCGGTGCTCAGGACGCCGGCCCACGCCGCGACCGGCACGCTGCCGTATACGACGGCCGAGATCACGTCGCAGCAGATCATCACTCGGCGGGCCGGCAGGCGGTCCACCCACGCCCCGGCGGGCAAGCCGATGAGCAGCCATGGCAGCCACCCGGCCGCGGTGAGCACGCCGACCACGAACGTGCTGGCGTGCAGCACGATGACCGCGACCAGCGGCACCCCGACCACGGCCATGGCGTTGCCGAGCTGGCTGACGGTCTCGCCGATCCACAGCAGGCGGAAGCTGCGCTGCCGCAGCAGCCCGCCGAACCGCCGTTCGCCGGCCTGCCGGGCCGGTCCCCGCTGGCAGGCTCGACGGCCCGGTGCCTGCCGAACCTCAAAATTCCTTCCGGCCCCACGCAGAGACAACGGTGAACGTGGTCAGATCGAGCCGCCCGGCGACGACGTCCGCCAGGTGCCGGTCGATCTCCGCCGCGGTGAGCAGCCCGGCGGCCAGCAGCCGGTCCCGCTGGCGCTCGATCATGGTCTGCTCGAGCCGCGCGGAGTCCGGCCCGGCGATCGGCAAGTACGCGTCGGCGCCGATCTCGGTCAGCCCCGCGCCGCGCAGCAGCCGGGGCAGGGTCCGCCCGAACGCCAGGTTGTCGCCGCGCAGGCCGACGCTCGCCCGGCGGATCTTGTTGGCCAGCTGCTCGGCCGGGCCGGTCTCGTCGGGGCAGGCCAGCGGCTGCAACGAGAGGTCGGCGTCCTCGAGCAGCAGCCAGCCGCCCGGCCGGAGCGCCCCGGTCATCGCCGCGAGCGCCGCGCCGCGATCCGCGAGGTGCATCACCACCAGGCGCGCGTGGACCAGGTCGAACCCGGCCGCCGGCGCGCGCTCGGCCGCGACGTCGTGCCGCAGGACCTCGAAGCCCGGTTCCGCTGCTCCCTGCAGCGCCGCCACGTCGATGTCGGTGGCCAGCACATAGCCGCCGGGCGCGACTCGCCGGGCCAGCCAGGCCGGCCCGGCCGGGCCGCCCGCGCCGACCTCCCAGCACCGCCAGCCCGGCCGGATGCCGAGCGCGTCGATGCGCCGGAACGTCGAGGGGTTGAACAGGTCGCCGAGGGTGGCGTAGTGGGCCCGGGATATTCGCTGCCGCATGCGCAGGTCCCCGCGCTGCGGGCGGGCGCCCTCCTGATCCGGCACGCCACCGCCCTTCCGCGAAACCGCTAAATACTGAACAGCGCCGTTCACTATATCGGCTCGCGGACCACTTCCGCCGGGTCCTTGTCGGTTCGCAGCCCCTTGTACGCCGCGGCCCGCATCACGCCGGCACTCGTCCAGCTGCCGAATCCCACCTCGATCACCAGCCGGGGTTCGGTCCAGATGGCGGCGCGGGCGTGCTCCGGCGGGACCGGCGCGGCGAACGGGGACGTGCCCCGGCGCAGCGGCCCCAGCCGACGGCTCAGCATGGCCAGCGTGTCCTGGGTGAAGCCGGTGCCGACGTGCCCGGCGTACTCCAGCCCGGCGGCGCCCTGCACGCCGATCAGCAGCGAGCCGATCAGGCCCTCGCGGTTGCCCTCCCCCGGCTTCCAGCCGCCGACCACCGCCTCCTGGCGGGAGACATTCTTGATCTTGCGCCACGCGGGTGATCGTTTGCCCGGGTCGTAACGCGACGTCAGCCGCTTGGCCACGATGCCCTCGAGGCCATGCTGCTTGGACACCGCGACCAGCTCCGCGCCGGTCACGTCGGTGAACGACGGTGGCGCCTGGAGGTGGCGGCCGGACAGGCCAAGCCCGTCGAGCAGCGCCCGGCGCCGCGAGTACGGCTCGTCGAGCAGCGGCCTGCCGTCCAGGCACAGCAGGTCGAAGGCCAGATAGCTGACCGGAAC
The DNA here is from genome assembly GCA_963833885.1 of uncultured Actinomycetota bacterium. Lineage (GTDB taxonomy): Bacteria > Actinomycetota > Actinomycetes > Streptosporangiales > Streptosporangiaceae > JASHPR01. The sequence goes on along the minus strand of CAWHZU010000001.1, from coordinate 174,798 downwards.
CTGGGCCGCGAGCAGCCGGATCTGAGCGGGCGAGGAGATGTTGATGCGCTGCTGCAGCGCCTCAAAACTCGGCCATTCGCCGCCGCCGAATGCCACGATCTCGCCGTCGAGGACGGCCCGGGCCGCGCCCACGACGCCCGCGAGTTCCTGCAGCTCGGGATAGCTGTAGGTGACGTCGCGGCCGGTCCGGGACCATAGCTGCGCGGCGCCCTGCTCGACGAACGCGATGGCGCGGACGCCATCCCACTTCATCTCGTACGCCCAGCCGGGACCGTCGGGCGGCAGGCTGCCCGCCGTCGCCAGCATCGGCCGTATCCGGCCGGGCAGGACCTGCCGCCCCGTATCAGTCACTCAATATGACTACCCTGAACGCGACGCCGAGTTACAGCTGTGCCGTAACCGCCTTGACCTCGGTGTAGTTGTTCAGGACCTCGTGGCCCATCTCGCGGCCCCAGCCGGACTGCTTGTAGCCGCCGAACGGCAGCGAGGCGTCGAACACGTTGTAGCAGTTGATCCACACCGTGCCCGCGCGGAGCTTCTTGGCCATCGCGTGGGCCTTGCCGATGTCCCTGGTCCAGATGCCGGCGCCGAGGCCGTACTCGGTGTCGTTGGCCACGGCGGCAATCTCGTCCAGGTCGCTGAACGGCGCGGCGACCACGACCGGGCCGAAGATCTCCTCGCGGACGACCTTCATGTCCGGGGTGGTGTTGGTGAGCACGGTGGGCTCCACGAAGTAGCCCTTGTCGCCGTAGCGGCCGCCGCCGGTCACCGCGGTGGCGCCGTCCGCCCTGCCGGACTCGAGGAACCCGGTCACCCGGCTGAGCTGCTCGGCCGAGACCAGCGGGCCCATCTGCGTGCTCGGGTCCATGCCGGAGCCCATCTTGAGCGACTTCGCGATCTCAGACACACCGTCGACGACCTCGTCGAAGCGGCTCTGCTGGACGAACAGCCGCGACCCAGCGACGCAGCACTGGCCGTGGTTGAAGAAGATCGCGTTGGCGGCGCCCTCGACGGCGGCGGCGTCGGCGTCGTCGAACACGATGTTCGGGCTCTTGCCGCCGAGCTCCAGCGTGAGCTTCTTCAGGTTGGTGGCCCCGGCGGCCTGCACGATCAGCTTGCCGACCTCGGTGGACCCGGTGAACGCGACCTTGTCCACGTCCATGTGCGCGGCCAGAGCCGCCCCGGCGGTCTCGCCGTAGCCGGGCACCACGTTGACCACGCCGTCCGGGATGCCGGCCTCGGCGATGAGCTCGGCCAGCCGCAGCGCGGTCAGCGGGGTCTGCTCGGCGGGCTTGAGCACCACGGTGCATCCGGAGGCCAGCGCGGGGCCGAGCTTCCACGCCGCCATCAGCAGCGGGAAGTTCCACGGGATGATCTGCCCGACCACGCCGATCGGCTCACGCAGCGTGTAGGAGTGGAAGTTGGCGCCCGGCATGTACGGCACCGAGATGTTGATGCTGTTGCCCTCGATCTTGGTGGCCCAGCCGGCCATGTAGTGGAACAGGTCGGCGGCCAGCGGCACGTCGGCCGCCTGGGCCACCACGAACGGCTTGCCGTTGTCCAGCGACTCGAGCTGGGCGAGCTCGTCGGTGTGCTCGAGGATCAGGTCACCGATCTTCCAGACGAGGCGACCGCGCTCGGACGGCGTCATCCGGCTCCATGGCCCTTCTTCGAACGCCTTGCGCGCCGCCTTGACCGCCCGGTTGATGTCCTCCGCGTCTCCCTCGGCGATCCGGGCGAGCGTCTCGCCCGTCGCCGGGTCGGGGGTCTCGAACGTCTTGCCCGACGCCGAGTCGGCCCACTGCCCGTTGATGAACAGCTGCCTCGGTGTGGCGATGAACTCTTCGACGTTGCGGTCCAGGGTCACGGTCATAAATGCTCATCTCCCTTGCTTGCGCGGCCGGGCGGCCACACCCTTGCGGCCAGCCATCGGTGAGCGCGCAGGGGCCACAGCGCGAGGCTGCGGCCCGCTCAGTAGTCACAATGAGACATCACGAACCGGACCGGCACAAGAGGCTGTGGCTGCGGAAACGCTCTCAGAATGCGACTGGTAGCCCGGCCCTAACGCGCGGGCGCCGGTGCGCTCAGCGCGTCGAGGAACCGGATAGTCGCCGATACCGTCTCATACCGCCACAGGGCGAGCGTGCGGTCGAATCCGGTGGCGTCACCGAGGCGCGCGTGCAGCGCGTCGGCGAGCGGAGCGAGGTGCTCACGCTGCGCATCGAGCAGCGGCTGCGGATCGGTCCCGGCGCGATCGAGCAGGGCAAGCTTCACGAGCAGTTCCGATCGCACGTCCCTGGTGTGCGACACCGGCCTGGTCAGCCACGCGCCGGCCGCCTCCCGCCCGGCCGGGGTGGCGCCGATGAGCGAGCGCGCCGGGCCCTGGCTGGTCACCTGCTGCTCGGTCGTCCGCACCAGCCCAAGTTGCTCCAGGCGCTGCAGCGCCCGGTAGATGACCGGCTTGGGCACCCGCCACACCTTGCCCAGGCTGCCCTCGGCCTCAAGCAACCGGGAGATCGCGAACCCGTGCCTGGGCTGCTCGCAAATCAGGCAGAGCACCAGCCACTCGGACAGTGACAGCGAGCGCTCCTCGGGCGAGGTCATCTCCAAAGGCTAACGGGCCGGCTCCGGTAACGCCGTGGCCTGCCGCTGCGCCGGCGCGAACCCACTGGCGGCCACTCCAGTCACGCTAGTAGTCTCAGTGTGACTAGTGAGCTTCTCGAGAGGGCGGTTCGTGTCGGTCGATGTGATCAGCCAGGCGGCCGACCCGGCCTTGGCCGGGTCGGCGCCAGCCACGTCGCGTGCGGCTGGGTCACGGCAGGGCCGGGCGCGCCCGGGCGCCGTTCGGCCGTCCGGTCACCCGGTCCGCCCCGTTGCCGACGTGCTGGCCGACGGCACGCCCTGCTACGCGCCGATCGGCGAGGTGGTCATCGTCGACGGCTCGCTGGTGATCTGCCACCTGTGCGGCCGGCAGCTGCGCTCGGTCACGGCCCACCTCAAGGCGCACGGCTGGACCAAGGAGGCGTACTGCGAGGCGTTCGGGCTGGAACGCGGCCAGTCCCTCGAGGGCCCGCAAACCCGCAAACTCCGGGCGGCCGCGTTCACCGCCCGCCTGGTCTTCGACGCCTCGATCCGCGACGGAAGCGCGGCCGGGAGGGACCGGGCCAGGGCCGGCGAGCTTGCCCGTGACGCCGCGACGGCGGCGCGGGGCCGCCGCATCCCCGAGCAGCGCCGCAGGAAGGCCCTTCGGTCGCTGGCCGCCGTGTCGCCCGTCGCGGTCGCCCAGGCGAACTCGGAGCGCGCGAGGCGGCGCCTGGCCGAGGTGGCCGCGGCGGCGGCTCGCCGGGCCGGGCATCCCGACATCCGCACCCTGGTGCTGACGCGTGCCGCCGGCGGCGCCAGCCTGGCGGCGATCAGCCGCGAGGCCGGCCTGCACAAAGACTGGCTGTCGCGGCACCTCGGCGACATCGATCCCGAGGCCGCGTCGGCTGTGCGCGCGCTGCAGCACGAGCGGTGGGACGCTGGCTGGCGGCCGACCCTGTGCCGGCTCGGCTTTGCCGACGTGGCCGGTTACCTCCGCGAGCGGCACATCACCCGGCACTGGACCGTGAGCGCCATCGCCGCCGAGGCAGGCCTGTCGCACCATGCGGTCGCGTCCGCACTGCGCCGCCACGGGCTGGACCAGACCGCGCACGCCGCCAAGCGCCACGCATCGCGGCAGCGCGCGGCCGAGGTGGCCGCCGGACTGGGCTTCGGCGACATCTCCGGCTACCTTGCCGACCGCCGGGCCGCAGGATGGACCTGGCAGGCGATCGCCGCGGAATCGGGGCAGCCCCCGTCCTGGATCCGCCGGCAGGCTGCCGCATCCGGCCTCATCGCCTGCGGCTAACGCACAACCGCACAGCCAGCCAGGACAACCTGGCCCATGACGTGCCATTCACCGAATGCCACATGCGCGTCGTGGTAAACGACGCGAACATCGCGCGGATGCGATCCTCCTGTCGCTTATCAGGCCTGGGCTCAGCTGCCCCGCCGCAGCTCCGTCGCAGCCTTGACACGGGCCCCGATCGCGGCTGCTAACCTTCCTGCGGGAAAGCCAAATGGTTTCTTTACGCTTTCTTGACTAATGCTTTAGATAACTTGGTCAACTCTTGGGTAATTTAATGCATCTTTTTGGTATGCGAATTTTCCGGCGCCCGCCCGAGGCAGTGGATTCGGCCCCGGCCGGGCAATCCAGAGCTGAATGTCGGTCAGCGCGATGACGGCCGGCGACATCACGCTCGGCCGCAGCGAGGGCGTCCCGACCGGAGAGCGGTCGCGGTCGCGGTGGATCGGGGTCGCCCGCGGGCCGGTGGGCGTGCACGTGGCGGTCCTGATCGCATACCTGGCCGCTGGGGTCGCTGTGACCTGGACCCGGGCGGTCTACCTGGTCGAACACGTCCTGCCCGGAGATGCCAGGGATCCCGGCCTGTTCGTCTGGGACTTCTGGTGGATGGCCCGCTCGGTCGAGCACCTCAGCAACCCCTGGTACACCTACTACCAGGCCGCGCCGGTGGGAGCCCCGCTGGCGTTCCATACCCTGATGCCGCTGCCCGGCGTGCTGATGGCACCGGTCACGATCCTGTACGGCCCGAGCTTCACCTACAACCTGCTGTCGGCCGCCGCGCCCGGTCTGATCTGCTACGCGATGTACCGCGCGGCGCGGCTGTGGCTGCCTTCGCAGACCGCGGCGATCGCGGCCGGCGCGTTCTTCGGCCTGTCCACGATGATGACGTGGAATGCCTGGTACGAGATCCAGGGAGCGCTGGGCGCGATCTTCCTGCCGCTGGCGCTGGAGGCCGCGGTGCGGCTGCGGCGGCGGCCGGGCTGGCGGCAGGCGACGATCCTGGGCGTGGTCCTCGGGGCGGCGCTGCTGACCGACCAGGAATCGGCGATCATGGCCGGGTTCGTCGCCATCGTGGCCGTACTGCCCTGGCTGATCGGCCGCCCGGCCGACGGCGGCCTCGTGGCCTGGGACAGGCTGCGCTCGGCCGCCATCGCGGCTGTGGTCACCGTGGTGGTCGCCAGCCCGCAGCTCATCGCCATGGTCCAGCAGGCCCACGACTCGGCGGTGCCGCAGCGCGTCCTCGCATCGGACTACCTGAATTCCGGGGCCAACCTGCAGCAGATCTTTGCGCCCTCGCCGCGGGTGGCGTTTTTCGGGCTGACGGCCCTCGCCCAGGACTACTGGCATGCCGGCAACAGCCTCACGTTCACGGCATACGGCACGGTGCTGACCCTGCTGGCGCTGTTCGGCCTGGCCGTGTGGTGGCGGCGGCGCAATGCCCGGCTGCTCGCCCTGCTCTGGCTCGGCGCCACGTTCACGGCTCTCGGCACCGGGATAGTCATCGGCGCCCATCGGTACGTGCAGGCCGGCGAGTTCTGGCATGGCATTCACGTGTCGCTGATCATGCCCTACACGTGGATGGTGCGGATACCGTTCCTGAACTCGTTCCGGGAGGCCAACCGGATCACCGAACTCGGGCTGCTGCCCGCGGCGCTGCTGGCCGGTGTGGGCGTGAACTGGCTGCGCTATCACGCTAGAACGGTCCTGGTTGTGGTGCTCGCGCTGGGCGTTCTCGAGGCAGGCAGCGTCGGCTCGGACCCCGGCCCCACCCCGCTGGTCACCATGCCGACGGCAATGCCCGCGCTTGACGGCCCGATCGCTGCTGATCATTCCAAGTCGATCGTCGTGGACATCCCATACGGGGTTCGCAGCGCCGTGCCGTTGCCCGACGAGGGCGCAGGCTTCAATCCCGAGGCCCAGGTGCAGGCGACCGCGGACGGCCATCCGCGCTCGATCGCCTATATCTCCCGGCTGCCCGAGTCCGAGGAGGCGGCCGTCCGGCGGCACCCGTTCTACGCGTACCTGTTCGATGCCCAGAAGGATCCCGCCGCCCTCTACACCAAGCTCTTCGCGCCCGGCAGTGCCGCTGCGGCGCGGCTTGCCACGGCACAGCGCGACGTGCGCCGGATGGACGTCGGCTGGGCGATCGTCTGGTCGTCCACCCCGGTGCTGCTGCATTACCTCACGGCGGTGGGCTTCCGGCTCGACTACCGGGCGGACGGCGCGGCTGTGTACCGCATGCCGCCAGCGTCATGATGCCCGGTTACGAGGTGTGCCGCAGGTGAAGCCGAGGGTGGGCCGCCAGGCCGCCGCAGGCGACGACCGTGGCCAGCGCGGCCGCAACGGCAGCGGTGAGCATGGCGGTCCGGTCACCGCTCACCGCGGCCGCCGGGCTTCCGTGGCTGACCGCCTCGGCGATCGCCGGCAGCAGCGCGGCGCCGATCGCGGCGCCCACCTGCCGGCTGGTGTTGATCACCCCGCCGACTAGGCCCTGATCGTCGTCGCCGACTCCGGCGCTCGCGGTGACCATGGTGCCGAACGCGGTGCCCGCGGTGCCGAACCCGACCAGCATCACCGCCGTGAGCAGCGGGCTGTAGCCGCCGGCCGCCGGCAGCCTGGTAAGGACGAGGAACCCGACCGTCGCCAGCGCGCTGGTGAGGATCAGCACCCGGCGGATGCCGATGCGCCTGGCCAGCCGCGCGCCGAACGCGCCGGCCATGAACCCTACGACGCCCTGCGGGGCGATGGCCAGGCCGGTGGTTAGCGGCGAGTCGTGCAGGACCTGCTGGAAGTAGAGCGAGAGCACGATCAGCTCGCCCGCGTTCCACAGGCCGAGCAGCAGGTTCATCGTCCCGGCCTTGCGCAGGTTGGGCAGGCGCACCAGGTCGCCGCGGACCAGCGGCTGAGGGTGACGCCGCTCCACGGCGACGAACGCAGCGCCCGCCGCTGCAGCCGCGACCATCGCGCCGAGCACGGCCGGGGAAGCCCAGCCGAGCACGTAACCCTGCGAGACCGCGAACACCAGCGCGGCAACCGCGCCGGTGATCAGCAGCGCGCCGCCGATATCCAGGCTGTGCCCGGTGCCGTGGGCCTGCCGTGACTCGCCGAGCAGCTTGGGCGCGAGCAGCAGGGCCACGATCCCGACCGGCACGTTCACCAGGAACACGGCCCGCCAGCTGGTGAACTCGACGAGCACGCCGCCCAGCACCTGGCCGGCCACGAACCCGATCGATGCGGTAGCCCCGTACATTCCGAGCGCGCGGGTGCGGGCTGGCCCCTCGGCGAATCCCGTGGTGATCAGGGAGAGCGCAGAAGGGGCGACGAGGGCCGCGCCTGCGCCCTGCACGACGCGGGAGCTCACCAGCAGCACCGGGTCGTGCGCCAGGCCGCCGGCCAGCGACGCGGCGGTGAACACCGCCAAGCCGATCATGAACATGCGGCGGCGGCCGAACGTGTCGGCGGCACGGCCGCCGAGGATCAGCAGCCCGCCGAAGGCGATCGCGTACCCGGTCACGATCCACTGCACGGCCGTGGCCGAGAAGCCGAACTCGCGCTCGATCGACGCGAGCGCGACGTTAACGATGCTGAAGTCGAGCACGACCATGAACGCCGCGGTGAGGATCAGCGCCAGGGCGAGCCGGCGGTGCGAGGGTGCCGGGCCTGGCCGGGCCACCTCGTGCTCCAGCGGCCTTGCGCTCCCTGCGGTCACCGACGTCGGCATTACGGTCTCACCTATTCGATACTCTACGTTTCGTTTTCTTAGCCACCGTGGGAACCACCGCAGGCGCGCGAGTATTCCCAGTTCCCCCCGTCGCTGCCGCGGCCGCCGCGGAGGTATTTGTCTAAGTCTGATATGATTTTCCCGTTCGGCAAGCCGCTACCGGAAAGCCGCGATGGCCTTACGACTGAATCGACCGACCGGTCCCGGCCCCGTCCGGGAATCAGGCCGCGAGTCGCTGCTCGACCTGGTCGATCTGAACGCCGGGGCGACGCGCAGGCGGCGACTGCGCTGGAAGATGCTGACCGGGCTCTCGGCCACCGGGCTCGCACTAGCCGGGGGGCTGGCGCTGGTTGCCCTGCAGATTCCGCAGCTTGGGCCCGCCATCCGTGCCGGGCACGGCGAGGGTACCCGCGGCGAGTTCACGTTGCAGCAGTATGACTGCGGCCGCTTTTCGTGCACGTGGGCGGGCGTATTCGTAGCCGACAAGGGACGGCTCACGCTGCAGGACGCCGCGTTCAGCGGCCACGTGCCCAGCGGCGCTCGCCCGGCTGTTACCGTTCCGGCGCTCTACAGCGGTGACCCGGGTACGGTCTACCCGGTCAGCGGGTCGAACGCGTGGATCGCGGACATCGCACTGCTGGCCGTCGAGGTCCTGGTCATCGCCTTGTGCGGCGGGTTCGTTGCCTATGCAATCCGGGTGCGCCGGGAAATTCAGTATGCGGACCCGATGACGCCGGCGGAACGGGAGGCTCTGCGGCGGCGGCAGGCGCTGTTCCGCAGACGGGTGGACCGGCGGCTGCAACGACAGCAGCGCCGGTCGGCTCTCAACGGGCGCGGACGGCACACCGCGCGCTGATGCCGAGGTCAGACTGGCGCGACGTCGGCGTTCTCGCTGGGGACGAGCATCAGCCCGTCGCTGATCTCGATCTCGACCGGGACCAGGCGGGTGGCGGTCGCCAGCGGCTCGCCGGTGCCGGTGTTGCGCATGAAGCGGGGGTGCGCGCCGCCGGACACCTGCACCCTGAGCCGGTGCCCCGCACCGAACCGGTGGGCGGTCGCGCTCATGGGCACCGTGACGTCCTGCCACCCGCCATCGGCGCCAGCACACCCGTCGCTGGAGCGAGGCTCGCCGCCAAGGCGCTGCAGGCCATCGCAGATGTTCCACGACGTCCCCTTTGGGTCCACGTCGCACAGCCGCGCGAACACGTCGAAGTGCGGTGTGCTCCCGCGTGCCCGCACCCGGAAACTGACCGGGCCGATGACGTCGAGCGGCTCGGTCAGCGGCTCGCTGGTGAAGACCAGCACGTCCTGCCGCGACTCCAGCGCGTTGTTGCGCCGCGGGCCCGCATCCCGGGAGTCCATCCGAGGGCCGCCGACCGACGGCGTGGGATCCGCCGGGTCATAGCGGAACGATGACAGCGTCCCCGCCGCGGGCGCCGCGGCGGCGAGCGTCCCGTCCCCACGCAGGTACCACGCGCGCTCGGCGAAACCCGGCGGCGGCCAGTCCGCCAGGTCCCGCCACGTGCCCGGCGCGCCGGTCTCGCCGACGTGCACGCGAACCGGCAGGCTGGCTGCGTCGGCGTCGTTGCCGTTGAGGTGCCGGTGCAGCCACCCGAGCGCCTCGCCGAACAGCACCGGGAGGTCCTTATTGAAGCCCGACGTGTGCGTCCACGGCCCGACGACCAGGCGCGCCTCCCGCCCCGCGTCGCGCATCCGCCGGTACAGCCGCAGGGTCTGGTCCAGGCACACGTCTGACCAGCCCGTCAGCAGGCTCGTGGGCGGGATCAGCTTCGGGGAAACGGTCGCGCGCCGAGGCACCCAGTACGGATCGTCCGGTTCCGGGTGCGTGATCAAGTCCTCGAAATAGCCAACCCGGCCGCCGAAGGCGGGCGGATAGGCGTCGATCAGCGGCAGCGTGCGCGCGACCCGGCGGTAACGGCGCATCAGCCGGAGGATCGCCAGCGTGAACGCGCCGAAGCCGCGGTGCATAGACAGCATGGCGGCGACGCCGGTCAGCGTGGCTTCCAGGGCAAACGCGCCGCCCGGGTACAGAAACCCGTAGAAGTCGTCCGAGCTGACCTGGACGACCATCGCGCGCAGCTCGGGCGGCGGGTCGGTGGCCAGTGCCCATTGTGTGAACCCGAGGTAGCTCGGCCCGATGGTGGCGAGCGAGCCGTTGAACCACTCCTGCCGCCGCAGCCAGGCGATCGTCGCCTGGGCGTCGGCGGCCTCCGCGACGAACGGCTCGAACGCGCCCTGTGATCCGCCGGTGCCCCGGCAGCTCTGGATGACGACATGGAACCCCTGCTCGCCGAGCAGCGCACCATACAGGTAGTCCCACGGAAAGCCGCGGCCATATGGCGTCCGGACCAGCAGCGTCGGATGTGGCGCCGCGGCGAGGGGACGGTAGTGATCGGTCACCAGCGTGATGCCGTCGCTGGCCGGGACCGCGATCCCCCGCTCTACCGAGACCCCGCACGCAGGCGCGGGTAGCTGCCGCCGCGCCATGCGCACCAGCAGCCTCACATGCCTGGGCAGCGGCTCCCCCTGGGTGACCTCGGCCGCCGACTGCTGGCGTGTCACGTCCGGATGCATCGCACCTCACCTGGCTCTCCGCCGCGCAGCGGCTAGTTAGCGTACATCGTTCGCAAATTAAGGGTAGCAGTTTGGGTACAGTGATCGCGAACTGCGGGGCCACGAAGCGGGAGACTCGATGACATCCGAAGGGCAGGGCGGCAGCATCTGGATGCGCCCCGAACGTGCCGCAGCGGGACGGCCTGCGCAGCGCAGCCGGGCCGAGATCACCGCCGCGGCCATCGGCATCGCCGACCGCGAGGGCCTGGACGCGGTATCGATGCGCCGGGTGGCCGCGGAACTCGGCACCGGCGCGGCGTCCCTCTACCGCTACGTCGACACCCGGGAGGAACTGCTCGACCTCATGAGCGACGCGACCGGAGCGGAGTACTCACTGCCGGGTCCTGACGACGACTGGCTGGCGGGGCTGCTCGCCATCGCCGAGCAAACGCGCGCCATCATGCGGCGTCACCCCTGGCTGCCCGGCCTGGTCCTCTCCCGCCCGGTCATCGGGCCCAACGGGCTCGCCGTGCTCGATCACTACCTCGCGCTTCTCGAGCAGCATCCCGCGGACGTCGCCGCCAAGCTCGAGGCCTTCGCGATGCTCAACGGCATGACGGCGACCTTCATCCTGCACGAGCAAGCCGGCGGTGCGGCGTTCGCCGAGCGCAACGTCGCGTACCTGCGGCACGCGCTGACCTCGGGCGAGCACCCCACGCTTGCCAGGCTGCTGTCGCAGGGGCCGCCGCCCGGCGGGCCTGCCCAGCCGATCGACCCGGCGGACAGGTTCCGCGACATCCTCATCCGTGTCCTGACCGCTCTGCTCGGGCCGATCGACCAGCAGCAGCCGCCGAAGGGATGACGGAGCCCGTCCGCGGGATACGGCCGACTGCCTCAGCCCTTGGCGGTGGCGGCCTGCGCGGTCAGGCGCAGAGCCCGGTACAGCAGGCGGGGGTCGCCCAGGCGACGGCGCAACTCTCGCTCGAGGCCAGCGATGGGGTACAGGTTCTGCGGGGCGCGCGTGTCCTTGTACTCGGCGGACGCGAACCGGCCGAGGCACACCTGGCTCAGGCCCGCCAGCCCGGTCACCTCGCTGGCCGGCAGATCGGCGGAGCACTCGACGCGGACGATGCCCGCCCATGGCGCCGCCGCCGACCCGGTCGCCCCGGGCAGTCGGAGGTACCAGGTGTGCCGGTCCCAGTTCGTCCCCGCCAGGAACACCGGCGTCCGCTGGCCCGGCACGAGCGTGCCGACGAGCGCGTTCAGGTCGGGCGGCAGGTACGTGGTGCGGTGCGACTTGATGTAGCCCAGGGCACGCGGCAGGTGCTGCCGCCCGCGCAGCGGCCCGTCGATCACCAGCAGGTCGCCGCCGTCCGGCACGCCGTGCCCGGCGATGGCCGCCCGCGCCGCGACCGCGGTGCGCACCTCGACGTCGCCGAGCCGGCGCTGCAGCGCCTCGGACAGCGTCACCGACAGCGGCTGGTCTTTCTTTGCGGCGGTGCGGCAGGCCGTGTACTCCCCCGCCCAGGTCACGATGCTGTCGGCCTTCGATGCCACGGTGAACAGGCCGCGCCGGATCTCGTGCTGCACCAGGTGGGCCTGGCGCGCGCAGCAGCACACCACACCCGCCGCGTACGAGGCACACAGCGCCATGCTCGCCTCGCTGGCCGGGCCGCCGCCCGGCGCGTCGTCATCGATCCAGACGCGGGCCTCGATGCGCCGCACCCCGTCAACAAACAACAGTGCGTCAGGAACGGGCGTGGCGGGGTTCGGGTCGATGGCGCGCCACTGGCCGGCTGGCAGCTCGACGTTCGCGTCCACGCGAGCGGTCGACTCGGCGAGGAAGTCCTCGATCTCGGTGTTCGTGCCGTAGGACGGATCCCACGTGTCGACGGTGAATCGCATCCCGGGCCCGGCGCCGTTGCCGTCGGCGAGCGGGGCGAGCGGCGGTGCGGGCGTGCTGCCACGCAGCCCGCTGATCACGCGGCGTCCACCGGTTCGGCGCCGGCCGGATCAGCCACGTCCGCGCCGCCGTCCAGCAGCCCCTGGCGGACGACCGTCGAGGTCCGCGCGTTCCTGGAAACCAGGAAGCGGACCGGGACCCGCTCGGCGAGCGCGCCGACGTGGGTGATCACGCCGACCATCCGCTGGCCCTGCGCCAGGGTCTCCAGCGTGGCGGCGACCACCTCGAGCGTCTCCGGATCCAGGGTGCCGAAGCCTTCGTCGAGGAAGATCGAGTCCAGCCGGGCGGCGCCCGCTGCGGCGAGGGAGGACATCTGTGCGGACAGGGCCAGGGCGAGCGCCAGGGAGGCCTGGAAGGTTTCCCCGCCGGACAGGGTGCGCACGGAGCGGCGCGAGTCGGCATCGGCGTGGTCGATGACGTAGAACTCGCCGTCCTCATAGGCCAGGTCGAACTGATCGCCGGACAGGCCGGCCAGGTTCACCGACGCATCGGCGACCAGAGCGTCGATCGCCGCAGCGACCAGCCAGCGCGGGAATTTATCCGACCGCAGCAGGTCACCGAGCAGCCTGGCCACCTGCTGTTCCTGCTGCGCTTCGTCGCGCCGGGCCGCCAGGCCGGCGGCGTCTGCGCGGCGTTCCGCGATTCGCTTGGTCGAGCCGCGGGCCCGCTCGAGCGCGGTGGCGACCGCGGTCGCGGCGCCCGCCGCCACCGCCTCCGGGGGCAGCTCGACTCCGCCCGCGGCGAGTTCGGCCGCCAGCTTGCCGGTCAGCTCCTGGACGTCCGCGCGGGCCGTGGTCACGCGCCGCCGGGCGGGGCCGAGGTCGGTGTCCCGGGCCGCCGCCTCCCGCTCGGCCCACGCCTGCAGCCCGGTCCACCCGGCCAGCAGGCCGGCCGGGTCAAGCACGGGGGCGCCGAGCCGCACCAGCGGGTCGCGCGCCGCGGACAGCCGCGCCGCGGCCGCGGCCTCGGAGCGTTCCAGGCCTGCCAGGTCCTGCTGCGTCTTGCCACGGGCCGAGCGGGCACCGAGCAGCCGCTGCCCGGACGCCGCGGCCTCGGCCTCGAGCCGGTTGCGCTCTGCGAGCTGCGCGGTGACTTGCGCCTCATCGGGAGCACTGCGCAGGTGCGCGTCGAGTTCCGCGATGCGCTCGGTCCGGGTGGCCAGCCGCGCTGCGGCCTGCTGGTTGGCCTGGTCCGCTCGCTTCGCGTCCTCGCGCAGCTCGGCCAGGTCCGCCGTTGCCTCGCCGAGCTGGGCCTCGGCCTTTTCTCGCTCGCTCGCTGCCGCCTGCGCCGCTTCCCGCGCGCCGGACAGCTCCGCCGTTTTGGCGGCGGCGAGCCCGGCAGCCCAGGTCGCCAGCTCCGCCCACGCGCCAGCCAGGCTGGCGCCGTCGGCGGCGGGCGCGCCAAGCCCGACCAGCGGGTCGCGTGCCTCGCGCAGCGCCGCGCTGGCGGTCGCCGTCGCCGCCTGCGCCTGGTCGAGCTCGGCCTGGGCGGCGCGCGCCCTGGCGCGCGCCGCCTGCACGGCCGCGGCCGCCTGGTCCGCGGCCTTGCCCAGCGCATGGCAGGCCCGCAAGCCGGACTCGATCTCGGCCAGGCCTGCCGCGGCCAGGCCGGCGTCATCGTCCGGCGCGCTTTCCGCAGCCGCCAGGCCGGCCACCGCGGTCAGCCCGGCGGCGGCCAGCGGTCCTTCGATCGCGGCGGCCAGCGACCCGGCGAGGCGCCTGCGCCGGTCGCCCAGCACGTCGACGTCGGCGGCCGCGCGCACCTGCGCCGCGGCGGCGGCTGTGGCCGCATCCCGGGCGGCGGCGACCGCGGCAGCCGCCTGGGCCAGGCCCTTCTCAGCGTCGTCGATCGCGGGCGCGGGCAGCGGCGCCGGCAGCGTGGCGACCGTCTGCTCGCAGACCGGGCACGCCTCCCCGGCCACCAGGTGCGGGCGCAGCCCGGCCACGGCGTGCGCACGGCGTGCCTCGTCAACGTCGCGCTGCCGCTGCTCGCGGCCGGCCTCGGCGGACTCCAGGGCGGCCTGCGCGGCTTCCGTCTCGGCGCTCGCCCGCGCCAGGCTGGCGAGCGCCGGGGCCCGGGCGGCGGCAAGCTCCGCCAGCTCGCGCACGTCCCGCCTGGCCTGCTCCAGCGGTCCCGGCCCGGTCGCAGAGTCGCGGGCCGATCGCGCATCGCTGTCGGCCTGCTCCGCCGCCTGCAGGGCGGCGAGCGCCTGCTCCCCCGCGACGATCCCGGCCTGGATGCGCGCGTCAAGCCCGTCGACCCCGTCGGGAATCTTGACCGAGGTCAGGGCGGCATACGTGGCGGTCAGGTCGTGCACCTGCTGGTCGGCGGCTGTAGCCGCGGTCACGGCGGCGTCGCGCCGGGCCCGCGTGGTCTCCAGCCCGGCGGCGGCGGCCGCCGTCGCGCGCTCGGCCTGCCCGGACTGCCCGGACAGCCGGGCCAGCTCGCTCTGTGCCTGCGGCAGGCCAGCGGCGAGCTGGTCGCGCTCGGCGCGCCGCTCGCGGGTGAGCTCGAGCGGCGCCCGGTCCGGCGCGCCGGCCAGCGCGGCGCGCGCCGCGCTGTCGGCGTCGAGCGCCTCCTGCTCGGCGCGCTCGGCCTCGGCGAGGGCGCAGCGGGCGCCGGACAGGTCGGCGTCCAGCCTGGCGACGTCGTCCGGGATGCGCACGGCCGCCAGCGCCGCGCGGTCGGCTTCCAGTCGTTCCAGCTCGGCTTCGGCGGCGGAGAGCCCCTGGTCGGCGGCGTGGATCAGCGGCGTGGCCGCGGTCACCCGGTCGGCCAGCCGGCCCAGCGCGGCCTCCGCGGCCGCTGCGGCGCCCTGCGCCTCTTCGGTGGCGTCGCCAAAGCCGGCCAGGGTCTCGTTCAGGGTCTCGGCTTGCTTCGCCGCATCGCTGGCGCGCTGGTTCGCCCGGATCATCATCTGCTTGTAATGCTCGGCACCGAGCAGCCGGAGCAGGATCTCCTGCCGCTCGCTGGCCTTGGCGTGCAGGAAGTTGGCGAACTGGCCCTGCGGCAGCACGACGCACTGGCAGAAGTCGTCGTAGGTCAGGCCGAGCAGCCGTTCCACGGCGTCCGCGACGCCCGCCAGGTCTCCGGCCAGCACCTCGGTGGGCTCTTCCGGCTCCCCCAGGCCGCGCGGGTCGGCCAGCCGCTCCAGGCTGGCGGCCCGCTGGCTGACCTGGCTGCCGACCCGCCGCAGCTCGCGGGCCACGACGTAGCGCTGACCCGCGACCTCGAAGACGAGCTTGACCGTGCCGCGCCCGGTGGTGGGAGCGAGCGCGAGCGAGACCATGCCCTTGCGGCCCCAGCGGGGCACCGAGCCGTAAAGCGCGAACGTCATCGCGTCGATGACCGTCGACTTGCCCGAGCCGGTCGGGCCGACCAGCGCGAAGAACTCCGCGTCGGTGAAGTCGATCCTGGCCGGTTCGCGGAACGAGGCGAACCCGTCCATCTCCAGCACGATCGGTCGCATGAGCGCCTCTTTCTCAGGCCCCGCCGACGGCGGCGGTGACCTCGTCGTGCAACTGCGTGAACAGCGCCGCCACTCGCTGGTCCCGCACCTGCTCGGCGTCGCAGTAGTCGGCGAACAGCTCATCCGGCGTCGGGATCTTGGCCCCGGAAACGTCGCGGCCGTGGGCGGGAACCCGGAGGGGAGCGGCGAATTCCGGGTCGATGCGCACCTCGAGTGCGTTCGGCATCGCCGAGATCGTGTCCTCGCGCAGCCCGGCGCGGGCGCTCGCGCAGCCACACCCTCAGGTAGTCCTCACCGAACGAGCCGGCCGTTGCCTCGAGCTCGGCCAGGGTGCCCCGGACCGTCCGCAGCCGCCGTCCCGAGGTGATCGGTACCTCGGTCACCCGGGCCGGGACCGACGGAGACGCCTCGACCAGGCAGACCATGCTCGTGTTGGCCTGCTCGCCGAAGTCGACCGCGATCGGCGAGCCGCTGTAGTGGACCGGGCAGTGCGCGGGCAGCGACTGACGCCGGTGCAGATGCCCGAGCGCCACGTAGTGCGCCGACACGGGGAAGATCGTGGCCGGGACGCTGTATTCGAAGATCGACTGAGCCGACCGCTCGCCGCCGCCGAACACTCCGCCGACGCAGGTCAGGTGCGACATCAGCAGGTTGACGGTGTCGGCAGAGAACCCGGCGGTCAGCGCCGCGACGACCTGGCGGACCATCTCGTCATAGGCGCGCACGTTCTCCGACGGCGTCTGGCTGACGATCTCGGCGGCCCGCACCGCGTGCCGCTGGCTCAGGAACGGCAGCACGGCGATCTGCACGTCCTCCCCGCCGGAGCGGGCCCGGAACCGGACCAGCCCGCCGCGGTCGGGCCGCCTGACCTCCCCGACGAGGGTGATGCCGGCCATGCCCATCAGCGGCCGGTAGGCCTCGAACGTCGGCCCGTGGTCGTGGTTGCCGGCGATCGCGATGACCTCGGCGCCGGTCTTGCGCAGCCGCAGCAGCGTCTTGACCACCAGGTTCTGCGCCGGAGCCGACGGGGCCGCGGCGTCGTAGATGTCGCCGGCGATCAGCACCGCGTCGACCTGGTGCTGCTCGGCGACGGCGGCGATCTCGGCCAGCACGGCTCGCTGCTCGTCCAGCCGGTCCCGGCCCTTCAGGACCTTTCCCACGTGCCAGTCGGCGGTGTGCAAGAACTTCACGGCGTTCCGTTCCTGGTAGGCATCAAAACGGCGGGATGTCGTCGTCGGGCACGGGCAGCCGGGCGAACGGATCCGCCGGCGCCGCCGCGCCGTTTCCGGATGCCGCGTCCTGCCCCCGGGCGCCGCCCTGGCCACCCGGCCGCGGCGGCACGGCGCACTCCGAGAGCCGGGTCGCCCAGGCCGGGAACGGGAACTCCACGGCGAGCGGCACCGGGATCTCGGGCTGGGAGACGAACATCGCGCCCGGCTTGGCGAGCGTGGCCCGGGTCCGCTGGGACGACGGCAGGAACCCGTATTCGGGGCGCCCGGCCTCGGCCGCGTCGAGGCGGCCGACAACCCGGATGGCCGAGTTCGACACGATGCGCCGCTCGACCTCGCTGGCCGTCTGCTGCGCGCCGATCAGGATGATCCCGAGCGACCGGCCGCGCTCGGCGATGTCCAGCAGCACCTCCTTGATCGGCGAGGTGCCCTCGCGCGGCGCGTACTTGTTCAGCTCGTCGATCATCGTGAACAGCAGGCCGCCCGGCCCGGCGTCCTCCTTGCGGGCGGTCTCGGCGGCCAGCACCACGCCGACCACGAACCGCTGCGCGCGCTCGTGCAGGTTGTGCAAGTCGACGACGGTCACCTGCTGGCTCTCGGTGGAGATCAGCCGCCTGCCGCCGCCGGTGAGGTCGGCGCGGATGATCGGCCGCAGCGGCCGCAGCGACGAGCGCAGCCGCCGAATGAACGCGTTGATCGTGCCGACGCCAGTGACGGGCCCGGCCCAGTCCTGGCGGGTCTCGTCCTCGGTCAGCCGGGCCGCGACGATGTCGACGAGTTCGGAATAGGTGCGCGCGATATCACCGTCGATCTTCACCGCGCCGGTGTCGCCGTACGGCACGGCGTCCAGCTTCAGCCGGGTCGCAACCTGGTGGATCACGATCGTGTACTGGTTGCGCTCGTCCTCGGCGTCGGCGAACACGTAGGGCAGCATGTGCCGCGCGCAGAACTCTTCGAGAGTCCACCAGAACGCGTCCACGCCGCTGGTGCGCCCGGTGACGTTAGGCCGCCCGGTCTGGTCATCGGGGATCGGCGGCGCCCAGAACCCGGCCGACGCGAACGGCTCGGCGGGCAGCCCTAGTTTCGCATATTCGGTTCTAAGCTCGTCGTCGAGGCGCACGTTGGGCTGGTCCAGGAACAGCAGGTCCTCGCCCTTGACGCTGAACACCAGGGCCTTGGCGTTGACCGCGCGGGCACCGAGGACGCCCGACCGAAAGATCGAGTGCAGCAGGAACAGCGCGAAGCTCGTCTTCGTCGCCACGCCGGAGATGCCGCTGATCGACACGTGCGCGCCGCGGGTGCCGTCGAGGAACTCCATGTTGACGTAGATCGGCTCGCCGTCGCGCCCGAGCCCGACCGGCAGCCGCGACGTCATCTGGTCGAAGTACAGGGCCTGGGCGCGCTCGGCCCCGGTGGCCCGGCGCACGATCTCCCCCGGCCGCGGCGGCACGTACACCTCAGGCTCGACCCTCGTGGTGCTGACCTCGGCGATCTCCTGCACCCGCGCCGGCAGCACGCCGTCCGAGATGAGGAACACGTCCGAGCCGAAGCTCGCGCCCTCGTGCCGCGCGCGGACCTGCGTCACCACGCCACTGGTCAGGACCGGCCCCCGCCCGGGGATGTCCCGCAGGGTGACCACCACGTCGTCAAGCTGCAGATAAGACGTCTCGTCCAGGGCCACGGCGAACTGCAGCGGGGTCGAATCCTCGGTCCCCGCCACCCGTCCGACCTGGTCAGCAGCGCCGTCGGACAGGGAGCTCACCTGACCGGCAGTGAAGCTATCCGTCACGACGCTCCTTTGCACGCTCATGTCGCGGGGTCCCGCCTTTGGCCGCTGCGGAGCAGCCTAGACAGCGCCGCCGACAAAGGCCGGCGTAACACTCCGGCTCGCCGGCATTTCGCCCATCCGGGACGACGGGGACGGTGGCCAGGCCGGGGACGGTGGCCAGGCCGGGGACGGTGGTCAGGCCGAAGGCGTGGGGCTCGCAGCCGAGGCCGTGGGGGTGGGCGTCGGCGTCGGAGCCGGCGTGGTCGGCGTCGGCGTGGGCGCAGGCGCCGACGTGGTTGGCGACGAGGCAGTAGGCGGCGACGAGGGCTGCGGTCCCGAGGAGCCCCCCGGGCCAGGCGCAGGAGACCCGGAGCTTAACGGCTTCGGCGCGTGGCCCGGCCCGGTCAGCGGGACCGGGAGCTCGCCGAGGCGCGACGGGGTGAGCACGCCCGGCAGCGGCGGCTTCACGCGGTGGCGCTTGTGCCGCTGCAGTCTGGCGGGCCCGTCAACATCCGGCGAGATCGCCGTAGTGCCCGCGGGCGTGGGGCTCGGGCTCGCCGCGACCGTCTTCACCGCGGCCGCCGGGGGAGCGTGCGTCGAGTCTGCCGCCATCCGGTACAGAATCGCGGTCGGCACCGCGAGCGCCACGAGCGTCACCGAGGAGAGCAGCATCACCTTCGGCCCGCCACGACGCGGCCGCAGCGGGACCGGCGGGTTGCCCTGGTCCTCCTTTCGCGGCTTGTCCTGCTTGTCTGGGCGGCTCGCGATAGTGCGGCGGTACGAGCCGACAGCAAGCGCGGTCCGGCTGATCCGGAGCCGGAGCCTGCCGGGCGGGATCGCGAGCGGTATCTCGCTGATCTGCTCGGCGCTGAACGCCCGGTCCCCGCGGCTGAGCGCGCAGGCGGCGCAGGATTCGAGGTGGCGGGCGAGCTTGCCGGCGAACTGCGGCGTCAGCGGGAACGTGGCCAGGTCCCGCCCTTTGAGCATGTCGGTGAGCTCCGGGCACCGGGCCCGGCCCTCGCGGACGGCCGCGCGGAGGACCGCGACGACCGGCGCCGAGTGATCGAAGTTGAGGCTCGCCTCGGACAGCAGCGCCCGCGCCCGGCGGGGCGGGACGCCGATCACGGCCGCCAGGTCCGCCTCGTTGAGCCGGTGCCGGAACGTCAGGTTGAGTACCTCGCGGTCGCGTTCGGACAGCCGGTCCAGGGCGGCGCGCAGGATCAGCACCGTCTCCCCGGTGGGCCCGGCAACCTCGTAATCCGGGATGGCCGCACCGAGATCGTCGAGCGTGGTCGTCTCCGCGCGGCCGCTGAGCTTGGTCCGCCCGCCGCCGAGCTGGCTCAGGCACTCCTGGCGGGCTGCCGAGTAGAGCGCAAGCCGGAGCCCTTCGGGCCCGGGCGCGCTGCCAACCTGCGCGTCCGCGGCGACCAGGCTGTCCTGCACCGCGTCCACTGCGGTGAGCGTGTCCAGGAGCAAGCCGTCACAGTAGTCAAACAGGGAGGCGGCATACGACTCATACAGGTGCGCGAACACGTGCCGGCCGGAGTCGCGCGGCGCTTCGGCACGCTGTTCCTCGGTGGACCCGCCGTGGTCTACCGACATGGAGAACCTCCCAACCGGCTCCTGTTACCTGGCGGAGGCTGAACGTCATCTAGCGAGGCGGGCGCCACTTAGATGACAACTAAAGCGGGCCGAAGGTTGTCATCGCAAGGGGCACGATGCGAGTTTAAGTAGCTTGCCGACCTGCTTTCACATGAAATTTACCGTTTTAGAACCAGCGCAGTCTCGCTGCCCCCTCCCGCCCGGCGAGGCCCACCAGACGCCGCCCGCCAGGCTCTGCTTGACAAATCTACCCGCTTGCTTAATATAGTTAGCAGAAAGCAAGAGGAGGAACCATGACTGATATCCGCAACGTGGGCCAGGAAGTGCAGGCCGAGATCCTGAAGACCGTTCGCAAGGGCCAGGAGACCGTCACCGAGGCGATCAAGACCGTCCGGACCATGACCCCGGCGCTCTCTGACCTGAACCTTCCGTTCGCCAGCAAGCTGCCGAAGCCGGAGGAACTGGCGGGACACGCTTACAGCATCGCCATGAAGGTCCTGGCCGACCAGCGGAAGTTCGCCGAGGGCGTGCTGCACACGACCGGGCAGCTGCTCCCCTCCAGCAGCGGGACCAGCGCCAAGAAGACCGCGGCTCCGCGCAAGACCGGGACCAGCGCGGCGAGCGGGGCGGCCAAGAAGACCGGGTCCGCCGACTCGAGCAAGTAACAGCGGCACGGCCGCATCAGCCCGTGGCGAGCCCGGCCGGGTCGCCACGGGTTGCTTACTATCTCGACACTGTCTTTGCTTACTATTCTGAGCAGACACAGGCGGACCTAGCTACCGAGGCAACAGTGACCGAAACCTGGAATGCGCAGATGGAGAACCTCGGGGCCTTCATCCGCAGCAAGCGCAAGCTCGCCAACCTGTCGCTGCGCCAGCTCGCCGAGCGGACCTCGCTCTCCAACCCCTACCTGAGCCAGATCGAGCGCGGCCTGCACCAGCCGTCGGTTCGCGTGCTCAAGCTGATCTCCGGGGCGCTGAACGTGTCCGCAGAGACGCTGCTCACCCAGGCGGGCCTCCTCGACGCGGCCGCCGGCGACCTGGCCGGGGAGCGCGAAGCGTCCGCGGCGGACGTTGAGTTGGCGATCACCGCCGACGCCCGGCTAGCCGACGAGCAGAAGGCCGCGCTGCTCGCGGTGTACCACAGCATGCTCCGCGACTGACGAAATTCGGGCACCTGTACCGTAAGCCGGATGAGCACGGCAATCGTCGGCGGCCGGGTCGTCCCGGTGACAAGTGAGCCCATCGAGAACGGAACGGTCCTGCTCGACGACGGAAAGATCGTCGCCATCGGCGGACCGGACGTCGCGGTGCCGGCCGGCGCCGAGACCGTCGACGCGGCAGGTAAATGGGTGCTGCCCGGCTTCATCGACGCGCACGCGCACGTCGGCGTCGTCGAGGAGGCCGAGGGCTGGGCCGGCCGGGACGGCAACGAGATGACCAAGCCGGTCACCGCGTACGTGCGCGCGCTCGACGCCATCAACCCCGCCGACCAGGGCTTCCGCGACGCGATCGGCGGCGGCGTGCTGGCCGTGAACGTCAACCCGGGGTCCGGCAACGCGATCGGCGGCCAGACCGTCGCGATCAAGTGCTGGGGCCGGGTCGTGGACCAGATGGTGCTGCGTGAGCCGTCCGGCATGAAGTCCGCGCTCGGCGAGAACCCGAAGCGCACCTACGGCGACCGGCACGAGACCCCGTCGACCAGGCTCGGCACCGCCGCGGTCATCCGGGAGGCGCTCGTCGCGGCCGGCAACTATCTGGCGAAGCTGGCAGCGGCGGAGAGCCAGCCAGAGTCGGAGCGCAAGCCGGTGGCCCGGGACCTGGGGCTCGAGGCACTCGGCCGGGTGCTGCGCCGCGAGATACCGTGGCGCCAGCACTGCCACCGCGCCGATGACATCGCGACCGCGATGCGGATCGCCCGCGAGTTCGGCTACCAGCTCGTGATCGATCACGGCACCGAGGCGCACCTGCTCGCCGACCTGATCGCCGCCGAGGACATCCCGGTCATCATCGGCCCGCTGTTCACCAGCAGGTCGAAGGTGGAGCTGCGGAACCGGTCGCTGGCCAACCCCGGCAGGCTCGACGCGGCCGGGGTCACGATCGCGATCACCACCGACCACCCGGTGGTGCCCATCCACTTCCTCATCCACCAGGCCAGCCTCGCCGTCAAGGAGGGCCTGGACGCCGGGGCCGCGCTCCGCGCGGTGACGATCAACCCGGCGCGAATCCTCGGCGTCGACGACCGGATCGGCTCGCTGGAGCCGGGCAAGGACGCCGACCTGGTGATCTGGTCCGGCGACCCGCTGGACGTCACCAGCCGCGCCGAGCAGGCATACCAGGACGGCCGCGAGATCTACGCATACGACTACGACCGCGGGCAGGGAGCCGTCGCGCAGCCGTAACCCTTCAAGGGGCCGTTACGCGACGCCCCTCACGTGATCGGGCCAAACCGGAGCTCGGCGTCCGGGGTGCCCGGCGCCGCGAACTCGAGCAGGCGCTCGCCCTCGGCCGCAACCGCGTCGCGGTCACGCCGGCCGACTTCCCCGAACAACTCGATCGCCAGAGTGGCCGCGCGACGGGCCGTGGTGACCCGCCACATGCCGCGGACGAAGCCCTCGATCAGCACGCTGCCGGGAAAGATGCCGTTCTTGCTGTAGAGCCGCTGCCGGTCCGGCTCGCTGATCACCCGGGCCCGGTCGGCGTGCGAGAGGATCAGGTTGTCGAACTCGGCGACCAGGCGCACCGGGGCGGGCGTGTCCGGGTCCGGCCGAGGCGCGTCGGGCAGGTCGAACAGCTCCCGGCCCTGCTCGTCGCGGAACGTGCGCAGCCATGGTTCCAGGCGGCCCACGACCTCCCGCAGCCCGGTCAGGCCGGACCAGGCTTGCGCGTCCGCCACCGTGGCCGGGCCGAACGCCGCCAGGTACCTCAGCACCACCTGATCCGGCGACGCGGACGCCGCCAGCGGCCTGCCGAGCCACGCCTCTGCCGAGGTGTGCGCCGCCCGGCCCGCTTCGCCCCACACGGCCCGGGGCGGTACCTGAACGAGCGGCACCAACCCGCGGACGCACTGGGCGAGCGCCGCGGCCGGGTGCCCCGGCCACTGCGGCGACAGCGCGGCACCGAGTTCGCTGAACGTCATCGGCCGGTCTTCGACGAGAACCCGGCCTGCCGCGGCGAGCGCCGCGCGGTCCACGCCGGTGAGCTGGCGGCCGAAGTTCGCCCGCAGGCCCCGTTCCAGCACGGGCTGCAGCACTGGACGCAGGCGCAGGCAATCGTCGGCTGAGACGAGGTGAATGGTCCCGCGCATCAGCCCGATGCGGACCACCCGTCGTTCCAGGATCAGGCTGGACAGATCGCCCGGCAGGAAGCCGTCCAGCCGGGACCACAGCCCGTAATACGGCGGGAACGGAGCCTGTGCCTGCAGCCCGACCAGGTGCTCGACGGTCTCGATCACCCGGTCGGCGCGCGGGCCGGTGGCGCCGGGCAGCGGTTCCCGGCGCAGCAGCAGCTGCCGGTCGAGCAGGGCGCGGTTCAGCGCACGCGCGGTCAGCGTATCCGGCATCCAGCCGCTACGCCGAGTGGCGGTTCAGGAACGCCAGCGTCCGCTTGTTGAACTCCTCGACGTTCTCGTAGATCGGAGCGTGCGCGCAGTCCTCGAACACCAAGACCTCGCTGCCCGCTATAGCGTCGGTGATCGGGTCGGCGAACCGGGTCGAGCAGACGATGTCATGCCGGCCGAACGTGATCAGCGTCGGCGCCTGGATCGAGCCGAGCACCGGTTGTGCGTCGTGCGCCAGCACCGCCCCCGACTGGCGCAGGAGCGCGTCGACGGGGGGCATCGGGCGGCTGCGCACGAAGTCGGCGAGCGAGTCGATGTACTCGGGCCTGGCCGCGTACGTCTCGGGCGTGAAGCACCAGGGGAAGATGCCCCTGATCACCATCTCACTCACGCTGCCCAGGCCCTGGGCCATGATCTGCCAGGTCTCGACGACCGCGCGCAGGAACGGGTCGGTGCGGTCCCACGCGCTGTGCAGGGACAGCGTCTTCACCAGCTCCGGGTACTTGGCCGCCAGCCACATGCCGGCCGCCGCGCCAAGCGACAGCCCGAAGATATGGGCCTGGCCGATGCCGGCCGCCTGCATGAACGCGGCCACGTCGTCGGCGAACAGCTCGGTCGTGTACGTTCCCTCCGGCTTGCCGGACAGGCCGGCCCCGCGCAGGTCCACGCTGTAGCACGTGAACTGCTTCGCGTAGTCGGCCACCTGGAACGCGTAGCATGCCTGGTCGGCGGCGAGGTACGGGATGAGCACCATGGGCTCGCCCTCGCCCTGCACCTCGTAGTAGATCTCAATACCATTCGCCTGCACGGTCGGCATCGGCCGCCCCTCCCTGTCCCGCGGCGCGCGCCCTCGCGGCTGCCGCTGAGGTCAATTGTGCCCGGGCCAGGGCCCGGCGTCGCGGAGTACCGGCTCAGCCGAGCTGGCCGAACGGGCGGACCTCGATCGGCAGACCCGTCGCCCGGGTGAGCCTGGCGCCCCAGCCGAGCGCGGCGTCGAGATCGGGCGCGTCGACGATCGTGAACCCGCCGAGGTGCTCCTTGCCCTCGGTGTAGGGGCCGTCGGTGGTCAGCACCTCGGCGTCGGCCCCGCGGAGCACCCGTGCCGTGTCCGGCGGCTGCAGCCCGCCCGCGAAGACCCAGGCGCCGGCCGCCCTGATCTCCTGGTTCAGCGCCTCGACATCCTCCATGATCTTCTGCATCCGGTCCGGAGCCGGGATCGGCCCGTCCGGCTGGTACACGCTGAGCAGGTAGTACGTCGTCGGTAGATCCTCCTCGTAACCGCGATTCCGGCGCCTGGCCGGCCCCGTCATCTGCTGCACGAACGGGCCCCGGCCGGATCGACGCCGGCCGGGAACGCGACGCCGCGACGTTCGCCGACCTGCGCGCCGCCGTGGCTCGGCGAGGCAACCTGGGCTGCGGCGACCCTTCCCCGGCCTGCGAGCGTAACCCGGCGCCCCCTCGAACCCCACCAGCAACAATTCAAGCCGTGCCGACCTCATTGGTTCGGAAATGTCCGGTGGCAGTAGGACGTTCCTGAACCGCTAATGTGACACCGCCCTGCACGGCCAGATCGAGGCCCCTGCACGGCCAGATCAAGGTCTTCGAGAGTTCTCTCTTGACAATTCTCTCTCGAGAGCTGACTATCGAGATATGAATCTCGACGATCCTGCGGACCCTGAAGCGGGCCAGCCGACCACGAAGCGGAGCGGGCCGGCGAGGCGGCAGATCAGCGACGCGCAGACGATGCGGGCGCTCTCACACCCCGTGCGCATAGCCCTCCTCGAGGTGCTAGGCGTCGAGGGCCCGATGACCGCCACCGAGGTCGGCGAGCGCATCGGCGAGTCACCGACCACGTGCTCGTTCCACCTGCGCCAGCTCGCGAAGTACGGGTTCGTGGAGGAGGCGGGCGGCGGCAAGGGCCGGGCACGGCCGTGGCGGATGACGACACTCGACATCGCGATCAGAGGTCACGACGACCCGGAGGCCGAGCTAGCGGCGGACGTGCTGACGGCCATATTCCTCGAGCGCCAGCGCGACAGGTACCGGACGTGGCAGGAGACGAAGGCCGCCTACCCCAGTGAGTGGCGGAAGGCCGCGGGGGAGTCGGAAGTCGTGCTGTACCTGACCGCCGAAGAGCTGGAACATCTCCGCGAGGAGCTGAGTGAACTGCTTCGCCCGCTCGTTCAGGAGCGGGACGGCGACCCGTCCAAGCGGCCGCCGGGTTCAGTGCCGGTGGAAATGGTCACGTTCTCCTACCCGCTCAGCCCGCCGGCCAGCACTCCACCCCCGGACACCCCAGCCACCCGCACCCCGCCCACCGACACCCCTCGGAGCGCGTCATGAACCCCTGGATGCTCCATGCCATGGCCGACTCGCGCTGCCGGGAGATACGGCACGACGCCGCCCGGCACGGAGGTGGCTCCCAGCACAATGGTCGCGCTCGCCGCTTGGCATCGCCGATGGCCCCGACCGGCCATCGCTTGCCGCGGATGCGGCGCCAGGTCGGTTATGCGCTGGTCGAGGCGGGGCTGCACCTGCTGGCGACCGCCGGCCCGGCGCAGCGCGGCTGACCCGGGCCGCAGCGGCTGCGGTACATTCATCGCTCGTGCCGGAGCTATCCGTTGCCTGAGCCGGAGGTACTCGGCCAGCGAGCACTCAATCGCGCACTGCTCGAGCGCCAGCTGCTGCTGCGCCGGGAGGACATGGGTCCGCTGGCGGCCGTCGAGCACCTGGCGGGAATGCAGGCCCAGGCGCCGAACGCACCATACGTCGCCCTGTGGACGCGGCTGGCCGGCTTCCGTACCGACCACCTGGCGGAACTGCTGGCCCAGCGGGCGGTCGTGCGCACGCACCTGATGCGGAACACGATCCACCTGGTCGCCGCCGGCGACGGCGTGGCCGTGCGCCGGCTGATGCAGCCCTTTCTTGACCGGTCCTTCGCCTCCTCGGTCTTTGCCCGCAATCTGGCCGGCATCGACCTGCCGGCGCTGCTCGACGCCGGGCGGGCGCTGCTGCAGGACGGGCCGCGCACGCGCGATGAGCTCGGCAGGCTGCTCGAGCAGCGATGGCCCGGCCACGACCCCATCTCACTGGCGTACGCGATCACGCATCTGGTGCCCACCGTCCAGGTTCCGCCGCGCGGGATCTGGGGTTCCTCCGGCCAGGCCGCGTACACGGCGACCGACGCCTGGCTCGGCGACCTGCCCGTACCGGGCCTCTCGCTCGATGGGCTGGTGCTGAGGTACCTGGCCGCGTTTGGCCCGGCGACCGTCAAGGACATCCAGGCCTGGTGCGGGCTGACCCGGCTCCGCGAGGTCACCGAGCGCCTGCGCCCACTGCTGCGCACGTTCCGCGACACCGGCGGCCGTGAGCTGCTCGACCTGCCGCACGCTCCCAGGCCCGATCCGGATATGCCGGCGCCGCCGCGGTTCCTGCCCGAGTACGACAACGTGCTGCTCTCGCACGCCGACCGCACCCGGATCATTCCCGACCGCCGCACCGTGCCGCTGCCGCCGGGCCTGGGCGGCAGCAACGGAACCGTGCTGATCGACGGTTTCTGGCGGGCGACCTGGAAGATCACACGCCAGCGCGGCGGCACCGTTACACTGCGAGTTGAGCCGTTCACCGAGTTCTCAGCGGAGCAGACGGCGGGGGTGACCGCAGAGGCCACCGGGTTGCTCACGTTCGTGGCACCCGACGCCGAGGCCATCGAAATCAAGCTTGTGGACCCCAACCTCAGCGAGCGGCACCCAAAAACCCCTTAGGGGGGTCATACTAGTATTTCGTGAAAGCAGCTCGCGCCGCCACTCGGCGCTACATCCCAGGAAGCCCTTTCAATAACTTCCCCCAGCCGGTCAGGCACGTTGACAGCTACGCGCTGAATGACCAGGTGACCCACGACAAGTACGGGCTCGGCGTGGTTATCGGCGTCGAAGAGGAGATCGCCGTCCTCGTCGACTTCGGCACCCAGCAGGAGCGGATCACCACCCCGTACAACAAGCTGACCAAGCTTTAAGGCTGCCGGTTCGCGGAAGCCGCTGCAGCGGCGCGCTCCTCCTGGGGCAGCGGCGCCTGCCCGCAGGTTGGCTGCCGATACCGGGTATTAGTGCCATTGGCACGTGCGCGGTCGACCATTCGCCGTGGCGTTGCCGCATTGGTCCCCAAATATCATTTGTGGTGCAACCAATGCAGCGGCCAGGCTGACGCCCGAGCACGGGCCGTTACGCGATGCGGCCCTGATCTCCGGCCGGGACCACGAGCTCGTCTCCGTGCTTCCCTAGTTCCTCGATCGTTGTGACGCCCAGAAGCTGCATGGTGCGCCGCAGTTGAGCGGTCAGCAGGTCGATGGCGTGCTCGACGCCCGGCTGCCCGGCTGCGGCCAGGCCGTACAGGTACCCGCGGCCGATCATGCACAGGTCTGCGCCCCGCGCGATCGCCACGGCCACGTCGGAACCATGGCGGATACCCGAGTCGGCTATGACGGCGACCTGCCCGCCGACCGCCTCCCGGACCGGCCGGACCAGGTCGATCGCTGGGACACAGCGGTCAAGCTGGCGGCCCCCGTGGTTGGAGAGGTGGATGCCGTCGACCCCAGCAGCCACGGCCCGAGCAGCATCGGCCGGGCCGACCGGGCCCTTGAGCACGAGCTTGCCAGGCCAGCGGGCGCGGAGGTCGTCAAGATCATCCCAGTTCAGGGCGGGGTCGAACATTCCGATGACGTCGGCGATCGTGCTGAGGCCGCCCTCCCCCGGCGCGGTGAAGCTGGAGTATTTGAGCGCCGGGGCGCGCAGCATGGACACCCAGTAGCCGGGACGCACCGTGATGTCGAGCAGGGCACGGGCGGTAAGCGTGGGCGGGGCCGTGAACCCACTGCGCAGGTCCCGGGTCCGGCGGCCGCTCACCGCGGTGTCCACCGTGATCTCCATCACCTTGAAGCCCGCCGCGGCAGCCCGGTCGACGAGGTCCACCGTGAGCTTGCGGTCACGCAGCACGTAGAGCTGGAACCACAGGTCGGGGTGTCCTGTCGCCGCCAGTTCCTCGATCGTGTACGTGCCGCACGTCGACAGGCCGTACGGCAGGCCGCGTGACATCGCCCCCCTCGCCGCCGCCAGTTCCCCGTCCGGGTGAAAGACCCGGGTAAAACCGGTGGGAGCGAGCCCGATCGGCGCTGGCAGCTCGGAGCCGAAGAAAGACGTGGACAGGTCTGGCTCGGACACGTTACGCAGCACCCGAGGCCGGAACCGCCACCGCCGCAGCGCGGCCCGGTTGGCGCGCAACGTCAGCTCCTCATCGGCTGCGCCGTCGGCGTAGCCGAAAACCGGCCTTGGCAGCCGGCGCTGCGCGGCACGCCTGAGGTCATCGATGTCGTGGCACCGGCGCAGGATCCGCCGGTCGCGATCCGGCTCGAAACCACGCAGCCGCACCAGTTCACGGATCTCCCGAGGCTTCAAGTAGCCCGCCTCCCTGCTTTCGTGCACTCGCTTCGCCCAGCTGGCGTCCATCCCATCTTCCGCCCGTTTGCGCGGATCGGGACAGGGCCCGGCGCGGAGGAGCCGGCTGAGCAGTGCCGGCGGAGAGCCGGAAGCCTAGTGGTCGACGTGAGGGTGGGGCCGCTGGCGGCCGGTGGCGGGCGTTCGCCTTGCCTGCGATGACCGCTGCTCGATTACGAACGTTCCCCGGCCCGGGACGGTCTCGACCAGTCCCTCCTTGACCAGGATGTTGATCGCCCGGCGCACCGTTCCTACGGCAAGCCGGGTTTCCTCGGTTAGCTTGGTGATCGACGGTAGCTGGTTCGTGATCTTGCCAGACATAATGTCCGCCCGCAAAAGCCCTGCGAGCTGCAGGTACGGGTGCTCCGGCGACGTCTCGTCGATCTTCACGCCGGTAACTTAACCGGCTGCGACATGCGGAAACCAGACAAGCCATTGCTTAGCATGCCTTGACATGGCTGTATGATCGAGCTCATGGATGGCAGCAATGACACCGCCGGGCTCGCGGGTGAGTTTCCCGGCTGGGAGGCATGGCAGGGCATTGACCGGCTGTGGCATGCACGAATCCGGGGGGCCGTTCCCCCGGTGATGGTCCACGGCGAGGACCTGGTGGACCTGCGCGACCAGATCGTCCGCTACTTGCACAACGCGGAGGACTACGCGTCCGGTAGCGGCTGACCGCGGCCAGACGCCGGCCAGGCTGGGGCGGCCAACAGGCGGCCCACTAGGGTCGATGGGTGGCAAACCGAACGATCTTGGTGACCGGAGCGTCGAGGGGCATCGGCCGGGCCATCGCCCAGGCGTTCGCCGAGCAGGGTGACCGGGTCGCGGTGCACCACCGGGACTCGGCGCGCCTCGCTGCCGACGTGGCGGCCGGGCTGGCTGGCGACGGGCACGTGGTGGTGCAGGCCGATCTGACCGACCCAGACGATGCCCGCCGCATGGTGGACCGCGCCTGGGACGTGCTGGGCGGGCTGGACGTCCTGGTGAACAACGCCGGCGTCTTCACCGCACACCCGATCACCGAGGTGTCGTACGCCGAGTGGCAGGCGGCCTGGCAGCAGACCCTGGGCGTCAACCTCGTCGGCCCCGCGAACGTGACCTGGTGCGTGGTGCAGCACATGGTCAGCGGAAAGCGACCGGGACGCATCGTCAACGTGTCCTCCCGCGGCGCGTTCCGCGGGGAGCCGGGCCAGCCGGCCTACGGCGCGAGCAAGGCCGGCCTGAACGCGTTCGGCCAGTCGCTGGCGATCGCCCTCGCTCCGCACGGCATCACGGTCGCCACGGTGGCGCCCGGGTTCGTCGACACCGACATGGCCTCGACACACCTCGCCTCGCCCGGCGGAGACGCGATCCGCGCGCAGAGCCCGTTTCAGCGCGTCGCCGAGCCTGAGGAGATCGCCGCCGCGGTGCTGTACCTAGCATCGCCACAGGCCGAATGGGCCAGCGGCGCCATCCTCGACCTCAACGGCGCCTCCTACCTGCGTTCCTAGAACACGCCACGTCCTCGCCCCTCGCCGGCCGGCCGAAGGTGCCGTCCGCGACGCCTAGCAGCGCGGTCGACGCCGCCGAGCCGATTGTGCCCGATAAGGCGGAGCCTCCCGTTCAGGCTCCTGGTCAGAGTTGGGATGTCGTCAGGCGAATCTGACGGTGACCTGCTGGAACCCCAGCGAGTGCAGCATGCCGTCGAGCATGCCGGTGGTGTTCCGCTGCGCCTCGGACAGCAGCGGGCTCTTCTTGGCCGCGGTCTCGATCTTCTTCTGGGCCTGGATGTAGACCTGCTGCTGGCTGTTCGGGTTGCCGGAGAAGAAGTTCCCGACCCGGTTCAGCAGGCCCTGCTGCTCCGCGAAGACATACGACTGGCTGACGTTCAGCACGGCGGGCTGGAGCTGCGCCTTCGGCAGGTCGACGGTGACCGACTTGCGGTCCGCCGAGACCTGGATCGCGCTGCCGCTGAGGTGGCCGAAGTCGACGTAAGCGATCTCGGTGCCCTGGCCGATGAACAACGTGTTGCTGCCCTCGAGGAACGACGGGATGAACGACGCGTGCTCGGAAAGACTGACCACGACCTGGAACGAGCCGCTGGCCGCCTCGTAGCGGCTCAGCGCCGTGATCGACTTGAGCAGGACCGGGCCGCTGCGCACGGTGGTCGTCTCGCCGAACGGGTTGCGCAGCTGCGGCAGCAGGCGCACGGCGGACAGGACCAGCAGCGCGGCGATGACCGCCACGATCGCGGCGGCCAGCCCGATCAGCTTCCCGGCGAGACCGGGGACCGCGCCGGCCCTGCGGGCACGGCTATCCCTGGTTAGCATGCGCATCACGGGCTACCTCCGGCGACGACGGCGCCGTAATGCACCGGCGAGAGGACCCCCGCGCCGTCGGCCTTGGTGCCCATCCGGAAGCCGCCGAACAGCAGCGACAAGACGATTAAGACGACGATGAGGCCCACAACCCACAGCAGGCATCCGGTGAGCCTGCGCCGCGGCCGCCATCGCCGGCCGCCTGAGCGCGCCCGTCTCCGGGAGCGGTTGACCATCTCTCCTCCAGCCCGCGCTAGGCCTGGCCGGTGCCGTGCACCGGAAGCGGGCGGGCGCGCCGACGGAGCGGGATCGCCGACGCGCCCGGCACGTGGTTAGCTCCGCGAGGCGGCGGCCGTCTCCTCGGTGGCAGGCGCCTCGTCCGTCTCGTCCGTGGTCGTCACCCGGCGCCGGAGCGTGAACCGCCCGCGGCCGGTGCTGGTCGTGCTGTCCGCGGGGGTCTCGTCCGCTGCCGGGGTCTCGTCCGTCGCGGGGGTCTCGTCCGCCACCCGGGTCTCGTCCGCCACGCGCGCGGCGCGCCTGGCGTCGCCGACGCTGATCACGGAGAACCGGCCGAGGGCCATCGCGGCGAGCAGCACGATCGCGACACCGAGCCCGGTGAAGAACCCGATCTGCTCGAGCGTGCGGGTGGCCGTGTCACCAACCGGCGTTCCCGGCACCATCTGCATCTTGACCCAGGTCGGGCCGATCAGGCCGCCGAGCGCGAACCACGCGCCGCTGAGCACGGCAAGCCAGGCACCGAAGTGCGCGGTCGGCCGGTAAGAGCTCGTCAGCACGATCAGGCCGCCGAGGAAGGCCGCGGCGCCCGGCAGGATGTCGAGCCAGAGCCGGCCGGTGGTGTAGGTCCACGCCTTGTCCGGCGTGTACGCATAATGGAAATACGGGCCGATAAAGGGGATAAGAGCGCCCCAAATGCCCAGCAGGACCAGCAGCAGGCCGCTGAGCACGCCGCGGCTTCTGCGAACCCGCAGCATCCCGTTCATATGGATCACTTCCTCCTGCAGACGGAGCGGTTTTGGTGCGCCTGCGGGCGCTCAGCTACCCCGCTTGGGCGAGTCCATGCAAGCCGCCGGTAAATGGCGCATAAGGCATATGCGCTCGCCGGACCGTGCCGCAGGCTGGGGCGGCTGATACTGTTCCGCGGATAGCCGGTCCAGGCCCAGGCAGCGGGGGGAGGAGTCGAGGAGAGCCATGGTGGTGCCGCTCGCGGTGCGCGCCATTGTTGCCGCGGTTGGCGTACTGCTCATCTGGACCGCGGCCCGGAGCATGATCGGCACCGTGATCGTGCCGAGGCCGGTCGGCAGCTGGCTGACGCGCTGGGTCGACAAGATCGTGAGCTTCGGCTACGGCGTCGGAGCGAAGGCAATCAAGGATCACAAGCGGCGCGACCGGCTGATGGCCGGGCAGGCAGCGGTGATCTTGCTGATGCAGCTCGTCGCCTGGCTGGCGATCTTCTTCGTCGGCTACTCGTTGCTGCTATGGCCGTTCGTCAGCGACGTGACGGTCGCGTTCACGACCGCGGGCCCGGCGATGTTCGAGATCGGCTGGGAGCCGTTGGCCGGGGCGACGCAGCGGACCATCCTGGACATCGCCTCACTGACCGGCATCATCACCGTCACGCTGCAGATCGCCTACCTGCCCACCTTGTACTCGGCGTTCAACCGGCGTGAGACCGAGGTGGCGCTGCTGAACGCCAGGGCCGGCGTCCCGTCGTGGGGTCCCGAACTGCTGGCCCGCACCCACTACGCGCTGGGCTCGGGCATGTCGACGATCGATACCCTGCCCGACCTGTACGCGGCGTGGGAACGCTGGGCCGCGGATGTGGCCGAGAGCCACACCACCTACCTGCCGCTGGTCAGGTTCCGGTCACCGAAGCCGATGTCGTCCTGGGTGACTGGGCTGCTCTCGGTCCTCGACTCCGCCGCGCTGTTCCTCGTCCTGTCCCCGAAGCAGGCACCGGTGGTCCCCGCCCGGCTGTGCCTGCGCAGCGGGTTCATCTGCTTCAGCGACGTCGCGCGGGCCATGGGCCTCGACGTCCCGGCCGAGCCCGACCCGAGCGCCGGGATCAGCATCACTTACGAGGAGTTCGTCGACGCGGTGGCCCGGATGGAAAAGGTGAGCTTCCCGATCGACCGCAAGCCGGAGGAGGCCTGGCCGGACTTCGTGGGCTGGCGCGTCAACTACGAGCAGGCCGCTTACGCGATCGCCTACGCCCTCGACGTCGTGCCCGCGCTATGGTCCGGCCCGCGGCCGCACCCTAGGCCTCAGATCGCGCCGATCCGGCCTCCCGAGGGCAAGCCGCCAGATGGCAAGCAGACCGAAGGCAAGCCGACCCATGCCAGGCCGGCCGAAGGCAGGCAGGCCGATGGCAAGCCGACCCACGGCAAGCCGACCCACGGCGCGCCGGCCGAAGGCAACCCGACCAAGTAGCGCAGCGATGAAACCCGCAGAAGAGCGCGTCCTTGCCGGGATCCGGGCCGAGCTGGACCGGGTCATCCGCTACGACGACGAGTCGATCGTGAACGGCAACTGGATCCGGCAGCGGTATGACTGCGGCTGCTACCCCACGTTCGCGCCAGCCAGGACGCAGGCGGTCGAGACGGCCTGGCACGAGGCTGGCCACGCGGTAGCAGCGCTGACCGTAGGCGCGCGGTTCAGCTCGGCCAGCATCCACCACGCCTGCGGCAAGGAAGGCCGCGTGCACGGCATCAGGGGGGCCAGCGACCGGGCGTTCGTGATCGACGCGGCCGGCCAGATCGCAGAACGGCTGCGGACCTGGTCCATGCTCGAGCGCGACGAGGACCTGCGGGCTTGGCTGCCCACCTGGAAGAGCGACGGCGGGGACGCACGGCGCTTCCGCAAGACCCTCGGGCAGCGGTTCGGCAGCGACGAATGCGCCGCGTGGCGGTACAGCGAGCGGCTGCTGACCCCGCAGCGTCTCAAGATCAGAGCGGTGGCCCGGGCGCTCCTGGTGCACTCGCGGTACCTGCCCTACGCCGTCGTGTCGGCGATCGCCGACGTCAACGGAGGTGGCGGATGACCCGAGACGAGCTGCTCGGCTACTGCCTGGCCAAGTCGGGCGCGTGGCAGGACGAGCCGTGGGAGAGCGACGTTGTGGTGAAGGTCGGCCCAAAGATCTTCGCGTTCCTCGGCTCGGAGTCGAACTCCACGGTCGGGGTCAAGTGCGGCGCGAGCCGGGATGCGGCCGACGAGTGGCTGCTGCGCTACCCCGACGACGCCTCCGTCATGCCGTACATCGGCCGGTCCGGCTGGAACAGCCTGCGGCTCGCGGGCGCGATACCAGACGACGAGCTGCTCGATGCCATCGACGGCTCCTACGACACCGTGGTCAGCAAGCTCCCCAAGAAAGACCGCCCGTAGCACCGGCCTGGTCAGGACTACAGGCCGAGGGCCACGGCCAAGTTGCGGTAGCCGTCGGTCAGCTCGTCGTCCGAGGCGGCCAGCAGCTGGACGGCCACGTGGTCGGCGCCCGCCTCGAGATGCTCGTTGAGCTTGACGGCAACCTCGTCGCCGGTGCCCCAGGCGACCAGCGCGTCGATCAGCGCGTCGCTGCCGCCGTCGCTCAGGTCCTCCTCGCTCCAGCCCAGGCGGCGAAGGTTGCTGGTGTAGTTGACCAGGCCGAGGTACGGGCGCTGCACCCGCGGGCGGCCGATAGCGCGGGCCCGCTGCGGGTCGGTCTCCAGCACAGCCTTCTGCTCCGGGGCCAGCACCTTCCCGGTGCCGAGGATGGCGCCAGCCTGGCGGGTGTGCTCCGGTGTCACCAGGTACGGGATGGCCCCAGCGGTCCGCTCCGCGGCCAGGCGGAGCACCCGCGGGCCCAGCGCGGCCAGCACCAGGCTGTCGGCGGGCACACCGTTGCCGAGCAGCACGTCGACGTAGCCCGCCAGCGTGTCGTACGGATTCGCGTACTCCTGCGTCGCCTCGCGATGTCCTGTGCCCACGCCCAGCAGGAACCGGCCCGGGTGGTTCGCCTCGATCCGGGCGAACGACGCGGCCACGGTGCGCGCGTCGTCCTTCCACATGTTCACGATGCTGGTGGCGAGCGTCAGGGTGCTGGTCGCTTCGATCAGCGCTTCGGCGTGCCGGAGATCGCCGTCCGGTGATCCGCCGAGCCACAGCGTGCCGTAGCCGGAACGTTCAAGATCAACGGCAAGCTCCGGGGTGGCCAGGGCCGAGGCCCGCCAGACGCCGAACCGCCCCAGATGATCACGTGCGCGCTGAGTCATCAGCCTGCTCCCTGCTCGTGTCCGTGCTCACATCCGCCGCTCCCCCGCGAACAGTATCCGCCGGGCCCCTGGCGTTCCGCCTGAGGCCCGTGGCCCGCAGCGCGGCCATGACAATGAGCGCGGCCAGTGCCCAGCCGGCGACCACGTCGGTGAACCAGTGGTAGTCACCCCAGATCAGGGCGGCGCCAACCAGGAAGCACACCGTCGCCATGATCGCCAGCACGGCTTGCCTGGCCCAGCCCGGCAGACCCCGGGCGAGCAGCACCGCGGCAAGACCCAGGCAGACGCTGGACGTGGCAGAGTGGCCGGACGGAAACACGCCCAGGGCGCCATGAGCAACCGGCGGCAGGCCAGGCCCCGCCCTGCCAATAAGGATCTTCGCCGGGATGACGGTGCCGAGCAGCAGCACCACGCCGACCACGGCGGCGAGCACCGGCCGCACGCTGCGGTCCCGCATGGCAGCGATCAGCGCGCTCCAGCCGAGCACCGGGACCGCCACCTGGTTGTTGCCCAGATCGGCGAGCAGGTAGACGGGCGCATACCGGTGGCCTTCGAGCCACCGGAACCTGACCGAGTGTGCCTGGGCCTGCACCACGCTGCGAACCCACCTGTCTACATCCAGCACCGGGCTGTGGGCCAGTACGCTGGCCGTCAGGAACGCCAGGATCAGCGCGAGCACGCCGGGCAGCAGCCACGGCGGGCGCCGCTGGCCGCGGGACATGGCGGCTGGCGCCGCGTGGGTCTCGTCCATCCGCAACAGAGGCTACCGGCGAACCGCACCCTGACCTCGGACTACCTGCGCCTGCCGCCGGGAGTTTCGGCGTCGGTCAGGTGGCGGCAGGGTCGTTTGCGCCGCCTGGCTGGCCGGGGCGGTTGGCAGACCGGCCGCGGAGCTGACCGTTCTGGCCCGGTTTAGGAGTTTCCTTTGCCGCCGGGTCGTATGGAAGTCGTTTTGGTCGCTAAGCTGTGCGGGCAAATTCTTAGCTTGGGGTTAGCTGAAGGGATCGGATTTATGGGCGACGTCACGGGGATCGAGCGGACTTTGGTCCTGCTGAAGCCCGACGCGGTAACTCGTGGCCTCGTGGGGCGCGTGCTGTCCCGCTTCGAGGAAGCACTTCTGAAGATCATCGCCTGCAAGATGGTGCAGATGGACGCCGATCTCAACCGGCAACACTACTTCGACCTCGAGGACCGCTTCGGACCCGAGGTGTACAACGCGGTGGCGGCGTTCATGCAGACGGGCCCGGTGTTCGCGCTGGTGCTCGAGGGGGTCGAGGCGGTCGCCATCGTCCGCAAGCTCGTCGGAGCGACCTACCCCGACCAGGCCGAGCCGGGCACGATCCGCGGCGACTTCGCCCACCAGAGCAGGGCCTACGCCAACGCCAACGGGCTCCCGGTCGCCAACCTGGTGCACGCGTCGGCCAACGTGGCCGAGGCAAAGCGGGAGATCGACGTCTGGTTCGCCGAGGGTGAGCTGCACGAGTACAAAACGTTGGCAGATCGGTACATCTGGTAGCGTCAAAGGTGAACATTGCGGCTCGCGATGGTCAAGGCCGCGACTTGCCGATCTGGTGATGTTTATGCTTACCCGGGTATCCCATGATGAGCTAGGCACGTGTGTGACGCCGCGGATCTAGTGCGGCCGCTTCAGTCTCATCTGCTTCAATAACCCGATCTGATCACAAAGCGAAGGGCGGCCATGCCACCGCGCATCACGGTCCTTGGCACCGGCTATCTGGGCGCGACTCACGCCGCGTGCCTGGCGGAGCTCGGCTTCGACGTGCTTGGCCTGGATACGAACGAGGCCCAAGTCGAAGCCCTGGCCGCGGGCAAGCTGCCGTTCCACGAACCGGAGCTCCAGAAGCTGCTGGAGGCCGGCCTGCGCTCGGGCCGGCTGCGCTTCAGCACCAGCTACGAGGACGCCGCCGCGTTCGGGGACGTGCACTTCGTGTGCGTCGGCACTCCGCAGCGCCCCGACTCCGACGCCGCCGACCTGTCCCACCTCATGACCTGCATCGACGCCCTGGCACCACTGCTGGAGCGGCCGTGCCTGGTTGTCGGCAAGTCCACCGTTCCGGTCGGCACCAGCGAGATCGTCGCCGAACGGCTGGCGCAGGTCGCACCCGCCGGGGCAGCCGCGGAGGTGGCCTGGAACCCGGAGTTCCTGCGCGAGGGCCACGCTGTCGCCGACACGCTGCGGCCGGACCGGATCGTGGTCGGAGTGCGCTCGGCCGGGGCCGAGGCGGTGCTGCGCGAGGTCTACGCCGGGCCCCTGGCGGCCGGGGTGCCGTTCCTGGTGACCGACCTGCCCACGGCCGAGCTGGTGAAGACCTCGGCGAACGCGTTCCTGGCCACCAAGGTCTCGTTCATCAACGCGATCGCCGAGGTCTGCGAGGCCTCAGGGGCCGACATTGTGCCGCTGGCCCAGGCGCTGGCGCTGGACGAGCGGATCGGCGGCCGCTTCCTGGTCCCCGGGCTCGGGTTCGGCGGCGGGTGCCTGCCCAAGGACATCCGCGCGTTCGCGGCGGCGACCAGGGATCTTGGCGTCGGCTCGGTGAGCACCCTGCTCGGCGAGGTGGACGCGATCAACCTGCGGCGGCGGGCCCGCATGGTCGACCTAGCACTGGAGATGGCCGGAGGATCCCTCGAGGGCCGCGCGGTCGGCGTGCTCGGCTGCTCGTTCAAGCCGAACTCCGACGACATCAGGGACTCGCCCGCGCTTGACGTGGCCGGGACCGTGCACGGCCTGGGAGCCCGGGTGACGGTCTACGACCCGGCGGCGCTGGACCGGGCCCGGCAGCTCCACCCCGAACTCGAGTACGCGGACTCGATGCTGGCCGCAGCCGCGGACGCCGATGTGCTGCTGCTGCTGACCGAGTGGCGCGAGTTCGTCGAGGCAGACCCCGAGGTGGTCGGGAAGGTCGTGGCCCGGCGCAACATCGCCGACGGCCGCGGCGCGCTCGACGGCGACCGCTGGCGCGGCGCTGGCTGGCGCTACCGGGCCCTGGGCCGGCCCGACACGCACTCGAGCGCCGACAGCATCACGCTCAGCGGCTGACTCCACCGAACATCCCAGCTCATCCCTTGACTTAGTTGCCCCAAATACTGGAAATCTATTGCTAGTTTTATTTTTCAAATATAGCCTGAGAGCAGGAACCGGGACACAGCAGCTAGAGGCCGCCACGAGCCCGGGGCCACGGGAGCCGGTCAGCGTCTTAGCGGCCCGGCCCCGCTCGCAAGGAAGCAGTGCCATGACCGAACAGCCAACTCCACCAGGCACGACCGGTACCATGCCGCCCCCCTCCGCCAACGGCTCCGCCCCGCCGCCGCCGACGGCATCCGCGCCGCAAGCGCCAGCGCGTAAACCGGCGCACACCCGGATCAGCGGCATGCGCACCGGACTGATCGCTAGCGTCGCCCTTCTTATCGTGGTGATGATCTTCATCATCCAGAACGCGCACGCCGTCAACATCAGCTTCCTGGGCGCGCACCTGCGCCTGTCGCTGGCCGTCGCGCTGTTGCTCGCCGCCATCGCCGGCGCTCTGGTAATGGCCGCCGCCGGAACCGCCCGGATCACCCAGCTGCGCCGGATCATGCGACGCGACCGGCACAAGTCACAGCGCAGCTAGCAGCGGCGGGCAACCGCCATCTGCAGTGCCCTGGGCCGCGTACCGCGGGGGCTGTCCCCGCACAGCGACCTGACTAGCACCTCCGACTAACGCGCACGCACGCGCATCACCTGACGTAAGGATTCGTTATGAGCATCATCGCTTGGATCGTTCTCGGCCTCGCCGCAGGCCTGCTCGCCAACATGCTGATCCCAGGCAAGAGATCACAGGGCCTCATCCTCACCTGCCTGATCGGCATTGCCGGGGCGCTGGGCGGCGGCTGGGTCGCCACCGAGGCGTTCCACGTCCATACCCTGCACGGGTTCTTCAACCTGTCCACCTGGCTCACCGCGATCGCCGGCTCGGCCGTCCTCCTGGTGGCAGTCCACCTGGTCACCGGGCGCACCGGCCGCCGGATGGCACACCGGTAAACAGAAGCGGGTCCGAACGCGGCGCTCACCCCCCGCGGGGTGAGCGCCGCGCCGACCTAGGACGGCAGGCGGGCTGCTGCCCCCTGTCGCGGCTACGGGCGAGAACGGCCGGAACCGAGTCATCGGTCCCTCGCGCCAGGTGAACGATTGGGGAATTAACCACGTTCACGCGCGATGTACCGCGTGTCGCCGCAGGTCGGACGCGTATTCGTGGGATTCTGCGATCGGCCGTGCGACGGAAGGCGAAGCATGGGCATGCCGATGAGGCAGGGACGCCACGCTAAGCAGAAGCAGCGGAAGAGGGTCCGCCTTCGCGGGCCGGACCCCATCTCGCATGACGAGCCTTGCCTGGCGGCGGGGGTGCAGGCGTCGGCCGAGGAGGCGGCGGCCCGCGGCCAGGAGGCGGCCAGCCGCGGACCAGGCGAAGCACAGACGCCCGTTAGGCAGGAGCCGCCTGAGCAAACGCCGGCTGAGCAAACGCCGGTCAAGCAGGTCCCGGCTGAGCAAACGCCGGTCAAGCAGGTGCCGGGCGCACAGCCGGCGGCATCTGCGGGAGCCGGTCCGTCCCGGCTGTCCGGGCTTTCGGCGGCGGCGCGCGCCGAGGAACTGGTGTCGGATGCCCTGCTGGCTCAGGTCGACGGGCGGCACGAAGAGCTCGCCCGGTGCGCCGCACACCTCGCGGAACCGCCCGCTGGGGCCACCCGGCGCGACTGGCAGGAAGCCGTCGAACGGGAGCTGGTCGGCAGCCTCATTCGCGCCGTCACGGCGGGCTGGCGGCAGGGCTGGCAGCCCGCCGAGGCGGTGCGGCAGATCGGCAGGCAGTTCGGAGCCAGGCACGCCAGGATGGCGACCGACGCGGCGGCCATGGAGATGCGCAACTACAACAGCGCGGCCGTCGACGAGCGGTGGCAGGCCCAGCTGGCCGAGCTCGGCGCGGCGGCCTGGTGGAGTTCGGACGACGGCTATCTGGAGCAGTGGCGCGAACGCGAGCAGGCCGACGCCGAGGCGGCGGTGACCTGCGCGCTCGAGGTGCTCTTCGGGTTCTCCACGCTGCCCAGGCTCGGCCGGGTCTGCCCGCTGCCAGGCACCGCGCGGCAGGGCGTCGCGGCTTCACGGGAGGCCGCTGCGCGCCCGGCGGGCCAGCGGGCGCTCGGAAGGGCCAGGGCGCTGCTGACCAAGGCGGAGTCCATGGAGTTCCCCGGTGAAGCCGAGGCGCTGAGCGCTCGGGCCCAGGAACTGCTGGCCGCCCGCAGCATCGACGACGCGATGCAGGCGGCCCGGGCCGAGTCTGGCCGGGTAGCGGCGGAAGGCCGGAGGCTCATCCTTGATGGCCCATACGAAGTAGCCAAGACGGACCTGCTCGACGCCGTGGCCACCGTGAACCGTTGCCGCGCGGTATGGCACAAGAACCTCGGCCTGAGCACTGTGCTCGGTTTTCCCGGCGACCTGGATGCCGTGGAGCTGCTCTTCAGCTCGCTGCTGACGCAGGCCAGCGCCGCGATGGTGCAGGAGGGTGCCCGCCGCGACGACGGTGGGCCGTCCCGGATCCGCTCCTTCCGGCAGGCTTTCCTGGTCACCTACGCCCAGCGCATCGGCGAGCGGCTGGCCGACGCGGCCGGTGCGGCGGAACGGCAAGCGGTCGCGGCCGCGCCGGATTCGGGCGTGCGGCCGGTGCTGGACGCCAGGCACCGCGTTGTTGACGAGGCCGTCGGCAAGATGTTCCCTGACCTGGCCCGGCACGGCCTGGGCGCTGGGCGCGACCGCCAGGGCTGGCTTCCCGGCCTGGTCGCCGCGCACGTGGCCTGATCTCCGCCCTCGCCAGCCTGACCGGCGCGCACGTCGTCCGACCGCGCCAGTTAGCATGATCGCTATGACCTCTCCCACCCCTCCCGCCGCGTTCTTGCACCTTGTCGTGGGATATGACGGTTCGCCGCCTGCCGACCGCGCGCTCGACGCCGCGGTCAGGCTGCTGCAGGGCCGGACCGGCCGCATCGAAGTCGTGTACGTCGCTCACCTGTCCAGCATGGTCAGCCTGTCGCCCGGCGCCATCGCCGAGATGGAAGCGGACTTTGACGACATCGCAAAAGACCTCCGCGCCCAGGCCGCCGAACTGCTGGGCGAGCAGGCACCGGGCTGGGAATTCCAGCGGCGCCAGGGCCTCATCGCCGAAGAGCTGATCGCAGCGGCCACGGATGTCCGCGACGCCGACCCCAGCAAGACGGTGGTAATCGTGGTCGGCAGTTCGTCGCACGCCGCCCACCGGCTCGTCGGTTCGGCCGCGGTGAGCCTGGCCCGCCACTCGCCGGTGCCCTTGATCATCGTGCCGTAGCGCGCAGCACACGGCACCCAGGGGGAGCCGCGGAGCATGGACGGCAGGGAGGAGGCGTCATGCCAGATTCAGGTCTGGGACTGTCCGGCCCGCACGCGGCGACCCCGGCGGGCAAGCCGCGGGCCAGGTCGCTCGGGATACCGTTCGGCGGCACGCCGGGCACGTGGAACGCGATCACGGACGTGCCCGGGGTGGAGGTCGGCTACACGACGCTGATCAGCGGCACGTCGGTGCGCACCGGGGTGACCGCGATCCATCCGCGCGGCGCGGCCAGCCCCGCCGACCCGGTGGCCGCGGGCTTCTTCTCCCAGAACGGGAACGGGGAGATGACCGGCGTGTCGTGGATCCGGGAGTCAGGCACGTTCAGCGGCCCGGTGGCGATCACCAACACCCACGCGGTCGGTATCGCGCACGCCGCGATCGTGGCCTGGGTGGCACGCCATCATCCCCGGCTCGCCGAGGCCTGGCTGCTGCCGGTGGTCGGCGAGACCTGGGACGGCTACCTCAACGACATCAACACGCCGAGCGTTACCGAGCAGGACTGCCTGGACGCACTGCAGGCGGCGGCGACCGGGCCGGTCGAGGAGGGCTCGGTTGGCGGCGGCACCGGCATGATCTGCTACGAGTTCAAGGGCGGCAACGGCACCGCCTCCCGCCTCGTGAGCTTCGCCGACACGACCTACACGGTCGGAGTGTTCGTGCAGGCCAACTTCGGCAGCAGGAAGGAACTCACGCTGGCCGGCCTGCCCCTGGGCGAACTGCTCGCGGACCACGGACGCGGCCCGGGCGGCGCCGGCTCGGTGATCGCGATCGTCGGAACCGACGCGCCGCTGCTGCCCCACCAGTGCATGGCTCTTGCCCGCCGGGTCACGCTCGGCCTGGCCCGCACCGGCACCACCGGCTCGCATTTCTCCGGCGACCTGTTCCTCGCCTTCTCCACCGGCAATCCGGGCGCGTTCACGCCCGGCGGCGAGGTCATGCTCGGCGCGGTGCCCGAACGCTACGACGAAATGCGGTTCGTGCCGTGGGGCTACATCAACCCCTTCTACGAGGCTGTTGTGCAGGCCACCGAGGAGGCCGTGGCCAACGCGCTCGTCGCCAACGAGGACATGACCGGCCGCGACGGCCACCACACCCCGGCACTGCCCAGGGCCCGGGTCGCCGCGCTGCTGCGCGACCGGATCCCGGGCATGCGCAGCTAACACGGTCGTGGGACCCACGCTGTTGTAAGAGGAACAGCGCGGGTCCCACCACACTGCTGGACTACCTGGCCGGGACTGCTGGATTACCTGGCCGGCTCCGGCGGCGCGCCGTCGTCGAGCACGGCCGCGTCGCTGCCGCCCTCCTCACCGAGGATCGAGCCGATGCGGGCCACGGAGTCCGGGCGCCTGGAGCGCAGCCAGAGCAGCACGCCGATGCCGAGCACCAGCCAGATGATGGCCAGGTACGGGGTCCACTTCAGGATGCCGGGCGGGGTGGGGTGCACCGAGCCGTACAGCGCGGCGGCGAACACCACGGCGCCGACGACCGGGATCACGACGTGCACCAGCGGGTTCCAGCGCCGGGTGTCCCTGGTGCGGTGGAAGAACACGATGCCGCCGATGCAGATCATGATGTAGACGACGATGATCAGGAGCGTGCCCAGAGTGGCCCAGAAGTAGTAGTTGCTGAACGGCTGGCCGAACGCGCTGTCCGACAGCGGGTAGCCGATGATCAGCGCCATCACGATGGCCACCGCGACCACCGCCAGCGTCGCGTTGACCGGGGTCTTGAACCGCGGGTGGGTGTGCGCGAACGCCTTGGGCAGCACGCCCTCGCGGCCCATCGCGAACAGCGTGCGCGATCCGGCGGTAGCGCAGGCCACGCACACGATGAACGCGGCGAAC
The DNA here is from genome assembly GCA_963833885.1 of uncultured Actinomycetota bacterium. Lineage (GTDB taxonomy): Bacteria > Actinomycetota > Actinomycetes > Streptosporangiales > Streptosporangiaceae > JASHPR01. Next base: position 130,720 of record CAWHZU010000001.1, on the reverse strand, counting down.
AGGCCGCCGATCTCCACTAGCGAGCCCACCCACGGGGTGACGAACTTGTTCGCGATCGTCTGCAGCCCGACCGGGTCCGCGCCCCACGTCGCACCGTTCTTCACGCCGAAGCCGATCGCCAACGCGTACGTGGTCCACAGGTAGAAGATCACCGCGAAAACCGTCGCCGCGATGATCGCGATCGGGATGTAGCGGCGCGGGTTGGCGGTCTCCTCACCGAAGTCGGCGGCGGTCTCGAACCCGATGTACGAGGTGACGCCCAGGATGATGCCGTAGAAGACGCCGTTGAACCCGCCGCTGACGGTGTGCGAGAAGCTGAACGCCGACAGCGCCTGCCCGTGCACCCCGCCCTTGGCGGTGGTGACGAGGTCGACGATCACGATCACCGCCACGGTCACGATGCCCACCACGAGCTGAACACGGGTGGTGACCTTGATCCGCACGATCGACAGCACCACCAGCAGCGCCATGCCGAGGAAGAAGAACAGGATCCACCAGTCGGGATTCAGCCCGAGCAGGTTGGCGGCCAGGTAGCCGACCCCGGACATGGTCATCGGGACGAAGCAGATCATGCCGGCGAAGTACAGCCAGCCGGCCATGAAGCCGCCCTCTTTGCCCAGGCTGCGGCTGGCGTACGTATAGGCGTATCCCGCCGAGGCCATCCGCCGGGTGAAGCCGATCACCACGAACGCCAGCGCCAGGCAGGCGATGCCGCCGAGCAGGAACGCCAGCGGCGTCGAGCCGCCGGCGACGATCGCGACGCCGGACACGTTCAGCAGCATCGCCATTCCCGGTGCGATAACCGACACCGAGATCGCGATGGCATCCCAGATCCTGAGCGAGCCGTGTGCCAGCTCGTCCTGGCCGGTCGCGACGGCCAGGCTGCGGTCGGTATCTGCCATGGGTGGTGCCCTCCCTAACCTCACTAGCGGGCTGCCGAATCAGGCTCGGCCATCAGAACGGTGCCGGCGTCGAGGTAGTAGTCGAACGCCAGCGGCGTGCACCCGCGCTCCACGATCCAGTCGCGGAACCGCACGTGGACGGGGTGGTCCTGGTACTCCCGGAGCGTGTTCGTGTCGGGGAACTCGGTGTAGAGCAGGTACTCGTAGCCGCGGTTGCGCTCCCGGGTGAGGTCGGTGCCGAACCGGCACTTGGTCATCAGCCCGATCTCGCTCGGCCAGCTCGCCACCATCGCTCGCATCGTGGCCGCCTCCTCCTCGCTGAGCTCGCGAGGGAAGCTGAACAGAACGATGTGCTGCAAGGTCACCATGGGCTCCGGATGTGTTTCATTGTTCGCTCGCCTCCGGCTTGCTCAGTGCTGGCTGTTCGCTCGCCTCCGGCTCGCTCAGTAGAACTCGAAGTACTCGCGCATCTCCCAGTCGCTGACGTCCTGTCCCTCGGGCGGCGGGTTCTCCGCCACGGCCGCGTCGTAGCGCTTGACCTCGGCGCGCTTCATCTGCAGCAGGTAGTCGACCAGGGTGCCGCCGAACGCCTGGCGGTAGAACTTGTCGGCGTCGAGCGCATTGACCGCGTCAGCCAGCGACGTGGGCAGCATCGGCGCGTCGGCCACGTACGGATCGGCCTCGACCGGGGCGGGCGGCTCGAGCCCGCGGCGGATGCCGTCCAGGCCGGCCGCGATGTTGGCGGCCATGTAGAGGTACGGGTTGGCCGCTGGCTCGCCGATCCGCATCTCCACGTGGCTGCTGGTGTCGCCGGGCGCGCCCTGCACCCGGACCAGCGCACCGCGGTTCTCCACCGCCCAGCACACCCGGTCCGGGGCGAACGAGTACGGGCGGTAGCGCTTGTACCCGTTCACGGTGGGTGTGGAGAACGGCATCATCGGCAGCGAGTGCTCGATCAGCCCGGCCACGTACTGCATGCCCAGCGCCGACAGCGGCGCGTCCCCGCTGGCAAACGCGTTGCTGCCGTCCTGCCGTGAGATCAGCGACTGGTGCAGGTGCCAGCCCGAGGAGAAGAAGTTCGGCAGCCCGGGCCGGCACATGAAGGTGGCCAGCAGGCCGCGGCGCTGGCAGACCTGCTTGACAGCGGACCGGAACAGCACCACCGCGTCGGCCGCCGCCAGCCCGCCGATCGGGCTGAAGCTGAACTCCATCTGGCCCGGGCCCCACTCGTCCTCCATGGCCCGCGGCGGCAGCCCGACCCCCCACAGCGCGTCCCTGATCGCCTCGAGCGTGCTGGACACGCTGTCCAGGCGCACCTCGGACAGGTACTGGTAGCCGCGCTCGAACACGCTGACCGCCGGGGGTGGCGGGGTGAACCCGGCGTTCTCCGGCGTGATCAGGTCCGACTCGAGCTTGACGATGTAGTACTCGATCTCGATCCCGGCCAGGTAGTCGTAGCCGAGCTCGCCCAGTTCGGCGAGGTGCCGGCGCATCAGGCCGCGGCCGTCCAGCGGCATCGGCTGGCCGTTGGAGAAGTAGACGTCGCAGAGCATCCACCCGGTCCGGTCGACCCACGGCAGCACCTGGAACGTGGTCGGGTCGGGCACCAGGACCACGTCGGGAAAGCCGGTGAACTCCTCGATGCCGAACCCGCCGCCGGCGGCGAACGCGGGGACGAACACGTTGTTGCCGGTGTCCAGGCTGTAGATCGCGCCGGAGAAGTCGAGCCCGTTCGCGAGCGTGGCCAGCGCCGCGTCTGCGGACAGGGACTTGCTGCGCGGCTGGCCGTGCTGGTCGACGACCACCAGCCGCACGGTGCGCAGGCCCAGCTCAGTGATGCGCGCGGCGACCAGCTCCGCCGCGCTGGCCTGCCGGTCAGTGAACAGGCCGTGCTGGGCGACGAAACCAGGCTGGCCGACGCCTGCGGTGGTCGTGACCCGCTCGTCGGGGTGTTCTGGGGATGCCGTACTCACTTTGGGGTCTACTCCTCGTCAGGTCTTGGCGCGGATTCCGCGTCAGGGCTGGTTGCCTCGGGTCTTGTCGCCCGACCTGCCCCGCTGGCCCTGCTTGGACAGCTGGCTCATCTGGTCGAGCAGGCCTTCCGCGAAGTTCTCGGGCTCGGCGTCGGCTAGCGACAGGAAGGTCTCCGTGCGCTGGACGCCAGGGATCTGGAAGATCGTGTTCAGCAGCAGTTCGCGCAGGTGGGTGTGGTCCCGGACCCGCAACCGTACCAGCAGGTCAAAGGCGCCGGTAACCACGCTCATGTCCTGAGCCTCCGGGAGCGTCCGGATCGAGCGGGCGATCTCGCTCAGGTCCGCGCCCGGATTAGCGCTCACCGCCAGGTAGACCACGACCGGGTAGCCGAGCGCCGCCCAGTCCAGCTCCACGCGGTAGCCCCGGATCGCGCCTAGGCGTTCCAGCCGGGCCAGCCGGTCGGCGATCGCCGGCGGCGACATGCCGACCGCCCGGGCGAGGGCGCGCTGGGACTGGCGGGCGTCGACCGCGAGAGCCCGCAGGAGCGTGAGGTCGAGGTCGTCGACCTCGACCTTCTCGGTCGACGGCGATGCGACTTCGGCGAGCCGCGCGAGCGGCGCTGAGGTGCTTGTCAATTGGCAGACATCTCTGGTGAGAAGGTTGCTGACTTCAGGTATGATTCAGCTACACCTAAGCAAATGTATGTCTTGCTGCCAAGAATTCTTACGTTTGCCAGGCCCCGTGTCAAGAGTGACCAGTATCGACAAATCGGGAGGCACGGATGACCGCCGCTCCGGAACTGCGTGACTGGACCGCGAGCTTCGCCCGCCGGACGCAAACACTGGGTGGTGGCGAGATCACCGCGATCCTTTCCCTGGCCGGGGCTACCGACGTGATCACGTTCTCGGGCGGCTTCCCGGATCCCGCGACCTTCCCCCGCGACGTGCTCGGGGAGATCGCCGCCAAGCTCATCGCCACGGACGTGGCGGTCGCGCTGCAGTACTCCCCCACCGAGGGGCTGCCGGGGCTGCGTGACTACGTGGCTGGACGGCTGGCATCGCAGCAGGGCCAGCGCCCGGCCGCGGGCGAGCTGATGATCACCAGCGGCGGTATCGACTGCATGGAGCTGATCGCCAAGAGCATGGTGGACACCGGCGACGTGGTTGTGGTCGAGGCGCCGACCTACCTCGGCGCGATCATGGCGTTCCGCGGCTATGAGGCGGACCTGCGCGGCGTGCCCATGGACGACGACGGCATGCGCGTGGACGTGCTCGCCGACCTGCTCGCCGCCGGGCTGCGGCCCAAGGTGCTGTACACGATCCCCGATCACCAGAATCCGACCGGGCTCTCCATGGCGGCGGACCGCCGGGCCGAACTGGTCGACCTTGCCCGCCGGTACCACTTCCTGATCCTGGAAGACGTCGCGTACCGGGAACTCGGTTTCGAGGACACCGCGCCGCCGAGTCTGTGGTCACAAGCGCCCGACGTGGTGGTCCAGGCGGGCACGTTCTCCAAGACGTTCTTCCCGGGCGTAAGGCTCGGCTGGGCGGCCGGGCCGCCCGAGATCATCACGCAGCTGGTCACCGCCAAGCAGAACTCCGACCAGTGCTCGGGCGCGCTCGGCCAGCGGATGCTCGAGGAATACGGGCGCGGCGGCCACCTCGACCGCCAGCTCGTCGAGTCCCGCGCGCTGTACGCGCGCCGGGCGGCGCTCATGAACGAGGCCCTGCTGGCGCACATGCCCGACGGCACAACGTGGACCTCGCCGCGCGGTGGCTTCTTCACCTGGGTCACCGCGCCGGACGGGGTGGACACCATGGCCCTCTCCCCCGCGGCCAGCGCCCGCAAGGTGGCCTACGTGCCCGGCCAGCCGTTCTACCCTGGCCAGGGCGGGGCAACGCAGATGCGGCTGGCCTACAGCCGGGTCAGCGACGAGCTCATCGACGAGGGCGCCCGGCGCCTCGGGGACCTCGTCCGGACCGCATTGGAGGGATCATGACCGACGCTGCCGCGCACTTCGCCGAGGAAGCGCAGGGCGTGCCTACGGGCCCCGGCCGCTACGTGCACATCGATGACCTTGCGTCCGCCGAGTATGTGCCCGGCCTCACGTTCCGGCCAGTGCTCGGTGATGGCGTCCTGACGAACTTCGTGCAGTTCGCGGAGAACACCGAGGCGCCGCGGCACGTCCACGAGGAAGAGCAGATCGTGATCATCCTCGACGGGGAAATGACCTTCAACATCGACGGGGACGAGCGCACGATGCGCAAGGGAGACGTCGCCGTGATCCCGGCCTGGGTGCCGCACGGGGCATGGACCACCGACACCACCTGCCTGGAGGTGGACGTGTTCTGCCCGCCGCGCAAGACCCTGCTCGCCCTGGCCGAGACGCAGCAGTCCGGGGCGCCGGAGGCCGATGGCCAGGACGGCGAGTAGATGGACCTCGGCCTGGCAGGCCGCCGGGCCGTCGTCACCGGCGGCTCCAAGGGACTGGGCAAGGCGATCGCCGCCGAGCTGCTCGCCGAGGGAGCGCAGGTCGTCATCTGCTCCCGCGACGATGCCGAGCTCGAGGCGACAGCCGCCGAGCTCCGCAAGCCGGGCGGCACGGTGTTCGCGTTCCGCTGCGACGTGACCGACCCCGACGAGGTGACCGCGTTCATCAACCAGGCGGCGTCTGTCCTCGGTGGCATCGACATCCTGGTCAACAACGCCGGCGCCGCGCGGCCCGGCCGGTTCGAGTCGCTGTCCGACGCCGACTTCGAGGGTGACTTCGAGGTCAAGGTCATGTCGCAAATCCGCTGCACGCGGGCCGCGCTGCCGCTGCTGCGGCAGAGCCCGGCCGCCCGGGTGATCAACATCAACGCGGTGTACGGGCGCTATCCGGACCCGGCGTTCTTCGCCACCTCGGTCAACCGGGCCTCCTGCCTGGGCCTCGCCAAGGCGCTGGCGATGGAGCTCGGGCCAGAGGACATCCTGGTCAACAGCGTGAACATCGGCTTCGTCACCACACCGCAGTGGGAGAACATCCACCGCAGGCGGGCGCCGGACACGCCGGCCGAGGAGTTCTTCGGGCAGCTCGCGGCCGCCGAGGTGCCCCTCGGCCGGTTCGGGCGGGCGGACGAGGTTTCCGGCATCGTGGCGTTCCTCGCCAGCGACCGCGCCAGCTACATCACCGGCGCATCGGTCGACGTGGCTGGAGGAATGGGAAAGTACCTTTAGGGAAGTATGCGGAGCTATGTGCCGACTACTCGGGTACTGCACCAGAGCCGACGCCTCACTCGCCGAGCTCATGGGAGAGCAAAGCCTGCATGAGTTCACTCAGATGTCGGAGTTCCACGGCGACGGCTGGGGGGTCGCCTGGTACGACCGGCAGCGGCCGGGCCAGGTACACATCCAGAAGTCACCGCAGCGGGCGTCGGACTCGGCCTCGTACGCCGAGCTCGTGCACCGCAAGCTCGGCGACCAGGGAATGGTGCACCTGCGCTGGGCTACCCCCGGCCTGCCGGTCGAGCCGCGCAACACGCACCCGTTCCGCCGCGGCGCGATGGCGATGGCGCACAACGGCGCGATCCACCCCCAGGACCGGCTCGGCGAGCTGCTGCCGCCGGCCTGGGAGCGCCAGCTCACCGGCACCACGGATAGCGAGCGCTACTTCCTGCACGTGATGTCCGGGCTCGACGAGGGCGAGGACATGATCAGCGCGATCGAGACCACGGTCGCCCACATCGACCGGATGTTCTCGCCGAACAGCCTGAACGCGATGCTGCTTACTCCTGACGCGTTGTACGCGATCTCTTATTACTGGCCGGAACGGATCCCGCACGCCGCCCTGGCTGCCCGGGGAATGGAGTGCGGTACGGACCAGTACTTCGAGCTCGCCCACCTCGAGACCGAGACGGGCATTGTCGTGGCCTCTTCGGGCTGGCCGCAGCCCGGCTGGACGCCCCTGCCCAACCGCAACGTCCTGGTGATCGACCGGGCAACGCTGAAGCTCAGTGTCGTGCCGCTGAACCCGCAGAGCCCGCCCGGCCCGTTACCGGGCGGGATGCGGAGCCCGGCCGTGCCGACGGCTGGCACCCCGGAACGTCACCGGCTAGAGGCCGAGTCCCGCTGCTCTGCCACCGCGGCGAGGTGCTGCTCGATCTCGCGGACGCCCGCACGCTCGTGCCGCCGGGACAGGGCCTCCGCAGCGACGATCGCCACGGCCAGCAGGATCGCCACCCCCGCCGCGAACGCGACGGCCAGCAGCGCGTCGTTCAGGATCTGCATGTCGATCATGTGAACCACCCTCAACCATGTTTACACTGTTTACTTCTCCATTATGACCCCTCGAAGTTAACGCCGTCAACATATTTACGCCCGCCGAGGCCGGTGGTGTGCCAGCGCCCAATCGCGCGCACCCTCGTGCCCCGCGCGCCCTCCGGTCCCCGGCCCCCTGAGCCCGGCGCCCTCCGGTCCCCCTAGGCCCCGCACCCTCTGGCCCTCCGTGGGGGGCCGCGCCCCCGGTCCTCGCCCCTAAACTCCGCGCCCGCCTGTTGTGTCCCGCGGGCCCGCGAACCACGCCCCTCGACCGCTCCCCTTCACTCTCCGACTTGGCCAACCACTTTCAGTCACCGCCATGCCGCCGCTCCGACCATTCCGATCACGTTCGTTGATTAACCGACCACTTTCCGTGATGTCCCCCACCACCTTTCACGTGTTCCAGTCATTTTCTGACCGATATGTTCGAAATATGCTTACCGAGTGAGTGATATGTGCAGCCGACAGCAATTCGGACATGGCATGAGGATCGCCAAGGCCATCCGAAATCGGGGAATCGGCGCGGGTTGGGTTGGTGGCGGCCGCCGGTGGGTGGCGGCGGCGGTGGGGCCGGGCTGGGAGGCGGGGCTAGGAGGGGGTGGTGGTTTCGGCTAGGCGGCGGTCTAGGTAACGGCGTTCGGCGTCGGTGGCGGCCAGGTCGCGGGCCGCGCGGTAGCTGGCCGCGGCCTCGGCCCGGCGGCCCAGGCGCCGGAGCAGGTCGGCCCGGGTGGCGGGCAGCAGGTAATAGCCGGCCAGCGCCCCGGAGTCCTCGATGGCCGCAACCAGTTCCAGCCCGGCCGCCGGGCCCTGGGACATCGCGACGGCGACCGCCCGGTTCAGCTCGACCACCGGCGACGGCATGATCTCCCCCAGCTGCCAGTACAGCAGCGCAATTTCGGCCCAGTCGGTGGCTGCGGCGTCCGGGGCGGTCGCGTGGCATGCCGCGATCGCCGCCTGCAGCTGGTAGGGTCCCGCCCGGCCGCGGCGCAGCGCAGCGTCGAGGACGCCGGTACCCTCGTCGATCTCGGCGCGCTCCCACCGGGCGCGGTCCTGGTCCTCCAGCGTCACCAGGTCCCCGGCGGCGTCCACGCGGGCGGCCCGGCGGGCGTCGTGCAGCAGCATGAGCGCCAGCAGGCCGAGCGCCTCTGGCTCGTCCGGCATCAGGCCGGCCAGGGCCCGGGCCAGCCGGATCGCCTCCGCGCACAGGCCCTGCCGCACCAGGTCGGCCCCGGCGCTGGCCGCATACCCCTCGTTGAATAGCAGGTAGAGCACGGCAAGCACCCCGACGACGCGTTCCGGCAACAAATGCGAGGGCGGCACCCGGTACGGGATCCCGGCGTGACGGATCTTGTTCTTGGCCCGGACCAGGCGCTTTGCCATCGTCGGCTCGGGGACCAGGAACGCCCGCGCGATCTCCGCGGTGGTCAGGCCGGCCAGGGTGCGCAGGGTGAGCGCGACCCTCGCTTCCAGCGGCAGCGCCGGATGGCAGCAGGTGAACATCAGGCGCAGCCGGTCGTCCCGGATCCCGCTGTCATCGTCCTGGCCGGGGTCGTCGGCTGGCGCCAAGGCGGCCACCTCCCTCAGCTTCGCCGCCTCCGCCGCGCTGCGGCGCAGCCGGTCCAGGGCGCGGTTGCGCGCCACCGTGGTCAGCCAGGCGCCGGGGCGGCGCGGCACTCCGTCGCGCGGCCAGGTCTTCAGCGCGCTGGCGAACGCCTCCTGCGCGCATTCCTCGGCCAGGTCCCAGTCACCGGTCGTCCCGATCAGGGCCGCGACGACGCGGCCCCACTCCTCCCGGAACGCCGTGGCGACGGCGTCGCTGACGTCTTGGGTCACTCCGTCCAGAACGGCCTCACCTCGATGGATCCGAACCTGGCCACCGGGTGCCGGGACGCCACGTCGATCGCCTCGTCAAGGTCGTCGCACTCGATGATGTCGAAGCCCGCGATCTGTTCCTTGGTCTCGGCGAACGGGCCGTCGGCGACCAGCACGTCACCGCCGCGCATGCGCACGGTCGTGGCGTCGCTGACCGGGCGGATCTGGTTGCCGAACAGGCGCACACCGCGGCCGTCGACGTCCTTCAGCCAGGCATCCATCGTCGGCCCGATCTCCGCCTGCTCCTCGGCGGTCAGCTCGAGGTCCTGGTCAGCGCAGATCAGCAGCAGGTACTTCATGGTTCCTCCAGGGTTCCAGGGTCCGGTTGTCCCGGCCTGCAGCAGCCGGTCGCCATGACGACGAACGCGAACGGCGCGGATGGACAGGCCCGGCTGGCGGAATCCCCGAGACTACGCGGGGTGCGGCGTCGAGCCGATGCCCTCGATGAGGATGTCCAGGGTGCGCTGGATGGCCAGGTTCTGCTCCTGCTCAGTCATCGCCGCCAGCGGCCCGTCGACGAGCAGGGTAGCCAGGCCGTGCACCGCCGCCCAGAACGCGATCGGGGCGACCGCTCGGCGCGCGCGGTTGAGCAGGCCGGCGGCGACGAGCTCGTCCAGGGACACGGACAGAATCTGGTACGGACGAGTGGCCGCGATCCGCGCGGTCACCTCGCCCTCGGTGCGCCCGGCCTGCGGGCGGCAGAAGGCGGTGTGGAACAGGCCCGGATTAGCCAGGGCGAAGCCGACGTAGGCGCGGCCCAGGTTCGTGAACCGGCGCACTGCGTCGGCGGCGGGATCGGCCAGCCGCTCCCCGCCGTCCAGGCCATCCTGCATGGCGTCGGCCAGCGCATCGAGCGCTCGGTCCTTGACCGCCGCGAGCAGCTCGCCGTGCCCCGCGTAGTGCCGGTAAGCCGCGGCGGCAGAGACGCCGACCTGGCGGGCCGCCTCCCTGAGCACGACCGCCTCCGGGCCGCCGCTGCGGGCCAGGTTGGTCGCCGCGTCGGCGAGCGCGTTGGGCAGGTCACCGTGGTGGTAGCCGGCCCGGCTGACGCGAGTCTGTGTCACGGCTTCATAGTGCAGCAGCAACGAGGTGTTGACAATGTTAACTCCCGGTAACGCGACTGGCCGGGCTGCCCAGTCCGGCCGCCGCGCGGCAGGCCTCGGCGTCCAGACGTCCAGACAATCTGCAGACGAAACTCAGCCTGGCTGCACTTTGCTGCGGTGTTCTTAGTACGCAAGCGCGGCCGAGGGCCCGCCGGAACCTGTCCTGCTCCCGCAAATCCGGCACTGCCGCGCCCCGTCACCCGGAGTGGCCCGGCCTGTGGACCGCCGGGCCCCCGGGTGACATTTCTTGTCAGAGGTCAGCCGCACCAGCGCTGCAGCCAGTCGAACTGCTCGGCGAGCACGTGCAGCACCGATTCGCGGGCCAGGTAACCGTGGCTCTCGTACGGCAGCAGCACCAGCCGCGCGATCCCGCCGTTGCCCTGGATCGCCTGGTAGAGCCGCTCGGACTGGATCGGGAACGTGCCCGAGTTGCTGTCCTGCTCGCCGTGGATGAGCAGCAGCGGTGCGGTGATCCTGTCGGCGTAGCGGAACGGCGACAGCTGGTCGTAGACCGCGGGTGCCTCCCAGAAGCTGCGCCGCTCGGCCTGGAAGCCGAACGGCGTCAGGGTCCGGTTGTACGCGCCGCTGCGGGCGATCCCCGCGGTGAACAGGTCGGTGTGCGCCAGCAGGTTCGCGGTCATGAACCCGCCGTAGCTGTGCCCGCCGACCACCACCCGAGACCGGTCCACGATGCCCATCTCGTCCAGGGCCTGTACGTGCGCCCGGGCGGACTCGGTGACCTGCTCGATGAAGGTGTCGTTCATTGTCTCGGGATCGCCGATCACCGGCATCGTGGCGTTCGAGAGCACCGCGTAGCCGCGCAGCACGAACCACGTCGGCTCCAGGGCGTTCAGTCTGGTGAATCGCTGGCTGCTGCCCCGGACCTGACCCGCCATGGCCGGGTCGCCGTAGTCCAGCGGATAGGCCCAGATCAGCAGCGGCAGACGGCCGCCGGTGGCCGGGTCGTAACCCGGCGGCAGGTGCAGCATGCCGGAAAGCTGCACCCCGTCGCCGCGCTCGTGCACGATCAGCCGCTTGTGCATCGCGGTCAGCTGCGGGTGCGGGTCCGGCCAGGCGGTCAGCGCCCGGACCCCGCCCACCTCCCCTTCCCCCTTCCCCCTGTCCAGCGCGGCGACGTAGAGGTTCGGCGGCTCGCTGTTGCTCTCGTGCGACAGCAGGATCTCGGGTCGCGGTGGCGGCGCCCCCAGCTCGCCGTCAGCTGGGGCGGGCGCGGCGGGGAAGCCCATCACGTGATCCAGGCCGTCCGCCGGGCTCCGGTACAGCCGTTCCTGCTCCATCGTCACCAGGTCGAGGCGGTCGAGGAACGGCCGGTCCCCGTCCGGCGTCGACCCGTCGCCGCGCAGGTAGATCGTTGAACCGTCCTGCAGCACGGTCCGGCTGCCATCGGGTCTGGTCGTCATCAGCGGCGAGCCAGGGTCGGCGTAGGCGTCGTCCATGGAGTGGTCGAACAGGATCCGCCGGCGTTCCGGATCGGCCAGGTCGCACATCCACGTGGTCAGCCACCGGCGATCGCGGTCGTGCTCGGTCAGCAGTACCTGATACGGCTCGTCCAGGTCGAGCCAGCCAAGGCAGCGGTGCTGCACGTCGAGCACGCGCTCCGGCTCCCCGGCAAACGGCGCGGCCAGCCGCATCACGCGGTCGCGGTGCTCGGCCGTAGCCACCGGGTCGCCGCCGTCGAGCGCCTCGGTCCAGAGCAACGTGGCCGGCGCCCGTTCCGCCCAGGACACCTGCCGAGGTCCGGTCGGCACCCCCTGCCGCGGTACCTCGTCGCTGACGCCGAGCTCGGCGACCACGCGCTCCACTTCGCCCTCGGCCGACCAGACCTCGACGCTGCGCGTGAAGTAGTGGTAGGGAACTCGGAACGAGAAGGGCCGCCGCACCTGGTGCACCAGAAGGTGCTCGCCGTCCGGGGAGTCGGACAGCCGCTGGTAGAGCCCTGGCGGCCCGAGCTCCTTCACCGCCCCGGTGCCGGGCTCGACCCGGAGCGGAACCGTGGTGGCCAGCGCCTGGAACGCGTCCGCGTCGGCGAAAGTGCGCAGCAGATCCTGGTAGGTCGCCATCTGCGACCGCTTGCCCGCGGTCTCCTCGACGCGCGGTTCGAGCGGTGCCTCGGGCAGGTCGGGGGGATCCCCTGGCGCACCGAGCGCCAGCAGCGAGCCGCCGTCCCGGGTCCACCTGGCCGCGGCACCGATGGTCAGCGGGTCACCGCCGAGCACGTCGCGGACCCGCAGCCCGGGTACCTGCCGTGCCGTCGCCGACTCGGCGTCGCCCACCCACACGCCGATGCCATCGGCCTCGTCCATGGTGAACACGAACGACCGGCCGTCGGGCGACCACGCCGGGACGCTCACCTGTGCCCCGTCCGGCAACGCCACGGGCCGCTCGATCCCGTCGGCGAGCCGGAGCACCGAAAGGCCGGTCAGCCGGCGCACCCGCTGGCGACCGGCCAGCACTGGGTCCACGCGGATTCCGGCCAGCCGCAGGTAACGGCGCTCCAGCAGGGCGATCGGCGGATGCGACTCATAGTGGATGAGCGCGACGAACCGCCCGCCCGGAGCCAGCAGCGCCACCGGAGTCGGCGGCGCGTCGACGATCGCGATGACGTCGCGTTCGGGGATCTTGTAGGGCACTGCGATCCTCTCGGTACACCCACCGTTTGGACGGGCCCGGCACAGTCCCGGGCCCCATCGCCCAGTCTGACGCACCCGGGGGTTACACAGAAACCGGGGACGGCCTAGCGTAGGCGGGCGTGACCGATGAGCGCATGCGACGGCTGCTGGCCGCGCGGCTGGCAGAAGAGCAGGCGGCTCACCGGCTGCCGTCGGTGGCCGCTGGCCTTGTCCGCGGTGGCGAGCTGGTCTGGTCGGCCGGGCGCGGCCGGATCGGCGGCACGTCGGGGCCGGTGCCCGACGCGGACGTGCAGTACCGGGCTGGGTCGATCACCAAGACGTTCGTCGCCGTGGCGGTGCTGCGGCTTCGCGACGAGGGTCGGGTCGAGCTGTCGGACCCGGTCGGACGGCACGTGACGGACGCAGGCAGCGCGGGCGGGCTGACCGTCGGCCAGCTGCTGTCGCACACCTCCGGGCTGCGCGCGGAGACCGCCGGGCCGTGGTGGGAGCGGACGGCCGGGTCGCCGTTCGAGGCGCTGGCGGCGCAGTCGCTGGGCCCGGATGCGCGGCGGCTGCCGTCAGGCTGGCAGTACCACTACTCCAACGTCGGGTACGCGCTGCTCGGTGAGCTGATAGCCCGGATACGCGGCGGGCCCTGGTATGACGTGATCGCGGACGAGTTGCTCGCGCCGCTGCGCATGACCCGGACCACGGTCCGGCCGCAGCCGCCGCACGCGACCGGTTTCGCCGTGCATCCGCACGCCGATCTGCTGCTGCCCGAGCCAGAGCACGACGCGGAGGCGATGGGGCCTGGCCAGCTGTGGACGACCGTCACCGACCTGGCCCGCTGGGCCGGGTTCCTGGCCGGCGCGGGGCCCGCACGGGGCACGCTGCTCGACCCAGCCACCCTGGCCGAGATGCGCCGGCCGGTCGCGATCTCCGACGAGCCAGACCAGCCGTGGGAGCTCGGCTACGGGCTCGGGCTGCAGCTCTGGAATTCCGGCGGCCGCCGCAGCTACGGGCACACCGGCTCGATGCCCGGGTTTACCGGTGTGCTGCGGATCGACGCCGCCACCGGCGACGCGGCCATCAAGCTGTCGAACTCGACGACCCCGTCCAGCGGGCCGGCGTTCGCGGCCGACCTGCTGCGGATCCTGGCCGAAAACGACCCGCCGGTGCGGCCCGAGTGGGCCGCCGCCGGCGTGGCCCGGGACGCACTGGGCTTGGTCGGGACCTGGTACTGGGGGCCAATGGCGTTCCTGGTGAGCGTCGTGGCCGGGCCGGGCGGGGCGGCCAGCGTGCTCGAGTTCCGCGCGGCCGGCTCCGGCAGCCTTGCGCACCGCTTCCGTCAGGTCCACGACGGGGTCTGGACCGGTGTCGACGGCTACTTTGCCGGGGAGCCGCTGCGCCCGGTGCGCGGCGAGGACAGCCGCATCGTCGCGCTCGACCTGGCCTCGCATACCTACACCCGGCTCCCCTACGACGCCGCCGCGCCCGTGCCGGGCGGCGTGGATCCCGGCGGCTGGCGCGGCTGAGCCCGCGGCATTCCTCTGGGCACCCCTCAGGGACCGGACCCGGGCATATGCTCGGCGGTAGGTCGTCATCGAGATCGGGCAGGTGCTTGAAAAGGCTTGGTCACCCCGTGCGGGGTATGCCGCCCAGCGGGCGCGGATACCCGGGCGGCCCGGCGCACCATGGCTGACGACGCGCTGCGGATCACCCCGGCGAACGGCGTGCCGGGGCTGGTCATCGCCGGGGAGATCGACGAGTCCAGCTACCGGCGCCTGGTGCGGGGCCTCGCCGCCCTGGACTCGCGCGGCGACGTCCACATCGACCTGTCCGGGGTGGAGTTCTGCGATCTCGCCGGTCTCCGCGCGATCGTCTGCGTGACCGAGGCCGACGCCGGGGACTCCGTGCCGCGGCACCTGACCCTGCACGCGGTGCCGGACCGGCTGAGCCGGATTCTGCAGATCCTGGGCTGGGACGACATGCCCGGAGTCGTCTTCGCCGACGAGCGCCTGCCGACCGGGCGTGAGCAGCACGCGGGCCAGTGAGCAGCACGCGGGCCAGTGATCGGCGCCCGGCCGCGCCGTACCGTACCGTACGTTGCCCACTTGGCCAGGGTGAGCATGCGCTCATGCTATTGACATATGTGCAAGCCTTGATAGAAAGACGTCGAGGCTGGCGGAAGAGGCGGTGAGTGCCTGGTGAGCGACTGGCGTGAGCCCTGGCTGCGGGCCGGGGAGCGAGTGACGGATCAGTACGGACGTCACGTCGGGGAACCGGCCGACGCCCTTCCCACGCCGGCGCTGATCGTCGACGTTGACGCGCTGCAGCGCAACATCGATGTGCTGATGAAGGCGCTCGAGGGTCAGTCCGCACGGTCGCGCCCGCACACGAAGGTGCAGAAGTCGCCGGACATCGCGCTGATGCAGGTGGCGGCCGGCGCGATCGGCGTGACCGTGGCGCAGGTGTGGGAGGCCGCCGCGATGGCCGCGGCCGGAGTGACCGACATCCTGATCGCCAACCAGGTCATCCCCACCGAAAAGCTGGCCGTGGCCGCGGCGCTGGCCGCGCACGTCGACCTCACCCTGGCCGTTGACGACCCGGGGAACATCGACGCGCTGTCCGCGGCGGCCGCCAAGGCCGGCACGGAGATCGGCGTCCTGGTCGAGCTCGATGTGGGCATGGAGCGCTGCGGCGCCCGGTCGGCAGAGGAGGCACTGCGCCTCGCCGAGCAGGTGCACGCCGCACCGGGCCTGCAGCTGAAGGGGATCCAGGCCTACGAGGGCCACTGCATGTCCGTGCCGGACCGCGCCAAGCGGGTCCGGATGGCCACCGAGGCCATGGACCAGGCGGCCGCGGCGCTGGAGCTGATGCGCGGGGCGGGACTGCCGGCCGGGACGCTGTCCGGGGGCGGCACCGGCACGTACGACATCACCGGCCGCCATCCGGCCGTCACCGAGCTGCAGGCGGGTTCATACGCGTTCATGGACGCCTTTCACGACAGGCTGACCACGGACTTCGAGGTCTCGCTGACCGTGGCGTCCACGATCGTCGCGCGGCACGGCGACCGGGTGATCCTGGACGCCGGGCGCAAGTCGATCGGGATCGACTACGTGACGCCGCCGATGCTGGGCCGTGACTACGTGGCCAAGTTCTACGCCGAGGAGCACGCGCAGTTCGACATCGACGAGCGGTTCGAGGCCGGCGTCGGCGACCGGGTGCAGCTGGTCAGCGGGTACGCGCCGACCACGGTGAACCTGTACGACGTGATCTTCGCGGTCAGCGGCGGACAGGTCGTCAACGTGTGGCCGGTGTTCCCGCGCGGGCCGGGCCACAGCGGCTTCCTGACCTCGCTGCAGCGGGGGTGACCAGCGGTGGCGCGGCGGGCCGCTGGTTATCCGGAGGGCATCCAGGTAGCCGAGGCAGGCCGGCGGGGCCCGGAGGAACTGCTGCTCCGAGTGGCCTGGTTCTACTACAAGGACGAGCTCACTCAGGATGAGATCGCCAGGCGGCTCTCGGTCTCCCGCGCATCGGTCGGCCGGATGCTGGAGCGGGCCCGCCGGGTCGGGCTGGTCTCGATCAACCTCAACGCCGAGCACCTTGACGCGTTCGAGCTGAGCGGGCAGCTACGCCGGACCTTCGGCCTGGCCGAGGCGCTGGTGGTCCCGGACCACGAACGCGAGCCTGCGGACCATCACGTGCTGAACGCCAGGCTCGGGCTGGGCGGGGCGCAGTTCATGAGCACCCACCTGCGGCCCGGCGGCAGCCTCGGCGTCGGCTGGGGCGAGACCGTGTCCCGGGTCATCGCGGCCGCCAACTTCGGCGCGGTCGGGCCGGTGCACATGGTCACGCTGACCGGCGGAGTGGACGGGTATCTGCAGACGATCCTGTCCTCCAAGGGCGACGCCGCGGGCGAGACCGAGGTGACGACCGCCACGGTCATCCCCTCACCGATCGTCGCGTCGACGCCGTCGCTCGCGGCCGCGCTGCGGGCGGAGCCGACCATCCAGCAGGTGCTGAAGCAGGCCTGCAGCGTCGAGCAGGCGCTGGTCGGCGTCGGCACCCCGGCGCCCGACGCGACGATCGTGCAGATGGGGTACCTGACCAAGGCCGACGCCCGGCGGCTGCGCGAGATGGGTGTGGTCGGTGACATCCTCGGGCAGTTCTTCGACGCCAGCGGCAACGTGGTCGACCTGCCGATCCACGAGCGCCGGATCGGGATCGAGCTCGCCGACCTGCGCCGGATCCCGAAGGTGGTGGCCGTGGCCGGCGGGCTGCACAAGGCCGAAGCGATCCTCGGTGCGCTGCGCGGCAAGTTCGCCGACGTCCTGGTGACCAACGAGCTCGTCGCGATGCGCCTGCTCGAGCTCGAGCGTGAGTTCTAACCTGGCTACCCGCGCCCAAATCGTTCCGCCCGGGCTCAAGCGCTACCCCCGGTCAGCCGCCGGCCAGGAGTTGGGCGGCGCGGTCCCTGACGACCTCGTGGTCGGGGTGGCCGGCGAGCCACTGTTCAGGTTCGCCGACGGTCAGCTCCACCCGGCCGCCGGGCAGCTCGGCCGCGCCGGGCGGCGGCCCGCCGAGGCGGCGCAGCCGCTCCGGGGACAGGATCTGGTACCACGCCAGGTGGTGGAAGTCCTCGCTCCAGTTGGCCAGCCCCGTGTGGCGCAGGGACCTGTCGTCCGGCGCAGCCGTGACGCTAGCCAGCCACAGCTCTGGCTGCTCAGCGTGCCCGCGGAGTTCCTCCCGCATCTGGAACATGTGTGACGTGATCTCCGCCGTGGTCCATCCCGCCCGGGCCGCCGACATCGCCACCCCGGCTCCCAGGCAGTCTCCCACCCTGATGGCCGCGCCGCCGGCCGTGAAATCCGTGGCTATGACCGACACCGACCTCAGGGCCCGCACGCCTTCACCGACGACGGACCGGAGGTTCTGCCAGTTCACCGGGACCGTTGCGGCGATGAGCAAAGCCTGCAGTTCCCAGCCGGGCTGAAACTCGCGGCGCAGCCAGTCCACGGCGATGGCGACCAGCACCGACCGCACACTCCGCTTTCCGCCGCCGGGCACCGGAGGGGGCCCGCACAGGACCGTTCGGACCGCCGGCCCCAGCGACTCGAGGACCTCGTAGCGCGTGTCCACCACCGGGGCCGGGCCGACCGTGGCGTCGGTGATCCCGGCCAGTTCCAGGCTCTGGGCCAGCAGGCGGGGTATCTCGCCGATCCTCATCTCCGGCGGGGTATTGCCCGCGTGGATCTGCAGGATGCCGCCGCCCGGCACCGGAATCGGCCCGGTCACCTCGGCTGCCTCCCAAAAGCCGCTGTCGGGGTCGCCCGGGTCCGGCTCAGTGGCCCAGTAGCCGATGTCGCCGATGTCGGCCGCAGCCGCGCTCAGCGCGTTGAACAGACGATCCGGATCGGCGGGCGAGCGCACCAGGATATAGATCGTGCCCTCTTCGACGAGCGCGCGGACCAAGCCCTTCCAGATGGCTATTCCCACGGTTGCCCGGCGCTCCGATCCCGGCCGCTAGAAGAAGCCGAAGAAATCGCCGAAGTCCTCGTCGCCGCCTCACGCCGCCAAGCGCAAACAGCCAGAAAAGATGATAGTAACGTTAATATTGCTGTCAGGTTATATGCCCCAAATGCCCGATCAGCCGGCCTGCACCAGGTCGACGGCGGTCTTCTCGATCGTGGGCTCGTCGAGCAGCACCGCGTCGGCGGCCTGGCCGAGCGGCACGAAGCTGTCCTCGCTGGTCACCCGCTCAATCGTGCCCCGGTAGCCGGCGTCGACGAGCGCGGTGACGATGCCCTCGGCGACCCCGCCGGTACGCCTGGTCTCGTCTACGATCAGCACCCGGCCGGTCGCCCGCGCCTCGTGCAGGACGTCCTCGGCGGGCAGCGGGGCAAGCCAGCGGAGGTCGACGACCCGGGCGCCGATCCCCCGGATGGCCAGCCGCCTGCCGACCCGCAGGCTCATCCGCAGCCCGTTGCCGAAAGTGACGATCGTGAGGTCGCGACCCTCGCCGTAGGTGCGGGCCCGGCCCAGGGGCACGTGCGCATCCGGCCGCGGATACGGCGCCAGCCAGCCACCGTCGCCGTCGTTGTGCAGGTCGCGGGTGTGGTACAGCGCGATCGGCTCCAGGAACACGCATACCGAGCCGTCGACGGCAGCCGCGGCCACGCAGGTCCGCAGCATCGCGGCGGCGTCATCGGGCCGCGACGGGCAGGCGAGGATCAGGCCGGGGATGTCGCGCAGCGCCCCGACCGCATTGTCGTTGTGGAAGTGGCCGCCGAAGCCTTTCTGGTACGCCAGCCCGGCCACCCGGACCACCATCGGGTTGCGGAACTGACCGGACGAGAAGAACTGCTGGGTGGCAGCCTCGCCCCGGATCTGATCCGCGGCGTTGTGCAGGTAGGCCAGGTACTGGATCTCCGGCACCGGGAGCAGGCCGGCCAGCCCGCCGCCGAGGGCCAGCCCGAGGATCGACTGCTCGTCGAGCAGGGTGTCGAAGACCCGGGCGGGCCCGAACCGGCGCTGCAGCCCCTTGGTCACGCCGTAGACGCCGCCCTTGCGCCCCACGTCCTCCCCGAACACGCACATGCCGGGTTCCGCGTCCAGAAGCTCTGCCAGCGCCAGGTTGACCGCCTGGGCCAGCGTGACCGGCTCGGTGGACACGGTCTGGCCTGACCAGGCTGACGGCCCCCGCCGCGCCCGCTCGGCGACCCGGTCCGGGTGGCGCGGGGCCAGCGCCGACATCACTCCGGCTGCGCTGTCCAGCGGCCGGCTGGCCAGCGCCTGCTCGGCCGCTTCGTGCACCAGGCCGCCGAGCGCGACGTAGCGTGCCACGGCCTCACCGGGGGTCAGCAGGCCGGACTCGACCGCGGTGGCCGCCGTGGCCACCAGCGGGTCACGGTCCAGGTCGGCGGCCTGCTCGGCGGACGACCGGTACGCGGACTCCGCGTCGCTGCCCGCGTGGCCGAGAAAGCGGACCATCGACAGGTGCAGGAACACCGGCCGCCGCTTCATCCGCGCCGTGGCGGCCGCGGTCACGGCCGCGTCGTAGGCTGCGACCGGGTCGCACCCGTCCGCGGCCAGGTACTCCAGGCCGGGCCGATCGCGGTAGGTGGCCGCCACCCACCCGCGCGGGGTCGGCACGCTGATCCCGATCCCGTTGTCCTCGCAGACCAGCAGCAGCGGCACCGGGATGCCCTGGTACGCGGTGTAGCAGGCGGCGTTGATCGCGCCGACGGCGGTGGAGTGGTTGACCGACGCGTCGCCGAACGAGACGACGGTCACCGCGTCGCGCCGCCAGCGGCAGTCCACCTTCAGCTTCACCGCCCGGCCGATGCCCAGCGCGAGCCCGACCCCGCGCGGCAGGTGCGAGGCGATCGTCGACGTGGTGGGGATCACCGACAGCTCCGCCGAGCCGATCACCTTGTGCCGCCCGCCCGCGATCGGCTCATCGGCTGACGCGGCCACACCGAGCAGCACGCCGGCGACCGGGTCGACGCCGGTCACCTGTTGCGCGCGGGCGCAGTAGAACGCGCCGGACCGGTAGTGCAGCAGCGCCGGGTCGCTGGGCCGCAGCGCCGCGGCCACCGCAGCATTGCCTTCATGGCCGGCCGAGCTGATCGTGTAGAAGCCACGTCCTTGCTGCTGCATCCACCGCGCGGCGAAGTCCAGGTGCCGGCTCTGCGCCTGCGCGTCGAAGATCGCCAGCAGCGTGTCGCCAGTCAGGCTGCTGCCCGGGCGCACTGGGGCTGCCCCGTCCGGGCGGGCCGGGCCACCGGGCAGGCCGCCCACGGTCTGAATGAAATGCTGATCGAGATCGGCTGCCGTCGTCATCGGCGGATCATGAAGGGTGCGGGGGTCACAACCTGAACTCTAGATCGGGCGTGAGCTCGACCACGTCCATCTGAGCCTTCTGCAGTCTGCCGGAGTAGTCCCAATTGAGCGCCTGCCAGCGAGTGAACTGGTCAAGCACCCAGATGCCGGACTGGCGGGAGCCATTGCCCGACTTTCCGTTCCCTCCGAACGGAAGGTGCGCTTCCGCCCCTGACGTGGAGTTGTTCACGCTGACCATGCCGGCCGAGACGCCTTGCCGGAACGCGAACGCCTCCCGCGCATCGTTTGTGTACACGGACGACGACAGCCCGTAGCCGGGGGCGTTGGCGAGCTCGATGGCCTCGTCCATGCTCTGGTAGGTGGCGACCCCGACCAGCGGGCCGAACGTCTCCTGGTCGAAGATCTCGTCGCCAGGGCGAACCCCGTCGACGATCGTCGGGTGGTAGAACAGGCCGGCCTCGGGGTCTCCCACGAAGCCAGCCCGCGGGTTCGCCGGCGTGATCCGCCCGATGCCGGTTGACCCCAGAACCTTGTGTGCCGGGCCGATCCAGCCCAGGTACTTCTCGAAACGTTCTGCGAACCGGCTGTCCAGCATCGGCCCGTACAGGACATCGGCGAACGGATCCCCGACGGCCGCCGCGGACGTGGCCCGGTCGAACCGGATCAGGAACTCGTCGTGCACGGACTCGTGGCAGATCACGGTGCCGAGCGAGGTGCAGCGCTGGCCAGCCGTGCCGAACCCGCCGAACAGTGCGCCCTCGACGGCGAGGTCGAGGTCGGCGTTGGGCGTCACCACCATGGGGTTCTTGCCGCCGAGCTCCAGGCACGCGGACTGCAGGTGCCGGCGGCCAGCTCGCCGATCCGCGAGCCGACCTCGGTCGAGCCGGTGAAGCCGACCTTGTCGACCAGGCCGGCGTCCAGCGCCTGCTCGAGCCCCGCGTAGGTCTGCTGCCCGTCGGCGTAGACCACGTTGAACACCCCGGGCGGCAGCCCGCCGCCGCGGCAGAACAGCTCGTGGAACGCGGCAGCGGCGGCCGCCGAGTACTCGGCCGGCTTCCACACCACGGCGTTGCCGCACAGCAGCGCGGGCACGATGTACCAGGACGGAACCGCCACGGGGAAGTTGCCCGCGGTGATCACCCCGACCACGCCGACCGGGTTGCGGAACGTGAAAAGCTGCTTGTCCGGCATCTCGCTGGGCACCGTCTGCCCGTACAGCCGCCGGCCCTCGCCGAGGAAGAAGTCGCAGGTGTCGATGATTTCCTGGACCTCGCCGAGCGCTTCGGGGTACGGCTTGCCGATCTCCCGGGAGACCAGGCGGGCCAGCTCCTCCTTGTTGGCCTCGACCAGCCGGCCGATGTGCGCGATCGCCCGGCCGCGAATTGGCGCGGGCACCGCCGCCCACGCCCGCTGCGCCTGCCTCGCCGCCCGCGCGGCCGTGACCAGGAGCGGCGCGTCGCCCAGCGCGACGTCGGCGACCACCTCATCCAGGTGCGCCGGGTTGGTCGAGGAAAACCGCCCGGCCGGAGCACCCTGCACCGGGCTGCCGCCGATAACGGCGGAAACGGTCTGAGCCATCTGCGGCGTCCCTACCTCTATTTGTCGGCTGCCCGTCAGGCTATGCAAGAGCGGCCAGCACGCGGTCGAACGCGGCCAGGCCGAACGCGAGGTCGTTCTCGGTGACGTCCAGGGGCGGCCGGAACCGTATCGTCTGCTCCCCGCAGGGCAGCACGACGACGTGCTCCTCGAGCAGCATCCGCACCGCGGTGTCGCGGGCCGGCCCGCTCGGCAGGTCGAACGCGCACATGAGCCCGCGCCCGCGGACGTTCGACGCCAGCTCCGGGTGGCGTTCCGCGAGCGCCTTCAGCTCGCCGAGCAGCCAGTTTCCTGCCTTGGCGGCGTGGTCGATCAGCCCGTCCCGCTCGATGATCTCCAGCAGACGCCGGGAGCGGACCATGTCGGCGAGCCCGCCACCCCAGGTCGAGTTGACCCGGCCGGAGACCGAGAAGACGTTATCGCTGACCTCGTCCACGCGACGCCCGGCCATGATGCCGCCGAGCTGCACCTTCTTGGCGAACGCGACCACGTCGGGCTGCAGGCCCAGCTGCTGGTAGACCCATGCGGTGCCGGTCAGGCCCACGCCGGTCTGCACCTCGTCGAGCACGAACAGCGCGTCGTAGGTGTGGCACATCTCCTGCATCGCCCGCAGGAACTCCGGCCGCATGTGGTTGTCGCCGCCCTCGCCCTGGATCGGCTCGGCGAGGAAGCACGCGATGTCGTGCGGCTCGGCCTCGAAGGCCGCCCTGGCCTGGGCGAGGGCTCGCGCCTCCGCCTGCTCCACCTCGGCGAGGTGGTCGGCCAGCGGGAACCGGGCCGCGGGGACCTCGATCCTCGGCCAGTCGAACTTCGGGAACCGGTCGGTCTTGATCGGCTCGGTGTTGGTCAGCGACAGCGTGTACCCGGACCGGCCGTGGAACGCGCGGGTGAGGTGCATCACCTTGCCGCCGAGCCGGGGCGACCGGCCCGCCGCCTCGTTGCGCCGGCTCTTCCAGTCGAACGCCGTCTTCAGCGCGTTCTCCACGGCGAGCGCGCCGCCCTCGACGAAGAACAGGTGCGGCAGCGCCGGATCGCCGAGCACGCGCACGAACGTCTCAACGAACTGGGCGTAGTGCGTGGTGAACATGTCCGGGTTCGCCGGCTTGTTGGCCGCCGCCTCGGCGAGCACGGCCATGAACTCCGGGTCGTCGGCCAGCCCGCGCGGGTTGGACCCGAGCGGGGCTGACGCGAAGAACGTGTAGAGGTCCAGGTACTCCTCGCCGGACCGCGCGTCAACGATCCACGATCCGTGGCTGGCCCTGGTGTCGTAGACGAGCTTGTAGCCATCGTCCAGCACGTGCCTGCCGAGGACCTTGTGAACCTGCTGCGGCCCGATCGCGACGTCACCGAAGATCGACTCCACCGGAAGTCCTCCTGTCGCCACGGCTGCTGAGAGAATATTCTCCAGCATAACGGCGATCACGCCACACATCGTGTGTGCAGGCCGACGGAATCGGCTGCGATCGGTTGCGCTGCCCGCCGTGGCGTGGCCCGTGCCCGGCCACCAACGTTGCTGGCCGGGCACGGACCGCACTGGCGGCCGGTCAGTACCAGCCGTACGTGACCTCGTGCTCCCATGCGCTGCGCGGCGATCCATAGGCCGCGCTGATGTAACCCAGGCCCCAGCGGATCTGCGTCGCAGCGTCGGTCTGCCAGTCCGGCCCGGCGGCGGACATCTTGGCGCCGGGGACGGCCTGCGGGATTCCGAACGCTCCCGTCGACGGGTTCTCCGCTGACACGTTCCAGCTGCTTTCGGCCTCCCACAGCTGGTCCAGGTACTTGAACTGGCGCCAGGTCCAGCCGAAGGAGCGGAGCATCTTCCTGGCGATCTGCTGCGGTGCCTGCTGGTTGGATTCACTGCTCCTGGCCGGCACCAGCGCGGTGGCAACGCGAACCTGGCGCAGGATCTGCATGGAGCCGGCTGAGCCCACGGCCGTGGTGGCCGAGGACCGGGCCGAGGGAGCCGAAGCGCCGGCCAGAGCCGATGGCGCCGCCATTACGGCGATCAGGACTGCCACGGCAAGGGCCGAACCGGCGATAACAGCGACTAGCTTCCCGGATTTCGGGCTGGAGGAAATGGTGGAGGACAACGTCAGCCTTAATTTGGGCACGCCAGGGCGTGCTCGGCTTCCACCCATGGCGCCTGCCCTGCAAAATTCAGCAGGACAGCGGCGTGCGGATGTGACGCGGGGTCAGGGCGCCGTCAATTACACAAAGCAATCAATCGCACACGCTGGGTGCTGTTGTGCGCACCACTCTGCCCGAAAGCCAGGTCACCGCGTGCGAGAAACGCCGTAGTCGCCACTGCGAGTGAAAGGCACGGGTTCAGGAAACCGAATCTCGCTCAGCACGAACCCGGGCATTCACCATCGGTGAATGCCCGGGGATTGGACGCTTGAGCATTACATGACGCCGGCCCATACGCTGCTGGGCGCCGCCGCCTGTGGCTCTGGTGTCCCGGACGGGGCCCGCTCCGGCAGGAACAGGGTCAGAGCCGTGACGAGGGCCAGGATCTTGGATAGCACGTTCAGTGTGATCGGGCCTGGAGCAGAGGGATAGCCGAAGCCGAATAGGCCCCACACTGCGAAGATCGCCAGCATTCCCGCGAAGCACCAGAGCGTCGCCCTTCGCACCCGCACGGCCGGCGACAGCGACAGCAATGCCAGCGTCGTGACATCGACCAGGATCAGCGCCCCGAACAGCAGCAGCCGGTACAGGCCAGGATCGATGACGGGATGGGTCCTGGGCATGATGATGAGGTCGAAAGGGAGCTCGAAGACCATCGGCGCGGCGGCGGCACCCACCACCGCGCTGCCGAGAGCGACCCGCCAGCCGCGCGACTGCTGCGCCAGCGCTATGACGAAGAAGAGGACGCCCGCACCGATCAGCGTTACCGGCGTGATCGGATCTGCGGCTGGGGTGCGCTCGAGGCCCGCCCGGTAAACCTGCGTTATGTACACCCTTGTGCACACGAGCAGCAGCGCGATGGCCAGCACCCAGGCCGCGAGCATCATGATCTTTGCCGTCCGGCCAGGCCTCGCCAGCCGCGCGGGCAGCGGCAGCCTGGTTCCGGCGTAGGCAACAGCCGCGGCTGCCGCCACTAAGACAACGGCCAGCACGATCCCGGCGCTGCCGCTGTAGCTAATCCAGGAGCCATGTCCAGTCATGGTGGCCTCCCTCGCCGACTGTGCTTCGAGTTCCGAAGCACACCAGAATGGTAGCATCGGTGCTTCGGAAAGAGAAGCGAGGCGTCGTTTGCCAAAACCGACACCGCTGCCCGGGCGGCCGGTCCGCGGATCAGCTTCGGGACGGCCGATCATGGCACTGCTCGACCTGCTCGGCCGCCGGTGGGCGCTGCGCATCCTCTGGGAGCTGCGAACCGGCGAACCGACCTTTCGTGAGCTGCAGGAACGCTGCGGATCGATCTCCTCGAGCGTCATGTCCGACCGGCTCCGCGAACTTGGCGAGGCCGGGGTTGTCGCACACACCGGCAGCGGCTACACACTCACGCCATCCGGACTCGACCTGCTGGCCAGGCTCATGCCGCTCGACGAGTGGGCCGCGCACTGGAAGCCGGCCGCGAACGGGGATTCAGCCGGTTAGAAGGCCGAACGCGGGTGTTGCCGTACTAAAACCCGGTAATACGCTGTCCCAGCAGCGAACCCGGCCGAGATCCCGGGACGCGGACCAGGCACCAGCGAGAGGAGCGGCGGGTGGGGGGACGGTTCCGGGAGATCTTTCCGGGTGAGGTCAAGCCGATCATCGCGATGGCGCACCTGGCGCCGCTGCCCGGCACCCCGCTCTATGACGAAGGCCGGGGCGTGGCCGGCATCGTCGACGGCGTGGCCAGGGACCTGGAGGTGCTGCTGCAGCATCCGTTCGACGCGGTCATGTTCTGCAACGAGGGCGACCGCCCGTACGCGCTGCGGGCCGGCTTCGAGAGCGTCGCGGTGATGTCCCGGGTCGTCACCGAACTGGCCCCGGGCGACCGGCCGTTCGGCGTCGACTTCCTCTGGGATGGCCGGGCCGCGCTGGCGGTGGCCGCCGCGACCGGCGCTTCGTTCATCCGCGAGGTGATGACCGGGACCTACGAGTCCGACATGGGCCTGTGGAGTCCGGACGCCGCCGGGCTGCTGCGGTACCGCAGGCAGCTCGACGCCGGGGACGTCGCGGTGCTGATGAACGTGACCCCGGAGTTCGCCTCGACGATCGGAACCAGGACCGTTGGGCAGACCGCCCGGTCGGCGGCGGTGTCCAGCCTGGCCGACGCCATCCTGGTCTCCGGGCCGATGGCCGGGGCCGAGCCGGACCTGGCCCAGGTTCGCGAAGCCCGGGAGGCGGTCGGCGGGCAGGCGCCGGTACTGGTCAATACCGGCACCAAGGCCGGGAACGTGGCTGGCTTCCTGGCCGCCAGCGACGGAGTCATCGTCGGGTCGGACCTCAAGACCGGCGGCGGCACCTGGAACCCCGTCGACCCGGAGCGCGTCAAGCGCTTCCTCGAGGCGGCGGGCCGTGCCTGAGCCCGCCCACCTCCCCTTCCCCCTTCACTGCCGCCGCGGCTGACGCATCCGGGCCATGAACGGGCTGCTGCTTGCCATCGACGTCGGCACGACCGCGACCAAGTGCCTGCTGCTAGACGCCGGGCGCGGTGTGGTCGCGGAGTACGAACGGCCGGTCGCGCTGTCCAGCGCGCGGCCGGGCTGGGCCGAAGAGGATCCGCAGGGCTGGTGGGCCAATGTCCTCGAGCTCGTGCGTGAGGCGGTCGCCGGCGCGGGGAGCCGCCCGATAGCCGCTGTCGGCGTCACCGGGATGGTGCCCGCGCTGGTCTGCCTCGACGCCGGCGGGCGCCCGCTGCGCACGGCGATCCTGCAGAACGACGCGCGCGCCGACCGCGAGATCGCCGAGCTGCGGGAAGAGCTCGCCGGGGCCGGCGTGCTGCACCGCACCGGCTCACCGGTCACGCAGCAGTCGGTCGGCCCGAAGCTGCTGTGGCTGCGCCGCCACGAGCCCGGCGTGCTGGCGCGCACCGCGTCGGTCTGCGGGTCCTACGACTTCGTCGCGTCGCGGCTGACCGGCACGGCCGCGGCCGGCGTCGTCGAGGCCAACTGGGCGCTGGAAAGCGGCCTCTACGACTTCCGCGCGGGGGCGTGGGCGTCCGACATCTGCCGGGCCTGCGGCGTGGACCCCGGCTGGCTCGGCCCGGTGGTGCCGTCCGGCAGCGTGGTCGGCGCCGCGGCCGCCGAGGCCGTGCCCGGGCTGGCGGGCGTGCCGGTGGTGACGGCGGGCGCGGATCACGTCGCCGGGGCGTTCGCCGCCGGGCTGGTCGACGGCGGCGACCTGGTCGTGGAGCTCGGCGGGGCCGGCAACATCCTCGCCGCGACGGCGGAGCCGGTCGTGGACGAGCGGCTCTACCTCGACCACCACCTAGTGCCGGGCGGGTGGGTGCCGAACGGCTGCATGGCCACCACCGGCAGCCTGGTCCGCTGGTTTCAGCGCGAGATCGGCGCGGGGGCCCCGCTCGAGGCGCTGGACGCGGAGGCTGCCGACGCCGGGATTGGCGCGGGCGGCCTGGTTCTGACGCCATACTTCCTCGGCGAGAAGACCCCGCTCAACGACCCGCTGGCGCGCGGGATCGTCGTCGGCCTGCATCTGGGCCACCGGCGCGGGCACCTGTTCCGCGCCGTGCTCGAGGGCGTGGCGTTCGCGTTCCGGCACCACGTCGATGTACTGCGGGAACTCGGGGTCCGGGCGCAGCGGGTGAACCTGACCGGTGGCGGCAGCGGTTCCGCGCTGTGGCGGCAGATCATCGCGGACGTGCTGGCCCTGCCGGTGGTGCGCCGGGATCACCGCTCCGGTGCCGCGCTCGGCGCCGCGTTCGCCGCGGGCATGGGCGCGGGCGTGCTCGGCTCGTGGTCGGACATCACCCGCCTGGCCGGCGCGGGCGAGACCACGGCGCCAGACCCGCGAACCGCGGGACGCTATGACGAGCTGTACGGGGTGTACCGCTCCCTGTACCCGGCGCTGCTCAGCCAGCAGCACACGCTCGCCCGCTTCCCTGCGGACTCTTGATCCGCGGGTGCGCGGGTGGTCAGGTTCGGGGAGTGAGCCGGGCGGCCGACATGCCTGGGGCGGCCCCTTTCCGCAGTATTCGAGGAGGCTAGGCGACCGCCTGCGGGAACCCGACGGGGCTCCGATTTCCGTCCTGGTCCACCGCGCGCACTCCGAACTGCACGTTGTCCTTGGAAATGTTGAGTGTGACCGTGGTGACGTTGCCGACGTCCGACGAGGAGGTCCAGTCGGGCGACGTGGTCTCGCGCATGACAACCTCGTATCCGGCCAGGTTGATCTCGGTGTTGGCGTTCCAGGTAAGAGTGGTGGTGTTGATCCCCGCGAAGCCGACCGGCGGTGTGGTGTGGATCTCCACGTTCTTGGGCGTGCCCGGCCCGGTGGCCAGGGCCCACATGACCGCGGCGTTCACCTTCGCGACCCTGGCGACATAGTTGAAGTCCACGAACTCAAGCAGGTCGCCAAACTGCACGCCGCTGATCACCTCGACGTTGCGGTGCTCGTGGTCGAAGTTCTCCCGCGGCTCGGTGAACCTGGCCGCCGGGTACCCCTGCCCTTGGAACGAGACATGATCGCTACCGCGCAGATACCGGTCGCGTCGCCAGATCACGCGGATGTTCATGCCCGTCAGCTCGAACGGCGCGGCCTCCTCGGCGAACCGGCCAAGCTGCCGGGAGAGCCCGTCGTTCTCGCCGCCCACGGCCTGCATGAGCGAGATCTCCGCGGCAGTCACGTTCGTGGGGATTCCCTCAAGGAAGAGCCGCAACGTGTGCGGATCAGGCTTGGTGCCGTCGAAGGCCTGGCTCGCCCCGACGATGTCGTTGCTGAACATGCCCTGCACGTCGTTGCCGGCCGCGGACATCTGCTCGGCCATGTAGGTCGAGCCATAAAGGCCTTCTTCTTCCCCATCGACGGCAGCGAATACGAGAGTGCCCGGGAACTGACGAGTGGCGAAGATCCGGGCGAGCTCCAGCATGACGGCGACGCCGGACGCGTCGTCATCGGCGCCCGGCGCATCACTGGTGAAGTCAAGAATGTCGGTGCACCGGGAGTCCAGGTGCCCGGTGACGACATAGAAGCGCTGGGGAGATGCGGTCCCTTGCAGCGTTGCGATCACGTTCGTGATCGACGTTGGCACCGGGATATTGGTCGCTACCGGCTGCGTGAACGTCTGCTGCTGCACTGTCATCCGGCCTCCGGACGTAGCAGCGATGTCCTGCATCAGCCCGGTCACATAGGAGATCGCCACGCCGATGCCACGATTCGGGTCGGTCTGGCTAGACGCGGTGTGCCTGGTGCCGAAGCTGGCCAGCTTCGTGATGATGGCCTGAATCCGGGCCGGGTCAATTTCGTTGAGCAGTTTCCGCAGGTCGGGGTCTAAGCCTCTCCGCGCGGCGGGGCCAGCCGCACCGGTAGCTGCGGCGCTGGCGGCAGTCGCCTGGGCGACGACAGGTGCGGCGACGGCAGTGGCGGCCGATGCGGCGAGGAACGTGCGGCGGCTGGGGTTTCTCCGATCAGGAATGTCCAGATTCTCCATGTGCCAAACCAATCCCCGATCCATTTACAAGTCAAGATGCCATTTTTTTAGCCCTGATTCTTCCGCGAAGATGAACCATCCGGCTGTGGCAGCCGTTATTAATCTTTTCAGGGCGTAGCCGCGCAGGTGCGGCCCTGACGGCCGTTTCCAGCCATGTTTGCTCCACGCTTGCTCGCCAGTCCGGATGCAGTTGATCATCCCGACCGGAGCGACGGGCGATGCCCTGCCGATGGATCAGCCCCCGGCAACGGCGTCGAACGCGGCGGCGAAAGTCTCGGCGATCTGGTCGATCTGCGGCTCGGAGATCGTGAACGGCGGCGAGATCTGCAGCGCTACGCCGCGCAGCAGCCGGGTGATTACGCCCCGCTCGCGGATCTCGGTCACCAGCCGGGGACCGATGCCGGGGTCGGCGGCCCGGGCATCCTCGGCGATCTCGACCGCGGCGAGCAGGCCGGTGCCCGCGCGCACCTGGCCGACGATGCTGTGCGCGGCGAGCGGCCTGACCTTCTCCGCGAGGACCGGCTCGAGCTCGGCGACCCGCCCGATCAGCCCCTCGCGCTCCACGATGTCCAGGTTGGCCAGGCCGACCGCGCACGCGGTCGGGTGGCCCTCGTACGTGTAGCCGTGCCGGAACACCTCCTTCGATCCCTCGCGCCAGAACGGCTCCGCCACCCGGGCGCCGATGATCACCGCGCCGAGCGGCGCGTAGCCAGAGGTCAGCCCCTTGGCCCCAATGATCATGTCGGGATCGAGCGCGAACCGGGTGCTGCCGAACCATGCGCCGAGCCTGCCGAAGCCGGTGATCACCTCGTCGGCCACGAACAGCACATCGTTGCGGCGGCAGATCTCCCGCACCTGCTCCAGGTATCCCGCCGGCGGCGGGTACACGCCGCCGGCGCCGATCACCGGCTCGCAGAAGAACGCAGCGATGCGCTCGGCGCCCAGCTGCTCGATGAGCTTCTCCAGCGCGGTCGCGTCGTCCCACGGCACGCGCTCGACCAGCGAGACCAGCGTCCCGTACGGCTCGGTGTTGGCCGGGATCCCGCCGAGCGACGTGCCGTAGGCGTTCATCCCGTGGTACGCGTGCGACCGGGAGACGATCGCCTGCTTGTCCGGCTGGCCCATGGCGCGCCAGTAGGCCCGGGCGAGCTTCCCGGCGGTGTCGATCGCGTCGGAGCCGCCGCCCGGCGTGAAGAACACCTTGGCGTCATCGAGCGGCGCGATCTGCGCCACCCGCCGCGCCAGCGCCTCGGCCGGGGGGTTGGAGAACGGCTCGAACGTCTGGTACACGGCGAGCTTGCTCATCTGCGCGGCAGCGGCGTCGGCGAGTTCCTTCCGGCCGTGCCCGACGTTGGCGTACCACAGGCTGGCGATGGCATCCAGGTACCGGCGGCCCTCCGTGTCGACGACGGTGACCCCCTCGCCCCCTTCGATCACGACCGGCCGGAGGCTGGCCATGTTCGCGAAGCCGTTCCAGAAGACGGGCCGACCTGCGCCGTCACCAGTTCCTGTGGCCATTGACCTTCCCTTTCCTGGCTGGGATATTGTCCTCTAAATCTACTTTCTTACCGTAGAGCAGAATGGGGGCCCGGGAGCGGATGAGCAACAACGGGACCGCGCCGGCCGCGGGATCTGGTGACCACCACATCAGCAAGGACATCCAGGATCTCCATCAGTTCGGCTACCCCCAGAAGCTGCGGCGGACGATCGGCTCGTACACATCGTTCGCCCTCGGCTTCTCTATGATCACGATCACCACCACGATCTTTACGCTGTTCGCCCAGCCGTTCCAGACCATCGGCGGCTTTGCCATCTGGCTGTGGATCCCGGTGACGCTCGGCATGCTGTCGATCACCGCGGTGTACGCGCACCTGTCCGCGCGGCTGCCGGTCACCGGGTATGCGTACCAGTGGTCCAGCCGGATCGTGAACCGCGACTACGGCTGGTTCAGCGGGTGGACGGCGCTGCTGTCGTTCTTCGTCGGCACGGCGTCGATCGCGGTCGCGATGGCCAGCGTGTTCTCGCCGGAGATCTGGGCCGCGCCGACGCACGGCGACATCGCGCTGTTCGCCGCCATCGCGATCGTCGCGGCGGTCGCGGTCAACGTGATCAGCATCCGCGCGGCGACCATGTTCAACAACGTCGGGGCGTCGGCCGAGCTGATCGGCACGCTCGGGCTCACCGTCGTGCTGGCCATCGGCCTGCTGTTCTTCCACCACGAGCAGGGGCCCAGCGTTCTGGTCCAGGTCGGCTCCACCACCGGCAGCCCGGTCAACATCACCACGATCGGGCTCGCGCTGCTGCTGCCGGTGTACACGCTGCTGGGCTGGGAGGGCTCGGCCGACCTGGCCGAGGAGACCAGGGACCCGCGCAAGACCGCACCCACGGCCATGTTCCGGTCCGTGATCATCTCCGGCATCGCGGCATTCTTCGTCTACGCGATCTTCGCGATGGCGATTCCGGGCTCGATCGCGCACACCGCCAACGGGACCGGGAACGCGATGATCGCGGTGTTCCAGGACCACTTCGGCTGGGGCATGGCGCTCGTGCTCAAGATCGTCGCTTTCGTCGCCATCTTCTCCGCGCTGCTCGCCAACGTGACCGTGGCCACGCGCATGTGCTTCTCGCTGTCCAGGGACAAGATGCTGCCCGGCTGGCAGGTCCTGTCCAGGGTGAACGAGCGGACCCGGACGCCGATCTACTCGATCCTGCTCGTCGGCCTCGTCGCACTGATCGTGAACCTGCTCTCGGCAGGCATCATCGACCGTGTCGTCGCGATCGTCGCCGTCACCTACTACGGCACGTACGTGTTCACGATGGTGGCCACGCTGATCGGGGCGAAGCGGGGAACGATCCCCGAGGCCGACGCGCGGTACTTCAACCTGGGACGCTGGCTGCAGCCGCTGGCCTGGGTGGGCATCGGGTGGTCGATCGTGGTCATGTGCTACATGACGATCCCGGCGGTGAACAACGTGGCCGGCGAGTACACGATCTACTTTGAGATCCTCGGCGCGCTGTGGTTCTTCCTCTACCTGCGGCGGCGGCTGCGCAGCGGCGAGGCCGGGCCGCCGCTGACCGCTCACCAGGAGACCGATGCGGACGAGCTCAAGATCGCAAAGGAGAGCCTGTAACGCCGGAGGGCGGCGTGATCCGATGAAGGCCCAGCTGCGGATGTCCGAGGCCGCCCTGTTAGTCGGCGTGAGCCCGTCCACGCTCCGCGCCTGGGAGTCGGCCGGCCTGGTGACGCCCACGCGGCAGGGGCGGTACCGGCGGTTCTCACCGAGCGACGTGAAGGACCTGCAGCGGATCGCGGCGCTGCGGGCTCAGGGCTTCAGCGCCGCCGCGATCCGCACCATGCTGCCGAAGCGCGGCGGCGGGGCGGGCGGGAGTGGCTCGCTGGGTGACAAGCTGCGTGCCGCGCGCCGCCGCCGCGGCCTCAGCCTGCGGGAAGCGTCCAGCCTGGCCGGCCTGTCGGTGTCGCACCTGTCCGCCATCGAGCGCGGTGCCCGGAACATATCGCTGGCCGGGCTGCAGCGGCTGGCGGTGGCGCTGGGCATCAGCGTGTCCGACCTGTTCGGCAGCTCGTCCGGGTCCGGCCGGCTGGTCCACGCCGGGCGGCGGCCGGTGCTGGACACCGGGGACCGCCGCGTCCGGGTCGAGTCGCTGGCCGTCGGCGCGCAGCTGCTCGAGCCGCACCTGTACGTGGTGCAGCCGGGCGGCGGATCCGAGGGCTCGTACCAGCACGATGGCGAGGAGATGGTGTACGTGCTCCAGGGCGAGGTGGAGTTCTGGCTGAACGAGCTGGAGCGGCACGTCGTCCAGGCGGGCGACTGCCTGACCTTCCCCAGCTCGCTGCGGCACCGCTGGCGGAACTGCGGCGCCGGGCGGCTCGAGATGCTGTGGGTCAACACCCCGATAACGTTCTGACGGAACGCTCAGCCGCGGTAGACCCTGGCCACGTCGCTGAGCTGCTCGTGTGCGCTGCGCATCACGCTGACGCCGCCGCCGAGCCAGTCCTTGCGGATCTTCGCCACGGACGTGTAGTTCGTGTCACAGACGTTCGCCAGCGGGGCCTCCACCGCCTGGGTGATGAACTGGTAGGCATCCAGCACCGACAGCCCCCAGCCCTGCGCCACCCAGTGCACCAGGTCGGCCTGGGCGATCCGGAACGCGTCCTCGAGTGGCCTGGCCGAGCCGGCGGACATGATGTGGGTGTCGGACTCCAGCCGGGGCCACGGCGTGGCCACGCCCTTCAGCAGGTCGACGATCAGGACCGTGTTCATCGCGCACTCCACGGCCACGCCGCAGGTCTCGCCCTCGCCCTGGCGGGCGTGCCCGTCGCCGATGGACAGCAGCCCGCCCGGAACGTTGACGCCCAGGTAGCAGGTGACGCCCGCGCGCATCTCCGGCGTGTCCATGTTCCCGCCGAACGCGTCGGGCACCAGCGCCGACCTGACCTCGAGGTTGGCCGGGGCCACGCCGATCGTGCCGTGCATCGGGCTCAGCGGCAGCTCGGCGGTGAACTCGCTGTCCCTGGCCGAGAACGCGCAGGTGCGCCGGGCGCGGTCGAGCTCCCAGATCCAGACGACCTCCGGCAGCGGGTCCTGCAGGGTCGCGGTGAGGTGCGTGGACGTCAGCGCGCCGAACAGCGGGACGGTCGTGGACGCGGCCCAGTCGCGGCTCGGCTCGATCGACACGAAGTGCACGGCCAGGGTGTCGCCGGGCTCCGCGCCCTCGACGTAGAACGGCCCGGTCTGCGGATTCAGATAAGGGAACTCGCACACCTGCGAGACCAGGTCGTCCTTGCCGCGCACCCGCCCCGCGAAACAGTCTTCGGTCCACAGCTCGAGCACGGTTCCCGGGGTGATGTGCGCGGCCGGGGCGGCCCCGCCGAACGTCCACACGTACTGGCCGGCCTCGGGCCGGAAGGACAACACCTGCGGGTCACTCATCTCTGCCTCCTGTAAGGGCGTAGGTCAACTCTGGACCAACGGGGCGCAGGTCAACAACGCGGGGCCGTGCCCTGCATCGGGGTCTGGCCGAGACCTCTGACCCGGTGTAGCGTTCCAAGGCGAATCCGACAAGGAGGTCGCAGTTGTTTAAAAGAAGCCCATACTTAACGGCACTCGGAGCAATCGCCCTGGTCAGCGGTTTCTGCACCGCGGCCGCGACCGCTGCGGCCTCCGCGACCGCAGTGGTCGGCGTCCAGCCCGCCTCGATCCGCAGCCAGCTGGCCTCACAAACCCAGCCGCCTACCGAGGCCGACTGCGTGGCATCGTTCACCGTTCCCTGCTACGACCCGCCACAGATCCAGACCGCGTACAACGAGCAGCCATTGTTCAGCCACGGGATCACCGGCAAGGGCGAGACGATCGTGATCGTCGACTCGTTCGGGTCCCCGACGATCCAGTCCGACCTGGCCACCTTTGACACCCAGTTCGGGCTGCCAGCCCCGCCATCCTTCAAGATCATCCAGCCGGCCGGGGCCGTGCCCCCGTATGACCCGACCAACAGCGCCATGACCGGCTGGGCCGGGGAGACCACGCTCGACGTCGAGTGGTCGCACACCATCGCCCCCGGCGCCAACATCCTGCTGGTGGAGACCCCGGTGGCGGAGACCGAGGGGGTGGCCGGCTTCCCGCAGATCGTCGAGGCCGAGAACTACGTCATCAACCACCACCTCGGCCAGGTGATCAGCCAGAGCCTGGACGCGACCGAGCAGACGTTCCCGAGCGCCGCGTCGATTCAGCACCTGCGCAGCGCCTACGTCAACGCGCTGGTGCACCACGTGACCGTGCTGGCTGCGTCCGGTGACACCGGGGCGAGCAACTACTCCAACGTGGCCGGAACGCTGCTGTACACCCACCCGGTGGTCGGCTGGCCCGCCAGCGACCCGCTGGTCACCGGCGTGGGCGGCACCCAGCTCTCGCTGAACGCCAGCGGACAGCGGACCGCGCCGGACCAGGTGTGGAACGACACCTACAACACGTCGCTGCAGGAGGTCTTCTTCGGCGACGCCGGCCCGAATCCCCTCGCCACCGGCGGCGGGAAGTCCTCGGTGTTCTCCCGGCCGTGGTACCAGAACGGCGTGGCCAACGTCGTCGGCCGCAGCCGCGGGGTGCCGGACGTCGCGATGAGCGGCGCCTGCTCCGGCCTGGTGGACACCTACCAGAGCTTCGGCGGCGAGGCCGCCGGCTGGTACGTGGACTGCGGCACCAGCGAGGCGAGCCCGCTGTTCGCCGGGATCGTGGCGCTGACCGACCAGGTGGCCGGTCACTCGGTCGGCTTCATCAACCCGGCGCTCTACGCGCTGTCGGCCGAGCGCGCGCCCGGCCTGGTCGACGTCACCCACGGCAACAACACGGTGGGGTTCACCCAGAACGGCACGCTCTACACGGTTCAGGGTTACAGCGCGGGCCGGGGTTACGACCTGGCCTCGGGCGTGGGCACGGTCAACGCGGCCCTGTTCGTCCCCGAGCTGGCCCGGGCGGCCGGCGGCAGATAGCCGAATGCCCCCTGGCCGCGGCCCGTGCGGTCGCGGCCAGGGGACACCCCGCGGCGGCGGCGCCAGGGGACACCCGGCTACGGCGCCGACACCAGCGGACACCCGACGCCGACTACGGCGTCGGGACCGCGTCGAACAGGTGCAGCCGGTGCGCGGCGGCGGCCGCCTCGCCGCGGCTGGCGACGCCGATCTTGCCCATGATGTTCGACACGTGCACGCTGGCGGTCTTGGCGGAGATGAACAGCCGCGCGGCGATCTCCGGGTTCGACCGGCCGTCGGCGACCAGCCGCAGCACCTCGAACTCCCTGGCGGTCAGGCCCAGCGGCGTCGCCGCGACCACCTTGTGGCCGGCCTGCCCGCCGTCCGCCCGGATTCTGGCGCTGGCGGCCAGCGCCTCGATCTCCTTTGCCAGCGGCCGCGCGCCAAGGCCGCCAGCGAGATCGGCCGCCCGCCGCAGCCGGGCGGCCGCTCCGTCGCGGTCCCCCGCGGCCAGCGCGGCTTCCGCGCCGCGCAGCAGCGCGACGGCCAGCGGATAGGGCTGGCCGTCGCCTTCCCAGGCCGCGGCGGCCGCGTCAAAGGCGGCCAGGATCTGCGCGGCCGGTGTCTCGTCGCCTGGGGCGGCCGCGGCCGCGCGGAGCGCTTCGGCGCGGAATGTCAGCCGGTCCGCCTGCTGAACCGGGCCACGGGCCGGCATGGTGCCGGCCAGCGCGTGCAGCCGCACGAGCAGATCGGCCGCCCGCCCGGCCAGCGCAGCGTTGGTGCGGCGGACCCGGACGGCCGCGCCAGCCACAGTCGCCGCGACTGCGAGCAGCGCCCACGCGAAACGGGGGTCGAGCGCCAGGTCGATGCGACCGACGGCATCGTCGGCGGCGGCCAGCGCGTCCGCCGGTTTCCCTTCGGCCAGCAGCAGCTCAATGTCCAGCCTGGCCACCGGTATGGAGTACTGGCCGAGGCGCCCGTGCCCGATGCTGGCGAGCGCGGCCCTGCCGAGCGCCGCCGAGTCGGCGGCGGCGGCCAGGTCACCGCGCCGCAGTGCGAGTTCGCCGGCCAGCTGCCGCAGCCCGACCCGGTTGGTGGGCCGAGTCGGGGACAACGCGAGCGCGTGCTCGATCACCTCGGCGGCCTCGTCCCACCGGCCGAGCGCGGCAAGCGGCTCGGCCACGTTGATCGCCAGGAACGTGCCGGACGACCGGGCGAGGCCGTAGTCCTCGGCGCTGGCGATGCCAGCCCGCGCCACCTCGGCGGCCTGCTCATGCTCGCCCATCCCCTCGAGCACGTGGGATTCGTTGATCACCGCACCGAGTAGCGGTTCGTATGCCCGGGCGCTCGCGGCGATCGCGCGTGCCTGGCGCAGCATCTCGAGGGCGGCCTGGTCGTCACCGTCCCTGGACACGAACTCCGCCAGTCCGTGCAGCGCCGCCGCCTCCGTGGCGAGGTGCCCAGCCCGCCGCGCCAGCCGCAGCGCCTCCTCGAGCGCCGCGGCCGGCTCCGGACCGTACGGCGGCAGAACATGCCTGGCCATGGAGAACAACACCCGCGCACGCGCGGCGTCGGCCACCCCTGGCGGCACGAGGTCAAGCGCTGCCTGCAGGTCGGCGCGCAGGTCGGCCGTGCTGCTGCCGTAGCGGCGCGCCAGCGCCCGGGTCTCGAGCAGCAGCGCCGCTCTGGCCGGCTCGGCGGCCGGATCCACCTCGTTCAGCGCGGCGGTCGCGAACGCGGCGCTCCGGTCGTTGTCCCCGTCCATCCCCGCGACCCGGGCGGACATCTCGAGCACGCTCAGGTGGCTGACGCCGATCCGCTGCTCGGCGTCCGGCACCTTGTCCCACAGCTCGAGGACCCGGCCGAGCAGCGTGAGCTGCTCGGCGTACGCGAGCGCGCGGCCCGTCGGCATGGACGCGCGCCAGCAGCTGACCAGCGCCTCGACTGTGTCGTGCGCCGCGTACCAGTGCTGCGCCTGCTCGATCATGGCCCGGCCCGGCGGGACCAGCCCTGGATCGTCCCGCAGCGCCGCGGCGAACCGGGTGTGCAGCCGGGTGTGGTCGCCCGGCAGCAGGTCGTCGACCATCGCCTCCCTGATCAGGCCGTGCCGGAACGCGTACCCGTCCGCGTCGGCGATCAGGACGTTCGCAGCCACCGCGGGCCGCAGCGCGCGGGACAGCTCGTCGTCGTCCAGGCCGGTGGCCGCGGCGAGTAGGCCGTGCCCCACGCGCTGCCCGCCCGCGCTGGCCGCCCTCAGCACCTCCTGGGTCTCCTCGGGCAGCCGCCGCACCGCGGCCAGTAGCAGCTCGCGCAGGGACTCGGGCAGGACCGAGAGCGTGCCGCCATCGCAGTCGCACAGCAGCTCCTCGACGAACAGCGGGTTGCCGTCGGCACGCGAATACACCCGGTCGGCGAGCGACGGCTCGGGCTCGCGGCCGAGGATCCGGGCCACCAGCTCGTCGGCTTGCAGCCGGTCCAGCCGGGGCAGGTCCATCCGCTCCACCCAGGCGAGCCGGGCGAGCTCGGCCAGCAGCGGCCGCAGCGGGTGGGTGCGGTGCATCTCGTCGGAGCGGTAGGTGACGACGATCAGCACGCCGTCCAGCACCTGCTGGCGGCCGACGAGGAAAGCCAGCAGGTCTCTGCTGGAACGGTCGGCCCAGTGCGCGTCCTCGATCAGCAGGACCACCGGCCCGTCATCGGCCAGGCGCTCCAGCAGCGCGAGCATCTGCTCGAACAGCCGGACCCTGGCCACGATGTCGCCGAAGTCGCCGTCCGCCGAACCGAACTCCGGCAGCAGCCGGGCGAGGTCATGGGTAACCCCGCCGGGCAGCAGCGCGGCCACCCCGTCGGGTCCGAGGTCGCGCACGAGCTCCCGCAGCACTGCGGTGAACGGCGCGAACGGCAGGCCGTCGGCGCCGAGTTCCACGCAGCCGCCGGTCAGTATCCGCGCCCCGGCCGCGCCGGCCCGCGCCGCGAACTCGCTCATCAGGCGGGACTTTCCCACGCCCGCCTCGCCGCCGAGCAGCACGACCGAGGGGCCACCGTGCCGCGACGGGCCGAGCGCAGCCTCGAGCACCGCAAGCTGATGGGCGCGCCCCACAAGGACGGGGCTGGTTGCGCGCGGGGCCATGTCCTCAGCATGCCAGGACGCGGCGTTGCCCCGGGACGGCGGTGATCCGCCGCCCGGGGCAACGGCCAGGCTCTCTCCGGGTGCTGCTGCGGCTCTCATCTCATGAGGCCCGGCCGCCAACCGGCTCGCGGTCATCGGCACCGGCCCGCTCGGCAGCTCCGGCCATGGTCAGCGCCGATGCCCACTGGTCCGGCGTGGCGTCGGCCGGGACCCGCTGGGCCGGCGTGTGCCTGGCCCACCGGGCTGACCGGTGCCCGCGCCGCGCCCTGGCTTCCGCGGCGGCCGCGCGGCTGGCCCGGCGCGCCTCGTTCACCAGCTGGTCCCTGGCCGCCTGCTCGTGCCATTCCCGGATCCGCTCGGCACCCAGAGCCGTGATGATCGAATACATCTCGTCCTCCTCGATGTCCGGGCCTTCCTGACCCGTCACCATCGAGGTTCGCCGTAAGGCCGGGATCCGGGCATCGGGCAACTTCCTTATCTTCTGCTCCGGCCTAGGCCTATCCGCCTCCTTAGGCGCCGGCGGGGTCCTTAGGCAGCAGCTGAACCAGCCCGGCGAGGACGAGTTCGACGACGATGAGGAAGATAAGGCAGCCGCGGAACGCGTGCGGCACACCGCCGCCGAGCGCCCCATAGAACACGATCCCGAGCAGCGCCACGCCCAGGGCGTTGCCGACCTGCTGCACGGTTGACAGCACCCCGGCGGCCGGGCCCGCGTGCTGCGGCGAGACCCGGGCCAGCACGGTGACCGCGAGCGGTGCGAGCACCATGCCCATCCCGAGGCCGTCGACGAGCAGGCCGGGAACCAGCCAGCCCACGCCCGCTTCGCCTGCGGCGCCCGCCCACAGCAGCGCGAGCCCGGCCGCCATGATCACGGCGCCGACGGCGATCACCTGGCGGCCGAGAAGGCGGGCCAGGTGATGCGCGGTGCTGGACGTGACCAGGTAGCCGGCGCCGATCGCGGTGAACACGACGCCCGAGGCGAGCGCGGTCAGCTCGCGGCCCTCCTGCAGGTAGAGCGCGAGGATGAGGAAGAACGACGCCTGGCCGGTCCAGAACACAAGCTGCGCGAGCAGCCCGCCAGTGAACGCCCGCTCCCGGAACAGCGCAGGATCGATCAGCGGCGTCCCGCCGCGCGCGGCGACCCGGTGCTGGTACCACGCGAATGCGGCAAGCAGCACGCACCCGCCTGCCAGGCAGGGCCAGGTCCAGGCCGGCCAGCCCGCCTGGCGGCCCTGGATCAGCGGCAGCACGATCGCGACCAGGGCCACGCTCGCGATCACCATGCCAGGGATGCCCAGCGCGGCGCGGGCTGGCCCGCGGGACTCGGGCACCACCCGCGGGGTCAGCGCCACCGCGGCCGCGCCGACCGGCACGTTGATCAGGAAGCAGGTCCGCCAGTCGAGTCCGAGCACATCCGCCCTGATCAGCAGGCCGCCGATGAGCTGGCCGGACACCGCGCCGATGCCCAGGCTCAGCCCGAACATGCTGAACGCCCTGGCCTGGGCCTGGCCCGAGTAGCTGGTTCGCAGGATCGCCAGAACCTGCGGCGTCATCAGCCCGGCGGAAATGCCCTGCAGCACCCGGCCCGCGATCAGCAGGCCGGCCGTGGGCGCCAGGCCGCAGGCCGCCGACGTAATGGTGAACAGGACGAGGCCGACGGTGAACACCCGCCGCCGGCCGAACGCGTCGCCCAGCCGGCTCGCGGTGATCAGGACAGCGGCCACGGCCAGGCCGAACCCGGCGACCACCCACTGGATGGCCGCGGCGCCGGCGTGCAGCTCGCGCTGCAGTGAGGGGATGGCCACGTTCACGATGAAGAAGTCGAGCGTGATCATGAATGCCGCGGTCAGCACGACCGGCAGCAGGGCCCGGTGCGGCCGCTCCGCGGCTGTGTCGCTGGCCTGCGCGGCCAGGGTGGTCTCGGTCATCTGTTGCTCCTGTTGCGCAGTGTTCTTTTAACTGAGTGGCCGCTCAGGCGGCCGCGGGAACCTTGTCGAGGAAGCCGTGCACGCTCTCGATCCGGTCACCGGCCAGGACGGCAACGTCGAACCCGATCACGATGGGCTCGCCGCCGGCCGGGCCGAGGTGCCAGCTGAACCGGGCCAGGTTGTGGTGGCCGTCGACCGGCCCGCCGAGCCGCAGCACCAGCCCGGGGAACTGGGCCGCAGCGGCGGCGATCGTGGCGTCGATGGCCGCGCGGCCCTCGGCGACCGCGATCGGGTCCGTGTAGCTGCCGTCCTCGGCCCACAGGCCGTCGACCGCGGCGCGCCGGGCCAGCGGGTCGATCTCGTTCCAGGTCGCGATGTACCGGTCGATCACCGTCTGGTAGTCGGTCATTGCGGGAGCCTCCTGACTCTGCGAGCGAATGCTTGGTGCAGGTCAAGAAGCTACGGACGATCACGAACGACGGAATCTGTCGCGCTTAGGTAATTCAGCCCGCCCGCCGCGGCCCGGTTACGGCGTACTTAGGTAGCGTGCTGTGCATGCTGAACGGCCGGGCGGCGGAGCAGGCGGCCATCGACCGGCTGCTGGCAGCGGCCCGCGCGGGCACCAGCGGTGTCCTGGTGCTCCGGGGCGACGCGGGCATCGGCAAGACCGCGCTGCTCGACTACGCCGCCGC
This sequence comes from uncultured Actinomycetota bacterium, assembly GCA_963833885.1. GTDB lineage: Bacteria > Actinomycetota > Actinomycetes > Streptosporangiales > Streptosporangiaceae > JASHPR01. The sequence goes on along the minus strand of CAWHZU010000001.1, from coordinate 88,665 downwards.
GACGGCCGGCGGCTTCCAGGTGGTCCGGGGCACCGGCATCGAGTCCGAGACCGAGCTGCCGTTCGCCGGTCTGCACCTGCTGCTGCGGCCGGCGCTGGACCGGATCGGAGCGCTCGTGGTTCCACAGCGCCAGGCGCTAAAGCGTGCGTTCGGGCTCGCCCCGGGCCTGCCCGGCGAGCCCGGGGATGTGGCAGGGTCGTCCCCCCGGGGCGGCATCGACCGGCTGCTGATCGGCATGGCGGTGCTGTCCCTGCTGTCCGAGCTGGCCGGGGAGGGCCCGCTGCTGTGCCTGGTCGACGACGCGCACTGGCTGGACGGCTCGTCAGCGGCGGCGCTGGCGTTCGCCGCGCGCCGGCTCGGCGAGGACGGCATCGCGCTGATCATGGCGGCCCGGGACGGCGAGGGCAGGTTCTCCGCGCAGGGCCTGCCCGAGCTGCGGCTCGCCGGGCTGCCGCCGGAAGCGGCGGCGGCGCTCCTCGACGCCCAGCCCGCCGACCTGGCAGCGGCGCTGCGCTACCGGATCCTGGCCGAGGCGCAGGGCAATCCGCTGGCGCTGATCGAGCTCCCCACCGCTGCGGCCCCCGCCGCCGGAGATCCCGGTGAGCTCGCGCTGACCGGCCGGCTGCTCGCGGCGTTCAGCGGCCAGGCGGCCAGGCTGCCCGACGCTTCCCGGTTGCTGCTGCTGGTCGCCGCGGCCGACGATGTGGGCGAGGCGAGCCTGGTGCTGCGCGCCGGAGAGGCGCTCGGCGCGGACGCCGCCGACCTCGCGCCGGCCGAGCGGGCCGGGCTGATCCGGCAGGCTGGGCAGTCGCTCGCGTTCCGGCACCCGCTGATCCGGGCGGCGGTCTACCAGGAGGCGCCGCTCGGCCAGCGGCTGGCAGTGCACCGGGCGCTCGCCGACGCGATGGAGGGGCGCGAGGGCAGCGACGACGCCGGGCGCCGCGCCTGGCATCGCGCCGCTGGTGCCGCCGAGCCGGACGAGCAGATCGCCGCCGGTCTCGACCGGGCCGCCGAGCAGGCAGCGGAGCGCGGCGGGTACGCGGCTGCCGCCGCCGCCAGCGCGCGTGCCGCCGAGCTGAGCGCCGACCCGGCGGCGCGGGCACGCAGGCTGACGATCGCGGCCGAGGCAGCCGCCGAGTCGGGCGACCTCACCCGGGCCCGCGCGCTCGCCGCCCGGGCCGAACCCGACGCGGGCGACGCCATGCTCCGGGCCGGGTTGCTGCACGTGCGGGCCCTCGCCGACTTCGGCGAGGGTTCGTTCCGGGGCGCGCACCGGCTGCTGCTCGAGGGCGCGGACCTGCTCGCCGGGACCAGCCCGGCGCTGGCTGCCCGGATCCTGGTCCAGGCCTTCCACACCGCCTGGTACATCGGCGAGCCGGAGCTGGCGGACGTGGCCGCGGCTCACCGCGCTGCGGATTCCGGACGGCGAGCCGATGCAGCCGGTGGCTGCTTATCTCGCCGCGACGCTCGGCACGCTGTTCGGCTGGCGGGCGGAAGGGGTGCCCGCGCTGACCGACGTGGTCGCCCGGGCCCGCCGGGCCGGGGCCGACGCCCCGCTGGACCTGGTCCAGGTGTGCGGGGCCGGCCTGATCGCCGGCCAGGACGCGCAGACCTACGAGACCGCCGCGACACTGGCCGCCGAGGCGCGCGGGCAGGGCCGGATCGGCCTGCTACCGACGATCCTGTTCTTCCTGGCCGAGGGCGAGCTGTTTCACGGCCGGCACCGGGACGCGCTGGCGACCGCGGCCGAGGCGGTGCAGGTCGCGAGCGACAGCGGCCAGTGGCACTGGGTGAGCCAGGTCAGCGGGCTGCTCGCGTACCTGGCCGCGGCGGCGGGCGACGAGGCGCAGTGCCACAAGCTCGCCGACGAAGCGATGACCGCCGCCACGGCGGGCAACGTCGCGCCCGGCAGCCCCTGGGGGCACTGGTCGCTCGGCCTGCTCGACCTCGGCGGGGGCCGGGTGGAAGCGGCGCTCGGCCGGCTGGAGACGCTCGCCGAGGGCCCGACGCAGCACCACGTGTCGGTCATGCGCAGCGCCCCGGACCTCGTCGAGGCCGCGGTCAGGATCGGCGAGCCCGACCGGGCGGCCAAGCCGTTGCGGCGGTTCGAACAATGGGGCGCGCGGGCCGGCCAGTCCTGGATTGACGCGCTGGTCCTGCGCTGCCGGGCGCTGCTGGCACCCGACGCTGAGGCCGAGAGCCTGTACGCTGCGGCGCTGGAGGCGCATCAGCGCGAGGACCGGCCCTTTGAACGGGCCCGAACGCAAAGCCTCTACGGGGAATGGCTACGCAGAGCGCGGCGCAAGACCGACGCGCGAACCCAGCTCCGCGCCGCCCTGGAGATCTTCGACCGCCTCGGCGCCGAGCCGTGGAGCGGCCGGGCCGCCAGCGAGCTCCGCGCGACCGGCGTGGTCATGCCGCAGAGCCCCGGACCGGGTGCGCTGGGCCAGCTCACCCCGCAGGAGCTGCAGATCGTCCGGCTGGCCGCGCAGGGGCTGTCCAACCGCGACATCGCGGCGCAGCTGTTCCTCAGCCCGCGGACCGTGGGCTACCACCTGTACAAGGCGTACCCGAAGCTTGGCGTCGCGGCCCGTTCCGAGCTGCCCGGCCTGATCTACGACGATCCCTGAGAATCGGTCCGCGGCGGAGGTGGCGCCACCGAGGCGCGCTGGCGCAGGCTTATCGGCTCGCGGATCATCACGTCGCCGGCCGGGTTCCCCTCGATGCGCGCGATCAGCGCTTCAACGGCCGCGGCCCCGAGTTCGGGCAGCGGCATGCACACGCTGCTGACCGGGACCTGGAGGAAGGCCAGGCACTGGTCCTCGTCGAAGCTGACCACGGACATGTCGGCGGGCACTTCGACCCCCGCGTCGCGCAGCGCCGCCATGACGCCGAACAGCTGGGTGAGGTGGCCCACGCCGCACACGGTGGGCCGCGGACCGCGGCGCAGCATCTTCGTGACGGCGTCCCAGCCGCCGTCCTCGTTCGGGGCCGCGTGCCGGACGGTGAGGTCGTAGCCTGCCTCCGCGCATATCCGGCGCGCCGCCGTCGCCCTGCGGTGCACGGTGTCCACCGACGGCGGCCCGTCGATGAGCGCAAAGCTGCGGTGGCCGAGCCCGGCGGCGTGGTCAACGAACATCCGGACCGCGGCGGGCTCGTCCATCACCACGTCGTTGCCCCGGTCGGGGCCGCGGCGGTTCACGTAGACGTGCGGTGCCGCGATCACCGCGCCCGCGTGCTCCGGGATTCGCAGCGGGGTGGCCAGCAGCAGGCCGTCGGCGCGGCTCTCCTCGACCAGGTAGCGGTAGTCGCCGGGTGGCTTGGGGTCCTCGGTCGGCTCTTCCATGATCATGACGACGTAGCCGCGCTCGCTGGCCCGGCGCAGCGCGCCGCCCTGCAGCCTGGCCCAGCTCGGGTTGCGCTCCAGCGGCATTACGAACGTGAGCGCCCCGGTGCGCTGCCGCTTCAGCGCCCGGGCCAGGGCATTCGGGCGGTAGCCCTGCTCCCGCGCCGTGGCCAGGATCCGCTCGTAGACCTCCGGGCGGATGGACTGGGCCGGGTCGCCGTTGAGCACCCGGGACACGGTGGATACGTGCACGCCGACCGCCTCGGCGATGTCGATCAGGCGGGACGCCCGGCGCTGCCCGCCCGCCGGAGCCTCCGCAGGGGCGCTGGCCGGCCCGCCGGTCCCGCCCCCGGCACCGGCTGCGTCAGCGACCCCCGCCTGGCTCATACGACGTCAGCGACCGTCCGGGTGAGCAGGATCGCGGCGCAGAACGAGCGGTACGTGGCCAGCGCGTTCTCGCCGTGGATGCGCAGCTCGCGCGGGCCGGTGCGGTCCACTCCACGGGCCCAGCTCGCTGCCTCGGCGATGTCGGTGGTGCGCACCGACACCTCGAGGGTGGCCGATGCCAGCGGCGGCGGCCCGGCGGCGGCCGCGCCGGCGACCGCCTTCTCGGCGGTGTCCCTGATCAGCGCGCGGGCCCGGGACGGGTGCAGGCTGTGCGCGGCGGTCCGGCTGACCGGCTCCTTGACCACGGCCGCGTATACCCCGGGGATCAGCACGGCCGTCTCGTCGCAGGCGCACCGGTCCCCGGTCACCAGCACCACCGGCACCCCGTAGTGCGCGGCCACCAGCGCGTTGATCCCCGCCTCGCCGGTCACCACGCCGTCCAGCCTGGCCTCGACGACCACGCGCGGGCTGTAGGTGTGCGACAGCCCGGCCGGGGCGCCGACCGAGCCGTGGTACGACACGAACAGCACCGCGTCGAAGCTGTCGTCCAGGCCCTGCATCATGTATAGCGGCTTGTGGCTGCCGGATATGTAAGACGCCTCGCCGGCCAGCGCGTCCGGCGGCAGGTTGCGCATCGTGGAGTGGGAGTCGTTGACCACGACCTCGGTGGCGCCGCCGGCCATCGCGCCCTCGATGGCCGCGTTGACCTCGTCGAGCAGCAGCTTGCGCCCGGCCGCCGCCTGCGGGCCGTCCCCGACGCACTGCTCCCAGTCGACGACTCCGGCGGTGCCCTCCATGTCGCTGGACAGGAAGATCTTCAAACTTGCCTCCGCTGCTCGATGCGGAACGTCTCGTCGTCGGCCGTCATCACGCTGTAGGTCGAACCGGGCATGGTGGACGCGCCACCGTGGCGGCCGCCCGGCGTCAGGCACAGAACCTGCAACGGCGAGCGGAACTCGTCGGGCAGGTCCAGCGTTTCGGCGAGGGCCTCGGCGCAAGCCTTCGCCGGGTCGCCGTCGGCCGCGAGCGCGTAGAGCACCGCGCGGGCGGTGGTACCGCGGATGGCCAGCTCGCCTCGGCCGGTGCAGGCGGCCCCGCCTACGGCGTTGTCGCAGTAGTTGCCCGCGCCGATGATCGCCGAGTCGCTGATGCGGCCCGGGTACTTCCACGGGTACCCGCTGGTGCTCACGCCGACCGCAAGGTTACCCGCGGCATCGAGGGCGAGCACGTTGACGGTGTCCCAGGGCGGGTCGGGCACCTGCATCGAAGCGAGCCGCTCCAGCACCTGCTCGCGGTAGGCGCGCTCGCCGGGGCCGAACCTGGCCGTCGCGGCCTCGATCCCGGCGGCGGACAGGCCGTCGCGCCATCTCTGGCGTGCGGCGTCGGTCAGGGTGGGCCCGCGCTCGATGCCGACATCGTCGGCGAACCGCTCTGCGCCCGCTCCGACGAGCAGCAGGTGCTGCGGCAGCCGTTCGCAGACGGCCCGCGCGATCGTGATCGGGTGCGGGAAGCCCGTGACCGCTGCCACCGCCCCGGCCCGCCGGGTCGCGCCGTCCATCACCGAGGCGTCCAGCTCTACTTCGCCCAGCAGGTTCGGCATTCCGCCCACGCCGACGGTGTGGTTCTCCTCGTCAGATTCCACGAGGCGGATGGCGGCTTCGACCGCGTCCATGGCACTCGCGCCGGCCCGCAGCAGGTCAATGCCCGCCGTCAGGCCGACCTCGCCCCGCTCGCTGGCAATCATCAGTGGGGTTATGGCCGGTCCTCCTGATCTTCTCGGGGTGCTATGGATCAGCCTAGGGATCTCATCGGCCCGAGCGCGAGGTCTGACGCTGATTGCCGACGAAACAAACCTTTGTCCTAGCTTAAGCGCCGACAACGCTGTAACGTCGCGGCCATGCGTTATGTGGTGCTTGGCTGTGGCGCTATCGGCGGCACCGTGGCCGCGGGGCTGGTCCGCGACGGCCACGACGTGCTGGTCAGCGACGCCGACCCGGCCGTGGTCGCGGCGGTCAACGAAAACGGCCTGCGGATCGAGGGGCCGGTCGAGAACTTCACGGTCCGGGTTCCGGCGGTGCTGCCGGCCGACCTGCCGGAGCGGCTGGACGGGCCGGTCCTGGTCGCGGTCAAGTCGCAGCACACGGCGGCCGCCGCGGCCAGCCTGGCGGGCAGGCTGCACGGCGACGGCTTCGTGGTCTCGCTGCAAAACGGCCTGAACGCCGAGCAGCTCGCCGCCGTGGTCGGGCCGGACCGGGTGGTCGAGTCCTTCGTCAACACCGGCGCCGACGTGATCGAGCCCGGGGTGGTGCTGCGCGGCAGCCGGGAGCCGCTCCTGATCGGCGAGATCGACGGCACGGTCTCGGACCGGGTCAAGGCGCTCGTTGCGGACATCGCCGACGCCGAAGTCACCGAGCACGTCATCGGCCACCTGTGGGGCAAGGAGGCCTACGGCGCGATGCTGGCCGCGATCGCGGTCAGCGACCTGTCGATCGCCGACGGGTTGGAGGATCCCGCCTACGCGCCGCTGCTGGTGGCCGTGGCCAGGGAGGTGCTCGACCAGGCGCCGGTCACCCCGATGGGCTTCGACGGTTTCGACCCCGATGACCTGGAGGGATCGCTCGCGCCGCTGGTCGCGTTCAACCGGCGTTCGGCCAAGACGCACTCCGGCATCTACCGCGACCTGATGGTGCGGCATCGCCCGACCGAGGTGCCCGCGCACATTGGCGGCCTGAAGGGACCCATGCTGCGCCGGGTGGTCGAGCTGATCACCGAGATCGAGCAGGGCAGGCGGACGTGCGAGCGGTCCAACCTCGACCTGCTTGCGGCGTACGAGCGCCTGGAGCGGCTCGGCCGGCCGGTCAACGCGGTCGCGGCGGTGATCGGGGCGCCGCGGCGCGCGGCCGACGGGCCGCTGGCCGGGCGGCCGGTCGGCGTCAAGGACATCATCGCGGTGGAGGGCGTGCCGACCCGCTGCGGCAGCCCGGCGAGCGATCCCGAGCCTGCCGCCGCCGACGCGGAACTGGTACGGCGGCTGCGCACCGCCGGCGCCGAGGTGTTCGCCACCACCCAGTGCCTCGAGTTCGCGGCCGGCCACGCGAACCCGGAGATCGGCGACACCCGCAACCCCCGTGACCCGTCCCGTACCTCGGGCGGTTCCTCGGGCGGCTCGGCGGCCCTGGTCGCGGCCGGTGTGTGCGACCTCACCATCGGGTCCGACACCGGCGGGTCGATCCGGATCCCGGCGGCGTACTGCGGCGTGGTGGGGCTCAAGCCGACCTTCGGCCTGCTGTCGGTCGACGGGGTGTTCCCACTCTCCCCCACCTGTGACCACGTCGGCACGCTGACCGCCACGGTCGCCGGGACGAGGGAGCTGCTCGCGGCAACGGCCGACCGGGCCGATCTGCTGGGCCTGGCCCAGCCGGAGGACCTGATCGGCCCCGCCGGGGTGGCTGACCTGGCCGGCCTGGCGAGCCTGGCCGACCCCGTCGGCGCGGCCGACCTGGACGAGCCGTCGGCTGCCTCCGGCCCGCCCGCGACCTACACGGTCGGCGTCCTGGCCGCGCAGCTGGCCGACCCCTCGGTCACTCCCGAGGTGCGCGACGCGGTCAGCGGCGCGCTCTCGGCGCTTGAGGCCGCGGGCTGGGAGCTGCGCGAGCTGACCGCTCCCTGGCTTGACGAGCTCGCCACCTGGGAAGAAGTGCTTGCGGTGATCGTCAGCAGGGAGGCCGCGCTGGTGCACTCGGGACGTGATCAGAGCCGGTACGCCGACGGCACCCGCGCGCTGCTCGACTACGGCGCCTCGGTCGGCGAGGACCGGTTCACCGAAGCGCTCGGGCGGCGGGACGCGCTGACCGAGGCGATCGAGGCGACCCTGGACGGCGTCGATGTGCTCGCCGGGCCGACCGTCGGCTACCAGGCGCCGGAGCAGGACCCGCCGTTCGGCGCCGACGACGACAGCGCCGAGGGCCGGTTCACCGGCCCGTACAACCTCACCGGCCACCCGGCGGTCTCGATACCCGTGCCCATCTCCGGCCTGCCGGCCGGTCTTCAGCTCGCTGGCCGTCGCGGCCAGGACCTCGCACTGCTCAGGGTCGCCGCCGCCGCCGAGAAGGTGCTCGACCCCGCAACGACGCTCGCCCCCTCAACGACGAAGGAGAGCTGAATCCATGGCAACGACGGTGACCCGCCGCACGATCGACCTCGCAGGCCTCGAGGTCCCGCTGGTCGAGGCGACCGGCAGCGAAGACGGCCCGCTGCTCACGGTGATCTCCGGGGTGCACGGCTGCGAATACGCCTCGATGGACGGCGTGCGCCGGTGGACCCGCAGCCTGGAAAACCGCGAGCTGCGCGGCCGGGTCCGGGCCGTGCCGGTGCTGAACCTGCCCGCATTCCACGCCCGTACCCCGTTCGTGGTCCCGGACGACGGCAAAAACCTCAACCGCTGCTTCCCCGGCGACCCGGATGGCACGCTGGCCGACCGGCTGGCCTATGCCGCGTTCACGCAACTCATCACTGGCTCCGACGCGTACATCGACGCGCACTGCGGGGACATGGTCGAGGCGCTGGAGCCGTTCGCGATGTTCCACGCAGGGCCCACCGAGGAAAAATCGAGGGAGATGGCCGTGGCGTACCGGCTGCCCTACGTGATCCGGGAGGAGCCACGGCCGGACCCGAGCCTGGGTGGTCTATCGAGTGGGGCGGCGTCCGGGATCGGCATCCCGGCGATCACCGCCGAGTCCGGGGAGTGCGGCCTGGTGCAGGAGGAGGCCGTCGCGCGGCACGTCCGCGGGCTGAACGGCGTGCTCGCGGTGCTCGGCATGGCCGACCTGCCCGAGGGAACGCCGGATCCCTCACCCACGCTCCTCACCCGCTTCGACTGGATGCGCAGCGTGCACGGGGGCTGGTGGGCGCCGACCGTCAAGCCCGGGGACTCGGTCGCCGAGGGGCAGGTGATCGGGACGATCAGCACGCTGGACGGCTCCGAGGTGCTGGAGACGATCACCGCGCCAGCGGACGGCGTGCCGATCTTCATCACCAGCTCCCCCGCCGTCGCCGACGACGGCCTGCTGCTCGGCCTCGGCATCCGGTAGCTGCCATGGCAACGACGGTGACCCGCCGCACGATCGACCTCGCCGGCCTCGAGGTCCCGCTGGTCGAGGCGACCGGCAGCGAAGACGGCCCGCTGCTCACGGTGATCTCCGGAGTGCACGGCTGCGAGTACGCCTCGATGGACGGCGTGCGCCGGTGGACCCGGAGCCTGGAAAACCGCGAGCTGCGCGGCCGGGTCCGGGCCGTGCCGGTGCTGAACCTGCCCGCGTTCCGCGCCCGCACCCCGTTCCTGGTCCCGGACGACGGCAAAAACCTCAACCGCTGCTTCCCCGGCGACCCGGATGGCACGCTGGCCGACCGGCTGGCCTACGACGCGTTCACGCAACTCATCACTGGTTCCGACGCGTACATCGACGCGCACTGCGGCGACATGGTCGAGGCGCTGGAGCCGTTCGCGCTGTACGAGACCGGGCCGGCCGACGCCGTGGCGAGCGATATGGCCGTGGCCTACCGGCTGCCCTACGTGATCCGGCAGGTGAAGGGCCCGGACCGACCCGTCGCCGGCACCTCGACGTCGGCGGCGTCCGAGATCGGCATACCGGCGATCACTGCCGAGTCCGGCGAGTGCGGCCTGGTCCAGGAAGAGGCCGTCGCCCGGCACGTCCGCGGGCTCGACGGGGTGCTGGCGCTGCTCGGCATCGCCGACCTGCCCGAAGGAACCCCGGATCCGTCGCCGACCTACCTCACCCGCTTCCTCTGGATGCGAACCGAGCGCGGCGGCTGGTGGGCGCCGACGGTCACGACCGGCGAGTCGGTCACCGAGGGCCAGGTGATCGGGACGGTGACCACGCTGGACGGATCGCAGGTGCTGGAGACGATCACCGCGCCAGCGGACGGCGTGCCGATCTTCATCACCAGCTCCCCCGCCGTCGCCGACGACGGCCTGCTGCTCGGCCTCGGCGTAGCGTAGCTGCCGGGAACCCGCCGACCCGACATACTCGCAACTATGGCGAGGAACCGGACGGCGTTACTGGCCGCCCTGGGGACCGACAACTTCGGGTCGGGGTTGTTCCTGCCCGTCGTGCTGCTCTACGTGACCCGGGTCGTTGGGCTGCCGCTGGCCACCGCGGGGACGGTCGTCTCGCTGGGCACGATCGCGGGCCTGGCCGCACCGCCGCTGGCCGGACGGCTGGTGGACACGGTGGGCCCGCGGCCGGTCGTGATCTCCTCGCAGGTACTGCAGGCCACGGCGGCGGTGCTCTACCTCGCGGCCCGCGGCGTGGTGGGCGTGGCGGTGGCCGCCGCCACGCTTGCCGCCGGGCAGCAGCTGTTCTACAGCTCGCTGTTCGCGCTGATCTCCGACGTCGCCGGCCACGGCCCGAAGGACCGGCCGTTCGCGGTGGCCGGCATGATCCGGTCCGCCTGCTTCGGCCTCGGCGGCCTGGCCGCGGGCGCCCTGCTCAGCCTGGCCGGCCCCGCCGCCTACCGGATCGCCGTTGCCGTCGACGCGGCGAGCTTCGCGGCCTGCGCCGTGCTGCTGGCCGCGGGCGTCCGCATCCCGCGGCCGCCGCGCCGGCCCGCAGCCCCGGCCAGAGCCGGCGCTGGCAGGCTGGTGCGCGACCGCCCGTTCCTGGCCCTGATCGTGGTCACCGGGCTGGTCGCGCTCGCGGGTGACGTCTGGCTGTTCGGCATCTCGGTCTACCTCCTCGCGGTGCTGCACACCAGGCCGTGGCTGCCCGGCGCGCTGCTGGCCGTGCTGACCGCGCTGGGCAGCGCCGGCGCGACCCTTGCCGTGCGCGCCACCCGCCGCCTGGCCCGCACCACGACCATGGCCCTGGCCGCGGCGCTGTACATCGCCGGGTGCGCGGCAAGCCTCGCCGCGATCCTCGTCCCGCCCGGATGGCGGCCGCTGGAGCTGTTCGGCGCAACCCTGGTGCTCGGCGCGGCCGGGCTGCTATTCGCGGCGCGCACCAACGCGCTCGCCGAGGCTGCCGCGCCCGAGGCCGCCCGGGGACGCTACCTCGCGGCCTTTCAGTACGCGTTCACGATCGCCGGGGTGATCGCGCCCGGGGTGGTGGCGCTATTCTCGGTGGCCGTGTGGCTGCCGTGGCTGCTGGCCGCGACCTGCTGCGGCCTGGCCATCGTCGCGCTGCGCCGGCTGAGCGGCCGGCTGCCCGCCCGGGCCGTGCGTCCCGAATCCAGTTCGCCCGGTGTCAACACCCAAAACCAACAAATCCAGGGGTCAGCGCTGAGGGCAACTTAGCCGTTCTGTCCCCAATGGCGCTGATAGCGTCCTGCCGCGAAGGGACTGCGGCTTGAGCCGCCGGGGGCGAGCAAGGGAGAGCTCCCCGGATGCACCCACCGGCCCGGAAGGTCAATGTGACCCTCGCGGTCTGCGCCCTTGTCGCGGGGTTCTGCGTCACGCTCGGCGTGCTGATCGTGCTGCGGATCGGATTCGCCACTCCTACCCGCGGCAAGGGCGTAATCGTGGTGCCGGACACGGCCAGGCCCTCGGGGAAGACGGCAGCGGGCCAGCCCTCGGCCGCGGCGCTCGACGCCCAGTGGCTCGCCTACTCCGACCGCTCCAGCTGCGCCGACTGGTCGGGGGGCGACGGGGTGTCGGCGATCAGGCTGAGCTCCTCCCAGGTTGCCTGGTTCTTCGCCGACACCTACCTCGGCCCGGCGGGACCAGCGATCGGCTTCTCCCACCTGAGCGGGTTCATACACAACTCGGTCGTGGTGCAGAGCGCGGCCGGGCGCAGTTCCACGCTGGTGACGCTCACCGGCGGTGGTGCCTGCAACAGCCCCAGCGACCCCGGGCCCGGGGCGCAGGCCGTGGTGCAGCCGACCGGCGCCGCCGCGGGCGACCGGGACTGGGATGCCGACGGGATCCGGGTCGGCGACACGGTGCTGAAGTTCTACAACGCCTACCAGCGGGGGCCGATCCCGTTCGTCCCGGTGAACACGACGATCGCCAGCTTCCCGGTCAGCCAGCTCGGTGCGGCCGGGCGCGGGGCGGCCTACGGCGCCGTGCTCCACCCGGCGCAGACACAGCTGCCGTCGTACACGCCGCCCGGCGGCGGAACGCCGGTCGTGTGGGGGGCCGCGCTGCTTCAGGCCAGCGGCACGGTCTACGTCTACGGCTGGCAGAGCCCCGACCCGTCCAGCCCGCTCCGCGAGCTGTACCTGGCCAGGGTCAGCGCCACCCGGCTGACCGACTTCGGCGCATGGCAGTTCTACGACGGCGGCCAGTGGGCCGGCGCACAGGACCTCGCCGAGCCGATCGAGCCGACCAGCCAGGGCCCCAATGTTCCGTCGGGGTTCAGCGTGCTGCGGATCGCCGGGCGGTACTGGCTGATCCAGGCGGCCGGGGCCGGGGACCCCGACATCGACGCATATCCGGCGGCCAAGCCGTGGGGGCCGTTCAACTGGAGCCGGGGCATCGTGCTGTACCGCGCACCCGGCATCGGGCTCAGCGCCGCCGACGACTACCGGATCATGTACGAGGCCCGGGCCGAGCCCGCCCTGTCGACCAGCAAGACGCTGGTGATCAGCTACAACGTGAACTCAGAGGCGGTGACCGCCTCGTGCCTCGCGATCGCGAAATTCACCAACGCGATGAGCCAGCCGCGGTTCATCACCGTGCCCATGTCGGCCTTTGGCGGGGCTGGCCACCGCGCACGCGGAGGGCTCGCGGTCGGCGCACCGCCGCACTATCCCGCGATCACCCAGCGGGATCCGGCGCAGTGGTTCAGCTCCTGGTCCTTCCCCGGCGGCTGCCCGCCGGTGCCGCCGGTGTCCGGCATCACGGCGCAGACGAGCAGTGGCGGGGTCCGGCTGAGCTGGCCGTCCGCTGGGCTCGGTCTGCGGTACCGGGTGTACCGGGAGACCGCGTCGGGAACCTGGGTCAAGGTGCGCACGGTCTGGCCGACCCAGATCACGATCACCGGGCTGAGCACCGGGAGCTACGGGTTCAAGGTGGTGGCGGTCAACATCTACGCCAGCACCGGGCCGGCCGGGTACGTCACGGTCCCGCTTCGGTGACCCCCGCGGCCCCAGGTTCGGTTGCCCACCGCGGTCACCGGATGCCGGATGCCAGCCTGGCCAGCGCCTCCTCGGCCACGTCCGCCGAGGTGAACGAGACGAGAGTCTGCTCCGGGCGGTCGGCGACCTGCAGCACCACGTGCTGGAACGTCACGTCGCCGACGGCCGGATGATGCAGCCGTTTCATGCCTCCGGCAACCGGCAGCACGTCGTGCCTGGGCCACCAGGACCGGACCTCGGGGCTGGCCTGGTGCAGCCGCTCGATCAGCTCGGCGAACTCGGGATCGCCGGGCCTGCGGGCCGCGGCGGCCCGGAACCTGGCCAGCGTCGCCGCTGCCTCGTGCTCCCAGTCGACAAAGACCTTCCGCGCCTCCGGGTCGGTGAACGTCCACCAGAGCAGATTCCGGTCCTCCGGTGGCCGGGCCATCCAGTCGGTGAACAGCGCGCGGGCGGCCCGGTTCGCCGCGAGCACATCCCACCGCCTGCCCTTCACGTACGCCGGGTAGGGGTCGAGATGCGCCACCATCGCGCCGAGCGCCGGCGCCAGCACCTCGGCCTGCGCGTCCTCGTCGGTGGCGGGCGGGGCGACCCGGGCAAGCTGGAACAGGTGCGCGCGCTCGGTCGCGCTGAGCCTGAGCGCGCGCGCCAGCGCCGCCAGCACCTGGCGCGACGGCCGGACATCGCGGCCCTGCTCGAGGAACGTGTAGTAGGTCGTGGACACGCCGGCGAGCTGCGCGACCTCCTCGCGGCGCAGGCCGGGCGTGCGGCGCCTGGCCCCGGCGGGCAGGCCGACGTCTGCCGGGGTGAGGCGTCCGCGGCGCGACCGCAGCAGGTCAGCGAACTCCGCGCGGGCTTGCTCCCGGGCCGGCTGCATGGTGGCCACCTGCGGCGCGTCCGGCACCGTCGTTGCCATGCGGCACCACCGATCCTGGCACTGTTCTTAAGCTGTCAATGCTCCTGAAGCTGGCACTGCCAATACCAGTAAAAGCCTGCTCAGTTTACTAGTTTCCGCTCGTGGCAGTATGGGGCACGTGAAGACCACCGAACCGGCCACCAGCGTCGTCCGGCTCCGGGTCAACGGCGAGACCCACGTGCTGACCTTGGACAACAGGACGACCCTGCTCGACGCGCTGCGCGAAACCATCGGCCTGACCGGGTCGAAGAAGGGTTGCGACCACGGCCAGTGCGGGGCCTGCACGGTCCTGGTCGATGGCCGCCGCGCCAACAGCTGCCTCCTGTTCGCGGTCGCGGTGCAGGACGCCGAGATCACGACCGTCGAGGGGCTCGCCGAGCCGGATGGCACCCTGCATCCGCTGCAGCAGGCCTTTGTCGACCGGGACGCCCTGCAGTGCGGCTACTGCACCCCGGGGCAGATCTGCTCCGCGGCGGGCGTGCTCGCCGAGGCCGCCGCGGGCTGGCCGAGCGCGGTCTCGGCCGCGCGGCGCCGGCCCGGCCGCCCAGGACGCCGGCCCGGCCATCCTCGACGCGGCCGAGGTGCGGGAGCGGATGAGCGGGAACCTGTGCCGCTGCGGTGCGTACGTCAACATCGTCGCCGCGATCCTGGACGCCGCGGCCGCCACGACCGACGAGGAGACCGGATAGTGCAGCCGTTCCAGTACCAGCAGCCGGCCGACGCGGCCGGAGCCGTAGCGACCGTGGCCGCGACCGACGGCGCAGTCTTCCTCGGCGGCGGGACGAACCTGGTTGACCTGATGAAGCTCGGTGTCGAAGCGCCCGGCCTGCTGGTCGACATCACCCGCCTGCCCATGGACCGGATCGAGCCGGCCCCGGACGGCGGCCTGCGGATCGGGGCCGGGGTGCGCAACAGCGACCTGGCCGCGGACCCGCGGGTCCGCGCCGAGTACCCGGTGCTGGCGCAGGCGCTGCTGGCCGGCGCCTCCGGGCAGCTGCGGAACATGGCAACGGTCGGCGGCAACCTGCTGCAGCGCACCCGCTGCCTGTACTTCCAGGACGTCACAAAGCCGTGCAACAAGCGGCGGCCCGGCAGCGGCTGCCCGGCCCGCACCGGCGACCACCGCAACCTGGCCATCCTCGGCGGGTCCGGGTCCTGCATCGCCACGCACCCCTCCGACATGGCCGTCGCGCTCGCCGCACTCGGCGCCGTGGTGCATGTCCAGGGTGCCGACCGGCCACGGGCGCTGGATCTCGCCGAGCTGTACCGGCTGCCCGGCGACGAGCCGGACCGGGAAACCACGCTGTCGCGCGGCGACCTGATCACCGACGTCGAGCTGCCCCCGCTCGGCTTCGCGCGCCGCTCGGCCTACCGGAAGGTGCGCGACCGCGCCTCGTACGCGTTCGCCGTGACCTCGGTCGCCGCCGCGCTCGATGTGGAAGACGGGCTGGTCCGCGACGTACGGCTGGCCCTGGGCGCGGTCGCCCCGGTGCCGTGGCGCGCCCGCCGCGCCGAGCAGGCAATGCTGGGCCGCCGGCCACCGCGGAGACCTTCCGCGGCGCCGCGGACACCGAGCTCGCGGCCGCCGCGCCGCTGCGCGGCAACGTCTTCAAGGTGGCGCTGGTCAGCAACGTCGTGACCGCCGTCCTTTCGCAGCTCGCCGGCAGCGCCCAGCCTCCTGGCGCGCCTCCGGCACGACCCAGCGGAGCGCCCGCGAGGGAGCCACTGAAATGACCGCCGCGGTTGACACCCCGCAGGCCGGGCGCATGACGCGGGTCGACGGGCCGGACAAGGTGACCGGCCGGGCCCGCTATGCGTTCGAGCATCCGGTCGACGGTGCCGTCTACGCGTGGCCGGTCCAGTCGACGATCGCCAAGGGCGAGATCCGGCACACCGACGCCCGCGCGGCGCTGGCGCTGCCGGGCGTGCTCGCGGTCCTCACCCCGGACAACGCGCCGCGGCTGACCGCCGACGATCCGGAACTGGCGCTGTTCCAGTCGCGGGCGGTCGCCTACCGCGGGCAGCTGGTGGCCGCGGTGGTGGCAACGAGCCTGGAGACCGCCAGGGCCGCCGCCGACCTGGTGCGGATCGACTACGCCGAGGCGCCGCACGACGTCACGCTGACGCCCGATCATCGCGGGCTGTACAAGCCGGACAAGGTGAACCCGAACTTCCCCACCGACACCGAGGCCGGCGACCCCGACGGCGCGTTCGCCGGTGCCCCCGTGCGCGTCGACAAGATGTACCGGACGCCCGGCGAGCACAACAACCCGATGGAGCCGCACGCCACGATCGCCTGGTGGGACGGCGACCGGCTGACGGTGTTCGACGCCACGCAGGGACCGTCGCGGGCCGCGACGATCATCGCCGGCGTGTTCGGCCTGCAGCCGGGTCAGGTGCGCGTGATCGCCGAGCACGTGGGCGGCGGGTTCGGCGCGAAGGGCACCCCGCGGCCCAACGTGATCCTCGCGGCGATGGCGGCCAGGGCCGTCGGCCGCCCGGTCAAGTGCGTACTCAGCAGGCAGCAGATGTTTGCCGTGGTCGGGCACCGCGCCCCGTCGATCCAGCGGGTCCGGCTCGGCGCCGACGAAAATGGCAGGCTGACCGCGATCGTGCACGACGTCATCGGGCAGACCTCGACGATCAAGGAGTTCGCCGAGCAGACCGCGGTGGCAACCCGGCACATGTACGCGGCGCCGAACCGCCGCACCACGCACCGGATGGTCAGGCTCGACGTGCCGACCCCGGCCTGGATGCGCGCACCCGGCGAGTGCCCCGGGATGTTCGCGCTCGAGTCGGCCATGGACGAACTCGCCGTCGCCTGCGGCGTCGACCCCGTGGAGCTGCGGATCCGCAACGAGCCGGCCGTCGAGCCGGAGAGCGGGAAGCCGTTCTCGTCACGGAACCTTGTCGCGTGCCTGCGCGAGGGTGCCGCATGGTTCGGCTGGACGGACCGGGACCCGTCGCCGGGTATCCGGCGGGACGGGCCGTGGCTGACCGGGACCGGCGTGGCGGCCTCGACCTACCCGGCGCGCGCGATGGCGTCGCAGGCGCTGGTCAGCGTCGACGCAACCAGCCACTACGTGGTCTCGATCGCCGCCGTGGACATCGGCACCGGCGCGCGCACCGCGCTGCTGGCCGTGGCCGCCGACGCCCTGGGAGTGCCAGCGGACCACGTGACGCTGCGGATCGGCGACAGCGAGCTGCCCCCGGCCATGATCGCCGGAGGCTCGATGGGCAACGCGTCATGGAGCTGGGCGGTGACCGACGCCTGCCGCGCGCTGCGCGAGCAGATCCGGGCCCGCGACGGCGCGATACCGGCCGACGGCCTGTCCGCGCAGTCGTCGACCGGTGACGCCATCGGCGCGCTGCCCGATCACGCCCGGTACTCGTTCGGCGCCCAGTTCGCCGAGGTCAGAGTCGACGCCGACACCGGGGAGGTGCGCGTGCCCCGGCTGCTCGGCGTGTTCGCCGCCGGCCGCATCGTGGTGCCCGCGATGGCCAGGTCGCAGTTCATCGGCGGCATGACCATGGGGCTCTCGATGGCCCTGCACGAAGAGAGCATGATCGACCCGCAGTTTGGCGACTACCCGAATCACGACCTGGCCAGCTACCACATCGCGGCCAACGCCGACGTGGGCGACATCGACGCCCGGTGGATCGACGAGGACGAGCCCGAACTCGGCCGGCCGGGGCCAAGGGGATCGGCGAGGTCGGCATCGTGGGCACCGCGGCGGCGATCGCGAACGCCGTGTATCACGCGACCGGGATCCGCGTCCGGGACCTGCCGATCAGGCTGGACAAGCTGCTCCGCTGACCGGTGCCTAGGCTGACAGCCGTGGAGCAAGGAGCCGTCATCGGCCCGGCGGGCGTGGCCGACCTTGGCCGGGTTGCCGAGATCTTCGCGCACTACGTCACGCACAGCGTGGTCACGTTCGAGACCGAGCCGCCCACGGTGGCCGACTGGCAGGCCCGGCTGGACACCCTGGCCGGCAAGGGCCTGCCGTTCCTGGTGGCCAGGACCGGCGGCGAGGTCGCCGGGTACGGCTATGTGAGCCCGTGGCGGCCGAAGCCGGCCTACCGGCACACGGTCGAGGACACGGTGTACCTGGCCCCGGGCGCGACCGGCCGGGGGCTGGGCCGCAGGCTGCTCGCCGAGTTGCTGGCCCGCGCCGGGCAGGCCGGTGCCCGGCAGATGGTCGCGGTCATCGCGGACGCTGGCGCCGACAGCGAGGCGTCGATCGCACTGCACCGCGCGCTCGGCTTCGCCCACGCGGGCCGGCTCACCGCCGTGGGCCACAAGCACGGCGGCTGGATCGACACCGTGCTGATGCAGCGCGGCCTGACCCCTGACTAGGCTTACGCAGCGTGGCCGGACGAGGCACTGCGGCGACGGCGCTGCTCGAGCGGGAGGCCATCCCGCACACGGTGCACACCTACGCCCATGACCCGCAGCATGAGTCGTACGGCAGCGAGGCCAGCGAGGCGCTCAACGTTCCGGCCCTTCGAGTGCTGAAGACTCTGGTCGCCAGCGTCGACGGCGCGCTGACCGTCGGAGTGGTGCCGGTCTCGGCTCAGCTTGATCTCAAGGCGCTGGCCGCCGCGGCCGGGGGCAAGAAGGCGACGATGGCCGACCCGGCGGCGGCCGAGCGGGCCACCGGTTACATGGTCGGCGGCATCTCGCCGATCGGGCAGCGCCGGCGGCTGCCCGTGGTCGTCGACGCGTCGGCGCTGCAGTTCCCGACGGTCTACTGCAGCGGCGGCCGGCGCGGCCTGGAGATCGAGCTGGCCCCGGCCGACCTGGTCCGGGCCGCGAACGCGACGGTCGCCCCCATCGCGCGCCAGCGGGACGGCTGAAGCCGCGGAGTGCCCCAGGCGGGAATCGAACCCGCGACGGCCACTTTAGAGGTGGCTGCCCGGCCATCGGGCTGCTGGGGCGTGCGGGGTGACCGGCGGCGCCTGCCGCTCACCCCATGATGCCGCTCAGGCGGCGTCCGGGTCGTCGATCCGGTCCCGCAACTGGGCGTTCGTGACGCGGGCCCGTGCGGCCCGGTACTCCGCTGCGGTCAGCGACCGGCCGAGCCCGTCGAGGGTCCGCAGCACGAACCGCTGGGTGACAATCCGGCGGTTCAGTGCGTCGAGGGCGGCGGCCTGCCGCCACACCTTCCGCTGCAGCCAGCGAGTGGCTGCGGGAAGGTCCCCGTCGAGCTGAGCCCGGAGCGCGTCCCGTTCCGCGGCGAGCTCGACGAGCTCGGCCCGCAGTTCGGCAGCGCCGGTTGATGTGGTCATGTTCTCACCTCCTCTCCATGCGAGAAGGCGAGCGGGAGGCGGGACACCAGCCGGGCGGCGGCCGGCTCGAGCGCGGCCGCTGTCAGCGCACCGCCGAGGTCGGGCTCGTGGAACCGGACCACAAGCAAGCCGGCCGCCGCGGCGTCGTCGCACAGCCATCCCAGGGAAAGCTCGTCCGGAGCGGCGAGCACGACCAGCGTGTTCGAGGCGGCATGCCAGCGAGCCGTGACGGCCGGGTGAGCAATGGCGAAATCAAGTGCCGCGTGCGCCGCGTGGCAAACCTGGGTGCCGGGCGCCAGATCGGCGCGGGTGATCAGGTACAGGCGGGGGGTCTCAGAGCCCTAGCGGTGCGGCATATCAGGCACGATAGCAGGTTTTCCGGCAACGATGCCGGCCCGCGCCGGGAGGCCTCCGGCGCGCGCCAGCCGGGTCAGCGCAGCACCTTGCGGCGGTACAGGTAGACGGCGGTCGGGGCGAACACGGCGATCAGCCCGATCGACCAGATGAGCACGGCGAGCTCCGGGTGCTGCATCGGCCAGGCGTCCGGGGTCGGCACGTTGCCGCCGAACAGGTTCCGGCACGCGGCGGCGACCGCGCTCATCGGGTTCCAGTTCGCGAAGCCACGCAGCCAGGCCGGCATCCCCTGGGTCGGCACGAACGCGTTGGACACGAACGCCAGCGGCAGGAAGAAGATGAACCCCATCGCTTGCGCGGTCTCCGGGCTGCGCAGCAGCATGCCGGCGCAGGCGCCCAGCCAGGTCATCGCGAACGCGAACAGCAGCGCCAGGCCGGCCGCGAGCAGCGCGTCGCCGATGCCGTGCTCGATCCGCCAGCCCACGGCCAGGCCGGTCGCGGAAAGCACCACGATGCCGAGCACCTGGGTGGCGAGGTCGGACATGGTGCGTCCGGCCAGCACCGCGGCCCGGGAGATCGGCAGTGCCCGGAACCGGTCGATCAGGCCCGTTGACATGTCGGTGGTCATCCCGACGGCGGTGCCCGGAGCGGTGCCCGCCATCGTCATCCCGAACATCCCGCTGATCAGGAACTGGTGATAGCTGCCGCCGCCGGCCAGGTGAATCGCGGAGCCGAACACGTAGGTAAACAGCAGCACGAAGATGACCGGCTGGATCGTCACATCGAGCAGCTGCTCGGGCTCGCGGGCGATCCTCGCGATGCTGCGCCGGGCCAGTACCCAGCTGTTCTTCAGCGCCCACCAGGTACGCAGCAGCCATGGTTCCGCCGCCGCGGCAGGTATGGGAAGGGACATGGTAGTCATGCGGCCTCCTTCTCGCTCTCGGCCGCGGTGTCGGCGGCACGTCCGGTCAGGGTCAGGAACACGTCGTCAAGGGAGGGCCGCCGGATCCCGATGTCGTCCAGCAGCACGCCGGCGGCGTCGAGTTCACGCACGATCTCCGGCATCCTCCGGGCGCCACCGTCGACTGGCGCCTCGACCGTCCGCGTTGCGGGGTCGGTCTGCGGCGGCCCGTCGGCGATCCCGGCCAGCACGTTCCGCGCGGCGCCCAGGTCGGATTGCGCGGCGACGGTGATCAGCACTCGCTCGCCGCCCACCTTGGCCTTCAGCCCGGCCGAGGTGCCCTCAGCGATCACCCGGCCGTGGTCGACGACCGTGATCAAGTCGGCGAGCTGGTCGGCCTCATCCAGGTGCTGGGTGGTCAGCAGCACCGTCGTCCCGGTCGCGGTCAGCGCGCGGACGGCGGCCCAGGTGACCACGCGGCTGCGCGGGTCGAGGCCGGTCGTCGGCTCGTCCAGGAACAGGATGCTCGGCCGGGCCACCAGGCTCGCGGCCAGGTCGAGGCGCCGCCGCATGCCGCCCGAGTACGTCTTGACCCCGCGGTCCGCCGCGTCGGTCAGGTCGAACTCATCCAGCAGCTCGGCGGCACGCTGCTTGGCCTGCTTCTTTGACATGCGGCACAGCTGGCCCACCATGATCAGATTCGCCCGGCCGGTGAGGGATTCGTCCAGGGCCGCGTACTGGCCGGTGAGGCCGATCTCGCGGCGCACCTGGACCGCCTCGGTGCGCACGTCGAAGCCCGCCACCCGGGCGGTTCCCAGGTCGGGTCGCAGCAGCGTGGTCAGCACCCGGACGGTGGTGGTCTTGCCCGCGCCGTTGGGCCCGAGCATGCCCAGGATCGTCCCGGCTCTGACCTGCAGGTCGATGCCGTCCAGCGCCCGGGTCCGGCCGAACACCTTCACCAGGCCCTCGGCCTCGATCGCGTAGGTCTCGCTCATCCGTGATCTCCTCTGGTACGGCGTACGGGTTTCGTTAGTACGCTGTACTATACAGTACGATGTACGAGAGTCAAGACGACCACCTGGAACGGGAAGCAGCGTGCCGGATCGAGACAGCAGAACGGCAGATCAGCAGCGGGCGGAAACCGAGCGGCAGCGCAGGCAGGCCGAGATGGAGCGCCAGCGGGCGCAGCAGCGCGAGCTCAGGCAGGCCCAGCAGCAGCGCCGGCAGGCTCAGGCGCAGCGCCGCCGGGCCGGCCCGCAGCTCGGGAATCCGGGTCAGGAACGGAGTGGGGATTCCACGGCCGACCCGGACGAGCTCTGGCCTCCGCTCATGGGCCCGGGATGGCGCGACCGCGGCACCCGGGTACACCGGATGCTGCACGACAGCGCCGGGCGTGATCAGCGTGGCCGCGGCCGGAACCGGACGGCTCCCGCCTTGTCGCGGGCGGAGATCGTGGACGCGGCAATCGCGATCGCCGACGCCGAGGGCTCCGGCGCGATCAGCATGCGGCGGATCGCCCAGGTGCTCAGGGCGGGCACGATGTCCCTGTACTGGCACGTGGCGAACAAGGAGCAACTGCTCGACCTGATGCTCGACGCCCTGATCGGGGAGATCGAGGTGCACGAGCCGACCGGCGACTGGCGGGCCGACCTGCGGACGCAGGCCCGCAATGAGCGGGCTATGCTGCTGCGCCACGCCTGGGTCATGGACTTCATCGGCGGGCGGCCGCCGCTCGGGCCGAACACTCTGCTGCACATGGACCGCCATCTGGGCGCGCTGGACGGCCTCGGTCTCGACATCGCCACGGCCATGAGCGTCCTGGGCACCGTGCAGACCTACGTCATGGGCTCGGCGCTGCGCGAGATGCAGGAGGCACGCGTCCAGCGCGACGAGGAACGCGCCGACGTCACCGAGGAAGCATGGGAGCCCATGCGGGATGCCTGGCGGAACCGGCTCGACGCCGACGGCCGGTTCACCCACGTGGTCAGGTTCCTCGACGCTGGCATCGACCCGGACGCCGAGGAGACCAGGGACGAGCGGTTCGAGTTCGGCCTCGACTGCGTCATCGACGGGATCGCCGAGAAGATCGCGGCGCTGTCGGGCGGCGGGCCGGCGTAACCCGGGTGGCAGAATTGCCCGGCATGAGCGAGCTTGACCGTGCCGCGGCCGAAGACGCGCTGGAGGCGGTGTACCAGAACGTCGCCACGGTCGCCGACGGGCTCAGCGACGCGGATCTGATGCTGCCCAGCCGCTGCGCGGGCTGGGCCGTCGGCGACGTCCTGTATCACCAGCTGCTCGACGCGAGGCGGGCGCTGCGCGCCTTCGCCAGCCCGGCTGCGGGCCCGACCGATGCCGACGCCGTCTCGTACTGGCGGTCCTATGGCCCGGGCAGTGGCGAGCACGAGGCCCTCGGCGCCGCACAGGCGGCGGCGCACGCCCGGCACGTCAGGATCGTCGCCTCGGCCTACCCGCCCGGCGCCCTGGCGTGGGAGTGGCGGGAGACCGCCGCGGCAGCGTGCCGGGCCGCGCGCGCCTGCCCGCACCCGGCCGTGGCCACCCAGGGCCACGCGCTGAGCACGGCCGACTTCATCGCCACGCTCGCGGTGGAAGCGGCGGTTCATTATCTCGACCTGACCGTGCGGCTGCCCGCTGCCCCGCCGCCAGATCCGGCCTCGCTGGCGCTGGTGCGGCAGGTCCTCGACGGCCTGCTCGGGACCCCCATGCCGGGCGACTGGGATGACGCCACCTACGCCCTCAAGGGAACCGGCCGGGCGCCGGTTGCCGCGGCGGAAAGGTCGGCGATAGGCGAGCTGGCCGACCGGCTGCCATTGTTCGGCTGAAGCCCGGCCCGCGGGGCGACACCCCGCGCGAGCCCCCCCAAACCAGCACACATGCAGGAGGAAACCACCCCCTCGTTCGCCCAGAACCAGCACCCGCGGGGCCCCCCGTCCTCCCAAACCGGCACACCTACAGGCCTTGCGCAAGTCAGCCAAATCACCACACCTGCCGGGATGCCCTTCCGGATCGGCCAAAGCCAAACCACCCGCGGGCACAGCCCGCGGGACAAAACGGCAAACTGACAAGACCAGGGAACATCGGAACCCGGGATGGTGTTTGATGGGCCCTGGTTGCATCCTTAGCTTCACTTGCGGCATGCGCCTGCGAGATCCGAGAGCGGATCTCACGGCTTCCGGAGGCCCCGGCCTCTGAAACAGGCACAGCGTCGCGGCAACCCGGGTTCTCAGAAGAGGATTCCGGAGATCGTACCGTAGGAGAAAGTACATGCCTCAGGGCACCGTAAAGTGGTTCAACGCCGACAAAGGTTACGGTTTTATCGCACCAGACGATGGCACAGCCGACGTCTTCGTCCACCACACCGCCATTGAAATCGATGGCTTCCGCACGCTTCAGGAGAACCAGCGGGTCGAGTTCACCGCCGGCCAGGGCGCAAAGGGCCCGCAGGCTGAGCAGGTCCGTCCGCTCTGACCTAGCGGCCTTGGCCACGCGGCCTAACCCGGGGCGGCTCGCTTTGCGAGCCGCCCCGAACTTATTGGGGCCACCATGCGGCGCCGGAATCGATCGGACGGCTGGCGTGATCAGCGCAGGGCCGGCGCGGTGGCCGAGCGGCACCAAGCGGTGCCGATGCCTGTAAAGCGGCCTAAAGCAAACGGAATGGCCACCGGCTACTATCGGCTCGCTATTAACATTTGCTTCCAATCTGGCATGCGTTTTGCAGATTGCAACTGTGGAAAGGGTGCTACCGCCGCCCGGCTCGTGTTATAAATCCCTCGTGTCACCGCCGCCTGCTTTGCAACGAGGGAGTCGGGTGCTGTCGAAAACAATCGATGTGCGTGTTACCGGACGCAAGTTGCGGATTGCGCCCGACATGGCCGGTCGCCATCTTGCGCATCCCGGTTGAACCGGGCAGGACGAACGGGCCGACCTGGAGGCGTGACAAAGGCGGCCCGGGCGAGAACCCGGCTACCCGGGCCATGAGGAGGAACAAATGAACAGATCCAGCAAGGCATTACGAATGGCGCAGCCGCTCGCGGTCGTGGTGGTCTGGGCCCTGCTGGGGTACGTCATCCCCGCTGCCTTTTCTGCCGCTCCGACCGTTTCCGCCACCGCCACCGCGGCATCCGCGGCGTCACACGGTGACGCTGGACCGCTCAACGCAAGCACCGGGTCATCGGACCGCAAGGCGCGCAGCCCCGCCGGGTCGAGCCAGCAGCATCATCCGCGCCGGGCCATGGTGCGCGTGATGCAGGCGGCGGCGCGGCCACGCCGGGTGAGCGTGACCCTGAACCACCACACCCTGTCTCACGACCAGGCCTTCGCCAGCATCACGCCGTACCGTTCGGTGCGCCCAGGCACCTGGACCGTGCGGGCCGCCGGTCCCGGCGAGCGCGCGGCCACCCGGGTGACACTGGTCGCTGGCAGCCGCACCACCCTGGTCGTTCTCGGCGGCCACCGCCACCTGGCGATCAGCGTTGCGGGCGATCCTCGCGGGGCCGGGACGGTGGCTGCCGGCAGCACCCCGAGTCCGCCCGCCGCTGCCACACCGAGGCCCGGCGCCGGGTCGCCGGTTCCGTGGCTGGTGCTGGGCGGGACTGGGCTGCTGTTGACCCTGGCCGGGGTCGCCAGGCTCCGCCAGTTGCGCTGGGCCCGCCGCGTTGCCGCACAGATCCCGTGACCCGGGAAGCCGTCCCGCTATGCTGGCGCCAACATGATCGTTCTAGTCGGCGGCGTGGCGGGCAGCGGCAAGACGACGGTAGGTGTCCTGCTCGCCGACATGCTGCATTGGCGCTTCGCGGACGCCGACGCGTTTCATTCGCAGGTGAACATCGCCAAGATGCGGTCCGGCGTCCCGCTCACCGATGCTGACCGGGAACCATGGCTGGACGCGATCACCGCGTGGATGGATGAACGCATCGCCGCGGGCGAATCAGCGGTTGCCGGGTGCTCGGCGCTGAAGCAGCGCTACCGCGACCAGCTGCTTAGCGGGCGGCCGGAGGCCCGAATGGTATTCCTGGAACTCGACCGGGAACTCGCGCACGCCAGGCTGGTCGCCCGGCACGGCCACTTCTTCACCGCTGTGCTGATGGACAGCCAGTTCGCCGAGCTCGAGCCGCCGCAGGAGAGCCCGCAGCTGATCGTGCTCGACGCCGCCAAGCCACCTAGCCAGCTCGCGGAGGAGATAGCAGCCCGCCTCGGCCTGGTGGCCGAGGATACGTAGGGTCGGCCGGGTGCCCCTCGGAGCGGGCCACCCGGCGGATCAGCCCACGTCGACGGCGGCCAGGTCCGGCTCGGCGATCGTGAACCTGGCCTCGACGGTCGCCCGCACCACCTGCTTGGCCGGAACCAGGTCGATGCTGAAGTCCTCCGGCGCGCTCGCGCGCACCCGGTGCGGCAGCCGGGCCGAATGCTGGCCGATGACTTCTGCCTGACCGCGCGAGTCCGACAGCAGCCTGGAGTCGGCGACCTCGACCAGGCCGGACAGCTCGCTGCCGAGCGCCGCCGCATAGTCCCTGGCGCGCCGCACGGCGTCCCTGACCGCCGCGACACGGACGCGGCCGTGCACCGGGCTGCCCGTCCGCAGCGCCCACCATGGCCCCCCGACCTCGGCCTGGTCCTGCTCGGAAAGCTGGGCCATCAGCTCGCCCAGCCGGTCGAACCCGGTGACCGTGATCGCGTGGTAGACGGCGCCGTGATAGTTCATGGGCTGGCCACGGGTGGCGCGGCTGGTCAGCTGAGGACTGACCCGGACTCCCCGGGTCTCGGTCTTCTCGATCGCGTCCGGATAGCCGGCCAGCACCTTGTCGACCGCGGCGGCGCGTTCGTTGAGGAGCTGGAGCGTCTTGGCCTGGTCGCTGCCGACGGCCGCGACGCTCACCTCGATGCGCGCGATCTCTGGGTCAACCTCGAGGACTGCTTCGCCTTTGACGGCGAGCACCGGGTGCTGTGCCATGCGCTCTCCTGGGTCCGGTCCTGTGACGTTATCGCGCCGTCCGGCCCGGAACCACCGCAAAGCGGGAACAGCTGGCCTGCTGTTAGAGTTGGAATCCAGAGCGGTGCATTTTCACCGCTGCTCCGGCGGGCGAGCAGCCCGCGCGGTCGCTTGTGTGAGCAGTCCGATTCTCGGCGAGCCCTTCGCCGCCGTTGTGGTCGGTGTGTCTGAGCTCGCCGCGGCCCACGAGCTACCGATGGAGACGTGTTCGCTCATGCCCGACAATTCCCGGCGCCGCCGCGCGCCCGCACGGCATCACCACGGCCATGGCGCCGAGCGAGGCCGGCCCGACCCGGGCACCACGCCTGCCTTGCGAGGCCGGCGGGGCCCGGCCAGGCCCGCCACCCGCCGCCCGCAGGCCGCGGCGACCGACGGGCCGCACGGCGAGCTCGACCGCGCACTGGCCGCCGCCGCGGACGCGCCGGCGCCGGAGATGACGTTCCGCGAGCTTGGCCTCCCGGCCCGGCTGGTGAGTTCGCTTGCCGCCCGCGGCATCGACGCGCCGTTCGCGATCCAGGCCCGCGTGCTCCCTGACGCGCTGGCAGGCCGGGACGTCCTCGGCCGCGCGCAGACCGGCTCGGGCAAGACGCTGGCCTTCGGCCTGCCGATACTGGCAAGGCTCGCGGCCGCGCCGGCCCGGCGGCGGGAGAAGGCGCCACGGGCTCTGATTCTTGTACCGACCCGCGAGCTGGCCCGTCAGGTCGCCGATGTGCTCGCGCCGCTCGGCCAGCCGCTCGGCGTGAGCGTCACGACCGTCTATGGCGGCGTGGCGATCGGTCGCCAGATCGACCGGATGCGCCGCGGCGTCGACGTCGTCGTTGCGACGCCCGGGCGGCTGATCGATCTGCTCGATCGCCACGCCGCCACGCTTGACGGCGTCGAGATCACCGTGCTGGACGAGGCCGACCACATGGCCGATCTCGGTTTCCTGCCCGACGTGACCAAGATCCTCGACGCCACGCCCGCCAGCGGGCAGCGGATGCTTTTCTCCGCCACCCTGGACCGCGGCGTCGGCCGGCTGGTGACCGCGTACCTCAGCGATCCGGCGCTGCACGCCGTCGCGCCGGAATCGATCAATGGCGGCACAACTGAGCACAGCGTGCTCGTGCTGTCCGCCAAGGACAAGGTTCCGGTCGCCGTGGAGATTGCCAGCCGTCCGGCGCGCACCCTGTTCTTCGTCCGGACCAAGCACGGCGCGGACCGCCTGGCCAGGCAGTTCAGCCAGGCGGGCGTCGAGGCCGCGGCGATACACGGCAACCTGAACCAGAACCAGCGGCAGCGCGCGCTGGCCGCCTTCGCCGCCGGGCGCCCGCGGGTGCTTGTCGCCACAAACGTGGCTGCCCGCGGGATCCACGTGGACGACATCGAGCTTGTCGTTCACTTCGACCCCCCGAACGACCACAAGGACTATCTGCACCGTTCCGGGCGCACTGCCAGGGCCGGAGCCTCCGGCAAGGTCATCGCGCTGGCGGAGCACGCGCAGGTTCGGGACATCGAGCGGCTGCACGAGGCGGCAGGCGTCACCCCGGCCACCCATCACGTGCAGGTCGGGCACGACGTGGTCAGGCAGCTTGCGACGTCGGGCACGCCCGTTTCCCCGCCCGCGGCCGGGCACGCCGTGGCGGCCCGGCCCGCAGTCGCACCGCCCGCGCGACGGCGCCGGCATTCGCGGCAGCCCAGCCGGGCACGCTGAGGAACGCCCCACGACAAGGTCTCGTGGCTGCAGCTGCACTACCCGCGCTCGCACCCGAGCCCGGTCGAGTGCTGCGGGTCGGCGCAGGCGCGCCAGGCGCTTTCATCTCAAATATGAGATACCTTTAGGCATATGGACGGCGAGGATCGGCAGGCGCGCCGTGATCTGCGCGGCCAGTCTGGCGCCCGGTGCGAGGACCCCGCGGAGCCTGGCGAGGACCTGCCCGAGCCGCTGCCGCTGCTGCCCGGGTTCCGCGAGATCGCGCTGCGGCGCATGGCGGCGCAGCGACGCCGGCTGGTCACCGAGCTGACGGCGGAGCGCCAGGCCGCCCGACTGTCCCAGACCGAGGTCGGGGCGCGGATGGGCACCTCGCAGTCGGCGGTGGCCCGGCTGGAGTCCGGCGAGGCGGACGCGCGCGCCTCGACGCTGGAGCGCTATGCGGCGGCGGTCGGCCGTCAGATCACCTGGGAGCTCGGGAACTTGGGCCCCGGAGCACGGCGAGGGGAGGCACCGGGCGATGGCCGGGCGAGCAGCTGATCAGTTCCCGCCACCGCCAGGCAACCCGCCGCCCGGGAGCCCATCACCGGGCGCCCCGCGCCCGCCCGAGACCCCGTGGCCAGGCGCCCCGAACCGGCCAGAGGCCCCCTTGCCGGGCGCCCCGCACCCGCCCGAGGTCCCGCACCGCCCAGCGGCCCCGCCCGCGCCGGATGTCACGGCGACGCAGATGTGGCCGGACCGCTCGGGGTGGCCGGGCCAGGTGTACGAACGCCTGTTTGACCGGCGAATCGTGCTGGCGCACGGCAACCTCGACGACGAGGCGGCAACGAGCCTGTGCGCCCAGCTGCTGACCCTGGATGCCGAGCGGAACGAGCCGATCCGGCTCGAGGTGCAGGGACTGACCGCCGAGCTCTCGGCCGCCCTGACCGTCATGGGCGTCCTGGACGTCCTGCGGGTGCCGGTGCGCGCGTACGCAGCCGGCCAGGTCGGCGGGCCGGCGCTCGGCGTGCTGGCCGCGGCCACCGAGCGGCGCGCCTACCCGAACGCGATGTTCAGGCTGTCCGAGCCGCGCCTTGAATTCGAGGGCAGCGCAACGTCGCTGAGCTCCCACGAGCAGCAGGTGCGCACGATGCTGGACACGTTCTACCTGCGGCTCGCCAGCGTCACCGGCCGCGAGGTGGACGAGATCCGGGCGGACGCCAGGCGCGGCAGGTACCTCACCGTGGAAGACGCGATCGGCTACGGCCTGATCCAGGAGCCGGCCCAGCCGCGTTGACCCCGTTCCGGGTGCTGCTGGTACCAGGATAAGTGGGCTCTCGGTACCTGCATCGCCGCCGCGGCACGCTGGCTACATGACCAATACCGCGACAACAAGCCAGCCAGCGAGCGGCACCGCCGCCGGGCACGGCCAGGCGCCCCGCGCGGTCGCGCCGGGCGCCGGCCTGTCCGGGAGCGCTGCTCGCCATCGTCCTCACCGGGCAGCTGATGGCCGTCATCGACGTGTTCATCGTCAACATCGGGCTGCCCACGATTCACCGGGACCTGCACGCCTCGGGCGCCAGCCTGCAGCTCGTCGTGGCCGGCTACACGATCGCCTACGCCGTGCTCCTGGTGACCGGGGCGCGTCTCGGCGCGATCCTCGGCTACGCGCGGATGTTCCTGTCCGGCGCGGCGGTCTTCACGCTCGCGTCGCTGGGCTGCGGGCTGGCCGGGACGGTCGGTCAGCTGATCGCGCTGCGCTTTGCGCAGGGCGCCGGAGCGGCGATGATGATCCCGCAGGTGCTCAGCCTGATCCAGCGCGGCTTCACCGGCGAGGCGCGGGCCCGGGCGATGACCCTCTACTCGGCGATCCTCGCCTGCGGCGCGCTGCTCGGCCAGATCGCCGGCGGCCTGCTGATCAGCGCCGACGTGGCGGGCACGGCGTGGCGGCCGCTGTTCCTGGTGAACGTGCCGATCGGGCTCGTGCTGCTGGCCGCCGGGATGCGGTGGCTGCCGCGGCTGGGCGGTGGCCGGGGCCGCATCGACCTGGCCGGGGTGGCCACGCTCGGCCCGACGGTGCTCGCGTTCGTGCTGCCGCTGGTGCTTGGCCAGGAGGAGCACTGGCCGACCTGGGGCTGGGCGTGCCTGGCCGCCAGCGCGGTGGGCATCGTGGTGTTCGCGGTCGTCGAACGCTGGGTGTCGCGCCGGGGCGGACACCCGATCGTCAGCGGCCAGGTGCTCCGGCTGCCCGGCCTGGCGAGCTCGATCGTCGCGATCTTCCTGGTCATGGCCGTGTTCAGCGGTTTCCTGTTCGCACTGACCCTGCACCTGCAGGAGGCGCTGGGCGACTCCGCGCTGCGGGCGGCGCTGACGTTCGCACCGACCGGGATCGCGTTCGCCGCGGTGAGCCTGTCCTGGCGCCGCCTCCCGGCCCGCACGCACCACGCGGTGAGCATCGGCGGCTTCGCCGTCTACGCCGTGGCCCTGCTCTGGCTGGCCGGCGCGCTGCACGGCGGCGGCGCCGGAGGTGCCGGGCTGCAGGTCGCGCTGATCCTGCTGGGGGCCGGCAGCGCCGCCGCGTTCAGCCCGGTGATGACCAGGGCGCTGGTGCGGGTCCCGGTGGAGCACGCGGCCGACGCGAGCGGCCTGATCGTGACCACGATCCAGCTCGCGATCGTGACCGGCGTGGCGGCGTTCGGCACGCTGTACCTGAACCTCGCCGCGCGGCTGCCGGCACACGCTCATGCGCTGGCTGACTCGGTGCGCCTGGTCTCGGCGCACGCGGTATCGGTCACCGGCGTGGTCCTCGCGGCAGCAATCGCCTGCGGCGCCGTCTGGGCCGCGCTGGCCGGGCGCGCAGCGCGGGAGGGAAGGGCGGGTCGGGCGGGTTGACAATAGAGCAGCCCGCGGGGACCGACGTCGGTCCCCGCGGGCTGCGTGCTGGATCGGTTACTTGATGGTGTAGCTGTACGGCAGACCGGCGAGCTCGTCGGTGGCGAACTGCCCATACGGCGGGATGTTGTCCAGCAGGTCATCCACGTAGAGCGTGCCGCTCACCTGCGTGCCCGAGGCGCCGGACGGCGTGATCGTGACATCGATGGTGGCGGTCTGCCCCGGGTTGATGATGACCGGCGTGAACGTGGCGGACGGGTTGATGGACCCGAGCTCGACGTCACCGGTGGACGAGGTCACCGACGTGTCGAACTGCTTGGCCACCACAGTCATGGCCGAGCTGTCGGTACCCGCCGGAGCCGGCCCTGAGTACGGACCGCACTCGGTCGGCGCCGAGCCCCAGAACCCGTTCTGGATGGTGCCCCCGGGGGGGCTGTAGCTGGCCGATTCGGTGGTCGCGCACAGCGGGCCCGCACCCGGGTTGGCGCTCGAGAGGTCCGGGTCACCCTGGAACGGTCCCCAGTCGAACATGATCGGCAGGCTCGCCGTCGAAACCGTGCTGGCGCTGGACGCCTGCGTGGGCACGAACCAGTCCGGCTCGTTCCCGGCCAGCGGCAGGGCCACGCTGCTGACCTGCGGGTCCTGGCCGGCCAGCGTCATCGTGGCCGACTGGTTCAGCCGCGGGTCGACGAAGAACTCCTCCGCTTGCGCGCCGTTGTTCTTGATCGTCACCGGCACCGTCACCGCCGTGCCCGCCGCCAGCTTCGTGCTCGTGCGGTCCGGCAGACCGGCGGCACTGACGCTGACGTTGTTGAACACCACGTTGCCGGTGAACGGCTGCGAGAACTCGTTCCCGGCCACGGGCTCGGTGAACGCCACGATCAGCGTCCAGGTGCCGCGAACGGGATTGAGGGTGTACGCGGTAGCCGTCAGCGTCTGGGTGCCGTTGACGCTGTTCTGCGCGAAGCCGAGATCATCGCCGTCCGGGCTGACCAGGTACTCGGCCACCGGATCGCTCGCGTCGTTCGCGAGCGACACGTTGGCGGTGATGTTGTGCACCCCGCCACCGACGTGGAACTCGTAGTACTCCTCTTGTCCCTCGCCCGGTCCGCCGCTGCCGTTTGGCCGTCCGTTGCCGCCGGTCAGCGTGCCACTGAAGGCGCCGCCCGACGCCGGGTTGATCTCGGAGCGCAGCGTGACCGGGATCGTGCTGGTCCCGCCGGCGCCGAGGTCCGAGGTGAACACGATCGACCCGTCCGTGTCACTGGGCGAGGACGGGGTGGTCGCGGTCACGTGGAACGTCCGGGTCTGGCCCGGCTTCAGTACCACCGAGGAAGGAGACACCGACCCGAACGGGGCGAACTTCTCGGTCGAGACCTGCCAGCCGACGGTCCCGTTGGTACCGCCAACCGATGCCACGTCACCCCACAGCACGCCGGTCCAGGTACCCGGGGTGGGGTCCACGACGTCGGCGGTGTCGAAGTTGCCCACGCCCTGCGGGAACGAGTGCGAGGCGAACCGGCCCTTCGGGTCGATCAGGATCATCCGCACCCGGGAGTTATTCCCGTTGGCCGGGTTGCCGGGATAGTAGTCGTTCGCGACTAGCCGGTTCTCGCCCGCCGGGACCTTGAAGTGGAACTCCGCGTAGTTGTTCTGGATGCCCTGGTAGTTCGCGAACTGCGGGCTGGTCGCGTCGTTCAGCACGGCGGTGCCGCTCTGCACGTTCGTGTCCGCGCCGAAGTTGCGGCCGCGCGCGGAGACCACCTGCGGCGTCGCGCCGGTGTTGGTCACCTTGACGTGCCAGCTCTGCGTGCTGCCGGGCAGGCCAACCGCGTTCAGCGAGTTTGCCGACTTCAGCAGTGTGGTCCCGTGCGGGGTGCCGCCGTTGATCGACTCGGCGAGCTGAACCGCCTTGTAGGCGTTGACCAGGCCCGCGCCCTGCTCATCCGCGGGCGCGCCGAGGTCGGTCGCGGTGCTGACCAGGATCTGCTTGACCAGCGCTGGCGTCGGAGTGGCCCCGCCGTGGGTGTTCCGGTAGGCCTGGATCACCAGCGCCGCCACGCCGGCGGTCAGCGGCGAGGACTCGCTGGTGCCGCCGGCCTCCTCGACGCCGGGCCCGGTGCCGATCGGGCTGGCGCACCCTTCGTAGACCGCGATGTCGGTGCTGCAGGACGCCCAGCTCAGCTCGGCGGGCGCGACCAGGCTGACCGTGCCGCCGGTCTCGTTGAAGCCGCCGGAGCTCAGCGCGCTGATGTTGTTGTTCAGCCAGCCGGTGGTGGCGAAGTAACGCGCCGCCCCGTAGTTGGTCTGCGCGTACCAGCGGTCGTCCGTCGACCCGCCGACCGAGATCACGCTGGGGTCGGTGGACGGCGAGCCGATGGTGCTGGTCGAGCCGGCGTCGCCGCTGGAGACCGTCACCGTGACGCCGGCCGCGACCGCCGCGTTGTCGAACAGCTTCATCGCGTCGAGCGCGGTCACGTCAGGGAACGGGTCGGAGCCGAACGACTCGTTGAGCACGTTGACGTGGTCGGTCTCGACCGCATAGTTGATCGCCTGGTAGAAGTTCGAGTTGGTGGTGTCCTCGAACGAGCCGAACACGTCCAGGCCGACCAGGCTGGCACCGGGGGCCACACCCTCGATCCGGACGTTGCATGCGGTCGGGTCGGGCTGGGCGTCGAAGTTCTGCACGTTGTAGACGTGGATGCCCTGGCCGGCGATCGAGTTCGCGTCGAGGAACGCCTCGTCGCCAGACGTGACCTGCCCCGGCCCGTCGCCGCTGAAGTCCTCGTAGTCGCCGCCGGTGGCCTTGTCGAACACCGACGTGCCGTTGGCCCGGATGAAGTTGGTGTTGTTCGGGTCAAGCCCGTCGGCGATCCAGCCGACCTTCACGCCGGCGCCGGTGAGGCCCAGCGAACGCGCGGTCGGCTGGTTCGGGTTCTGCGAGTCGACGCCCATCAGCGACAGGCCCTCGGGGTCGAGCTGTGCCTTTCCGCTGGAGCAGGCGCCGGGGATCACGTTCGGGGTCAGCGACGTCGGCGCGTCCGACGTCCGGGTGACCGTCTTCGCCGTCGTGGTGGTCTGCGCCGCGGCGGCCGTCTCGGGCTGAGCCAGGCGGATGGTCGTGTCCGGGATGACCTCGGACACCGACGAGTTCGCCTTCAGCCGCGCCTCCTCGCCCGCCGAGACCGTGGCCGCGAACGAGTTGACCAGGGTGTAGCTCTTGACGTGGGTGGCGTGCACCTCGCGCAGCTCACTCATGAACGGTGCCTGCTGCCGGGTGATCGTTCCCGCGCGCACGGTGGCGGCGTGGCTGCCCTCATGGGCGGCAGCCGGCTGGTTTCTCATGATGACAACCACGTGCTGGTTGACGTTCTGCGACAGCTGGGCGGCCTGTGCCGGCGTCATCGGCGCCAGCGCCACGTTCGACGCCGCCGGCGCCGCGGTGGCCGCCACGGCGGCGACCGACTGCCCGGCCACCAAGGCCGGCACCGATACCGCCGCTATCACGAGAGGAATGACCCTGCTCCTGGCGTGCGCCCGCAACGCACCGCCCGTCATGCGTCCTTGCATGCTTCCCCATCCCGTAGGCGGCCGAGGGCAGCCGCACAGTGAGCGGGTCCCAGCCCATCGTGGCCCGGGCGGCCAGGACCTAAATGACATACAAGCCGGGACGCTAGCAGTCTTGAAGGAACATGAAAATTTCCTTCCATATAACTTTTCAATTACGAATACATGGTCTAGGCCGACAAAAGAACAGAGCGTGACGATGCGCCCGCTCACTTGTGCCGGAATAGCGTGGAAATCGACCTGCTGTCGCTTTTTAAGAGCGCATTATCGTCACCTCGTGACCAGTTACGAGTCCGGCATCGGCGGGTGGTGTAACCCCCGCTTCGCCGCCGTGCGCGAGGCGTTCGCGGCCAACTTCGATGAAAGGGGCGAGACCGGCGCCGCCGCGTGCCTGGCGGTGCACGGCACCGTGGTCGCCGACCTCTGGGGCGGCGTGGCCGGCAGTGGGCCGTGGCAGCGGGACACGCTGGTCAACGTGTTCTCGGTGGGCAAGGGCCTGATCGCCGCGTGCGCGGCCAGGCTGATCGGCCGCCAGCGCCTCGACCCCGATGCCCCGGTGGCCAGGTACTGGCCGGAGTTCGGCGCCGCTGGCAAAGGGGCCGTTACGCTGCGCCAGCTGCTCAGTCACCAAGCCGGGTTGCCGGCGCTGCGGGCTCCGCTGCCGCGGGGCAGCATGCTGGACTCGCGGCTCATGGTCACCGCGCTCGCCGCCGAGCAACCGTGGTGGCCGCCGGGCTCCGGGCACGGGTACCACGTGAACACGTTCGGGTTCCTGGCCGGTGAGGTGATCAGACGGGTGACCGGGAGCACCGTGGGCGCAATGCTGCGGGACGAGATCGCCGGGCCGCTCGGCGCCGACGTGCACATTGGCCTGCCCGCGGCCGAGCATGACCGGGTCGCCGATTTCGACTGGCCGGATCCGGAAGCCGTCATTCCGCCTCAGGCTGCCGGGCTGCCGCCGGACCTGCTCATGATCCGCAACGCGTACGCCAATCCGCCGGACCTTTCCGGCATGGGCGTGGTCAACACGCTGGCCTGGCGCTGCGCCGAAGTGCCGTCGGCGAACGCGCACGCGTCGGCGGCCGGCATCGCCCGGGTGTACGCGGCGCTGGCCGGGGACGGCGCCGTGGACGGTGTCCGCGTAATCGGCCCCGGTGCGCTCGCCGACGCGGTCACGCAACAGGTCAACGGCGAAGACCTGGTGCTGCGGCGGCCGTCGCGGTTCGGCCTCGGCTTCCAGCTGACCCAGCCGGAACGGCCGTTCGGTCCGGGGCCCGGCGGGTTCGGGCACTTCGGCGCCGGCGGCTCGATCGGCTTCTGCGACCCCGACGCGGGCGTCGCGTTCGGCTACGTCACCAGCCAGATGGGCCCGCGATGGCAGAACCCCAGAAACCGCGCCCTAATCAACGCCATCTTCACCTCGCTGTAAACCCAACCCCAGTACTGGCCCCGCACCCCATAACCCCGGCCACTCACCCGCGCCAACACCCGGCCACCCTCCGAACCGGGACATGCCGGCCCGCGCAAGCCCGGCCACCCCCCGAACGCCGCTGCCCAACCCCGCATCCGGCTCCCCACCCGCCTGCGGATGACGATGAATGAACCAAACGACGGCCTATAGCCCGTCGTTTGGTTCATCGATCATGGTTACGGGGCCCTGGCGGCGAGAGGCGGGGCGGCCCTTAGTCGTCGGTTGGGCGGCGCAGGCGCTTGATCTCGGACCGGCGCTGCTTGTCGGCTAGGCGCCGCTCCCGGGCCCCGCGGCTCGGCTTGGTCGGGCGGCGCGGCTTTGGTGGCGGCGCGGTCGCGTCCGTGAGCAGCACGGACATCCGCTCGGCCGCGGCCTCGCGGTTCCGCAGCTGGGACCGGTGCTCCGACGCGGTCACGGTGATCACACCCCCGCCAGCCGGCCCGCGAGCGCACGCAGCGCCCGTTCCTTCAGCGCGGGTGGGAGCGCCTCGGAGCGAGCCAGGTCAAACGACAGCTCGACCCGGCTCTCCGTGGTGTTCACCGACTGCCCGCCGGGGCCGGGAGACCGGGAGAACCGCCAGGACAGTTCCTCCGGCGGGATCACCCGGCCGCGGATGGTGACGTCGAGGCTCATGACGGCTGTCCGCCTTGCGCCCGGTCCAGTGCCTCGATCCACGCGTGCCCGGGGTGCACCCGTTGCAGCGCCCAGCGCAGCCAGCCGGCCGCGTCCTCGCCGAGCAGACCCGCCGTGGCGGCGAAGTCGGCCTGGTTCTTCGGCTCGGCGGCCCGCTTCGCCTTGAACAGCAACCCGACCTCCGGAGCCAGATAGGGAATGCCGTCCCCAGTGCGCCGGATCAGGTTTTCGTACGGCAGCGAGATCGACTCGTCACGACGGCAGACCCAGGCGGCGTCGCGTTCTGGCTCTCTGAAGACGTCGGCCCGGTACACGCCGGTATCGCGCTCGCGGATCCAGGTCTGGTGCATCACGTCGAAGGCGGGGCTGTCCAGCGGCCAGCGCTGGCCGGAACCGACGACGTCGAACTCGTAATCAGCGAGCACGCCGCGGATGGTGGGGAAGGCCGAGGCCGGGATCGCGATCTCCAGGTCGCCGTGCTCCCGGGTCTGCCGGCCGATGAACAGGTCGATGGCCCAGCCGGCGGCCACGTACCACGGCACGGTCACCCCGGCGAGCAGCCGGGCGATGTCAGCCGGGCGCCACGGATCCCAGGGCGGGTCAAGAACCTCCGTCCCGCCAGGGGGGATCGCTGCGTCCGTCACCTCACCTGCTTACCACGGACGGCAGGCGTCACCTGGCCAAGGCGCGGAGCACAGGCTCGAAGTGGCTGAACGGGGACGGCTCGACCTCGGGCTCCTTGGCCTGGTCGTCCCAGCGGCGGACCCGGATCGCCGCCGACGCGTACGGGTGCGCCTCGAACTCGGCGAGTTCCGGCCCCTGCATCGGCCCGCCCTGCACGCCCAGCGTGTAGACCGAGGCGGGCGACAGCGCGGCCATATAGTCCGGCTCGGTCGCGCACAGGTACCGCTTCGCCGCGACGTGCAGCCGGACCGGCTCGGTGACCTCCGGGCCGAACCACTGCGCCAGCCAGGCGGCCCCGGCCTCACCGTGCCTGGTGTCCGTGCCGCTCATCAGCTCGTGGCCGGTCATCGTCACGGCGAAGTGGCCGACGTCGTGCAGCAGCGCGGCGGCGATCAGGGCATTATCTGCGTGGTCACGCTCGGCCAGCATCGCCGCCTGGAGCATGTGCGCGGCCTGGGTCACCGGCTCGCCGAGATACTCGGCCGCGCCCTCGCTCGCGAACTTCTCGGCGAGGACCCGCACCCCGTCGTCCGCGCTCATCTGCGCACCTCCGGCACGACACTCATCGCGTGGGCTCCCTCCCCCGCCTGAGCACGGCCAGCGTGGAAGCTACGCCGTCCAGGTCGGCGTAGCAGCCTTGCAGGTGGCGCTGGCCCGATGCGGCGAAGCCGGTCCTGGCGTGCAGGATCCGGGTGTTGTCGAACACGACGCAGTCGCCGGGCGCGAGCCGGAAGGTCAGCATCAGGTCCGGCCTGATGATCGTCTCGGCGAACGCCCGGTACGCGGCGTAGAACGCGACCATGTCGTCCGGCGAGCCTTCCCGGCCGAGGCGAAGCGGCTGCAGCGACCGGTTGTTGAACCTGACCTCGCGGATCTTGCCGCGCGGGTCGGTCGCGATCATCGGCCGGGTCGCGCGCAGCTCGGCCGTGGCGTCCGCGTAAGCGAACGTCACCGGGGTCCTGGTCAGGATCTGGAACGCGGCTCGGTCGGCGGCACGCAGCAGCGCGGCGGCGTTGAAGCCGTCGACGAGCCCGGAGTCGCCGCCCTCGACGGCGCTGGCCAGGCAGTGCAGCAGCTGGACCGTTGGCACCGGATCGCGGTACGGGTTGTCGGTGTGCGGGGCGATCGGCAGGCCGGTGAACGCGAGGTTAGCCGGTGTCGCCTCGACCCGGACGTCGAACAGGCGGCCGTAGTTGGTCTCCCTGACGTAACCCATGCTCCCGGCCACGGTCAGCACGGTTCCCGGCTGGCAGGGGACGTCGCGGAGCAGGAAGAACCCGTCCCGCAGCAGTGCCGCCAGGCACTGCTCGCGGATCGCCGGGTCGGCCAGGTAGCGCGGCCAGTCGTGGCCGCTCAGGCCGGCCACGACGCCGGGATCGGCAGCGGCCCAGAGCCGCTTCGCCTGCTCGGCGCGGTCGTCGTCGGGCGGGCGGCGCTGCTCGGCCAGCCATTCCCTGGAGAACACGGCCCGGTGACCGTCCGGGCCGAAGACGACCTCGACGGCGCCGCCCGCGACGGCGCTGCTGGCCACCGAGACGTCAGCCGGCAGGTCGGTGACGCTGGCCACCGAGACGTCAGCCGGCAGGTCGGTCACGCTGCCCAGCCGCTGGCCGCTGCTCACGTCCCGGCACTCGGCGCACTCGCAGAGGTCCCGCAGCAAGATCGCGGGGAGACCGTCGAGCGCGGGGTTGTGGCCGGCGGTCTTCATGGTCTTTCCAGCGTGGGCCGGCCCGGCCTCGGGCGCAACACGCGCCGCCGTTTGTTCGGCGGCTCGATGCGTACCAGGTCACCGGCGTTCATACCGGCATCTCGCCACGCTGGCCGGTTGCAGCCGACACCGGCCGGCCGGGGAGCGAACCGCGCCGCGCCAGGGCGGCCACGGCCCCGGGCTCCCCGGCCGACCGGTCGTTACCGATCCCCCGTCAGCTGCCGGTACGGGACCGCAGGAACGGCAAGCCGAGCGGGAGAACGGCGACGACCGCGGCGGCCAGGCCGATGACCGCGCCGAAGCTCCAGCCCCAGTTGACCGACGCGAACGCGTCCGAGGCGCCCGCGGGCTTGAACACGAAGGAAAGAACGGTGAGCACGAAGATCGCGGCGGTTGCCACCAGCATTGCCTGCTCATGCCCGAGCGGGAGCTTGAATGGCAGCTGCTCGAAACCAGCGCGCAGGACCTCCTGCGCCAGCACCGCGACCGCGAGAATGAGCGCGATGTACATGTAGCCATGCCAGAGCCCGTTGACGGAAGCGCTGAAGACTCCATCGCTGACCGTGAACCACGGCAGGAACAGCGAAATGACGAACACAATGGTGGCTCCGCCGACCATCCGGTCATTGCGCGTCAACCGCTTCAGATCGAGGTTGAATGCCGGGGCAGCGGCCCCGGGACCCATCGCCCGGCCCGGCGCCCCGGGCCCGGCCGGGTACGGCCCGCCCGGCCCACCGGCCGGGTACGGCCCGCCCGGGGCAGCCGCGTACGGCCCGCCAGGCCTGGCTGCCATGCCTGGACCGCTTTGCTCGGCCGATACCGCGCTCACGCGAACGTTGGCCCCCTGACCCGTGCTCTGCGGCGCCCCGCACCTGGGGCACGCCGCAGCCCCTTCGGCAACGTTGTTGCCGCACTGCGAGCAGATCATGATTCCCGCCTCTCGGATTGGCCGGAGCCCCCTGCTCCGTGCCATGCCTGCCGATTCGCCGCTGCCCGTTTTTGCCCCTTAGTGCCCCCATAGCGGGTGAGCGAGCACCGGCGCCGCAGCGGGATTTCGGTACCACTACAAAGCTTTCAACGGATGCGAGAGGCGTTTTGGACGGGGTGATCCCTGGTTTTCTTTCTAGGCGGGACCTAGGGTTCGAATTCGAGCACCAGCCGATCCTCGACCGGCCGGTATCCGAGACGGCGGTATAGGGCGTTGCTGGTCGGATTCGCCAGGTCGGTGAACAGGACCAGGTACGCAGCGCCCGCGCCGAGCGAGGCCCGGCTGACCGCGGCGGTGACCGCCCCGCCGTAGCCGCGCCCGCGGTGCTCCGGCGGTGTATAGACCGGCCCGAGGCGGACCACACCCTCGACCGGGCGCGAGCACCCGGCCAGCGAGACCGCCGCTCCGCCGACCTCCCACAGGGTCAGGCCGCCATAGCTGATCCGGTCCTCGACCATCCCCCTGCCAGGTTCGCCGAGGTCGGCCAGTTCCCGCCGGAACGCGTCGAGCCACGGCTCGAGCAACCCGCGGTCGGCGGCGGTGGCGACCCGGGCGGCGCCTGGCGGGGGCGGATCAGGCGGCGTGAGCTGCCCGAGCTGGAACAGCCGGGAGCGGCGGAATACCCGCCAGCTCGCGCCGGTCAGGCTGGACGACGCGGCGGCGAACGCCTCTGCGTCACCGCGTTCCCCGTTGACCCCTGGCAGCTGCCTGCCGCGGCCGGCCAGCGCCTCGGCCAGGTCCCCGGCCGAGTTCGCGGGCAGCCGGGTCAGCAGGACCGGGTACGGCGGGGTGTGCATCAGGGCGGCGGTGACCGGGCCGGCCGCCGGCTGCCACCAGCCGAACAGCGGCGCGACGTCGCCGAAGGCGGAGGGTCCGCGGGCCCTGAGCGAGTCGAGCGCGACGAGCTGGATCGTGTTCTGTACCGGGCGTGAGCGCAGAAACCCGCCAGCGATCGCGAGGTAGTCGTCCAGGTTTCCGGTCAGCGTCCAGGTCATAACCCATGGTCCCGGCCCAGCCCGGTGCAGCACATCACATTTTCCGCAGTGAGCTGCGAACCGTTCCGGAACGGGGCACTCCGTTGGTAACGTCCCGGGCAACGGTCGGTCATCCGACGGCTGGAACTACCAGGGAGGATCTGTGAAGGGCTTCAGGCAGTTCTTGTTCCGCGGCAATCTCATCGACCTTGCCGTGGCCGTCGTCATCGGCGTCGCGTTCAACACGGTGATCCAGGCGCTGATCGCGGACATCATCACGCCGCTCATCGCAGCCATCGGGGGCAAGCCGAACTTTGCCTCGCTGTCCTTCACCGTCAACAAGAGCCACTTCCTCTACGGCAGCTTCATCAACGCGGTTCTGGCGTTCGTGATCATCGCACTGGTGATCTACTTCCTCGTGATTGCCCCGTCGACCAGGATCACCGCGATCGCGGCCCGCAAGAAGGATGCGACCGAGCGGGACTGCCCCGAGTGCCTGCAGAGCATCCCGATCAAGGCCACCCGCTGCATGTACTGCACCGCTGAAGTGCCGCCGGTCGCGCAGCCGACCCCGGCGAGTTAGGTACCTCCCGCGCTGCCGGGCTCAGCCGTAGTGCTTGAGCCGCGGCCACAGCTGCGGCCAGCCGGCGTCTGGGCCGACGCACACCCCGATCTGCAGCGGGGTCCAGTTGTTCTGGACGTGGTAGGGCGCGTGGTAGGTGGTCAGCAGCCGGCAGCTCGCGAAGTACGGACGCAGCCGGCCGAGGGCGTCTACGACGAGAACCGTGGTGTCGGCTGCCCTGCCGGGGCCCCACATCCAGTAGGCGTTGTGCCCGGATAGCACCGGCGGCAGGTGATAGCCGGCGCCGAGGACGCCGAGCGCCGCCGCCTCGCCGTAGTACCCGGTGAAGATGGCGGTGGGCGGGTGGCCAGCCCTGGCCAGCGCGGCGTCCTGCGCCGCGACCGCGCGAGTGAGCTGCGGCCAGCCGATAGTGTCGCCGAGGTCAGAGCTCTGCTGCGCCGTGGCGGACAGCGTATGCACGGTAGTGACCGGCACGACGGGCAGGGCATCCGGCAGCAGGACGAGGCCGACCAGGGACGCGGCGATCAGCAGCGCCGTGCGCACCCTGGGTCGGCGGCCCCGGGCGATCCACTGCTCGGCCGCTGCGGAGCCGGCCGCGAGCACGGCCGGGGCCATGCCGTCGGCGTAGTACCCCTTGCCGGGTATCCAGGCCACCACGTAGACCAGCACGAGCGTGGCCGCGACCGCGATGAACCGCAGGTCTGCGGTCCGCCACAGGCGCACGAATCCGGCGATGACGACGGGCGTCACCAGCAGCCCGACGTACGCCAGCTGGATTGGCAGGGCGGCGGCGTAGTCGCCGGCTGAGTTGTTCTCGCTGCGCAGTGCCGCCGCCATGGCCAGCTGCGGCCAGCCGTTGGCCGCCTCCCAGACCAGGTTCGGGGCCCAGATGACGGCGGCGATGACGGCGCCGAGCCATGGCCACCGCGTGCGCAGGACCTGGCGATGCGCGGAGGAGACCAGCACGCCGATGGCGATCCCGGCCAGCAGGAGCAGCATCAGGTTGTCGTTCTCCAGCCCGAGCCCGGCGGCGACTCCGGCACCAAGCCACCACCGCGGCCGGCCGCGCAGCAGCGCGGTGGCCACGCAGAGCACGACGGCCGCCCACAAGAGCAGGTCCAGCGGGGTGGTGTTGTCCACGTGCACGGAGGTGAAGATGACCGGGGCGCACGCGGTGGTCAGCGCGGCCAGCACCCGCCCGAACCTGCCCGCACCGAACAGCGCGGCGCACCGGGCCGCGATGACGACGACGGCGCCGCCCGCGAGCGCGGGGATGATCCGGACCGCGGTCGGGCTCACCCCGAGCACGCTGGTGACGATCCTGGTCAGCAGCGGGGCGAGCGGCGGCTGGTCCACGTAGCCGAAGGCGAGATGCCGCCCGGCCTCGATGAAGTACAGCTCGTCCTGCATGAAGCCGTATCTGCCGCTGACCGCGAGCTCCAGCGCAACCAGGGCGGCCGCGATCAGCCAGGCGGGCAGCGGCACGCCGTCGGCCGACGCGGTGGGCCGCAGCCGGGGAAGGTGCGCACCGACCCGAACTTCGGCGTCCTTGATGCCGGGCCGATCCATGGCGCCCTCCGCGGTTGGGAACGTTACCCAAAGTTCTTACTGCTCTGCGGCCCGGCCGGGAAGGTCGACAGCTTCTCAGCTTGGCGACCAGACGTACGGGGTGGTCATGGCGAGGCAGGTGAAGCCGAGTCGCTCCAGGATCGGGCGGCTCATCGGCGAGGCGTCCACCTGCAGGTACCGGTAGCCGCGCGCCGCCGCGAGCCGGGCCCGGTAGCCGACCATGGCCCGGTAGATCCCGCGGCCGCGCCACTCCGGCAGGGTGCCGCCGCCCCAGAGCCCGGCAAAGTCGGTGGAGTCGAAGGAAACCCTCGCCGAGCAGACCGGGGTGTCACCTGCCATCGCCAGCACCAGCACCATGAACTCGGGCGATCTGCGCAGGTGCCCGAGCAGCGAGTGGCGCAGCTGCGGGTCGGGGCCGAACACCCGGTCGGACACCTCGATCATGAGCTCGATGCCGGCCTCGTCGGTGACCGGGACGAGCCGCACGCCGTCGGGCAGCGCGCCGCCAGCGCCATCGTGCCCGGCGATCTGCCCGGCGTCCGCCACCATGAGCGCCTCGGCGTCCTCCGCGACGAATCCGGCGGCGAGCAGCCGCTCGCCCAGATCGGGCGGCTGGTCGTAGCTGTAGGTCTTCCACTCGAACTGCTCACCGAGGCCGGCGAAGTACGCGACCTGCTCCGCGATGACTGCGTCGGCCGTGCCGGCGCCCAGGTCGGACCAGGCGACACCGGACCAGCCCTCGCCGCCGACCATGGAC
Source organism: uncultured Actinomycetota bacterium (assembly GCA_963833885.1). Classification (GTDB taxonomy): domain Bacteria; phylum Actinomycetota; class Actinomycetes; order Streptosporangiales; family Streptosporangiaceae; genus JASHPR01. The sequence continues at coordinate 44,880 of CAWHZU010000001.1, read as the reverse complement.
CAGCGGACGACCGGCCCGGCCCGCTCACCGAGCGCGCCGGAACCGTCCGAGTACAGACCGCGCCGCACCTGCGCGTCGTACTCGGACAGAACCGCGGCCGCGTCGAGACTCACCACGGCAGGTGATCACGCCGGACCGGGCCGGCGCAACTCACTTCGCGTCGGCGTAGCAGCCGACCACCGCCGTTGTCATCGGGAACCGCACCTGCGTCACCCCGAACACTGCCCGCCCCGCCTCTGCGGCGGACTCATCGACGGCGGCAACCACGTCCGGCGCCATGGCCTCGGGGCAGTGCACCAGGACCTCGTCGTGCTGGAAGAACACAAGGTGCGGGGCCTGCGGACGCCACGCCCCGCCCGGGGCCTCGCCCAGCGCCGCGAGCCTGCGGCGCAGCGCGGCGAGCAGCACCAGCGCCCAGTCCGCCGCGCTCGCCTGGACCACGAAGTTGCGGGTGAACCGGCCCCGGGCCCGGGAGGCGCGGCCGGCCCCGGGGTCCCGCTCGGCCTCCGCGTCGCCGGACTCCTCGGTGACCGCGCGCCACGCGGCCGACGGCGGCGGGCAGGTCCGGCCCAGCACGGACCTGACCACCCGGCCCTCCTCGCCGGCCCGCGCCGCGGCCTCCACGTAGCCGGACGCGGCGGGGAAACGCCGCCGCAGCACCGCGAGCAGCTGGCCGGCCTCGCCACCGGCCCCGCCGTACATGGCGGACAGCAGCGCCTTCTTGGCCTGGTTCCGGTCCCCGCCGAAGACACCGGCCAGCCCCTCATACAGGTCACCGCCGGCCGCCGCCTCGGCGAACGCGCGGTCCCCGGCCAGCGCGGCGAGCACACGCGGCTCGAGCTGCGCGGCGTCGGCAACCACCAGCACCCAGCCGGGATCGGCCACCACGGCGCGGCGCAGCACCCGCGGGATCTGCAGCGCGCCGCCGCCGCGCGACGCCCACCGGCCGGACACCACGCCGCCCACCACGTACTCGGGGCGGAACCTCCCGTCCCGCACCCAGGCGTCCAGCCAGGACCAGCCGTGCGAGGCGTGCAGCCGGGACAGCTCCTTGTACTCCAGCAGCGGCGGGATCGCCGGGTGGTCGATCTCGCGCAGCACGGAGAACCTGGTCGACGACACCCGGATCCCGGCGCCGGCCAGCGCGCGCACCAGCTGGGTGGGCGAGTCCAGGTTCACCGGCCGCCCGCCGAGCGCCGCCGAGATCTGCCCGGCGAGCTCGGTCAGCCTGGCCGGGCGGGTCCCGGCCAGCGCGGCGGACGGCCGCGGCCCGAGCAGTCCCGCCAGCACGTCGTCGTGCACGTCGGCCCGCCACGGCATCCCGGCGAGGCTCATCTCTGCGGCCACCAGCTCACCGGCGGACTCGGCGGCCACCAGCGCGCTGAACCGCGCCGGGTGCTCGCCGGCCGCGATCCGCCGCATCTGGTCCGCGTGCACCGCGATCAGCGCGTCGAGAGTCGCGCGCGGGTCCGCCGTCTCCGTCCCCCCGGCCTCGAACAGCGCGTCCTGCCGGTGCTGCCCGCCCGGCAAGCCCGGCCAGCCGCCAAGCGCGCTCTCCCGCCCGACGGCGACCGTGGCGGGGCCGCCAGGCACCGGCACCCCGCGCAGCCGCGCGTCGGCGGCGGCCAGCGAGGCCGGCTCCTCGGCGCGGCGATCGCGGCCCAGCAGCAGCCGCTCGGCCAGCGTCACGTCGTGACACCGCGCGACCCGCACTCCGCCGCGCAGCAACGCCGGGTAGAGATCGGCGCCGCTGGGCCACACCCACCGGATGCTGCCGTCACCGGACCGCTCATACTCGGCCACTGCCCGGCAAAGATCGGTGGCCGTTACGCGACGCCCAGACTGGCTGCCGTCGGCCGAGAGCTCGCACAGCAGGCCCCCAGCCGGCTCCCCATTCGTCGTCATGGGCCCCGGCGCGACAGCTACCCGCACATCACCAGATTGTGCAGCACGGGTCTGACATCCATGACTGACCGGTGGTCCGGCCCTGACCTGGAAACGCCGGCTGGTGCTGGGACCCGGCCCGGTAGCTGGGCGAGCAGGGTCCCAGAGGCGCTAACGCGGTACCCGGCGGTCTCGCTCATCCGGGCTGTGCGCCACCGCCGCCGGATCCCTGCCAGTTCCCGAATCCCTGGTGATCCTGCTGCAGCAGTGTCATGTCGGCGACGTTCGTCGCTGTGACGGTGCTGCCGCTGACCGTCGCAAACACCGAAGCCTGGTTGCCGACCTTCACCGAGCCGATTCCGTCGCGCTGCGCGTCCACCGTCGTGGAGCTCGTGACCACGTAGGTCTTTGTGAAGCCGTCCGAGCTCTTCAGCGTGATCGACGTGGTGCTCACGGCCGTGACCTGTCCGTCCTGCACGTCGACGGTCTGGTAGCCACCCCCGGACTTGGCGATCACGAACTGGCCGTGCAGCATGCCCGACCCGCCAAGGCCGAACCGGGAGTGGAAGTGGTGCCGCGTTCCGGCCCGTCCGGCAGATGCAACCGGGACCGGTGTGGCGGTCACCGCGTTCTGCGCGGCGGCCGGGGTTCCCGAGCTGCCCGCGGCAAGAGCCGCGCCCCCGCCGGCCAGCAGCGCGGCCGCCGCAACCCCGGCGAGTAGGTAGGGACGGCGCGCGGGATTGCGCAGGCTCATCGGCCCGATCGGCCGCGTCGCGTCCACCGGGCCCAGTTCGATGATGTCTTCATGCTCTGCGGGGTCGGGCCGGTCGGGCGGCATCCACCAAGCCAGGTCGTTGTCTGACGACTCGTCCGTCATCGGAAGACGGCTCCTTCCGGGCGCGGGGCTCCACACTCCCAGCGGTAGCGTCCCGGGTCTACCTGAACGCACGCTGAATACCAGCGCAGACCGCGCTGCAACATCAGCCGCCGATCCGCATCCCGCACCATCGTGCCTCGGCTACCCCCATCATGGGGCATCCCCGCGCTCCCGCGGCCCGCGCGGCACCGCCGATTTCATGATCTTGGTTGATTTCCCGCTCATGGCGCGGGCCAGCTCCCCCGATCATGAAACAGTCCCGCTGGTCCTGGCGGACCAGCGGGACTGGTGAGATCCAGCGGGGCTGGTGAGATCGACCGGCTGTTCAGCCGAGATATGGGCGATCCGGGCGGCTCGGGGGGCGCGGCACACGGCGGTGTGACGCCTCACCAGGAAGCTCGCCCGCAGCCCATCCGGCCAGTTCGGCGGACAGGTCCGCGAGGTCGGCGCGGTCCTTCCCCTCCTGCTTGCTGCTGGCTCCCTTGGCGGCTCCGCCCGCGCGCTTCTGCCGCGGCAGCGAATGGCCGCCGGGCAGACGCCGGCTCCAGCCCCCAGAAGAACGGCCGGCCTCTGCCGCCTCGGCGGCCGCGTCTGCGATCTCGGTCGCCTCGTCGACTTCGCCGTGGGACGGCGCCGGCTCACGGCGCGGCCGGAAGGCAACCAGGCCCGGCTGCCCTTCGTCCGGCCCCTCGGGCTCGTCATCGAGGACGTCGGGCCCGGCCACCGGGTCCGGCTCGGCCATGCCAAGCCGTCCCACCGGCGTCCGGGGGTCGAGCGGATCGGGACGCCTGCCCTGCGGTCCCTGCCCGGCGGGCAGGTCGCGCGCAGCCGGGCCCGCGGGTGCCTGGCTGGGAACGTGAACGCCGCGGCCGCCGTCCCTGGCGCCAGTGCTCGCTTCCTGCCGGGCACCTTGCGACGTCATCGCCGCGTAGACCGGTCCGGCGCAGTCATGCCGGTCGAGCAGCGCGGCGAGGTGCTCAGCCTCGGCGGCCGCGATTCCGAATACCACCCGCGGCTGGCCCCATGGCTCCTCAAGCGAGTAGCCGACGTAACTGGAGACCGGTGGCAGCGGATCTGCGCCCAAGCCATGCATGGTGCGCCAGCGGTCCCAGGCCCGCTCTAGTTCCGTCGCAGCCCGCTGGGCACGCAACATTAACTCTGGATCACGCATGGTGATCACTCCCCCTCTGAAGCGACGGCACGCCTCGCCATGTGGCGGGCCCCCCCGAGCCTGCGCACATCGCTGACGCACGGCACGCGAGCCATGTACAGCGTGCGATTGCGATGTGCGGATGCCTGTCCGCCACCGCCGGTTCCCCTCGCCGACGGTGGCAGCGACCAGTATGGCGGAGGCCCTGCCCCGGGAAGAGTGATTACGAAAAGTTGCCTACTGATTACTCAGAGTGAATACTGGTGTAGACAACCACCGCGGACGACTCCACGGAGGACGCGCGCTACCGACACCGGTATGCCCGCGATCTGCGCTCTAACCGCGCTATAACGCCTTAAAGGGCATTTGCCCTGGGGGGCCGGATCGACCCCGGCTTCGCCCGCCAGGCCCGTCGCCTGGTCCGGACTACGCCCCGTGATGCGGCGCTTCCACCGCCGGGGCCGACCCCCCCTTGTTGTACTGCTTCCGCTTGGCCGCCTCCATGCGCACGTGACCGTGCACAAGCTTCCCTGGCTGGGACATCACCAGGTATGCGGCCGGGCGTCACTCCGAACGCTGCTGCGGGATTCCCGCGAGCAATGCGCGAACTTCTGTCTCCCTGTACCGGCGGTGCCCGCCGAGCGTACGTATGGAAGTCAGCTTCCCGGCCTTGGCCCACCGTGTGACGGTCTTCGGGTCAACCCGGAACATGGTCGCGACCTCTGCTGGGGTCAGCAGAGGCTCGGCCTCTGGTGTGCGTGCAGACATGTTGACGGCCTCTCCTCCTGGACCGGTACTACGATCCTACGTTTTATTGTGCATGGCTCCATTGAGGAGCCTGCCGTGGATGTCCCATATGGTCTACTCAGACCATATTGCCATCACCAGCGGTGACAAGTCGACCACCAGGAGCAAAAGATTCTCCACACCTCACCCCGTTGCTCCATTGATCTGAGTCACGCTGCGTGATTCTAGCGACACGCAGCGTCGCAACGGGCAGATTCGGAAAAGTCATCTCCCCCTCCCCTCAGCTCCCTAGCTCGACTGCCTCCAGATCCCGCCACCTGGCTCGCAACCGCTGGTACATGGCGGCTGCGAGCTCATACTCCCTGCTTGCCAGGGCGCTGACGGCAGCGGATACCTCAGCCACCGACTGGTCCGCGCGGAGCGCGTCGTCGTCGAGCAGCTGAACCAACCCCCCATAGTCGAGTTCGACCACGGAGTGCGGATGGAACTCCTCCAGCCACCGGCCGATCTCTTCGAGCGCGACGCTGGCGCGCTCGAGGTCAGCCGCGGCCGGAGCCGCCTGATCTGGCTCTTCACCCGGGTTCCGGACCCCCTGGGCGGCACCGGGAACGCGCCGGACCGTGGCGAGTGCGCGCGCAACCCGCCTGCGCGCCTGGGCCATGGTCGTCGCGTAGATGAGCGTTCGGGTGGCCGACGCGGTCGCGGGGCGGCTGGTCTCCCTCTCACCGGAGGTGCCGAGCACCAGCCAGCGCTCGGTGGGCGCGAAGGGAACGAACCAGATTGGCGGCACGGACCAGGTGCTGCCCTGGATGTAGACCCGCGGCGCCATCCCCTTCCTTTCCCACCTGGCGAATTCTTCGGCGGCCCGGGCGGCCTGACCGGGCGCGAACGCGTCAGCGAGCGGTGACCGTGCCATGGCCCGCAGCCTGCCGAGGGCCAGCCATGACCGGAGCCTCGTCTGCCACGGGCATATGTAGGTCGTCCCGTCTGCCCACCGCACGTACGCTTGATCACTCTCCCGTGCAGGTGCAACGATCGGCGGCAGCGCGATAATCCTGCGCAGCGCTTCCTCACGCTCGGCTTCGAGCGCATCCGCCCTGCGCGGCCTGTCCGCAGATGCGGCATATGCCTCCCAGCGGGCCCGCTCTGTCCGCCCAAAGGCAGATAGCGGTTCATACACCCGCAGAAAGGCAGCGCACGGCAGCATGATCAATCGTGACATACCGGGGCCCCTTAACAGAAGTCCCTGGCCGAATGAGATTGCAGCGAGCTGTTCTCAGCGGCTTCGGGCCTGGCGTCTTCGGCATACCCTTGATCCCTGAGATCCCGCGTCAATGGCGACAGCGGGCCGACCCAGGAGTCACCGTCGTGACCAAAGTATTCGACAGTTCCGCCGGTCCCAACTCTGAGGGCGGAACCGGAGTGCCGCAGCAATCGGGCGCCGGAGTGGCGCGCCCACGCGAGGCACTGCCAGCGGTACCCACGGGGCACGAGCAGGTGGTGTTCTGCCACGATGCGCCGACCGGGCTCCGCGCGATCATCGCGATCTACTCGACCGCCCTCGGGCCGTCGTTGGGCGGAACGCGGTTCTACCCGTATCCGAGCGAAGAGGCGGCCCTCGCCGACGTGCTGAACCTGGCGCGGGCGATGGCCTACAAGAACGCCTTGGCCGGGCTCGATCACGGCGGCGGCAAAGCCGTCATCATCGGTGACCCGCGGCGGCTGAAGTCCGAGGCGCTGCTGCGCGCTTACGGCAGGTTCATCGAATCGCTGAACGGCAGGTACGTGACAGCCTGCGACGTGGGCACCTACAGCGAGGACATGGACATGGTGGCGCGCGAGTGCCGGCATGTGACCGGCCGGACCGTCGCGAACGGCGGCGCAGGCGACTCCTCGGTGCTGACGGCGTTCGGCGTCTTCCAGGGCATGCGCGCGGCCGCCGAGCACGTCTGGGGCACCAGCAGCCTGGACGGCGCCGTGGTCGGCGTCGAAGGCGTCGGCAAGGTCGGGCACCGCCTCGTCGACCACCTCATCGAGGCCGGGGCGCGGGCGGTGATCTGCGACGTTGATCCCGCAGCCGTAGACCGGACACGGGCCAAGCACCCCGAAGTCGAGGTTGCAGCCGACCGCGACAGCCTGCTCGCCAGCCAGATCGACATCTTCGCTCCGTGCGCGCTCGGCGGCGCCGTCAACGACGGGAACGTGGCTCTGCTCAACGCCAAGGTCATCTGCGGCGGCGCCAACAACCAGCTGGCTCATGCCGGCATCGAGAAGCTGCTGGCCGACCGCGGTGTCGTCTACGCACCCGACTACGTCGTGAATTCCGGCGGGGTGATCCAGGTCGCCGACGAACTGGCCGGCTTCAACTTCGAGCGCGCCAAGGCAAAGGCGGCGCAGATTTTCGACACCACGAAGAGGATCCTGGTCATGGCCTCGGAAGAGGACGTGCCGCCGGTTGTGGCGGCCGACCGGCTGGCGGAGCGGCGAATGTCCGAGGTCGGGCGTTTGCGCGGCATCTGGCTCGGTCACAGGTGACGATGGGGCCGGGCAGGGTGGCGCGAGGCTCCCGGCACCCGATTACGCAGCCCACCTGGGTAACTAGTCACGGCCCGTCCGCAATGGCCGGAGGCGCCAACCGCCCAAACCAGGTACCGTTGTCTGTGTACGGAAGAACAAGCGCGCTGTGCTTCCAGCGGTGGGGAGGCGGCGGGTGGTTCAGCTGTGCGAGAAAGCCCGCAAGCGTCGGCGCGCTGAGGGCAAACGATCAGTGCGGTGACAAGGGGCCCTGACCGGGCTCCCGTACGTTCGAGGGGGTCGAGCCAATGGGGCGCGGCCGAGCCAAGGCCAAGCAGGTAAAGGTTGCCCGCCAGCTCAAGTACAGCGGCGGAGGCATGGATCTTGACCAGCTGCGGGCTGAGTTTGGTGTCGGCACGGAACAGCAAGATGCGGACGATCATGCTGCCTACGCGGGCTTTGCGGACCGCTACTCCGTGGACGACGAGGACGATGAGGACGACGACGAGGATGACGACGACTACGGCATAGACGACCTCGACGACGACCTCGACGACCTGGATGACGAGGACCTCGACGAGGATCTCGACGACGAGGACGACCTCGACGACGAGGACGACCTCGCTGAGGACCTCGACGTCGAGGACGATTCGGCCCAGGGAGTTCGGCGCGTAGGCGGTTGAGCCCGCGGTAGCGGCGGTCGCCAGCAGGCGCGCCGGGCCGTTTGCCGGTCGCGCCTGTTCGTGCTGCGCTGGATCTGCTGGCCGGCCCCGTCACGCCCTGCAGCGAGATGAGCCGGGGTCAGGCGGGATGCCGTCCCGAGAGCCGGACGGTGCCCATGCCTTCGGTTATCTCGCCGAGCAGCCATGTCGGCACGGCGCGGGACCCCAGCAGGCTGATGGCCGCTGCAGCGTCGTCCGCGCCGACCACGGCGACCATGCCCACGCCCATGTTGAAGACCCGCTCCATCTCCTGGCCCGCGACAGAGCCGTGTCTGGCCAGCAACCCGAAGATGGGCTGCGGGCTCCAGGTGGCGCGGTCGAGCACGGCGTCGGCGTGCGGCGGCAGCACCCGGGCCAGGTTCAGCGCGAGCCCGCCGCCGGTCACGTGCGCGAACGCATGGACGTCGCAGCCCGCGGCCAGGTCCAGGCAGTCGCGGGCGTAGATCCGGGTCGGGACCAGCAGCTCCTCGCCGAGCGTCCGGTCTAGCCCTGGCGGCGTCGCGCCGAGGTCGAGCGACCGCCCCGCCCCGCCTGGCCGGCTCAGCACCCGCCGGACCAGCGAAAACCCGTTCGAGTGCAGGCCAGACGAGGCCATCGCGATCACCGCGTCGCCGGGCCGGACCCGGTCGGGTCCGAGCAGCCGGTCCGCCTCGACCACCCCGGTTGCCGCTCCCGCCAGGTCGAAGTCGTCCGGGCCAAGATGGCCCGGATGCTCGGCCGTCTCCCCGCCGATCAGCGCGCAGCCGGCCTGAACGCACCCTTCGGCGACCCCGGCGACGATCGCGGCCACCCGCTCGGGGCGGATCCGGCCGCACACCACGTAGTCGGTGAGGAACAGCGGTTCCGCCCCGCAGACCGCGAGATCGTCGACGACCATGGCGACCAGGTCGATCCCGACGGTGCCGTAGACGCCGAGCTGCTGCGCGATCGCCACCTTGGTGCCGACGCCGTCGGTCGCCGTTGCCAGCAGCGGCCGCCGGTAGGCAGCGAGCCTGGACGCGTCGAAGAGCCCGGCGAAGCCGCCGATCCCGCCGACGACCTCGGGCCTGGTGGCGCGGGCCACGGCATCCCGGATCAGGTCCACGGCCCGGTCTCCGGCCGCGATGTCGACCCCAGCCCCCGCGTAGCTCAGGGCGCCGCCGTCGGCAGCGCCTGGATCGCCGGGAACGTCGTGAGCGCCGGGAGCAGCCACTAGCCTGCCCGCGCCGCGCTCACCACCGCGCGCTCCAGCAGATGCTTGCCCTGCTCCTGCGAGGCAACCCCCAGCGGGTAGTCGCCGTCGAAGCAGGCGCGGCACAGCCGGTCGGCGGGCAGCGTGGTCGAGGCGATCAGGCCCTCGATCGACATGTAGCCCAGCGTGTCGGCCCCGATCGACACCCGGATCTCCTCGGCCGACAGGCCGCCCGCGATCAGCTCGGCCCGCGTCGCGAAGTCGATGCCGTAAAAGCACGGCCAGGCCACCGGCGGGCTGGATATCCGCACGTGCACCTCGGCGGCTCCCGCCTCGCGCAGCATCGCCACGATCGCGCGCTGCGTGTTGCCGCGGACGATGGAGTCATCGACGACAACGACCCGCTGGCCCGCGATCACGTCGCGCAGCGGATTCAGCTTCAGCCTGATGCCGCGCTGCCTGATCGTCTGACTCGGCTCGATGAAGGTCCGGCCCACGTAGGAGTTCTTGACGAAGCCCTGGCCGTACGGGATGCCGCTGGCCTGCGCGTAGCCGATGGCGGCCGGCGTGCCAGACTCCGGAACCGGGATGACCAGGTCGGCCTCGACGGGGTGCTCGGCGGCGAGCCTTCGGCCGACCTCGACCCTGGTTGCCTGCACACTCCGGCCGGCTATCGCGGTGTCCGGGCGGGCCAGGTAGACGTACTCGAACAGGCATCCCTTCGGCTGCGGCGGCGCGAAGGTGCGGGACCGCAAGCCGCGCTCGTCGATGGTGATCAGCTCTCCGGGCTCGATCTCCCGGACGAACGACGCGCCCACGATGTCGAGCGCCGCGGTCTCGCTGGCCACCACCCATCCGCGCTCTAGCCGGCCGAGCACGAGCGGGCGGAAGCCCTGGGGATCGCGCGCCGCGTACAGGGTCCGCTCGTCCATGAAGACCAGCGAGTACGCGCCGCGGACCAGCGGCAGCGCGGCGAGCGCCGCGGCCTCGATGCCCTGGCTCTCACCGGCCGTCACGCCGGGGCCCGGGCCGCCCGCGCCGTCCGGGCCGTCCGCGCCTTCACCGCCACCGTCCGCCGGGAGCGTGAACAGCGCGGTCAGCACGTCGGTATCGGACGTCGCCTCCGGCAGCCCGCCGGTCGCCTGCCCGCCGTCGCCAGCCGAGGCCCGCACCAGCGCGGCGAGTTCCAGGGTGTTGATCAGGTTGCCGTTGTGACCGAGCGCCAGGCTCGCCGACGGCGTGGTGCGGAACGTCGGCTGTGCGTTCTGCCACACCGACGACCCGCTCGTGGAGTACCGGCAATGCCCGACCGCGATGTAGCCGCGCAACGTGCTGAGCACCGGCGCGTTGAAGACCTGCGGGACCAGGCCCATGTCCTTGAAGACGACGATCCTCGAGCCGTCGCTGACCGCGATCCCGGCCGACTCCTGGCCGCGGTGCTGCAGCGCGTAGAGGCCAAAGTAGGCGAGCGTTGCCACGTCCTCATCGGGCGACCAGACGCCGAACACCCCGCATGCGTCCCGCGGCGGCCTGTCAGTGGGATCAAGATCATCCGTCAGGCGGCCATCAGGCTTGATCACCTCGTCAGTCTATGGCAGCACTGTGAGGGAATTGCCAGATCAGCGCGGGCGCAGCCCGCGCAGATTTTGTGGATTTGGACGGCAGATGCGAGGTCAAAGCTCAGGTGCTGAGGGTTTGGGGGGATTGCGGGGGGCTCCGCCCCCCGCAGGTAGGGGCAGGAGGCCGGAGATGTCGGCGCGCGGGCCGCTGGCCCGGACCCGGCCGCCGGCGACCGCGTCCGCCCATGCCAGCCGGCCGGTCGCGAGCAGGACCCAGGTGACCGCGTCGGTTTCCACCACGTTCGGCGGGGTGCCGCGGGTGTGCCGGGGACCCTCCACACACTGGATGGCCGCGAACGGCGGGATGCGCACCTCGACCGCGCGGCCGGGTGCCTTGGCGGCCAGCAGACCGAGCAGGTACACCACGGCCAGCCGGGCGGCGTCACGTTCCGGCCCCTGATCCAGGCCGATCGCGTCCAGCACCGAGGCAACGCAGGCGGTTTCGAGTGCCGCCGTGGTGACCGGCCCCGGCCATTCGGGACGGCCGAGCGCCGCGCGCTGCGCGTTCACCGCGGCGAGCAGGCGGGCTGGATCCCCTTTGCGTACTGGCATTGCAGCGAACCTAGCCGGCCGCTCGGACGGTTCCGGGGCCGCCGGAGCGGGGATTAGGTATCACCAAACCGCTGATTTCGGCTCGTAACTTTTTATAACTTCTACTGGCAGAACAGGGTCGATACGGGTAATCGTTCGGGTATGCCTGGTAAGCGCAATGCTCGGTCGCGAGTCCGCGGCTCGTGGGCGGCCAGGCTGACCGGGGCCGGATTCGCGATCCTGCTGGCCGCGGTAGGGGCCGCGGTGTACCTGCTCGTCGGCGGGGCGCACGCGGACAACTCCGCCTCGGTGCTGCCGACGCGCGTGCTCGCCACGCAGGCGATCGGGCTGGCCTATTCCCCCTCCGCGTCGGGAAGTTCCAACGTGGACTCGCTCGTGGCGGCGTCCCCCGGGCTCGACTTCAGCGGCAACGGGAGCACCGGCGCCAACTTGACGGCCGACCAGATGGCCGGTGGGACGTACATTTTCATTTACCTGCAGGACGGGCGGTGCCTGGGGACGGTCCGCACGGCGTCCGCATCGCTGCAGCGCTGCAGCCTCCAGGCGGACCAGCGCTGGGTGCGGCAGCACTCGGTGGTCGGCGGCAACGGGCTCGAGTACTGGCAGTTGCGGAACCTTGGCGACGGGCGGTGCCTGACCGCGGTGACCGGGGGCGGCAGCGACGCGGCCGTCGCCCGGCTGGAACGCTGCCAGGCGTCTCCCGGGGCGAGCCAGCTCATCGCGTTCCTGACCTCGTCCTGAGCGGTCCGCTCAGCCGAACAGCGCGGGCAGGGTGCCGCGGTGTGCGGCAGCCAGTTCGTCGAGCGGGATCGTGAAGCAGTCGACGACCTCCAGGGTGCTGCCGCCGGTCACCCCGAGCTCGGCCGCTGGCACGCCGTGGGCGGAGCAGAGCGCCGCGAACTCGGCCTCGGCTCCCGGCACTACCGCGACCACGGCCCGCGCCGCCGACTCGCCGAACAGGCCGGTGAACGGGTCTCCGGGCAGCCGCACCGCGCACCCCTGGCCGCCGGCCAGGCAGCACTCGGCGAGCGCGATCGCCAGGCCCCCGTCGGAAAGGTCGTGCGCGGCGGCCAGCAGGCCGCGAGCGGCGCCCTCCACCAGCACCGCAGCCAGATTCCGCTCGGCGTCCAGGTCCACCGCTGGCGGCCGGCCCCCGGTGTGCTGGTGCGCGACGTAGGCCCACAGCGACCCGCCGAACTCCGCCGCGCCGCGGCCGAGCAGCACCACGCCGCAGTCCGGCCGGCCAAAGCCGATCGCCAGCCGCTTGCTCACGTCGTCGTGGACGCCGAGGACGCCGACGATCGGGGTCGGGTGGATCGCCGCGTCCGTGGTCTGGTTGTAGAAGCTGACGTTGCCCCCGGTCACCGGCACGCCGAGGGCCAGGCACGCGTCGGCGAGGCCGCGCACCGCCTCGGTGAACTGCCACATGACGCCCGGATCCTCGGGCGAGCCGAAGTTGAGGCAGTTGGTGACCGCCAGCGGCCGTGCCCCGGTCGCCGCCACGTTGCGGTACGCCTCCGCGAGCGCGAGCTGGGTCCCGGCGTACGGGTCGAGCAGGCAGTACCTGCCGTTGCCGTCCACGGCGAGCGCGACGCCGAGCGACGTGTGCTCGTCGACCCTGATCAGGCCGGCGTCCTGTGGCATCGCGAGCACCGTCTCGCCGCGCACGTAGTGGTCGTACTGCTCGGTGACCCAGCTCTTGTCCGCCGCGTCCGCTGAGCCGAGCACGGCCAGGATGGTCTTGCGCAGTTCGTTTCCCGTATCGGCGCGTGCCAGCCGGGACGGGTCGTCGTCCTGCAGTGCCTGCTGGCCGGGCGGCCGGGCGGCCGGGCGGTGGTAAAGCGGGCCCTCGTCCGCGGCGCTCCGCGGCGGAATGTCGACGACGACGTCGCCGTGCCAGGACATCTCCAGCCGCCCGGTGCCGGTGACCTCGCCGATCACGGTCGCCTCGACGTCCCACTTGGCACAGATCGACAGGAAGCGTTCCAGCCCGGCCGGCTCGACGATCGCCATCATGCGTTCCTGCGACTCGCTCATCAGGATCTCGGCCGGGCCCAGCGACGCGTCCCGCAGCGGCACCGCGTCCAGCCTGACCCGCATGCCGACCCCGCCGCCGCCGCCCGCGGCCAGCTCGGTGGTCGCGCAGGCCACCCCGGCCGCGCCGAGATCCTGGATACCCAGCACCAGGCCCGCGGCATAGAGCTCCAGGCAGCACTCGATCAGCAGCTTTTCCTTGAACGGGTCGCCGACCTGGACGCTGGGCCGCTTGGATCCCTCGGCGCCGCCGCCGAAAGACGCGCTGGCCAGCACCGACGCGCCGCCGATGCCATCCGGCCCGGTCTTCGCGCCGACCAGCACCACGGCGTTGCCGGGCCCGGTGGCCGCGGCCAGCTTGAGGTCTTCATGCCGCATGACGCCCAGGCAGAGGGCGTTGACCAGCGGGTTGCCCGCGTAGCACGGGTCGAAGGCCAGCTCGCCGCCGATGTTGGGCAGGCCGAGGCAGTTGCCGTAGAACGAGATGCCACCGACCACGCCCGGCAGCACCCTGCGGGTGTCCGGCGCGTCGGCGGGGCCGAACCTCAGCGCGTCCATCACCGCCACCGGGCGGGCGCCCATGGCCAGGATGTCGCGTACGATCCCGCCGACGCCGGTCGCGGCGCCCTGGAACGGCTCGACGTAGCTCGGGTGGTTGTGCGATTCCAGCTTGAACGTGACCGCGTAGCCCTGGCCGATATCGACGACGCCCGCGTTGTGGCCGATGCCGGCCAGCATCGCGGCCGTGCGCGGCGCCTTCTCGGCGAACTGCCGCAGGTGCACCCGGGACGACTTGTAGGAGCAGTGCTCGCTCCACATCACCGAGTAGATCGCCAGCTCGGCGTCGGTGGGCCTGCGGCCGAGCATCCCGGCGATCCGCACGTACTCCTCGGTGGTCAGCCCGAGCTCGGAGTAGGGCTGCGGCCGGTCCGGCGTATCAGCCGCCCTCGCGACAGTGTCTTGCGGCGACGGGGTCTGCGGCGACAGCGTGCCGGTCATGCCGCGGCCAGGGCGCGCAGGGCGGACGTGAAGAAGCCGAGCCCGTCGTCGCCGGGGCCGGTGAGCGCGTCGATCGCGTGCTCCGGGTGCGGCATCAGCCCGACGATGCTGCCGCTCTGGCTGCGGATCCCGGCGATGCCCGCGGCCGAGCCGTTCGGGCTGGCGCCCACGTACCGCGCGAGCACCTGGCCCCGTTCCTCCAGGCCGGCCAGCGTGGCCGCGTCGGCCACGTAGGCTCCCTCGCCGCTCTTCAGCACCAGGGTCAGCTCCTGGCCGGGCGCGTACGAAAGCGTCCAGGGCGTCGCGGTGTTCTCGATCCGCACCCGGACGTCGCGGCTGATGAAGCGCAGCCCGCTGTTGCGGTTCAGCGCGCCGGGCAGCAGCTGCGCCTCGCACAGGATCTGGAATCCGTTGCAGATGCCGAGCACCGGCAGACCGGCCCTGGCGGCGGGCACCAGCTCGGCCATCACCGGCGCGAACCGGGCGATGGCGCCGCAGCGCAGATAGTCGCCATAGGAGAAGCCGCCGGGCAGCACCACGGCATCGACCCCCCGCAGGTCGCGGTCACCGTGCCAGAGCGGGACCGCGACGGCGCCCGCCCGGCCGACGGCCCGGGCGGCATCGTGGTCATCGAGCGACCCTGGAAACGTGATGACTCCGACGCGTGCAGCACTCATGAGCACACCACCACGCAGGCAGATTACCGGCCATGTGCAGGTGACGCGTCCACGGCACGCTCGCATTCATGATCGCGGCGGATTTGTTGCTCCATCCGCGAACGATCCGCCACGATCATGGAACGGCTCAGCCCGCGTCCCTGAGCGTCAGCATGCCGGGCACCGGCTCGGCCCCGCTTTCGGGATGAGCGAGCGGCGCGTCGCTGCGCAGCTCGATCCGCTTCTGCAGGGACACGACGGTCCCGCGGCCCCGGCGGCTGCGCAGCGTCACATCGTCGACGCAGGCGCGCATGATGGCCAGACCGCGGCCGGACTCGGGCAGCCGCGCCAGCGCCCGCTCCTCCTCGCTGCGCAGCATGGGCAGCCGGTGGCGCCGCGCCGACGGCACGGACGACGATGGGAAGGGCCACTGCACGGGTGGGCGGCGGCGCCGGAACCGGGACACCGAGCGCATCGGCGTCACGTGCTTGCGCAGCGCAGCCCGGCCGAACCCGCGGCCGGTGTCCACGACCTCGAGCACGCAGGTGTGCGGGCCGACCGACGCAGTGACCTCGTACCGGAACCCAGGACCGCTGTGCTTCAGCACGTTCGTGCACGCCTCGGTCACGGCCAGCAGCAGGTCGGCGATGCAATCTTCGTCGACGCCGATCCGGTCGAGGGTTTCACCGAGCACCCGCCGTACGACGGGGACGCTGATGGTTTCACGGGGGAACATCAGGCAGAACCGGGCATCCACGGCCGGCTCCCTGGCAGATGTCACCCGAGTACGCATCCGCTCCTAAGCTCCCCGTAACGCATAGGTCGTCGCTGACCTCATTGTGAATGGATTCCCGTGACAGGCTGCGGTAATCATGAACTTGGGCGATCTCTGGACGAACAGTGCTCTTCTAAGCTGTTAACGGACACGATGGTGCCCGGGTTCGGCCGGTTCGGCCGGTTCGGCCGGTTACGCAGGGCGGACGGAGAACTCCTCGATCACCGGATTGGCCAGCAGTTCGCTTGCCAGCTCGGCCACCCGCGCGAGCGCGGCCTCGTCGGCGGGCTCGCCGGGCTCGCCGAGTTCGACCTCGAACCGCTTGCCCTGGCGGACGCCAACCACCTGGTCAAAGCCGAGGCGGTGGCACGCGCTGGCGATCGCCTCGCCCTGCGGATCGTGGATCTCCGGCTTGAGCATCACCTCAACGACAACTCTGGCCACGGACCGCAGCGTACGCCAGCCGCCGACAGGTTAGATCCACAGGCCGCGGGCAGCACTTGTGGCGAAGGCATTCAGTGATGTCTGTCACGATGGCTGTATCGGACATTCGCCGCTTGACCTCCCGCGACTGCCGTTGGGTACTGTCACAGCGAGCGCCGACGGACAAACCGGCCGGTCTGGTGGCTTCAGGGCAACCGAACCGGCCACGAATAAGCGAGGAGTGGCACGTGACCGTCAACGACGCCGGGCGAGCTACTTCAGCTGATTCCTACCGCTACGGCGGGCAGCCGGAGTCAGCGGAGTTCATCCAGCTCCTGACCCCCGAGGGCGAGCGGGTCGAGAATCCCGACTACCCGCTCGAGATCTCGGCGGAGGAGATCAGATCGCTGTACCGGGACCTGGTGCTGGTCCGCCGGATCGACTTCGAGGCCATCGCGCTGCAGCGCCAGGGCGAGCTGGGGATCTGGGCTTCGCTGCTCGGCCAGGAGGCCGCGCAGATCGGCTCGGCCCGGGCCCTCGGGCCTAAAGACTTCGCGTTCCCCACCTACCGCGAGCACGGGGTGGCCTGGTGCCGCGGCCTGGACCCGGTCAGGCTGCTCGAGCTGTTCCGCGGGGTCAGCCACGGCGGCTGGGACCCCAACGCGCACCGGTTCCACCTGTACACGATCGTGATCGGCAGCCAGACGCTGCACGCGACCGGCTACGCGATGGGCGTACAGCGCGACGGCGCGGTCGGTGAGGATGGCGAGGCCGTGATCGCCTACTTTGGCGACGGCGCGACCAGCCAGGGCGACGTCAACGAGGCGTTCATCTGGGCCTCGGTCACGAACGCCCCCGTGGTGTTCTTCTGCCAGAACAACCAGTGGGCGATCTCCGAGCCGCTGGAGCGGCAGAGCCGGCAGCCGCTGTACATGCGCGCGCACGGGTTCGGCTTCCCCGGCGTCCGGGTCGACGGCAACGACGTGCTGGCCTGCCTGGCGGTCACCAGGAAGGCGATGCAGGCGGCCAGGGAAGGCCAGGGGCCGACGCTGATCGAGGCGTTCACGTACCGGATGGGCGCGCACACCACGACCGACGACCCGACCCGGTACCGGCTGGCCGCGGAGCTCGAGACGTGGAAGCTCAAGGACCCGATCGAGCGGGTCAAGGCGTACCTGGTCCGCAACGACATGGCGGAGGAGAGCTTCTTCACCGCTTTGGACGCCGAAGCGGACGAGCTGGGCGCGAGAATCAGGAAGGCGTGCCGGGAGATGCCCGACCCAGACCCGATGGCGATCTTCGAGAACGTCTACGTTGAGCCCAACGCACTGCTCGAGGCCGAGCGCGACCAGTACGCCACCTACCTCGACGCCTTCGAGGAAGAGGTCATCGGATGACCAGGCTGACCCTGTCCAGGGCCCTGAACGAGGGGCTGCGCAAGGCTCTGGAGAACGACCCGAAAGTCTTGATCATGGGTGAGGACGTCGGCAAGCTCGGCGGCGTCTTCCGAGTCACCGACGGGCTGCAGAAGGACTTCGGCGAGGCCCGCGTGGTGGACACCCCGCTGGCCGAGTCCGGCATCGTCGGCACCGCGATCGGCCTGGCGCTGCGCGGCTACCGCCCGGTGTGCGAGATCCAGTTCGACGGGTTCGTGTTCCCGGCGTTCGACCAGATCACGACCCAGCTCGCCAAGATGCGGTACCGGTCGCTCGGCAACGTCACCCTGCCGGTGACGATCAGGATCCCGTGCGGCGGCGGCATCGGCGCGGTCGAGCACCACAGCGAGTCCCCCGAGGCGCTGTTCACCCACACCGCCGGGCTGCGAGTCGTCGCCTGCAGCGACCCCGTTGACGCATACGCGATGATCCAGCAGGCCATCAGCTGCGACGACCCGGTGATCTTCTTCGAGCCCAAGCGGCGCTACTGGGAACGGGCCGAGGTGGACATCGCGGGCGGCCTCGACGCGGCGCTGCCGATGAGCAAGGCGAAGACCGTGGTCGGCGGCACCGACGTGACCCTGCTGTGTTACGGCCCCATGGTCAAGACCTGCGTCGCCGCGGCCGCAGCAGCCGCGGACGAGGGGCGTTCGGTTGAGGTGATCGACTTGCGCTCGCTGGCGCCGCTGGACACCGAGACGATCTTCGAGTCCGTGCAGCGCACCGGCCGGTGCGTGGTCGCCCACGAGGCACCGGTCATCAGCGGCCTCGGCGCCGAGATCGCCGCCCGGGTGACCGAGGAATGCTTCTACTATCTCGAGGCGCCGGTGCTGCGGGTCGGCGCCTTCGCCACCCCGTACCCGCCGTCGCGGCTGGAGGAGCACTACCTGCCCGACCTGGACCGGGTCCTCGATACCGTCGACCGGACCTTCGGCTACTGAGAGGGCCGCATGTCGGAACTGAAGCAGTTCAAGCTCCCCGACGTGGGAGAGGGCCTGACCGAGGCGGACATCGTCAAGTGGCACGTCCAGCCGGGCGACAAAATAGCGATCAACCAGATCATCGTGGAGATCGAGACCGCCAAGGCCGTGGTCGAGCTGCCGTCCCCGTACGAGGGCGTGGTGGCCGGGCTGCTGGTGCCCGAGGGAGAGACCGCCGACGTGGGCACGCCGATCATCTCGGTCGAGGTCGGCCCGGACGCCGGCAGCGAGCAGCCGCCCGCGCCCGCCGGGGAGCCGGCCGCCCCCACTGGCAGCGCGCCTGCCCCCGGCGACCTTCCCGTCGCTCCCAGCGGCAGCACGGCCGCTGACCTTGTCCCGCCGCTCCCGGAGGGCGGGTCCGAGCCGGGGATCCACGGCACCCTGGCGCCCAAAGAGGACGAGCGCCAGGCGGTGCTCGTCGGCTACGGGGTGAAGCCAGGATCGACCAGGAGGCGCCCGCGGAAGGCCGCGACCGCCGGCGCCATGGGCGCAGCCGCCGTCCGCGCCGCCCCCGCCGCGTCCAGCGCTCCGGACACACCTGCCGCTTCCGGCGCTACGGACACACCAGCCCGGGGCGCCGCGTCCGCCGCACCAGGCCGGGCTGCCGCCGCCGTCGCGCCCGCCCCGGCCAGCTCCACTCCGGGCGGGCCCGCCACGTCCGGCAACGGCGCGTCGGTGCTGGCCAAGCCGCCGGTGCGCAAGCTGGCCAAGGACCTGGGCATCGACCTGTCCCGGCTGTCGGGCACCGGCCCGGGCGGCTCGATCACCCGCGACGACGTGCAGTCAGCCGCGCAGGCCGAGGACACGGCCGAGCCAGCGGACGCCGCCGCGCTCCCCGAGTTCGCCCCGGTGACCGCCGTGGCCCGCGAGGAGCGCATCCCGATCCGCGGGGTGCGCAAGCACACCGCGGCCGCGGTGGCGGGCAGCGCGTTCACGGCACCGCACGTCACCGAGTTCCTGCAGATCGACGTCACCGAGACCATGGCCGCGACGGCGCGGCTGCGGGCGCTCCCCGAGTTCACCGGCGTGCGGGTGTCGCCGCTGGTCCTCGTGGCCAGGGCGCTGATGGTCGCGGTCGCCCGGCACCCGATGATCAACTCAACCTGGGATGAGGACTCCCAGGAGATCGTGGTCAGGCACTACGTGAACCTCGGCATCGCCGCGGCGACCGACCGCGGGCTCGTCGTCCCGAACATCAGGGATGCGCACGCGCTGTCGCTGCCCGGTCTCGCCCGCGCGCTCGCCGAGCTCGCCGAGACCGCCAGGGCCGGCAAGGCCACACCGGCCGACCTGCGCGGTGGCACGATCACGATCACGAACGTCGGCGTCTTCGGCGTGGACACCGGAACACCGATTCTCACTCCGGGTCAAGCGGCCATCCTCGCGTTCGGGCAGGTCAAAGATGCGCCGTGGGTTCACCAGGGCCAGCTCGCGGTGCGGAAGGTCACGACCCTGGCCCTCTCGTTCGACCATCGCATCGTCGACGGCGACCTCGGCTCGGCCGTGCTGCGCGACATCGGCGCGATGCTGGAGGATCCGCTGCGGATGCTCGCCTGGTCTTAACTCCCTCCCTCGCCCGCTATCGAAGGGATCGCAATGATTAGGCACGTTGTGTTATTTGGGTGGATTCCCGAGGCCACGGACAAGCAGAAACAGCAGGCGGCCGAGGAGCTCAGGGCGCTGCCGCCGCTGATGACCGGGCTGCGGTCGTTCCAGGTCGGGCCGGATGCCGGCATCGTCGAGGGGACCTTCGACTTCGCCCTGGTCGCGGACTTCGAAGACGCGGAGAGCTACCTCGCGTACCGCAACCACCCCGCGCACCGCGCGGTCGTGGAGCAGGTAATCAACCCGATCGCCAAGGAGCGCGTCGCCGTCCAGTACGAGATCTGAGCGTCAGAACGCTTCCTCGGGCAGGTCCATGAGGTCGAGGGTGGTCGCCTCGGTGAGCTGGCGTTCGGTGGCGAGCCTCGGCAGCACCGTGGCGGCGAAGAACCGGGCGGCGCCGATCTTGCCCTCGTAGAAGGCGCGGTCGGCTCCGGCCGCCCCCTCGTCGAGCCGGGCCTGCGCGATCTCTGCCTGCCTGGCCAGCAGCCAGCCGATGATCAGGTCGCCGAGCGCCAGCAGCAGCCGCGTGGTGTTCAGGCCGACCCGGTAGATCTCCGGCGGCTGCTGCATGCTCGCGCCGAGGAAGCCGTGCATGGCGGCCACCATGGCCTCGACGTCGTCGGCCGCCGTGGCCAGCGCGGCGCGCTCGGCCTTGAGCCTGCCGTTGCCAGCTTCGGCGGCGGCGAACTCCCTGACCTGGCCGAGCACGTAACCGAGCGCCCGCCCCTCGTTCCGGACGATCTTGCGGAAGTACAGGTCCATGCCCTGGATCGCCGTGGTGCCCTCGTAGAGGCTGTCGATCTTGGCGTCCCGCACGTACTGCTCGATCGGGTAGTCCTGCAGGAAGCCGGAGCCGCCGAGGGTCTGCAGCGAGTGGGTCAGCATCTCGTAGGCCCGCTCCGAGCCGACGCCCTTGACGACCGGGAGCAGCAGGTCGTTGATCGCTGACGCCAGCTCGTCGTTGCTGCCCTCCGCTTCGGCGGCCTGCGTCGCGTCCTGGAACGTCGAGGTGTAGAGCACCAGCGCCCGCATGCCCTCGACGTAAGCCTTCTGCAGCATCAGCAGCCTGCGCACGTCCGGGTGGTGGATGATCGTGACCCGCGGCGCGGTCTTGTCGGCGAACCGGGTGAGGTCGGCGCCCTGCACCCGGGTCTTCGCGAAGTCCAGCGCGGTGAGGTAGCCGGCCGACAGCGTGGCGATCGCCTTGGTGCCGACCATCATCCGGGCGAACTCGATGATGACGAACATCTGCCTGATGCCGTCGTGCACGTCGCCGACCAGCGTGCCGACCGCGGGGCGGTTGCCGCCGAAGGTCAGCTCGCAGGTGGTCGACGCCTTCAGGCCCATCTTGTGCTCGACGTTGGTGGCGTACACACCGTTGCGCTCACCGAGCTCACCGTCGGGACCCACCAGGAACTTGGGCACCAGGAACATCGACAGACCCTTGGTGCCCGGGCCGGCGCCGTCGGGCCGGGCCAGCACCATGTGGAAGATGTTCTCGGCCATGTCGTGCTCGCCGCTGGTGATGAAGCGCTTGACGCCCTCGATATGCCAGGTGCCGTCCGGCTGCTGGATCGCGCGGGTGCGCCCGGCGCCGACGTCCGAGCCCGCGTCGGGCTCGGTCAGCGCCATCGTCGAGGTCCACTTGCGGTCGATCGCGATCTGCGCGAACCGCTTCTGCTCGGGCGTGCCCAGCCGCCACAGCGCGTGCGCCATGGCGGAGCCGCTCGCGTACATCCACACCGCCGGGTTGGCGCCGAGGATCAGCTCGGCGATCGCCCAGTGCAGCGACCGGGGGGCCTGGGTGCCGCCAAGCTCGGGCGGCAGCTCGAGGCGGAACCACTCGGCGTCCTGGAACGCCTGGAAAGACTTCTTGAACGCCTCGGGCATGCGCACCGACGAGGTTTCCGGGTCGAACACCGGCGGGTGGCGGTCCGCCTCGGCGAACGACTCCGCGACGGGGCCGATGGCGAGCCGGTTCACTTCATCGAGGATGCCGCGCGCGGTCTGTTCATCGATCTCGGGGAAGGAGTCAGAGCCCAGCACATCCTGGCGGCCCAGCATCTCGAACAGGTTGAACTCGATGTCCCTGAGGTTGCTCTTGTAGTGGCCCATGGCTGCCTCCCCGAACTCGCCCCGGCAAGATCGTACTCACGAGTAACTTAAGTATACTACCTACGGGTAAGTTCCGGCCAGCCGGGAGAATGCGACGTGGGCTTGGATGGGCTATTTCAGGATGTTGACCGCTCTGGCGATCACCAGAGCGCCCACAGCGAGCGCGACGGCTGACTGGGCAGCCATCGTTATCTTGGCCCACCGGGACAGCGGCATCACGTCCGTCGGGCTGAACGCGGTCGCGTTCGTGAACGACAGGTACAGATAGTCGACGAAGTAGGGCTCCCAGCCCGGCGGAGCCAGATGGGGCGACCCCATCTGCGGGAACATCAGGTCGGGGTACTTGCGGGTGGCCTCGGCGCGCTGAATGGGGCCGCCGCGGTCGAACTCCCAGTACCAGAGCCCAAACGCGATCACGTTGGTGGCCCAGACCGATGCGCCGGAGGCCAGCAGCGGCAACGGCTTCGAGGTGTTCGGCAGCGCAAAGATGATCGCGTGGATCAGCAGGATCGCCGAGATCGCGTTCGCGGCCGAGATCAGCATGATCAGCCCGATGCTGCCCGCCCGGGCCACCTTGCCGCCGCGCTCGATCCGGACCGGGTTGACGATGATCAGGCCGACGCCAAGCGCGATCTCGAGCCCGGGCAGGAGATAGTGCGGCAGCGGCCTGGAGAACGAATCCGATAGCTGCATCTGCAGCGCGACGGCGACGGCGACGGTCAGCGTCACCGGCCACCGCTTTTCGCCCCTGGTCCGGCGCCGCCAGGCCGGAACCACGGCGCTCAGCACACGTCCCGCCCCGAACTCACCGGCCAGCCGCATCAGCTCAGCCGCAAAGGGATCGGGCATCTGGGTCCTGTCGGAGTCGCCCTGCGGGTACCCCTCTCCCCCGCCGCCGGCCACCGGGCCGTTCCGGCCACCCTGCTCATTCCGGCCTTGCGGCTGGTCCCGGTCTGCGGGGTCGCGTGGCGCCCGCTCGCCCCCCGATCCTGACTCAGACATCTGCCCATTCTCGCCGCCGCGCTCCCGTTACGGGCAACCCGCGGGGATCCAGCAGGATCGCCGCCCGAGGCCTCCGGGATCCGGCAGCGCATCCGCCACCGGCCAGCGCATCCGCCATCGGCCAGCGCATCGGCGATACTGGGTGTGGCTACTGGCTTGCCTGGTTGGACGTCGGAGGTTCCGTGCAGCAGATCCTCGCCCTCTCCCGCTGCGCCGTCATCGTGCGGCACTGGTTCGAGATCGACCTGGACGACGCCTCGATGGAGCACGGCGCCCGGATCGAGCTGCGCGAGCTGGTGCCGCAGCCGCGCCGCGGCAGCGAATCCGCGGCGCAGCTCATCACTGTGGACCGGCCGCTGTGGCGGGCCGACCTCTTCGACCGGCTGACCGACGAGCCGGGCAGCTACCGCGTGGCCCACTTCCACCCGGAGTTTTCCGGCAACGAGCCATGCTCCAGGGTCTGGGATGCGGCGCTCAACGCCAGTCCGTGGGACTGGCTGCGCGACCAGCTGACCACGGCGGGCGCCGCGGCCGGCCATGCGTGGCCTGTCGATCCGGCGGACGCCATCGAGCTCAGCGGCCTGGCCGACGCGGTCGTCACGCTCGCCCGGCAGGTCGCGCCGGAACGCTGCGGCTCGGCGGCCGACTGCTACAGGCAGACCCGGGACGCACGGGGCTCGGTCCAGCTCATGATCAAGTATCTGCGCCGGCCGGACCTGCTGGACGAGGACTGGGTCTCTCCCTGGCGCCAGGCGGCGTAGCGGCCAGCCCGCCCGGGCGGGGGCCGGGCGGCTCAAAACCGAATCTCGTTCTAGTAGCCTCTGGGCGGAAACCGAATCTCGTTCTAGAATTGCGGCCATCCGTCAGTACGCAAGCTAACCGGGGTGAACCATGACGCTTGGCCTGACCGAAGAACATCTGCAGCTGGCGGAGTCCGTTGCCGCCTGGGTGCGGCGTCACTGCCCGCCCGACGTCGTGCGGGCGGCCGCGGACGCGCCGGACAGCGGATCGGCACACTACCTGGCGTCGCTCGCGCCCGGCCTGGCCGAGCAGGGCCTGCTCGGGCTGCACGTGCCGGAGGACGACGGGGGGCAGGGCTTCGGCCTGCCCGAGCTGGCCGTGGCGCTCGAGCAACTCGGCCGCGCACTGGTCCCCGGTGCGTTCCTGCCGACCGTGTTCGCCAGCGCAGCGCTGGTCGGGGCCGGCGTAGCCGGCAAGCTGGTCACCGGGCTGGCGGACGGGTCAAAGACCGGCGCGGTCGGCCTGGTCGCCGGGCTGACTGGCACCCGCGAAGGCGACGGCGACCTGGTCATCGACGGCGAGTCCGGGCCGGTGCTCGGTGGTTCGCTGGCCGACCTCGTAATCCTCCCCGTGCAGACCGACACCGGAGAGGTCTGGGCCGCGATCGACGCCGCCAGCCTCGATGTCTCCGCGCTGGAGAGCCTGGACCTGACCAGGCCGGTGGCCAGGGTCCGGGCCGGCCGGGCCGCCGTCCCGGCCGACCGGCTGCTGACGGGCCTGAACAGGGCCGCGGTGACCAGCCTGGCGGCGATCCTGTTCGGCGCCGAGGCGTCCGGCATCGCCGACTGGGCCACCCGCGCCGCCAGTGAGTACGCCAAGATCCGGCACCAGTTCGGCCGGCCGATCGGCCAGTTCCAGGCGGTCAAGCATCGCTGCGCGCGAATGCTGACCGAGGCCGAGCAGGCCGCCGCGGCGGTCTGGGACGCGGCCCGCGCCGAGCCCGGCGAGCAGCGCGAGTTCGCCGCCGCGGTGGCCGCTGTGGTGGCCCTCGACGCCGCCGTCTGGTGCGCCCACCAGTGCATTCAGGTGCTCGGCGGGATCGGCTACACCTGGGAGCACGAAGCCCACCTGTACTACCGCCGGGCGCTGTCGCTGCGCGCCCTCCTCGGCCCGTCCGGCGACTGGGCCGAGCACGTGGCCGACCTCGCCTTGACCGGGGTGAGCCTGCCGGTCCAGGTGGAGCTCCCGGGTGGTGATGCGGAGCTCCGGGCGCAGATCCGCGAGGAGCTCTCCGGGATTGCCAAGCTCACCGGGCGAGACCGCCAGGAACGGATAGCTGACGGCGGATGGGTCGTGCCGCACCTCCCCGGCCCGTGGGGGCGAGACGCTGGCGCGCTGGAGCAGGTGGTTATCGCCCAGGAGATGCGCGCAGCGGGAGTGCGGGGACCGGTCCTGGCGATCGGCGCCTGGGTGGTTCCGGCGCTGGTCCAGTACGGCACGCCCGAGCAGCAGCGGCGGTTCCTGCCGCCGACGCTGCGCGGTGACTACCTGTGGTGCCAGCTGTTCAGTGAGCCCGGCGCGGGCTCCGACCTGGCCGGGCTGAGCACCCGGGCGGTCAGGGCCGAAGGGGGATGGAAGATCACCGGGCAGAAGATCTGGACCTCGCTGGCCAAGGAGGCGCGCTGGGCGATCTGTATCGCGCGCACCGACCCGGCGGCGCCAAAGCACGACGGGATCACGTACTTCCTCCTGGACATGTCTACGCCCGGGGTGGAGGTGCGGCCGCTGCGCGAGATCACCGGCGACTCCTTCTTCAATCAGGTCTTCCTTGACGACGTCTTTGTCCCCGACGACTGCGTGGTCGGCGACGTGAACTCGGGCTGGCGGGTGGCCAGGACCACGCTTGCCAACGAGCGGGTGTCACTCTCCCAGACCTGGACCTTCGGGTCGGGTGTGGCCGAACTGCTCCAGGTGGCCAACGCGGCGGCCGGGTCGTCGCATACCCGGGTGGGCGAGCTTGTCTGTGCCGCCCACGCGATCGACCTGCTGGGCCTGCGGGTGACCCTCAAGCAGCTATCCGGCACCGAGCCGGGCGCGACCGGCAGCGTGCGCAAGCTGCTCGGCATGCGGCACGCGCAGGAGATAGCGGAACTCTGCTTCGCGTTGTCGGGTCCCGGCGGGGCGCTGGGCGGCGCAGGGGGCGCGCCGGTCGCCGCGTCCGGCGAGCCGAACGGCGCACAATGGGCCCGGCAGGTTCTGATGACCCAGGCGCTAACGATCGGGGGCGGCACGACCGATATACAGCTGAACATAATCGGCGAGCGGATACTCGGCCTGCCCCGGGACCCGGACCCGCCGACGGGTTAGGCCGGCGCAAAGGCCGGTCACAAGCACAGCAAAGTCCAGACCCGCCGGCGATGGTAACCGTTCCCCGGGTATTAGCCGCGCTAGCCTACGAGGAGCGGCATCCCGGGGGAGCTGATGACCGGCAGTGACGATGGCACGCTGGGCGGCGAACCAGGCCCCGGCGCGACTCCAGATGTGCCGTTTCGGCGGATCGTATCCGCGCCCGATGCGCCGGCCGACGACGCCATCCCTGGCCCGCGGCCCGGTCACTACCCGTCGGCGCCGCCCCCAAAGGCCCGGCCCTCCGCCGGGTCCAGGGCCTCCTCCGGACGCGGCCCTTCGCCGTGGCCGAAGCCGCCGTCCGGGGCCAGGCCGCCGTCCGGGGCCAGGCCGCCGTCCGGGGCCAGGCCGCCGTCCGAGCCGGGAGCCTCGCCCTGGCCCAAGCAGCCACCCGAGCCGGTAACGTCGCCCTGGCCCAAGTTCTCCGTCGCGCCAGCGCCGGAGTCGACGGCACCCGGCGATGATCAGCAGCAGCCAGGCCCCCGGCCGGGTGGCCCCCAGCCCCCGGGCCCGCAGCCACCCGGCGGGAACCGGCGCGTCGGCACCCGCCGCAGGCCCGGGCCATCGTCGGCGCAGCAGCAGCTGATGGCCCGCATCTCCGCGAGCAGGCGGGCGCGGCAGCGGCGTGCTCTGCTGATGGCCTCCGGCGTGCTATCGGCCCTGGTCCTGCTCGTCGCCGGGAGCGCGTGGGGACTCACCAGCTACATCAACGGCCACCTCGGCCGGGTGAACGCGGGTACCTCCGGCACGCCTGCGAGCGGGCCGCTCAACATCGTGGTGGCCGGCCTCGACGAGAGGACCGGCCTGACGAGGCGCCAGCAGCAGCTGTTGCACGTCGGCGCCAACACCGGCGAGCTGGACACGGACACGCTGATGCTCGTGCACGTGTCGGCCAGTCATCGTTTTGTCCAGGTTGTCAGCCTGCCGCGCGATTCGTGGGTGAACATACCCGGGCACGGCATGAACAAGATCAACTCTGCCCTCGGCCTCGGCGGTCCTCAGCTGATGGTGCAGACCATCGAGCAGGCCACCGGGCTCACCGTCAACGACTACATCGAGGTGAACTTCCTCGGCTTCGTCAAGGTGATCGACGCGCTGGGCGGCGTGAACATCTGCCTGCCGTATGCCGTGGACGACCAGTACAGCGGCCTGCACCTGTCGGCTGGCCAGCATCATGTCGACGGCATAACGGCGCTCGAGTTCGCCCGCGACCGGCATTCGTTCCCCACCTCCGACCTGGCCCGGATTCAGGACCAGCAACAGCTGATCTCCACGGCGCTCAGCGAGGGAATCAGCTCCGGCATGGTGGCCAACCCGCTCCGGCTGGAGCGCTTCCTGTCAGCGGCTTCCGCCACCGTCAAGGTCGACCAGGGGTTCAACGTCGTGCGGCTGGCCGACGAGATGCGCGGGATCTCGCCGCATGACGTCACGTTCACGACGGTGCCGCTGTCGAATCTCAACTACCAGACGCCGAGCGGCGAGTCGGCTGTGCTGTGGAACACCAGCGCCGCGGCGGCATTGTTCAACGGGCTCAAGAACGACCAGACACCGGCCGGCCATAAAGCGGCGGGCCATGCGGGTGCGAAGTCGAAGTCTGCCGGACACGTTCTTAAGCCGGCCCAGGTGTCCGTGGACGTCTACAACGGGACGCTCATCGGCGGGCTGTCCGGTGACACCGGAACTCAGCTGGCCGCCCTCGGCTTCCGGGTGGATCGGTCAGGCCTGGACTGGACCAGCCAGAACCTGACGCAGACGGTCATCCAGTACCCCGCCGGGCAGGAGGCCGACGCGAAGCTGGTCGCCAGGGCAATGCACGGCGCCGGGCTGCAGGAGGTGAAGGGCCTGCCACGGGTCAGGATCCTGCTCGGCAGCAACAACCACGCGGTCCAGTCGGCAACGCCGGGCGCGTCGAGCAGCCCGAGCCAGAGCTCCTCCCCTGGCCAGCAGAAGACTGCAGCCCAAGACACCTGCCACTAGCCCCAAACCGCCATCCTCCCCGGCAAATTCGGCGTTATCGGCGAACGGCGATTCAGGATCGCCGCGCCCCGGGTCGTTCCATGATCTTGGTGGATAAAGTCGGCTATTTGGTCGTCATCCACCAAGATCATGGAAAGTAGTATGCAGCAGGACCAGCTCGGGACCCCGCGACCGCGTTGCGGGCCCGGGAGCCGCGGCTAAACCTGCGTGGTGGTGCCGGCCTCGGGCGGGAAGGTCGTCGAGGGCCCTGCGCCGCCCTGTGGCTGGCCGGTTCCCGGCGACCCGGGCTGGCCGGCTCCGGGCGACCCGGGCTGGCCGGTTCCGGGCGACCCGGGCTGGCCGGTTCCGGGCGACCCGGGCTGGCCGGTCCCCGGTGAGCCGGGCTGGCCGGTGGGCTCGGGCGACAGGTTGATGCCGTTCGCCGCCTCGTGCGCCGACAGGTCGGCAACCAGCTTGTCGATCTGCGCCTGGCTGTCCGGGGCGCCGCGGCCGGTGCGTTCCTGGTAGACCACGGCACCGAGGTTGCGGAGCATGGCGTCGGCGCGCCGCGTGGCCTGGACCTGGTCGTACTTGGCCTTGCCTTGCTGTGCGAAGTCGGTAGCTTGCGCCTTGACCTTGTCCATCAGTCCCATGGTTGCCTCCGAAGGTCCACAGCTCTCGGTCCGGGAGTGGCGGGGCGGGCGTTCGCGCCCGCCTCCGCCCATACCTAGCAGCTTAGGTCCCCGGCTCAGGGCGCCGTCGACGGTGGTACGCCGGCCGCGCCGGCCAGGTCGGGTGACTCGCTCGATGCACGATTCCAGAGGGCCGAACGGCCCGCAGAAGCCAGTGCCAGCAAGGCAAAGCCGACCGCGGCGCAGTCGACCTGGATGATGAACCGCCAGGTCACAGGGTTAAATATTCCCTTCCTCACTCAGAGTGACAAGATTCATACGCGGCCCTAAAGGGGATGGTTGTCGCCCTGACCGGGCGTTATACGTGCGATCCCCGTCCGGGAGTGCGGTCCTCACCAGACACGTACTCCCGTGCCTGCCCGGCCCCCGGCCCGTCGCACCCCCGCGACGTAAGCGCCGGCCTCGCCGAACTCACTTGGACGCACGCGATGCAGTCATGCGCGTACGTGCCGGGCATGGCAGCGCCATCCGAGGCTCACCCTTCGGCAGGGCTCAGCGCCTAGCCGGGCGACGGGGAACCGAGGAAAGGAACACCCTTGCGGAGCATTACCCGTCTCCCCAGCCCCCCGAGGCCTGGCCGCGCAGCCGCCCTGGCAGTGCTTGCGGGCGCCGCGCTTGCGGTCGCCGGCGGTACCACCGCCAGCGCTGTGACATCGAGCCCGGTCACCACGCGGGCTGCGACGGTCACTCATCATCCGGCTACCCCCCACAGCACCACCCAACCCCTCAGTTCCGAGCAGGTCGCCGGCCTCCGGGCGCCCGCACCGCGGCACACGGCCGCCAAGCACACCGCGGCTGCCCGGCGCGCTGCCGAGGCCCGGAAGGCAGCCGAGGCCCAGAAGGCTGCCGACGCCCGGCGTGCAGCCGCGCATCGGCACGCCGCCGCCGCAAAGTCAGCCAGGCACAAGGCGCCCACCACCTGGCGGGCAATAGCCCACGCCGTGGCCGGGCAGGCCAGCGGGCCGCTGTCGGCGAGCGACCGGCTGCTGCCGGCCGCCGTCAGCGGGGGCCAGTCGAATATGCAGCTGACCCCGAGCCAGTACGCCAACGCCACCACGATCGTGCGGCAGGCGCTGCACATGCACATGGGGCTGCGTTCGGCGGTCATCGCGGTGGCCACCGCCATGCAGGAGTCGCAGCTGGTGAACATCGACTACGGCACCTATGACTCGCTCGGCCTGTTCCAGCAGCAGCCGGACATGGGCTGGGGCACCGCCGCCCAGGTCACCGACCCGGCCTACGCGTCCGACGCGTTCCTGAGCGCGCTGCGCCAGTACCAGGGCAGCAACCCGGGCTGGGCCACGCAGCCGCTGTGGCAGGCCGCGCAGGGTGTCCAGAAGTCGGGCTACCCCACCGCCTACGCGAAGTGGGAAGTCCAGGCCGCCCAGATCGTGGCCAGCGTCGTCCGCGGCATGTACTGAGGCCCCCGCCTCACCCCCAAGCCGCGTGCCCCCGCCGGGATCCACCCCGGCCGGGGGCACGCGGCTTTTGCATCCCGAGCGGTCAGCCCGCCAGCACCACGGCGAGGGCGAAGCCGTCGTAGCCCTTGCGGCCCACGGTCTGGACCACGGTCGCGCTCACCCGCGGCTCGGCGGCCATTGCCTCCATGAAGCGGCGCACCCCCTGGACGCCAGGGAGCTTGCTCGCCGCGTCGATCACACCTCCGTCGCGCACAACGTTGTCGGCGATGATCATGGTTCCGGGCCGGGACAGCCGCACCGACCAGGCCAGGTAGTCGGGATAGCTGGGCTTGTCAGCGTCGATGAAGATCAGGTCGAACGGCCCGTCGCCGGCCGCCTGCATCAGCGGCAGGGTGTCCAGTGCCGGGCCGGTCCTCACCTCGGAGACGCCGGCCAGCCCGGCGTTCGCGAGGTTGGCCCGCGCCACATCGGCGTGCCTGGGGTCCGCTTCCAGGGTGATCAGACGCCCATCGGACGGCAGGGCCCGGGCCAGCCAGATGGCGCTGTACCCGCCGAGGGTTCCGATCTCGAGGATGCGGCGGGCCCCCTGGCCGAGCGCCAGCAGGTGCAGCAGCTTCCCCTGCGCCGGCGAGACGCTGATGTCGGGAAGCCCGGCGTCGGCACTGGCCTGCAGCGCCGCGTCCAGCGGCGGGTCGGCCGGGACCAGGACGGAGTCGATGTAGTCGTCGACGGCGGTCCATTGCTGCTGGGGCACGGTCACGCCCCGCGGGCCACGGCGAGTTCGCTCGCGGCGGTGCGGGTCACGGCGACCGCATCCACGGCGACCGTGATCAGCTGGCAGCCGTTCTCCCGGTACAGCCGGGCGGTTGCTCCGTCGGAGGCGTGGACTCCGACCGGCTTGGATGCGGCGGCGCAGGCCGCCCACACCCGCTCCAGTTCCTTTCTGAGCACCGGCTCGCGGGGATCAAGCTCACAGCCGAGTGCGTAGGAGAGGTCCCGGGGTCCCACATAGATACCGTCGACTCCCTCGATGGCCAGGGTCGCGGGGAGCTCCGCGATCGCCTTGGGCGACTCCACCATGACGAAGCACAGCGGCTCGGCGAACGCGAGGTTCCCCCCGGCGGACCGGTAACCAACGGGGGGGTACCGGCACGCCCCAGCGACCGCTGCGGCCTGCTCGGCCGACTCGACGTTGGGGACGATGACGCCTTCGCAGCCGAGGTCCAGGGGGCGGCCGATGTCGGCGGGGTGGGCGTACCTGACCCGGGCGAGCGGGGTAGCCCCCGCGTGCTTGATGGCCGTGGTCATCGCGGGCAGGTCGCGCTCGGTGGCGCTGCCGTGCTGCAGGTCCACGACGACGTAATCGAGCCCGGCCACCGCAAGGCACCTGGCGGCCACCACGTCGGGGATTGTCGTCCAGCCGCCATACACGGCCTCACCGCCGCTGAGGCGGTCGCGAAGGGAGGGGGTCGTCATGGCTTAAGCCAAGCACAGCCTCCCGCCGCGAGTTCTGTGGCGGGTCGCCCTCCCGCGGCCTGCACTGCCGACAGCGGCTCGGTGCGCCCTGCAACCGGCGCCGGACTGCCTATGATCTCCCGGACGCCGTCCGCCACGGTCCCGCAGCTCTGCTCCACCATCACCATCGGCCTGGCGTGCGACACTTCGCGGGCGGGCTGATTGAGCAGGCCGGGTATGCCAACGCCGATGCCAGCGACAACAGCCAGCCCGGCCACGACCCCCAGGCTGCGCCCGGCCTGAATGAGCTTTCCCTTCCTGGCAGCCGCCTTGACCGGGGCATCCGGCGGCATGATCGCATCGAGGACTCGGTCGAGCTGCTGACGCAGGTCTCGCTCGTCCACGATGCTCATAACAGCACTTCCTCGGCCACGTCCTCGCCGACCCGGAGGCTGGCCAGCGCCCGGGAGGCCTGGCTCCTGACGCTGCCAACTGAGCAGCCAAGAACGGCGGCGACCTGGGCTTCCGTCATGTCCATCCAATACCGCAGCAGCACCACGGAGCGCTGGCCGACCGGCAGCCGCATCAGGGCCGTCACCAGCGCCGGCCTGTCATCATCGACCCGGGCCAGCTGAGCCGTTTCCGGCTCAGGCTCGTCACCCGGCCTGCGCTCGCGCACCCGGCGCCTGCGGACCTTGCCAAGGCTCGCGTTGAGAATGATTCGTCTTAGATAGACGTCCGGGTCGCCCGCCCGGAGTACCCGGGGCCAGGACGCGTACGCCTTTGCCAGCGCCGCACGCGCGAGATCCTCGGCGAGCCGCTCATCGCCGGTCAGCCCATAGCCGAGCCGCACGAGCGCTGGCCAGCGACCGTGCATGAACTCGGCGAACTCGGCTTCACTCCGAGAGTCCATGGCACCTCCGCTCCCAACGGACCACGTACGCCTCGGATGATCGTCCCTACCGAGGATGGCACGGTTAGCCAGCCGGCAGGTCGGATACGTGCCAGAACAGCTGATTCGCGTGCCTCTGGCGACCGAAGCGCCCGTAAATCGCCCGTCTTCGAATTGCCTCGTGCCGGATCTGCTCCTGCTGGCCCGGCCACCGGAATCGCTACCCCGAGCCATGCCCACGGTGACACGATAGGTGCGCAACGGCGGGAATGTCAGATTGCCGTTCCGGGAAGCCATTCTGAATGGGGCGGGGATGAGCAACGGTACTGGCCTGTCTTCGGTCAACCACATCGTGGTGCTGATGCTGGAAAACAGGTCCTTCGACCACATGCTGGGATACCTCTACGCAGCGCAGGGGAACACCTCACCGGCTGGCCAGCCATTTGACGGGCTCACCGGAACGGAGTCCAACCCCGATTCCACCGGGACGGCGGTGACCGTTTCCCAGATCGGCCCCACCACCCCGAACGCCTATTTCATGCCGGGCGCCGATCCCGGCGAGGGCTACATGGCCACAAACGACCAGCTGTTCGGCACCGAGACAGCGCCGGCCAGCTCGTCGGACGTGCCGGGGATGCGAGGCTTCGTCACGGACTTCGCTTACACCCTCGGCTGGCAGTCGAAGTCGACCACGTGGTCCATCGTGCCGGGCACGGTCGCCAGCAACATCATGGGCT
Source organism: uncultured Actinomycetota bacterium (assembly GCA_963833885.1). GTDB lineage: Bacteria > Actinomycetota > Actinomycetes > Streptosporangiales > Streptosporangiaceae > JASHPR01. The sequence goes on along the minus strand of CAWHZU010000001.1, from coordinate 11,319 downwards.
GCTTCACGCCCCAGACTCTCCCGGTGCTGTCGGCGCTGGCCACGTCCTACGCGGTGTGTGACCAGTGGTTCGCGTCGGTGCCCACCGAGACGCTCCCGAACCGCGCGTTCGCCTGCTCGGCGACCAGTCAGGGGCACATGGACGACAAGACGCGCACGTTCACGTCCCCGTCGATCTTCGGGCTGCTCGGCCGCAACAACATCGCGTGGGCGATCTACGGCTATAACGCAGAGCCGCTCACGAAGTCGACGTTCACCGACGTCGCGACCGCCACGAACGGCACCATCGGCAAGTTCTCCGACTTCCAGGCCGCCGCGTCGGGCGGCACGCTGCCGGCGTTCACGTTCCTCGAGCCGAGCTGGGGCTCGACCGGCAACAGCCAGCACCCGAACTACAACGTCGCGCTCGGCGAGCAGCTCATCCACGACGTCTATGAGGCTCTCCGCGGCGGGCCCGGCTGGCCGCAGACGCTGCTGGTCATCACCTATGACGAGCACGGCGGCTGCTACGACCACGTGCCGCCGCCGTCGGGAGCGACCCCACCCGACTCCGACGCCGGCGAGTTCAGCTTCGACTTCACGCGGTTCGGCGTCCGCGTGCCCGCGGTGCTGGTCTCGCCGCTCATCCAGGCGGGGACGGTGTTCCGGGTGCCGGCCGGGACCACGCCGATCGACCACACGTCCATCCTCAAGACGGTGCAGCAACGCTGGAACCTGCCGTCGCTGACGGCGCGGGATGCGGCCGCGCCAGGCCTCGGCGGCGTGCTGACCCTCGCCGCGGCGCGCACGGACGACGCGCTGGCCGGCGTCACCGTACCGGTCGCGTCCGGTACCAGCCCGAGCGCAGCCCTGCCGTCACACCTGCAGGAGGTGCAGGCAGACCTGATCTCCCGGCAGTTCCCGGCGGGGCAGCACCCCGCAGCCGACGCACTGGCCGCGGAGGACTCGGGCGCCGCGTACTCAAACTACATCCGCAACTACGAGACCCTCGAGCCGCGGCAGTCCTGAGCTGTCACCCGATCAGCGGCAGCCGGTTGTCCTCGAAGACCGACCTGCCGGACGCCGCCAGGATCCAGTCCAGGTCGTCCGACAGGTCGGAAGGGCGGCGCCCCACGGTGCGCCGCGCCAGCAGGTCGTCAAGGATCGACGCAGTTTCCCTGATCCCTTCATCGGTCGCGATGTAATCGCGGCCAAGTGCCTGGGTAAGGTCGATGCCATGTACGACGGCCTCGACGATGCGGCTCGCGACGAACTCGTCGGCGCGCATCGGGGCGAAGTACCCGGGGCCGACCGCGTCCGCAGGAACCGAGCGCGCCTGCGAAAGGACGCCCGAGAACGTGTCGTGCAGCGTATGCGGCATGTCCGCGGCAGTCTTGCCCCGCACCATCGTGAACGCGTAGTCGTACACGACCGGCGCGGTCTCCGAGCGCGGGTTGATGAAGAAGCTGGTCCGGTCGCGCGCAGGCTGAAGATCATCCCTGCCGTCGATCAGCATCCGGGTCAGCCCGATCGAGATGTCGAAGTGCCCGGCGAGCTCAAACACCGTCCAGTGCGGCAGCGTGGGGTCGACCGGAACGAGCTTCGTAGGAAACTGCCATTCGTCCGGCGACAGGCCGCGGAACACCTCCTCGACCCGTGCGAGTTCCTCCGCAAGGATGCCGGTGATGGCCTCGTAAGATCCCATAGCGGGCCTCCTCACCCGCAAGTCTCCCAGATCACCGGCTGCCGCAGCCAGATCACCGGCGACCCTGGTCTGGCCGCCCGGGCGGCTTTTGGCGGGACGCGGTCCGGCAATCGACCCGTTTGCGGCATCACACGGCATCTTGCCCCGATATGCGGCATGCTCGGCTGATGAGCGTGCAGGGCTGGGTGTGGCGGGCACCGCCCGGGTGGCCAGAGCCGCCGCCGGGCTGGACACCGCCGCCTGGCTGGCAAGCCCCGGCGGACTGGCCGCGGCCCCCGGCCGACTGGGTGTTCTGGGCACCCGCCGACGCGCAGGAGTCAGCAGGCCAGGCAAAGGAATTCCAGCCGCCGCAGCAGCAGACCGGGTCGCAGACGCAGCAATTCCCGGTGCCGCAGCAGCCGCCGCCGCCGCAACAGCCGCCGCCGCAGCAGCAGCAGCCCCTCCAGCCGCCGCAGCAACTACCACCCCAGCCGCCGCAGCAGCCGCCGCCCCGACAGCTGCGGCCACCGCCCCTGCCGCGAATCGAAGGGCGGTCCAGGCGCGGCATAGTGCTCGAGACCTGTTTCGTCCAGATAGCGTTCCTCGCGCCGGGCGTCCTGTCCGCCGTCGACCTGCTCGCCGCGCACTTCGGCGGAGCTCCCGGGGTCAACCCGTTCTCCAGCATCATTCCCGGCCATCCACTGGCGAACGTCATCTTCGGGATGCTGACCTACCTCCAGGTAGGCGCCGTTGTGCCGCTTGCCCTGCTGCTGCTTAGCCGCACGGGCCAGGACCCGGCCTCGATCGGCTTCACCAGGCCCGAGTTCCGCAGGGACGTATGGCCCGGCATCGGGCTGGCGGCCAGCGGGTACGCCGCGTCCTACGTATCCGGCGTCGTGATAGTGGCCGTGCTCGCAACGGCGATCGGCCGGCAGACCGCGCTTCGGCTGTTCAACCAGGTCACGATCGGGCACGTGCCCGCCTATTACATCCTCTATGGGGTCACGATCGCAGCGGTCACGGCGATCACCGAGGAGACACTGGTCAACGCGTACCTGCTGACCAGGCTGGAGCAGCTCGGCTGGAACCCGCGCTGGGCGCTGGTCTTCAGCCTGACCCTGCGCACCAGCTATCACGTGTACTACGGGCTCGGCTTCCTGTTCACGATCCCGCTCGGCTACTTCAACACCAGATCCTTCCAGAAGCACCGGAGCGTGATGCGGCCCATCGTCGCGCACTTCCTCTACGACGCGGTGCTGTTCACGGTCAGCGTGCTCGTTTCCTGACCATCGCTCAGAGAAGCTGCGCGAGCCAGCGCCTGGTCACCTCACCCTGGGCCGCCTGGAACGCGCGGACCGTCGGCAGCCCGGCCGGTGCCGGCCGCAGGGACTGGTAGGTGAAATACCCGCCGAGCGCGCACAACGTCGCGGCCACCTGCCGCCGGTCCGCGCTCCGGCCCGCCGCGGACAGGGCCAGCAGGTCCGTCAGCTCGGGGCCGCCCTGCATGGCCACGCTCGGGGCAAAGAGCACGTGGTCGACGAAGGCCGCCCCGCGGCACGCGTGGGGCCAGTCCACTATGACGACGTCGTCGTCGCCAGTGAGCAGGATGTTGTCCGCGCGGACGTCCGTATGCAGGAGTGTGTCGCCGACCGTGTGCGCTTCCCAGGTCGACTCCAGGTCGGCCAGGTCGTCGAGACGGGCCCGCGTCCAGGGATCGAGGCCGTCCGTCCGACCGGACTGCGCCAGCCGCCGCCAGCCGGTGAATGCCCGGGCGTACTTCTCACCGACCGCAGGCACCGCGATCGGCGCGGGCGTCAGCGCCGCCGCGAGCCGGTCGAGCGCCGCCGCGACCCGGCCGAGCTCATCCGGCTTCCACGGCTCCGCCGGATGCCGTCCGTCGACATCGTCGAGGATCAGCGCCACCCACGAGTCGAGATCCACCGATCCGCGTAGCCGCGGGATGGGGAGATCGCTGGCGAGAATGACCGGCTCGAGCGCCGTGAGCACGTCCCGCTCCTGGCGGTATATATCCACGCTGCGCCGATTTACCTCGGCGGAAACCGCCTTGACGAAGTGCCTGCTCCCGTCGGCGCAGCTGACCCGGGCGGCGACCCCAGGGCTGAAGCCGCCGGCCTGCGTGCTGGCCTCGACCACCGGGGAGCCGCAGACCTGCTCGACGGCCGACCGCACGCGTGGCGGAACGGCCTGGAAGGCAACGCGGACTCCTGCGGCAGGCGGGACGGTCATGACCCTCAGCGTGCCGGGCTCGGGCCCGCACCGGCAACTGGTTTGCGGCCTGTCAGCGCCTCCGACGTCAGTGGTGAACCGCGCTCCTGATCAGGTCGGCAAGGTGCGACGGCCAGACGGCCTCGTCCGTCGCGTCCAGTTCGGCCAGCGTCCACCACCGCCAGGCGGCGATGCCGTCGGCCGCGTGCATCGCCTCGACGCCGCGGATCTCGCGCCGGGCCCGGTCGGTGCGCGCCAGGTAGAGGCGCTCGTGCTGGTGCACCATCCGCCCGCCGTAGTCCATGTCGAAGCTGCGCCGGTCCACCTCGTCGAGCAGAGTCACGTCGTCCCAGCCGGTCTCTTCCTCGAGCTCGCGCAGCGCGGCCGAGCGGTAGTCCTCGCCGTCGTCGAGGCCCCCGCCGGGCGTGGTCCAGTGATGGCCGTTCGGCGGCCCGTCGTCGTAGCGCATCAGCAGCACGCGGTCTTCGGGATCGAGCAGCAGGACCCGGGCGGCTCGGCGAATGGGGAGCGGGCCGGCCATCAGACGGTGGATGGCTGCTCGGTGGCCGCGGGCGTGTACTCGAGGCGCCTGAACTGCAGCCGCAGCAGATAGAGCACCGAGAAGCTGACCAGTGACCACTGGGACCAGTCCTCGACGAGGGCCCTCTTGCCGATCTCCGGAACCCCCTGGTAGGCGCTGAGGAAGCGCAGCGGAAGGCCTTCTTGCAGGCCGAAGCAGCGGCCTGGCAGCTGGGCGAGGGCCGCCCCGGCCGGGCCGCAGCCCGGCAGCGCCCCCCAGTCCATGCTGGCGAGGAACAGGAGCGTCACGACCAGCCCGGCCAGCAGCGCGGTCAGCACCATCCAGAGCCGGGGAATCGCCCGCGCCGCGAGCGCGTCCGCTGACGGCCGGTGCGACGCGTCCTTCCAGCATCGGAGTGAGACGGCCGGGCTCAGCAGCAGCCCGAGCTGGACGGCGTAGATGGCGATCAGGCCGAGCACGGAAGGGTTCCACCCGGCGGGGCCGAGATGCGCGAACTTAACGAACTCACCGATCCCAGCCAAGATCAGGAAGGCTCGTGAGATGCGGCCGCGGCGCCAGACGCGCCAGGTCAGGAACGCCGTAAGCAGCAGCCAGGGCGCCTGCTGGGCCAACGGCGTCTGCTGCGCGCGAGGACCTGGGTGCCCCAGCGCGGCGCAGCCAAGCCCGGCCACGCACGCGATGAAGTAAGCCAGCAGGACAATGCCCGCCTCATTGCGCCAGATCCGGCCCATGCCCGCCTCCGTGGGTCATGGTATGACCAGACGCCAGGTGGCCGCCCAAAGGTTAAAGGCCCTATCTCAGGGCGTTCCTAGCGCCAAGGTGAGTTCCCGGGCGATCTCGTCCATCCTGTCGTCGGAGATCTGCTGGCCGTCCGGCACACCCAGCAGGCCGAAGATCCGCGGTCCCCGGAGGTCACGGGTCAAGTCGGCCGGGCGCGGCACGATGTGGAAGTGGACGTGCGCAAAGCCCGCTGCCTCGGCGAACTGCGCGACGTAGGTCTTCTCGCAGCCTGTGACCTGCTGCAGTGCCCGCGAGAGCCGGACCTGCCAGGTCCCGAGTGCAGCGGCTTCGGCGTCGGTCAGGGCGGCGATCGAGGTGACGTGCCGGCGCGGGATGAGCACCAGCCAGCCGGGCAGGGCGGAGCCAAACGCATGCGCGACCCGCCAGAGATCGTCGGCGGCGATCAGCTCGCGCGGCGGCAGCCGGCTGATGTCCGCGTTGCCCGCGCAGGTGTAGCAATCAGCCGGTGTAGCCATGGCAGGACGGTAACTGACCGGTCAGCCCTGAGGTGGCCCGGCGGCCCGGGGCGGGCCGGCCAGACCTGCCCCGCCCCATCTCGGGTCTGGCCGCCTTGGCCGCGGCTGTTTTGGCCGTTGCGAGCTCCTGACCGTGGCCGGTGAGGGTCCCTTTTCGGCCCGGCTGGCCCCGTTCGACGCGTGCGCCGCGTGGCGAGGGCCGAGTCTCTTGAGGCGCACGGCAGGGCCGTCGGCGGGCAGGTCGATGGGCCCGTTCGCGGGTTCATCCGGGTCGACGGTGTAGTCGGCACGCCGGGTCTCGTCGTAACCGGCCGGCAGCCGGAGCGCGCGGAAGACGAGCGTGAGGACGGTGGTGACGGCGAAGTTGATCACGAGAGCGGCGATCGCGATGTAGACAACGTGACCCAGTATGGGGGCCGTTGACGCGCCGAAGTGCGCCTGGCCGTTGCCGGGCGTCCGCCACGCCTCGGCCGTGCCGTACGCCATCCCCACCGCCCACCCGATGACCAGTGCGAACCGGTGGAACCAGCGGGTGTAGAGGCCGACCACGATCGCCGGGAAGATCTGCGCGATCCAGATCCCGCCGAGCAGCTGCAGGTTGATCGAGAACGTCTTGTTCAGCGCCAGCACGAAGGCGAGCGCGCCAACTTTCATGACCAGCGAGGCCAGCCGCGCCACGCGGGTCTCCTCCGCCGGCGAAGCGTTCGGCCGCAGGAGTTCTTTGTACACGTTGCGGGTGAACAGGTTCGCTGTCGCGATCGACATGATGGCCGCGGGCACGAGCGCGCCGATGACGATCGCGGCGTAGCCGATCCCGGCGAACCAGGACGGGAACATGTGCTCGAACATCAGCGGCACCGAGAGCTGGGTGTTGTCGCCGCTGGCCTTGACGCCGGCGTTTACGCCCGGAACCGCCCGCGCCATATAGCCGAACAGCGCGATCATGCCGAGCACCAGCGTGAACGCGGGCAGCGCAGCCAGGTTGCGCCGGACGACGTCGCGCCGCTTGGCGGCGTACATCCCGGTCACCACGTGCGGGTACATGAAAAGGGCGAGCGCGGAGCCGAGCGCCAGGGTCGCGAACGACCATTCCCCGGCCGGCGGCAGGTTGACGCCGCCACGCGGCTGGCCGGTCGCCGGGTTGACCGTCTTCAGCTGCGCCGAAGCAACGCCGAAGATGTGCCCCCAGCCGCCGAGCTTCGCCGGGATGTACAGGATCGCGACGATGACCGTCACCCAGATAAGCGTGTCTTTCACGAACGCGATCAGCGCCGGCGCCCGCAGCCCGGCCAGATACGTATACGCGGCGAGGACTATGAACGCGACGATAAGTGGCAGATCTTTCAGGAGCCCGGTGCTCGAGCCGCCGACTCCAAGCACGATCAGCACCGACTCGATGCCGACGAGCTGCAGCGCGATGTACGGCATCGTGGCCAGGATGCCGGTGAACGTGACCGCGAGCCCGAGGCCCTGCGAGCCGTAACGGCCCCGGACGAACTCGCCGGGCGTGACGTAGCCGCGCGCTCGGGCAACCGACCAGAGCCGCGGGGCGAAGATGAAGACGATCGGATAAACCACGATCTGGTAGGCCAGCGCGTAGAACCCCGCCGCGCCGACGGCATAGACGAGCGCGGGGACCGCGATCAGCGTGTACGCGGTGTAAATGTCGCCGCCGAGCAGGAACCAGCTGATGAACGTGCCGAACCCGCGTCCGCCGAGTCCCCACTCGTTCAGGTTCATCGGGTTCTCGGCCGGGCGCCACCTGGCGGCGCCGAAGCCGATCAGGGTCACCGCCACGAACGCTACGACCAGGACCGTGAACGCGACCGTGTTTACGTGGCCCACCGCTGCACCCCCCAGCCGCCGGACCGCCCGTCAGCAAGCGAAGGCGCGGCTAAGCCGACGGCCACCGGCGGAATTGTGAGCGCGCCCCGCGTTCCAGGACCCGTGCCCCAGCGGATGGACTCTGCCATCGCGACCTCTCAGGGGGTGTGATGCAGCGTGGTGCCTTGCGCCTTGTGGCATGGGATGTCCCCCGTAAGTCCACAAGATGCAATCGTTCTACAGCGACGATTCTGCACCGTAACAGGCCCAGTTATGACGTTTTCGCCATACTGTGACCCTTGAACCCGGCTCAGCCGTAGCGGGCACCGCGGCCGGTCGAGTCATGACCGGAGCCGTATCACGACTCCGCGTCGCGTTACTGGCTCCGATCGTCAGCGCCCTCCGGCGCCAAGTCCTCAACCTGCTGCTTGGTGAGGTTGAGATTTACGCCGTCGCCGAATCCGGCGACGTCGCCGGCCGGGATGGCCACTTCCTTGTGATGCCACAAGCCTTCCTTGAGCAGTACGCGAACGTGCGTCACCCGGTGACTGTCGGGGTCGATGCTGAGCGCACGGAGTTGCCCTATGTCGCCGTCGGTGGCATGAACATGATCGCCACGGCGCTCTTCCTCCTCGGTCGGGGGGAGGAGCAGAGGGACGAGGTCGATGGTTCCCGCGGTCATCTCACCGCGAACCGGCGGGCTCTGGACGCCGTCCCAGCGTGGCTCGTCGTCCGCGCTTCGCCAGCCCTCCGGGATCACCTCCACCGGGCCAGGGCCTGGGAGGATCTCCGCGAGTGTTTCCTCAGCGGCGCTAAGGTCCTTGAACTCGGCTTCGGTGTAGCGGAGCTGGATCGTGCCGCCCGTGGCGTCGACGTGGTCCAGCGGAACCAGCCGAGCGAGCCCCGAGCGGTGCCTTGGCTCGACCACAAGGTGGGTTGCCGTCCGGGTACCACGGTCGACGACCACGCTCTTCACCTCGCCGGGCATCGTGTCACCGGCACAGCGAGTCTCACTCCCGATCTCGAGCGTGACCTCTGCCATGGAAACCTCCTCGTTGCAACGGGGCCGACGGCCGCTGGAAGACTCTGCGGCTAGCCTGCCAGCCGAATCGTCACACCACGACCATAACCGCCCCTGGCCTGGGCCGGCCCCCGGTAGGCTCGTTGATCACCAGCACCTGAGCCGTGCTCGAGGGAGAGGCAGAGGCAATGATGTACCAGGTTGTGAACCCGTCCACCGGCCAGGTAGAGAAGGAGTACCCGACGGCCACCGACGCCGAGATCAGCGACGTCCTGGACCGGGCGGCGCACGCCTACACCGCGTGGCGGCGGACCCCCATCAGCGAACGCGCGGAGATCCTCCGCAAGGTTGCCCAGATCTACAAGGAGAGGTCCGCCGAGCTTGGCGCGATCATCACCCGCGAGATGGGCAAGACCACGGCCGAGGCCCAGGGCGAGCTGGCGTTCACCCGCGGCATCTACCGCTACTACGCCGACAACGGGGCCGACCTGCTCAAGGACGAGCCACTGCAGTCCAACACGCCGGGTACGGCCTGGGTGCGCAAGTCCCCGGTCGGGGCGCTGCTGGGGATCATGCCCTGGAACTACCCCTACTACCAGGTGGCCCGGTTCGCCGCGCCCAACCTGATGATCGGCAACACGATCATCCTCAAGCACGCGCCGCAGTGCCCGGAGTCGGCCTCGGCCATGGAGCAGATCTTCCACGATGCCGGGCTGCCCGCCGACGCGTACATCAACGTGTTCGCCACCAACGAGCAGGTGGCCGAGATGATCGCCGACCCGCGGATCGCCGGGGTGTCGGTGACCGGCAGCGAGCGGGCCGGATCGGCCGTGGCCGCGGTCGCCGGGCAGAACCTGAAGAAGGTTGTGCTGGAGCTGGGCGGCTCGGACCCGTTCATCGTGCTGGACGGGGCGGACCTGCCGAGCGTGGCCAAGGCCGCGGCCGCCGCCCGCATGGAGAACGGCGGGCAGGCCTGCAACGCCTCCAAGCGCATGATCGTGACCGAGGACGTCTACGACGAGTTCGTGTCCGAGTTCACCGCCGCGATGTCCGGTTACACCACCGGCGACCCCACCGACCCGTCCGTGGCCTACGGCCCGCTGTCGTCGGAGCGGGCGGCCGAGATTCTGATGGGCCAGATCGAAGACGCGGTCAGCAAGGGTGCAACCGTGCAGCTGGGCGGGCACCGGCTGGACCGGCCCGGCGCGTTCGTGGAGGCCACCGTGCTCACCGGGGTAACCCCGGAGATGCGCGCCTACCGCGAGGAGCTATTCGGGCCGGCCGCGGTGGTTTACAAGGTGTCCAGCGCCGACGAGGCCGTGGACCTGGCCAACAGCAGCTCCTACGGTCTTGGGGGCGCGGTGTTCTCCCGCGACGAGACACTGGCCCTGGACGTGGCCGACCGGCTGGATGTCGGCATGGTCTGGATCAACCAGGCCGAGGGCGGTGGCCCGGAACTGCCGTTCGGCGGGACGAAGCGCTCGGGCGTCGGCCGGGAGCTCGGGCCGCTGGGCATCGACGAGTTCGTGAACAAGAAGCTGATCCACACCACGCCCGAGGACGAGTAGGCGGTCAGGCCGCGTCAATCCCGCGGTTCGCGTTCTGCCGGGGCCGCCATGGTGCATAGCCATGGCGGCCCCGTGCCAGTTTGGCCGACCACACCCGCTATTTCCAGAGCCTGACGAAGTGCGTACTCGGCTGAGCCGGTCTGGCCAATCGCCCAAAGTCGATGAGCTGAACGACTACGGGCTCGCTTGGTGCCGCGGTCCAGCCTGACCTTCTTTGGCGGCGCGACACAACCTAATGCCGCGCCCGGTGCATCTGTTGTGTGGCGGCATGCCGGCCTGGATGCGCGGACATGCCACCACGCGCCGGGCAGCTTTGAGGAGCGCTGGTGACGTGACACCGGACGAGGAGTTCGCTGAATTCGCGGAGACCGCCTCGCCGCAACTGCGGCGGACGGCATTCCTGCTCTGCGGCAACTGGCATGCCGCAGAAGATTTAGTCTCCTGCCTAGCGGGCTAGGCGCATCCTTCGGGACCCAAAGTCCGCCCGTCACGGGCCTAATTGCGCGCGGCTATAACGGTTCCCGGGCCACCGCCTATGAAGACGTAGTCGGTGGCGGACTCGCTGCCCACGGCAGTGCATACCGTGCTGGTACATGCCAGTCCGGTGAAAGCGTCACCAGGGCCCTTCTCGGTCGAGGAATTGTAATCCGGGTTGGGTGAGGAAACCTGGGTCCACTGGGTGCCGTTCCATTGCACTATCGCCGTCTCGTACGGGCCGGGGTAGCCATAGAAGAAGCCGGCAGCGGTGCAGTCAGCGGCGGAGGTGCAATGGATGGCTGTGAGCGCCCCGCCCTCGCCAGTACACGAATCGCTGGTGGTGGTGCAGCTGATGCTGGGATAAGAGGCGAAGGGGGTGTCATCGGTATTGCCCCACTCCGAAACACTCCAGGAGGTCCCGTTCCAGTACTCGGCATACGGGGCCGGCTGGACGCTGCTCGGGTCGCTGGCCTCGTATTGCCAGCCCGACGCCATGCAGCCGGAGGACCAGCACGACACGGCGGTGTCCTGCCAGTTGCTCGTGCCGGGCCGGCCCTGTTGTTGTAGTCCATGAACGGCTGCACCGGCGTCGCCTGCGTCTGCCACATGGTCCCCGTCCAGCCCATCGCCAGCGCATCGGGCACCGGGCAGCCCGCGCCGTCGGGCGGGGGAATGCAGTCGGTGCTGGTGCCGTCGAAGTCAGCCCCGACCGCCTCGCACTTGGATGAGGACTCGCACGACACG